>JAFDYD010000004.1:0-179560 GCA_018267615.1 Bacteroidota bacterium | reverse complement strand
ACACACAATATTCATTGCTCAAGTAAGATTTTTTTATACGAGCAGTGTATACTCTTTCAATATCGCTTCTATTTCTTCCATCTTAAATGGTTTTGAAATATAGTTATTCATTCCTGCTTCGAGGCATTTTTCGCGATCGCCTTTCATGGCATCAGCAGTTAAAGCGATAATAGGAATATTACACTGGGGTTCCGCTAATTTTCGTATATGCTTGGTTGTGGTATAGCCATCCATTTCCGGCATGTTCACATCCATAAAAATCAAAACGGGTTCATAATGTGGTAATGCTTCAAGTACTTCTCTGCCATTCGACATTTGGATCACCTCAAATCCCATTCTGCGCAGCACTTCTGATATCAGCATAATATTAATAGGATCGTCATCCACTACCATTATACTTGCGGCTTGTGAAATTTTTTCAATTACTTCAAGAGACGGATGAAGAGAATCGTTCTGTAGATTTTTTTCGAAGAGAGATAACAAAGTGCTGTTGAGTTCGTGCAACTTCACCGGCTTGGAAATAAATTTATTGATACCATATTTGTCTGCTTCATATTGATACATGCTTTTCTCGAGGGAAGAAAGCATTAATATGAATGGTTTGTTGCTGCCGGGAAAAAGGTGTTTGATTTCTTTTACCAGTGATATCCCATCCATACCAGGCATATGATGATCGGTGATAATAAGATCAAACGGATGGCCGCTTTCTTCGGCCTGTGAAATTTTCAACAATGCATTATGACCGTTGGCTGCAGTTTCGCTGTATATCTGGAAATGCCCAAGAATTTCCTGCATCAGATGCAGGTTGGTTACGTTATCATCCACCACCAGCACTTTTGAAAGAACGGGTTTTGCCTGCAATAAAACTTCCGGCTGATCATTTACCACTTCCAATGGTAAATGAAATGTGAATGTACTTCCTTTTCCTGGCTCGCTGTCGACGGTCAAATATCCATGCATCAATTCAGCCAGACTTTTTGAAATTGCAAGTCCGAGTCCGGTCCCGCCATATTTACGTGTAGTGGAATTATCTGCCTGTGTAAAACTCTCAAATATTTTTTGCAATTTTTCTTTGGCAATACCAATTCCAGTGTCTTTCACCTGGATCGTAAAATTCAAATACTTTTTATCATCTCTCCAATACATGTCTCCATTTTTACGAATGGAAACAAAAATTTCTCCCTCCTTCGTGAACTTAATTGCATTCCCCAACAGATTCACCATGATCTGGCGGATACGAACCGGATCGCCCAATAATTGTGAAGGAATATCGTGATCAACACGATAAAGCATTTCTAATTTTTTCTCGAATCCCTTTACGGTGAGAATGTCGATTGTCTCTTCGATTAATTCATCTAATTTAAATAATGTATGATCGATCAATAGTTTTCCGGCTTCTATTTTTGAAAAGTCAAGAATATCATTGATGATCTCCAACAAACCATATGCAGATTTTTTTACATTCTGTAGATAATCTCTCTGCGTTTTTTGCAACTCAGTAGTAAGCACGAGATCCGTAAACCCGATAATACCGTTCATGGGTGTGCGAAGTTCATGACTCATGTTTGCAAGGAACTCACTTTTTGCACGGCTGGCAGATTCCGCGACTTCTTTTGCCTGTACAAATTCCACTTCAATCTGCTTTCTCTCGATGGCTGCAGAAAGAGAAGCAGCAAATGAACGAAGGATTGAAAATTCTGCTTCGCTCCATTGTCTTTCACTTTTAAATTCATCAAACCCGACAAAGCCCCAGAATTTTTCTTTGAGAAAAATAGGAATTGCCAGAGATGACTGCACATTTTGCCGCTCGAAAATTTCGAGCAGCTGAGGATCGCTTTCTTCTTTTCTATAACTCACGAATGCATGGTTTTGCTGCAACGGAGTAATTATTTTTACAATATTCTCAAAAGGAATATTGTGCATATAAGATTCATTAACTCTCATGTTGGAATGATTTTCATTCCATTCATTTACCTCTGTGGTAAACCAGGATTGTTTTTCTTCATCAAAATGATTTTGGAAAACATATACCCGGTCAACCATCGCCTTGGTTCCAAGTATTTGTATTGAAGCGTTGATAGCCTGGTTAAGATCAGTATTACTCAATAGAAAATGTGCTGCTTGTGCAACGGCATGCAAAAGCTGGTCTTTCTTTTTTAATTTATCCTGGGCTGCTCTTTGTTCAGTAATATTTCTTGAAGTACAAATCAGTTTGATCACTTCATTTTGATCAATGATCGGTTTTACAATAGTTTCAAGCCACAGATAGGAGCCGTTTTTTTTACAAATCCGGTAGCGAATAATAATGCTTTCCTGGTCGTATATGGAGTCATTGTCTTTCGGAAAAAATCTGTAATGATCATCGGGATGAACGAAATCGAGAATACGCCGGCCCATTACATCATCCAATTCATAACCCAACACATTGGTAACTGAAGGAGATAAATACCATATTGTTCCGTCTGCTGCGTGTACACTGATAATATCTTCCGAATTTTCCGCGAGCAATCTGAATTTCTGTTCGCTGTTCACCAATGCGTTTTCGGATTCTTTTTGCGCCGTGATGTCCTGTGCGATTCCGAAACTTGCATTTTCGTCAATCACTTTTCCTTTAATAAAAAGATATCTCATCCATCCATGCCTCGTGATCACGCGGAATGAAAAAGAAGATTCATAATCTTTTTGGTCCTTATTAAGAACAATTTGTTCAAATTCTTCTATTGCCTGTGGTAAATCTTCGGGTACTACAAACTCATTGAGAAAATTCTGCAGGAAAATTTTATCCGAACCATTGTCGTCGATGGAGAGAAGTTCTTTGTATTCCCTGCTCAGCATAATTTCCTGCGTACTGAAATCCATTTTCCATGAACCCATTTTCGCATAGGTCATCGCGTAAGAAAGAGTTTGAATCGCTTCCTCCTTCACATGCTGCGCTTGAACTTTTTCTGTTACATTCACCCCGATTCCCTGGATTTCTTTTACATGACCTTGCTCGTCCACCAATGCAAGAAATTCCCAATTCGTCCACAAGTATTGCTTAGAATTTTTGAACGGTTTTCTTATTAACAGCTCAACTATTTTTCCCGGGTTCTCCCAACACTGATTGGCAATTTGCCTGCAACGGGAAATATCTTTTGGAAAAATTGTTGAGAAGAAAAGTGTTTCATGAATTTCTTCGGCGGTGTAATCAAAGGTTTTTAAAAACGAAGAATTTGCGTAGGTGAAATTTCCATTTCTATTAATGCGAATGACGTAGTTTGTTTGCGATTGAAGAATCGAAGCGAGATGTGTTTTCTCAAGCAATAATTCATTTCTTGCATTTTGCAATTCTTTATAGTTCCGTTCACCTCTCCTAAATGCTGGTTCAAGAACAAGAATGATAAGGCAAATAATTGCGATGATGAGCGAAATGAATTTTCCGGTTTCAATCGCCGATTTCTCACTATTTTTTTCATTCAGGATAACTGTATATTGGTTGGTGATTTCTTTCATTGCGGATAAAAACTTCTGTTCATTATCCAGCATTGCGTTCACGTATAATTGTTTGTTGATCTGCAAAAGACTTGAATCTGCCTGCAACAATTCCTGGCCGATCGCTATAATGTCTTTATAATAAGGCTTGATGGTAGAAAATAATAACCTGATCTGGAAAACAGATTGCGGAACCGGCAATTTTGTTTGCTCTATCTGATGTTGCAATGTTTCCTGCTGGTGTTGAAATGTAGAAAGAACTGTAGCGAGCGTATCTTTTAGCGTTTGTGATTGTTTATCGGTAAGAAGAGTACTGGTAAGAAGGACAGCATCTTTAGCGATCACCTGGCTAAGCGTTTGCTGTCGGCCTGATATACTTCTCGCAATTGTCAGCTCATCATTTTCAGCGGATTTTTTATTCATCAAATAGTATCCAAAGAAATTGAACAAGAGCACTGTGGCGAATAATACGATGGAAATGCGAATGAGTTTACGGAACGGGCTTTTCATGGTCACAAAGGATTCACTCTGTAAACGATGAAAACAACATTTTAAGTTTTCAAACCGCTAAAAAAAACACTTAGTTTTTGACGAAATAGACCTGAAAATCTAAAGGTTAGATGTATTCGCCTACTAATAGTCGATTACCTGTTCTTCTATTGCGGCAGGCAGCTCGCGAAATTCATATTGTTGATTGCGCAATTGAGGTTCAAAACCGGCTTCAGCAATAGCTTTTTGAATGCTCTTACTGGTAAATCGATGAGGTGCCCCTGCAGCACTCACAACGTTTTCTTCAAGCATAATACTACCAAAATCGTTGGCGCCGGCATGAAGACAAATTTGTGCTGTCTCTTTTCCAACAGTGAGCCATGAGGCCTGAATATTTTTTACGTTAGGAAGCATCAGCCTGCTCAGCGCAATCATGCGGATATATTCATCAGGTGTTGTCAGGTTATGCACACCACGAATGCGCGTCAGCAATGTATCAACATCCTGGAAAGTCCATGGTATAAAAGCCAAAAATCCTTTTGCATCTTTCGGTTTTTCCGATTGCACCTGTCGAATTTTTGCAAGATGTTCAAACCGCTCTTCAATAGTTTCAACATGCCCGAACATCATTGTCGCGGAAGTGGTGATGTTTAATTTATGTGCTTCGCGCATAATATCGAGCCATTCCTGTGCGCCGCATTTTCCTTTGCTGATAAGTCTTCTTACCCGATCTACTAATATTTCTGCGCCTGCTCCGGGCAGGGAATCCATTCCCGCTTTTTTCAATTCCACCAACACGTCATGGTGCGTCATTTTCTCAAGCTTGCAAATATGTGCAACTTCTGGCGGCCCCAGCGTATGCAATTTTAAATTGGGATATAAACTTTTCAGTTCTCTAAATAGCGAAGTGTAAAATTCCAATCCAAGTTCAGGATGATGTCCTCCTTGCAATAATAATTGATCTCCGCCCCATTTGAATGTCTCTTGGATTTTTCTTTTATAAGTATTGATATCCGTGATATATGCATCTGGGTGACCAGGAATTCTATAGAAATTACAAAATTTACAATTTGCAATACAAACATTGGTTGTGTTTACATTTCGATCGATCTGCCAAGTCACTTTTCCATGAGGCACCTGTTTTTTTCTCAATTCGTTTGCGGCATACATGAGTTCGGTTATTGGTGCATGTTCGTATAGAAATACACCCTCCTCGATTGTAAGAAATTTCCCTTCTAATGCCGTCGTATATAGATCAGATAAATTCATTGGTACTTATTTATCCTTTTTTTGTGACAAATTTAATACAGCACGTTCGCACTGCCATATTTTGTAAATTTAATTAGGAAATCATGAATATATTGCTACCGATTTCATGTACAGTTTTTCATGATTACTGCTTTTTCAGCGAAAACCAACTGCTAATGTGCTGCCATAAGAACACCATGTTTGATTTTTCCTATTTCAAGGCATTCAGAAAAATTTTTCGTTTTTTTTCAACGCTGCTGTTTTTCATTTTATCCATAACAGCAAATGCGCAAGAAGAGTTTATTCCGTCTCCGTCAAAATTGATTTCTTCTTTCCCATTTACAACATTTACTGGTGGTGTTATTATTATCAGAGCACAATTGGGTGATCATCCAGATTCTCTCAATTTCATCCTGGATACGGGAAGCGGAGGTATCTCTCTCGACTCCCTCACTTGTGTAAAACTAAAAATACAACCACAAGCTTCTGACAAAACCATTCGAGGTATCGCCGGAATCAGACAGGTAAAATTCGTTTACAATGAAACATTAAGGATCGGTGGTATTAAGGTGGACAGCCTCGATTTTCACGTAAGCGATTACGATATCCTAAGCAGTGTGTACGGCGATAGAATCGACGGCATCATTGGGTACAGTTTTTTTTCACGATACATTGTCAAAATCGATTACGACAGCAATAAAATATATGTCTATACCCGTGGCTATATGAAATTTCCAAGGGGAGGATTTTTATTCCGTCCTGTCTTGATAAACCTTCCTACTCAAGTTGCGCGCATAAGAGATGATAAGGCGATCAACGCACGATTTTATTTTGATACCGGTGCGGGACTATGCTTACTACTGTCATCCGATTTTGTGTCGGACAGTTCCATTCTTAGTTCAAACAAAAAACCTGTGCCAACTCAGGCGCAAGGGCTTGGGGGGAAAACCGACATGTTGCTGACGACTATTAAAGAACTAAAAATTGGCCCATATAAGTTTCGCAATGTGCCTACTTTTATTTTTGATGATGAATATAATGTGACCTCTTATCCCTATCTCGGCGGATTATTGGGTAACGATATATTGCGCCGTTTTAATGTTTATTTGAATTATGAACGTAGAGATTTTTATTTGATTCCGAATTCACATTATCGCGATCCCTTCGATTATTCATATACGGGCCTCGGACTTTATTGGATCGATGGTCAGATTTTGGTTGGCGACGTTATGAAAGGTTCGCCGGCGGAAAAAGCAGGTTTTAAGGTAGACGATGTTATCGTTGCACTGAATAACAACTTCAGTTTGAATCTGCAGGCTTACAAAAGTATGCTTCAAAATATTGGTGACAGAATACGAGTTATTGTGAAAAGACGCGAGGGTCTCACCGAACTCTCCCTAAAGATCAGGAGCATTTTTTAGAAATCTTTACAAACGGATTCAACAACTCTTCTTTATTTTGTGTTCTTTTTAATCAAATTCCCATCGCTAAACAGGGAAATTCTCATTATATGATACAATTTGAAAAATTTTTGTTGACGAATGGACTAAGGTTATTGGTTCACAAGGATACTTCAACGCCAATGGCCGTGTTAAATGTTTTATATGATGTGGGTGCGCGAGATGAGAGTCCGGACAAAACTGGATTTGCGCATTTGTTTGAACATTTAATGTTTGGAGGCTCTGTTAATATTTCCGACTTCGAAACTCCATTGCAGTTGGCCGGAGGCGAAAACAACGCTTTTACAACCAACGATCTTACCAACTACCACATTCAATTGCCCGCAGAAAATCTGGAAACAGCTTTTTGGCTTGAAAGTGATCGCATGCTTTCTTTGGCATTCAGCGAGAAAAGCCTGGATGTTCAACGCAAAGTTGTTTCTGAAGAATTCAAAGAACATTATATTAATAAACCTTATGGGGATGTTTGGTTTAAAATGCGCGAACTCGCTTATAAAGTACATCCATATCGATGGATGACGATTGGGAAAGAGCTTAGTCATATAGAACATGCACAATTGACTGATGTAAAAAATTTCTTCTATAAATATTACAGGCCAGTGAATGCGATTCTTGTAGTAGCAGGAAATGTTGACCCCGCATCTGTTTATAACCTCGCGGAGAAATGGTTTGGAAGTATTCCTGCTGGAGAAAAATATAATCGTCAATTACCTATCGAACCGAAGCAAACTGCTGCACGCAAACTGGAGGTGAAAGCTGATGTTCCGCTCGATGCTTTGTACAAATGTTATCATATGGGAACCAGGTTAGATAAAGATTATTATACTGTCGATTTACTCACTGAGGTTTTAGGAGAAGGCGATTCTTCCCGGCTGCATCAGACGCTGATAAAAGAAAAAAAATTATTCAGCCATATTGAAAGCTATCATACAGGATCTACAGATGCAGGATTGGTTGTGATTGAAGGGAAATTGGTTAAAGGTGTGAAGATGGAAGATGCAGACAGAGCTATTGAAGAAGAATTGGCAAAATTGAAATCGGGTCTCATTGCAGAAAAAGAACTCGTTAAAGTAAAAAATAAAACAGAATCAGCCATATTGTTTGAAGATATGAGCGTGATGAACCGCGCAATCAATCTGGCGATGTATGAATTGCTCGGCGACGCCAATTTGATGAATACAGAATTGGATAAATACCATGCGGTGACCGCGGAAAATATTTTAACTACCAGCCAGCGAATTTTTGATTCCAATAACAGCAATACACTTTATTACTACAGCAATAATTAATACGCAGAACATGACAGTACAGACGATGTTGAATAGAAAAAAAGCGCCAAAAATTATAGACGCGGTTGAATTTCATCTTGCATTGCCGCCGTATCAGAAATATACACTGAAGAATGGTGTGGAATTATACACGATCAATCTTGGCACTCAGGATACGTTGATGTTAAACTGGGTTTTCTTTGCGGGGAATTGGTATGAAGAAAAAAATCTTGTTGCAGCGACTACCAATTATCTTCTAAAAAATGGAACGAGTAAAAAGAATGCATTTACAATCAATGAGCATTTCGAATATTATGGCGCTTATCTCAATAGGCATTGTCAAAATGAAACTGCCGAAATATCGCTTCATTGTTTGACAAAACATGTAAATGAATTGCTGCCCGTCGTTTCTGAGTTGATTACAGATTCGGTTTTTCCACAAGAGGAACTTGAAACTTACAAACGAAATATGCAACAGCGATTGCAGGTAAATCTCAAAAAAAATGATTTTGTTGCGGGTCGTCTTATAGAAGCATATTTATTTGGAAAAGATCATCCATATGGCAGGTACAGTGAGCTGCAGGATTATGATCTTTTACAGCAGGGAGAAATAAAAGATTTTTATAAAAACAATTATCAAAATGGCCGTTGCATCATTTTTGCGGCGGGGAAATTACCTGATGGCCTTATAAAGGAAATCGAAAATCATTTTGGTTCTTTGCCATTACATCCTGGCAAAAATGCCGCAGGTAATATTGAACATAAGATTTCTCCAGCGGCGGAAAAAAAATATAAAGTCATCAACGATCCAAATGGTGTGCAGGGAGCTATTCGTATCGGTAGAAGTTTTCCAAATCGCCATCACCCTGACTTTCAAAAAATGCAAGTGTTAAATAATGTTTTCGGTGGATTTTTTGGATCTCGACTTATGGCCAATATCCGTGAAGATAAGGGTTATACCTACGGGATATATAGTTACTTATTGAATCAGATTCAGGAAAGTGGATTGTTGATCAGTACGGAAGCCGGAGTTGAAGTTTCGGATGCTACTATTGCAGAGGTGTATAAGGAGATGAAATCATTGCGCGATGAGCCGATCGGCGAAGAAGAACTGCAGACTACACGCAATTTCATGATAGGTACAATTCTCGGAGATCTTGATGGGCCGTTTCATGTTGCCGGAAGATGGAAAAGCATTGTCTTAAATAACCTCGACGAAAATTATTTTTACAAAGGCATAAACACTATAAAGACAATTACACCGCAGGAACTGCATGCACTGGCGAATAAATATTTAAACCCCGAGGATTTCTATGAGCTGGTGGTTGTATAACACGAGGTAAAATGATTTTGCTGAATTAACGCACAGTTCCTCAGGAATTTCGTATTTTTCAAATAAGATTTTCAGGGATATGAATATTATTCTGCGCATTATTATTTCAGCAGTGGTGGCTTTCGGACTGTCATATATTTTAAGCGGCATTCATATAGATACGTTTCTGACAGCGCTTGTGCTTGCAATTGTATTGGCAATTTTGAATGCAATTTTAAAACCGATTCTGATCATACTTACATTTCCCATTACGATTATTACATTTGGTTTATTTCTGTTTGTAATCAACGCATGTATTATTTTACTTGCGGGAAAATTTGTCAGGGGATTTAGTGTTGACGGATTTTGGTGGGCGCTGCTTTTCAGTTTGCTTTTGTCGATCATTACTTCACTGCTTTACAAAGATGAAGGAAAGAAGAAGCGTGACTCTGAATAAATTTTCGCTGTGAAAAGGGATTGGATTTTACTGACCTCACTATTTATTGAATTATGCAATTCAATCGAAAAGAATTATCTGACGATCAGCTTATCGAAATCTATAAAAATATTTTACTTCCACGGTTGATCGAAGAAAAAATGCTTCTATTGCTCAGGCAAGGCAAGATAAGCAAATGGTTCAGCGGTATCGGTCAAGAGGCCATTTCCGTTGGTGCAACGCTGGCTTTACAGGAAGATGAATGGATTATGCCATTGCATCGAAACCTGGGTGTTTTCACTTCGCGCAAGATGCCTCTTCATAAATTATTTCTACAGTGGCAGGGAAGTCAGGATGGATACACAAAAGGACGTGAACGTAGTTTTCATTTCGGCTCAAAAGAACATCATATCTGTGGCATGATATCTCACCTTGGTCCACAACTGGCAATTGCCGACGGTGTAGCGTTATCGTACAAATTAAAAAAAGAAGCTAAAGTATCACTTGCCTTTAGTGGAGATGGTGGCACCAGCGAAGGAGATTTTCACGAAGCGCTGAATGTTGCCGCGGTTTGGGATCTGCCGGTAATTTTCGTTATTGAAAACAACGGATATGGCCTAAGCACACCCGTTAATGAACAGTATCGCTGCGAAAATCTTGTCGATAAAGCAAAGGGATATGGAATGGGCGCCGTACAAATCGACGGCAACAATGTTCTCACTGTGTATGATACCATTCGCGGCGTTCGCGATTACTGTATACAAAATCAAAAGCCTTATTTGATTGAATGCATCACTTTCCGAATGCGTGGGCATGAAGAAGCAAGCGGTACAAAATATGTCCCCAAAGAATTATTCGAAATCTGGGGCGCTAAAGATCCGGTTACGAATTATGAAATGTATCTGCTTCAGCAATCAGTATTGAATGCGGATTCGGTTAATGTTATCCGTGAGGAAACGAAGCGTTATATCGAAACAGAATTAAAAGTTGATGAAAAATTAATTGTCCCGAACACTCTGGCTGAATTGAAAGATATTTATGCGAAAGGTAATACCCATAAAGAAATACTGCTGATAGATAATTCCAATCCAACAATTCCTGTTTCAGCACATTCGACTGAAAAAAGATTTATAGATGGAATCAAAGATGGATTATGGCAAAGTATGACGGCACATCCGGATCTGGTTATCATGGGACAGGATATTGCAGAATATGGAGGAGCTTTTAAAATCACTGAAGGTTTTGTGAATGAATTTGGCAAAGAAAGAATACGGAATACACCGCTTTGTGAAAGTGCCATTGTTGGGACGGCGCTCGGACTGTGTCTTGAAAACTTCAAGGCTGTGATGGAAATGCAGTTTGCCGATTTCGTCACTGTCGGATTCAACCAAATTATAAATAACCTCGCCAAAATACACTACCGTTGGGGGCAGCCTGCCGATGTGGTTATTCGCATGCCGACTGGCGGTGGAGTCGGAGCAGGCCCTTTTCATTCACAAAGTAATGAATCGTGGTTCGTGCACACTCCGGGTTTGAAAGTCGTGTATCCATCCACGCCAATGGACGCAAAGGGACTTCTTATTGCGGCTATTAATGATCCGAATCCTGTAATGTATTTTGAGCATAAGGCATTATATAGAAGTATCAGCGGAAAAATACCAGATGATTATTTTGAAATTGAAATTGGCAAGGCCAAGTGGGTAAAACAAGGAGAAGATATTTCAATCATTACTTATGGTGCAGGCGTTCATTGGGCAATTGAATATGCGGCAAAACATCCTGAATTATCTCTGGATATTTTAGACCTTAGAACGTTGCTGCCTTTGGATTATGATTCGATCCGCAATTCAGTTAAGAAAACAGGAAAAGTTCTGTTGCTTCATGAGGATACTTTAACAGGGGGAATTGGAGGAGAAATTTCAGCCTGGATTAGTGAACATTGTTTTGAATTGCTAGATGGGCCGATATTAAGATGCGCTTCACTTGATACACCCGTTCCTTTCAATATTGAGCTGGAAAAAAATTTTCTGGCGAATTCACGCTTAGATGCATACATCAAGAAATTAAAACAATATTGAACGAGTTAACATCTAACGTGTATTTGCTTTGAACACGCGCATAAAATTTCCTCCAAGAATTTTTTCGATATTTTTTTTTGAATATCCTCTCTCTAGTAATGCCTGTGTGATATGCGGAAAATCCTGTACACCATCCAACTCAAGCGGTGTCGATTCTGTTCCGTCGAAATCAGATCCTAAGCCGACGTAATCTGGTCCAACAAGCTTTACAATATAATCTATATGATCTATAAGTAAAGATAAAGGAGGCCTCAGGGATTTGGATTCTTCAGGATATTTTTTTGTTAGATACTGAAGGATAAAAAAACTGGTATGTTCTGCTGCGACGAGAGAGTCGCGTTCTTTTTTGTGAGCGTTGAAAAATTTTTTTTGTTTTAGCTCGTACGTGCTGTCGATGAATCCTGAATAAAAATTTATTTGAATCACTCCTTTATTTTTCGCTATTGCTTTTATCTGGTCATCTTTTAAATTACGAAACACCGGACATATAGAGTAAGCTGAACTATGAGACGCGATCACCGGCTTGTCAGCGACTGAAAGCACGTCCCAAAAAGTTTTTTCACCTACATGAGAAATATCAACGATCATTCCAAGGTCATTCATCCTTTTTACAATTTTCTTTCCAAAATCTGTCAATCCATAGGGAGAAGCGATAAAGGCATGATTGCTCTCATCTTTTGCAGAGGTGGCCCATGATGTACTATTGTTCCAGGTAAGTGTCATGTATCTTACTCCTCGTTTATAAAGACTGTCCAGATTACTTATATCATCTTCGATCATATGTCCGCCTTCCACACCTAACATGGCCGCAAGCTTTTTTTCTTTAACGGCCTTCAGTATTTCGTTTGGCGTTGTAACAATTTCCATTTTGCCTGCGCTTCTCGAAACAATTACATATAGCGAATCGATCTCCTGATTTGCAAAAGAAAAAGCGGACCCTTTGCCATAAGTGTCGTCACAATACACAGAAAAAATTTGTACATCCACTCCGCCCTGAAACATTCTTTGAAGATCGGAATGAGCCCGACCTTTTAGATCTTCATTAAAATTCAAATGCTCTTCGATACTTGAACTAATAAAATCATTGTGCGTATCCACCAGGAGCGCCTTTTGATGTATGTTTTGCGCATTTTGACCTCTTGTAAACGCAAACATTATCAAGTGCAAAAAGACAAGAAAAATTGTTTTCATGCAGATTCAAATAAAGAAATTTGAAAAGAGTTTAAAATTAATCATTCATTTTAATAACGATAGGAATTTGTGGAATGCATAAATTTGTTGTAGCATGGATATTGAATCTCTCAGGGAATATTGTTTGAAGAAAAAAGCGGCGAAAGAAACTTTTCCGTTTGGAGATTCGACATTGGTGTTTAAAGTAAAAGGAAAAGTGTTTTTGCTCGCCTCACTAGATGCAAGTCCACTGAGGTTTAATGTCAAAGCCGATCCGGAGATAATAGATGATCTAAGAGAACAATATGAAGATGTGTTGCCTGGATATCATATGAACAAAAGACATTGGAATACGATTGTCGTTACAGGTCGCATGTCAGAAAAAGTCTTAAAACAAATGATTGATGATTCTTATCGACTCGTCGTCAAATCACTTTCGCAAAAAGATCAAAAGGGTCTGACCTAGAAACTTATTGATAATATCTATTTCGTTCAATTTCTTCCATTACTTTATCCGGAACTAGATAGCGGATAGATTTTTTCTCCCGTATGTTATCACGGATATGGGTAGCCGAAATTTGAAGGAGCGGGGCTTTAAGAACAGTTACATTAGAGTTTGTTGTTTCGGCAATATCATATCCTGCTCTCAAGTAAACGTAAACCTTATAGTTCTTTAATATTTGCTGATAATTTTTCCATTTGGGTAAATTTTGAAAACTATCGCTCCCCATAATAATTGCAAACCGGTGCTGGGGATATTTTTCCTGGAGATAAGCAAGTGTGTCGACGGTGTAAGAAGGGCGCGGCAATCGAAACTCTATATCTGAAGCTTTTAATTTATTCTCTCCTTCGATGGCCAGGTTAACAAGAAAAAGGCGATGATATTCATTTAGCAATCCCGCCGAAGGTTTTAAGGGATTTTGAGGCGAGACAACAAACCAAAGTTGGTCGAGGTCGCTGTTTTGACAAACGAAATTCGCGATGATCAAATGCCCGTGATGGATCGGATTAAACGAACCAAAATAAAGCCCGATTCTCATTTATATGTTTGATTATCAATATTTTAATTCACCTGCTCGACAAAAATATTTTCTGCCTCGTCAAGCCTTAAACTAAGATTATAGCCGGCAACCGCAATAGAAATCGGATCTCCGAGTGGAGCTATTTTCTCGACTCGTATAATCTCGCCAGGCACACAACCCATCTCCATGAGTTTCAGAAAAAGATCATTTTTCTCAAAAGAATGAATTCGCGCCATGGATCCTGTTGACAATTCTGATAGTCTTTTCATTGTGTAATAATAGCAAAAGTAGTTTGGCGAAGTCAAACATCTTTACGATTTTCGGAAATGCCAATAAATCCGAGCTCAGTTGTCAAATTCAATTTCCTGATGAAGGTTTCTATACCATCCCGCACAAGGTTGAAACGATTTCTGATGAACTTGTTCAAAGAAGAAGGCAAACGGATTGAGTTTATAAACTATATTTTCTGCTCCGATAGTTATTTGCTTGATATTAATAAACGATATCTAAAACACAATTATCACACGGACATTATTACCTTTTCCTTATCTAATCAGACCGAAGCTATCGTTGCAGATATCTTCATAAGTGTTGATAGGGTTAAAGACAATTCGAAGGAGTATGGAACATCTTTTAAAGAAGAACTACACCGTGTTATTTTTCATGGAGCTCTTCACCTTTGCGGGTATGATGATAAAACCCCTTCCCAGATATCGACAATCAGGCGCCGAGAAGGCAGGTACCTTGCTAAATACTTCAAGTCATCTGTTTCACGTGGAACAAAACAATGATGTTTCCACGTGGAACTTGTATAAGTCCTGAGACCTTGTAGTAACTTCGCGTCCTTATGTTTCCTGAATATGATGTTATTGTTGTAGGTGCCGGACACGCCGGTTGTGAAGCAGCTGCTGCTGCAGCAAATCTCGGCTCAAAAGTGTTGCTGATTACAATGAATATGCAGACTATTGCCCAAATGAGCTGCAATCCTGCAATGGGTGGAATTGCCAAGGGTCAAATTGTTAGAGAAATTGATGCAATTGGGGGGTACTCTGGCATCGTCACCGATAGGAGCATGGTTCAATTTAGAATGTTAAACAGGTCAAAGGGTCCCGCCATGTGGAGCCCGCGAGCTCAAAGTGATAGAATGTTGTTCTCTGCAACCTGGCGGGAAAAACTGGAACAAATACCCAATATAGATTTTTACCAGGATATGGTTCATGCTCTTCTAACAAAAGACCGTAGAGTGTGTGGCGTTATAACAGGACTGGGAAATCAAATTAAGGCAAAAGCTGTTGTCATAACAAGTGGCACCTTTCTGAATGGAGTCATTCATATAGGTGAGAAAAAAATTGGAGGCGGAAGGATGGCTGAAAAAGCGGCGGTTGGAATAACCGAACAGCTGGTTGAACTGGGATTCGAAAGCAATCGGCTTAAAACCGGAACCCCCCCAAGAATAGATGGAAGAAGCCTCGACTACAGCAAAATGGAAGAACAAAAAGGAGATGAAGATATAGTTGGCTTTTCCTTTTTAAAAATTCCGAAACCAAAAAAACAATTGAGCTGTTGGATCACATATACTAGTCAAAAAGTTCATGATATACTCAAAACGGGCTTCGATAGGAGTCCGATGTTTACAGGAAGAATCGAAGGAACCGGTCCAAGATATTGCCCTAGTATTGAAGATAAAATAAATCGCTTCGCAGAAAGAGAGCGCCACCAGCTTTTTATCGAACCGGAAGGATGGAACACCGTAGAGATTTATGTAAATGGATTTTCGACATCGTTACCAGAAGAAACACAATACGAAGCTCTTCGTAATATAGTGGGGTTTGAGAATTTCCGGGCTTTTAGACCTGGTTATGCAATCGAATATGACTATTTCCCGCCGACCCAATTAAAACATTCGCTTGAAACAAAACTTATCGCTAATCTTTTCTTTGCTGGACAAATAAACGGCACCACTGGTTACGAAGAAGCCGCTTGCCAAGGGTTGATGGCAGGTATCAATGCGCATCAGAAAATCAGAGAACTCGATCCTTTCATTTTAAAACGCAGCGAGGCGTACATCGGAGTTTTGATAGATGACTTGATCAGCAAAGGCACAGAGGAACCTTATCGCATGTTCACGTCGAGAGCAGAATTCAGAACTTTGCTGCGACAGGATAATGCAGATCTGCGACTAACTGAATTGAGTTATCGACTAGGGCTGGCTCCTCAGGAAAGAATGGAGAAAACAATGATTAAAGCAGCTGAGGTCGAAAAGATAAAATCGATTCTTCGAGAAGTATCAATCGATCCCGCGGAGTCCGCAAATTACCTGACAGATCAAAACTCCGCTGTTCTTGTCCAAAAACAAAAAGCAATTCAATTATTGCTGCGGCCCGACATAGATTTGAATTCGATGTCGCGCTCGATTCCAAAACTTGCTCAACAACTGTCTGCTTTTTCCGACTCGTCAAAAGAACAAGCAGAAATTCAAATCAAGTATGAAACTTACATAACAAAAGAGAAAGAACTTGTCCAGAAAATGGGACAATTAGAAAATCTGACAATTCCAGAAACCTTTGACTACGATCGAATATCATCTTTGTCAGCCGAGGCTTTACAGAAATTCAAACGCATAAAACCAAGGACGCTTGGACAAGCAAGCAGGATCAGCGGAGTAAATCCAAGTGATATTCAGATACTGATGGTATATATGGGTCGATAACCGTTTTACAAACTATATCGCGCGCTGATTTCTAACATTCTTTCAATAGGTTTTCGGGCAGCGTCAAGTAATGTTTTCTCCATGGCTATTTCCGGCATTTCATATTCCATGCAGATATATAATTTCTCCAGCGTATTTAATTTCATATGCGGACAATCATTGCAAGCACAACTATTATCCGGTGGCGCTGGAATAAAAGTTTTTTCGGGAGAACTCAATTGCATCTGATGCAGTATTCCTGTTTCTGTAGCAACAATATATTCCCTTGCATCATCTTTCTGTGTGTACTTGAGTAATCCTGTTGTCGACCCAATAAAATCTGCCAATCTTAAAATTGGTTCTTCGCATTCAGGATGTGCGATCAATTTCGCATTAGGATGACGCATTTTCAACTTAGTAATTTTCTCCAAACTAAAAATTTCATGAACCATACACGCGCCGTTCCACAAAACCATATCACGCCCGGTTTTCTTTTTTAAATATGCACCAAGATTTTTGTCGGGAGCAAAAATTATTTTCTGTTCTTTCGGAACACTCTCTATTATTTTTTCCGCATTGGATGAGGTACAAATGATATCGCTCAACGCTTTGATCTCGGCAGAACAATTGATATAAGAAATTACAATGTGGTCTGGATATTTTTCCTTGAATGCTTTAAACAATGAAGCAGGTGCTGAATCCGCCAATGAACAACCCGCATTCAAATCAGGAAGCAAAACTTTCTTGTTGGGATTTAAAATCTTCGCGGTTTCGGCCATGAAATGCACGCCGGCAAAAACGATAATTTCGGCTTTTGTTTTCTCTGCTTCCTGCGCAAGACCAAGACTGTCTCCAATAAAATCTGCAACATCCTGTATATCCGGCTCCTGATAATAGTGTGCGAGAACAACGGCATTTTTTTCTTTTTTTAGTCGCTCAATCTCGTAAAATAAATCGATAGATGCGTCGTTTATTTCTATATCAAGAAATCCTTTTTTCAGAATATTATTTTTTGCTTCAGCGATGTGTAAAACTTCCATAGTATTAATTAATACATTATTTATATAAAATATCTACTACTACTATCAGTGTGAATTCGTGGATAATAATATTTAGTTCATGTTGGTAATTACAAAAATTCAACTTATCCACGCCTTTACACACATATCTAACAATCGAATTAGCGCTTTTGATCAGTGTCTATATGAGTTATTCACGCATGTGGAATAAGAAGGCCGTCTAATAAATATTTTTTATCTCTTTCTTGTATTAAAAAAGTACAACTTGTATTTTCTTAACTTTTGTTGACAGCTCAACCAAAGAACTAATAGTTATCGTCAAAGAATACACAAAAATCAATCTCGAAAAATTCGCTTATTCACTGATTTTATAATTTATCAAGACAGCTTTTGTTGATAATAGTTTCACAAAAACGGTTTCACAAATTTCAGGAAACTCGTTTTATGATTTGGTCATCAAAGGTAGTAGTAAAAGAGAAAGTATGGAAGAGATAAAAGCCAATACAGAAGCACGTTTTCATTCGTTTTCCACAGTTTGTTCATAATTAATTTTCCCCTATTTTTGCCATCCATTTTCAAAAAACCCGTTATATATATATGTCCATTATTCAGCAAATCCGTGATAAGGCAGCTTGGTTGGTTTTTGGTTTGATTGCGTTGAGCTTGGTCGGCTTTCTACTTATGGATGCCTTTGTAGGAAGAAGTCGAATGTTTGGTGGAAGCTCCAATACAATTGGCGCAGTTGTCGGGGAGAAACTGGACTATGTGCAATTTCAAAAGCAAACAGCAGAAAAGGAAGATCAATATAAATCGCAAGGTTATCCTGTGAATGATGTCATTCAACAGAACATCCGGGAAGAAGTGTGGAAGGGTTTTGTAGAAGATGCAATCATGGAGCGGCTCTATGACAAGTTAGGCATCAGTGTCAGTGATAAAGAACTAAACGATATGCTGGTTGGTGCAAATGCAATTCCAGATATTAAAAGATCTTTCACCGACCCGAAAACCGGACAATATAACGAACAGCTTGCTGTATCTACAATCACACAATTGAGAACAATTTATGCCGGAAATAAAAAATCTGACAAGAGTTATGAAATGTCCAGGAAATTGTTTGAAGAATTTATTCCTCAATGGACAAGAGCAAGACAAAAAGAAAAATATCTTTCATTGATTGCTAAGAGCGCTTATCTGCCAAAATGGATGATCGAAAAAATGAACGCGGATAACAGCCAGATTGCATCGGTGTCTTTTGTGAATACACCATATACAACTATTCCTGATTCATCAATTAAAATAACTGATGCGGAAATAGATAACTACGTAAGCCAACACAAAGATCAATACAAACAAGAAGAATCACGGAGTATAGAATACGTGAGTTTTAGCGCCGCACCAACTTCCGGCGACAGTGCAAATATTCGTCAACAGGTACTGAACATAAAAAATGAATTTGTAACAACGACCGATATCCAGGCATTTCTTGCGCGTAATGCTTCCGAACTTCCATTCAATGATGCATATTTAAGTAAGGCGAGAATTACATCACCCAAAAAAGATTCTATCATCGCGCTGGCAAAAGGCGGCGTGTATGGACCATATCTCGACGGAGGCAACTATGTACTTGCAAAGAAAGTCGATGAAAAATCAGAGCCAGATTCCGTCAGAGCCAGACATATCCTTGTTGCCACAGCCGACCCAAGATCGGGACAGCCCGTTTTGGAAGATAGTTTGGCGAAATTGAAAATCGACAGCATCAAAAATTTAATCGATAAAGGACAAAGATTCGACAGCCTTGCCATGAAACTTTCAGATGACGAAGGGTCAAAAATTAAAGGTGGTGACCTTGGATATTTTACTCCCAACCAAATGGTAAAAGAATTCAATGATTTTTGTTTTGATGGAAAAAAAGGAGATAAGAAAATCGTAAAAACTCAATTCGGCTACCACTATATAGAAATCCTGGATCAAAAAGGATCTAGCCCGGTTTATAAGATAGAATATTACGGAAAGAAAATTGAAGTGAGTCAGGAGACGGATCAGAACGCATCTGGTCTTGCTAATCAATTTGCCGGAGAAAGCCGTGATAGAAAATCTTTCGATGCAAATGTTCAGAAAAAAAATCTTCAGAAATTGCTTGCACCTGAAATATTGCCATCAGATTTTTCAATACAGGGACTCGGTTCAAACCGCCAGCTCGTTCGCTGGATCTATGACGCCAGCATAGGGGATGTTTCCGAGCCTTATAGTGTGGGAGATAAATATGTTGTTGTTGCAGTAACCGAGATTAATAAGAAAGGAACGATGACTACATCCAAAGCAAGACCACTTGTAGAACCAATTTTGCGAAATAAGAAAAAAGCCGAACAAATTATCAAGAAAATCGGAAATGCAAGTTCGCTGGAAGCAGTAGCAGCCGCAACCGGTCAAGCACTTCAGAAATCAGATAGTCTCGGTTTTATGTCGCCTTATATTCCAAATATTGGCCAGGAAGGGAAAGTAGTGGGCGCGGCTTTTGATAAACAGCTTCAGGGAAAAGCTGCATCACCGGCGATCGCGGGTAATGGCGGCGTGTTTGTAATTAAACCAGAAAACATCAGCGCAAAGGCAAATCTTGCAGCGGACATCGAGCAGGTTCGGGCCGGACAATTACGCGTGTTGGAATCAATGGTAAGATCTCAGGCAATAGATGAATTGAAAAAAACAGCAGACATAAAAGATAACAGGGCTAAGTTTTTTTAAAAAAAATTTGAATAATTTATTAATCGGAAAGCGGGTTACTCACCCGCTTTTTGTTTTTCTAGCCGACAAAGAAAACCATTTGCGATGTACCTTTGTAGATATTATAAATTGATAGATGGAAAATGAGATTATAAATAAAGTAGCAGAGAGTTCGTTGGAGACTGTCGACCTGGAAAACTATTATCCAAAAGAAGTAATCATTTTGTTTGATCTGAAACCGTATCTTTTTATGGAGTTGATATTAAAAGAAAAAGATTTCAGGGCTTCTTTGCAGGACGTAGATTGGAAAATATATGCTGATAAAATTGTTGCTGTCACTTGTAGTGCAGACGCTGTGATTCCGGTATGGGCATATATGCTTGTAGCTTCTTATCTCGAGCCAATCGCAAAAGATATTATTATGGGAGACGAGAGCGCAGCAGTAAAACAAATTTTATTAAAACGAATCAACGCAATTGACATCAATGAATACAAGGATAAAAGAGTTGTCATTAAAGGATGCGGAGAATTATCCATTGGAGATTTTGCGTATATGGAAATTACAAAACTTCTGAGACCCGTCGCCAAAAGTATAATGTACGGCGAGCCCTGTAGCACCGTACCCGTTTATAAAAAGAAATAATTTATATTGATCCGCCTGCAGCGGATCAATTTTTTTCTGCACGATTCAAATCGTTCTGGTATGGACGTCGAAATACTAGCAAGAATACAATTCGCATTCACTATCGCATTTCACTATATCTATCCTCCGCTCAGCATTGGCTTGGGTCTTATTCTCGTTATCATGGAAGGCATGTATTTAAAAACCGGTAAAAAGATCTTCGAACATGCCACTCGTTTCTGGATAAGAATATTCGCACTCATTTTCGGAATCGGCGTTGCCACAGGCATCATTATGGAATTCGAATTCGGAACTAACTGGGCAACCTATTCGAAATATGTGGGGGATATTTTTGGCAGCGCGCTCGCTGCTGAGGGAATTTTTGCATTTGCACTTGAATCAGGATTTCTGGGAATCTTGATTTTTGGATGGAACAGAGTTAGTCCGATTGTCCATTTCATTTCAACCATTCTTGTTTTTTTTGGATCGTTGTTTTCAGCAGTTTGGATCGTAGTTGCCAATTCATGGCAACAAACACCCGCAGGTTTTCATATTGTGGGCGAAGGAATGAATGCGCGGGCTGAGATCACAGACTTTTGGGCAATGGTATTTAATCCTTCAAGCGTCGACAGGCTGCTTCATGTTTGGATTGCCGCAATTTTGGCCGGTGCATTTATGGTATTAAGTGTGAATGCATGGTATATTCTCAAGAAAAAACATCTTGACATTGCCAAACCTTCTTTCAAGATTGCATTGGTAGTAGCAACGATTTTTTCTTTGTTGCAATTGGTAACGGGACATCACAGCTCGAAAGGAGTTGCAAAATATCAACCGGCGAAACTTGCAGCGATGGAAGGTCACTATGATAGTTCAGCTAAGGCAGATATGTTTTTGCTTGGATATGTGGATGCAAAAAAACAAAAAGCCAAAGGGCTTTTTATTCCTGGTGGATTATCATTTCTTGTTTACGGAAATTTTGATGAGCCCGTGAAAGGACTCAATGCATTTAAACCCGACGAACGGCCATCGCAGGTAAATGCGGTATTTCAATTCTATCACATGATGGTTGCATGTGGGATGATCATGATTTTGCTGAGTTTGATCGGTACCTTTTTGTGGTGGAAGAAAAAACTATTTGATAAAAACTGGTTGTTGATTGTATTTGTCTGGAGTGTGTTATTGCCTCAGATTGCAAACCAAGCTGGGTGGTTCACCGCAGAAATGGGGCGCCAGCCATGGGTTGTGTATGGATTATTAAGAACTTCTGATGCATTATCAAAATCTGTGACAGCAAACCAGGTCGTATTCTCATTAATACTTTTCACCATCGTCTATATAGTTTTGTTTGCATTATTTCTTTTTTTACTGAACAAAAAAATTACACAAGGACCAGTGGATTACGAATCAAAGGAATTAATAGATGAAGGTTCAAAGAGAGATAACCCAATTATGAGTCATTAATTTTTTTTAATAGAAAAATGTTTTTAAACATCGACTATAATGTTTGGTGGTACCTGATATTCGGCGCGATTATCAGCGGATATGCGATACTTGATGGCTTTGACTTGGGTGCCGGTGCGCTGCATCTTTTTTTGAATAAAGAAGAAAGCCGTCGTATCGCTATCAATGCAATTGCTCCTATATGGGATGGAAATGAAGTATGGCTGGTGATCGGCGGCGGCGCTTTGTTTGCCGGATTTCCTGTTGCATACGCTGCGATATTTTCTGCGTTTTATGTTCCGTTCATGATCTTTTTGGTTGGACTTATTTTTCGCGGTGTGGCAATCGAATTCAGAAGTAAGCAACCGATGCTATGGTGGAGAAAAACATGGGATATTGTTTACTGCGTGTCGTGCATCATCATTGCATTGTCGTTAGGATTAATGTTGGGAAATGTTGTGCAGGGATTACCATTGAATCATGAGAAAGAATTTTCTGGGAGCTGGACTTTTTTCTTTAACCCGTTTGGTATACTTGTTTCTATCACCACACTAGCATTGTTTATGATGCATGGTGCAATCTACCTCACAATGAAAACAAAAAATAGACTATATGCAAAGCTGCATATTCTTGCAAATAACTTCACGATTTTTTTTGTGGTGAGTTTTGTTATTACAACCCTATACACCTTATTATATATTCCTCACCTGAGCGATTTTTTCAGAGGTAACGTGGCATTCTTTATTATACCTGTTCTCATGACGTTGTGTATTGCAAATATTCCGCGCCAGGTAAAAAGAGGAAAATTCAGATATGCTTTTTTAAGTTCTTCAGCAACCATTGCTCTTTTGCTGATCATGGTTGCATTAGAAGCTTTTCCTTTTTTACTATATTCTCCCCAAAATCCTGAAAATAGTATTACTGTTCACAATGCCGCATCGTCTGAACAAACCATGAAAATATTATTGATTATTGCTTTGATTGGTACACCGCTCGTGGGTATTTATACAGGATTTGTATTTTGGACCTTCAAAGGAAAAGTAACACTGGATGAAATGAGTTACTAATAAAAATTCTTTCGACTAATTAAAAAAATTATGATTGAAATCAGACAAGCCACGATCAATGATTTGCTTCAGTTAGCCAATTTGTTTAACCTCTATCGTATTTTTTACAGGAAAGAATCGGATATCGAAGGAGCAAAAAAATTTCTCAGCGAAAGAATTCAATACGAAGAATCGATGATTTATGTTGCGGAAGAAAATAAAAAACTTATTGGGTTCACACAATTGTATCCGCAATTTTCCAGCACAAGAATAAAACGATATTGGTTATTAAATGATTTATATGTTTCGGAAGAATACCGTGGAAGAGGAATATCAAAACTTTTGATTGAACGAGCTAAACAACTTTCACGAGATACTAAAGGAGCAGGCCTAGCATTGGAAACAGAAAAAACGAATATTGTTGGAAACCGCTTATATCCTTCGGTTGGATTTTCGATTTCTGATAAAACAAATTTTTATTGGTGGGACAATAGCTAATACCAAAAAAGTTTTACAATAAAGTACCTTTCAAAATCATAAATGCCACAGAGAAATAAATAATCAATCCTGTCACGTCCACCAGCGTTGCAACAAACGGAGCAGATGAAGCAGCGGGATCTGCGCCGAGTTTTTTTAATAACAGCGGCAACATCGATCCTGAAATTGTTCCCCAAATCACTACGCCCACCAAAGCAAATGCTACAGTGAGTGCTACCAAGTACCAGTGCTCTCCATAATTATAGAGATTAAGTTTCTGCCAAAAAAATATTCTTAGAAAGCCTACGACGCCGAGAATTGTTCCAAGAAGCAATCCAGAAAAAATTTCTTTGCGCATTACAAAGAACCAATCGCGGAAACTGATTTCACTCAATGCCATCGAGCGGATAATAATAGAAGAAGCCTGCGATCCGGAATTGCCACCGCTTGAAATAATTAAAGGTATGAATAACGCGAGCACCGTAGCCTTACTGATCTCTCCTTCGAAGTAGCCCATAGCCGTAGCCGTTAGCATTTCTCCCAAAAACAAAATCACAAGCCAGCCGGCTCTTTTCTTTACAAGATTTCCAAACGAGATCGTAGTATAAGGTTCATCCAATGCTTCGGAACCCCCGATCTTTTGAATTTCACGCGTTCCTTCTTTTTCCGCCAATCGTAACACATCATCGAGTGTTACGATTCCAAGTAACACACCGTTGTCGTTTGTTACCGGCAATGCAAACCGGCTATTACTGCGGAAAATGCGGATCGCTTCTTTTTGCGCATCATTTGCGCGCAGACAAATAAATTGGTTATCCATCAATTTTTCCACCACAGTATCCGGCTCAACAATAAGAAACTCCTTGATATTAATATCGTCTATCAATACACCTTTATCATCAGTAACAAACAAAAAATTAAGTGTTTCGGCTGCTTGTCCCCGTTGTTTTACGATATCAAGTACTTCTTTAACCGTACTTGTTTTTTTGATATCCAGGTAATCTGGAGACATCAATCTTCCAACAGATCCTTCTGGATATCCGAGCAGCTCGAGTGTTTCCGCGCGCGTTTCCGGACTAAGCACCGTTAATAATTCTTTCACCGCATTTCCCGGTAACATACTCAGAAAGGCGGTTCTGTCGTCTGGTCTCAATGCATTCAAAAGTTCGGCGGCTTTTTCATCTGGCAAAGATTTGATGATAATTTCCTGCTTCTTTTTCCGCAAAAATTTAAAAGCCCTGGCCGCATTTTTAATATCAATGTGCTGAAATAGCTTACCCGCCCAATTGGTGTACTTGTTGGTAAAGTCAACGATATCACGCGGCGTCAACTTGTTCAACTTTACGAATTCTGTTATCTTATTATTTTGCAACAGGTTCTTGATATCGTTCAGGTTGAGCATAAAAATTATTTATAGGCTATTTACAAATTTAAAGCAAACAGTCTGAACCGGGATTCTTGAGATGGTTGGGATTTTTGGGAAATGGTTTTGTGATTGGCTGAGTACCGGTTTGAAGAAAAATAAAATGAATTTGACCGTGGATATAACTACTAACCAGCTTGAATAATCAGTGCTCTCGAATTGCAAAACCGTTTCCCAAAAATCCCAATCATCTCAAGAATCCCGGTTCAGATTAATTATCTTTAATCGATGGTAATCAGATTCAACGTCAAATATTTATTGGGATTTTTAGCACTTATTTTTTTTATTCATGAGTGCCACGACTGGGCGCATTTTCTAGCAGGAAAGATTGTTTGTGGTTGTTGGGGCATAAAAAGTTTTGATAACTGGACACTATGCAGCGACTGCACGGCATCGGCTCATACGCAAGTGTGGATATGGTTCGCAGGCCCATTAATTACTTATATCATCGTATGGATTGCCTGGTGGTTAATGGGAAAACAGCGAAACTCGACCGAACAATCGCTGGGATTTTTATTATTATTTGCAACAATTCCTTTTGTGCGCATACTCGCGGCCATGGCCGGTGGCAGCGACGAAACTTTTGGACTGCGCCAGCTTTTCCAACATGCTGATAAAAGTAATAGCCACACTGTTGCATTAGGCGGACTAATTCTGATAATTCTATTGACGGCGCTACCACTATTAAGAGCGTTTATACTACTCCGTGGATGGACACAACGAATTTTGTTGTTTCCATTGTTTTTGATATTGCCTATATACATCGATAAGTGGACCTACGTCGGGCTGAACAAATTGGCGGCGACCGGTTTTCTGGAAAATGAATCTTTTCCGGGCGTGCCTATGCTCGTACTGGCGTGGAGTTTTTTGTTGATGGTTATATTATTATCGACTTATAAAAGCCTCTTGTACTTTTTAGAACCAAAAAGGCAGAAATTTTAAAGGCGCAATTAATTTATCGCAATTGCTTCACCATTTTTATTTTTAAAATCACTTCCAACCAGGCTGTGGCTATTGCCGGCGTGAATTTTAAAAGAGACAGATTTATGTTGTTGCTGAATTGATTCAATGATATTTTTAAATGACAGACCCGATCCTTCGCAAAAAATAATTTCGTTTGCTTGATCAATATTCTCCACAATGTTTCTTTCTGCAATAGGAATAGAACTTCTTAACAATTCCATATTTTTTTTATCACCTTTCAAAAATGTAGTATAGATTTTTTTCTCTTGGCGTTTCGCCGGAAAAAAATATACGAGTGCGGCAATCTTGCTTCTGAACCAAACTGCAATTTGCATTGGTAAAAGAATCAGATGCGATGAACTAATATGCTTGCGCATAAACTGAACCATTGCTTTGTAAAATAATTTCACATAATGCAAATCCTTTCTTGTACTCTCTCCTTTAAAATGAATAATAGTGGTGCTTGCTAAATAATAATTCCTATAACCGGCTTGTTGCATACGGTAACTGAGATCAATATCCTCAGCATACATAAAAAACTGTTCGTCGAATCCGCCGGTTTTATCCAACAATTCTTTTCGGATCAACATGAATGCTCCTGAAAGAATATCAACCTGGTGATTGATGTTTTGGTTCAAATGACCCATATAATATGAGGCAAATAATTTTGAATGCGGAAATAACGCTGTCAATCCCGACAGCTTACAAAAAGACGCCCAGGAAGAAGGAAATCCTCTTTTTGATTCTTTCAAAAAATTTCCATTCCCATCTATCATCCGCACTCCTATTGCACCGGCATTTCGATTTGTTTTCATAAACGCAATACATATCGTAATACTGTCTTCCGCAATGATGGTATCAGGGTTGAGGAATAAAATATATTTGCCGGTTGCCTTTGCCAGCGCCTGGTTATTTGCTTTTGCAAAACCGGTATTCTCCGCATTGCTGAAAAACTGCACACCCGGAAATTTGTATCGGAGATAATCCATGCTTCCGTCGGAAGAATGATTATCTACTACAAAAATTTCAGTTTGAATCAAATGCGGATCTGTTGCAATTGCTTTTTCCACCGAACAAAGGCATTGTTCGAGAAAATATTTTACGTTGTAGTTTACAATTATTACAGAAAGAGTCACAGTTATTGAGCAAGTAAGAATACGAAGTACGATTTTTTCACTTATCTGGCAAAATGTTAAACCAGACATCCATTTTTATTGTTCATGGAAGAAGAAATAACTTTATCTACTCAAAAATAATTTGTCATGAAAATAAAATCATTGGGAAGTCAGGGCTTGCATGCTTCCGAATTGGGGCTTGGGTGTATGGGCATGAGTGAATTTTATGGAGCGACTGATGATGCAGAATCTATCAAAACAATACATCGCGCAATAGAACTGGGATTAACTTTTCTTGATACCGCAGACGCATACGGACCATTCAAAAATGAAGAACTTGTAGGAAAAGCTATTAAAGGAAAAAGAGAAAAATTAACCATCGCCACAAAATTTGGAATCGTCAGAGACCCAATCAATCCGCTAGCGCGCGGTATTAATGGTAAACCCGAATACGTGAGATCTGCTTCCGAGGCGAGTTTGAAAAGGCTGGATATCGATACTATTGATTTGTATTATTTGCATCGTGTTGATGCCAACACTCCTATTGAAGAAACCGTGGAAGCAATGGGAAAATTGGTGAAAGAAGGAAAAGTGCGAGGAATCGGATTGTCGGAAGTATCGGCCAGTACTTTGAGAAAAGCACACGCAGTATTTCCCATCACAGCATTGCAAACGGAGTATTCATTGTGGACACGCGATCCGGAAAATGAAATCATCGATACCTGCAAAGAATTGGGAATTGCGTTTGTTGCTTATAGTCCTTTGGGCAGAGGTTTTCTCACCGGACAAATAAAAAAGTTCGAAGATCTCGCTGCCGATGATTACAGAAGATTTTCGCCTCGGTTCCAAGGAGAAAATTTTCAAAAAAATCTTGATCTCGTAGATAAACTGGAAAACCTCGCCAACGGCAAGAACTGCACCGCATCTCAACTTGCACTTGCTTGGGTTTTGGCACAAGGTGATCATATATTTCCTATTCCCGGCACCAAGAGAATTAAATATCTCGAAGAAAATATAGAGGCACTGAAAGTTAAACTTACCGACAAAGAATTAAAAGAGATCAGTGACACATTCCCACCGGATGCGGCTATGGGTAAACGTTATCCCGAACAAATGATGGGAAGTGTTAATCGGTAGTCCTTAATAAGAGCGAAGAAACAGAGCGGAGAGCGAAAGGTTGGGCGCTCTCCGCTCTGTTTCTTCGCTCTTATCTTATCCTCTGCCGCATTTGCGGTCAGTGGGTCTTTCAGCAAAGCCTTTCCTATCTTTGCGCCATGTTAAAAGAAACACTCATCAAGGCTACAGAGGCCGGCGCAAAAGTGATGCAGGAATATTTCCAGGGAAATTTTTTGATATCTAATAAAGAAGGAATTAATAACCTTGTTACTGAGGCGGATCATGCATCCGAAAAAGTGATTTTTGAAATCATTAAAAATGAATTTCCTGATCATTTTATTTTGAGCGAGGAAGCCGGTGAGCTCGCGAGCGATTCCAATTATAAGTGGATTATTGATCCAATTGATGGTACAGTGAATTTTGCACATGGTATTCCGTTATGTTGCGTATCGATCGGGTTGGAATTGGATGGAGAAATGATCATGGGTGCAGTGTATAATCCTTTTATCAATGAATTTTATTTTGCACAAAAGGGATATGGCGCCTCGCTGAATGATAAAAGAATTTATGTGAGCGAGGAAAAAGAAGTTATTAAATCTTGCCTTGTTACTGGTTTCCCGTATAGTTATCTCGATCATCACAATGGTCCGCTCGATGTTTTTGCGAGGATGATTCGCAAAGGAGTTCCCGTAAGGAGACTTGGCTCTGCAGCATTGGATTTATGCTGGGTGGCTGCGGGAAGATTCGACGGATTTTTTGAACACAAATTGCAGGCATGGGATAGCGCCGCAGGTTTTTTGATCGTGCAGGAAGCCGGTGGAAGAGTTTCTGATTTCACCGGGAAAAAGTATTCTCCCTATCAACCACATATTGTTGCTACGAATGGAAAAATTCATGACGAATTGTTGAAATGGATAAGGGATGAAGTGTAAACAATATCGCATCCTCATTAAAAATTTGATTATTCAAATAATAAATTATGGCCGAAGATAGAACTGAAATATCATCACTCGGGGAATTTGGATTGATTGATCATCTTACAAAAAACATCGAGCATAAAAATGCTTCGACAGTTTTAGGTGTTGGAGACGATGCTGCCGTGATCGATCATTTTGGAAAGCAAACCGTGATCACAACAGATCTCTTAATAGAAAATATTCATTTCGATCTCATTTATACGCCGCTAAAGCATCTCGGGTACAAGAGTGTTATTGTTAATATCAGTGATATATATGCGATGAATGCCACGCCCACGCAAATCACAATAAGCCTGGGAATAAGTAACCGATTTAGTCTGGAAGCGCTCGATGAATTTTATGATGGTGTTTATGCAGCATGTGATAAATATGGAATTGATCTTGTGGGAGGTGATACCTCTTCTTCGCAAAAAGGATTTATTATTTCTATAACAGCCATAGGCGAAGTGTCGCCAGATAAATTTGTGCAACGCAGCACCGCTCAAAAAGGAGATCTGCTTTGTTGCAGCGGCGATTTAGGAGCCGCATACCTTGGTTTGATTTTTCTTGAAAGAGAGAAAAAAATTTTTTTAGAAAGTCCCGATGTAAAACCAGATCTCGAAGGAGAAGAATATGTTATTGGCCGGTTATTAAAACCGGAGGCCAGAAAAGATATCGTTGAATTTTTTGAAAGTTCGGATATCACGCCAACCTCGATGATGGATATCAGCGACGGATTAAGTTCCGAAATATTACATATCTGCAACCAAAGTAAGATAGGTTGCGTGATCTATGAAGATAAGATCCCCATAAACGAAGAAACGCGCAATGCAGCTTTTAAATTCGAGCTGGATCCAACGGCTTGCGCGTTAAGCGGTGGTGAAGATTATGAATTATTATTCACCGTTTCGCAGAAAGATTATGATAAACTCGTTTTAAATGAGCAGGTGAGCGTTATTGGTTATATGACCGAGCCGGAAAAAGGAAAAAAGATCATTACAAAAGGCGGCAGCGAATACGATATTACGGCCCAGGGATGGAATGCGTTTACTATAAAATAAGTAATTTCAATGCATGACATTCCGTAACCGATATCTCTTTATCGCAGTTACCATTGTTTGTATCATAGGTCTTATTCAACAATGGCGAATTCATAATAAATCGGGTAGTGATTATGATGCACCAAAGATTTTGTCCGGTGTGAAAGAAACCTTGTTGCTTCGTCATGTTAAACGCAATTGTGATTGTGCAGATTGGATTTCCGTAACGCTATCGAACGACTCAACAAAAATCAAGGAAGACGATTATATTTTTGTTGAGCCCGCATCGACAAGTGCACAGATACCAGCTTATTTTTTGGCAATTGCTGATCATGGTTATTCGGTTCGACTTGAAGGGGAATTTTATAAAGAAAAAACAATTCCCGACGACTATATACCAAAGACAAATGAAAAACCAGTCTCGGCAAGAGTGTTTTATTATACTTCGTATGAAGTTATTAAACCGGAATAGCTCCTGATGAAAACAATTTTTTATTTTTTTTTACTCACGCTTATCTTTTTTTATTCCTGTAAAACTGGAAAAGAAATTTACAGTCCGGATAAAAAATTTTCTTCAGATGTATTGAAGCAGGATTATCAACTATTCAGAAATATCCTGGAGGAATCCCACCCAAGTTTGTATTGGTATATTTCTAAGGATAGTCTCGATTATTATTTCGATAATGGTTATGCGAGTATACGTGATTCGATGACCGAATCACAATTCAAAATGTTATTGAGTTATGTTATTACAAAAATAGATTGCGGACATACGGTCGTAAAAAATTCTAAAGCATATTCAAAATATTTTGACACGGCTCAATTAAAAACTTTTCCACTGGGTTTAAAATTCTGGAAGGATACGATGATCGTAACGGCGAACCTCAACCGAAGAGACTCGGCGCTGAGACGCGGTACTGTTATAAAAAGCATCAATGGATGGACGCAGCCGCAACTGCGGGATACTTTTTTTAATTATATCTCAACCGACGGTCACAGTGAATGTGGCAAGTATCAATCACTGAGCACGGGTTTTGCATTTGCCAGTTTATATAAAAACATTTTTGGCGTTCGCGATAAATTTGATATTGTTTACCTGGATAGTAACGGGCTGGAACAAGCGAAAACAATTCCTTTGTATGATTTCAAAGCAGACACGATGAATCGAATGTCTTTTCCGGTAGATCATCTTTCAAAAAAGAAAAAATCGTCGCCTCCGAAATTTTCTTTTTTCTCCAGCAATCTCCAAATCGACACCGCTGGGAGTACCGCTTTTATGACATTGAATACTTTCGATCGTAATAATCACCTGCGGAAATTTTTTCGCAGAACTTTTGAAACAATTGAAAGGAATCATATTCATTACCTGATCATTGATCTTCGTTCCAATGGAGGAGGCGACGCGTCGATTTCTACTTTGTTTACGAGATACTTGATCGATAAAAAATTTAAGGTGGCCGATTCATTGTATGCGTCTACCAGGAATAGTAAGTACGATAAATATATCGAGAAAAGTTTTTTGTATAATACGATGATGTTTTTTGTAACGAAAAAAAAATCCGACGGTAAATATCATTTTGGTTATTTCGAACGACATTATTTTTCACCTAAAACCAAACATCATTTCAACGGACAGGCTTATATTCTCATAGGAGGAAATTCATTTTCTGCAACAACATTATTTGCCGGATCAGTCAAGGGGCAGTCTAATATTACATTAGTTGGCGAAGAAACAGGCGGAGGATATTATGGAAATACAGCGTGGATAATTCCGGATGCAACTTTGCCGAATACCGGTTTAAGATTTCGTTTACCAAGATTCCGACTGATAGTTGATAAGACGCGCGAAAAAGACGGAAGAGGTGTGATGCCCGATGTCTTTGCTACACCCACTGTAGAAGCTATTCGTCATGGAATAGATTTTAAGGTAGAAAAAGTAAGAGAGTTGATAGAATTACAAAACGTGCAAACAAAGAGATAATTAAAACCTTTTACAAATGTTGGGCAAGAGAAATTCTGAGAGCGTGAATAAACTTGTGATGATGGCTTGCATTATCTTTTTGTCATTTCAACTTCGAGCGCAGTCCCCATTGTTATCGGCGCAAATAAAAACGATGCGCGGTGCGATGATACCATTTTCATCTGCTATCCAAAAAGATTCATTGATACTGGTTTGTTTTTGGGCAACGGAATCCGATCCAAGTATTGCGGAGCTCAATGCAATCAATGCTAAATTTGAAAAATGGAAACAATCACTTTCATTCAGATTGATGGCAGTTTCTGTTGATGAAAGTAGAACGGCAAGTCGTGTTAAGGGAGTGATTAATGCGAATGAATGGAAATTTGATGTATATGCTGATATCAACGGTGAATTGCGAAAGGCTCTCAATTCTAATAATCTTCCTCAATCCTTAATCATAAAAAATAATAAGGTAATTTATCAGCAATCGGGATATGAAACTGGCACCGAAGATTATCTTTATAAAAAACTGCGGGCTATAGCAAACGAGAGATTGTAGCATTATTCTCCATTAACAATCACCTGTTGAAGTTGCATTTGTTCGTTGAGCACAACGAAATCTGCTATCGATCCTGCATGAATGCTTCCCAATTTTTTATCGTTTAATAATCTCGCTGGATATAAGGAAGCCATGCGTAGTGACTCAGGCAAAGGAATGCCGATTTTTTCCACGCCGTTCACAACACATTGCAGCATTGTAAGTGCGGAACCTGACAGCGTTCCATCAGGCAAAGTATATCTATCTTTTTTGAACACATGATGATATTCGCCATGAAGAACTTCTGATACTGCATCGGTAATATAAAATAATCTTTCTCCCATTATTTTTTTACTGATCCTCACGGAAGCAAAATCAACATGAATACCATCACAAACCACGCTGCTTACAACATCAGGATTATCATATATAGCTCCTACCATTCCCGGTTCTCTCCCTTGCAGTGGCGACATTGCATTGAAGAGATGCGTTGCCGCAGGAATGCCTTGATAAAAACCATTGATAGCATCATTGTATGTCGCATTGCTATGTCCGGCTGAAACAATGATATTATTTTTTAATAATAATTCTATAATGGAAGGATCACATTGTTCCGGCGCGACCGTCATCATTTTAAAAACACCTTTGCCCTTTTCCAAAAGCATTTTCACTTCTTCAAGGACAGGTTTTTTTATAAACTTTTCAATGTGCGCGCCTTTTTTGATCGGGTTGATATATGGTCCTTCAAAATGTAAACCTAATACCCCCTCTCCTCCATCTGACCAATATTTTCTAACAACCTCAATTCCTTTTAGAAATTTCTCAATCGAGTTTGTTGCCATGGTGATCATAAATCTTGTACAACCTCCCTGCAAACAATATTCGTAGGTAGCTTCGAGTGATTCTGTTGTTAATTCTGTGGAAAATAATTTTCCATTGCCACCGTAAATCTGCATATCGATAAATGCTGGTGCCAGCATATGATCGTGTAATTCCTTTACTAAATAATCTGCGGGTATCGATGAGGAAGAAACAATATCAACGACTTTTTTGTCTCGGACGAGTACGGCTTTGCCGGTAAGAATTTCATGCCCTGTAAAAATTTCGCGCGGTATAAAAGCTGTGTTCATAAAATAGTCTACGGTTCAATATAAAATCGGTCTGCATCTTTCCAGAAAGGAAATCGCGACCTCACTTCTGTTAGTTTTTCTTTATTGATGGTGTACGTAAAAGTATCTTCTTTATTCGGACCCAGATATACAACCTCTCCCAATGGATCGACGATCATCGAATTGCCATTGTACACAATTTCATTTCCATCAATACCGATTCGGTTCGCTCCAACAACATAGCACTGGTTTTCGATGGCTCTTGCCTGTAATAAAGTCTTCCATGCATGAATACGTTTCTCCGGCCAGTTGGCCACATAAATCATCAAATCATATTCGGAAGTTCCTTCTTCACCTGATTGTCTCGCCCACACAGGAAAGCGCAGATCATAACAAACAAGCAGGTTTATTTTCCATCCTTTTACCGATGCAATCAATCGTTTGATTCCAGGGCTATATTTTTCATCTTCGCCCGCATATGCAAATAAGTGACGCTTGTCGTAATAACCGTATTCGCCATTGGGCAACATCCATATTAACCGGTTAAAATATTTATCACCAGATTCATCTTTCTCCCTGATGATTACGCTACCTGTCAGAATGATTTTTTTTTGCTGCGCAATTTTTTTCATCCAGTTAACCGTTTCGCCATCCATTGTTTCAGCAAGTTTTTCAGGGTTCATGCTGAACCCGGTGCTGAACATTTCGGGTAGAATAACAATTTCTGTTTTTTCCTGAACTGCATTTATCTTTTCGGATAGTGCGCGGAAATTTTCCTGTTTATTTTCCCAGGACAACTGTGGTTGAATGATTGTGATGGTGAGTGTGGACATGAAGACGTGGAAAGTTGTAAAGTTAACAGATTAAAAGGAAGAAAAAATTGGCAAATGCGTGCTATACAAAATTAGTTTTCGACCAATTTTATATGGTGGTGAATTGATTGGGATTATGGATAAATTGGTTTACCAGCGTCACCTCATATCCTTTATTCAGTAGATAATCCTGCAATTTTCTTTTTTTAATGAAAATATTTTTTTCGGATTTGAGCTCAGTCATTTTTTTTGACGCGAGTTTTTTGAAAGTTTGATGATAGGTTTCTTCATCAATTTCCTTCATTGCTTTTTTAATACAATATTCACTTATCTTTTTTTGTCTTAGTTCATATTGGATTTTGACTTTTCCCCATTGTTTCATTCTGAATTTTCCGCCAGTAAATTGAATGGCAAATCTTTCTTCATTGAGATAACTTTCTTGGATAAGTTGCGAAAGGATTTCTTCTACATCTTTTTTCCATAAACCAAAGCTGTATAATTTCTCTTTTACTTCTGCATGGCATCTTTCCTGGTATCCACAGAAATGACGTATTTTTTGCAATGCCTTTTCCTTCGAAACCTTAAATTTTGTTTGCATGTGGGTATTAGAGCCTTGCCGTTGAATCATAATCTTTCAAAAATAGAAAATCTGCCACCAACAAAGAACCTTGTCGAAGCCTCAGTTTGGCATTTGGAAATTTATTAATCACATGAAATTAACACTTGACATTTAAGATGGTTGGCATGAGTCTTATCTATTGGTCATTGGGTAAAAATCAGTAGTTTCGCCGGAAAGACCCATTTACATGAAGTTCATCGTTTCTTCTTCGGCCTTATTAAAACAGTTGCAGCATATTAACGGTGTGATCAATGCCAATACGGTGTTGCCCATACTGGAGGATTTTTTATTTGAGATACAAAAAAACAAGCTGACTGTTGTCGCAACCGATTTGGAAACGGTAATGAAAGTGCAGCTTGACGTAGAGGCAAAGGAAAATGGGAAAGTGTGTATTCCCGCGAGAATATTGATAGATTCTCTGAAAAATATTTCGGATCAGCCACTGACATTTACGATCGATAAAAATTTTGGTGTAGAAATTACCAGTGATAATGGTAAATATAAAGTGATGGGAGAAAACCCTGATAATTTCCCGAAAGAACCTGCAGCGGATGATACCAGTTCTTTTACAATTTCTTCTTCGGCTTTGATCACAGCAATTAATAAAACGCTGTTTGCTGTAAGTAATGATGATTTGCGTCCGGCAATGACTGGCGTATTTTTTGAAATGGATAAGAAAGGTCTACAGTGCGTTGCAACCGATGCGCATAGGCTTGTACGTTATAAAAGAAAAGATGTAAGCTGTCCAAAAACGGATTCATTAATCGTACCTAAAAAACCTTTGAACCTGTTGAAATCGGCGCTGCCCGGTAATGAGGACAATGTAACTGTGAGCTATAATAGCAATCATCTTTTTGTTCAGCACGGAACGATGCAAATGAGTTGTCGATTGATTGACGCGCGCTTCCCGGATTATAAAGTGGTTATTCCTTCTGACAATCCATATAAATTGATGCTTAACCGCAATGACTTTCAAAGTGCGTTGCGTCGCGTAAGTATTTTCAGTAATAAAAGTACTAACCAGGTTGTGTTAAACATCCAGGGAAGTGAATTGCAATTAGCAGCACAGGATGTTGATTTTTCTTTTGAAGGAAATGAGCGAATGAAATGTCAATACGATGGTGAAGATCTTGCAATTGCTTTTAATGCAAGATTCCTGATAGAAATGTTGAATGCAAGTGAGTCGGAAGAAATTAAAATTGAATTATCTACGCCTACAAAGGCAGGAATTATAAAGCCAACTGAACAGGATGAAAATGAGGAATTGCTGATGCTTGTGATGCCGTTAATGCTGAATAGCTAATAACTGAATTTACCAGGGAAATTAATTTTTATTGCAGAGGAATTGAAAAGGTTTTAATTCCTGTTGTCTTGCAATGCGCTGAATTGTTTTAGACTTTCGCACAATTTTGTACTTGTTGAGATCAAACACTTCGTGAGCCGTGCAAAAATTGTCCATCGTTTCGTAGTGAAACAATAATGAATTCAATTGTTCGAGCTCACGCTCCATGAATTGCTCGGTAGCAAATTCATCCTTCATAAGAACAAGCAAATCTCTGTCAGGAGTTTTCATCTATTATTAGATTTTAATAACCAACCATGCCTTTGTTTAAACCACAACCGCATTTTTTACTTGATCCTCCAATGCGATTTCCTGAACTACAACTAGTAGTTACAATGCTAACGATTATTAGCAAGAAAATCAATAGCTGAAGCGGTTTTTTCATTGGGTTTAATCTTACTAATTTAACTATTTTGTATATCAAATATTATTCCTTTTTAAAAAATTCTTTCGATATCATGTCGAACCCCGTAAGATTAAAGGTTTTGGTGGCGCCGTTAGATTGGGGGTTAGGTCATACAACGCGCTGTATTCCAGTAATTAAAGCTTTAATCAGTGATGGGAACGAAGTATCAGTTGCCGTATCCGGGGCGCAAAAAAAACTTCTTGAAGCAGAGTTTTCCGCGCTTCAATTCATCCATTTGCCGGGTTACGAGGTCGAATATGGGAGCAAACGCACCGGTTTTGGACTCAAAATAATAACACAGATCCCAAAAATCTTGATAGCAATCAAGCGCGAAAGAAATTGGCTGCGCAAATATTTGGATACACATAAACCGGACTTGCTGATTTCTGATAATAGGTTTGGACTTTCTTCTAAAAAAATTTTTTGCGTTTTTATTACACACCAGTTGCATATAGAAACAGGATTTGGAAATTTTTTTTCCAGGATACTAACCTCGATGAATTACAGGTTCATAAACAGATTTAATATTTGCTGGATTCCTGATTTTGAAAATAAAAATTCTTTGGCAGGTTTATTATCGCATCCAATTAAACTACCAGTAATACCTATACGATATATTGGAGCATTGACAAGATTTGCAGCATGCAAATCAACTGTTATTAATGATTCTTTAATGGTAATCATTTCTGGTCCGGAGCCACTGCGGACTTTTTTTGAAAAAAAATTATTTGATCAACTGAAAAAATATGCGGGAAAAATAATTGTGGTTCGTGGATTGCCCGGTAATCACGATTTGCCCGCGATGCCTTCGAATATTACCATTTACAATCACCTCGAATCGGAATCGCTGAACAAAGCAATATGCGAATCGGAATATATTATTTGCCGTTCCGGATATAGTAGTATTATGGATCTCATTTCACTCAGAAAAAAATGTATCATGATTCCTACACCTGGTCAGCCGGAACAGGAATATTTGGCCAGATATCTTTCAGCAAAGAAAATGATATTGACTGTGAAGGAAGAAGATTTTCACTTAGAAAAATGTATAGAAAGCGCGAAAAATTTTTCTTTTACCAAGCCGGAATTAAGTAATGATTCTTTCGAAAATGCATTGACAGATTTGTATCATCACCTAATCAAGACCTGATTTAGGATAGTCAAAAAAAAGGAAATTCTTTTTTCCCTTATTAAAATCGTTCCATCTTTCTATTTCGACAGCTATTGCAAAAACCCCACAGGTTGGGATATTATCTATACGCATTGCTGTTAGCAAATTGGCAAATTCAGTGATTCCCGGGTTGTGTGCGAATACCGCAATGCTTTTGTATTTATCATCGATATTCGAAATGATATTAAAAAAAACACTTGGTTCAGCGTGATACAAATCCTTGTCGAAAAGAATATCAGCTTCATTCATTTTAAATTCCTTGCCAAATAAAATTGCTGTTGTCTTTGCTCTTTTTGCAGGACTTGATATCAAAAGCCCAATATCAATTTTTCTTTTAACAATACGGGCAGCCATTTCAGGAGCATTTTTTTTACCCCTTTCATTAAGTGTGCGGTCAAAATCCTTGACCGAAGCATCATCCCAACTACTCTTGGCATGACGAACTAACAAAACTGTTTTCATGCTGATTTAAAACAAACCTGTATTAAAATAATTTCCTTGATGCTAAGGTAGAAGAGTTTTAAGGTTAATTAGCTATTTTAGACTAGTTTTTCAATTCCGCTTATGATTCCCAACAATATTATCCGGCAGATATTACTGCTGCTTTTGATCATTCTCCTTGGATTCATTTTATTTAGGCAATTAGAATCTTTTATTCCAGCGTTACTAGGATCTTATACTTTGTTTGTGTTGCTGAAAAAATGGATGTATATACTAACGGGCAAGTATAAATGGAAAAAGCCATTGGCGGCAGGGCTTCTTATGGTTCTTTCGTTTATTGTGATCCTGCTTCCGATTGTTATGCTAATCAACCTGATGTCTTCGAAAATAAATTTTGCCATACAACATTCATCTGCGGTTTTGAATACAGTTGAACAATTCATTCACACGTATGAACAAAAGTATAATGTCCAGATTTTATCGGACAACAATATGCAGCAGTTGACGACACTGACTGCACAAACTCTTCCTCGCATTTTAGGAGCCACTTTTAATAGTCTCATCACAATCGTCTTTACCTATTTTATTCTTTATTTCATGCTGATCAGCGGTCGTAAAATGGAAACATGGCTTATCGATTGGATGCCGATGAAAAATGAAAACGTTTTGATGTTGAGACGCGAAACAAATACGCTTGTATATTCAAATGCCATTGGCATTCCTTTAATCGCTTTATTCCAGGGGGCGTTGGGATTAATAGCGTATCTGTTTTTGGGTGTAAATGAACCAATCTTCTGGTTTATTGTAACCTGTATCGCATCGATGATGCCAGTGGTTGGAGCAGCTCTTGCTTATGTGCCTGTTGCAATATTATTCTTCGCAAACGGAATGAATATAAAAGGCCTTATTATGCTTATCTACGGTTTTGGAGTAATTAGTACGATTGATAGTGTTTTTCGTTTTTGGCTGCAAAAACAAATTGGCGATGTACATCCATTAATAACCGCATTCGGTGTTATTGTTGGTTTGAATTTATTTGGATTTATCGGCTTGATATTCGGGCCAATACTTATTTCGCTCTTTATATTGATGATAAAAATTTATGTAATCGAATTTGAAGTAACCAAGGTTACATAATACCCCTCGTCGGTTACTATATAAATGAATACGCTTACTAAACTTAAATCAGAACGTTCGAATTTTTACGTGTAAAAAATACTAAGTACTTAAACTCGACCTTTTAAAATTCTGTTTTTTTGCACAATAAAAAATTCACGTTCTTGGTCTTGCACAATTAGAATTTGAATAATATTTTAGCTGTCAGACCGTTTATAATAAGCGATTTTTTTTGAAAAACCCTAATCCAATGCGTACCCTAAATCCAAAATCCATTTGCGGTTTTATCATCCTTTTTTTACTTGCACCAGCACTTTATGCAAGTCCTTCGACTTCGCACAGAAAAGGAGCAAAAAAAATAAAAGCCGCACGCGCTCACAAAATTTCACGTTCTTCAATTACACTTTCCGAAGCTTACAAAGAAGAGGTTTCTTGTTTATATCAACAGGCAAATTTAGACAGCCTGGGATTAAACAAGGATGCTTTTGAATATGCTTATAGGGGATATATTTATTTGGCAAGTCATCATTTAGTGACGAAAAATAATATTATCTCAATTGTAGATTTTAGTCAGTCATCACGCAACAGACGTCTCTATGTTATCGATATCGAACAAAGGAAAGTGTTGATCAATACATTTGTTGCGCATGGTCGCGCTTCCGGTTCCGAGTTCGCACATTATTTTTCAAATAACCAAAGGTCTCATAAAAGTAGTTTAGGATTTTATGTTACGGAACATACTTACTACGGTGATCATGGACTTGCGTTGCGCATCCAGGGATTAGAAAAAGGATTTAATAACAGAGCGTGCAAACGTAACATCGTAGTGCACGGTTCCAAATATGTTGGTGAAGATTTTATCAGGTACAATCGTTTTAATGGAAGAAGTTTTGGATGTCCGGCAGTTCCATCAGACGAAGCAGAAGATATTATTGAAACGATTAAGGATGGTACCTGTTTGTTCGTTTACTTCCCTGCAAAAAAATATTTATCAAAATCAAAGATACTTAACAGCTAGCGCGGACGTAAACTTCAGATGGTTTGAAAAGAGAAAATGCTCAATATAGGTCGTACCCTATGATTGGGCTTTTCCTTTTTTGTTATTGATGGGCGAAGGCTTCATAATGATAATTAAAAAAATTTTTGGCCTTTAGAAAAGCCATGCTATGAATTGAGCAAGTATTCCTACCAACAAGCCGGTGTAAACTTCAAATGTGGAATGATCAGAAACGATCAGGCGTGAAGTGCATACAAGCCCGGCGATCAATACCGCAACCGACAAATATAAGCCCGAGGAATAACTATCTGTGAAAGCAAATAACAGTGCGAAAATGATCAGCCCGCCCATCGCTATTCCGTGCATACTGATTTTGAAAAAAATATTGCACATCCATCCTCCGCATATTGCAAGAAAAGAGCCTAATAAAAGATGAATTGTTACAGGCGGACTATCCGGCAAATTTCTAAAAACATACCAGGTCCAGAAATAAAAAAACATTGTCAATACGTAAGGGATCAGGCGTTCTCTGGTAGTAGATAAATAAAGAGATTGAATCAATTTTAATCTCCATGTTAAAAAAACAGAAAATGCGGGAAATGCGGTCGTAAAGAGAAATACGGTAAGAAATCTAAATAGTTTGAGCCTCGGTTCGAATCCTGTAAATGTTCCCGGATGAATAAAAATAAGAAATATGAAGATGTATGTTGTGATGAACAACGGATGAAAAACAAAAGAAAATAAATTGCCCAGGAAAACAAGGAAGCTGTTGTATTGAGGTTTTATTTCCCGGATATCTTTTGTATCCATATGCTCATTTAAAATCATCAGGTAAAAAAATCGAATGAATGAAATACGGAGCTGTTACAATTCTTTTCTCAATCTCGCAACAGGAATATTTAGCTGTTCACGATATTTGGCAACGGTCCGGCGAGCAATATTATAACCTTTTTCTTGTAATAATTCTGTGAGTCGTTCATCGCTTAGTGGTTTCTTTTTACTTTCCGACTCGATCATGTCGCTTAGAATTTTTTTCACTTCCCTGGTAGAAACTTCTTCTCCACTGTCTGTGCTAAGCGATTCACTAAAAAAGAATTTTAGCCGGTAGGTTCCGAATTCCGTTTGTACGAATTTACTATTTGCCACACGGCTCACTGTTGATATATCGAGCCCTGTTCTTTCGGCAATATCTTTTAAGATCATTGGCTTCAGCGTGGTTTCGTCGCCCGTAACAAAAAACTCATGCTGATAATCCATGATGGTTTGCATGGTGCTGAACAATGTTTGCTGTCTCTGTTTTATCGCATCAATAAACCATTTTGCTGCGTCTATTTTTTGCTTAATAAAAAGTACGGCTTCTTTCTGGCGCTTATCTTTTTTTGATCCTTTGTCGTAATCTTTCAGCATTTCCCGGTAACCCTCACTAACTCGCAAATCAGGCGCGTTTCTCGAGTTTAATGTCAATTCAAGAGTTCCATTGTTGTTAAATATAAAAAAGTCAGGAACCACATAACTTTCCGCCCTGCTGGTGTCTCCAACATGGCCGCCAGGTTTTGGATTTAGCTTTATAATTTGTTTAATGACGTCGCGGAACTGTTCGTCATCCAAATTCAATCCACGTTGTATTTTGTCGTAGTGTTTTTTTGTAAATTCATCAAAATAGTAAGTCAGCACTTCAATTGCCATCTCCACACTTTTTCCTTCAGATTTTTTGCGATGCAATTGTATGAGTAAGGATTCTTGTAAATTTCTTGCGCCAACGCCGGGAGGATCGAACTGCTGGATTTGTTTTATCACCTCTTCCACCTCTTTTTCATTGGTTTCGATATTCTGTCGAAAGGCAAGATCATCAACAATCGAAGTAGTTTCTCTTCTTAAATAACCATCGTCATCGATACTTCCCACAATTTGTTCTGCGATACGACGCACACGATCATCAACTTTCATCATACCCAGTTGATCGAGCAACATGTCGTGAAAAGTTGTTTCAACTTTTCGGGGGATTGTTTTTTGGTCTTCTGAATCGGGATAATTATCGTCCCTGAGTTTATAATCCGAAACCTCATCATCATATTCGTTTACATAATCGCTGATGTCGATATTATCGTACTCATCCTGGCTGCCTTCTGATTCGAATTCGTCATTGTCATTGCTTTCGAATTCGTCCTTGGAATCGTCCGTTAATCCATCGTCGTGATCTTCTTCAGTGACTTCCAACGCTGGATTTTCTTCGAGTTCCTCTTTGATCCGCTCCTCAAGATTGGCAGTCGGCACCTGCAACAATTTCATCAATTGAATTTGTTGGGGTGATAGTTTTTGTAGTAACTTTTGCTGTAATGATTGACTTAGTGCCATTCTTAAGGGGTTTGATCCCAGGCAGGCACGATAAAAAATCGCGCCTAACCACAAAAATCGAGCCGTAATTTACATACAATTATGAAAAAACGATGGGAACGAAAAATTAGTTTTCTTGTTGCGTTCTTTTTCTTGCTGGGAATGTTAAAAACGCAAGCGCAAAAACCTGTTTTCCGGGATCACGGAATGGTGCCGGAAAAATTTGAGTGTCAAGGCTCGGGTCAATTAATATATGCGAGGTCGGCTGATTTTAAAAATGGAACGACAACGGAGAAGATTAATTTAATATCAACCCCAATCAACCGGGTTAGTTTAAGAAGCACGATACCTCCTGATTATTATGTACACACGCTCGGGTTTTTCTGTAAAAGAGAATGGGAGTTTGAGAAAAAGGTTCATGTGCCGTTGCGTATTCGGCTCGGATCACTTGAATATTGCAATTACCTGGAAGGCAAAAGCGGATCTTACGTTCAATAACTTTTCTTAAAAACTTGCCTGCAGCGCTGAAGTTTGCTGCAGCACTTTTTTAATTGCAGACACCATTTTCTTTCCTTTCTCTTCAATTTGTTGCGGAGTCCATAACAAACTAATGGCTGTAGAAATGCATCGGTTCATAATGCTGTCGCTGGCAGAAAAAGACTTCTGCTGAAGCTTTTCCAGCGCTGCTTTCTGGCCTTCATTCAGATTATTCAAGGTTGTCGCTTGCTTCAGGTGATCCCATTTGCGGATATAGTGCCAGTTATTATCAAACCAATAAAAATTACCCGCGAGAATATTTTGTTCTTTCAATTCGGCTACAACAGACCTGGTGAGCGATTCTGTGGGTAAGAACCAACTCATAAAAGTACAACTGTCGCCTGCCGGATCTGGAATCTGTCTAAAAGAAACTTCAGGAATCTGTGATAGTATATTTTTTAGTTGATCGTAATTATTTTTTTGAATCGATAAAAATTTATCAAGTTTCCTAATCTGGGCTAGACCGACTGCCGCGTGTAATTCGGAAATTCTATAATTATAACCGATGAACGGATGCAAATCGGCTCCACGATCTGCTCCTTTGTGATCGTGACCATGATCCGTAAACCCATCTGCTTTTGTGTATAGATCATGATCGTTTGTCATCACCACACCACCTTCAGCGCAGGTGATTGTTTTTACAAAATCAAATGAAAAAGTTCCGGCATGACCAATCGTGCCGAGGAATTTCCCTTTATAAGATCCGCCAATACTCTGGCATGCATCTTCAAGTAAAATGAGATTGTGTTCTTTACAAATTTGAATCAATGGATCGAGATCGGCCATGCTACCGCACATATGTACTGGCATCACGCATTTTGTTTTTGAAGTGATTTCTTTTCTCACTGCATCGGGATTGAGTGTAAGCGACTCATCGATATCTGCCAACACCGGTATGGCACCAACACTTAATACAGCTTCGAAACTCGCAACAAATGTGAATGAAGGCATAATAACCTCATCACCAGCGCCGATTCCCAATGCAGATAACGCCGTCGTCAATGCAGAAGTGCCGCTCGAAGTCAACTGCGCATAACGACAACCAAATTGTTTGCATATTGCTTCCTCCAATTCTTTGGATTTCCAGATATTCTTACGCGGACCGTCAAATCCATAGCGCATAAGGATGCCCGTTGCAAGCACGTCATTGACTTCTTTTCTTTCTTCTTCTCCAAATAATTCAAAACCTGGCATAAAATCATTTATTGATGATGACGCAAAGATAAAAAAAATGATCGACGTCCGATTCGAACGCGATCATGTTATAAGAATCAAGGCGGAATTAACTTGCCTTTTTCAATTCTTTGATCTTGATATTTCTAAAGTAAATCGGTTTGCCATAATGCTTACCCTGGAAACCAATATATCCATGCAAACCCAATGTTGACGGAGGATTGCTCAACCATGCCGGAACTTCCGTTCCATCCGGATTTGTTTTTGCAGAAGTGTACGTAGACATATCAAATGAATTCACCAATTCACCATTTAACACAACCCAGATTTTTTTTCCGATACATGTAATGGTATAATGATTCCACTCACCAGGTTTTTTTACAGTACGTTTTGTTGCCGCCTGGTGACCAAATATGGCAGCGCATTGCCAGTTAGCCACAACTTTGCTCCATTCTTCAGAATAATCATCCGCAATTTGTATCTCCACGGAATGTGGAATCCATTCTTTGCGATCTGTTGCATGTACAATCACTCCGCTGTTTGTTCCATCAGCATTTTTAAATTCCAGGTCAAGTACAAAATCATCATACTCTTTATCACTCCAGAGCGCTTCATCTTTGGTGGCGGTTATTATGCCGTTTGAAACGGACCATACTCCTTTTTCAGAAACCGAGTTAGAAAGATCACTCTTGAATAGATTTACCCAACCAGGTTCTTTTGTATTTGGATGTATATAAGCTGTATCCTGCGCCGATGTTTGCAAGGCAATCAGGAAAAAAACAAAAAGGCAAGAAACGGAAGATTTCATAAATAATTTTTTAAGGGATATAAAGATAGGGTATAAGGTAAGAGGTATCGCGTGCAGTTATTGCAAATATCTTTAAAAACATTCAAACATAAATGCAAGCCATACCTCATACCCTATACCTTATGCCCCGTTTACGGATTCATCGCCGTTTTTTCCTCTGCGAGTTTTGCCTCATCCGGTTCTTGTGCCAGGTCCCTGTCGATTGAATATAAAGCGCTGCCAGAGGCTTTTTCGCCACCGGCCACCTTAATCTTATCAAGCAGGTTAAGTGCGAGTGTTTCCTCTTCTGTTTGCTCCTTCACAAACCATTGTAGAAAATGCCAGGTGGCCCAGTCAGCCTCGTCAAAACTCTGCTTCACTATTTTGTATATCGATTCTGTGTTTCCGATTTCCTGTTCAAAAACTTTTTCAAAACAATCTTGAACGCTAACAGGATCTGCGGGAGGGGCAGGAATAGCGTCCACCTTTACTTTAGCGCCGCGTTCTATAATATACTCTAAAAATTTAATCATATGGTTACGTTCTTCCTGCGCGTGGCGAAACAAAAAATTTGCAATGCCATCATATCCTTCGCTGGCAGCCCAGGATGCATATGAAATATAAATTTGAGAAGCATGCGCTTCCTTTGTCATTTGATCATTTAAAGAAGTACGCAGTGTTTCAGAAAGTCTGTTTGTATTCATAATAGAATAATTTGGATGAATGATATGTGTCGGTTAAAAAAATTGTGCCGGGAAAATCTAAAGCGCTATTAAGGCATCACCTAGGTCAAAATCGAACGAACATGATTTGAAAATCTGAAAAATCGCAGGAATTTTCTCAGGGACTTCAAAATACAGTAGCTGCGTAATAGAATCTACATCATGTTTCGGTTTTTCAACAACGGTCCTGATCTATAGTTAATAATAGAGTTTGGAAAAAGAGCAGCCATCGATTGAAAAATTTTCTAAATGGCTTTACTTAGGTAAATTTGTACGAAGAACCTCTAAAAAATAATACTATGTCACTGCTCAACAACAATGGCAAAAAGAAAAAGGGCAATCAGCAAGGCAAACAACAGCCCGGAAAACCTGGATTTATTCCTTCCAAAGGAAAAACCAATTCAAAAGCTGCGGTTAGAAATACCAAACTCACCGGAGGATCTCAGCGCGGGTCTTAAGCCTGAATAAAAAAATTTCAGGTTTACCATTTCGTTTTTCGTTCTCAATTTTATTTTTCTTCCCTTTGGCAAAGGACAGCAGGGTTGTTAACTTCGTTTTATGATTGATTACTTAGCAGGGTTGAATGATGCGCAAAAGGAAGCCGTACTATACACCGAAGGTCCGCTAATGATTGTTGCGGGTGCGGGGAGCGGAAAAACCAAAGTACTTACCACACGCATTGCACATTTGATGGCCAAAGGGATTGATGCTTTTAATATCCTGGCGCTCACTTTCACCAATAAGGCCGCGAAGGAAATGAAAGAGCGTGTGGAGAGGATATTGGAAAACAGGGATGCGAGAAATTTATATATCGGAACGTTTCATAGTGTTTTCGCAAGAATACTTCGGACCGCAGCTCCTAAAATCGGTTTTCCAAACAACTTTACTATTTACGATACGGACGATGCAAAAAGCGTCGTTAAAACAGTTGTAAATGAATTAAATTTGGATGACAAACATTATAAACCTAATGTAGTTTACAACCGGATATCGCAGGCAAAAAATGCATTGGTCAATCCTACCGACTATGCAACTGACTACGCGATTCAGCAGGAAGATATGAGAAGTAATCGCCCGGCGATTGCGCAAATCTATGACGCCTATGTAAAACGTTGCTTTAAAAATGGAGCAATGGACTTTGATGATTTACTATTGAAATTTTATGAGCTACTAAAAAACTTTCCGGAAAGCCTTCACAAATACCAACACAAATTCAAATATATCCTCATCGATGAATTTCAGGATACCAATCCTGCCCAATATGAAATCATAAAATTATTGGGAGCAGTTTATGAAAATGTTTGCGTAGTGGGAGACGATGCTCAGAGTATTTATAGTTTTCGCGGAGCCACCATCGAAAATATTTTACAGTTCCAGAAAGACTATGATGATGTGAAAGTGGTCAAACTAGAACAGAACTATAGAAGCACGCAGAGTATTTTGCATGTGGCCAACCAAGTTATCAAAAACAACAAGGGGCAAATCCCAAAAAATCTCTGGACCGAAAATATAGTAGGTGAAAAAATCAGGCTTGTCAGAACGCTTACAGATAATGACGAAGGCAAATTTGTTGCGGACACCATCCAGGAACAAAAATTAAGAAATCATTTCAACAACAGAGATTTTGCGATTTTATATCGAACCAATTCGCAGAGCCGCGCTTTCGAAGAAAGCCTTCGCCGAATGGGAATTCCTTACACGATATATGGGGGCATCAGTTTTTATCAGCGAAAAGAAATCAAGGATTACATTGCTTACCTGCGCATAATCGTCAACCCAAAAGATGAAGAGTCTTTGAAACGCATTATCAATTTCCCGGCGCGGGGAATTGGTAAAACCTCCATCGACAAAGCAATACTTTTTGCAAATGAAAAAAACATATCGATGTGGGATGTGCTGACAAACGCCGCACTGTATGGATTTAAAGGCGGCACATTGGAAGCCATTGATAATTTTGTGTTGATGATAAAAAGTTTCGGAAGCATGCTCGTTACAAAAAATGCTTACGAAGTGGCGATTCATGTCGGCAAACAAACCAATTTTGTAAAAGAACTTTTCAACGATAAAACAACAGAAGGCCTGGCGCGATATGAAAATGTGCAAGAACTTTTAAACAGCATTCGCGAGTGGGTAGACAATCAACAAAATCTTTCACAGATCGACGAAGATGGAATTATATTAGAAGACACTCCTGCAAATGCTGAAGATGGTAATGCTCCTGTTGCTGGAAGAAGCCGGGGAGAAGTTGGATTATCAACTTATCTTCAACAAATCACTCTTCTCACAGATGCCGACGAAAAAGATCCGAATGCTGATACAGTTAAACTGATGACAATTCACGCGGCAAAGGGACTGGAATTCAGTTGTGTATTTGCAGCGGGACTGGAGGAATCTCTTTTTCCAAATGCGATGTCTATTAATACGCGCGAGGAATTGGAAGAAGAAAGAAGATTATTTTATGTAGTTGTTACCAGGGCAAAACATAAGTTGTGGATCACTTACGCAAACACGCGTTACCGTTTTGGCAGCCTGATTCAAAACGACCCGAGCCGGTTTATCGATGAGATTCCTGAAGAACATCTCGATAGAAGTTTTGCTGGTGGCGGTTTGAAGAACCAAAAAACAAGTGGATGGGATTCAGGCAGTGCATTCGATCGAATGAACCGCGGATTTGGTAGAGAAAATAAAAACCGGGCTGAAAAACCTTCGTACCTCGTTCCCACTAATAAACCGCAACTTAAGGAACATACACCATCGCCGGATTTTGTAGCAAGCGATACATCTAATTTACAAGTTGGACAAAAAATCGAACATCAAAAATTTGGTTTCGGCGAAGTGATAAAAATCGAAGGCTCAGCTCATAATCCGGTAGCAACTGTAAAATTTGATTTAAATGGCGAGAAAAAAATCATGCTGAATTACGCGAAGCTGCGTATAGTAAATAGCTAAACTATCTTACACACTATTTTTTAAAGCCTCGACAGTTTTCTTTTCACTGCCAACAAAGATTTGATCATTAAACATCACCACCGGTCTTTTCAAAAATGTATATTCTTCAAGTATCAGTTTCCTGAAATCTTTCTCATCCAGTTTTTTATCTTTCAGTCCAAGCTCTTTGTATTTTATAGCGCGACGGCTGAATAATGCTTCATAGCTACCTGCTTTTTTCTTCATCTCATCCAGCTGCGCGGCTGTAATTTTTTCTGTTTTGATATCCTGCAATAAAAAACCTTTTTTATCGGCCTGAATATCTTTTAATATCGCCTTGCAGGTATCACAGGTAGAAAGACAATAGATTTTTTTCATTGAGTGTGTCAAATTTATAATCGCTACGCAATATTTATTTATAAGACAAAATTAAAGAATCTGCATACAAAATAAGAGCGGAGGAACAGGGAGAGAGCGAAAGGGTGTCGCTCTCTACCCTGTTTTTCCGCTCTTTTCTATATCGCTGTGTTTGCACATTAAATTGTAGCTTCACTATCCCAATGCTAAGCTGCTATGAAAAAAATTGTTTCATCTCTCCTATTTATCTTTTTAATTTCAAAAACATTTTCGCAAACTGCCGATGAACTTGCTATCAAAAAAGTTTTAGAAAATCAGGTGAATGCGTGGAATCGTGGCAGCATCGATGATTTCATGAAAGCTTATTGGCAAAACGATTCATTAACTTTTATCGGGCATGGAGGAATAACGCACGGTTACAACCCGACTTTAAATAATTATAAGAAGAACTACAACGATACTGCTAAGATGGGAAAGCTTTCTTATGAGTTGTTATCGTTTAAAAAAATATCCGCAGAATATTTTTTTGTTACCGGAAAATGGAGTTTGAAAAGAAGTATCGGTGATATCGGCGGAATATATACGCTGTTATTCCGAAAAATAAAATCAAAATGGGTTATCGTTACGGATCATACTAGTTGATTTATTTTTTCAATCATTTTAATTTTTTTATATGACACTCATTGTTATTGGAATCATTATTTTCATTATTGGTTTGGCAATGGCGCGCCGCGAAGAATTGATCAAACGTTATGCGCGTATTGTTCGCACAATTGGATTGCTCGCGTTATTGCTCGGCGTATTGACCGCATGCATTATTCAGATTGATGCGGGTGAAATCGGCGTGAAAAAACTGTTCGGTAAGGTGCAGGATGATGTTCTAACCAGCGGACTTCATTTCATCAATCCATTATTAGAAGTAGAGAAGATGGATGTAAAAACACAAAATTATACCATGAGTGGCGTCCATGATGAAGGGACCAAATCCGGAGATGATGCCATTCGTGCTCTAACTTCAGATGGATTGGAAGTCATTATTGATTTGACCGTACTATATAAAGTGCTTCCGTCCGACGCGCCGAAAATTTTACGTGAAACAGGATTGGATTATACCGATAAAATTGTTCGTCCACTTACAAGAACAAAGATCAGGGATAACGCCGTTTATTATGAAGCTGTCGCTTTATATTCAACCAAGCGAGATGAATTTCAACAGCGGATCATCAGAAGTATCGATGACGATTTTAAAAAGCGTGGATTGATATTGGAACAGTTGTTAGTGAGAAATATCACATTGCCGCAAGCGGTAAAAACTTCAATTGAACAAAAAATCTCCGCCGAGCAGGAAGCGCAAAAAATGCAATTCGTTTTGCAAAAAGAAAGACAGGAAGCCGAAAGAAAAAGAGTTGAAGCGCAAGGTATTTCAGATTACCAGCATATCATCAGTGAAAGCCTTACCGACAAACAGCTCCAATACGAACAAATAAAAGCCATGAAAGATCTCGCAGCATCTCAAAATGCAAAAATGATTATTATGGGAAAGGGTAGCGCACCGATTATATTGGATGGAAAGGGGCAGTGAGATGTTGATCAGTTGAATAGTTGATAGGTCGATTAGTCGATAGGTTGATTATTGAATGGAATAGAATAGGATAAACATATTAACCTATCGACTAATCGACTATTCAACTAATCGACGAACTCACACTCATCCATGCGGAAATTTTTTCTTCCAGGTTTTATAATAGAACCAAACAAGCAAGGCCAAACTTATAATTGCGAAAAGATAAAAAATAATATTTCCTATTGTGATTTTTTCTACAACGAAAAGTAATCCAAAATAAATTCCAAGAGTCATATTGAATAGCAGCCAAAGCAATCCAAGAAAAAGAGACGAGACAACTCTTTTCAAAAAATCTTTTACTTCCGGCTCTACGCTACTCATAGATGAGATGTTTAAGTAGAAAGTTAGTGAAATTCGCAAATGTCTGAACCGGGATTTTAAACGATTTACCTGATTATACTGAAAATTTGTTTCACTATAATCAGGTAAATCGTTTAAAATCCCGGTTCTGACATTTAATTCATCAACAGTTTCCTAAACTCAAGAGAATCGCCATTAAAAACATTAAAGTCTACATGCGTCACGATTCCATTCACCCTTCCTGCTTCACTGTGTTGCCAAAAAATCCAGTTCCGATAAATCCGTGGCTGATCGTGTTCCAGGTAATGTGCCACCCATAATGGATAGTTATCGAAATCGTCCTTCAGATATTTTTTATAAAAATCGACATTGGTATAAATGATCGGTTGTGTTCCATAATAAGCCTGGATCGTTTCCAGCCATTCTTTTGTGCGTTCGCGGAGTTTGTCGATGGGCACGCCATAAGTCTGTTCAATATCCAATACCGGTGGAAGATCGCCGGAGGTAAGCGTTACGGAGTTGATAAAATTTTCAGCCTGAGCCTTACCACTTTTTGTTGCCAGAAAAAAATGATATGCGCCACGGACAAGTCCCACAGATTTTGTTTTCTTCCAATTGCGTTGGAAAAAAGCGTCTTCATTTCCGAGTCCTTCCGTTGCTTTGATAAAAGCGAAACTTATCTGCACCTGGTTTACATTCATCAATTTTACAGATTCCCAATCGATCACATTTTGATATTTCGATACATCAATTCCATGAATAGAATAATTGACAGGGATATCAATTCCGAATTCTGAATAACTAACGAAATGAGCTTTTCGTTGAAGCCACCAGTCATACACCAAAAATGCGAGCATAACAGATATAGAACTAATCAGCAAAATCAAAATAAATTTCCAGGCCTTGCTTTTTTGTTTCTTCGCCATAGTTGCTTTTAAGCGCATGCAAATATATGTACAAGGCAGACAGTTGATATGTTCTATTTGCGAAAGAAATGCAAAAGGATATTAATATCGCAAACATTTTATTCCGGAGTTTTCTATTTATTTTTATAATGTGAATGCCGGCATTTAACCGCAACGATACAATCAATTTATTTTCTAAACTCACTCTCCGTCGCCTCTGGAATGGAGGAAAAGTATTGAGTAGTTATTATCTCAGCAAATGGACCAAAAAACCTGTGCAATGGGGCTTCCCGATTTCCGTTTCGTTTGAACCGACGACATCGTGCAACTTGCGATGTCCGGAATGTCCCAGTGGACTTCGCGCATTTACACGTCCCACCGGCATGATGGAAAAGAAATTATTTAGTGATATGGTTGATCAGTTGTCAAAGGATTTACTATATCTCATTTTTTATTTTCAGGGTGAACCATATCTGAATCCGGATTTTTTAGATATGGTAAAATATGCATCACAAAAAAAAATTTACACGGCAACATCTACCAATGCGCATTATCTGAATGATAGCAACGCTAGAAGAACTGTTGAAAGTGGATTAGACAGACTGATTATTTCTATTGATGGCACAACCCAGGAAGTTTATCAACAGTATCGTGTTGGGGGGAACTTAGAAAAGGTTTTGGAGGGAGCAAAAAATATTATCAAATGGAAAAAAGAATTGAAGAGTAAAACGCCATTTGTCTTTTTTCAATTTCTTGTTGTGAAGCCAAATGAGCACCAGGTGGAGGATATAAAGAAACTCGCCAAGGAAATCGGCGTCGATGAAGTTCGATTTAAAACGGCACAGGTATACGATTATAAAAATGATCCCAATCAACTGATACCGGTTAACAAAAAATTTAGCCGATATAAGAAGGATAAGAGCGGAGAATACGAAATAAAAAATGATTTGGACAATCATTGCTGGCGGCTTTGGCATTCACCCGTTATTACCTGGGACGGTTTGGTTGTGCCTTGTTGTTTTGATAAAGATGCACAACATCAATTGGGCGATTTGAAAGGCAAATCATTTAAAGAAATATGGAGCGATAAAGAATATGTGCGTTTCAGAAGTAACATATTACAGGGAAGAAAGAATATCGATATCTGTTCGAATTGCAGCGAAGGAACAAAAGTATGGAGCGAGTAACAATTGTCTGAACCGGGATTTTAAACGATTTTTCTGATTATACTGAGAACGATTTCAGGGATAGAGCATCGAAAAATATGTAAGTAGTTTGAAATTTCTATGTGAGCCTATGTTTCTATGTGCCTATATGGTAAATTTTTTTTCACCACATAGGCACATAGAAACATAGGCTCACATAGAAATTTCAAACTGAACCTCCACCCTTTCAGTACAATCAGAAAAATCGTTTAAAATCCCGGTTCAGACAATTGCTCACGTTAAAAATTATTTAAACAAGATTCAATGCCACTTTCTATTTCAATTACCGGCCGTTTGCAACATCAGCATGAAACCATTTCGGAATTAATCCAAGGATTTAGCGAAACACAATTGAAAGAGCGTATCATTCCCGAAAAATGGAGTGCATTTGAGAATATCACTCACCTTGCGGCGTATCAACCAACATTTATATACCGGTTGAAGTTAATGATCGATGGACAAAAGCCAAAGTTTGAAAGATATGTAGCGGATAATGATCCGTTGTTTCATGAATATCTTAAAAAATCATTGGAGGAATTGTTGAAAGATATTTCTGCTAAACGTATAATCATCACCGACAGTCTGGCCCGTTTGAATGATGAGGAATTGAAACTCGTGGGTCATCATCCCAAATTTGGCTATACACCCATTTACAAATGGGCAGATTTTTATTTGCTGCATGAAGCACATCATTTGTTTACAATTATGCAATTGATTGGAGCGTTGCAACTCAGGCAGCAATAATTCATTATTTTTGCTCCTTGTATTACGGCTATGACTATTGAAAGAGATATTAATCAGAACAAGTTCAGAAATGAACATCAAAAATCTGCTATCAACCTCATTTATACTTTCAACTGGATGAATGAAAAATTTGATAAGATTTTTGAGCAATTCGATATCACCCAACAACAGTTCAATATTCTGCGCATTTTGCGCGGAGCGGGTGGCGGACCTTTGTCTACTTTACAAATACGTCAACGTATGTTGGATAAAATGAGTGATACAAGCCGTATCGTTGACAGGTTGATCAAAAAAGGATTGGTTAAAAAAAATATTTGCAAATCCGACAGACGATTAGTGGATGTAATCATTACTGAAAAAGGAAAAAGACTTTTGGATAAAATCGATAGCACCAATGAAACGATGGATGCCATACTCAAAAACCTAACCCAGGCGGACGCAAAAAATCTAAATCAATTACTCGATAAATTACGTAATTCAGAATAAACGCATTGTTGATTTGAAAAATTTAAAAATAATCTCGTTGCTGCAGAGAACTTTTATTACTTCTCTTCTTTTATTCCTCACTTCTTATTTTTCGATAGCGCAAAGTAAATATGAATTCAGGGCTGTTTGGATTGCTACAGTAGATAATATCGACTGGCCATCGAAAGGAAATTTCAATACTGAAAATCAGAAGGCGGAATTTATCCGGCAACTGGATATGCACAAACGAAATGGCATCAATGCCGTCATCGTGCAGGTGCGACCAGCTGCCGACGCATTTTATCCATCTCCTTATGAACCGTGGAGTGAATGGCTCACGGGTAAACAAGGCCAGCCTCCTGTTGCCTACTATGATCCATTGCAATTCATGATCGACGAAACACACAAACGTGGAATGGAATTTCATGCCTGGTGCAATCCTTATCGCGCCATTTTTAAAATCGGGCAATCATCGATTGCATCCACACATATCACCCGTATTCACCCGGAATGGTTTCTCACGTATGGTGATACAAAATATTTTGACCCGGGTAATAAAGATGTTCAGCAATATGTTACCAGCGTAATCAGGGATATCGTTTCACGTTATGATGTCGATGCACTTCATTTTGATGATTACTTCTATCCATATCGAATTCCCGGAAGAGAATTTCCCGATAATATTTCTTATGGTAAATATGGAAATGGAATGAGCAGGGAAGACTGGAGAAGAAGCAATGTTGATTCTATCATTCTTATGTTGAACAAAGCTATCAAAGAAGAAAAAAAATATTGCAAGTTTGGAATTAGTCCATTTGGTGTTTGGAGAAATAAATCACAGGATGCGGATGGAAGCGATACAAGGGCCGGGCAGACAAACTACGACGATCTCTATGCAGATATTTTACTTTGGTTGAAAAACGGATGGATCGATTATGTGGCTCCGCAAATCTATTGGGAGTTTGAACAAAAGAATGCACCTTATGGAATCTTGTTAGACTGGTGGAGCAAACATTCGTATGACCGTCACTGTTATATCGGACTTGGTATTTATAAAGCAGGAACCAACCCGGCTTGGAGAGACCGGACGCAATTGCCGAGACAAATAGATTCACTCCGGAAAACATCCAACATACAAGGGATGATTTTTTTCAGTAGCACATCGTTTCAAAAAAATCCAAATGGATGGAATGACAGTCTTCAAAATAATTATTATAAATATCCTGCATTGATTGCGCCCATGAATTGGATTGATAGTACAAAACCAAGCGCACCGCTTATTAATACCGAATATCGAAGGGATTCTGCATTGACAATCTCCATACAACAAGGATCTTCTACGGATAATTTAAGAGGATATGCGATTTATAAATCTGATCGCGGAAATCTGAAGACGGATTCAATTCCTGTTCTCGCATTTGTTCCTTTTTCTACAGATGCAAAATTTGTATTGGGCAGTTCTTTATTACAACAATCAAAGGGCTTTTATTATTATGTAACGGCAATCAGCAAAACAAATAATGAAAGTCTGCCCGTGATGGTTCTGAATACATCTACGACAACAACAAAAAAATAATTGAGAAAGAATTCAAGGCACAAGAGACAAGGCACAAGTTGAGCAACACCCCGTACCTTGTCTCTTGTGCCTTGCGTCTTTAAAGAAGATATTTTAATTGGATGACTCCGTCTTTAAAAGCTTTTGTTTCTTCTAATTTCAATTTTTGAATTTCATTCAAATCTGTACAGAGAGGAATTCCTTTTCCGATAAGTCTTGGTACAATGGTGATGATCATTTCATCAAGAAGTTTGTTATTGATGAATTGTGCGATCAGAGAAGCACCACCGACCAGCCAGCTGTCTTTTGATTTTTTCTTTAATGATTGAATTGTTTCAGCCGGATCACCCGATATAAATTGTATTGATTTCCCTTCAAGCGGCGGAAGCGCTCTCGATGTAAAAACAATTCCATCCATATCTCCGTACCAATAATGAAATGACAGCGTTTGCTCATACGTTTTTGCGCCCATGATCGCGGTGCCGCATTGTTTGAAAAAGGCATTCATACCATAATCTTCTTCGGGCTTTAAAAAGTCATTGAGCCAATCAACACCGCCATTTTCTTCTGCAATAAAACCATCCAGGCTTGTTGCGAGATTTAAAATAATTTTCCCCATATCAATAATATTATTGATACTAATCAGCGAGCAATTTTCTTAACCAAAAAAGTCTATTCTTCTTTTTATCTCCTTCGCTGCTAATTCCCCACCCCATTTATTACATAAATAAAGTCCGAGGTTGATTGAAGATGAAACGGCGCCAGCTGTTATTATATTTCCGTCTTCAACAATTTTCTCTGAAGACACTTCCCTGCAATATTGTTTCAGTGTTTCATATTCTAGGAAATTAGTAGTCGCTTTTTTATTTTTTAAAAAACCTGCGGCACCTAGTATGAGGCTTCCGGTGCAAATGGAAATTTTGTAAGTCACATTTTCTGCTGTTTTGATCCATTGTAAAAATGGGTCGTCAAATTGTAAAGTTCTTGTTCCATGACCCCCGGGAATAATTACAGCATCATATTTATCCAGCGGTTCGCGAATTTTTGTCGCGTTCATTTCCAAACCGAAATTATCTTTTGCAGTATTTGCAAATGAACAAATATCCCAGGAAAGATCAGGAATATATTGCATGGATTTTAACCGGCTCACCGGATCGTAGATGCCGATCATATCAAGCCAGGTTATTCCGTCAAAAATGATATAGGCCAGTTTCATAATGCAAAATTGCAGTTCATCTTCGGATTTTTAGTTGAAATTATTCAACGATCAGGAAAAAATTGTGAATAGGAAAGCAACGATTGCCGGCAGCGCCTGAACGAAGAAAATAGATTTTTGAGCGGTAATCGCTCCATAAATTCCGGCAATGATTACACACGAGAGAAAGAAATAGGCGACATAATGATTCCAAATTGGATCAGTGATCAGCAATGACCAGATAAGTCCCGCTGCTAAAAATCCATTATAAAGACCCTGGTTTGCTGCAAGTGATTTGGTTCTTTCGAATAAATCGGCGGGAAAAGATTTAAAGGTTTTACGCCCTCTTGTTGTCCAAGCAAACATTTCCAGCCATAAAATATAGATGTGTTCGATGGCAACAAGGCCAATAAGGATTTGGGAAATTAGTTTCATGATATTTCTGGTTAATATAAATTCTCCCTAATTCTGCAAGTACCTTATTAAATAGGCCGCGACTTGAAATCCGCTGCAAAAGCGTGTTCGGTTTGAAAGTCAGGCGGCGTCTGAAGCATAATGTTTGATAGCACTTATCTCTCGATCTTTAAAACTTTTCTCCTCCTCAAGATCATAATCATCTTGGAGGCCAAGCCAAAATTTAGGAGTAGTTCCAAAATATTTCGAAAGTCTTAATGCGGTATCTGCCGTAATTCGACGATTCCCTTTCAGAATTTCAGATACTCTCGTTTGAGGGATAGCAATGTCTTTTGCAAGTCTGTAAGCTGTGATTTTGAGAGGAAGCAGGAACTCTTCCTGTAAAACTTCACCCGGGTGTATATTTTTAAGTTTTTTCATTTTATCTTTTTAGTGATAATCGAGAATCTTTACTTCAAAGGCATTACCATTGACCCATTTAAAAATGATTCTCCATTGATCGTTTATTCGGATTGAATAAAAATCTTTTAGGTTTCCTTTTAACTTTTCAAGTTTATTTGACGGAGGAATTTTTAGGTCATTCAAATTACTTGAGTTATTCAGCATTCTTAATTTTCTTCTTCCAACTTGTTGAACCTCGTTTGGCAATTTGCTTAGCCTAATCCCATTCCATATGTTTTCTGTCTCTTTCGAACCAAAGGATTGTATCATAGTATCGAGGTACGTTACTTACGTTAAAGGTAAGTATTTTATAATGGAATTGGGTCGTAAAAAAATTTATAAAATCTGCGATGTCATCATGTTTGCAGCGTTCTTCCGAGCCGGGTACTGGCAGGTGAGAAGGGCATTGCTTTTTGGTCGCCATTCAAAAAAGCCAACATTAGGGCAGTATCGCGAAATCATTCCTTGTAATTCCCCTCAAAATCTTAATTTTGGTTTGCAGCTCAACTCCTGCAATTCACATGGCGATAATCGATGTACAATTGCCGAATTCAATTGCAAAGGCTCTTCGGTTGCCCAAAAAATCTCCACGGCGGCAACAGTTGAAGGTATTAAAAAAACTCCTCAAAAAAGCGCGGTTCACTGAGTTCGGACAGCAATTTCATTTTGATGAAATATTGTTGAGCAAGCATGCTGGAAAAAAATTCCAGGAAATGGTTCCTATTTATGATTACAACAAAATTTATTCGGAGTGGTGGTATAAAACACTCCAGGGAAAACAGGATATATGTTGGCCAGGGAAAATAAAATATTATGCATTAAGCTCGGGAACTTCCGAATCAGCCAGTAAATATATTCCTATCACAGGAGATTTGTTGAGAGGAAACAGAGTTGTGATGATCAAACAACTGCTGTCATTGAGAACTTACCAGGATATTCCCGTAAAAAGTATTGGAAAGGGATGGCTGATGATCGGAGGAAGTACCGATCTTCAAAAAGGTCCCGGATATTATTCAGGTGATCTAAGTGGGATTTCTGCACGAAGAGTTCCGTTTTGGTTCTCTCCTTTTTATAAACCAGGCAAAAAAATAGCACGCACAAAAGACTGGAATAAAAAACTGGAAGAAGTAGTAAGACAGGCGCCAAACTGGGATATTGGATTTATCGTTGGCGTTCCTGCGTGGATACAGATGTGCATGGAGAAAATCATTGAGAGATATAATCTCAGTAACATTCACGAAATATGGCCGAATCTTGGATTTTTCGTTCATGGAGGTGTTTCGTTTGAGCCATATAAAAAAGGATTCGAAAAATTATTGGGCAAGCCAATTACTTATATTGAAACATATCTTGCGTCGGAAGGCTTTATCGCTTACCAGGACAGGCAAGATCAGAAAGGAATGCGACTGGTTACCAATCTTCATCTTTTTCTTGAATTTGTTCCTTTTGATAGCGATAATTTCGACCAGGACGGTAATATTGTTGCAAATCCCGAAGTGCTGATGATTCATGAAGTGGAAGAAGGAAAAGATTATGCGCTCATGATAAGTACCAGCGCGGGCGCGTGGAGATATTTGATTGGCGACACAGTCAGGTTTACTGATAAGGAGCGTTGCGAAATTATTATTTCGGGTCGTACAAAACATTATCTGAGTTTGGTGGGTGAACACCTGAGTGTTGATAATATGAATAAGGCGATCCAGCTGGTAAGTGAAGATTTGAATATTTCTGTACCGGAATATACCGTGGTTGGAATTCCTCACGGATTATTTTTTGCACATCAATGGTATCTTGCTACCGACGATCATGTAGACCCGGAAATATTAAGACAGAAAATTGATGAAAAGCTAAAAGATCTGAATGATGATTATGCTGTTGAGAGAAAAAGTGCACTGAAAGATATTTTTGTAAAAGTGTTGCCCGAAGAAAAATTTATGGAGTTCATGCGACAGGCAGGTAAGGTTGGTGGACAGCATAAATTTCCGCGAGTATTAAAAGGTAAAATGATGAAAGACTGGCAACAATTTCTTGAAAATACCGGGGCCTGATTGCTCTGCGTCTTCAAAGATTTATTCACTGTAATGACTCGCCGATTATTTTCTAAAAATTTTTTTCCCTCAAAAAACTGCTTTGTAACTTCAATCCTGAACCTGCGTCTGATTATTGGTGTTTTAAATAGCAGAAACAATAGTATAAATCATTTTAAGTTTAACAATGATTGAAGCGATTTTGAAAGGACTTGCCCTTGGATTTGTTCTAGTACTATCAGTAGGGCCTATCATTTTCACCATTATTAAACAGAGTCTCAACAATGGCCATCGCGGTGGCTTCAGTTTTGTTGCGGGTGTATGGTTCAGTGATATCATACTGGTTGTACTGAGCAATGTATTTACAGAATTGGTGGAACAATTGCTTGAATACAAAAAGATGATCGCGTATGCCGGAAGTGTTTTCTTACTGATAATGGGTATTTATTTTGTTTTTTTCAAAAAAGTACATTTGACCACCGATGCTTCGGGAAATGCAATCACGTTTCGCAAAAGAGAGATGTTGAAAATATTTGCTTCCGGGTTCTTAATTAATACACTGAACCCTGGCGTTATTATCTTCTGGCTTGGTAATGCAACGGTACTATCGCTAACGCATACCCTAAAACAACGGATAATCATTTTCTCAGTGTGCTTACTCGTGAATATGGCCGCTGATGCCGGAAAAGTATTGATGGCCGGAAAACTCAGGAAGCGACTGACTTTGCATAATCTTTCGATCATTAATAAGATATCTGGAATAATTTTGATCGGTTTTGGAATCGCCTTATTATGGGGAGTAATTTTTTGGGGAAATAAAATTAAATAATGTGAACCATGATTTAAGTGATTTGAAAAGATTATGAGGAGAGTTGAATGGTTGAGTGAGTTGATTAGTTTAATGGCCAATTTATCGACTCATTCAACTCTCTTCATAATCTTTTTAAATCACTTAAATCGCGGTTCACATTAACAATTTACTAGCATTGTTATTTTGTAAGTTTGATATCATCTTTCATTATGACTAAACTCCTGCTTGCTTTTCTTTTACTTCCAATTTTTTGTTTTTCTCAAACGCCTCAACCATCGGACGATGTATTTGAACTTTTAAAAAATGGGGCGCATGTGAAAACTTTTTCTACTGGTATGTACCTGTCGATACATACTGTCTATGATCAGTGGTTGGAAGGAGGCATTACATCCATCAGGCATGATAGTATTTTTTTAAACGGCACTCCATTTCATTATAAAGAAATAACAGCTATCAGGATGGAAAGAACGAAATTGAATTACGTAACCGATGGCGCTTTGCTGATGATTGCCGGTGGTGGCGTACTTGTATTGGGTGCTGTTAATGGGCTTTATCGTGGCGACAAATCAAAGGATTGGTATAAGCCCGCAAGTTTTATTACTGCGGCCGCATTACTGGTGCTTGGATATTTATTAATTAAATCAAGGTACAAGAAATATGTTTTCGGGAAAAAATATACACTTCAATATTTAGAATTAAATCCCAATAAAAATAATCCACGACCGTTCTAAAGTAACTTTTCCAAAGTTTTAAACTTTGGAAAAGTTCTCTCTGAGTAAGTATATTGCAGCACCGTAAAACAACCGGATGGCTTTCAAAACAAAAGGACTTGTTCCCCGAATCTGGCGAGTGATCAAGCGTATTTTCATTTTTCTATTTTTCTTCCATTTATTTTATTTAATCATTCTAAGATGGGTTAATCCACCCATTACGCTTACTCAATTGGGAAGTTTATTTGGCGGATATGGATTGAAGCGAAACTATGTTGATATGAATGATATTTCTCCTTATGCAAAACTCGCGGTTATTGCTCATGAAGACCAATTATTTCCCGATCACGATGGATTCGATTTTAAGTCTATTGAAAAGGCAATGAAGCATAATCAGAAAAGTAAATCGCTTCATGGAGCAAGTACAATTAGTCAACAGGTTGCAAAAAATGTTTTTCTATGGCAGGGCCGGACATGGATCAGAAAAGCTTTTGAAACCTATTTTACTTTCATGATTGAATTGTTATGGAGCAAAAAAAGAATATTGGAGATGTATCTAAACGTCAGTGAAATGGGCAAAGGCGTTTTCGGAATCGATGCAGCCGCCAAACAATATTTTGATAAGCCCGCAAAAAATCTCACAAGAACAGAGGCAGCACTGATAGCATCCTTTTTACCAAATCCAAAAGCCTTTTCAACAAAAGTAATTCCGCGTGATGTCGCGAGAAAATATACGTGGGTTCTTTCTCAGATGAATCATTTGCAAGATGATCCAGATATCGATAAGTTGTTACATTGAATCTGAACTGGGATTATTGTGATTATTGTGATATGTGGGAAATGGAATGTGAAAATTAGGAAAGTTGAAAATGTACGAATTCTTCAAAAAAGTGCATTTAGAACAATTCGCACATTGGTAAATTTTCAAACTCAATTTCCCACATATCACAATAATCACAATAATCCCAGTTCAGACGCTGCCTTAATTGCCTTTTTTAATCTCTCTTCATGATTGCCGGTGACTTCAATCCAGGGAACATTTTGATTGATGAGAATATCCTTATAGATATGAAATAATTTTTCTCTTGATTCAAGATCCGGGTATTCGCGTAATACATCCGGCGCCCACGGCAAATCTGTGCTGCAAAGCAAATACAAATCGTATTTTCTGGAAACGATCTGATCCAATATCCATTGATGACATTTTCCAAATACAAATTCGCACCATACTTTCATAACGTACATATCTGTATCAATAAAAAATGGTAAGGAGTTATTAGCGTTCGATGAATGAGATGTTTGGTGATTTAAAAATTTTGCGCTGAGTTTTTCTTCGAGATCAACTTGCCCCTTTGCAATAGTGAGCAGATCTTCAAAACTATAATTCATTCCATGTTCAGTTAAGTATGATCGCGCGAATTCCGGGCACCACGCTGTATTAAAATGAGCGGAGAGCTCTTCACAAAGTGTGCTTTTACCTGTAGATTCAGGTCCAACGGTTACTATTTTTTTAAGCTGCATATTGTCGGGAAGCTTTTATTCTTTTCATCCACTCGATCAATCCAAAAAAAGCCATGATCAATAAAATGAAATAGAATACGCTGGTCAATACATATTGTTTTACAAAATAAAGAGGAACGGACGCGATATTGGTTGCGATCCACCAATACCAACTTTCAACTTTCTTTTTTGCCATCAACCACATACCTGTGTAAGCTGTAGCGGATGCAAACGCGTCGGCCCAGGGAATTGCCTGTGTGCCAAAATATTTCTTCAGATAAGTTAATGCATAAAATAAAACAAAATAAAAAACCATGAAGAAAAGTAGTTGGAATATCCATTCTTTTCTTGATGAGAACGAGATGTGTAATACATGTTTTTTTTGCTGATCTTTTTTTGCCCACAATATCCATCCATAAATACTCATCACGGTATAATAGAAATTCACGCTAGCTTCACCGAGTAGTCCGCCTTCGAAGCTGATAAAAACGTAAATAGTCGTGCTGATCAATCCGGTTGGATATACCCAGATATTTTCGAGCCTGCTATACCATACACTTGCGATGCCAGTGAAAACAGCGATGTATTCAAGTAGCGTGGTTTGTTTGATGTTATCAATAAAATAATGCCAGATCTCTTGGTAACTCATAAATAATGTGTAGCAAGATAAAAGGAATATTTGGTTATGAAAGGCGCTGGTAGAATGAAAATGGATGAGATTGAAATGTATGAAGTAAAGGATGGTAAAATTGTGAAGGAACAATTTTTTTTCTGGTTTCTTCGGCTTACAAAAAAATAAAACGCCTCATTCGAGGCGTTTTATTTTTATAACTATGATATTTTATTCGGCTTCCGCAACTACTTCCGTTACTTCGGGAATCATTCTTTTCATCATTCCTTCAATTCCTGCTTTTAGCGTAATCATTGATGAAGGACAACCCGAACAGGATCCTTGCAACATCAAATTCACTACGCCATCATTATAGCTTCTGAATTGAATAGCGCCGCCATCCATTTCCACCGCAGGCTTCACGTAATTCTCAAGCAATTCTTTAATTCTTTTTACAACATCATTGTCGTCTGCTGCAATAACGTTTCCATCATTTTTTTTGACAACGATTTCTTCTTCATTAACAACAGGCTTTCCTTCCTCCAGGTACTCCTTCAAAAAGTGGCGAATTGTTGGAATCACGTCGTTCCAATCCGTTTCGGGCGTTTTTGTCAATGTCACAAAATTGCTGGCAATAAATACGCTCTTAATAAAAGGAAATCCGAAAAGTTCAGTTGCTACCGGAGATGGTTTTGCACTTTCCACATCTGGAAAATCAATGCTTTTGCCCGGATATAGAAGTTTGTTTGCAACAAATTTCATTGTTTCCGGATTCGGAGTCATTTCTGTGTAAATGCTTATAACCGGGTTGCCTGTTTTAATCATAACTCACTATTTAGTCTACAAAAATAACGAAAACGGATGGATCTTTGTTTTTGAAATCAGGAAATCCTTATTGGGATTGAACCCGGTTCGATTTCTCGTCATCACAAAGGGATACACGACTCAGCCGGAAATTCCTGATATGAGCAGAAACAATAAAAACAACGGCAAAAGGCAGAAGCCAGAACTGGTATTCATGCCAGACCTGTTTTGCAAATAAGAACAATATCCCGATTGCAAATAACAATACCGGCACAAAACTGCGATGATGCTTTCTATAGCCATGAAAAAGAGAGAAAGATCCAACCGCGAAAGCTAATAAGATCATAACATATTCAAAGGCGACATTATTGATGATATTAACGCCAAAGATGGGCAGGCTCGAAATCAATAATGGTAAAACGGCGCAATGAATAGCGCATGCAATGGAAGCACTAACACCTAAAACATCCCAATTCAATTTGCTATTCATAGAACGCACAAAGATAGGGAAACGCAACAATGTTGCAAAAATTTGCAGGGTTTAAATTTTGAGTATTTAGTTATCGTAAATTTGTGCATCAATTTATTTGAATGAGTAAGAAAGCGGCTTTTTATATAATTTTTTTTGCAACACTATTTATTATTTTCTATCTGGTGATAACAAAGATGATCCCGGAATTTTCTGCGAAAAAACTTCCCGTGTTGAGTGATGTGCAACCTTTTTCTTTTACTAACCAGGAAGGTCAAAAAATTACACAGAAAGATGTTGAGGGAAAAGTGTATGTAGCGGAATATTTTTTTACAACTTGTAAAGGAATTTGTCCGAAAATGAATGGCAATCTTCTTCAAATTTATCAACAGTATAAAGATGATCCGGATTTTCGCATCTTATCTCATACTGTGGATCCGGGAACTGATTCGGTTGAAAGAATGAAACATTATGCGGATTCTCTTGGTGCAAATCCAAAAAGTTGGTGGTTCCTGACAGGGCGAAAAGATAGTTTGTATAGAGCTGCGCGTGTAAGTTATTTATTGGATGATCCAAAAAATAATAATATCAATCCCGACGAACAATTTATACATACACAGTTTTTTGCTTTGGTTGATAAGAACGGCCAGGTCAGAAAAATCTACGACGGTTTGAAGAAAGATGAAATCAATGCATTGAAAGAAGATGTAAAAAATTTATTAAAGGAAAAAGCATCGGGAAATCGCTTTGCCAATTCGCTTTTTACAAATAATCCGAATTAAATTCCGAAAATATCAATGGAAAAAAAAGCAGACGATATTTTAAAGGAACGACAACTTAGTATTACTGACAGCCGAAAAAAAATTTTGAGTTTGTTTTTACACGGAACAGGTGCGCTTTCTCATAATGATATCGAAAAAAAAGTGGGAGAGAGATTTGATCGTGTAACTATTTATCGGACGCTTCAAATTTTTTTGGAAAAAGGAATTGTTCATAGCATTCCCACCGCTGATAATTCTATTCAATATGCATTGTGTAGAAACGAATGCGGTTCCGGGCATCACCACGACAATCATGTTCATTTTGTTTGTAAGCATTGCGGTAATACTGTTTGTCTTGAAGACGTAACCGTGCCCGCGGTTAAATTACCGAAGGGATTTAGCTCTTCACAAGTTGAGATGATTGTTAGCGGCATTTGTAAAGACTGTCGCTGATCAAAATATTCTTCTGATTTTTATAGTTCCCTCAAAAAATAAAGCCCCGATGTAGAAACACCGGGACTTTTGGTTAAGGCTCTGATTAGTAGCTATTTGAAAAACAGATGAGTTCGTCATCTGTTTAGATTTCGTATTCCTTGCAAATATAATCGTCTTAAATCATATTGACAACTGTCAAACCATACCATTTTTAGGGTATTTTTTCAGTCATCTTACTGGCCAAAATTAACTGATTACTTTTTTCAATTCCAACTCGAGAAAGTCCATCAGTGTTTTAATATAATCCCCCGAGAAATTAAATTCCAACTCAGCGGTCTTGTATAGTTGAGGCAAAGTTTTTGTTCCACCAAGGCTGAGCGCCTGGATATAATTATCCAATGCTTTGTCTTTATTTTTTTTGAATTGCATCCACAAACCGACGGCTCCGAGTTGCGCTATACCATATTCGATATAGTAGAATGGAACTTCAAACAGGTGAAGTTGTTTTTGCCAAAAATTTTTTTGATATACTTCCAATCCGCTCGAATCAATAACCGGCGATGAAAATTCTTTATAAATCTCGACCCATTTTTGTTTTCTTTCCTCAACAGTGTGTTTTGGATTTTCATAAACCCAATGCTGAAATTTATCGATCGTCGCTATCCATGGGAAAATAGTGATCACTCTTTCCAACTGGTGCTCTTTGGCTCTGCGCAAATCTTCTTTATTGGAGAAGAAAACATCCCAATAATCCATGCTGAACAATTCCATAGCCATGCTTGCGACTTCTGCAATTTCCATCGGGTATTCTTTGAACGCACTCAATTCAAGTTGATGCGAAAGAAAAGAATGCACAGCATGACCGCCTTCATGCACCATAGTTGTAACATCGCTCATTTGACCAGCTGCATTCATAAAAATAAATGGAGCGCCAGTTTCTGCTAACGGGCAGTTATAACCGCCAGGAGCTTTTCCTTTCCTGCTTTCTAAATCGAAGCGATCCATTTTTTTCATTGTCTTCAAACAATCGGAAAAAAAAGGTCTTAACTGATTGAAGCAAGCCATCGTTTTTTCCAGGAGTTCATTTCCCGAAGTGAAAGGGTGCAGCGGTTCAATGCCCTGTGGTTCGGCTTCGGTATCCCATGGACGCAGTTCATTTAATCCGAGCTTTTTCTTTTTGTTTTCATTGATCATATTCACCAAAGGAAGAACATATTTCTTCACTGCATCGTGAAACTGAAAACAGTCTTCTTTGGTATAGTCAAAACGTCCGAGCTCTACAAACTTGTAATCACGATAATTCGCAAATCCGGCATTTCTCGCAACTTCATCACGTTTCTCGACCAGCTTGGAAAATAAATCATTCAACGCATCTTTATCCTGCAATCTTCTTTCCTGAATCTTTCGATACACGCTTTCACGGAGTTGCCTATCGTGGCTCTCCAGGAATTTCATGGCCTGCTGTAAAGTGTATTCACGATCGTTCACTACAATGGTCATCTTTCCGGATATGCCGCCAAACTGTTGACTAAGCACACTCAATTCAGCTTGAAGCGGAATATTTTTCTCACGGAATAATTCAATACTTTTTTTAACAGAACGCAGATATGTGAAATATTTTTTTTGATCAAGCTGACTGGTAAGCGGATTTTCAATCAACTTGCGATTCAATTTATCTGCATATGGCTGGATCTTTGGTTGAATCTCCATTACAAAAAACCGGAAAGATTCTTCCAACTCTTTGTTCTCCGTATCGCATGTCATACGAATATGCCTCCAGCATGCATCTTCGCTAACTATAGATTCCAGTTCACTCATGTCTCTCAGCCATTTCTCCAATTCTTCCCTGGTGTCAATTTTTCTATCTGACAAATCCTTAAAAAATGGCTCCAGACTGTTCCAATCACTGATGACAAAACTCTTTGGTAAGAAATGTCTTTCTGGTTTTTGAATATCTGCTGTATAATTCATATCCCGATCCTCCAAGATGGAATTTTTAATATTAAACTTGACAAAACGGCAGGGGAAATATTACTTGCTTTTCTTTTTAGCTGCTGCTTTTTTGGGCTTATCTTTTTCTTTTGCAGCTGTCTTTTCTTTTTTATCTTCTATTTTCTTTTTTTCTACAGGTTTCTTTTTATCCTCTTTCTTATCGTCTTTTTTTGCTTTTTCTGCAACTGGCTCTTCCTTCGCTTTCTTAGCGGGTTTTGGTTTTTCTTCTGCTACCGGGGCTGCCGCTTTCTTTTCTTTTTTCTTTTCAACAACTTCTTCGACAATAGGTTCTTCTTCTACTTCGGTTAATTTGATTTCAACATTATGTTTCTTCAATACAGAAAACCATTTTACCATTTTTTTCAGATCGCTATTGTACACTCTTTCGAAATCAAGATCGTTATATACTTTCTGAAAATATTTTTTTACTTCAGCGTCATTTTTGTCGTCAGGTAATTTTTCGCTGCTTGCTTCCATTGCCTTAAGAACATCGACAAGGTTCACGTTATCCCTGACGGTATACACTTCGATACTTTCCAGGTGTGAAAACTGGTGGATGCGACTCGAAACAAATTTGGTACTCTTGTCATCCAGTGAGCGAACGATGGCGCCATCTGTTTTACTGTTGATCAACTCATATAATCCGGGCAAACCGGTAATTGCAATAATTTTACTGTATTCCATAATTCCTAATCTTTAAAAGAGGTGCAATTTAACCCGAAATGTTGAACCACGATTAAACTGGTTTAGAAAGATTATGGGTAAGGTTGAGGGGGTTGATTGGTTGACTTGTTGATAAGTCGCTTAGTCGAAAAGTCGATAGGTCGATAGGATGAAAGTTGATGTAAAGAAAGACAATCTTATCTTATTTTTCCAACAGACGTATCGACCTATCGACTTTTCGACTAAGCGACTTATCAACAAGTCAACCAATCAACCTCCCTCAATTATCCATCCATTGCTTAAAAGCCATCGCATTTTCCTGGCTAACGACAATGTCTTCCCCGGCAGGCGGATTTAATTCCACCATTAATTTGCTTTTAGCATAAGTTTTTATGCGTTGGATATGATGCATATTGACGAGATACTTCCGGTTGATCCTGAAAAAAATGACAGGATCAAGTTCTTTTTCCAGATCGTTTAGCGATCGGTCCAATATATATCGCTGTGCCTTATTATCAATAATAAAAACAATTTTGTGAGCTGCATAACAATAAGCGATGTCTTCTGTTTTCAGCCCCACCAACTCCGTTCCTTTTTTTAATAGGAAACGTTTTCGATATTGTGCTTGTTTATTATTTGCTGAAAATTGCTGAAAGACCGAGAGATAATTGGAAGAAAAGTGTTGCTTCAGCTTTTTATATTTATTAAGTGCGTTTTCCAACTTTTCCTGCCTGATTGGTTTTAATAAGTAATCGATACTATTTTGTTCAAGTGCTTCCTGCCAATATTCATCATAAGCAGTAGTAAATATTATGGGGCAATAAAGAGGATGTGTTTCGAAAATTTTAAATGATAACCCATCCGATAATTCTATATCCATAAAAATCAAATCTGGTGCGGCATTCCGACTCAGCCATTCTGTAGCAGATGCGATACTATCCAACGTCACCAATACATTGATAGAACTATCATACTTCATCAAAATCTTTCGCAATTTTTCTGCAGCAGGTTTTTCATCTTCGATGATGATGGTTTTCATTTTTATCAATTAAGTTATTTTGAGTAGTGGAAGGCTTACAATAAATTCTTTATCCTCATTTATTTCAATCGATTTATTAGTGAGTAATTTATAACGTTCATTCAGGTTATACAAACCTGTTCCCGAAGTTTTGCGTAATATTTTTTTTCGAATTTCGTTTTTCACATGCAATTCTTCCCCGTGAATATCAATATCGATAATTAGAGGAATATGATCTGAAAATTCATTGTGCTTAATGGCATTTTCAATTAATAGTTGTAAAGAAATGGGAGGTATCAGATAATTGTCAAACAAATTTGGCGGAATATCAAGATTCATTTGCACAGCATCTTCAAATCTTATTTTTAATAGTGAGAAATAATCTCTCAGAAAAAAAACTTCTTCCCTAAGCAATACCAATTCCTGTGATTTATTTTGTAAAATATATCGAAAAACCTCGGCCATATTATCGTTGAAAAGTTTTGCTTTAGCAGGATTCTCCTCTATCAAATGCGATAAAGTATTTAGTGAATTAAAAATAAAATGCGGATCAACCTGATTTTTTAACGCTTCCAATTCTGCTTGTGCTCTGGCTTTTTCCAGTTGTTCATTTTTTACCATTTCTGATTCCGACTCTTTCACCAGAAAAACAGTTTCATAAACATGCGTAATGAAGATGACGCAAATCATAATGATCAGCGTGGTAGTATAAACGGTGGACCAGTTCACTTTCCCCTGCGCAAAAATGTAGTACCAGCCAGTCAATAATAAAGTACTGATAGGAATGGTATAAAAAGAAATCGCCAATAGCAGGTAAATAATTTTTTTTATAGGCTTGTTGAACCAATCGAAATAAGTTCTCAGCGTAAATAGTAAATAGCGGTTGCCCTGCCAAATCACAAATGCGATTAAAATTGTATACCCATAAGAAAATTTGGTGAGCCAATGTGTAAGCGTTACTTCGTCATTGATTTTTGTAATAAGCGGAATGGCGATGCCGAAAAAAGGAATCAGGATCAGCCGGAAACCGATATCGTTCAATTTCTCGAATGAAGCAGCAGATTGTTTCATCGGAATTATCATATGGCTCGTCGGCTTCTTTTCCAACCTGGTTCGATTTGAATTTGCAATGTAAAATTTAAAAAATAGATTTGAATTCAACCAACTTTGTTTCACTAAAATTATATTTATGCAAACACATGTAAACTGGCTTGCTGTATTGGTAGCCGGTATATCTGCCTTTATCATCGGAGGTATCTGGTATTCTCCCGCACTTTTTGGAAAGGCATGGATGAAAGAAAATAATCTCACTATCGAACAAATTCAAAAGAGTAACAAAGGAAAAGTATATGGAATAGCATTTTTACTGACTATGATCATGGCGGTTAATCTCGCGATGTTTCTAAGTGGGCCGGAAATAAACCTTTCACAGGGGCTGATGTACGGTTTTCTTACCGGTGTTTGGATATTTTGCGGGATAGCAATTGTTGGTTTATTTGAGCAAAAAAGCGGTCGATATATTTTTATAAACGGTGGTTATATGCTTGCAGCGCTTTCTCTCATGGGCGCGATCATCGGGGTATGGCGATAATTTAAATAAAAAATAATCAATATGAAAAATGCAATTAGCTGGTTTGAAATACCGGCAACGAATCTCTCAAGGGCGCAAAAATTTTATGAATCCATTTTTGGATTTGAATTGATCCCAATGGACATGCCCAATATAAAAATGCGTATGTTTCCTTTGGAAGACATGATGGGAGTAGGCGGCGCAATCTGCGACAGTGGCGGATTTCATAAACCTTCTGCTACAGATGGAACACTGATTTATCTAAATGCAAATCCTGATGTGCAATTAGTATTGGATAAGGTTGAGAAAGCCGGCGGAAAGATAGTGGTTCCAAAAACCCTGATCTCTCCTGAGTATGGACATATGGCGGTATTCATCGATTCAGAGGGTAATAGGATTGCTTTGCATTCAGTTCCTCAACAATAGAAGTTCGAAAAAACACAATTTGATTTCGGGTATAAATAAACCCACGAGTGCTGATATAATTTCCCTGCACTTACACTTTCCGTGGTTCGTTTTAATGGTATGATTTTTTTAAGAAGTATGCCAAACGTATATTATGGAAAAGTCAAAAGAAATTATTGAAGTATTGAATGATCTCATTTTGATTAATAATGATCGAATCGTGGGATATGAAAAAGCAATAAAGGAATTAAAGGAAGAAGATGTCGACCTGAAATCATTGTTCGACGTGATGATCCTCGAAAGTCAGGAGATTAAATCCGATTTGACACATGAAGTGCAGGTATTGCGAGGGGAAGCTGAAAAAGGTACGACCGAATCCGGCAAAATCTATCGTGCATGGATGAGCGTAAAAGCAGTATTTACCGGCCATGATAGACATGCTATTCTTTCCAATTGCGAATATGGCGAAGACGCTACGCAAAAAGCTTATCAGAAAGCCTTGGAGGCGGACAAGCTGCCTGCCTTCTTAAAAGAAATGCTTTTAAAACAAAAAACGGTGTTGGGAGATTCTCACGACGAAATTCGTGATTTGCGTGATCAGTATGCTTGAGGGATGCTGAACGCCGAACGCTCAACGCTGAACGAGTCGATCAGCGTTAAGCGTTTTGCGTTGGGCGTTCAGCGTTCTTCATTCCGGAAACTGCGATCCATCAATCCCGGGAATAATTTTCAATGCATTTTTATAATATACTTTTTTGAGGATTGAATCTGGCAATCCCATTCCATACATTCTCCAGAATGCGTGATACTTTTTATGATAAGGGAAATACTCGTCGTCTGTTTCTAAAACTCTGAAATAAGTTGTGTATTCTTCGGGAGCCCAGGCATCTTTACCAAATAAAATACGGTCCTGGTATTTCTCAAAAAATTTTCTTGCCATGCGAGGCTGACGTCCGATCTCAGCGATAACAGCTCCAAACTCTGTGTACACGTTTGGCATTTCATCTAGCAATTTGCCAAGTGTTGTGAGATCATTTGCATACCATCCAAAATGTGCCGCAATAAAAGTAGTGTTGGGATGTTTTTTAAATACGCGATGTTGTTCTGCAATCAATGTGTCCCATGGTGCTGGATCGGTGTTCGTACGTTTTCTGTCAGGATGTGTGATAAGTTCTAACCAACGTTCATTGGATTCATCCAATTTACCCCAAAAAGATTTTGGATCGGCAGAATGAATCAACACAGGAATTTTTAATTCACCACATTTTTCCCAAACGGCATCAAGCGCAGGATCATCGATCCGAATAAAATTTCCATTCTTATCTTTAAAATCCAAACCAAGGTCTTTATAGATTTTTAATCCTTGCGCTCCTGACTTCACATCACTCTCTAATTCCTTCACAGTTTTTTCTGTCCAGCCCGGATCACCAAAACCAACAAAAGAAATATTTGTAAACAGAATAATTCTTCCTGGCGCTGCTTTTTTAATATTATCAAGATATGTTGTCAGGTATTCATGATTGTTCACATCAAATCCTCCGTTGAGGCCACTCGATTGACGAAATCCTTTTCCACTCAGGTTCACCATAATTTTCATGTTCAATGAATTCATCTCCTGTGCCAACCCCGATATTGCTCCTGCGGAAGTATTCCATTGATGATTGTGTACATCGATAAAAGGAAATTTTGCTTTGGTAATTTTATGTTCGGGAACAACCAGCGTTGAAGGAGGATTATATTTTTCAAAATCGATTGTCTTTTGTTGTGCACATGCACAAGTGTGGACTAAAAATATCAGGCAGACGATTGTAATATTTTTCATGTTTTCAATATTAATCAGCAAATCATAAATATAAATCAAATCGTGATAATGGTTTGCGTTTGATGACAAACGGCGGTGGCGTGAAGCCAGAGCGAAGAAACAGAGTGGGGAGCGTATACACCTCCACTCTCGCTCTGTTTCTCCGCTCTACATCTCCGCTCTTACTCCGCCCAAAATATTTCTGATCTATCGAATCATTTAATATCTTCCCTTATTCAAAATTTTTTTATGAAATCTTCTTCACGCAGGCGTTTTGTACAACAGGCTGCCGCCGGCCTTGGCTTATTATCATCACCGTCTTTGTTTGCAGGAAATAAGAAGGCTCCGGCCAAGCCATTGAAAGTTGTTTGCGTAGGTGGTCATCCCGATGATCCTGAAAGCGGTTGTGGTGGTACGTTGGCGAAATTTGCAGCAGCCGGACATTCCGTAACCATAATCTATCTCACGAGTGGGGAAGCTGGTATTGCGGGAAAATCGCATGCAGAATCTGCGGCTATACGAACCCGTGAAGCTAAGGAGGCGTGCTTAATACTGAAAGCAAAACCAGTGTTTGCCGGACAAATAGATGGCGATTCAATATTAAATAATGAATGGGTAAAAAAAATGGAACAACTTATCGGTGACGAAAAACCGGATATTGTATTCACGCATTGGCCCGTCGATTCTCATAAAGATCATCAAATCGCTTCGATATTAACTATACAAACATGGATGCGTAGCGGTAGTAAATTCGAACTTTATTTTTTTGAGGTTTGTACCGGTGAGCAAACAGTTATATTCATGCCAACCGATTACGTCGACATTTCAGATTTCCAGGAACAAAAAAGAAAAGCTTGTTATTGTCATGTAAGCCAGGACCCACCTGGTATTTATGCATGTGGACATGCAGCGATGGAAGATTTTCGAGGGCGTGAGGCTGGTGTAAAAGCAGGAGAAGGATTTGTTCGTATGAATGGCAGGAAAAATTTTTCAGCCAATCTCCTTAGCTAAATTTTTGCTCGCGATTTTATTTCCAGAAAACATTCGTCGTAGTCTTTGCGGATCGTTCCCATCAATCTATCCCAAAAGGTAAAATACAATCCATAATTTCCTTTGAAGTATTGGTGATGCTGGTTGTGATTAACGGATGTGTTGATCCATTTTCCAAGCCAATGCCGGTTGAATCCTTTCGGATATAACTCATATCCCAAATGGCCATACACATTGTATATGATCATCATCAAAAAGAATATCAATAAATGCAATGGATGAATGGGAATGGTAAAAAGAAAAATCGGAAATATTCCTGCTTCCACAATTGCTTCTAAAGGATGAAATGCATAAGCCGCCCAAGGCGATGGATTGGTTGATTGATGATGCACCAAATGAAATATTTTGAATAGATTTTTTTGATGCATGAGCCGGTGCGCCCAATAAAAATAAGTGTCATGCATGATAAACATCAAAGGAAAAGCCAGGAAAAAATACAACCAACCATATTTGTCGATATGGGTATAGTAAGTTGTGTACGGAACGATAACTGGATTTTTTATAATCAAGATAGGAACCAAAGCAAAAATGCAGATGGTTATAAATGAATAACCAATTTCGCGCGAATAATCTTTGTACCCGGGAAGACGACGTTGAATCTTTTTATAAAGAATTCTTTTTTCCAACAGCACATAAAAAAATAAAAAAGCAATGCCGGCAGTGATGAAGTACCTGCTTCCAATAATTTTAATCATCAACCAGTAATCACTCCATTGCATATAAAATAATATAAAAAAGGTTAGGGTTGATTGTTGAATTTTCCCTAACCTTTTAACTATTTTTTCAAATCATCTTCTACCGGATCTTCCACCACCTCCACCACCGCCAGAGGATCTTGTGCCACCGCCACCTCCACCAAAGGAAGGTCTGCTACCACCACCCCCGCCTCCACCGAATGAAGGTCTGCCACCGCCTCCTCCATTGAATGAATTGCTTCTTGCTCTTTCAAAATTCTGCGCTCTCATTTCACCGCGATCACGCATCTGTTGCTGCCTGTTCAAATTTCTTATCACATCCGGTTGCGTATTTCCTGTTACTGGTCTCCACTGTCTGTTCTCACGCTGTTGCCATTGTCCCTGCTCTGCTCTTTGATATACGTTACCTTGTCTGTCAGAGAAAATATTTCGAGATCTGGAATTACTTTGTTCATTCGAACGATTGAATCCTCCTCCACTTGTACTGTTAGGCGAAGGTCTGCCGTTGAAATTTCCACCACCACCGCCGTTCGGTTGCGGTCTCATCGATGTTTGTCTCGGATTGCTTGGACCATATCTCAGGTTTCCTCTTGTTGCGATGCCGCCACGGTTTTGATAAATGTTGTTGTTGTAACGAACATTATAATTATTTACATAAACATTTCTTCCATAGTATCCGTAAGGACGAGCTCCTCCGTGCCATCCATAGTAATAGCATGGATGATAAATTGAAGGGCCCCACCAGCCGCCATGCCATCCACCCCAACCCCAACCAGAGTTGAACCAGCCCCAGCTATATCCAAATCCAAAACTCCAACCATACCAAGGGTTATAACCGAAGTTGAATCCCCATGACCAAGGTCTTGGATAATAATATCCACCCCACCATGGATCATAATAGAAACCAGTTCCGTAAACAACGGTTGGTCCATACACATAACTATTCAGATATCCTGGAGTATAACCCATGTACACGTAGTCAGGAGTTACATCATACACGTAAACATATTTTGTATTGTATGCTGGTGAACTTGGAGGAATGAGATCCACTTCATCGGGTCTTTCAGTAGCAACTTCCCATGGGCCCGTTGGACGATCTGATACAAACCAAACTCCATTGTCTACAGCATAAAACAATCCTTTATAACGTAGAACAGTAGACGAAGTATTAACTGCGTACTGCAATTTCGTGCCGTTGATAGGAGCAAATTGTGGCTCGCCGTTATAGGTAACATTTGTTGTAGCTGTACTACGATTTATTTTAGCCGTCTGTGGTATCTGCGCATCCATCACCGCTTCTTTAGCAGCATCTGTTCCGGCAACACTTGCTAACACATTATCTTTTGCAGATCCTTCAGGAATTCTTGCGAAATCTGCCGGGAGTTTATCTGCAGGAATATATTGCCAGTCGTCGTTATTCAAATTTTTTGACCTATACCAACGACCTGATATCAAAATAAAATATTGTTGAGAATTTAAATCCATGAAAATATCATTGGAAGAATTCTTTACAAACAACAAAGTTGTTCCTTCAATTGGTGAGAAATTAGGTTCTCCGGCTGACTGAACTAACTCGGTAGGAACTGTGCTTACAACGATGTTATAAATCGCATCGCTATTCTGTGATGCATTGCTGTTATTATTATTTGTGTTGTTATTATTGTTATCGTTCTGATCAGCTTTCTGTCTTAGAGTAGTTTCGAGATCTCTCAAATTTTGAGGAACATTATCGTTAGTATAAGAATAAGGACCGGTAGCGGATGGAGCCACATACCAATGATGAGCGCCGAAAAGATAAAACTGTCCATCATTATTTTTTATAATGGTAAATGGACTGTTTACGACAACATCTAAATTCCAGTCGGAATTTCTCTGCAACTTTGGATTGCCATCGATCAACACAAGCATCGACGGCTGTTTTGTATAAACTAGTTTCGGGGGCTTTGTATTTATATCGTTTGATAATTTAGTCGCTTCCTGGTTCTGATCAAGGGAAGTCAGAATTTCATCAATAGAAAATTGTCCGGCGGCATCTGGAAATTGATATTCCAATGTTGTCCGGATAAACTCAATTTTTTTCTGATCTGAAACGGAAGGAATTTTTATATCGGTAACCTTAATCGATTCAATGATCATCGTGCGGTTATCACGATCGGTTTGCATTTTCGATGTGGACCAAAATGTACCAAACACCGGATCCGAATTTCCATTATCCGAATTTTCGGATACAGAAATAGCAGACCTGAATTTTAATGTATTTCCTGCAAATGATTCGGGTTCGGGTTGATACACCTTAATAATCGTACCATCGGCAGCATTAATAGTTTTTGGCCATTCCGTCTCGGCCTTGCTGAAGCTAAAAATTAGTACAGCGAAGCAAAGAAGAAAAAGCTTAGGAGTAAATGCTTTCATATGAGAAATTTTTAAGTATAGAACCATGACGGGCATGATTAACACTACATGTATGACTTCTTAAGGGTCTTAAAGTTTTGTCCTCATTTCTAAAAGAAATGTTAAAATCCCGGCAGTTAGTGAGCTTCCAGCCAGTTGAGTCCGGTACCGACTCCAGCGTCCGCAGGTACATCATTTGGCAGAGGTAAAGCTGCTTTCATACAACGAATTATGATGGGTTTTATGATTTCGACCTCATCTTTATGGGCATCAAAAACCAACTCATCGTGTACTTGCAACAGCATTTTGGACCTGAACTTGTTTTTTTCAAACTCCCTGTGGATTTTTATCATTGCCAACTTCACCATATCAGCCGCCGTGCCTTGTATAGGAGAGTTGATGGCATTTCGTTCGGCAAATCCGCGTACCGTAAAATTGGACGAATTGATATCTCTTAACCAACGCTTACGACCCATTAAAGTTTGCACATATCCGTGTTCCCGGGCAAAATTGATTGTATCATCCATATACTTCTGGATGTTCGCGAATTGTTTTTTATAGTTGTCGATGATTTCCTTGGCCTCGCTTCGACTAATGCCTAAATTATCCGCCAAGCCAAATGCACCCTGTCCATAGATAATTCCAAAATTCACACTCTTAGCCTTGTACCTCATTTCCTTCGTAACATCTTTTTCGTCAACACCAAAAACTTTTGCAGCCGTTGCTGTATGGATATCCTTATTTTCTTTAAATGCCTTGCACATGTTTGGATCTCCACTGATTGCAGCAACGATCCTCAATTCAATTTGCGAATAATCAGTTGAAAGAAGAATATAGTTTTCATCTCTTGGAATAAATGCTTTCCTGATCTCTCTTCCGCGCTCAGTCCTCACCGGGATGTTTTGTAAGTTGGGATTGTTACTTGCCAATCTCCCTGTTACCGCTACAGCCTGTCCATAAGTTGTATGCACACGGCCGGTTTTTCGGTTGATCATATCCGGTAGTGCGTCGACATAAGTAGATTTCAATTTTGTCAACTCGCGATAAGCGAGTATATCATCAACGATTTTATTTTGATGAGCTAATTTGAGCAGCACATCTTCACCGGTTGCGTACTGCCCTGTTTTTGTTTTCTTCGCCTTAGGATCTAATTGCAATTTTTCAAACAATACTTCGCCCAATTGTTTTGGCGACGATAAATTAAAACGGACGCCCGCTTGTTTATAAACATTTTCCTCTGCTTCTTTTGCGTCGTTGTCTAATTGTTTGGAATATTGTTTTAGAAAATCGACATCTATTTTTATTCCTTCATATTCCATGCTGGTAAGCACTTTCACCAATGGATTTTCCACCTCGCTGAAAACTTTTTCCACTTCTTTTGTTTTTAGCAGTGGTGTAAAAACATGTTTTAACTGAAGCGTGATATCAGCATCTTCGGCAGCATAGTCTTTTATTTTTTCTATTTCAACATCGCGCATATTGCCCTGCGTCTTCCCTTTTTTCCCGATCAGCTCTTCAATATGAACAGGCTCATATTTTAAGTATTGTGCGCTTAAGAGATCCATTCCTCTTTTGCCATCTGGTTCAATAACATAATGCGCGAGCATGGTATCAAAGATTTCTCCTTTTATTTCTATATCATACCATTTCAATACCAGCATATCATATTTTAAATTTTGCCCGATCCATATTTTTTTTTCGTCATTGAATAAAGGAGCAAATTGTGCGAGAATTTTTTTGGTGGTATTTTGATCGGCGGGGCAAGGAATATAATATGCTTCACCCGGGATAAATGCAAAGCTGAGACCAACCAGTTCCACATCATTGGCATCAATGCCTGTTGTTTCGGTATCAAAACATATTTCTGGTTGTAGCATCAATTGCTTAACAAGATTTTTTATTTCTTCTTCAGTCTGAACAGCAACATACCGGTGAGGCGTATTCGAAATATTTTTTTCCGCCTGCAAACCCGGTTTTTCATCTTCTTCACCTTCGGCTACCGGTTTTGCTTTTGCATTTTTTTCGACAACATTTCCGAATAAGTCCTGCTGTACACCCTCGGGTGCCGCAGGCTTTTGTCCATTGCTTGCAGGAATTTCTTCGCCAAGAATTCTTTTTGCAGCAGATCTGAATTCAAGTTCGCCAAACACATCCTTCAATATATCCTTATTCATTTCTTTCAACTTGAAATCCTCTTCGTGAAATTGAACAGGCACATCAGTTATGATGGTCGCGAGTTTTTTACTTATGATGGCAAGATCCTTTCCTGCTTTTACTTTTTCTCCCAATGCTCCTTTGATTTTATCAGCGTTTGCCACCACATTCTCTAACGTACCATACTCTGCTAATAATTTGGCCGCCGTTTTTTCTCCAACACCAGGAATACCCGGTATATTGTCAACCGCATCTCCCATCAATCCCAATATGTCGATGACCTGTGATATTTCTTTGATGTTCCATTTTGATAAAACCTCATTTGGTCCAATAATTTCAACTTCGCCACCCTGGTAACCCGGCTTGTAAATTTTTATGCGATCACTTACTAATTGTCCATAGTCTTTATCTGGCGTAACCATAAATACTTCATAGCCGGCTGCGGCAGCTTGTTTGCTTAATGTGCCTACTACGTCATCAGCTTCGTACCCGTCTATCTCGACAATAGGAATATTAAATCCTTTTATGATACGCTTGATATCCGGAATTGCAATCAACAAATCTTCTGGTGCATCCTGGCGGTTTGCTTTATAATCTGTGAAATCGACATGTCTTTCAGTTGGTGCTTCCGTGTCAAAACACACTGCCATGTGAGAAGGCTTTTGGTTATTGATCAATTCGACCAATGTATTTGTAAATCCAAATTGTGCATTTGTATTTTTTCCTTTTGATGTGATGCGTGGATTTCGTATCAATGCATAATACGCGCGGAAAATAAGAGCCATTGCATCCAAAAGAAATAATTTTTTTTCCATAATTTTTTTTGTAGAAAGTTAGGATTTGATGGTTGACGAGCGGGACGAACTGCGAAACTATTAATTTTTCATTTCAGATAATTTCTTTTGTAATAGAAACATATTATCTCTCAATCTTGCTGCTTCCATAAAATCCAGATCTCTTGCTGCCTTTTCCATTTCTTTTTTAATTCTTATAATTTCTTTTTCCACCTGCGGAATTGTTTTATAATCCTGTTGTTCTTCCGCGGCAACTGTCACCAAATCTTCTCCCGGTGCAATGGCGTAGGGATTTTCCGGATCGTAGCCCTTAATATCCAGCACAGATGTTTGCGCAAACACCTGTTGTTTTGATTTGGTAATTGTCTTTGGTATGATATTATGTTCAGTGTTGTAAGTGATTTGTTTTTCGCGACGTCTTGAAGTTTCGTCAATCGTTCGTTGCATGCTTTCTGTCATAATATCGGCATAGAAAATTACAAGTCCATCCACATTTCTTGCGGCGCGGCCGGCAGTCTGAGTAAGCGATCGCTCATTGCGAAGAAATCCTTCCTTATCTGCGTCGAGAATGGCCACAAGAGAAACTTCAGGAAGATCCAACCCTTCTCTCAATAAATTTACACCAACCAGCACATCAATCTCTCCTAATCTCAACTGGCGCAGTATCTCAACACGTTCTAAAGTATCCACTTCACTGTGAATATATTTTGATTTAATATTTAGTCGATGGAGATATTTGTCCATTTCTTCTGCCATGCGTTTGGTCAACGTTGTTACTAAAATTCTGTCTCCCTTTGTTATTCGCTTTTCAATTTCGTCAAGCAGATCGTCAATTTGATTAAGGCTGGGACGAATTTCTATTGGCGGATCTAACAGGCCAGTTGGACGAACAACTTGTTCAACAACCACACCACCAGTTTTTTCTAATTCGTATTCACCAGGAGTTGCAGAGACGTATATTGTCTGATTTAACATCGATTCAAATTCGTGAAAATTCAATGGTCGATTATCCAATGCAGAAGGCAGGCGGAAACCATAATCCACCAATATTAATTTGCGGCTCCTGTCGCCACCATACATTCCACTTACTTGCGGAATTGTTTGATGACTCTCATCGATTACACAAAGAAAATCTTTTGGGAAATAATCTAACAGGCAGAAAGGCCTTGTGCCGGGTTTTCTTCTGTCAAAAAATCTGGAATAGTTTTCTACACCATTACAATAGCCGAGCTCGCGAATCATTTCCACATCAAAATTTACACGTTCACTCAATCTTTGTGCTTCGATAAATTTTCCGGAATTTTTAAAATAAGTTACCTGTGCAGCAAGCTCGTCCTGTATTTCATAAAGTACTTGTTGCAACATTTCTTTCGGTGCGAGATAAAGATTAGCAGGAAAAATGGCAGCGTTAGGCATTCTCAACATACGCTTACCGGTCTGCACATCGAAACTTTCTATTTCTTCAATGGTATCTCCAAAAAAAGTAATGCGGTAACCATAATTAAGATAAGGCAGGTTAACGTCCACTGTATCTCCTTTCACACGAAAACTTCCACGCTTAAATTCTTCCTGGTTGCGATTATACAAAGAATTTACAAGCGAATGCAAGAAGCCTTGCCGGGATATAGTTTGCCCTTCACGAATTCTCACAATACCATTTTCAAATTCTTCTGGATTTCCGATACCATAGATGCAACTAACCGACGCAACAACGATGATATCTCTTCGCCCACTTAATAATTCCGTCGTTGCATGCAAACGTAATCTGTCAAGCTCTTCGTTAATGGACAAATCTTTTTCAATATAAACATCACTGACAGGCATATACGCTTCTGGCTGATAGTAGTCATAATAAGAAACGAAATAGCCGACGGCATTATCAGGAAAAAAATGTTTGAATTCGCCGTATAGCTGAGCCACCAAGGTTTTATTATGAGTCAGTACAAGCGTCGGCTTCTGTACATTCTGTATCACATTTGCGATCGTAAATGTTTTGCCAGATCCAGTGACACCCAGTAATGTCTGGTATTGTTCTCCCTGCAAAATTCCTTCGGTCAGTTGCCTGATTGCTTCCGGTTGGTCACCCGCAGGCTTATATTGAGAATGAAGTTTGAATTCCATGAAATCGATTTTTTCGAAGCCTGTAAATTTACCGACGAAAATCGAGAATGCAATGTTAAGGTACAAGTCACAAGATACAAGGTACAAGGTGACTCTTGACTTGTACCTTGTATCTTGTATCTTGTGTCTTGTGATAACTTATTATGTCTTCTTACTTTTTAATGCCTTCTTGAATGGATCCCAACTAATTTTTAATTTTCCGTCATCACCGGTTTTGGCGCGCAGGCGAACACTCACGCCGGTTTTTGTTTTTACGCCTCGATTGGCCTTCTCAATATCCAGGTTTTTTTCTTTGAGATTGCTTAATGGAATTTGAATGCTCATGTCGGTACCTTTTTTCATATCGTATATTCCTTCTACGAACATCACGAGTACGGTAGAATGAATTTCCATGCGGTTTACTTTTATTTCTGATCCATTTACGACGAGTTTGTTTTTCAATTCAGCAAATTGTATATCCGAAAAATCACGATTCTTAAAAGCGAATTGCGATATTTTTTCCACCGGCTCAAATTGAATCAATTCACCGTCACGTATATTGAAATCAATTGTTCCTTTTAAACTATTTGAAATTATTTCGGCCTTAGCAGAAATTAATCCGCTTAAATTCACATCCGCGTCTATTTTTCCTTTGATATTTTTATCGACGATGCCATGTTGACCAAAATTATCAAAGGAGGAAAACAATTTATTGATATCCATTTTACTCATTTTGGTGCGCAATAAAACAGAATTTTCTTCGCCATTATTTAACAACGAACCATTTAAAATTAATGAGCCGCCCGCATGAGAAAGCCGGAGATCATTTAACTGAACCTTATCAGTGTTGAGTAAAATACCCGATGAAACATTCGTTGCATTGAAATTTTTATAAGTGAGTTGTTTTGCATTCAATCGTAAACGAACTTCTGCGTCGTTCAACACAGCCATTATTTTAGATACTGTTTTAACAAAAAGGATTTTTCTTTTCTTCTTTTCGACAGCTACTTTTTTCCTTTTTAAAAAAGCTGTAAAATCATCAATATTTAATTTGGGAGAATTTATTAAACAATTTAGGACCGGCTTTTCACTGTTTTTATCAATCAACGAAAAAAGGTTTTTGATATCGGCGTTGATATTTAATTCACTCCCTGATGTGTGTGCCACGAAATCTTCCATAAACATATCCTTATCCATGAACCGGATTTTTCCAGAACAGTCTTTCAAAGAAAAACTTCTTGGTAAATAATTGAATGAAGCAGAATCAAGAACGATGGTGCCGTTTATACTGCGCTCAAGGCTATCGTCTTCCTGAATCGGGCCGTGATATACAATGTTCAAGATGCCTTTTCCCTTCGTAAATTCAATGGTTTGGTAATCTGTAAGTGTGTTGAGAGCAGTTACATCAAAGTCAGAATGAAAATCACAGGACAAAAACGGTTGAACAAGATTGGTGACGATGACTGTATCGGAATTTAATTTTACGTTTTGCCATGTTCCTGAAAAAGATTTGAATGTCAAAGACGAATTCTGATCAACGCGCCCCTGGCCTTTGACAACCTCGTTTGTAAAAGTTCCGTTGAAAGAAGCGTTGGAAAAATTTGCGAACGGAGTAGTGATAACGCTGTTCTTGACAGTCATATTTATTTTAACAATGGGGTTGTGATCTTCCGGATCGGTGCCGTCTAATGTTGTATTGATCCTGATAATATTTTCACCGATATCATAGAGATCCATTTTCTTCCTGATATTTGGCGTTAATAAAGACGTAGCATTTCTATAAGAAATATTTTCAGTTTGTATCGAGAGTTTAAAAGGAGCAGGAGCTTCATTCAAAAAGAATTTGCCGGTAAAAATAAACGGATGACGATCGACGGATAATTTTATGTTTTCAAATTCTAATATTTTACTATTGGGATTGAACTCTATTTTGAATTTACCGGACACAGGCTTTTCTTCTACAAAGCTTCCATGATCTCTGTTGAATGCCATGGTATGAATAACAGCAGATAGATTGATATTAAATAAAACTGGTTTCCCTTCTTCGGATTCTTTTGCTTTCGCCGTTAATTTATCGATACCAAAACTGAAAAATTTGTTCCTATCTGCTTTCTCGACAAATAATTTCGAATTCTTTATTTCTATCGAAGGGATATGAGAAGATTTTGTAGTTGAAGCCGATTTTTGGGCCTTTACAATTTTCGTGTTATCATAACCGGTAGAATCTGTATATAAATAAATAGTTGCTTTGTCGATAATGACTTTATCAACGTAGAGTTGTCCGGTAAAAAGTTTAAAAATATTGAGGTTGGCAAAAATTTTATTGGCCTGAAGCAAATCATGATGATGTTGTCTCCACAAACTGTCCCGGATAGTAACGTTCGTCAATCCGAACGATACATTGGGAAATGTTTGAAAAAAACTCGCATCGATATCGCCAATTGAAATTTGGCCGTTTATCCTGCTGTTTAATTCTTTTTTTACGGTTTGGAGAATGGATGCTTTATTGTACGAAATATAAATCCATGCTGCCACGCAAATGAGTAGAAACAGGATGATTGTTCCTGCGATGATTCGCAAAAGATATCGTAACGTTTTTTTCAATAAATATCCTAAAGTGGCATGAAAGAGTACCGGAGAAAAAAAGATCGCTCATAAATTTATCAAATATGATTGATGATAGTGGCAAGATGATCGTTGAACTTTTTGATAATCGTTGCATCTATTTCTATTTGCTCCTGTGCCTCTTTCCAGTTTCTTTGTTCAATAGCTTCCCTGATTCCGGGAAACGTTTTAACACCATAGCCAGTATAAAATCCCGGTGCATATATGCAATGTTTGTACCACGGACGTTTTGGTAATCCCGCGTCCGATAATAATTTTTGTTCTGCCCGGTATAAAAGCTTGTTGATATCAACCAATTTGCCAGCCGTAATATTTGACTTTTTCAAAATGTCAGATAGTTGATTGGTTGTGTTGTCTAAATCCGTCAGCGCATTTTGGAGGTCGGCAAAATTCAAATAAGGAACTTCGTCTTTTAGAGAAGGTGGAAGAAGTTTTTTTGTAGGATCGTCTGCATATCCGTAAAAGCCTTCACGTATCAGGCGATTTTCTACTGAGGTATTTTCTCGCATTTGATTTAAGGAAGAAACGAGTTCTTCCAAATAGCGATCAACCGTTTTTGAAAATGCTTTAAACTCAAAAGGAAGTATATCGGCATCAGCCATCCGAAGGGTAACCCGGCCGGCAGTTTTAACTAACGTTGTACCATATACGAAATTAGGGTCCTTAAATCGACGATAGTCGTCATATGAGTCATATATAGAATGGTACTCTCCGCCGGCATTTTCTCCACCGAAACCGAGATTGATTGAAGGAATGCCAATATGCTGCAGGAAAGGAGAAAAATCAGACCCAGAACCAAGTGCATCGATATCAATTGTTTTTTTATTTAAGAGATCTTGTTTTAGTTTGATGTTATTTCCTGCGTCGATAATATCTTTCGATCGCCTGCGATCCACTATGTTGATATTGGTTTCCGGATCGATAACGGTTTTACCAATTTCATTGATCAAAGGTTGTAATGCATGCGAACCACCCACATCCAAAAATCCCTTTCCATTATCATCGGTGTTAATGTAGATGACTGCTTTCTGCTGTAATTCATCCGCATGATATTCTACCCATTCTGTAGAACCGAGTAATGCCGGTTCTTCTCCATCCCACGCACAAAAAACAATAGTTCGTTTTGGTTTCCATCCGGTTTTTAATAATTCACTCATTGATCTTGCTTCTTCGAGTAAAGCCGCTTGTCCGCTTAATGGATCACTCGCACCATTCACCCAAGCGTCGTGATGATTACCGCGAATAACCCATTCATCTGGGAATTCGCTGCCTGGTAATTTGGCGATGATATTATTTAATGGTTTGATATCCCAATTGAATTCCAATTTTAAATGCACTTTAGTTTTTCCTGGTCCAACATGGTAAGTAAACGGAAGTGAGCCTCGCCAGGAAGGAGGAGCAACAGGTCCTTCAAGTGCACGCAGCAGCGGTTGCGCGTCGTGATAGCTGATCGGCAACACGGGTATTTTCAAAAGATTGCCTGCATCTTTTCTGTCGAGTCTTTTTGCATCTTTTGTAGAAGCAATTCCTGGTGTTAGCGGATCGCCGGGATATACAGGCATATCCATAACCGAACCTCGTTGAACGCCGTATTCATTTTTGAAGGCGCCTGTTGGATAAACATCGCCTTGAAAATATCCGTCTTCATGTGGGTCGGAATATATGATGCATCCAATCGCTCCATGTTCTTGTGCGACTTTTGGTTTAATTCCTCTCCAAGACTGTCCGTATTTTGCGATTACGATTTTTCCTTTAACGTCAATGCCCATACGCTGTAATTCATTATAGTCTTCGGGTACGCCATAGTTCACAAAAACCAGTTCTGCTGTCACGTCGCCGTCGGCCGACCAGCAATTATATGGAGGTAATTGTTCGTCAGCTTGCCCGGAAGTGGCATCCTCTTTTAAAGCGGGTTCATTTATTATCGCCTTATACTTTGAAGGCTCCGTCATTTCGAGTAGCCGGGTTTTAGGCGTGGGAAACAAAACGTAAAACGTTTCAACATTCACGTCATAACCCCAACTTTTAAATTTGTTGTATATAAAGTCCGACACTTTTTTATTTCCAGGTGAGCCTACATGGTGAGGGTGTGCCGACATTTCCTTGATAAATTGATCAATATTTTTTGGATGAGGATAGCCATCGAATTTTTTTTCAAGATCAAGCTGTTGCTGTGAAGTCGTTAAATAAGTCGACTGAGACCAAGAGGTGATGCTGCTCACCAACATAAATATTGACAACAGGAATTTTCTCATAAAACCAATTTTATTAAATGATGCAAAGTATAAGTTCGAAAATCGTTATAAAATTTGGGAAAAATGTTTTTTCAAAATTGTTCTTCTGGTTTAAACCTGACCCAAAGATGCGCGTCCAGAAACTGATTGTTTTTAATAATCGCTTTTCGGTGAACTGCTTCTTCGTGGTATCCGTTTTTTTTCAGCACTTTCATGGAAACAGGATTGTTGGAAAATACTTCTGCATAAATTCTATTGATGTCAAAATTTGCAAAGGCATGTATAGTCAGCAGGCTTACAACTTTTGTAGCGATTCCCTTTCCCCAAAATGGCTCGGCGATCCAGTAGCCGATTTCTGCGTTTTTTTTATAGACATCATTTTTCAATGTGACACCTGCTCCACCGATGGTTTCTCCATCAACCCGAATCGCAAAATTATGTGGAGGACTAATAAGTTCATTCAACGCGATCCATTGGTCTGCGTCTGTCTTCGTATATGGATGAGGGAAAATGTCCCTGAGTGTATTCCATATTTTTATATCGTTGGCATATTTAACTAGTCCGGGAATATCTTCTTTACCCCAAGTGCCCAATTCAATTTTCATTTTTGAACACGTTTTATATATTGGCTATAGTCGGGTAAGATGGCGTTGTATTCCTGGTGCATCAGTGGAGACGTGAGAATGAAGTCGGCACTTGCGCGATCGCAGGCAACGGGAATATTCCACACAGCAGCTAATCGCAGCAGCGCTTTTATATCAGGATCATGAGGCTGGGCTTCCATCGGATCCCAGAAGAAAAAAAGCACGTCAATTTTGCGTTCGGCAATACGCGCCCCGATTTGCTGATCGCCACCTAACGGCCCGCTGAGGAATTTGGTGATGGATTGATCGAGCGCTTTTTCCAACAGCTGCCCCGTAGTACCGGTGGCGTATAACCGATGAATAGCCAGCACTGTTTTGTTATAGACGCACCATTCTATAAGTTCTTTTTTTTTATTGTCATGAGCTATCAATGCAACTCGTTTGCTACTGCCCATTTTATTGAGTTGTGCCATAAGGAAATTTTTAGTGGAACATCCAGATTAGAAGTTAATGTAATTTTTTTAAGAAGACTATAACAACAAATGGAAAATTAGTACATGTTCATTACCGTTGTATACAACGGCACGGAATTTGTTAAAAAAGAATTTTTTTTCGTTACTGCCCATTTTCTATGAATAAATTTTGGCTTACCGTAATCACTTTGTTGTGGAGTCTTATGTCCACAGCACAACAGGCTGTCGATACAAATATCGATCGGGATGACTCCGATCAAAAAGACAGAGCCTCTTTTTTTGCTGACTTTTCATGTGCTATAAAAAATGCGAATAACGTAGAGCTTCTCTGGAAGATTGCCAATTCAATTGATGGTGATTATTTCATTGTAGAGAGAAGCGTTGATGGATCGCGATATGAAACAGTGAGCGCTTTAAAAATAACAGATACGTCCACGGGTTATGGAGCAACTGATAATTCACCGATGAATGGAACGGATTTTTACAGGATAAAATATATCGGCAAATCCGGGCGGATTATCTATTCAAAGATCATGCAGGTGACTTTATCGGCCGACGTGGATTTCAAATTCTACCCAAACCCTGTTGATAAGCTATTAATTATTCGAACCAGCCACAATATCGATATTCAGATCTTGGATCCTCTGGGGACAACAAGACTAAGCAAACAGCTACAGCCTGGACTGCAGGTAGTGAATATTTCAGCCTTAGAAAAGGGCAGCTATGTACTTAAAATAGCTGATAAGGAGAGTAATAAGGTGGTTTCGGAACAACTCCTTAAGAATTGATCCTCAATAGGAATTTTAATAAATATAAGGGCTGGGTATTGCAGAATTAAAGGATTCCTATTATCTTTACCTTGGTTTTTCATAGGATATTGGATTTTAAAACGGGGTTGAATATCTATTCTGACCCCTTTGTTATTTTAGGCCTTTCCTGTCGGGCTTATGTAAAAAAGAAGGTCCCGCCGAAGCAGGACCATTATTTACCAACCCAAATTACATTTAAGACTATGCAGTCTGCATTTCCTTGATTTTCTCCCTAATTTTTCCTTCGATTTCATTTGCCAGCTCGGGATTATCGATGAGTAATTGTTTAACTGTATCCCTGCCTTGCCCCAATTTATCGCTGCCATAGCTAAACCAGCTACCGCTCTTCTGGATAATATTAAGCTCAACACCCATGTCGATAATTTCACCGTTTTTAGAAATACCCTCGCCAAATACAATATCGAACTCAGCGCTTCTGAACGGTGGTGCCACTTTATTCTTAACGACTTTTACTTTTACTCTGTTTCCGATCGCTTCTTCGCCATCTTTGATTTGAGCCATACGGCGTATATCCAAGCGAACAGATGCATAAAACTTCAGCGCATTTCCTCCGGTCGTTGTTTCAGGGTTACCAAACATAACGCCTATCTTTTCACGTAACTGATTAATAAAAATGCAAATGGTGTTAGTCTTACTAATTGTTGCTGTCAGCTTCCTGAGAGCTTGCGACATCAAGCGGGCTTGTAGTCCCATTTTGCTATCGCCCATTTCACCTTCCAGTTCACCCTTTGGTACCAATGCAGCAACCGAGTCAATAACTACTACATCAAGTGCTCCCGATAATATCAGGCGGTCTGCGATTTCCAAACCTTGCTCACCATAATCAGGCTGCGAAATCAAAAGATTATCTACGTCAACACCCAATTTTTGCGCATAACTACTGTCAAATGCATGCTCAGCATCAATGATAGCACACATGCCACCTTTTTTTTGTGCTTCTGCTATTACATGCGTGGCGATGGTTGTTTTTCCGGATGACTCTGGTCCATATATTTCTACTACACGGCCGCGAGGCAAACCACCGATACCAAGAGCAATATCCAAACCGATGGAGCCCGTGGAAACAACTTCTGCTGGTTCCTGGCTTCTCTCATTCATCAACATCACACTTCCTTTTCCAAAATCCTTGTCGATCTTATCTATCGTGAGCTTTAATGCTTTTAATTTTTCTGCGTTTGACATAATGGTAGTTTTTGTTCTTCAAATTTATTGATTCAATAAAGGTAGTATAATTATTTTATTAACAACTAATTTTTTTAGTAATTAACAACTAATTTTTTTGGTTAAGCAAAAAGCCCCCGCTCAGGCAGGGGCCCAACATGAGAAAATTCTGATTGAAAGAACTGATACAAAAGGTAAATTTTGCAGATACTTTTTGTAGTGTAAATTGACGATCTATTTAGTGCGATAACAATACCATTTACTGGTTAGTTTGTAAGAAAGTTTATGGTTACCTGACTTCTTTCAGCATTTACTTTTAACTCCCGATTTCGTAAACTGATTTATTTAATAGCAACTATTTTTGCGGGCTGTGATTCCGTGCTGATTGAAAACACAATAATTTCTTGGCTAAACAAAATATACATATTGCATTAGTGGGCAATCCAAACAGTGGCAAAAGTTCACTGTTTAATGCACTGACAGGATTAAACCAGAAGGTTGGAAATTTTCCCGGCGTTACTGTCGACAAAAAAACCGGTTTGTCACAACTTGCACCGGGTATAAATGCAAACATCATTGATCTCCCCGGCACATATAGCCTTTATCCCAAACGTGGCGATGAGTGGGTAACCTACAAAGTTCTTTTGAAACAAGACGGAGATTTGAAAGCGGACTTGGTTGTTTTATTGGCCGATGCCAGCAATCTAAAAAGAAATTTGTTATTCTGTTCGCAGATTATCGATCTGAAAATACCTGTGGTTATAGCCCTTACAATGATGGATCTGGCCAGTAAAAAGGGAATAGAAATAGATGTAAATGGACTCGAAAGAGAATTGGGCGTTCCTATCGTTGTTGTAAATCCGCGAAAGAACAAAGGCATCCCTCAATTAAAAAAAATTATCGCGCAAACAGTACAGCAATTGCATCAGGCGCCGGTGCGAGATTTTATTCAAAATAAATCGCTGGCAGCGGATGCCGTAAACAGCGTAAAGGATTTTTTTCCGGATATCAGTGATTATACCGCGCTTCATTATCTGATCAACCACGAACATTTCAATTTTGATAAAAGTATTCAACAGCGTATTGAACATGTTGAGTCTGCAAATAATTTTAACCATACACGTGTGCAGGCGGAAGAAATCATGCAGCGATATGGCCGTATCAAGCAGATCATGCAACACACCGTTGCTGAACCAGATCCTCTTCAAAAAACATTATTCACAGAAAGGCTTGATAATATTTTATTACATCGTCGATGGGGTTATTTGATATTGATCGTGGTTTTGTTCCTATTGTTTCAAAGTGTGTTCTGGCTCGCCCAATTCCCGATGGACGGTATCGACTGGACCTTCTCGCAAATTCAAGGTTGGTTGGGAAACCTAATTCCTGCGGGCTGGTTTAGTGATTTATTATTGAATGGACTGCTTGCCGGATTAAGCGGCATTCTCGTATTTGTGCCACAGATTATGATCCTGTTTGGTTTGATCACTCTTCTTGAAGACACAGGATATATGGCACGCATTAGTTTTCTAACGGACAAGCTTATGCGGAAAGTGGGATTGAACGGGAAAAGTGTAATGCCCATGATCAGTGGTTTCGCTTGTGCAGTTCCGGCTATCATGAGTGCGCGCAATATTGAAAATCGCAAGGAAAGATTGCTCACGATATTAGTGACGCCACTGATGAGTTGCAGCGCTCGCCTTCCAGTTTATACAATGCTCATTGGACTAGTGATCCCAAAGGAAAAACTTTTTGGCTTTATCAGCTTGCAGGGATTAGTGATGATGGGATTATATCTTCTTGGACTTGCTATGGCACTCCTGGTGTCATGGGTAGCCAAAGTTTTTATCAAATTGCAGGAGAAAAGTTTTTTCATATTAGAACTACCGGTTTATAGAGCCCCGAGATGGAAAAATGTTATTGTCACCATGGTGAACAAGGCAAAAATATTTGTGACAGATGCCGGACGAGTAATTATTGTGATCAGTATGATTTTGTGGGCACTTAGCTTTTTTGGACCACCGAAACGTATGACTGCAATTAAGCAACAATATGCTGAATTATCTCAAAAAAATAACATTGACGAAGCGCAGTTGAACAAAGAAAAAAGTGCAGCGCTTTTGGAAAATTCTTATGCCGGTATTCTTGGAAAAACAATCGAGCCTGCGATTCAACCGCTGGGATATGACTGGAAAATAGGCATTGCACTGATTACTTCATTCGCTGCTCGCGAAGTATTTATCGGCACTATGGCTACATTGTACAGTGTTGGTGGTGGAAAAGATGCCGATGCGCAAACACTAAGACAGCGAATGGACTCCGCAACAAAAAGAGATGGAACAAAAGTATACACTCTTGCTACGGGTATATCGTTAATGATTTTTTATGCATTCGCTATGCAGTGCATGAGTACGCTTGCAATTGTTCGACGCGAAACCGGTAGTTGGAAATGGCCTCTGATACAGTTTGTGTATATGACGGGGCTCGCTTATCTTTTTAGTTTCATCGTTTACCAACTATTGAAATAATATATCCTCTTAAAAAAAGGATTGATCAATAGTAAAATGGTTGAGGAAAAAAATTTACAAACTGCTGTAGATATTAATTAAAATCTATCCCTGATTCTTTCAATGCTTGTTTGAATTGTTGTGCATTGTGAAAATGGATTGTTGTAAATCCTAATTCTTTTGCAGGAAAAAGATTGCGCGCATTATCATCGACATAGATTGCTTTGGATGGTTCGATATTAAATCGATTCACTAATTTTTGATAAATATCCACAAATGGTTTTCTTGTTTTCTCTTCACCTGAAACCAGCCTTCCATCAAACCAATGCAGGAAATCATATCTCTGTAATGCAACCGGGAAAGTTTCGTGACTCCAATTTGTCAACGCATACAATTTTTTGTTAGTATCATATTTTAAATGTCGAAGTATTTCAACAGTATCATGAATTGGTCCGCCCAACATTTTTTCCCAATTTCCATAGTAGGATCGTATGTTAAATTCGTGTTCGGGAAATTTTTTTACCAATAGCTCTGTGGCTTCATGCAGACTTCTGCCGGCATCCTGCTCCTCATTCCAATCTGGGGTGCAAATATTATCGTAAAACCATTTTCTTTCCTTTTCGTCGGGTATTATTTCCCGGTAAACATAGTCAGGGTTCCAATCAATTAATACACCACCCAAGTCAAAAACAACTGTATTGATATCGTTCATCAATTAAAATTTTTGCAATGTTAGCAATATTTTTTCCAGCTTCATTTAATCAGGTCAAGAACTACAACTTGGAGTTTAGAATCCTGATAAGGGCGAACGGTTATATGAAAGTTTGTAAATCAATGGGAAAACCAATCTCAGAACCTAGGCGGTGAATTAAAAATGAAAGAAAAGTCGCAGAATTCAGGTATGTTTTATATCTTCGCAGGTACAAAAAAAAAGGTCCACTGTAGAAACAGCTGACCTCTAACGATTGCTTGCCATATGAAAAAATGTAAAGTTCTTTTTTTGTGAATTCGACTTTTCGAATTCTTTAAGCCTCTGACGATAATTGCTCAACGATTGCCTGCCATATTCTCATTATCTCATTGCTGACACAAAAATAAGATGTGTTATCGTCCCGTTCAAAACATCTTAAACGAGATTTAATTATGCCAAAAAGGGAAAACAATTCTTAAAACCCTTGCTGGTACTGTGTTTCAGCATAATTTCTTTATGATGGCCAAAGGATCCGCAGATATTTTGTTTCAACTGGTTCGATCGCTTGAAAAGTCCGAAAAAAGGCATTTTAAGCTCTATATAAAAAGAAGTTCCGCCAAGGAAGACTTAAAAATCGTCCAATTATTTGACGCGCTGGACAAGCTACAGGAATATGACGAAAAGATATTGCTGAAGAAACTCCCGTTTGTCACCAAACCCCAGCTTGCCAACTTAAAAACTCATTTATATAAACAATTACTGGCCAGCCTCAGACTTTTGAAGACTACCGAGAACACAGATCTTCAGTTAAGTGAGCATATGGATAATGCGCGCCTCCTTTACAACAAAGGATTAAAACTTCAGAGCCTTAAAATCCTGGAAAGAGCAAAAGAAATTGCGAAAGAAAATAACAAGTTCAATTTTTTGGCGCAGTTGATTTCCCTGGAAAAGAAAATTGAAACACTTCATATTACCCGAAGCACGATTCAAAAAACAAGATTATTAACGGAAGAAGCAACTGAAATCAGCGATCATATCGTTCGTGTTACTAAATTATCGAATCTTGCTTTGTTATTATATAGATGGTATGTTGAATTCGGACACGCACGCAATGAGCAGGATGAAAAAGGTATCAGGGAATTCTTCCAAAGCAATATGTTGCCGAACACTGATAAGCTCACTGATTTTTATGAAAAGCTTTATCTATACCAGAGCTACAGTTGGTATGCATTTATCAGGCAGGATTTTTTGATGTACTACCGTTACGGTCAAAAGTGGATTGACCTTTTTGAAAAAGAGCCTCTAATGATAGCTGTGGAAACAGGTCACTATGTAAAAGGAATGCATAATCTCCTGAATGCGCTTTTTGATTTGCGCTACTACGAAAAATTTAGTGTGATCCTGAAAAAATTCGAGGACTATGCTGCAACTCCACTCGGGCAGCATCATGATAATTTTCGCATACACACATTCATTTATATTTATGGTGCGAAGATCAACCAACATTTAATGCTCGGAACTTTTAAAGAAGGTCTTTCAATGGTTCCCTATATTGAAGAAAAATTAAACGAATATTCACAATACGTCGACAAACATCGAATCCTGGTCTTCAATTATAAAATCGCAAATCTATATTTCGGAAGTGGTGATTATGCTACATCAATCGATTATCTGCAGAGAATCATTCACAATCACGTTGAATTGCGTTATGATCTTCAATGTTACGCGCGGTTGTTGCACCTGATGGCTCATTATGAAATGGGTAATTATGAAATCATGGAGTCGTTGATCAAGTCTGTTTATCGTTTCATGGCAAAAATGAAAAACCTGACCGTAGTAGAGGAAGAGATGTTTAAATTTTTGCGTAAATCATTTGATATCTCTCCCCGTAAATTGAAACCGGCACTGGAAGAGTTTTTAAATAAAATCAAACATCTCGAAAAGAATCGTTTTGAAACGCGTTCCTTCGCTTACCTGGATATTATTTCATGGCTGGAAAGTAAGGTTTATGAAAAACCAATGAGCGAGATCATTCATAACAAATTTCTCAAGAGCAGGAACCAAAACCCACGAGAAGGTTGGGTGAAGAATTTGGAGAGTAGAAACGCGGGAGTATTGTCTTAATTGCAAAACCTCATCTTCCAATTTTCAATAATCGTTCTACGGCTTTTTCCAAGGTTTCTTTTTTCTTTGCAAAACAAAATCGAACGACCTTATCATCTTTTCCTGATTGATAAAAAACCGAAACCGGAATTGTTGCTACTCCATATTCTTTGGTGATCCTGATCGCAAAATCTGTATCACTCTCGTCGCCAATTTCACCATACTTATAAATTTGAAAATAGCTTCCATAACTCGGAAGCGGAATGAATTTAGTAGCAGACATCAACTGTCTGAAATAATCTCTTTTTTCCTGCATGAAATTTCCTAACGACAAATAGGCTTCTTTGTTTTTTAAATATTTCGACAAGGCTACCTGCGACGGAGAGTGACAGCTAAAACAATTAAACTGATGTACTTTTCTGAATTCTTTTGTCAGCTCCTGAGTTGTGATACAATAACCCAATTTCCAACCGGTACAGTGATATATTTTCCCGAAAGAAAAACATACAAAACTTCTTTCCAGTAAATCAGGATAGCGTAACATCGATTGGTGCGGCACGTTATCGAAGATCAGATGTTCATATACTTCATCAGACAATATAAAAATATTTGTATCCTTAACAACCGCCCGCAATTCCTCAATATCTTCCGCTCGCAAAACATTTCCCGTAGGATTGTGCGGCGAGTTGAGCATGATCATCCTGGTTTTCGAATTTATTTTCTTTCTGACTTCATCCCAATCAATTTTGTATTCGGGAAATTTCAAATTGATTAATACAGGCTTCGCATTATTGATTACGATATTGGGAATATAACTATCGTATGCAGGCTCGAATACGATTACTTCATCGCCAGGTTGCAATACAGTTGTGAGCGCAGTATAGATTGCATAAGTGCCGCCTGGCGTAATCGTGACCTGGCTGTCAGGATCGATGTTAGTATTATATAGAGAATGAATTTTTTCAGCGATCGTTTCGCGCAAAGGCATATAGCCCTGCATCGGAACATACTGATTAAATCCGTTTTCCATGGCTTCATCAACCAGCGATATTAATTCTTCGTTCATTTGGAAATCAGGAAATCCCTGGCCGAGATTAATCGCTTTCAGTTCCGCAGCGAGTGAACTCATCACTGTAAAAATAGTTGTGCCGACATCCGGGAGTTTAGATTGAATTGGTAACATGAAAAGCTATCCAAAAATTTCGCATAAATTTAAATGGATTTATACAATTGCCTCGGATAATGTTTATATTCATGTACACGCCTTCTATCAGGAACAATTTTTAAATCTTAAACTTTATTTTATGAATGAAAAAAGAGCATCCAACCGCAGAAGCTTTATCGCAACGTCAATGACTACTTTAACGGGACTTGCGTTATTTGCTCAATCAGGATTTGCACATGAAACCACGGCAGATGACGACATTCATATTATAGGTCCCAAGTCTGGGTACGCCCCGCAAATCGGAACACTCGTGTCGATGATGACCTGGATGCGTGTAACCGTTTTGAGAAGTGTAGAAAAATTAAACCAGGAACAATTGGATTTTCTATTCGACCCACACTCCAACACAATTGGCGCGATGCTGATGCATCTTGCCGCAACGGAAACATTTTATCAGACGAATACTTTTATCGACGGATTTCCCCAGGATTATACAGAAGCAGATAAAAAAATTTGGGATATACCAATGAATCTGGGAGAACCGGCAAGGAAATCTATTAAAGGACACGATCTGAAATATTATACGGATATGTTGAGCCAGGTAAGGGAAAAAACGCTCGCAGAATTTCGCAAGCGCGATGATGCATGGCTAATGAAAGTAGATCCGAAATTCTTCGCAGGTAAACCCACCAATAATTATTGCAAGTGGTTTCATGTTTGCGAACACGAATCCAATCACAATGGACAAATAAAATGGATAGCGAAGAGATTACCGGGAGTAAAACCCGGTGACGAATAAGTCTGAACTGGGATTTTTTGGATTATTGGGATAGGTGGGAAAGAAGATCGAAAAAATAAATATTCATGTTCAACACTCAATTATCAAATTTGAAAAAATCGAATGTTGAATATGAACATTTTTGTTTTGATCTTCTTTTCCACCTATCCCAATAATCCAAAAAATCCCAGTTCAGACAACCGCAGTTGCTTCAATCTCTATCAGATATTGCGGTTCAATTAATCCCTTTACTTCAATCATTGATGTACAAGGCCGGATATCTTTGAAAAATTCTCCATGGGCTTTTCCGTACTCTTCCCACCGCGAAATATCTGTAACGAACATACGAGTTCGCACCACATCTTTTAATGAAGCGCCTGCTTGCCTCAATACGCTCTCTATTTTGGTGATAATGAATTTCGTCTGTTCATAAGCGTTATCCTTACCAATAGTTTCGCCTTCGTCATTCACGGCAACGGTGCCGGTAACTTCTATTGTATTGCCTGCTTTCACGGCACGGCTATAACCGACAATCGATTCCCATTTTACGCCGGATGAATAATTCGTTCTTTCCATATCCTTTTTTATTTGATGTCAATATTGTTGGGAGGTATCAATGTCTCGCCGTGCAATCGCAAATAAACCTGTGCAACCGTAAAAACATCTTTCTGGCAATAATGGACGATTCTTGGTAAATCGTGTTCCTCCCAATAAACACGATACACCATACTTCCATCAATATCATCTTTTGGAGTTGGAATATTCAGCGTATGTGCCAAAAGGTTTAATGATGTGTAACTTTTATAATCACCAAATTTCCAAAGTTCCATTGTATCTAAATGCGGCACTTGCCACTTCTTCTTGCCACTGAAATCCAGGATAGCCGGGACACAAAGTCCGTGGATAATCAGGCGGCGACATAAATATGGAAAATCAAATTCCTTACCGTTATGTGCGCAAAGAAATTTATCCGGACCAGTTCCCCATTTGCTGACCATATCACAAAACCCCTGAAGTAAAATTTTTTCATCATCACCGTAAAAAGATTTCAATAATAATTTCTTTTCATCGTGGTTGCGGGAAATAATTCCGCAAGTGACACATATGATTTTCCCAAACTCGGCGTAGATGCCCGCTGAATTGTAAACACTTGCAGGTGTATCGATCTCTTTATCCTTAATTAAGAATGCTGATTTCCTTGTCCATAATTCTTTCCATTCTTCTGGCAGCTCTCTGTAATCAGCGAACTGCGGAACTGTTTCTATGTCGAGAAAAAGAATATTATTGAGCGGATATGGGGACATAAATTTAATGTGCGAATTTATCAATGTGCAAATGTGCGGATGCGGATTACAAATTTTAATTAAAAAACTGAATAACCTGGAAACTTACATAAAGAGTTTTTTTATCGGTCGAAATGATTTGGCAAACTACGTCTGAGGGTTGAATTTCGATAGATAAAAAATTACTTTACAAATATATGAAGGCTGAAAGATGGTGATACCGTTAATATCACCGAATAAGGAAAGATTTTAACCCTGGCAGTATAAGAATAAAACTATTTTGATAAGGTGAAATGGCCGAACGATGCACATTACATTACAAAAACTTGTCACCGACATTTTTCTTTACCTCTGCTACATAGTCTTTTATATCCTGCTCTTTGTCTTTTTTGCAAATCAATAAAACGTCGTCGGTGTCTACAATAATAAAATCTTCCAGTCCCTGCAATACCAACAATTTTTTATCAGAAGCATGCACCATACATTTCGCCGCGTCGATCACCAATACATTTTTTCCCGCAATCGCATTTTCCAAATCATCTTTTTCAAGATTTTCATAAGCGCTGTTCCAGGTACCGAGATCGCTCCAGCCAAATGAAGACGGAATGACGTAAACATTTTCCGCTTTTTCCATGATGCCAAAGTCGATCGAAATATTCGTACACAAAGGATAAATATGTTCAAGTGCAGCTTTCTCTTCCGGCGTATTAAAGGCTTCTTTTTCCGCGATGAAAACATCATACATCTCAGGCAAATATTTTTCAAATGCCTTGATAATATTTTTTACCTGCCAAATAAAAATACCAGCATTCCATAAAAAATCACCGCTGGCCAAAAAAGTTTTGGCGAGTTCGAGGTTAGGTTTTTCCGTAAAAGTTTTTACTTTATATACATTGTCTGTTACCGAATGTTGTTCGCGCTGAATATATCCATAACCGGTATTGGGTTGAGTCGGTTTAATACCAAGCGTAATAAAAGCATTGTGTTTGTTCACAAAACTAAATGCTTCCAAACACACTTTGGTAAATCCTTTCTTATCCTGTATAATATGATCTGCAGGCGCGACGATCAAAGAAGCTTTCGGATCTTTCTGTTGAAGTTTAAAAGAAATATACGCAATACACGGTGCCGTATTTTTTCTTGATGGTTCCCCCAAAACATTTTCAGCAGGTAAGTCGGGAAGTTGTTCCTTCACGATTTCAATGTATTCGTTTGACGTGACCACATAAATATTTTCAACCGGAACAAAATTGGCGAAACGCTCAAATGTGCCCTGGATAAGAGTTTGGCCAGTGTTCAATATGTCGAGGAATTGTTTTGGAAAATCCTGCCTGCTCATCGGCCAAAACCTGCTTCCAATTCCTCCGGCCATAATTACTATGTAGTGATGCTCGTTCATTTCGTTTTGTTTAAAACACCTAATTGATTTTTTGATTTTGATATTTAGGGANNTCCCTAAATATCAAAATCAAAAAACCGAATTAATAAAACCAATCAAATAATTCCTTCTCTTATCAAATCATGTAAATGTAAAAATCCTTTATACTCGCCGCCTGATATTACTACCAATTGGCTGATATCATTTGTTCTTAATACATCCAGCGCTTCAACCGCCAATGCGTCGGCATCGATTGTTTTTGGATGCAGACTCATAATATCTTTTGCAATCACGTTGGCAGTAACTACATTTTTCTCCAGCATTCTTCTTAAATCACCATCAGTAATAATTCCGAGTAAAATATTTTTTTCATCGATCACTGCCGTTGCACCCAATCTTTTTGAAGTCATTTCCATAATCACTTCTTTCAAAGCAGTATCCGCTTTTACTTTTGGTTTTTCATTGTGCAAATACAAATCCTGTACCCTCAGGTATAATCGTTTTCCCAATGAACCACCCGGATGCAACTTTGCAAAATCATCACTATTGAATCCTCTTATTTCCATCAATGCAACAGCTAACGCATCACCCATCGCCATTTGCGCCGTCGTGCTGCTGGTAGGAGCTAAATTGTTTGGACAGGCTTCCTGCGAAACGGTTGTATTTAAAAAAATATCAGATTGCTTTGCTAATAATGATTGATCATTTCCAACTATACCGATCAATGTATTACCAAAATTTTTTACAAGCGGAAGCAAAACTTTGATTTCGGGGCTTTCACCACTTTTGCTAATGATCATCACGATATCCTGGTCCTGCACCATTCCTAAATCGCCATGTATCGCATCAGCAGCGTGCATGAATATCGAAGCAGTGCCAGTAGAATTCAAAGTGGCAACGATTTTTTGCGCAACGATGCCGCTTTTGCCGATACCGCTGATCACAACACGTCCTTTCGATGCTGCGATTGTTTGCACCGCTTTCACAAAACTTTCATTAATATATTGTTGCAAATGCGCGATTGACTCAGCTTCCAACTGAAGTGTACGAATAGCTGCCTCTTGTATGGATGTAGTCGTCATGAATAAGGCGCAAAAATATGTTTTTCCTGAAGGCAAAATTCAACCATTTGAGCCAATTTTTAACAAATCGTACTTTATACCTCCTTTGATTTGTCGTAATTTCGCACACGTTAAAAAAGCGCCTTGCAGGTGAGTAATTACTTCTGGCAGTTACGAATATTTTGGTTATCTTAAATAATTCGGACAGATTTAATTGAGCGTAGGAAAAAAATTGACATGGCAACCAGTACATCTAAAAAACCAACAGCGACCCCAAAATCTAAAGCAACAAAAGCGACAAATGGTAAGGCCGTAAATGGTAACGGTAAAGCATCAAGCCAACTTCTGGCACAATTGCACGAACATTTTGGTTTCGATTCATTCAAAGACAACCAGGATTCGATTATACAAAACCTGCTGGCGGGGAATGACACGTTTGTGATAATGCCTACCGGCGGCGGAAAAAGTTTATGCTACCAGCTTCCGGCAATTATCAGCCAAGGTGTGGCGATTATAGTCAGTCCACTTATTGCACTGATGAAAAACCAGGTTGACCTGGTTCGGGGTTACAGTGATAAAGATAACGTGGCTCACTTTCTGAATTCAACACTCAACAAAAAACAGATCAGAGAAGTACATGATGACCTGTTGAATGGTCACACGAAGATGTTGTATGTGGCTCCTGAAACGCTTACAAAGCAGGAGAATCTTGAATTTTTCAGCGATCTGAAAATTTCGTTTTTTGCTGTCGATGAAGCACATTGTATTTCGGAATGGGGACATGATTTTCGTCCCGAATACAGGAGGCTGCGTGAGATCATGGATCAGATCAATCCGGATGTTCCCGTTATCGCTCTAACGGCAACGGCTACCCCAAAAGTGCAAAGCGATATTGTGAAGAATCTTGGATTGCGCAGTCCGCAGATTTATATTTCTTCTTTCAATCGTCCTAACCTGTACTATGAAATTCAACCCAAAATAAAAAAAGATGAAACGATCAGAAGCATCGTAAAATTCATCGTGCAGAACAAGGGGAAAAGCGGAATCATCTATACACTAAATAGAAAAACAACGGAAGAGCTCGCGGATATGCTTGTTGCGAATGGAATAAAAGCGGTAGCATATCATGCCGGACTTGATAGCAAATTAAGAGCAGAGCGGCAGGATCTTTTTTTGAATGAAGATACCCAGGTTATTGTTGCGACCATCGCATTTGGAATGGGAATCGACAAACCGGATATCCGTTTTGTTATCCATTATAATATTCCTAAGTCAATTGAAAATTATTACCAGGAAACAGGTCGTGCGGGCCGCGATGGATTGGAAGGAAAATGTATTTTATATTATTCGCACAAAGATGTCAATAAGCTGGAGCATTTCATGAAAGACAAACCACTCAGTGAAAGAGAAGTGGGTGCTCAGCTGATTAATGAAACAGTTGGTTATGCGGAAACAGGAGTTTGTCGGCGTAAGGTGTTGATGAGTTATTTCGGAGAAGAATATGAAACGCCGAATTGTGGTAATTGCGATAACTGTTTACATCCAAAAGAGAGAATAGAAGCAAAGGAAAATGTGTTGAAAGCTTTGAAGACTATAACGGCATTGGATGAACGCTTTGCCACGGACTATACCGTAAATATTATCGTTGGCAAACTGACTCCACAGATTCATATGTTTCGTCATGAAGGCATATCTGAATTTGGTATTGGGAAAGATGAAACGGAATATTATTGGGGATCATTGATTCGGCAGATTTTACTGGAAGGACTTTTGAAAAAAGATATTGAAGAATACGGAGTATTAAAAATAACAAAGAAAGGCGCGGATTTTTTGAAGAAGCCAAAATCATTCAAGATTGTTTTGAACAATATGTTTGAGGAAGCGAATGAAGATGACGATGATGAAGCAACAGAAACCGGCGGTACTGCAGCGAGTGATGAGAAATTATTCGAATTGCTAAAAGATCTTCGTCAAAAAGAAGCAAAGAAAAAATCATTACCACCATTTGTTATCTTCCTTGAGAACTCTCTAACGGATATGGCTACGCTATATCCTACAACGATCGCCGAACTGGAAAAATGTCAGGGCGTGAGTAAAGGAAAGGCGATCCGTTATGGTAAACCTTTTATTGAGTTAATTGCAAAATATGTTGAGGAGAACGATATTGAGAAACCGGATGAATTTGTGATGAAGAGTGTGGTGAATAAAAGCGTCAACAAAGTATATATCATTCAACAGGTCGATAAAAAAATTCCGCTGGAAACAATCGCAAAGAATAAAGATATGCGTCTCGATGCGTTGCTCGAGGACATGGAGACCATTGCGGCGAGTGGCACCAAGCTACATCTCAATTATGCGATCGATGAAATGCTTGATGAAGAAGAGCAGGATGAGATCATTGATTATTTCAAGAGTTGTGAAACCAGCAGCTTGCAGGTGGCGCAACAGGAATTGGCCGATGGAGATTTTACCTGGGAGCAGCTGAAGATTATGCGGATTAAATTTTTGAATGAATATGGAATGTAGAGAATGTGGAGATGTGAAAGTGTGGAAATGTGAAAATGCAGTAGACCGATCTCGCTAACGAATTTTCATATTTCCACATTTTCACATTTCCACATTTGTTTTGAATTTTCTTCATTTAACCCTATTTTTGCTGCCCTATAAGAAAAAGATCAGGTATCGAATCTTATTGAGGATGGTGCGGTAGCTCAGTCGGTAGAGCAAAGGACTGAAAATCCTTGTGTCGGCGGTTCGATCCCGCCCCACACCACCGGAAGCCTCTGATAAAATCAGGGGCTTTTTTATTGATGTTTTACGTTTATATTTTATTTTCTGTCAGGAGTGCAAAAACTTATGTTGACAGGAGATTGATCGAACACAATCTTACAGAAGCCAAAGGATTTACGCTGAGATATAGACCGTGGACATTAATTCGCACCGAAACATTTGACACAAAATCTGAAGCGATGATGCGCGAGAAATATTTAAAAACAGGACGAGGGAGAGAGGATGTAAAAAAATATGTCGCAACATTTTTAGACGCAGGTGGTGCGGTATCCGCCGCGGCGGAAAAGGACTGAAAATCCTTGTGTCGGCGGTTCGATCCCGCCCCACACCACAAGCCCCTGTTTATATCAGGGGCTTTGATTTATCTATTCGGTTGAGTTACTATGGTTACTAGCTGACTACTGCCTCAAGCTCTTGCACATTTTCTTTAAACGTATCCTGCAATTCCAGCCTGTTCAAAAATTCTTCTGCCAGGTTGCGATAATCCGTAGCACCATTAGAATATTTATCAAAAAGAAAAATATCAGTACCTGCTTCCTGTGCTTTGGCTAATTGTATATTCGTCCGGATAACCGATTTGAACACTTTGTTTTCAAATACTTTTTCCAGGCTGTCTTTCACACGCGTGTTCATCAATTTTCGTTCGTCATATTTAATAAGGACAAAACCCAACAGGCTTAATTTCTTGTTGAGTTTTTTTCTAACTATTTCGTAGTGGCGCATAAAACTATGCACTCCTTTTAACGGAAGGAACTCACCTTGCAGCGGCATTAAAACATAATCGCTGGCTACAAGTGCATTGATGGTAAGCATGCCGATGGCATGTGGGCAGTCAATAAAAATAAAATCGTAATCCGCTACAATCGGTTCAATCAGCGCACTCAGAATATGTTCTCGGGAATAAACTCCTACCAGTTCTATTTCTGCACCCGCGAGTTCAATAGACGCAGGAATAACAGAAAAACCAGGGCGAATTTCTAATATCGCTTTCGAGATATCACTTTCTTCGCCCAGCATTTCTTTTTTTAATTCGGTATAAAGATTATGCTCAGGTTCGTCCTCAATACCGAGCGATTGAGACAAATTTGCCTGCGGATCTGCATCAATTAAAAGAACTTTTTTTCCCGATCTCTGTAAAGCGGCAGCCAGATTGATAGTAGTAGTGGTTTTACCTGACCCGCCTTTCTGAATGGCAATGGAGATAATTGGCATTGGTTTAATGTTTTTAGTTTTAGAAATAAAAATTTTGAATGACATACCTGGCACATGAGATGATTAAGGATAGAATCGTCATTTTATCCTTGTCATCATTGTGACGCTACTTCAGATGCTGATAAGCTTTACGATTGCATGAGAAACATGAACCGGAGGAAATTATTCTTAGGGAGGATTATTAAATGATATAAGTATTAGTTTTCTTTTTCCGATAATGTGTTTAGCACATGCAACAATAACGCCGTGCAAAACATAAATCATCATCGGAAATTAAGAGTAAACTGACTTGTGTGAAGATACTTTGCGAAGAAATATTCTGGCTAATCAAGTTATTCACGATCTTACAAACTAAGTGTATAACTTTAGTTCCGGTAAATTATAATTCCGGTTATCCGCAAAAAATTTTCTCAAAATATTTCGTTACACATATTTGAAAAATTCAGCATGCACACCTAAACCAGTATGAAAAAATTTCAACCAGAATGGTCACGCCGAAAGTTTATCTCCACAATAACTGGATCGGGGATGATGATTATGTTGAATCCGTTTTTGTCGCGGGCAGTTCATGAAGTCGACCCACGCGTAGCTGCACTCGTAGCCAAAACAATCGGAATCGATACGCATAATCATATTGATGTTCCGCTCAACGCATCGGAATTGCCCGGTCCAAAAGTTGATATGGCTGGAGAAATGAAGAAATCGGGGTTATCCGCTATTTGTATGACGTTCGCCCTGGACTACCAAAAACTAACTAATCCCGGAGATGCATATACGCGATTTACAAATGCATTTGAAGCGATGGACAAAATACTTGAAAGCAACAATATGACGCGTTCGATGAACTTGGCACATCTGCGCATCGCTCATGAACAACACAAGCCAACAGTCATTCAATCTGTCGAGGGTAGTCACTTTCTCGAGGGAAAATTAGACAGGCTTGAAGTAGCTTATCATCGAGGTTTGCGACATTTAGGATTACTGCATGATAGTGATGCCTCAGTTCCTCTTGGTGATGTTTACACCAATCCGGCGCAGTTCGGTGGTCTAACCGCGTTCGGCACAGATGTCATTAAAGAATGTAACAAACTCGGCATTCTTGTAGATCTTGCACACGCCAGTAATCAAACTATTGATGCGGCATTGAAAATAACGAACGCGCCAGTGCTCATTTCTCATACCGGCCTCGATACTCAATTGGGGCATAATTCATCAATGGCAAAGATGATGCGTCCAAGACTGATTAGCAAAGAGCAGGCGAAGATTGTTGCCGATGCCGGAGGAGTTATCGGAGTATGGACACATTTGTCGGATAGTCCATTAGAATATGCAGAGAATGTTAGAGCGCTGGTTGATGTTACTGGAATCGATCATGTATGCATCGGGACTGATACCAAGTTGACTCCTGCTTACAGGCCTGGTGTCGGAGCAGAAAAAAATAATAGCAGAATTGGCGAGCGTACTAACGATGCCTGGCCGGATCAAAAGGTTGGTTTTTATTACGCCGTTATTGATGCATTGTTAAAGACAGGTTTCACCGAAGATGAAATCAGTAAGATAGGTGGAGGTAATTTTTGCCGGATATTTGATGCGGCAACCGGCAGTAAGAAATAATTTGAAAAGAGTATAAGGATCTAAAATAATTGAACAGCAAAAATATTATTTCGATGACATCAGAAATTATTTCCGCAACACCTGATTGCGAAATTGTGACTTCCAGAATTGTGAGCGCATCGAGAGAAATTGCGTATGAGGCTTGGTCCGATCCGGATCATCTAAAAATCTGGTGGGGGCCAGCAGGTTTTACAAACACATTTAATGAATTTGATTTCCGTCCGGGAGGAAAATGGAGTTTTATTATGCATGGACCAGACAAAGGAAATTATGCAAATGAATGCGAGTTTATAAAAATAGAGAGACCTTCACTCATTGCCTGGAAGCGTTTTTCAAAACCGCTTTTTCAGGTAGTTGTAACTTTTGAAGAAATTTCTACCAACAAAACAAAAACCATCTTCAAACAAATTTTCGATACTGCAGAAGAATGCAGCAAAATAAAAGTTTTAGCGGTTGATAAGAACGAAGAAAATTTCGATCGTCTCGAAGCAAAGTTGGTAAAAATGAATGTCTGAACCGGGATTTTAAATGATTCAGCTAATTATGCTGAAAAGAATTTCATACAAAAAGCCTCGAGAAAAATATAGTAAATAGTTTGAAACTCCTATGTGAACCTATGTTTCTATGTGCCTATGTGGTGAAAAAAAATTTATCACATAAGCCCTCAAAATCCCGGTTAAGACAATTGTGCAAAATATTCTACGCTTATTTTTAACAAAAATTCTCCTCCCTCTTAAAGTTGTTGGACTACATTTTGAATCAGTCTAAATATCGTTCATCAAATTTTAAGGCTATGAAACGAAGTAAAATAGTAGTCATTTCTTCCATAATTATTTTTTTGAGTGCGCTTAAAACTTCTGCGCAGGTAGGTATCGACGTTAGTATAACAGCTACAATAGCACCGCCGGAATTAGTGGCGTATGAACAACCACCATGTCCCTATGATGGATATTTATGGATGCCCGGTTATTGGGCCTTCGATAATGAAATAGGATATTATTGGGTTCCTGGAGTTTGGGTTCGTCCGCCGCAGATTGGTTATTTATGGACTCCATGCTATTGGGAATTTGCAGATGGATTTTATAGATGGCATCCCGGTTACTGGGGACCTCATGTAGGTTTTTATGGAGGCGTAAATTATGGCTATGGTTATAGTGGAGTTGGATTTGTTGGAGGCGGTTGGCAAGGAAGTCATTTTAGATACAACACCGCAGTAGTGAATGTAAATAGAACTGTTGTGCATAACACATATGTCGACCGAACAGTGGTCGTTAATACACGAGTGAACAACCGCGTTAGCTTTAATGGTCCGGGCGGAATCACAGCAAGACCGAGACCGCAGGAGCAAATTGCAATGAGAGAAAATCATATCCGCGAAACTTCAGTGCAGATAAATCATCAGCGCGAAGCAAGTCGCGATAGAAATCAATATGTGTCTGTCAATCGCGGACGTCCTTCAACTCCTGCAATGAATACAGTAAGATCGAATCCGTCTAGCGGAGAAAATCATTATTCTCCTCGCGCAAACACATCGCATTTGAATAACGGTGTACCTGCGTCGGCTCGTCCAAACAATCGTCTTCCAAATAATTATTCAGACGCTAATAACGCAAGACAACAGCAAATGCGTCAGCAACAGATGCAGAGAGTACAACAACAACAGCAACAATTCAATCGTGCACGTGCGGAACAAAGTCAGGCACAGCAACAGCATATGCATCAGATGCAACAGCATTTTCAACAAAGACAAATGCAGAATCATCCGCAGCCGAATGTGCAACGACAACCGGAGCAACGCGGACCGAATCCTGAGAGACATCGATAATGTTTTATTAAATTCTAGTATAAAAAAGCCACCGAGAGGTGGCTTTTGAATTTGAACGTAAAAATATAACTATTAAAATTCACTAAACTTATTCATCGGTCACAATCCATTTCCTAAATTCGCTCGGAAGCAGCCGAACGATTTCATCGCCTTTCATAGAATTTAAATCATAGGTTAATTGGTATTGTCGGATTATCCTTACCAACCTTCTCGCAGAACCGGTGCCTTTTCCGGCAGCGCCTCTTTTTAAATTTTTCATTTTATTATCCCAGTACAAAATATTGGCTGCGTCAAGAATTCCTTTGTTCAGTGCGATTTCCTGGTATGCTCCAAATTGCTCAGTAATTTCACCTCTCTTTGCAAAACTTCCAATCAGAAAAATTTTTGAGGATTCATTTAATTCTGAAAATATCCTGCAGGGATATGCCAACAAATGGCGATAGTATTTTGTATAATTTTTTGGATCTCTTAAAATATAGAAAGCCGATTCGTTTACCTTTCGGTTGCCCTGTCCGTCGACCGGACAAATATTCTCAAAAAAAAATGCCGCAAACCAAGACCAAAGACCCTTGTCAAAATACAAATGCTTATTTTCTCTCAGATTTAATTTTTCAACGATGTAAGGTACAAGTTGATTCTTATCCTTGTATCCCAAATTCTCAATCTGAACGATCGGTTCGTAAACAAATGAATAGGCTTCGTTAAATAATAATTCACGTGGAATGCTGTTAATTGCATTAATTCTTATTTCGCTGACTACGCGTTCAAATTCATTTAGTCCTTCTTCATTAAATATCCGTATTGAAGCCGTTATCATTGCGACGTAAATTTCTCAAATAGCTGAAACTTTTTACAATATTCATTAACACACTCATCAATCCAAGCTTCTTGTTCTGATGTAAGGATTCTATTTTCGTCATTTATGTCAGGTATCGATTTTATGCCTAACCCTAAACTTAGAAATTTTAACCATTGTGTTATCCATGAATCATCACCGGCATCAAACTCTCCCTCCTCGACAATTCTTGCAAGTACTCCTCTAAAAGCTGCAGGATAAACCAGACTGATAAATTTCATATCATTTTTCATCATTTCATTCAACTCAGGGATATCTTTATTTATTTCCAAAATAGGTCTTCCATCATCACTCGAATCAAAGCTCAATTTCCAAAGTTGATTTTTCAGATCCGTAGGATTAACAAATAAAAGCGGCATTCTATCGTTTGGTTTGCCGTCCGCACTTACAGGTATTCCTTTTGCTTTTCCTAAAAGTAAGCCAACTTTACTTTGCTCATCTACTACTGACACATCAAAATATGCAAGTTCGGTTTCTGGCAATTCATCCAACCTAGTATTGTCTGGTTCTTTGAAATTCGATATAGTTCCGAAATAAAATCGCTGATAGACTCCCTTGTAATTTGGTTCAACATAAATTTTCGCTTCCGAAGGGAGATTCAGTCCTTCAAGATTTATCTTAGCCTTGAAATACTTGCCAGTATTATCTTTGAAGAGTGAAATATCTACCCTGTTTCTCGGAATTTTTATTCTCCCGGTATAATTAAATCTGCGGATCATTATTGCAATTTTAAAAATAAATCCCGCTTGTCGTCAAAGCCGGTTAATTTGATTTCAAAATATGATTTATCCTCAATATCGAACTCAAGTTCATTTTTATCTTTTTTTGTAAAATATATGCCTGATGATTCAATCATTATTGGAGACTTTGAAACATCAAAGTCGAGTTCCTGATAGTTTTTTATTGGATTCCCTCTCGGTACATCATATCCCAGTCTTAACTTTATGCTTTCTGGAAGATCTTCAGCCAATGGATTTTTAGCAATTTTTAATCCCGTATTAATTTTTTCAATTAATATAGGACGTCTTTTTCCCAGTTTAATCGGAATTTCGGGATCATTCACTTCGTCTCCGCCCAAATCGATTTCATCAGGCAAATCTTTTTGTTTTTTTTCCTCCACAGTTTCAATAGGAATGGAGAAGTATTCAATCAATAAGTTTTTTTGTAAACCCTCAATGGGTCGCTGTAATCTTTCATACAGAGCCTTTAGCGTCCCTTTAACAAAGACAAGAGCTTCTTTGCCATCAACATATTTCCCTTTAAAGTTTCTTGAATCAGACTGCCACTCAGTATGTGCGGGGTTTTCTGAATCTCCCAGCATTCTTACAAGATCAGTGTCGTGTATGATAACGACACCCCGAACCAAACCTCTGTCGAGCGATGTTACGCCAGAAATAGTTATTCCATCTCTTACAAAAAGATTTTCAGGGTTGGTAAGCGTAGTGTCTTTTTCCAGAAAAGCATTATACCAACAGGTTTTCGAAATGCCGTTTAGAGGACAATATTTCAAGGGAATTCTGAAAGCAACTCTTTCACCCCTATCAAACTTATCACGACAAACATTTAATCCTTCTTCGTCGGCAAACATACTTTTATTCCACCGAGGTTTATTTTTTAAATCAAGCTCCTTCAATTTGAAAAAATCTTCTTCATGTAACCGGAAGGTCCATTTCGCAAAATCGAAAAGCCGGATCAGATTTTCTTTGGTTTTTACTTTTTTGTCATCGTTATTTGACAAATTGTTGAAATCAATTTTCTCTATTGATTGCTCTACAGAATTTCTGTCAAGCAAAATTCTGATTTCTTCTTCACCAACTTCTACTTCTAATCTTCCTTCGAGGATAGGGTAAAAGTATTGCTCAATTACCGAATACGCGAGATGATCAATTGTAATTTCATCGGAACAAAAAGGGATCACTAATGATAGGCCAGAATTTTTTTTTCGTTCGAGATGGAATTTTTCTTCAAATGTTGTTAAAGCACTTTCGTCTTCAATAGGCAACGCAAAACAGTCAATGCCTTCATAATTGCCAAACATACCATAGGGTCTGAAACCACATTCCTGTTTTTTATCATCTTCTCTGTTATGGATTCTTAAAATAGACTGTCCCATAAGCATTCTGCGACTATCGCTCTTTCGTACAGTTAATCCCCAGAACGTGTTGATTTTAGACGAAGCAGGAAATACCGTCTTACCTAAACCCCATCTGCCTAATTGATCATCAGTTTTCCCTGAACGACCAACATTTCTCCAGAAGTAATAAAAGTTATGCGGGATTTTATCGTTATTATTTTCTACATAGAATTCTTTTGGACTACCTTCAAGACCTTTTGTATTGAAATCCTCGAAAACTAAAAATTTCATATTACCAGCAAAATCTGGAAGTGACGATAACCCGGAACTCTTGGCAGTTAGGTGTGGCTGAAGTGTCTCGATCATCGGCAAATAGTCTTTACTTTCAAGTGCATATTTGTCACCCGACAAATATATCCTGACTTTAACTGTTTCGACTTGTTCTCCACGATTTCTTTCATCGAGCGCATTTTGAATTCCCTCTCTCACTACAGCCGTAGAAATATTGTCTATATCCCGAGTAGTAAAAAACTCTCCCTGGATTGGATCCACATCCATATCATCGCGAGAGTTGGGTTTAAAACGCCATTCGATCATTTAAACAATTTTATACTATTCAGATAAATTAACACTATAGTTGACGGATTTCCTCATATGAATACTTAGCTATAAAAACACTTCTTTGCTTGTCCCATTCTAACAATTCTGTTGGTACATTTTGATTTATTGCACCTTTAACAGATAAAAGATATTTTCTTTCTCCAGATTTCAAAACAAATTGCTCTAAAAAGAAATAATAATCCGCAGCTTTCACAAGTGCGTGCAAGAAAGGCGCCATTCCTTTTTGCATTAGCAAATGATCGGGCAAACCCTGATTTATGATGTCATTTCTACTTATTGGATCATCGTCAAGTAATTTATCGTTCATAGCAAAATTGGTAAAGGTGCTTACTACTGTTAAATCATATCTCGATAATATATTATAAAGTAATGGCCAAACCATATCATTATTTTGCAAACTAATAAATTGCAAAAAGACGTTATGAAGACCATCGATCAATACTCCAGTAAAAGGTTGTCCTTCCAAAATTGCTTTGTCAAGTTTCCTGGTTATTTTATTGATGAAATCTTCAGGAGATATATATCCGGGATAAAAAATTAAATATTCAACGATAGGATCAGGAAGTGATGGATAATTTTTGTTTATTTTCTTTTGCAAACCAATTTTATCGTTAATAATATCATGATAGTATTTCTGAGGATATAAAAAAGACAATATCAGTATCTTTCTTCTAAATGTCGAACTATGATAATTGTTGTACTTAATTCGATTTGGAGCAATGTTCCTTTGTATCGGAGGTGTTAACAGTAATTTCAAACTGAACCCAGCTTTGCCGGCACTTCCATAACCATGAACAAGTATATGAGTTCTTGGAAAAAGATTTAAGAAATTGACGTTATTATTTCCATGCTGGAAACTTTTTTTTTCGACAGGGATCAGAGATTTATCATCGTTCAAATAATTTAATGTATTAATTAATTTTGATTCATCCTGAAGTAGTTTTTTAAGTTTTTCTTTTCTGTCCATTTGAGAAGGAATCTGAGGAGAAATTCTAAAACCCTCCTCACCACTCATATGAAAAACGTGAGTCCCTTGCCTTGATAATTGATGTCTTGTTTTATAGAGATTAAATAAACGAAGTGGTTTATCGCCCTTTTGGCCAAGACCTTCATGAACTAGATTTATTCCTATGTCGATTAAATACTCCATTTTTAGTTTTTCTAAAACACCCTCTCCTCCAATTAGAATGACGATGCTTTTTAGTTCTCTCGCTTTTTCAACAAACCTTTCAATTAAATTATAATTGGTGCCATCCGAATATTCATTAAGATTATCGATTACAATAATGGAATGATTTTGTTTTTCTAATGAACTTTCTGCAATATTTTTTTCAAGATCATCTTTGATATCGCCAATAAGCTGAAGTAAATCCTCCAGCGACAAATTTTTTGTTTTCTTTGTTACAAAAAACCAGTCTTTGGGATTTTGATAAAATGAAAGCTCTTTTTCAAAAGCCGTTTGCAAACTGAATAGCCTTTTTTTAATATCATTTTCCCCCTCCTCCAGACTTAAATAAAAACATTTTATTTTAAGGGGTGCCAGTGAATTGGCAAGTGCCAAGGCAAAGGAAGTTTTACCAATGCCTGCTTGGCCACTGACGCCAACGACCAAGCCTCCAGAAGAAGATGGTTTTAATCCACCGAAGAAAACTATTTCCCCTCCTTTTAGAGCCATTGGAATACCATAAAGTTGATTAATTAACTCACCTGTTTCCGGCAATTCTTCAAATTTATTTGACAATCGAAATCGCGCAGTTATTATTTTTTTTCCAAATTGATCTAGAAAAGAGTTACGACTTTGTTGGTGTAAAAATTTTCTGGCCTCTCCTTGGCTATTGAAAGATAAATGGGCCACGCCCTTCATTGCCATTAAGTGTCCAACCAATTCATTTATATAAAAAATCGGGGATTTCTTATTTACATCTTTTGGCCAACTTCGGCTTATTTTTATATGTCGTTTAAATGAATCAACTGCTTGAGATATATTTTCCTCCTCAATGGAATTTAATAAATTATTCTGTTTGCTCGATCCCCTATTGAAGGAATATGTTTTTTCAAGTAGATTAAATAATAACGTTCGACAAGAGGCCAGAGAGTAGGCGGCTGTTTGTGAATTTTCAGGAGCTATTAACGAATAGTACAATATATGTAATGGAGATGGTATGACAAATCTTGACCTTACCGATACTTCAGAGGCATCCTTAAAAGAATTTATGGTTAACTTAAGTATTCTTGGATAAACTTTCTCGCCCCTTTCTTGATGCCTAGGAAATAATCCTTCGGTAATATGATTGTCAAACGACTCATTTTTTAGAAGTCCACTAAAACAATCAATTAATTCTGGGTTCTCAGGAATAAGTTTTGCATTATCCTTTCCTAGATTAATACACGATAATAAGGCCTTATTTATGCAATAAAGAATTTCTACTCCTTCCTTTGAGTAAATGTAATCCTTCATCATGATTGTAACGTTTCAAAATTGGCCGGCATTATTCTCTTTCGTGAAAATTCTCTAAATGGACCAGCTTCTAAAATATCTTTAACTGCCTCAGGATTGCGTCCGTTATCACGATCCTGTAAACTGTCGACGGAATACCCATAATTTTGAGCATAATATTTGACTATATCTTTATCTGCCGAACCAAGCAGGTCGTACCATTGATTTAAAGCATAAGAAATCGCTTCTGTGTTGTCATCTTTCATCCAAGCAGGTAATAAAGAAAATAAATAGCTGGTATCTGGATTAGATATCAAAAGTTCTTTTATCATTTCAACTCCTTCTTTCCAGTTTGAGGCAATAACAAGCTCCGCCAATAACCAAGGATCAAGTCTGGATAGCTCATTAAATCTTTTCCTTAGATATCCCAAAGGAAAGAAAGATCGGTTTAAGTGTTGTATAAATCTGCATACACACGCTTTCATGACGATATCTTCATCTAATTCCTCGTTTCTAATGAATTTGGCAAATTCGTCAATTATTTTACCATTTGAAAAACTCGAAACCACTATATACGATTCAAGTTCTGTAAAGTTTATTTGAGTAAATTTATTAAAATATTGTACTAAATTGCAAACTACCTCCTCTTCAAAATTTTTTTTAGGGCTCAATGGAGATAATCGTGAATTTATCTTCGCCTTTTCGAGCAAGGGTGTTATACCGCTCTTATTTGGGAATTTCATGTTCTCATCAAGAATCATTGACTTCAGAATTTCGGTTTCGCTGGTTAAATTAGGCATACATCAAGTATTGAATGTTTCAAATAAACTTTCTTGAACATTTGAGAAAATATTCGGAATGTGCACATACTCATCAAATCCAGAGAGCCTAGCACAACGTTTTAAGGGTTTTGTAGAACCACCGGGCTCATACTGTTCATAAAATCCGGCATCCAAAATAGTTGGTTTTCTCACATTGTAATTCTTATCTAAAATATGCTTAAAAATGATCTTTTGCTCTACATCCACTATGCCAGCTCTACAGGGTAATTTTTCAATAACAGATTGATTCAAAAAAATGTCTTCTTTCTTTGGTTGTGGGAAGGACCAATGAATAAAATTATAGGAACTAATATGTGCATCTCGTAATCTCGGCGGAGTCTTGGCTAACCACCTTTTTCTTCCAAAATACTTCAAGCAATTGTTCTCATTTGAGTAACTGGTATTGACGGCAATATTATTTAAAAAAGATCTTAAAAGGTTTGATTTGATAGATAAATCTGCCGCGTATATAATATCTCCGATTTTCCCTTTTGTATTCGTTGGCGACAATCCAATAATTTCACTTATCCATTTCATAAAGTCATCTTTGTCATGAATCCTTACAAAGGGATTAGAATTCGAAACATCTGCACAAGGTGTTCCTTGCAGTTTATTTTTGAAAAAATATTGAACATTGCATTTATGTTCATAGTCAGCTTTTGATGTCGCATTTATTCCACAAATAGCGGTTAAGCATTCCCGTGCTTTTCCTTCTGATATCTCTTTTTCCTTCCCAATCCGGGTAAGAAAATGATTGAAATCAGATTTAAGTCTTGCATAGGACGGAAACTTACTTCGATTATTAAAAGCCGAAATATCTAACATGTAAGGATCAATTTAATTTCTTTTGCAATTTCATTAGCCATTAAAGGCGGTACGGCATTTCCAATCTGTTTAAATGCAGCTGTTCGACTTTTACCTTCTGTTACTCCTTCGAAATAAAAATCATCGGGAAATGACTGAAGCCTAGCAGCTTCTCTCACAGAAATTGATCTGTTTTGTAAAATATCTGGATGAATATAATAATGACCATCCTTTGCGATATGCGCAACTACTGTGTGCGCGTAAGACGCATTATTGTCTACTACTTTAAATCGATCAAAAAACGAATGCTGATTTGTGTGGGTTTTCAAACGTTTTGGTAGAGAAGTATAGTCAAGCCTTTTACCATTTTTTAATTGTTCCGCTGCAATTCGGTATATCTCCTTATCCTGATCTGTGTTGGGGCGACTTACGTGTTGAGTTATAATATTTATTCCATTCCTAATTTTGGTGTTATTTAAGTAATCATTGATAGGACCAACATATTTACTGTATTTGTCCAGACCTTCACCAGCTTGCAGTTTTGGTAGATCCTCAAAAACGGACTGTACCGTGTATTGTTTTTTGTTTTTTAACGCAAAATCTGGGATCAATAAATTCAACTCCCTTTTATGTCCGATCAGAATAATCCTTTTTCTATTTTGCAATACGCCAAAATCATTTGCATTAAAAAGAAAATCACGTACGTTATACCCCAGCTTGTTGAATTCCGCTATCATTTTTTTAAAATAGCTACCACCATCGGCAGATCGCAACCCTAATACATTTTCAAATACAAATATTTTTGGATTATACTTCTTCAAAAATCTGACATATTGTAGGTATAAGTAATTACGTGGATCACTTTCCATTCCATTTCCACTTCTCGCTCTGCCAACCAATGAATATGCCTGACAGGGAGGGCCTCCGATAATAATATCAGTTTTGGTACCTTTTAATAATTTATCTATCCTCTTGAAAATTTCCTTATTGTTTTCATCGTCCAACGCCATATTAATTACGCCGTCCATTTGTTCTTTGGGAATAAGTGAGTAGAGAGTGGCGCGACTAATTTCACCCTTTAAGTATTTTACATATTCATCAAGCTTTTTTTTTGACTTCAAATAATGATAAGCAACTCTAGTTTTTAACGTGTAACATGCCGCTTCATCGATCTCCACGTGCGCAATGGAGTGATATCCTGCCCTAATAAAGCCTTCGGAAAGACCGCCAGCGCCAGCGAAAAGGTCTATAAAATTCATTAGTTAGAATAATATTATGCCAAGCAATTTACTTAATGTTTTGAATCTATTTTTACCTTTTATATCACATTCCCAAATCGTAATTACTTTCCAACCTTCATTTTCTAAAGTCTTCATTGCTTTTTTATCATTTATTCTATTAGTGTTTATTTTATTCAGCCACCAATCGGTATTTGTTTTTGGAACCACAAAATATTTGCAATTGGAATGGCCATGCCAAAAACATCCATGAACAAAAATTATAGTTTTATACTTTGGCAAAACAATATCTGGTTTTCCAGGTAATTTTTTTTCACACAGTCTATAGCGAAAGCCATTTGCAAAAAGAAATTTCCGAACCAGAATTTCAGGCTTGGTGTTTTTGCCTTTAATCTGACTCATGTTGTAACTTCTCGTCTTTTTATCATGCACATCTGCCATTGAACAAAGATATAGCACTCAATATTTTAAAATCAAGACAGAAGGTTAATCGGTGCGAGTATACCAAATTCTATTTTATTTTTCATGTCCAAAACACCATCCACTCCACCCGTTAAAACACGGTATTTTCCCAAAATCATCCGAATCGAAAACTTTTTGAATAAATTAGTTATTGCTTTCATCTGCCAAACTCAACTAAACCTTTGCTATGCCCGAAATTCCCAAACCAACTTTTTTTTCATTCGAAACAAATCGTTTCAGAATATTATTCTGGATATTTTTTATTTGTGCACTAATTACCGGATATATTCAGGCGCTGCAGAATAAAGATTTGACCAATGAAACGGCCACAAGCGGCATCATTTCGTTGGAAACATCTGGCTCTTATCAACGCGATACAGCAATTATTTCTTCCTGGAAAACGATCATCCCAATCGATTCCCTAAATAACAACTGTGCACCTGTACCGCAAAAAAATCGGCTGGAGCTCGCCACAAATAATATTTTCATTGATTTCTTTTTTATTTTTTTCTATACTGGATTTGCCATTTTGATTATATACTGGTTGCAATTGAGCCCAGGATTCACAAGGCTGTTAATGTTCTCCGCAGTTATTGCCGGCATTATGGACATTATAGAAAATATCGGCATGTTGCGATTTGTTCAGTACGGTTTTAGCAATGATAAAAGTTCGATATCAGAAACTACTGCGATAGTGACTTCTATTGCTTCTTATATAAAATTCTTCATTTTGGCCTTGTTGCTTCTATTCATGCTCGTGTATGTGCTCATTCTTCGTAAGCATGGTCTGAAAATAATTTCTGCAATTATTTCACGCAGAGGCGTACAACTCTATCAATACAGAGTGATTTTCCTGGGCGTAATTATTTTTGTGTTGCCTATGTGGATCCTTGACCAGGGACAGGATCTGCTTGTGAATAGCAACACACAGGATTTCGGAGTAATTTGTTTTTTAGGAATCGTGATGGCTGCTGCTTTGTTGAATTGGTATCTTGCTAAATTGTTTTTTGAAGATGAATACATCGGACCGGTTTATCCTTTTTCGGAACCGGATAATCAAAACCCTAACGAAAAAAAGGTTTCCCGCTTTTTAGGTGTTGCTACAATCTTATTGCCTGCCGCGGCAATTCTCAATGCTTTGAAGGTTACAAGTATTGGTTATATACTGGATATTTTTCCACCGATGGCATGGCTGATCGCATTGCTTACAATATTCTATACACTTATTAAATATGATTTTGCTACAAGGGCATACAATGCATTGGCGGAGGCGAAAGGAAAACCATGGGCATCTGCTGCAAGTTTTATTGTAATAATATTAGTCGGGGTTATAATCCCTGTTGTTGCCAGGTTGCTTTTGGGCCCCGACAAACACAAACCTTCCTCTTTAAAATATCTCTATTGGAATCTTATACTGCTTGCCATTGCATTTTATATTTTCATCAGCATACGCTCATTGATATTTACGGATGGATGGCTTGGAAAAAAAATCGGGAAACTCGTGTTTGTGCTAACGATAATTGCTTCTGTTTTTTTTATATGGATAAATATAAATCCAAAAGTTTTTGTTCAATGGGATAATCATTTTGTAACACTTCCATTGCTTCTGGCAGGACTGATATGCTATATATTTCTTTTTACGATTTTGATCAGGCTTAGCAAATGGCTCAAAATAAATTTTGTTCTTTTTATTATAGTAATCGGACTGGTGATCAGTGCGCTTAGCACAAATAATTATCACCAGGTATATCTTCAACCATACTCTCCACGAGATAGCGCCTCGCAACCGCTTGATTTGAAAAATTATTTTAGAGAATGGGTTCTCGCAAGAAAAACTGAAATCGATCAGGATTCCATTTACCCGGTTTTCCTCGTGAATACTTACGGCGGCGGTATTCGCGCAGCGGCATTTACCAGTATGGCAATTACTTTTCTTGATTCTGCAATCATCGAAAAAGGAAAATGGAAAAAGGGATTTCAACATTATATGTTTTCAATTTCAGGAGCTTCAGGCGGAACAATCGGCGCGGCAATTCAATGTGCTTATAGAAACAAACATATTGATGATGCTTCCGCATACAAGCAAGACAGTTTTTATAATTTTTATCGTCATGATTTTCTAACGGCAGTTTTAATTCCGGATCTGGGCAGAGATATCTGGGCTTCTGCAAGCTCAATTTCGAAATGGGATGATCGTTCCGCCGTACAGGAAAAATTGTGGATTGAATTTGGAAAAAAATATCTCCATTTTGATGCGGGAGTGGATTTTGATTCTATTTGGAGTCGTGGAAATAAATCAAAAAACTATGAAGTTCCATTATTGTTTTCAAATACGCTGAATGTAGATGATGGACTCAAGGGAATTTGCGCACCGGTTCATTTAAGCGGTGACGATTTTCCCGCAACGATTTTTATTAGAGATCGATTGGACAGCATCAACGCTCATAGAAATAACAAAGACTCGAAGGACGGAATTTCCTTGATGACAGGAGCTTTCTTGAGTGCGCGTTTTCCGTTTATCAGTCCAAGCGGAAAGATGGGACCGGGATTTCATTTTATGGATGGAGGTGGTAAAGATAATTCTGGTGCATCAACTTCAGAATTGATTTTTGCGACGCTGGGACGTTATGTTGGTAATCAAAAATCGGATCCTTCAGATTCAGTATTCACCGCACTCACAAAAAAAATAAGATTTTATTTTGTATCGATCAGTAATAGTCCGTTGAAAAAAGAGCCAAGAAAATTAGTTGAAAATCGTTTCGAGTTGATTAGTCCTCTGGTTGGTATTATCAACAGTGGTATCGATGGCAATGCGCATGCGGCTGACAGTACTTTGCGTGCGAGATATGGAATGGATACATTATTGCATCTTGGTTTTCGCACGGGTTATTTTTCTATTTATCCAACAGTTGATTGTATCAGAGATTCTGCCAGCAATGATAGTTATATTCCGGTATTGCCGCTTGGATGGCAAATATCAGAACCTGCTCTGTTAAGATTACAAGCTTCTTTTGGGCCACAGCAGGTTAATAACAGGGTAGGCGCGGATAGTATTATCAAGATAATAGAATTGGAAAAAAATCTTAAGCCGGTTAATTGACATTAAGATCAATGTATCGTGAGACGTGAGACGTCAAACGTGAAAGGCTTTTTTTCACGTTTGACGTCTCACGTCTCACGATAACCGAAGACACACTCACGAAGTCTTTCTATAATTCAACACCGCCCACAGATTTAGTACTATCGCAAATATTGCGATGATGCCGATATTCCGTAGCAAATCTTTGAATCCGCTTCCTTTCAGAATAACCATACGCATCGTTTCGATCAGGTAACTCGCCGGATTGAATTTAGTAACTGTCTGCGCCCAGCCCGGCATGCTTTCTATCGGCGTAAATAATCCACCCATCAAAATAAAAATCATGACAAAAAAGAACATGATGAACATGGCCTGCTGTTGCGTATCACAAAATGTGGAGACCAATAAACCAAACCCTAAAATTGCTAATAGAAAAACAGATACAAAAACGTAAAGTACGAGCAGGCTCCCAACAGGAGTAATTCCATACACCAGCCATGAAACCAATAACCCAAGTGTAAACACTACATTTCCCAACACCCAAAATGGAATCAATTTGCCAATGATAAAATGAGATTTCTTAATAGGCGTCACATTTATTTGCTCTATTGTACCAACTTCTTTTTCTTTCACGATGTTCAACGCTGATAAAAAACCGCCGATCATCGTCACAAGAACCGCAAGAATTCCGGGCACCATAAAAACATGATAATTCATATATGGATTGAACCAGTTTGATACGGTGACATCGATGTTCTGTGTTTGATTGGATTCTTCGTGCTCCAATAATTTTACCCTGATATCACTATTGAAAATTTGTATAATCGTGTTCAAATAAGCGCCCCCCAAATTTGCCTTGGTGCCGTTGATTGCATTTACTGCAACAAATAATTCCTGTTGATTTTCACGAACCAGGTTGCGTTCGAAACCTTGTGGTATTTCCAAAACTAAATCTGCTTTGTCGAGTTCGATCAGCCTGAAGGCCTCATCATAAGATTTGTTATATCCGGTGAGTTTAAAATACGGCGTCGCAGTAATTGTTGAAATCAATTTTTGTGAATATGTAGAATGGTCATGATCTACAACTGATAAATTGATATTCTTTACTTCATAATCTGCAGCGAGTGGGAGAATGATCAACTGAACAACAGGCATCACCATAATCAAGGCCAATATCGCACGGTTACGAAATATCTGTTTGAATTCTTTGAAAAGTAAAAATTTAATTGTTCTCATGACAAACGAATTTTAAAACTTTTTATACTCAGTGCTAAGAAAAATAATGTGATCCCCAATAGTATCAATGTCTCTTTCCATATATATGAAAAACTAAGGCCCTTAATCATGATCGATTTTACGATTACATAATACCATTTGGATGGAACGATATTGGTAATGATCTGCAAAGGAAGCGGCATGTTTTCTATCGGGAACATAAAACCGCTGAATAGAACAGTGGGCAGCATCATTCCCATCAACGAGATCAACATCGCTACTTGTTGCGAACTCGTTTTGATTGATATAAAAATTCCGAGCGTGAGGCAAGTGATGATAAACAAAACGCTCTCTGCTAGTAATAATAAAACACTTCCGTTGATTGGCAGATCCAATACAAAAACACTGAGCAACAGTATCGATGCGACATTCACCAGCGAAAGCAAAAGGTATGGTACTGCTTTTGAAAAAATCACCCATATTGGTTTAAACGGTGAAACCAATAATACCTCCATCGTTCCGGTTTCTTTTTCTTTAACGATGGATATTGCAGTCATCATTACACAAACCAACATCAACACCAGGGCCATCACACCGGGAACAAAATTCGGCGCACCCGCAAGTTGGGGATTGTAAAGCATTTTTGTCTCGGTAAAAATCTGGTAAGGAACCGCCATCGTTTTATCGAGCTGCGATTTATAATCGTTGATAATTGCCGAAGCATAGTTCGTGATTGTGTTAGCAGTATTAGGATCGGAAGCGTCGGCTATAATTTGAATTTGTGCTTTGTTTTGCTGGAGCAAGGTCTCATTGAATTTAGCCGGAAACACAATTGCCATTTTTATTTTTCCCTGCTTGAATGATTTATAAATATCATCATGACTCATCGCTGATTTCTCGATATCGAAATAATGACTGGCTTCAAATTTTGAAATGATTGCTCGGGAAGCATTATCACGCGCATAATCTACAACTACTATTTTGGAATCTTTCACTTCACTAGTGAGTGCAAAACCAAAAATTAATATCTGTACCAGCGGCATCCCGAATAATATGAACAGCGTTCTCCTGTCGCGCAGCACATGCGAGAATTCCTTTTTTACGAATGAAATAAATTGTTTCATGATTAAATATTTTATTCAGCGCGTTTCGCTCCTCTTGCCAATTGATAAAAAACTTCATCCATTGAGTTTGCATTGAACTGTTTTTTCAAATTAACGGGCGAATCCAATGCATCAATTCTTCCATCCACCATTATAGAAATGCGGTTACAATATTCCGCTTCGTCCATATAGTGTGTGGTCACAAAAATTGTCACTCCTGTATCTGCTGCATCATAGATCAATTCCCAGAATTGTCTGCGTGTTAATGGATCAACACCGCCGGTCGGTTCATCTAGAAAAACAATTTTTGGATCGTGCAACACTGCTACGGAAAAAGATAATTTCTGTTTCCATCCGAGCGGTAAACCGGATACCAATTTCTTTGCTTCATTGTGCAGCCCAAGTTTTTCAACAAGAGAATCGCTCTTGGTTTTTATTTGTTTATCGGTAAGTCCGTAAATGCCCCCGAAAAATTTGATGTTTTCCAGTATGGTCAGGTCTTCATACAAAGAAAATTTCTGACTCATATAACCAATATTTTTTTTGATTTCTTCCGTTTGTTTGTACACGTCAAAACCCGCAACCTGTGCGTCTCCCGATGAAGGAATCGATAAACCGCATAGCATGCGCATTGCCGTTGTTTTCCCGGCACCATTTGCGCCAAGAAATCCAAATATTTCACCTTTTTTTACTTCGAAAGTGATTTCATTGGTGGCGATAAAATCTCCAAATCTTTTCGTCAACTTCTCTGTTCTGATAACCGTTTCCATCGTTTAACTTTTTAATAGTTTGATAAAACAATCTTCAATGGTGACTTCGGTTTTTTTGATTTCGATATCTGACAGTCCATGTCCTTTCAAATATTCAGTGAGCTCGTTTTCGGTCAGTGCAACATCTGTAAATGATGCATGTGCATATTCACCAAATGCATAACTGTTCAACGTCTTTTCATATGCTGCCATATTTTTTAACAATGCGTGCATATTATTTGCTTTGATCGCATAGAGTTTGTCTGGATATGATTCCACAATATTTTCAGGTGTTTCGATTGATAATATTTTTCCCTCCTGCATCAATGCGATCCGGTCGCACAGCTTTGCTTCATCCATATATGGAGTGGAAACAATAATCGTTATCTTCTGTTCCTGTAGTCGCTTCAACATTTCCCAAAATTCACGGCGCGAAACGGGGTCAACACCAGTCGTGGGTTCATCAAGAAATAAAACAGCAGGTTTGTGAATGAGCGCGCAACACAATGCTAATTTTTGTTTCATGCCGCCAGACAATTTTCCTGCTCTCCTGTTTTTAAATTTTTCGATTTGTATATAGATGTCTTTGATCAGGTCATAATTTTCTTCGACCGTTGTTTCAAAAACGGTTGCAAAAAAATGAAGGTTTTCGGCAACGGTCAGGTCCTGGTACAAGGAAAATTTCCCCGGCATATAACCCACAATATTTCTGATCTTTTTATAATCTTTTACGATATCAAAACCTTCAACTGTTGCACTGCCTCCATCAGGAAGCAGCACCGTTGTGAGCATGCGGAATATGCTTGTTTTGCCTGCGCCATCCGGACCGATTAGCCCAAATAATTCGCCTTGGTTTACGTCGAAGGAGACATTGTCTACAGCAATTTTTTGATCCTTGCCATAGACTTTTTTGATATTATTTAGCACAACTGACTGCATGATTTAGAATTTTACTTCTCCGTACATTCCTATTTTCAGATAACCATCATTCTTCACATTTACTTTAACCGCATACACGAGATTTTCGCGTTCGTCTTTTGTCTGAATTGTTTTTGGTGTGAATTCGGCTTTGTCGCTGATCCATTCGATAATACCATCATAAGATTTATATTTTCCTAGACCATCGTCAACCAACACAGTTAATTTTTGGTTGAGTTTGATTTTTGCAAACTGATCACCGGTCACATAAGCTCTCAAAATGATGGTTGAGAGATCCGCAATCTTGTACAAAGGTTTTCCACTGGTCGCCATTTCGTTGGGCTCGACATATTTAACGAGAACCGTTCCATTAACAGGATTTATGATTCTGGATTTTGCCAATTGATCATTGATCTGTTCAATCTGAACTACTAACGGTAATACATCACCGCGCAATCCTGATGTTTGTGTTTGAAGCAATGATACCTGTGCTGCGTCCTGTTTTTGTATGACCAATAATTGTTTTTGCGCTTCTTCTACTTCGGTGTTGATATCATCCAGTTGCTTGGTTGTTGCGGCGTCGGACTTTACCAGGTTCTGGATGCGTTTTTGTTCGCGTAGGTCTGCGTCGAGACGAGTTTGTGCAACATGCAACTGCTCTTTATATACTTCTGTTTGTGCGGAGATATCCGGCATTTTGGTTCCTGTTGCCTTTATCTGCGCTTCGAGTTGTTTCTTTTTCAGATAGAGCTGTACGCTGTCGATATAGCCGACCGGTTCGCCCTGTTTCAGAAATTGTCCTTCTTCTACTTGTAAATGTTCAATGGTGCCTGTTGCTTCGGCCGGAACAATTGTTTCGATTGCTTCGAAAGTTCCGGAGGCGTCATAAGCATTTTTGTTGCCCGAGCAGGAAGCAAGTAATATAGCACCCGCGAGAATTGTTGTTAGCGATTTCATGATGATTTTGTTATTTAATTTTTTTTAATTGCCTGTTGTTGTTTGTTGCTGATATAAGGTCATCAGTAATTGTATTTCATTTAAAATTTTATTTTGCCTGGCGTTGTCTTCCGCATTTACATTCGTGAGATAATCATTGGTATTGATCACTCCATTTTCCAATTGAGCGAGTGAAGTATTTTTTACGTGGGTACGTAAGTCGATGATTTCGTCGTCTGAAGCAATTAATTGTTGAAGTTTGGCGATATCTGCGTTTTGCTTTCTTAAATCAAAATTGGTGTTGAAGAGAAAAGTTTCTTTTTGCAGATCGATATTTCTGCGATTGATATCGACCAATAATTTTTGTTTTTTCTGCGTATATAATCCTGATAAGGACCAGTTCAATCGAATACCGCCAATATAATATGGGTCAAAACTATTCTTTAACATATCCAATCCCGGACGGCCCGCTCCGCCTTGCAAAAACAGGTTCAACCTGGGAAGGATAGCAGCATTGATTTGTTTGTCTTGAATATCCAGGCTTTTATTCTGGTAATCGTACATCAATAATTCCGGTCTTTTAATTTCCTGTGAAATAGCAATTGGGCCTGGTTTTGCCAGCACAGTGGTTTCATCTGTGGGCTGGTTAATAAAAAGACCCAGCATATCCAAATAGGCCTTGCGCGAAGCTTTCAATGCAATGGTATTCTGATTTGCTTGTAGCAATTCTGCTTTTAGAAGATCCGCACTGCTTTTCAATGCAACTCCGTTAGCAACGGAAGCTTCCGTTTTTTTGAGACCTAACTCGATATCTTTTTTGTGGAGCTCATTTTGCAATATTTGCCCATCGAGCAATAAAGTGCCAAAAAACAAATCGTTTATTCTTGATTTCAATTTGTATAATTCCACTTCCAGTTTTTGCGAATCAACAATTGCATTCGCTTCGTAGGTGCGTTGCTGATTTTTAATAGTGCCGGCGTCATAGATTGTTTGGTCCAATTCTACATAAGCTTTGTATTGGTCTTTTGTCAGCGTAGGAATATCCAAGCCCTGTATTTTAACTGGTATACTGGTGACTGCTGATTGATAAGTAGCTTGTCCGAAAATATTTATTTGCGGCAGGTATCCCTTTGCTGCATTTTGTATCGAGTATTCTTTTGTTTTTTCGATCAATGCATGCTGTTTGGTAAGCGGATAGTTTTTTCTTGCAAGTTGGTAACAGTCTTCAATCTTTAAAACCTGCGATTGAGCTTTTATGCCAAGCGTAAGCAGAATGAAGCCAATAAGAGTTAATGTCTTTTTCATTTTCAGAAATTTTATTTATCAGGCGTTTTAATCATTTGTTTAATATGTACACAAAAAAATTTACTTAGTCTGTAGCATTGAGCGAATCCATCTCGGAATTAACTTTTTTCTTTCTTCCATCATCGTCTCAAAATCTTTTGGATTTAAATTACCCACCGCCTGAATCATTGGCTTGGCTACGAAAGGAAATATGGTTGATCCAAGAATATTGATAATAAAATGCAATGGATTTATATCAGGTCTGTTTACCTGCAGTTGTTTAAAAAGAGCTGACTGTTGCAAAACATTTCCAATAGGTAATGATTTTATAAGATGCTCGCCATTGTTTCTCAATTCACTTAAAACAAAAATTGGGAGATCCGGATTTTGCGTGAGCATATCTATATAATATATGGTCAGCAATTCTATTTTCTTTTCAAGCGTTGTGTCGTTGTCAGTCACGATACCGACCAACCCGCCAAACAATTTTTGCATCTTTTCCATCATCACTATTTCGAATAATTTTTCTTTGCTTCTAAAATAATAATTCAACAGCGCCAGGTTAATTCCTGCTTCCTCGGCAATATCCCTGGTGCGAGTGGCCGAATATCCTTTCTTCATAAATACCGTTCTTGCTGCTTCTTTAATCTTTTCTTCGGTAGATAAATCTTCAGTACTTTTTTTATTGATCATGTTTTCAATTTTGTAACGGAGCACAAAGATAAATACATAAATCTGATTTAAACAAATAATTTAATCATTTGATTTAAAATATTTTTTAAATTCAGAAATATTAGTCTAAATGGTTGAAAACAAATATTTAACTAGGTCCGTCTGCGTTTTTTGGAGCGGGAAATTTCCATGATTGCATTGTAAAGAACTTTCCATACAGGTACCTCGAGCTTTTGAATATCTCCTTGTTCATTGACATAAACGACCGTGAAATATTCGTCGTGCTGACAACCATGTTTGGAAATTCTCTGGTAAAGTTCGCGGAATGAAGTGAAGCCAGCCGCGGTAATTACAGCGAGTGTAGGATAGTAGCTAATCATTGCAATCGGTTGATAAAAGTAAACGCACAGTAATTGTGCCAGTCATTATTATTCGAGACGAAAAAACTATTAATTTTTTTTAACCTCACTACAAGTTGAATCCGATGCCAAGGCAGACGTTTAATGAATTCACAGGTTGCTTATAGTTTCGAGGTAAATTATTATTAGGGAGAACGACAGGAAAAGGATTACCCGAAATGCCATATACACCCGGGACAAATGCTCTTAAGCCTACAGGATAATAAGGAACTTTTGGCGATGATGCCGAATAATCGCAGGTGGCCTGTATAAAAGATCTTTTTGTAATGGCATATTTTAATCCTGCACCAGCCAGCCATGCAAATGTCCAATCTAAAGGAACCTTATCCTTGCTGAATTGAGATGCAGCAATATTACCCAGGCTGTCTGAATAGTATACTTCTGTAATTGTTATTTTAGGAAAACTTGTTTTGAGAACGCCTACCATAACGCGTACTGATACGTTCAATTTTTGTTTGTCATCGAGTGGAAAAGACAGTCTTACTCCTCCCATAATCTTCCCGATATTCCAGTCGCCACTGGAGACATTAAAGAAAGCTCCGGCGATTGCTTTTTGAAACTGGGAGACCATTCCCTTTGTATCGACTGAATTTTGCTGTCCGGCAAGAAGCAGGGAAAAAGCGACGTATTTATTTAAATTATAATTGGCATCAATATTAATTGCCGGGCCTGCATTCGCAAAAGCCGCAGTGGAATCAAAAATATTTTTATCGCCGAATTTTCCAATTGGAGAAGCTACACCAAACGATATCCCAACACTCCATTTACTATTTGTTTGAGCATTTACGGCAGTAACACCGTTATAGACAATAAAAAGAATTATGAGTAGCTTTTTCACCGCAGCGAATGAATGAACGATACTGTAAAATATAAATAAATGCTGAGGTTAAATAATCTGATAATTGCCGTAGTGCGTTTTACTTGGAGTCGGTTGGTCGAAAAGTTGATAAGCCTGCTATAGGAGAAAGAGCGGATTTTATTCGCAATTACTTTCAACGGCTGTACTATCGACGTATCGACTAATCGACCAATTGACTAAAATAGACCGACTGTTTAATCGTAGATGCTAGAACCTGATTCTTAATCCCCCGGTTATCGGCAGAGCAAAGAGGTTATAATTTCTCAGGGCTCCTTTATTGGCAAAATACTGTCCGGCTGCTGATATGCCCAACCCAAATTTGCAGGTAAAGAAATACGCAACGCCTAATTTTATTCCTGCCGTCGGAGCACCCTGTACAGATGGAGTGGTCGTCAGCGTAATTCCATTATTTACGATTTTCCCTTTGGTCGGAATCGAATAGCCTACAGATAAAGACAGGTTCGCTTGCCAGCCGATTGGTTTTCCAAAAGTGAACTTTCCAAAAAGTTGGACGGGAATGATAGGGTTGCCAAGATAAACCTGGTTGTATGTTCCAGCTACTGATCCTGGGTATGGAAGATCGTCCTGGTAGGAAAGTGTCATATACGAAGCTGAAATTCCCGCTTGCAACCAGTTATTAAAAATCTGTGAAATGGTAAACTCGGCGGCTACATGCGACCCGTCGGTTTGTGTATGTTGCGCGGAGTTATCCAGCCTCGGAATAGCATTGAAAGAAATACCTCCATCGAGTGTGATTTCAATCTTATTCTTGCAAATGGGTTGTGATGCTTTTGTTTCGAAATAAACAGTATCTGCAAATTTAAAAATTGTAGAATCGAACGCTGAGGGTTTGGACTTATCTTCTACCAGTTGCGTGTATAGTTTTACAACAGTGTCTTTGCAGATAATTATCTTATTCGTTTGAGGATTTGCATAAACTTTAAATTGGCTTCCTGCTTTATCCTTAAACATTCTCACAGTATCCAAATGATGAATAAGATGGATGGCTGTATCGAAACTATTCTTTTTTTGTTTGGACGGAGTGATGTCGCCCTGGTAAAAATCGATGCTGATATGCAAAGGTCTTTCGACAGAATCAACTTTTTGCTCGACAGGTTTAGTGATGGTCTCAACGGTTACAACCTTACAGGCATCTGTACCCGAATTTTTTGGCGGTGAATTCTTCGAATGCGAACGCGACACCATAACACTAGGGGCTCCAGGTTCATTTGGATACCACGCGTTGCCACATGTATGCAATATGTAAAGATAGCAGCCATCTTTATTAGTGAGTTTCCAAGCAGCAATGCCTTGCGGATCTTCATTGCCAGGATTTAATTTTACATATATATAGCTGATCCGATCCTTCTCCTTATCATAGAACCCAAGGTTGCCATTCGTTCCCGCTTTCACAAAAACATTTTCTACATTTTTTAAACTGAGATCTTTATAACCGTTTGTAAACCCTGAATTGCGCAATAACACATCAAATGCCTTGAATTCCCTTCCCCATTTGGTTTTGTTTTCTGGTAAATAAACCGCTTCGATAAACTTCTCAACTGTTGTAACACCATTTATTTTTTGGAGGAATTCAAACTCCGGATGATTGCCAAGAGGCTGAGTGAATTCAGTTGGCGGTATATCATAGAATTTATATAGAATTGAATTCTGAACGCATTTTTTTTGCGAATAAGCCTGTGAGAAAATAAAGGCTGATGCAAATAAAAGAATATATCTCATCAACAGCGGTTTTAGATATTGGATAAATGCTAAATGGAGGATACGTTAGAGAGGAACGTAAAAACACTAAATTTCTTACGTCGATAACAAAAAAGATTAAATCTTAAATCAAAGGCACAAGGTGCAGGAAACAAGGTACAAGTCCGGAATTCGTGAACCATTTTAGGATATCGGCCGTGTTCCTTGTTCCTTGCACCTTGTGCCTTGTGCAGATATTTCAAACTGGTGATTAAACTTTTGAAGCCATTTTATGTCGTACCCATTTATTTCACTAATGATAATTTGATAGTAATGATCCTTTCTCATGTTTTCGTAAATTTGAAATAGGATCGTAGAGATGTTTTATCTAAAAACCGGAGCTGCGTCATGAATTTTATCATCGGATTGTTCAGAACAATTATTTTACTAGGCGCTGTTCAGGGATTTATCGTAAGCTGCCTGCTTTTCTTCTCAAAAAGATCGACTCAATCCACACGCATATTATCCAAATTGATTTTCCTGATGGCACTGGCGAGTTTCAAACTGTACGCCAGCATGCAGGGATGGTTCGATTATAATGATTGGACAAGAGTGCTAGACGCGGTACTACCGATGATTATCGTGATGCCATTTGGGCCACTCATATTTTTTTATGTGAAATCATCTGTTGATCCAAATTTTAAATTCAGCAGGAAAGATCGAATTCATTTTTACCCGATCATTATTGACTTCATCCCACAAATAATTGCAATCATATATATTATTGCGCTCATTACCGGGCTGATCAAAAATAACTACAAGCCTTTTGGTTTGACTGTCGGCAGCATCATTGATGATTACAATGTTTATGTAGACATACCAAGATGGATCGCCGTGAGTTCATATTTATTATGGTCTGCAAAATTTCTGAACAATTTGAAGGAGAGATCCGATGGCGCAGCAACCCTTTCGCAAATTAAATTCAAATGGCTGCACCAATTCATTCGCGTATTCCTGGTTTTTCAGATTATCTGGCTGGCATACCTTGTTCCTTATATTATCCCGCGCTATACAGATTTCATGTTGAGCACATTTGATTGGTATCCCTTATATATTCCAATGGCCGGTTTAATTTATTGGATGGGCATAAAAGGATATATGATGGCCGATAATTCTGCAAATAACCCAATAAGAAAATTAAATGCAGCTGTTCTTTCATTATCCAGTGGAATAATCGACGATGCGGTAATATTACTCACCAAGGCGATGGAAGCTGATAAACTATATCTCGATCCTTCTCTCAATTTACAATTGCTTTCCAGGCACATCAATATTCCGCAAAAAACAATCTCCGCTGTTTTGAACCAGCATGTCCACAAAAGTTTTAATGAATTTGTAAATGACTACAGGATTGAAGCATTTAAAGAAAAGTTAAACGATCCGGCGATGAACCATCTGACAATCGCTGGAATTGCATTTGAATGTGGATTCAATTCGCAGGCAACTTTTCAACGTGCATTCAAACAATCAACCGGTCTTTCTCCTTCGGAATTCCGGAATGCTTCCGTCGAAATCGAATAATTCACGCATTTTTTCCTGTAAAGCTTTACTCAAATCCGGATTTGAATAGGTTCGGGCTGATATGACTATTATTTTGCCTCAAAAAATTCGCAATGAAAAAAATTATTTTTAGTGTTACCGCTGTGCTCATGTTTTCGTTTGCACATGCCCAGCTTAGCAATTCTAAATGGAAGGGTAAACTTTTAGGCGATAATCCGCGAAATGTGTTTCTTGATTTCAAGAAAGATAAGTTGGATGTAATTGCAATTTATGACAGCTCATTGGTGGAATCAATGAGCTTAATAGTTGAAGAAAATACTTTCTCTGTAAAAAAAATTGAGGGGCAAAGCGATTGTGATAATATGTCGGTCGGAAAATATGCGTTCAGTTTGCAAAAAGACGTACTTATGATAAAAAAATTGTCTGACGATTGTGGCGATCGCTCTTCAGCCATCGATGGAACGAAATGGAAAAGATGGAAAGATCCTCGCATCGTAAAAGTCGATGAATCAATTTTGAAAAAGTATGTCGGAGTTTATGAATTGGATGCGCAACATCAGTTATCTGTTACTTTGGAAAAGGATCAACTCTTTGTTGAAAGTGCTACTAATAATATTCCAAAGACTCCGATATATCCCGAAAGTGCCACAAAATTTTATGTAAAAATTGCAGCCGTTGAAATGGATTTTGTTAAAGACAATAATGGCAAAGTCATAAAACTCATTTCACACGAAGAAAAAGATTATTCGCTGAAAAAAATTAAATAACAATTATATGAGTGGGTGAACATTGCGTTATTGCAATGTTATTCCCATGTTAATGAGATTGAAGATGGTGGCTGAAAACCAGTGTGGTAGCCTATTTTAAAGGGCTTGAGGAAGTCATTCTTAAAATAAATATAAATATTGATTAAACTCTGGACGTTAATATTAATCTTATGAAAAATCAAAAAAACGATTATGAAAACAATCAATCTATTCCGTGTTATTATGATCACTGCATGCATGGGTTTATTCTTCGCATGTAAAAAAGATAACTCTGCTGCCGGCAGTTCTACCGACAATCAAAACGCATTACAAACGCAAGCCGATGACCAGGCGCAAGTTTCCGTTGAAGATGAAGCAGTAACTAATGATGCAAATACTGCACTCTACAGTCAGACTTCTCTTGCAGGAAATAGCAGCTCGTCTTTAGAAGCTGGAACTACTACAAGCAATGATGTTGCACAAACAAATGGCCTGACCGGTCCAATCACAGGACTTATCTGCGACGCAACTGTCGAAGTAAACACTACTTCTGATCCGAAAACAGTTACGATTACTTACAATGGCACAAACTGTTGGGGCAATCGTACACGTGAAGGTGTTGTTGTAATTTCTATGCCTGCGAGCGAACATTGGGGTGATAAGGGCGCTACGGTTACTATCAACATTCAGAATTTAAAAATTACAAGACTGAGAGATAAGAAAAGCATTGTGTTGAACGGAACGAAAACAATTACCAACGTAAGTGGTGGATTGTTGGTTAATCTCGCTTCATTGCAAACAATCACGCATACCATCGCTGGTGATCTGTCAATTACTTTTGATACCGGAAAACAACGTGTGTGGAGTGTAGCAAAACAACGCGTGTTCACTTATGATAATGGAATTGTAATTACAACAACAGGTACACATACCGACAGCCTCGGTAATACAAATGTTGCTGAATGGGGAACTAATCGTTTCGGCACAGTTTTCGAATCGTTGATCTCTCAACCAAAAGTAATTCGCCAGGATTGTGATTTCCGTCTTGTTAGCGGACAAAATACAATTCTGCGTTCTGATAATATTACTTCTGTAATCACTTATGGCCTTGATGCAAACGGAGAACCTACTTCTTGTCCTGGTAGCGGCACTTACTATTTTAAAGCAGTCGTTACGCTGGCGAACGGAACTACGTACACGGTCATCTATCCGTACTAATTAGAAATCTTATTTCACTCAAAGCCGCAAAGAATTTTTCTTTGCGGCTTCTTTTTTGGAACAATTTTGTTGTAACCTTTTATAAAAAACCGGCGTCATATGTATAGTTGCAATCGAGATGCAACATTTGAAATAAAACTCAATCTTTAATTATAAAAAATAGATTTTATGAAAGGGAAATATATCACCACACAGATTTTACTCGCGTGCTTATCCGGTAAAGGAAAAAGAAACCGGAAAAAAGCTGCTTAATATATACATGTTGTCTGTATCGTGAGATGGTTAAAAGTCACCTGTTGGTGACTTTTTTGTTTTCGGAAGGTTCACTGGAGTCGTCTTATTTGAAGATTTACCAGTTCGTGGGACAATAAATTGATCAAAATCAGCGATTTTAGTAAGGGAAAATCTAGTATTTAATCGATTTTTCATAATTAGGATTTGTTGCAAGTTTGAAACGGATATGTTACGAGTGAGTAGTTGACAACAAATAGTTAACAATAAATACTGAATTAATTGTTTTTGATTATTAATTTAGTATTTACAGTTTAAACCCTACAAGACACCTTATACCTCCTAACCATGAAAAGGAATTTACAACACATCGATGAGATCAGGTTTCTGATCATCCATTTGATATTGATCAATCACTGGATGCTGAGTGTAGCGCTGATCATGAATAGTGTTGATAAAAGTCTGATCGATTTTTGGTTTGAATTGACTTCTCCCACGCTCTCGCTTATTTCCGGATATTTATTTTTCTACAGAACAAAAGAAAATTTCGGGTATATAAAAAAAGTAAAAACAAGATTTCACAGTTTAGTTGTTCCTTATCTTTTTTGGTCGCTTACATTTTTCTTTATTTATTTCATCATTAAAAAATCTTATTTATATCTTTTTCATAACTCTTTTTGGTATGAACCGGTGCGTCCGATGACTTTTGGAAATTTTATCGACACCATTAAGAATCCTCCATTGATCAATTTCTGGTATTTGCAGAACCTGATATTTATTATTCCCTTTAACTTCCTTATTTATTATTTGCTAAAAAACCGTTGGATCTTTGGTTTGATTTTCCTGGCTATCATCGGCATTTACGCATACGACTATCTGGATATTTATTTCTCTCCAAGATTTTTGCCTTTCTATTTATTGGGCGCTTTCTTCGGTTACAATGAAATTTATATTCCGAAAGTCAATCTCAAATTTTATACTGCGAGATATGCGTCTTCGATTATACTTGTGCCAGTATTGTTTTTTATCACTACGCGGACCTCGGACCTGGATTATACCGGGATATTGACGCTGCCTTATAAAATTTGTATCGTGTTATTCTTCGTCATTACGGTGTTTAATTTGCTCGATGCAAATCCAGACAGTTGGGTGATGAAGTATCTAAAAAAATATAAGGACTATTCATTCTTCCTTTTTGCAATTCATATGTTCTTCTTCACGGTCGTGCAACGATCATTGTTAAAACTCGGTGTTGAACATTACCTGCTGAATAAATATTATTCACTGTTGTTTAATATTTTCTCTTTGATCATCGTGATCATTATGTCTTTCTCATTGGCAAGATTATTAAAAACAAAAGTGCCGAAATTTTATTTTCTTATTGTGGGACGATAGATTGTAGGCCACGACGTTTTTTAAAAACATTGCGCGCAGAGTACGCAGAGAAAAGGAGCGCACAGAGGGATCTCTCTCTGCGCACTCCTTTTCTCTGCGTGCTCTGCGCGAAATGTTTCTGAATCTTAAACAGACCGGCTACTTACACATTACACTCGCAAGAAAACTTTTTTCTTATACATAAAATATAAGAAAGTCCACTTCACCATTACGTAGCAAACAGCCATTACTACAATATTATAAGGATTGCCCACGAGCTCTCCAAGCCATTGGAAAAAGCCATTGGTTGAATATCCCCAATCGATAAAATGGCCCGACATATAAATCAGGATCGAGTTCATACCAATGATCCTAAAATAAAATGACCATTTTTTGTGTCCTAATACATCGATCACATAATAGAATAATGAAAGCAACAACAGGCTGATTCCACCTACATGAAGTACAAATGAGCTGGTCCAAAGATTTTTGTTGATGGGAAAATCAAGGTTCCATAATTGTGCAAGCACCAGGAATATAACACCGATAATGGCTAAGCGAAGTGCTTTCTTCGCTCCAGTGAGCGGGGAATTTTTCAAAATATTTCCCGCAAATATTCCTAACAAACCTGTGCCGATTGCTGGAATAGTAGAAAACAAACCTTCAGGATCATGAATTCCCAGATATAATTTACCTGGTAATATGGTGCGATCAATATAAGAAGCAAAATTTCCTTCCATAGTAAGATCGCCTCTCGGATGGCCCGGTGCGCTCGTGAATTTTAACAGTAACCAATAACCGATTAGCAACAAGCAAAACCAAATTATCTGTCCCCGCTCTTTAGTATATAAATAAATGATGTTGGCAAACATATAAGCCAAGCCAATTCTTCCCAATACACTACAGAAACGGATATCGGAAAATGGACGCAGATGCAGCCCATTGTTATAAATCACACCCAATACAACGAGGATCAATCCCCTCTTTATAACGCGTACCAATAGCTGCTGACGGGTTTTTCCTTTTTCTAATTCCCGACCTACCGAGTAGGGTGTGGCAACGCCGGCCATAAAAAGAAATAAAGGGAAGATCAGGTCATAAAAATGAAAACCATTCCAGTCGGGATGCGTGAATTGTAAGGCAATTGTCTGCCAGAAAGGAGAACCGGTTGCTTTTGCAAGTCCATGAAAAATTTCTTCTGCTCCCATGATCCAGAACATATCGAATCCACGGAGAGCATCGAGCGAATACAATCGCTGCGGTGTTGCAGTTTGTGTCATGTTGATGAAGGGTTTGAGAACAAGGTTTAAGCGGAGTGTTTTGAGCCCGAATAAAGTTAAGGTGTTTTATATAAGACGGGAATTTTATTTCTGTAGCTAGTGATCAAAAAAATAATCCCTTATCTTTCGGTAACAAACTACACGTATGAAAAAAATTCTCCTTGCTGCTATTTGCTTCGGCATCATTTCAACTTATGGACAAAATCAACCTGCACCAACCATGAAATCAATATTACTTGAACAATTGCGAACAGCGCATAACCAACAGGATTGGTTTGTGCCGGCGATAAAAGCAGTTGCCGGACTCACGCCTGAACAAGCTATGTGGAAAGATGGTAATGCGAATCATTCGATTGGTCAACTGGTAACTCACTTGATATTTTGGAACAAGCAAAGTCTTGCAAAATTCAAAGGAGAAAAGCCAGCCGATTTCGATGGAAATAATAACGAAACTTTCGAAGTGAATTTTAATAAAAAATCCTGGGATGCTGCTGTGAAAGAATTGGACGATGTGTTGAATGAATGGGAAAAAGTTGTTGAAGCTGCCGACGATAAAAAATTGCAATCATGGTATTCCACCATCGCACATATCGGCACACATAATGCGTACCATACCGGGCAAATACTTTACATAAGGAAACAACAAGGTTCATGGGATCCGGAGAAAGGCGTAAAGTGAGATGATGTTATGAAACTCCAATTATTTCATCATGGAAAATTCTCAACACACTCACCAGGAACACCGGCGAACTCAATTTCAAATTGACCGTATTGCTTTTTTCAGCGATGCCGTGATTGCTATCGCTATTACATTGATGATCCTGGAAATAAAAATTCCACCACTCGGACAGAAAATTAGTTTAAAAGAGCTTCTTACCACTTATGGCGGGCATGCTTACTCGAGCCTGCTGGCGTTATTGATTTGCTATATCTCTATCGGCAATCTATGGATGCGTCATCACGAGTTGTATGAGCATATCATTAATTATAACAAGCGTTTGATAAGAGTTAATCTTTTTTTTCTGTTTTCGATTATGATGCTTCCTGTCAGCACGTCTTTTATGTTTGAATGGAATAATCCCCCTCAGATAAAAATGGTCGTTTTTTTTATAAATCTTTTTTTTTGCAACCTGACTTACTATTTAATGTTGTTGGTTGTATTTAACAACAAAATAAATTTTTCTTCCATCACCGGAACTGAAGCCGCAGCAAAAACAAAAATGATTGCTTTTAATGTAACGTTGATGTTCCTGCTCGTGATTGTTTTGACAATATTCTGGCCGCAATTTTTCTTTGTTCCTTTTATTGTATGGCCATTGGTTTCGAGGATTGCAGAAAGAGTCAGGAAGTCGCGAAGCCGGCGTAATATACAAGCGGAGAAATAGAGTGAGGAAACAGAGTGGAGAGCGTCTAAACCTACGCTCTCCACTCTGTTTCCACGCTCTGTTTCTCTACTCTTGTTCCCCGCGAAATTCTATCCTTCAGATAATTTTAGCGTAAACGAAAACGTGCTTCCAACCCCTTGCTCGCTTTTTACGGATATCGTTCCTTCCTGCGCTTCAATAAAATCCTTGCTGATTGCCAGACCCAACCCTGTTCCTTCTTTTTTTGTACCTGGTACACGGAAATACCGGTTGAAAATTTTACCGATATATGCCGGTGGAATTCCCTGGCCACTGTCTGCAACATTAACCTGTATATATTTATCAGATATCGAAGTAGAAATTGTTATCGTTGATTGTTCATACGAGTAACGAATTGCATTGGAAAGAAAATTTGTTAATACCCATACGGTTTTTTCATCGTCGGCTTGTACCAGCGGCAAATGCTCTGGAACATTCAATACTATTTGTATATTTTTTTCTTTAGCCTGTTTCTTTATCGTCTCTAAAGCATGATCGATTATTTTTTTGGGGTCAACAGGACGAATGTTCAGAAAAATCTGCCCTGTTTCTGCCTGGGAAATATTTAATAATTCACCTGTGATTTTTAATAATCTCTCTGAATCATCTCGTATACTCCGGATCAGTTCCTGTTGTTCACCATTAAGCGGCCCAACGCGATCGTCATTCAGCAATTGCGCACTCATTTTGATGGAAGAGATAGGAGTTTTTAATTCATGAGAAACAGTAGCGATGAAATTTGTTTTTGCTTCATTAAGCTCATGAAAAAATGTGATATTGCGAAGAACGATCACCGAACCAATCACCTGCTCATTATTGGTTACCTGGAAAATATCTTTATTAAAAAAACTTTCTTTGTTCTCAGCAAAAATTTTCAGTTCTTTTTTCTCTTCGTCCTCTTGTAACAACGTTCGCATCAAATCATTTTTAAGCGCGATATCCGGCGCGTAACGACCAAGAATATCTGCTTCTTTCAAACCCAATAATTTTTGCGCGACCTGGTTCAGGAAAAGAATATTTTTTTTATCGTCCAATCCGATGATCCCATCACGCATCTGGTTAATGATCGTTTCAATCCTGCTTTTTTCAAATTTGATCTTCGATAAATTACTGTTTTCATATTCATCAAGTCTTGATGCCATCACATTAAATGAATTGGCAAGCTCTCCGAATTCATCCTCCTGTTTTAAATAAATTCTTTTTTTGTAATCTTTATTAGCAATTGCAGATATCCCTTCCGACAAACTGCTGATCGGTTTTGAAATGATACCTGGCAAATTGAAAATAAAAGTAAACGCAACAAGCGTAAGTACAGTGAATATAACTGTTAGCCATAACCGCGCATTTTCCGCTGTTTTCTGGACAATATCATTTTTCCGGAGAATGCCCAATTCATTCAGATCCTGTATTTGTATGATTGATTGACGGATTTCCGGATAGTTCGAAGAGTCATTTGGATCCGCAACCAGCTCTCCAAAATTTTTTCTCAGCTCCTGCGTCGCTTCTTTTTCTCCCGGCTCGGTAATATTTTCTTCCTGCTTTTTAAGATTCTCTTCGAAAATCTGGATCGCATCTTTTCTCGTCTTAATACTTTCAAGCGCCTTCAACATGCTGTTGCAATAACGAAGTGATTCGTGATTATTTTTCAGCACAAGGTTAGAATCATTACTCAAACGATTGATATTCGCAATTCCAAGAATGCCGAATAGAAGTATAACGATGAAAAGAAAAATCAACCCAATGGATAATTTCGTTTTTAGTCGCATGCTCATATTAAGAAAGAATTACAATATCAATATCTGCGGCAGACAATTTATTTAATAATTGGTTGAACACTGCCGTGCTCAAAATTACATTGAACAAGTTCAGGTGTGGTTTTCCAATGCAAATCGTAGTGATCGCTTTTTGCTCTGCAGATTCGATAATTCCTTTTGCAATATTATTATTTTTTGTTCTGATCACTTCCGCACCTAACTCTGTAGCAAGTTTGAAGTTGTTGATAAGATGCCGCTGTGCAGCCAACCCAATTTTATCTCCATCTTCCTTTGGCGTTTGAACGTAAAGTACAAACCATTTTGAATTATAATAAGTAGCCAGTCGCGCTGTTTTGCGTATCACTTTCTTAGCGATTTCATGATTACTGCTGATACAGGCCATAAAGCGCTCAGGTTTCAAATGTGAATTTCGAGGTAATTCGGTTTCGATTTTTCGCTCTACTTGCGTCGCCACTTCTTTCAATGCGAGTTCACGTAGTTGCAGAATTTTCTCTGACTGAAAGAAATTTTTAAGCGCACGTTCAATTTTGTCGGGCGTATAAATTTTTCCTTCTTTTAACCTTGTGACAAGTTCATCCGCTGTTAAATCAATGTTCACTACCTCATCGGCTTCTTTGAGAACACTATCCGGAATTCGTTCAGCAACATCAATACCAGTGATTTCTTTTACTTGTTCATTCAGACTTTCTATATGCTGGATATTTACGGCGCTAATAACATTAATACCTGCGTCGAGTATTTCCATTACATCCTGCCATCTCTTTTCATTTTTACTTCCTTCAATATTTGTATGTGCCAATTCATCCACAATCACCACTTCAGGATGGAGATTTAAAATGGCCTGCACATCCATTTCTTCAAGCTCTTTTCCTTTGTAAAATAATTTTCTTCTTGGCACCATCGGGAGTCCATCGAGTAGCACATGCGTTTCTTTTCTACTATGCGTTTCTATATAACCAATCTTGACATCCACACCATTTCGCAAAAGTGTTTGCGCTTCCTGCAGCATTCGAAAAGTTTTGCCTACACCGGCACTCATGCCAATATAGATTTTAAACTTACCGCGCCGCGACTGGCGGATAAGATTTAAAAAGTGTTCCACATTTTTTTCGACTTCTGCCATATTGGACGTACTTGTTATAAATTTATATTATTCGAATGAAAATATTTTTGCATTAAGTCCCCCTCTAAAAAGAGGGGGACTGTTAAAGCCGCGACAAATGCTATTAAACAAATCGGCTTTAACCACCTAGTTCAGCTTGTCAAGCGTAATATTCAATTTCAATACATTTATTTTACTCGGACCAAATAATCCAAACAATGGTTTTTCTATATGTTCATTTATCAACGCTCTTAATTTTTCTTCGCTGATATTCCTGGTTTTTGCAATTCTTGCAACCTGTATAAAGGCACCGTCGGGTGATATATCAGGATCTAACCCACTACCAGAAGCTGTCACCAGTTCCGAAGGAATATTTTCTTTTTTTACTTCGGGGTTGTGCACAAGAAAACTATCAATTCTACTCTGTACATCTTTCAGATAATCCGGATTGGTGGGTCCTTTATTGCTTCCCGCGCTTCCTGCTGCATTGTAATTAACGGCTGATGGCCTGCTCCAGAAATATTTATCTTGAGTGAATGACTGACCTTCTAATGCATATCCAACTATTTTTCCATTTACTGAAATCGTTTCACCATTACCGTTAGCTGGTGCTGCCTGTGCAATAACCCAAATAAATGCGGTATAGACAACGCAGAAAAATATAATCGTCATTATGGTGAGCCTGATGGCTGGTAAAATATTTTGTTTCATTTTTTCATTTTTATATAAGTTCCTAAAACCAAATCGCCACTAACGTATCGATCAATTTAATTCCGATAAACGGAATGATGATTCCTCCTAATCCATAAATAAATAAATTGCGACGCAACAATGCACTTGCTCCAATCGGTTTATAAGTAACACCTCTCAAAGCAAGTGGTATCAACAGTGGGATGATAATCGCGTTGAATATAACCGCAGACAGAATAGCGCTTTCGGGACTATGCAGTCTCATAATGTTCAAAGCTTGTAACCCGGGAATTGATACGATGAACAATGCCGGAACGATGGCGAAATATTTTGCAACATCATTTGCAATCGAAAAAGTTGTGAGCGTTCCTCTCGTCATCAATAATTGTTTTCCTATTTCTACAATTTCAATCAGCTTGGTTGGGTCATTATCAAGATCCACCATATTGCCTGCTTCTTTTGCAGCTTGTGTTCCACTATTCATCGCAACACCCACATCCGCTTGTGCAAGCGCGGGTGCATCATTGGTTCCGTCTCCCATCATGGCAACAAGCTTACCACCTTGTTGTTCTTTTTTTATATAATTCATTTTGTCTTCCGGTTTGGCTTCTGCAATAAAATCATCGACACCGGCTTTGTTCGCGATATATTTTGCGGTGAGTGGGTTGTCGCCGGTTACCATTACCGTCTTCACTCCCATCTTTCTCAATCGCTCAAATCTTTCCTGGATACCAGGTTTGATAATATCCTGCAATTCGATTACGCCGAGAACAGTGCTATCCTGGCTAACCACCAATGGAGTTCCGCCGTTCGAAGAAATAGTTTTAACTCTTTCCTCCGTATCCACGGGAAAATGATTTCCGGATTTTCCAACCATATTCCTGATTGCATCAAATGCTCCTTTGCGAATATGTATTCCATTCGGCATATCGATGCCGCTGCTTCTTGTTTCTGCTGTGAAGGGAATAAATTTTGCACCATTGGTACTGAATGTATTTGGATTCATGCCGCTCAGTTCGACGATAGATTTTCCTTCTGGTGTTTCATCTGCCAGTGATGCTAACGCGCATGCTTCCACGAAAATCTTCTCGTCGATATTGCTTGCCGGCCAGAAATTAGTGGCCTTTCGGTTACCGATTGTAATGGTTCCGGTTTTATCGAGTAGCAGTGTATCAAGGTCGCCGGCTGTTTCAACGGCCTTTCCACTTTTTGTAATTACGTTTGCACGCAAGGCTCTGTCCATACCTGCGATACCTATTGCACTCAATAGTCCTCCAATAGTTGTTGGTATCAGGCAAACGAACAAAGAAATAAATGCAGCCATTGTAATTGGCGTGCTTGCAAAATCACCAAACGGTTTTAAGGTTACGCAAACGATCACAAAAATGATTGTGAAACCTGCGAGCAGAATGGTCAATGCAATTTCATTGGGTGTTTTCTGTCGTGATGCGCCTTCAACCAGCGCAATCATTTTATCAAGAAAACTTTCACCCGGAGAAGTGGTTACCTTCACTTTTATTCTATCACTTAAAACTTTTGTTCCGCCTGTGACTGACGATTTATCACCACCAGCTTCCCTGATAACCGGCGCACTTTCTCCAGTGATGGCGCTTTCATCAATCGTCGCCAGTCCTTCAATGATTTCTCCGTCCATCGGGATTGTATCTCCCGTTTCACAAATAAATACATCGCCTTTTTTTAATTGTGATGAAGGAACAATTTTTACTTCATCAACATATATCTCACCAACTGGAAATACTTTTTTTGCCGGAGTATCTTCCCTTGTTTTGCGCAAACTGTCTGCCTGCGCTTTCCCTCTTGCTTCTGCGATAGCTTCTGCAAAATTGGCAAAGAGCAGCGTGACGAAAAGTATCAGGAAGATGAGAATATTATAAGCGAGCCCACCTTGTGATTTTTCTCCCGCGAATATCCAGATACAAACACCCATCATAAATGCCGTACAAATTTCCACGGTAAACATTACCGGGTTATGTATCATGATGCGCGGATTCAACTTTACAAAAGATTGCTTCAACGCTTCTTTGACAAGTGATGGTTCGAATAATTTATTTTGACGTGTACGTTTTGACATGATTCAATTTCATTTTATATTTTAATGAAAATATTCTCCGATTGGCCCCAGTGAAAGTGCAGGGAAAAAAGATAATGCTGCTACAATCATTATTACTGCTAGAACCATAATTCCAAAAGTCAGTGTGTCCGTTTTTAATGTGCCTGCAGTTTCCGGTACATATTTTTTCTTTGCGAGAATGCCTGCAATGGCAACCGGGCCAATAATCGGAAGATATCGCGCGATGATCATCACCAATCCGCAGGTAATATTCCAAAATGGAACACCATCTCCCAATCCTTCAAAGCCAGATCCGTTATTGGCAGATGAAGAAGTGTACTCATAAAGCATTTCTGAAAATCCATGATTGCCAGGATTATTCAACCAGCCTGCATATGTTTTGGGATCGCCGACATATAAATGCGAAGACAGTGCGGTGAATGCAAGAATCAGGAATGTATGTAACAAAGCAATGATCGTTGCGATCTTCATTTCCTTCGCTTCAATTTTCTTTCCTAAGAATTCGGGTGTTCTTCCCACCATCAACCCGGAAATAAAAACAGCGATGATAATATAGATGTAGAAATTCAAATAACCGACACCTACACCACCATAAAAAGAATTAATCATCATTCCCAACATCGCAAACATTCCCGTGAGTGGTGTAAAACTATCATGCATCGCATTCACTGAACCGTTGGAAGTAACAGTGGTTGTTATCCCCCAATAGGCAGAAGCAGCCGAACCAAATCGCACTTCTTTTCCTTCCATGCTTCCCAGATTTTGAGCAATGCCCAAATGTGTAATTGAAGGATTGCCTTTCATCTCGAAGTATATCGATGGAATCAGAAACATCAGGAAGCCTACAGTCATCACTCCAAAAATCATCCATGCTAATTTTTTTCTTTTTAAGATATGTCCCAAAGAAAAAACCAAAGCAATCGGAATAAGAATAATGCAAATATTCTCTACCATATTGGTGAGGTAATTTGGATTCTCCAATGGATGAGCGGAGTTGGCGCCGAAAAATCCGCCACCGTTGGTTCCGAGTTGTTTAATAGCAACCATGGCGGCTGCGGGTCCGCGGCTTACATTAACAGTATCGCCTTGTAGAGAAATAAAAGTTTCCTTGCCTTTGAAAGTCATCGGCATTCCATTAAATGCGAGAATAATTGCAACAATGATGGATAACGGTAATAATATTCTTGTGCATGATTTCACGAAATAGCTATAGAAATTTCCAAGTTTCTCTGTTGTTCTTTCTTTCATTGCATTGAATACAACGGCACAAACAGCAATACCAGCTGCGGCACTGATGAATTGAAATAACATCAATACAAGTTGTCCCAAATAGGAAACACCGCTTTCGCCGGAGTAGTGCTGTAAGTTTGTATTCGAAATAAAACTGACCGTTGTATTAAAAGCAAGATCTGCGGACATCGATGGATTGGCATCCGGGTTTAGTGGCAGCCAACTCATATTCATCAATACAAACATGGAAAACAAAAACCAAACAAGATTAATAGTGAGGAGCGCGAGCATGTGCTGTTTCCAATTCATCTCTTTTTCCGGTTTTACTCCGCTGAGTTTAAAAAATAATTTATCAAGCGGATTCAGAACCGGATCCAACCAGGTGCGCTGCCCTTCAAATACTTTTGCAATATACCGGCCAAGAGGAATCGCCAGTAGCACCATCAAAACATACATTGTTATTACTCCAAAAATTTCGGTGTTCATTTCTAATTTGATTTTTAAAATTTTTCTGGTTTGATGAGTACGTAACACAGATAAACAAAAACGAAAATCGATACGATAAATAGTAGTGTCATAATATTAATTTTAGTCCTGAGCGAAGATTTCAAACCTTATCAAAAAAATCAATTGACTTAAAAAATATTGCGAAGCAGATAAGTGCCGCAACAATAAGAATGATCGTAAGCATTGTATTTATTTTTAATGATTGAATCAATGAATCTCCCGCATTGCGATAACAATTTTTAAGAGCTTACACGGTAAACAATACCGACAACGACAATCACCAGGTAAATCATTATCAAAAGATGGAAAGGTTTTATTTTCTTTTTGATCTGTTCCGTGAGTAGACTCATTTTTGTCATTTGACTTTATCAATGCCAAAAGACATGCCCTGCATTTTCGAGTCATCGAATTTGCATTTAAGTAGATGAGAGTAAATGTGATGGAGATTTTGGAAGATCGTTCTTAATAAAAATGCAGCAATGAAATCATATCAAAATGAAAAACTCATTTTCATTTTGATAGGCGCTCTAATTTTCTATTCTTTGCGCCTTTGCGTCTTTGCGCGATAATTTCCCTTCGCATAAAACGCAGCATCCAACCAGAAATGATTCGATACAACTGAACTACGTCAATCCATATTCTTCAATTTTTCTATAAAGAGTCGTCAGCCCGATATTCAGCAATTTCGCCGCTTCCGTTTTATTTCCTTTGGTATGATTAAGTACGCGTCGGATATGCAATTTCTCCACACTCGCGAGTTCGAATGCAGATAAAGAACCGTCTGCCTTATGATCATGAATCTGCAGCTCCAATGGAAGATTTTCGACCGTGAGTTTCGAACTACTTGCCAATATCACCGCCCTTTCCATGATGTTTTTTAGTTCACGAATATTTCCTTTCCAGGAATGTTGCTGCAAATGCTGCATAAATTCGGGAGTCATTTCCTTTACTTCAGGATTTGTTTTTTGCGCGAACACATGCAGAAAATAATTTGCGAGTACAGGTATGTCCTGTTTTCGATCACGCAATGCCGGGAGTTGAATATTGAAGACATTTAACCGGTAAAATAAATCTTCACGAAATTTTCCTTGTCTGATTTCTGCCTCAAGATCCCGATTCGTTGCAGTGATAATTCGCACATCTACTTTCGTTGATTTTGTATCACCCACTTTTATAAATTCATTTGTCTCCAATACCCGAAGTAATTTGGATTGAAGATCGATATGCATCTCACCGATCTCATCCAGAAACAATGTGCCGAGATTGGCTTCTTCGATCAATCCTTTCTTATCTTTTACCGCACTGGTAAATGCACCTGCCTTATGGCCAAACAGTTCACTTTCTAATAATTCTTTGCTGAATGAACTGCAGTTGACAGCTAAGAAAGCATGTGATGATCTTTTGCTCGCATAATGTATTGATTGTGCAAAAACTTCCTTACCTGTTCCTGTTTCTCCCAGTAACATCACCGTAGCATTTGTAGGCGCTACTTTTTTTGCCAACGAGATTGCATCGAGAATCAAAGGCGACTGACCAAGAATATTTTCAAACCCATAATGTTTGCCAACTTGTTTTTCGAGCTCACTTACTCTTTTTTGCAACACAACTTTTTCCATCGCTCTATTGAGCAGCGGAATGATTTTATCATTGTCGTCTCCTTTGGTAATATAATCGAACGCACCATTTTTCATTGCCTGTACACCATCCGCAATATTTCCATAAGCAGTAAGCACGATGATTTCTACGAAAGGAAATTTTGATTTTACCTGCTGACCAAGTTCGATACCATTTGCATCAGGAAGTTTTACGTCACAAACGATGACATCTATATCTTCTTGCTCTAATTTTTTCCAGGCAGCTTTTGCATTAGACGCTTCGTACACTTCAAATCCTTCGAGCATGATGATGCGTGCCATGAGCGTTCTCAATTTTTCTTCATCATCGATGATCAATATTTTTCCAGCCATTTAAAATATGATTGTGGTAAATGTAATTCTGTATGCAATTTAGTTTTTAATAGCATAATGCATTTTCAGTAGTGACTCATTTTGAAATTTCTATGTGTAACTACGTTTTTATGTGACTGCGTACTTTTTTTGTTTCGAAAATTATTAAGAGTCAGCTCTCACCCCCAACCCCTCTCCTAAAGGAGAGGGGCAAGGTGTGAGGGCACATGGAAATATAAAAAAAAGTCAAACTGATTCACCACCCTCAATGCATAGATAGCTAACTTTGAAACATTCTTTAACCTTAAATAGATCATCTATGAAAAAGCTTTTTCTATTACTCATGCTTGTCGCATTTATTTCATTGGGTACACAAGCACAGGACGCCTTAAAGCAAGCAACCAGTGCTGCAACCTCTGCCGGTTTTGATGTGAAAAGTCTTACAAGTTCTATCATGAACAAATTGGGCCCTTCTTTAAAATTAACCGGTGATCAGAAGCCAGGCGTTATGAGTGCTGTCAGTGGTTTTTTGGGAGAAAAGGCAAAGATCCTTCCACTGCAACAATCGGATCCTACAAGTTATGCTACAAAACAAGGAGGTTTATTCAATTCACTTAAATCAAAACTTGGTGGTATACTGACAGCGGTCCAATTGACAAAATTCATGGGATTGAAACCAAAAACGAACGACGCGACGAATGTGTTGTCAAATTTGTTCTTCTGAACTTCAGATCGAATCTTAGAGGAGTAATATTATTTGTCTCTCGGATTTATATGATTTAGTATGGGATATCTGTAAATAAGCACCAAAACGGCAAAAGGAATATCGCTAGTTTCTTTTGTTATTTTATTTGTGCTCGTACATACTAAATCATATAAATCCGAGAGACAAATAATTTTATTCCTCTAAGATTCAATCAGAAGTTCAAATGATTCGTTAAAAAACTTTGAGCAGGGGCATTAGTTCATCTCCTATTCTTACATTTAAGAAAACTAATGCTCATGAATTATAATAAAGCCAATAATATAATCGGTTGGATCGTGTGCGCTATTGCGTGTACCGTATATATTATGACGATGGAGCCCACCGGAAGTTTCTGGGATTGCGGCGAATTCGTATCCAGCTGTTATAAGTTGCAGATCCCACATCCGCCCGGAGCACCACTCTTTGTGTTGATGGGAAGATTTTTTATAATCATGTTTGGAGATAATCCAATGACTGCAGCACGCGCGGTAAATTTCATGAGCGCTATCGCAAGCGGTTTTACTATTTTGTTTTTGTTTTGGTCGGTCACACATTTTGCCAGGAAACTTATATCAAAAAATAATCAGCAGCCAACCAAACAACAAGTATTTACCATTATGAGCGCGGGTGTTGTTGGTGCGCTCGCTTACGCATTCAGTGATTCTTTTTGGTTTAGCGCAGTAGAAGGAGAAGTATATGCATCTTCTTCATTTTTTACAGCATTGGTTTTTTGGGCGATATTAAAATGGGAACAAAAAGCAGATACTCCCGGTGCAGATAAATGGCTGATATTTATTTTTTACATGATGGGATTGTCTATCGGTGTTCATCTATTAAACCTGCTCACCATTCCGGCCATCGTGATGGTATTTTATTTCCGTCGTTTCCAAGTAACCACGCGCGGAACTATACTTGCATTTCTAGTGGGATGCGTGATTACAGGTCTCGTTCAAAAATTCGTTATTCAATATACTATCCAGGGCGCAGGCTGGTTCGATGTACATTTTGTAAATGATCTCGGCACACCTTATTTCACAGGATTTGCTTTTTTCCTCTTGCTATTAACACTCGGGATCGTGTGGGGAATTCGTTATGCCGTCAGAAAAAATTATTATTTTTTAAAAATAGGTCTCTGGTCTTTTGCATTCATGCTACTTGGTTATTCCACTTATTTTACGACGATGATCCGTTCCAACGCGGATCCCGCTATCGATATGTTTAACGTGGATAACCCGGTAAACTTGATGGGATATCTCGGCAGACAACAATACGGCGACTGGCCAATTGTGTACGGTCCCGATTTTACGGATAACCCTCCCCGTAAGGACGGCGATAATATTTATGTGAGAGAGAAAGGTAAATATGAACTGGCTGGAAAACTTCCTGCGCAAGATTGGATCAATACTCCTTCTTCACATTTTTTTCCACGGATGTGGGACAATACCAACGATCGAAATGAAATTGATCTCTATCGCCAGTATGGTGGCGTTAACGAAGGCGATCAGCCAACTATGGCGGATAACATGAAATATTTTATGAAATATCAAACCGGTTGGATGTACCTGAGATATTTCATGTGGAATTTTGCAGGCCGACAAAACGATTTGCAGGGTTTTGGAAACGCGCGCGATAGTAATTGGATCAGCGGAATTCCCATCGTTGATAATGCACTGTATGGTAACCAGGATAAACTTCCGGAAAGTATTCATAAAAACAACAAAGCATTCAACAGGTTATTTATGATTCCGCTTGCATTGGGATTGATCGGATTGATATTTCAATGTATGCGTAACCGAAAAGATTTTTGGGTGAATCTTTTATTATTCTTTTTTACTGGGATGGCCATTGTAATCTACCTGAACCAAGCAGGCGCGCAACCGCGTGAACGCGATTATGCATATGTCGGTTCTTTTTATGCATTTGCAATTTGGATCGGCATCGGTGTGATTTGGGTGAAAGAGAAATTTGAAAAACTGATGAAAGCTCCTCTCGCAAACTATGCGGCAGCGGGATTGTGTTTGTTGACAGTTCCTGTATTAATGGCATCACAGGAATGGGATGATCATGATCGAAGCAACAAAACATTGGCGAGAGATATGGCAAGAAGTTATCTCGAAAGTTGTCCGAAAAATGCAATTTTATTTTCATCGGAAGACAACGACACATACCCGCTTTGGTATGCGCAGGAAGTAGAAGGTATCCGGCCCGATGTAAGAATTGTAATTACTACCTTGATTGGAACGGATTGGTATATGAATCAATTGCGGTATAAAATAAATCAGAGCGCTCCCGCCGATGTTATTTTTACAAAAGAACAAATAGCAGGTAATAGAAGGGATCTTGTATTGTGCACGGATAAATTACCAGGTTTCGATAAGAACAAATATTATGACATGTATGATTTGCTGAAGAATGCCGTCGGCAGCGATGATCCAAAATATACTACGCAAATCGAAGATGAAAGTTATAGCGTTCTTCCTTCAAAAAAATTAAGCGTGCCTGTTGATATCAACATGGTAAAAAGCAATGGCACTGTTCACGACGGAGATCATGTGGTGAATGAATTACATATTGATTTGGGTGATCGCAATTATATTCTCAAAGGTGATTTGGCGATGCTCTCGATTATTGCAGCCAATCGCTGGAACAGACCTATTTGTTTTACGAATCAAAGCGAAGCAGAGAAATTAGGTGTCGGTCGTTATGTAAGAGCTAACGGTCTTGCATACCGCCTCGTTCCCGTAGAAGACGACCGCATAGATAATGAAGAGTCAGTCAAGATTATGATGGATAAATTTTCGTTTGGACAAGGAGCACGGAAAAATATTTATTATGATGAAGAGAATCGTCGTCGTTTGAATATTATCAGGCTTGCTCATGCGCAATTGGCAATCAGTCTCGCACAATCGGGAAGAAAGGATCTCGCAAAAAAAGTGCTGGATCATTTTGACCAACAGTTCAAGGAATCGAATTTCCTCTATGGCATGACGAGCAATCGAGGCAATCAACACGATGCGATATCAACACAATTTTTGAGCGCATGCTATTTAGCAGGTGATCTTGAATTGGCGAAAAAAGTTTCAGCATCGCTCAGAAAAGATTTGCAGCAGCAGATGAACTATTATAAATCGCTCGGTGAAGAAAATATGAGCGAGGAACAAATGGCAAATGCGGCGTATCAAATTCTCCAGGGAAAAGGAAGCAATTTATCAGATAGCCAGATTCCATTTGCATCGGATATCGTTTCTTCTTTCCAGATATTAAGGCAGATGGATGAATGGGAGAAGCAGGACTCAAAGACTTTGAAGAATTAGATAGGAGTAGATGATATTAATCTTTGCGAAACTTTGCGATTTTGCGTCTTTGCGTGATAATTTTTTCTCGCAAAGACGCAAAATCGCAAAGTTCAACTTCTCCTAAAACACCCATCCCATCGCCAAACAAATAATTACAATCACTGGAGAAGGAAGACGCGAATAGGAAAGAAAAGCCCAGGTTCCTACCAACACAATAATATTTAAGAAAAGAGATTTCCAATCAGCTACGGCGGCATCTTTCATCATATAAAAAGTAGCGGCCACAATGATCCCAACCACTACAGCATTGATTCCTTCCAGTGCCCGATATACCGTAGCGTATTTTTTCATGTTATGCCATATCGGGAAAAAAAATAAAACCAGTAATGCACTTGGTAAAAAAATAGCAACGGATCCAATGATGCAACCAAATATTTGCATCGTTGGCCCACCATCTTTCATCAAAGTTCCTCCCATAAATGATGCGACGGAGAAAACGGGCCCGGGAATTGCGCGCACAATGCCAGCGCCGGTATAGAAATCATCCTTGCTCACTTTTAGCACATGCGGATTTCTTTTTATCAATTTTTGCGATTCCGGTCTGGCAACAAATTGTTCATACATCATCGGTATCAGAACCTGTCCGCCGCCGAATACCAAACTTCCAAACCGATATGTGTTTTCAAAAAGATTGAGCGGCTTTCGATGCGGCCAATCGTTTTTGCGGGCCAATTCACTGGATATACCAGCCACCACGAAAATAATTGCGAACAGCCAGATATTTCCCCATTTGATTTTCTTCAGCGGAATTTCCTTCTGCGGAATTCTTTTACTACTCAGGTTGGTAACGCAGCCGCCAAGAACGAGTAGCAATGGAAATATCCACGGACTCGTAAACACAAAGAAAGTAGCAACCGCACTAACGGCCATGATCACGTGCGTAATGGTATTGTGTACGGAGATTTTATAAGATTGTATGGCGGCATAAGCAATAAAACCAACCGTCATCGGCTGTATAAATTTGAAAATATCCGTCTTTAGTGTTTTTTGATTAATATATTCCAGGAAAAAAGAAAATGCACCCATCAGGAAACAAGCAGGCAATATCCAAATCATCAATGTGAGCACGGCCAATATCACACCTCCTCGTTTATAGCCAATTAAAGTTAAAGTTTGCGTAGACGAAGCACCGGGCAGTAGTTGGCAAAATGCGTTATAGTCTAATAATTCTTCTTTAGTAACATCTCTGCGTTGATGAACAAAAGTTTTCATCATCAGCCCCAAATGACCCTGCGGTCCGCCGAAAGCAGAAATGCTATGGAAGAACACAGCTTTTAAAAAAGGAATATGCCGGAACAGCACCATGAGAGGACGTTGAATTAAAAGCTGAATTAAAAGTACAATTTATTGATTGTTGAAAATATGAGCAAAAGGAATCGATCAAGATAAAGTTTTACCCGGCGTTTTGTGTAAATTGAAAAATATAACCACGGATATGAGAAAATTAATTCCTGCATTTTGCTATTTTATTTTTTGTACACAATTCCTTTTTGCACAAACAAAGGATCTCTATGCTAAAATGGATTTGGCCGCAGATAAAATTGAATCGAAAACAATTGCATGGAGAAGAGATTTTCACGAACACCCTGAATTGGGTAACCATGAAACTCGTACAGCAAAAATTATTGCAGATCATTTGCGTTCGTTAGGCATGGAAGTAAAAGAAGGTGTTGGTAAAACCGGCGTCGTTGGAATATTGAAAGGAGGAAAACCCGGACCTGTCATTGCTTTGAGATCTGACATGGATGGATTGCCGGTTACTGAAAGAGTGAATGTTCCCTTTGCTTCAAAAGCGAAATCGACATATAACGGACAAGAAGTTGGTGTGATGCATGCATGCGGTCATGATACGCACATGGCGATCCTGATGAGCGTAGCAGAAGTGTTGACCTCGGTAAAAAAAGATTTGAAAGGAACAGTGAAATTTATTTTTCAGCCGGCAGAAGAAGGCGCTCCTGTTGGTGAAGAAGGCGGCGCCGAACTCATGATCAAAGAAGGCGTATTAGAAAATCCAAAAGTGGATGTAATCTTCGGGCTTCATATCAATTCACAAACTGAAGTAGGTAAAATCACTTATCGTCCGGGCGGAATAATGGCGGGAGTGAATGATATGAAAATTATCATCAAAGGCAAATCGGCTCACGGCGCATATCCATGGTCGTCAGTTGATCCGATTGTAGTAGCTGCCCAAGTGATCAATAATTTACAGACTGTTATCAGCCGCAACCTTAACATCACCGAAAATCCCGGTGTGGTAACGATCGGTTCGATTCACGGAGGTAACCGTTCCAATATTATACCTGAACAAGTGGAGATGTTGGGCACATTAAGGTCATTTACTTTGGACGACGAAAAATTGATCATCGATCGCGTAAAACAAATCGTCACCAAAACAGCAGAGGCTTCAGGCGCAACTGCTGAAGTTATCATTCCATATAGTTCACATTATCCGGTTACCTATAATAATCCTGAGCTGGTTGCAAAAATGATTCCGACATTTCAGAGCGTTGCAGGAAAAGATAATGTGATGTTGAAAGCGCCGGTGGCCGGTGCAGAAGATTTTTCTTTTTTTGAACAAAAGGTTCCCGGAATTTTCTTCTTTCTCGGAGGCATGCCAAAGGGTGAGGATCCGCTAAAAGCGCCATCGCATCATACACCTGATTTTTATGTTGATGAGAGCGGATTGAAATTAGGAGTGAAAGCTTTTTGCCATTTGGTGGTCGATTATTCCAATCTCTAAATGTTCGGTCAGTTTGAAATTTCTATGTGTAACTATGTGCCTACTGTGCCTATGTGGTAAATTTTTTTTCACCACATAGGCACAGTAGGCACATAGTTACACATAGAAATTTCAAACTGACCCACTAACAAATGTTCTTTGCTCATTTACGGAAGCTGCGTTGCATCATCAGGTTAATAAAACCTATGTCTATATCGCCTTCGATTGTGTAATCTAATTCGTCCTATCGGCATAATAGTCTTCAATCATTTCACTTTGCCATACATCTCCCCGATGTCGGGTAAAATTTCAAGTAGAGCTCATTGTTAAAATGCAGTTCACCCATTTTTTTTGTTGTTTATCACTTTGCCATTTTTTTCAGCACAAGATGCTATTAGGTTTGATATGGATTTCGAAATGTGTATTGGCCGAGTAATGAATGATTCTAAAAAAATTTTAACTATTAACAATGAAAAAGCTTTTACTTTTTTCGCTTATAATACTGGCTTTAATGCCGGTTGCCGGTTTTACCCAAAATTCCGGAAGGCCTGATGTATTTCAAAAGGCAAACAATGCAGTCAATAAAGTCAGTAATGCCATTGCTGTTTTTCAACCTTACCTGTTGAAGGCGCGTCAACTTTTTTATGATGCAAAACAAATGGCATCGGACGTGAAATCTTCCTCAAACGCCGTGTTTGGTAAAAATGGAAATGCAAACAACACCGGGGTAAATGGTGGAAGTTATTCCAACAACGGCCAATATTCCAATGGTTATGACACTTCTCACAACAATCAATACAACAATCAATACAGCAATTCGGCAAATAACAACACGTATGCGACCTCAACGAACAATGGATACAATAACCAAAGCGCTAATTCTTCAAGCACATATTCAACAAACGGAACAAGTGGCGCTTATCAGAATAATATGAATGGTTATAATCAAAGTCCGCAAAATTATTTACCCAATCAAAACCTGCCCGTAAATAATCCCGCTACTATCAATAATGATGGTACAGGAAATTGGGGGAACCAAAACAACGGACTGTATGGCAATTGTCTCGATGCACTCACTGGAACAGTAATGGGTATGGGTGATGCTGCGCAAGCGCCGGCTTCTGTCGATTTGATGTTTTTTGCGCCGGCAGATGGACAAAATACTTATCATATCATGACTCCAGGCTTTGCGAGAAATAATGGTACTGCGGGTTATATGACCGAGCACGTAAGTGAACAGGTAATGCAATGGAGCGACGTAAATGAAACTGAAGTTGCGCTGACCAAATTAACCATTTCACAATTTAACCAGATACAAAATAATGGGCAGATCCAAAGTGCTGTTCGCAATGCGCAAAATTATTCTGGCAATTATTCTTCAGTAGGAGAAAAATTAGACGGACAGGTTCTTGCAGTAAAAGCCCAAATGGATAACAGGGAAGTATATGCGCTGATTGCTGTTGTTAAGCAGATTGGCACGAGCGGCAACAACGGCTACCTGAAAATAAAAATAAAATCTACGGGTCTCGACAGCGGCAATGGACAAATCAACGCAAGCGCTTATTTACGATAACACATTTACTAAAACAAAAAATAAATTCATAACGCGTTCATTCAAATATAAAAATCATGAATAACATATCTAAATCCTGGCTCACACTTTCTCTAGCTGGTTTTTTATGGCAAAGCAGTTTCGCACAGGTAAGTGGACATAAAACTTTGCCCGCTTCTACTGCTTCCATGCACAATATGGTTGAAAAGACAAATACGCTGGCTAATAATTTCCAGGGAACAATCTTTTTTGATCAGACGGTACTTCCAAAAATGGAGAATGAATGGCATCTGAATTTGTCACAACTATTAGGTAACAAAATAAAATTGGAATTGTGGTTGGCAGATTATCAGCCAGACAATAAAAAACAAGGTTACAGTATTGTGTCGCTAAGACAAAGAATAAATTCAGCAGTCAATTTCCAGGTTACTCCAGACAACACAATTAATTACCAGTTGAATGTTACGAATGCGCTTGCCGGAAAACTTGTGATGGTTGTATACAGTCCCTCACTTTCATCACAACAGGATATGAAAGTAAAAGGTAAACCAAACGATGGTACCGGCGCAAGTATAACACATCAGTACGAATGCAATGCTAAATCAGTGATCAATAAAAATATTGTATATGGTGTTTATTCAATCCTGCCCGGACAAACAGATCCCAGTCATGTTGATTTCAGTTTTGTTATTCCGGGTGTAAAACCGAATTGCAAAAATTGCGATTGGCTTGGTGATGTTTCCAATTTTGTAAGTGATGCGGGAGATTTTGTAAAGAAAACCATCAATGGCGTCGAATATGTATTTGATCAAACAATCGATGGCGTAAGCGGACTTGCAAATTGTGTTATCAAAGACATCAATGGTCTGGGAGATGCCGCAGGTTATTTCATCAATGAAACCGGACAATACTTTTATCTCACTGCAGCAGGTTTGGTTAATCTTGTATTTTATGGAAATATTCCGGCGACACGCACCATGCGCGAAGATGAATATGCTTGGGCCAATAATAAAATATATAATCACAATCTGCCGCCGCGCGAAAGAATCAAGATATTTAATTTCATGAATCCGCTAAGTCAGGATCCATTGAGTTTTCAAAAAGTACATCGTTATTATACGTGGCCGAGCCCGACAGGCCAGGAAGTGTATATGAATTTGGGGGATGCATTTGACAATCCAACCAACATGATATTGAGTAACTATCCATTTCCCGGACAAGTGTTCATTCATGAATTGGGACATGCTTGGGAGATTTATCAATATGGAGCACCTGGTATGGTTGATAGATATATCAGAGGAGGAGGCTTTGGCCAAACTTATGATCCGGGTTGCATGATCAATAATGTCAACAGCAGTTTTAATCTTGAACAACAGGCAACACTAATTGACCGGACTTATGTTCAGGTATATGACTTCATGGATGCTGAGAAAAATAAAATGGATAAATACAATTGTTCGAATTTTCAATTGCAATGGGTAGAAAATAATGTACGCAGAGGACAGAAGTTCGATATTGGCGGAATTACTGCTACGATTGTTATGCAGCAACACGCTGCTGGATTGGCTGCCTTTGTCGGGACAACAAATAATTCCTATGCCACTTATACAACTGGTACTAAAAAAGATGGAGACGGTTATTTTATGTTGGGAAGTATTCCGTGGAGTGTTTTGTACTATAACAACAATACAAAAAAGGCTTATGCCAATTGGGGAGACATCAGAAAAAAATACAACAGTTTAAATTCAGAACACGGAAATCTTGGTTGGCCCCAAATGGATCCAGCAGCTTTGCAGGGCGGCGCCTATCAAAAATTTGATAACGGATATATCTATTGGACATCTAAATACGGAGCCTTTGTTGTTGAGGGTGAAATTTTTGATGCATGGGCAAAACAAAATTGGGAAAAAGGTCCTTTAGGTTATCCGGTTTCTGATTATACGGCTACCAGCAACAAAATGCAATCCCTCGACTACGGAGGCGTACAAAAATTCGAACATGGATTTATTGAGCTGCAAATAAAAAAAGATTTCCGCGATCAAAGCATAACATCAGCGAACGTTCATATTTATTCGAAGGCAGAAGAATCAGGAATTGTATCTGATCATATGCGGAATGCTCAGTTAGTGACGGCTGCTACAGACAGCAGTTCGGCAAGTAACAATTTTAAAAATCTTCCACCGAGAGCGTCTAACCAGGTTACGCCGGGACGAATTGGAAATCCGGAAATGATCAATCCGCAACCTCTTCCACCAAAACAAAAAATGGTCAGCAACAAAATCACAAAATGATTGATATCGAAATAATTTTTCAATACAAAAAATAGGAATGGTATTAATCAAAAAATAAACCGATGAAAAAAATACAAAAAATTGGAATGTTATTTCTTCTTGTATGCTGTATGCTACAAAAAAATATGATAGCTCAAACTATGGTTGGTAACTGGAAAAAAACCGCACAGGTTCTTGTGTTGGCGAACGGTCAGAAAACAGATTCCTATAAAATGCTTTGCAAATCACAGCCCTGCTATGCCAATATCGTTTACTCTTTTATGAGCGATGGCAACATGCGTGAAGATGCAAGTGGCTGTTCGGATGAAATAAAGAAAATAGTGGCCACCACTGTACCAAAAGGAAGCTGGAAAATGAGGAATAATATTGTCACCATCACCACTTCAGATAATTCAATTCCTCCTGCTAAATATCAAATCGATTTCAGCGGCGATACCATGACCTGGAATTTTAATTACGATGATAATCCTTCCATTCCAAATTTCAAAGGAAGAAGTAAATCAATGCAGATCGTTTACAAAAAAATAAAATAAGATTTCACATGAAAATCCGTTTTTGCTTTCTTTCGATAATAGCATTTTTCAGTTGTGTCGTTGCGTTTGCACAATCATCATATCCGAGCTGTCTTGATGAACTGATTGAACAGACATCCACCCAACACATGAAAAATTCTTGTGAAGGTGAATCTAAATTCCTCCGGATCGATATGTATTCATACCAAGATACTTTGTTGTACCTGCCGGTTTTTGAAAGAAAAAATCTTTGCCCGGATTATGTCCGCAACACAATTTTTTATAACGCGGTTTGCAAAGTGCAAATTCAAATACATGATGGTGGAATAAATTACCGGCACCAGGTATTGCCTTCATGGATTGATACGAAGCAGCTAAAGTTTATCAGTGTTATTGAAAAAGAACAGAAGAACAAAGAAGAATATTTTACGAATAATGCAGGTTCTTTTATTGTGGATGAAAATGGCAAAGCGCTACAGAAATTTTATTTGAGCCTGAATGTAGAAAGCTTGTGGATTGCGGGTTCACATATCGATTGGCAAACCGGAGTTGCAGATAAACCTGAAGCGACTTCAGAAAATCACACACATTGCAGCGCATTTGTTGCGGCCGCTTGTCAAAAAATGGGAGTCTATATTCTTCATCCACCGCAGCACGGCCAAAAATTACTAGCCAACGCACAATATGATTGGTTGCAAACTGAAGAAGCACGTCAAAATGGATGGATGCCGGTAACTGCCGGTAATAGAATACAGCTTTATATGGAAGTGCAGCGATTGGCCAATGCGGGAAATATAATAGTAGCAGTTATCAAGAATCCGGATGATTCCAAACCCGGACATGCAGCACTGGTAATGCCTAAAAAAATCGAAGAAGAAAAAATATTAGAAAGCGGACCCGTAGTTATCATGGCAGGTACGCACAATTTTAATTTTATTTCTTTGAAAAATGGTTTCAAAAATCATATCGATCAATGGCCGGAAGAAACGGTAAGATTCTATATCAATAGAAGCAAGAGTATTCGGTAGTCGATTTAATTTTTTTGAAAGGAGGAAGAGAAGAGCGGAGAAACAGAGCGAGGGGCGTACAACCCTTCGCTCCTCGCTCTGTTTCTCCGCTCTCTTCCTCCTTTCAAAAAAATTAACAGCCGCAGATTAATTATTCAGTGCCTGGTAAACGGCTACTTTGAATTTATCAGACAAATCGCTACGCGGACTATTTGCCGAAGGAGCAATCTGTGTCATAATCAGTGCAACAATTTTTTCTTTCGGATCAGCCCAATAAGTAGTTCCAAAATATCCGCCCCAGGAGAAAGTGCCTATATTGTTTGGATACTTGCTGCTACCTTTTTCAGTCACTACTTCAAAACCCAAACCAAATTTATCAGAGCCAACAGACAGATCGCCAATTTGATTCATCGTCATCATGCGCACGGAATTCGGCGATAGAATTCTTTTACCATTATATATTCCTCCGTTTAACATCATCTGTAAAAAAATCGCATAGTCATAAGTGGTAGATGTAAGTCCCGCGCCTCCCGAATAATATTTTCCTGCTCGATTTGGATAATCCGCATGCAATCCATTTGCTACATCCGGATATTTTATCAAATGATGTGATTCATCAAACGTACTTAAGCTGGCGAGACGATTGTGTTTGTCGGCAGGGATATAAAAATAACTATCCTTCATACCGAGCGGCTCAAAAATTCTTTTTTGAAAAAAATCGCTCAGTGATAAGCCTGAAAGAATTTCTACGAGATATCCGAGCACATCTGTATTTAAACCATAAGTAAATTTTTCGCCCGGTTGATGAGCCAATGGTAGTTTGCCGAGCTTTTTCATTTCGGGGCCGAGTGTTTTATCCAAAGTTGCAATTCCGGATGGGATACCTTCCTTTGCATAAATAGCCTTCATCTCGTCGCCGCCGATCACAGCATAGTCGATGCCCGAAGTATGTGTGAGCAAATCGCGAATGGTCACTTCTCTCTTTGCAGGTACTGTTGTATATGTTGTATCCGCGGCATTGAAATGATCAAGCACGGTTGGATTTTTAAATTCAGGAATGTATTTGGAGATCGGATCGTCTAATAATAATTTTCCCTCTTCATATAACATCATCACAGCGGTACTCGTGATTGCTTTTGTTTGTGAGGCGATACGAAAGATCTCATCTTTCTTCATTGCATGTTGTTTGTCGGCATCATCGAAACCAATCCCTTTATGGTAAACTACTTTTCCATCGTGCACAATGATTGCATCCGCACCGGGGATCGTACCATTGTTGACATATTCCTGTATCAGGTTATCAATTCTTTTTAATCTTTCCGGCGACATACCCGCTGTTTCAGGTTTTGCTTCCGTTAATACGGGATACACTTTTGTTTGCGCAGAAAGCCTTGAACAAATCACAATAACTGCGACAAGAAAAAAATATTTTTTCATGAACGGGGGGTGTTTTAGAGGAGGAAGTTAGGAAAAATAGTTGACTGAGTTGAGGAGTTGAATGGTTGATGAGTCGATAAGTTGAAAGGTCGATATGTCGATTGGTTTTTGGTTTTGAACCATGATTAAAAGGATTGAAAGATTACCATGAAGTTTACAAACGGCAAGATGATCATCGATCCATACTTTAGAAATTCGTAGAGCTTCATGCTAATCTTTCAATCCTTTTAATCATGGTTCAAAACCAAAAACCAATCGACATATCGACCTTTCAACTTAATCAACTACTCAACCATTCAACTAATCCCTCACTTCCTTCATAATCCTATTCTTCCTCATCTCGCCTTTGCTCTTCATACTTTTAAATTCTTTTGCTGCTAATTTGATGTAGTCGTAAAATTCGTAGTCGGAAGTAGTTTTGGTGAATTCATAAGAAGGTTTGTATTTCACCATGAAAGAATCGAGGTCGTTGTCGTCGAAGCGGGTTATTTTTTTTACGAGAGATCTATTGAAGCGATGATCGATAAAATTATCTTCTTCCTCTTCCACCAATCTTTTCTGGAAAGCAAGCATGCGCCTGTTTTTCTGAAAACGAAAAACGTTGATGATGGCATCGAGATCAAATCCAACACCAAGGCCCTGTCCGGGGCTGGTTAGCGTGAGTCCGGGTTTGTGATAATCAAAAACTTTTTGATAATCCTTTCTATTTTGGAGCGAGTCCATATGATAATTGCGCGGAGCAATGCGCACTTCTTTTAGATCGGTGCCAACATGCAACGCAATATCAAAACCGGTTAATTTATTCATAGCGCTTACCGGAAAATAGATCGTTGATTTTCCCAGGTAAGAAAAAGATAGCGAATCTTTCTCACTCACTACGATCACATAATTACCGTTGGAATCGGTAACGGTCGCTTTGCCGGAAGTACTTAAAACGGTTACGGCTTCTAGCGGACTCGTCTTATACATATTAAATACAGTTCCCCTGATCGTAACTTGTTGTTGCGCCATTGCACCCCGATTAGACAGAACAAGCAGAACGAATAAAAATGCCGGTAAAATTTTATATAAAAAATAGCGCAATAGCAATGGTTTAATCTGTGATATTACTATCAAAACTGCAAAAACTGGTTCGCGTCATGATCTTTTAACTATATTTTGCATTCCTATCAACTCTTCAATCACCCTCGGAAAATGAGTATGTTCCAGCGCATGAATTTTTTCGGCCAGTGATTCTGCGGTGTCATTTTCTGTCACGACGCATTTAGCCTGGAAAATTATTTTTCCGTGATCATAAATTTCGTCCACATAATGAATCGTGATGCCGCTTTCTTTTTCCCCCGCAGCTATCACAGCTTCGTGTACACGCTGACCATACATTCCCTTTCCACCATATTTTGGAAGTAAAGCAGGATGCAAATTGACGATCTTGTTTGGATATGCATGAATCAATGCCTGTGGTATCTTCCACAAAAATCCTGCAAGTATTATGAAATCAATTTTTTTTTCCTTCAGTTCGGGAAGATATGCATCTCCCCTAAAAAATTTTTCTTTGTCAATAATAATAAAAGGAATTTTCTCTTTTTGAGCGATTTTTACAACACCGGCATCGGGTTTATTAGAAACGATCAGCTCAATCTCAACCTTAGTCTTAAACTCATCAACACTTTTAGAAACTGAGGTTGAGGAACGAAAATGATCAATTATCTTTTGAGCATTGCTGCCTTTACCTGAAGCAAAAATCGCAATCCGCTTTGTTGAACCGGTTTGTTCTTTCATCTTTTTATTGCTTGAGTTTTGGCAGTCATGCTATAATTCGGTTTAGTTTTTTGCAAAGATGTGGCAAAAATTTGAGTAATAAATTGGGCAGAAATGAAGATGTATGGCTCAACAAATTTGCTGACAAAATCGTGACATTGAAAAATGTCGAAAAAGCATAATCGGCTGAAACGCAAGCCAGACAAGGGAAAAAAAAATTTTTGCATGTTGATATTTTGTTGATTTCCTGACTTATTTTTGCAGCCAACTCAGGAGATTTTTTCACATTTATACAACAGACTGTATATATGCTTCATTACAGACTAATTGCTAAAAAACTTTTTTATATCCTTCTCTTTGCGGTGGTTTCGATCAGTGGTTTGCGGGCTCAGGATGGAAAGGCTTTGTTCCAGGCGAATTGCGCCTCCTGTCACAATCCCATTAAACAATTAACAGGTCCCGCTTTACAGGGAGTTACAAGCAGAGTTACCGATAAAGCATTGCTGCATGCGTGGATCAAGAATAATATAGCTGTACTCGGCACGGGCAATAAATATTTCAATGATCTCTATGTAAGTTTTGGCAAGACGCCAATGAATACTTTTCCAAATCTGAGCGATGCGGAAATAGATGCTATATTAAATTATGTTGAGACTTATAAGGCACCAACTGCGGCTCCAGCAGACAATGGCGGCGGCGGTACTAAAGATCAGGAAAATGATAATAGCTTATTATATGGTGTACTCACACTGATTCTTGCTGTTATCATGTTTGTGTTGTTGCAGGTGAACAGCAGTCTCAAAAAATTATCTGATGATAAGGAAGGCATTCCGGCGATGGAGCCGATTCCGTTCTACAGAAATAAAGTGTATATCACATTTGTTGTACTTATATTATTTGTTGTAGGAGGATATTATGTTGTGCAAGGCGCTATTGGTCTTGGAAGAACAAAAAATTATCAGCCTGAGCAACCCATTTTTTACTCACACAAAGTACACGCGGGCACCAACCAGATCAGTTGTTTGTATTGCCACGGTGGTGCATGGGAAAGCAAGCATGCAGGAGTTCCTTCATTAAATATTTGTATGAACTGTCATGCTGCCATCAATGAATACAAAGGAGAGGCACTTCATCGTGAAGACGGAACAACAGTTGATGGCACTGCAGAAATTCAAAAACTTTATAGCTATACCGGGTACGATGTGAAATCCGGAAAATATACTGAGCCGGGTAAATCTATCGAATGGGTAAAGATCCACAACCTGCCCGATCATGTTTATTTTAATCACTCTCAGCACATACGCGCAGGAAAAGTACAATGTCAAACATGCCATGGAAACATCACGGAGATGAGCGAAGTAAAACAATTCGCAGAATTAAGTATGGGATGGTGTATCAACTGTCATCGCAATTCAAAAATTGATTTTCCCGATTCTACCGGAGCAGGAAATAAATTCTATAGTATATATGAAAAGTTTCATAATGATCTGAAGAATGGTACTATAGATAGTGTTACGGTTGAAAAGATCGGCGGCACAGAATGCCAGAAATGTCATTATTAATATTGAGTGCAAGCGCAAACAACGCAAGGATGTAACGATCGTCTGTTAGTATGGAAATTTTCAAATTTTCAAATTGGTAATAAATGAGCGATAAAAAGTACTGGCAAAGTTTTGGGGAGTTTAGCGAAAGTGAAGGATTCAAACAATCAGCCCAAAATGAATTTCGTGAAGATTTGCCGATGGAGGCGAGCCTGCCTGCCGACAAGCAAGGTCTTCTTGATGCTAAAACTCCGCGCAGAGATTTCCTGAAATATTTAGGATTCAGTACCGCTGCGGCCGCCCTGGCTGCGGGTTGTGAAATGCCTGTAAAAAAAGTTATTCCTTACGTCAACAAACCAGATGCAAGTGAATTGATTCCTGGTGTGGCTGGTTATTACGCGACTACTTATATCTCGGGCGGAAACGCAATCCCGGTTGTTGCAAAAGTAAGAGACGGAAGACCGATAAAATTGGAAGGAAATGAACTTTCTTCATTTACAAAAGGCGGAACTTCTGCACGTGTGCAGGCTTCAGTTCTAGACTTATATGATGGTGCACGTTTGCACTATCCGATTCAAATGGTGAATGGCGATCCGCAAGAAGTGAGCACTTTTGAAGCGTTTGATAAAATGGTTGGTGAAGCAATGACAGGATTAAGTGGTTCTCTAGTTCTTCTCACAAGCACCATCAACTCTCCAACAACAAAACAAATTATCGGCGAGTTCCTCGCAAAATATCCTGGTAGCAAACATGTTCAATACGACGCAGATTCTTACAGCGGTATGTTATTGGCCAATGAAGCTACTCATGGAAAAAGAATCATTCCTTCTTATCAATTTGAGAATGCAAAAGTGATTGTGAGCCTCGGTGCAGATTTTCTCGGAACATGGTTATCTCCGGTTGAATTCGGATGGCAATATGTTCAGGGAAGAAAGATCGATGCAAAAAATCCGGAGATGAGCAAACACTACCAGTTTGAAAGTATGCTTTCAATGACTGGTGGAAATGCAGATGACCGTTATACACATCGTCCTTCTGAAGCAGGTGCGGTTGCTCTTGCGCTGTTGGCTGAGTTAAGCGGTGGTTCATCCTCTTCATCTTCGCTGAGTCCGAAATTAAAAGCAGGCATCAGCAAAGCAGCAAAAGATTTAGCAGCTAATAAAGGCAAAGCGCTTGTTGTTAGTGGAAGTAATAATCCAAACGTTCAGATCATCGTCAATGCAATCAACGAAGCAATCGGTGCAAATGGAACAACCATCAATTGGGGCAAGCCAATACAAACCCATGCGGGAGTTGAAGCCGATATGAATGCATTGATCGCGGATATGGAAGCAGGAAAAGTTGGCGCGTTATTGATCTATGGCGTGAATCCTGTTTACGATTATTATGACGGAGAAAAATTCAAAACAGCTCTTCAAAAAATAAAAGCTACTGTTTCATTCAACGAACGTCTTGATGAAACAGCGGAATTGTGCAAGTATTCAATTCCTGCTCCACATTTTTTAGAAAGATGGGGAGATGCGGAACCAAAGGCTGGACATATTGCAATGATCCAACCAACAATCAATCCTCTTTTCAAAACAAGATCTTTCGAAGATTCTTTATTAAAATGGAGCGGCAATAATACTTCATACGAAAATTATTTTCTTCAATACTGGACGAAAACACTTGGAAGCACAGAGGCTTATGAAAAGGCTTTGCAGGATGGCGTCGTTGAACAGCCGACAGTTGCTTTAGCAGCACTTGGATTCAACAATGCAAAAGTTGCAGAAGCTACAGCAGCAATTGGCTCAATCAAAAAAGGCGGAAATCTTGAATTGGTTTTATATCAGTCAGTGGCCATGGGTGTCGGTAACCAGGCAAACAATCCTTGGTTATTAGAATTACCTGATCCAATCACGCGTGCTAACTGGGACAACTATGCGATAGTGTCCCCGAAATTTATTAAGCAAGAAAGTATTCCAAAGAAATATAGATTCGATCTTAGTAAGCGATCTGAGGCGGATAAATTCGAAGTACATCCGGACAGACTTGTTATCAAAATTAAAGTCGGTAGCAAAGAAATTTCGCTTCCAATTCTGCCGGTTCCTGGAACACCTGACAACGTAATTGCAATTGCTGTTGGTTGGGGCAGACAAAGCGCAAAACCAGAAAACACTTCTGAGTTTATTGGCAGATCAGTTGTAGGTGCGGGTAAAAATGTTTTTCCATTAATTAGTTTTAATGGTGTTACCGCTGAGTGGAGCGTTTCAGATATTTCATTTGAAGCAACGAATGAAACTTATCCAGTTGCGCAGGCACAAACGCATTCTTCTTATGAAGGTCGTAATGAAGTAGTCAAAGAATTGACACTCGAAGATTTCAAAAAATCACCTAACGAAATATTGGAGGAAAGAGAAGAGGAACTTAAACCTTACGGTGGTTTGGAAAAATTTGAAAAAGAAGGAACACTATACGGCGTATATGACAAACCGGGAATTCATTGGGGAATGTCGATAGATATGAATTCTTGTTTTGGTTGTGGTGCTTGCGTAGTAGCATGTCACGCTGAAAATAATGTAGCAGTAGTTGGTAAATCGGAAGTGCTGCGTTACCATGATATGCACTGGTTGCGCATTGACAGATATTTCAGTGGTAACCTCGAAGATCCGGATGATATTCAGACAGTATTCCAGCCAATGCTTTGCCAGCATTGCGACAACGCGCCTTGCGAAAACGTTTGTCCCGTAGCTGCGACTAACCATAGCAGTGAGGGTCTGAACCAAATGGCATATAACCGTTGTATCGGAACAAGATATTGCGCGAACAACTGTCCATTCAAAGTGCGTCGCTTCAACTGGGCCGATTATTCAGGAGCGGACAGTTTCCCAAATAACCAGGATGCAAATGGCGTCGGTCATTTTGATCCGGTCGTATTCCAGATGAATGATGATCTTACAAGAATGGTTTTAAATCCAGATGTAACCGTTCGTTCAAGAGGTGTCATGGAAAAATGTTCATTCTGCGTTCAACGTTTGCAGGATGGAAAATTGAAAGCGAAAAAAGAAAATCGTCCGCTGAAAGATATGGAAGATGTAAGAACAGCTTGCCAGCAAGCTTGTCCTTCTGATGCAATTGTTTTTGGAAATGTGAACGACAGCCAAAGTATGATTAATAAAACAAGAGCAGAGAATAAGCAGCGCGTGTTTTATGCGCTAGAGGAATTGCACGTGTTGCCGAATGTCAATTATCTGGCAAAAGTTCGTAATACAGAAAAGATCAGCGAATCGGTGAATGAGAAGTAAGAATAATAGAAATTACTTTTTCAAGATTTCAAATTTTGAAAAGCAGCATAGAAAGAATTGATTAAGCTAACAGCTCATATTTAAAAGCTAAAGCTCAGAAATTATGGCATTATTAAAATACGAATCACAGGTAAGGCCGGCGTTGGTAGATGGTGACAAAAGCTATCACCAGATTACGGAAGATATTGTAAGGCCGATTGAAACAAATCCGGGCAAACTTTGGTATGTCGGATTTATTATTTCGCTGGCACTACTAGGCTTCGGTATTTTTTCAATAACGCGAGAAGTAATTTATGGTACGGGTCAGTGGAATCTGAATAAGACAATCGGATGGGGATGGGATATTACAAATTTCGTGTGGTGGATCGGTATCGGTCACGCCGGAACATTGATCTCCGCAATTCTTTTGTTGTTCAGACAGGGATGGAGAACTGGGGTGAACCGTGCTGCTGAAGCAATGACAATTTTCGCGGTAATCTGCGCGGGACAATTTCCTATCTGGCACATGGGTCGCGTGTGGCTCGCATTTTTTGTATTGCCTTATCCAAATACACGCGGTGTACTCTGGCCGAATTTTAACTCAGCATTGTTGTGGGACGTATTCGCGATTTCAACTTATTTCACCGTTTCACTTTTATTCTGGTATTGCGGATTGTTACCTGATCTTGCAACGATCCGTGATCGCGCAAAATTGAAATGGAGAAAAATGTTTTATGGCGTTGCATCATTCGGATGGAGTGGATCAACAAAACATTGGCAAAGACATGAAGCATTATCACTCGTACTCGCAGGTTTGAGTACGCCACTGGTATTGTCAGTGCACACGATCGTATCATTCGACTTCGCCACATCAGTGGTTCCAGGATGGCACACAACAATCTTCCCGCCATATTTCGTTGCCGGTGCCGTGTTCTCAGGATTTGCGATGGTACAATCACTGTTGATCATCACAAGAAAAGTTTTACATCTCGAAGAATATATTACACTCGAGCATATCGATGTCATGAATAAGATCATTGTGTTGACGGGATCGATTGTGGGCTGCGCGTATCTCACAGAATTATTCATCGCATGGTATGGACAAAATAAATTCGAAGGATGGGCATTTCTCCAAAACCGTGTGAACTTAACGAGCCCATTAGGTTGGAGCTATTATATCATGATGGGATGTAACGTAATCTCTCCACAAATTTTCTGGTTCAGAAAATTGAGAAGAAATATTACAGTAACATTTTTCATGTCTGTAATTGTAAATATCGGTATGTGGTTCGAGCGTTTTGTGATCATCGTGACTTCAGTGTACAGAGATTATCTCCCAAGTAGCTGGAGTACTTATTATACACCTTCTGTCTATGAATTGGGATTCTATTTAGGAACATTCGGTTTATTCTTTACCTGTTATTTCCTGTTCGCTAAATTCTTCCCTGTAATTGCAGTTGCGGAAATCAAACATATTTTGAAAAAATCAGGAGAAAATTATAAAGAGAAGATGGATGAAGCGGAGAAAGAAACACCGGAAGAATTTGCTCATGAATTTGAACACGCTCATTAGGGTGTAAGGTATAAGATATAGGGTATGGCTTTCTTCCACCCTATACCTTCCACCTTCTTCCCTCAACCTAAAAAGACTATGGCAATAAAAAAATTCGTTGTTGGCTGTTTTGATGATGAAGCAGTTTTATTTCCTGCGGTGAAAAAAGTTCGCTCAGCGGGATATAAAATTCACGACATCTATACACCGATGCCTATTCATGGACTGGATAAGGCGATGGGATTGCGTGATACGAGTCTGCATACTGCAGGATTCATTTATGGTATCACGGGAACCACTACTGCACTTTCGGGAATCGGTTATGTATTCACATACGACTGGCCGATCAACTTTGGTGGTAAACCACATTTCTCTTTGCCCGCATGGATTCCAATCACATTCGAATTGACCGTATTGTTTTCAGCAGTGGGAATGGTACTCACTTTTTGTTATCTGTGCCAGATGGCTCCTTTCGTGAAAAAACATCATTTTCATCCGAGAGCAACCGATGATTTATTTGTGATGGTTATTGAATGCACAAGCAAAACAAACGACGCAGAAGTAGTTGGATTTTTGAAAAGTATAGGAGCTATAGAAACAAAAATCGAAAACGCAGAAACAGGATGGTGGCTTGGACGATACGATAAAGACACACAACCATTTGAACAAAACGAAACTGCTTTAGCATAAAACTGAAACGTAATTCACAATGCCGACGAAGAAAATATCCATCATAGCGCTTATAATGATTTCGGTAATGATAGTCATTAGTTGCAACGATGTAAGACGCAAACCGGGAAGGATTTATATGCCTGATATGGCTTATAGCCGCGCATATGAAACTTACTCTGTTACTGCAGAACAAAAAGAAGATTTGTTGAAAAAACAAGGAGCACATTATAGCAATCTTCCTGTTCCGGGTACTGTTCGCCGTGGAGAATTATTTCCTTTTGCATTGATGAAAGACAAAGAAGGAGATTCTACGAATTATGTGGCGTCAAAACTTGTAAAAAATCCTGTAACGAACCTGGCACCTGATCAGATGATAGAAGCAGAACGTTTGTTCCTCGTGAATTGTGCCATCTGCCATGGTTCAAAACTTGATGGTAACGGACCATTATATAAAGGCGGCGACGGACCTTATCCGGCAAAACCTGCAACATTAGTCGGCGATGCAAAATACGAAGCGATGCCAGAAGGCCAGATGTTTTATTCCGTTACTTATGGAAAAAATAAAATGGGCAGCTATGCATCACAGTTAGATAGCCGGCAGCGGTGGATGGTAATTGATTATATCAAATCCAAACAGGCAAAGCCAAAACCGGCGGTAGCAGGTGCGGATTCTACTGCAAAAAAATAATTGAAGATCTATTAAAATATAAAGCGAATGACACTGAAGGAACATTTTGAAATACCCTCTCGCTACAAACAATGGTCAATGGGATTGATGGCCGTTGGCGCATTGTCGTTGATCGTTGGCTTTTTCATGTACGGCAATGGCGATGAAGAAGCACAGAAAAGATTTTGGGCTACACTCCTGCAAAACAGTGTTTACTTTTTGCTCGTGGTGAATGCAGCCATGTTCTTTTTATGCGCTTCTACATTGGCGATGGGTGGCTGGCAAATTTCTTTCCGCAGAGTTACTGAAGCAATCTCCGCTTGTGTACCTCTGATCGGCGCTATCAGTTTTGTTATTTTGATGGTTCTCATTTTTGGTCAAAAGCACAGCATTTACGAATGGCTCGATAAAGACCTAGTGGCAAAAGATCCGGTTCTCAGTGGGAAAAAAGGTTTTCTGAATCCTACATTCTTTACGGTATGGACAATTTTGACAATTGGTTTGTGGATATGGCTCGGTGCGAAAATGCGCAACATGTCGCGTGAAATTGACAACGCTAAACCAACCGTTGAAGAAGGCAAGAAATATATTTTTAAAAATACGGTATGGGCTTCGCTTTTTATCGTGTGGTTTGCACTAACGGTTGCTTCCACTACGCCATGGCTTTGGCTGATGAGTATTAACCCACACTGGTTCTCTACCATGTACAGTTGGTACACATTCGGAAGCACTTTTGTTGCGGGCATGGCATTGATCACACTGTTTGTTATTTATATGAAGAACCAGGGATACTTGGAATATACAAACATCGAGCATCTGCATGATCTTGGTAAATTCCAATTTGCATTCTCTATCTTCTGGACTTACTTGTGGTTCTCTCAGTTTATGCTGATCTGGTACGCAAATATTTCTGAAGAAACTATCTATTTCAGGTCAAGATTTGAAGGTGCATACACCGGAATTTTTTACCTGAACCTGATTATTAATTTCCTGGCTCCGATATTAATATACATGAAGAGAAGTTCTAAGCGCAATTACGCTACGCTTGTATTTATGTCAGTAGCTTTGCTCTTTGGACACTGGTTGGATTTTTACCAGATGGTATTCGCAAGTCTTTTCCCAAATCATGTGCCTATGAATCTTTTTGATTTTGGAATTGCGGCAGGATTTGTGGGGCTGATAATTTGGAGAACAGGAATAGTGATGAGCAAGTACCCGTTGCTTGCAAAAAATCATCCTTTTTTCAAGGAGAGTATTATTCATCACACGTAATCGGAGAACTGCGAAATAAATATTTTAGTATAAAATGGATAATTGATTGCTGGCAAAAATTAATTCTTTTCAAAGCAGATATTATTCATTCAACAGTATTAAATAAGTAAACCGGGATAAATATTATGTCAACGATTTTTCTCATATTGATTTTGTTGCTCGGCTTCCTGATCACTTTCCAAATTGCAAAGGCGAGTGAATATGTCGGCATATTAAAGGGGGAAAAGAAAAATTTTGAGCAAAACAACCGCATCAATGGTTTTTTGATGATCGTATTCCTGGTGTTGGGATTGATCGGTGTGTATTGGTGCAATGAACTGTATAAGGGAAAAATATTGGGTGAATCGGCTTCGGATCATGGAGAAAAAATTGATACGATGCTGCACATTACGCTCCTGATAACAGGAATTGTATTCGTCATCACACAAATTTTGCTATTCTGGTTTGCATACAAATACCAATACTCTGAAAAAAGAAAACCATACTACTTCCCGCATAACAATAAACTGGAATTAATCTGGACAGTTATCCCTGCAATTGCATTGACCGTTTTGGTTGGATTCGGATTATTATATTGGTTCCGCATCACCGGTGATGCTCCAAAAGATGCCTTGCAGGTTGAAGTGACCGGCAAACAATTTAACTGGATCTTCCGCTATCCCGGTAAGGATAATATTTTTGGAAAAAAATTCTATCAGAATATCAGTGATAAAACAGACAACCAACTCGGTTTACTTTGGGATGATCCTGCAACACACGATGATATCGTTACAAATACAACGATGTATTTGATCGTTAACAAACCCGTGAAATTAATTATCAACTCTCGAGATGTGATTCATGATGTTGGCCTGGTTCATTTTCGTATGAAGATGGATGCGGTGCCTGGCACTCCGACCACCATGTGGTTCACACCGAAATATACAACCGATGAAATGAGAAAGAAATTGAATGATCCGGAATTTGATTATGAACTTTCCTGCGACCAGATGTGCGGCAAAGGACATTTTTCAATGAAAGGTATCGTGAAGGTAGTAACGCAGTCTGAATTTATTTTGTGGAGAGCGAAGCAACAATCAAACTATGCAAGAGTAATGGGCGACAAAAAACCTGCTACTCCTGCGCAGTCAGACTCTACACAAATGAAAACAGCAAAATTGAATAATGAAGCAGCTACTAAATTGGTAGCAGAAAAATAATTGAGAAAGAGAAACCATCAACTAAAAATTTTCTGATGAGCAACGAAGCAACATTACATGGTCATGCCGGAATAGATACTTCTCATGATATAGGTCATGGAGAGCATGACGTTCATCATCACAAAGAGACATTCATTACTAAATATGTTTTCAGCCAGGATCATAAAATGATTTGTAAGCAGTTCCTGATTACAGGAATGATCTGGGCCATCCTGGGTGGAGCGATGTCGGTTTTGTTTCGTCTTCAACTCGGTTATCCTGATTCTACTTTTCCATGGTTAGAAGATATTCTTGGCAAATGGGCCAAGGGTGGAAAGATAGAACCGGAAGCTTACTATGCACTGGTGACAATGCACGGAACCGTATTGGTATTTTTTGTGTTGACAGGCGGTCTTAGCGGAACCTTCGCGAACTTCCTTATTCCTTTGCAGATTGGAGCTCGCGATATGGCATCTCCTTTTTTGAATATGCTCTCTTATTGGTTTTTCTGGTTGGCCAGTGTAGTGATATTGTGTTCACTGTTTCTTGAAACAGGCCCCGCTAGTGGCGGTTGGACTTCCTACCCACCATTGAGTGCCTTAGGAGGAGCGAGTGAAGGATCGAAAGCGGGGATGGATTTCTGGATCATCGGTATGGCGCTTTTCGTGGTATCATCACTGTTAGGTGGATTAAATTATATCACCACGATATTGAATATGCGTACAAAAGGAATGAGCATGACCAGGTTGCCTCTAACAATCTGGGCGCTTTTCTTTACAGCAATATTAGGCGTGTTATCATTCCCGGTATTACTTTCCGGTTTGATCTTATTGTTATTCGATCGCCATGCAGGAACAAGTTTTTATCTGTCAGATATTTTCATCGCATCAACGAATACAGCTTTACCAAACGAAGGAGGAAGTGCGATTTTGTTCCAGCACTTATTCTGGTTCCTCGGGCATCCGGAAGTATATATCATTATTCTGCCGGCGATGGGATTGGTATCGGAAGTGATGTCGGTGAATGCGCGCAAACCAATCTTCGGTTATATGGCGATGATAGGATCTTTGTTTGCGATTGCAATTCTCGCATTCCTCGTTTGGGCGCATCATATGTTTGTAACCGGATTGAATCCATTCCTCGGATCGGTGTTTGTATTGCTTACTTTATTAATTGCGGTTCCTTCTGCAATCAAAGTGTTTAACTGGTTAACCACTCTCTGGAAAGGAAATATTCGTTTTACACCAGCAATGTTATTCGCGATAGGATTTGTAAGCTTATTTATTTCTGGAGGGTTGACAGGTATCTGGCTCGGTAATTCAACACTGGATATACATCTGCACGATACACTTTTTGTGGTTGCACACTTCCATATCGTGATGGGTGTGTCTGCATTCTTCGGGATGTTCTGTGGTATCTATCATTGGTTCCCGAAAATGTATGGCCGCTACCTGAATAATACAATGGCGTATATCCATTTCTGGGTGACGCTTGCAGGCGCTTACCTGATTTTCTGGCCAATGCACTACGAAGGATTAGCGGGTATGCCTCGCCGTTATCTCGACACAAGCGGATGGCATTCTTTTAATAATTTCATCGGGCTCAACCGTTTTATTTCTACAGTGGCGATGATTGTGTTTGCAGTGCAGATCATGTTTGTATTTAATTTCTTTTATTCAATATTTAAAGGAAGAAGAGTTACAACACAAAATCCATGGGGCGCAAATACGCTTGAATGGACAACACCAATTCATGCTGGTCATGGTAATTGGCCCGGAGAAATTCCTGAAGTACATCGTTGGGCTTATGACTATGCAAAAGATGGAAGAGAATTTATCCAGCAAACGGAGCCGATCAGTGCGAGCGAAAGCAAGCATTGATAATGTGGAGATGTGAAAATGTGCAAATTTGGAATGACTAGCTCCGCCCTTTAGGGCGGAGTGGGAAAATAAATATAATTTTTTGATGCAGCAGGAAACCGTGAAGCAAACTAGTTCTTTTAAGATAGCAAGCAAATTGCAGGATTACAAACTACTGATCAAATTCAATTTGAGCTTCATGGTTGTGTTTTCTGCAGTGATCAGTTATTTGCTCGCTCCCAAAGTAATTGTGTACGACTGGAAATCAATTTTAATATTGTTCGCTGGTGGTATGCTTGTTACGGGAAGTGCTAATGCTATCAACCAGGCAGTGGAAAAAGATACTGATGCTGTAATGAAAAGAACAGCGAACAGACCGGTTGCAGCGGGCAGGATGAGTGTACAGGAAGCAATCGCTTTTGCAGTTATTACAGGATTAGCTGGCACATGGCTTTTATGGCATTTTAATTTTTTGACCGCAGCATTGGCTGCATTCAGTTTGTTTATATACGCTTTCGTATATACGCCACTGAAAAAAATTAGTGCGATCGCCGTGCTTGTCGGTGCCATTCCCGGAGCATTGCCTTGCCTTATTGGTTGGGCAGCAGGCAATGATGATCTGAGTGCGGGCGGATGGTCATTATTTGCTCTGCAATTTTTTTGGCAGTTCCCGCATTTCTGGGCAATTGCATGGATTGCGCATAAGGATTACAGTAAGGCAGGATTTAAATTGTTGCCATCGGACGAGGGACAAACAAAATATTCGGCGATACAAGCGATTATTTATTCCTTGTTACTGATTCCAGTCGGCATCTTGCCATATATTTTTGATATAAGCGGACTCGTCAGTTTGTCTATCGTGTTGCTCGCAAATCTGTTGATGGTCTGGCAATGCGTTAGATTATATAAGGAGATGACAGTGCAGGCAGCAAGAAGAGTAATGTTCAGTAGTTATATTTATTTGCCGATAGTATTGCTGGCGTTGTTAATTGACAAGATTAAAATATGATTTCAGCGTAAGTCTTTTTTCGTGAGACGTGAAACGATAAACGTGAATGTATCCGCTTACGTTTATCGTTTCACGTCTCACGAAAAAGAAACGCGCACTAAACGAATCAATAAATGCTCAAATCGATTGAAATAAATTCTGTGAGTGGTCAACAAAAAAGAATACATCCTCACAAATTCACTTTGTGGGTAGCGATTGGTAGCATCATTATGATGTTCGCGGGACTTACGAGCGCGTATATTGTAAAGCGTGACCAACCAGGATGGACAACATTTGAAATTCCAAAAGTCTTTTGGTTTTCAACGGCTGTTATTTTGTTGAGTAGCGTAACAATACAATTGGCCTTAAAAGCATTTAAGGAAAGAGAGATGAGCCGGTATAAGAATTTATTAACCGCCACCGCATTGCTGGGAGTCGTGTTCGTGATATTACAGTGGATCGGATTTTCAATGATCTGGAATAGCGGTATCACTTTTCATGGTTCGGGAGCCGCGCAGTTTTTATATGTCATCGCAGGATTGCACGCACTGCACGTTATTGCAGGTGTAATTGCGTTGATAATAATGTTTGGAAAAGCGTTTAGCAAAAGAATCCGGACATATGATAGCATACCGGTTGAAATCGTTAATACATACTGGCATTTTGTAGATATACTTTGGATCTATTTATTCGTTTTCTTTTTGTGGATCCAATGATTCTAAAATTTGTTAAATAAATTTGCGAACCAGACTAAAACAACAACATGGCACAAGCAGTACCAGCTGGACAAAAATGGTGGAGTGGAGGTAAGAGCCCTTTTAATGTAGAGTATGGCAAACTGATGATGTGGTATTTCCTGATGAGCGATGCTTTTACTTTCGGAGCCTTCCTGATCTCTTATGGTACCATTCGTTTTTCCAGTAACTCATGGCCCGATCCAAATGTGGTTTTCCGTTCATTCCCTATTGTCGGAGAAATGAAAATTCCATTGGCGTTCGTGAGTCTGATGACTTTTATCTTGATCATGAGTTCTGTTACCATGGTATTGGCTGTGGGTGCGGGTCACAACAATGACAAGAAAGGTGTAATGAAATGGATGTTCTTCACAATTATTGGTGGACTTGCTTTCTTAGGTTGCCAAGCTTGGGAATGGACGCACTTGCACGCTGAAGGCGCATGGTGGGGAAGAAATCCTTTCCATAATATCAATGGCAGCGAGGCTTCAACCAATTTTACAAATTTCTTTTTCACAATCACGGGTTTCCATGGATTCCATGTATTCTCCGGTGTGATCATTAATATCATCATGCTGATCATGACATGGCGCGGAGTATTCGAACAAAGAGGCCATTACCTGATGATAGAAAAAGCAGGATTATACTGGCACTTCGTTGACTTGGTTTGGGTGTTCGTATTCACCTGCTTCTATTTACTATAATTGTTGAAACAGTTTAACGCATAACATGGAAAATTCACATACATCAGCATCAGAAGGCCACGAGTCCAATTTTTCTACTAAGATAATCTGGAGAACATTTTGGATATTGTTGATCATTACTGTTATTGAATTGATACTTGCGATCGTTTATTATGAAACGCATTTTATAAGCAAGCATCTGCTGAATGGATTGTTTGTTATTGGTACTTTGGCCAAAGCGTTTTTTATCATTGCCGAATTCATGCACTTAGGACACGAAATTCGCAACCTGATCATGACCATCGCAATTCCTGCAATGCTTTTCATCTGGTTCCTCGCGGCATTTTTGTGGGATGGCAATTCTTATAAAAACCTCAGAAATAAATACGACCCTTATCACGTCCAACAAGATTCAACCAAAGCTCCGGTAAAAGAAGGCGAACATCAACAAGAAGAAGAACACGGAAAGAAACCGGGCGTAGAATAAATTATCTGAACCGGGATTGATGAGATGAATGGGATT
>JAFDYD010000049.1:28858-31251 GCA_018267615.1 Bacteroidota bacterium | reverse complement strand
CCACATAGGCACAGTAGGCACATAGGTACACATAGGCAGGTTGTAGTCCTTGTAAGAATCATAAATATTTCCTGATAACCCTTTTTCAAATCTCATAAATCTCGGTTCTATGTTCATCATCGAAAATTATTCCATAGCCGTTTTATTTTGTTTTATCACCATGATATGCTGGGGCTCGTGGGCGAACACACAAAAATTAGCTGGCAAAACATGGCGCTTCGAATTATTTTATTGGGATTATGTCATCGGTATTGTTTTGTTTTCTTTGATCAGCGCTCTGACACTTGGAAGCACTGGCGACAAAGGAAGAAGTTTTATTACAGATCTTTCCCAGGCAACATCATCCAATATCATCAGTGCATTGATTGGCGGTGTGGTGTTCAACGCGGCCAATATACTTTTTTCAGCAGCTATATCCATTGCCGGCATTGCAGTGGCATTTCCATTGAGCATTGGACTTGCATTGGTACTTGGCGTTTTTGTAAATTATTTTGGTGCGCAAAAAGGAAATCCTGTTTTTCTTTTTGCCGGAGTTGCATTGGTTATGGTGGCCATTATTCTGAACGCGATGGCATATCGAAAATTGAATGCAGGAAATAAGAGTGTTTCGGCCAAAGGCATTGGTCTTTGTATCGTTGCCGGAATACTCATGTCATTTTTTTACAGGTTTGTTGCTTCCGCAATGGATTTGCAAAATTTCGAATCGCCTGCTATCGGTAAGATGACACCTTATACTGCCACATTTATTTTTTCATTGGGAATTCTGCTCAGCAATTTTATTTTTAATACAATACTGATGAGAAAACCTTTTGCCGGTCCACCGGTAACTTATGCAGATTATTTCTCCGGGAAATTCAGCATACATCTCGTTGGTGTTTTGGGCGGCCTAATATGGGGACTCGGAAATTCCTTAAACCTGATTGCCGCAGGCAAAGCAGGTCCCGCGATTTCTTATGGGCTTGGACAGGGAGCGACATTGATTGCTGCATTGTGGGGTGTATTTGTATGGAAAGAATTTAGTAAAGCGCCAAAAAATACAAATAGCCTGATCGGTTGGATGTTTTTATTTTTTATAGCGGGATTGGGGTTGATTATTTATGCGGGACTTTGATTGGTTGAAAGAAAGAGCGAAGAAACAGAGCGAAGAGCGAAGGGTTGTGCGCTGTCCGCTCTGTTTCTTCGCTCTTCTCTTCAACCCCATCTTTCACAAACTCTTCACTTCACACCTTCTTCTTTTTGCATTATTTTTGCCTGCTATCAGCATTCATGAAGAAACTGGATTGGTACATACTAAAAAAATTTTTCAGCACTTTCATATTTACGATGCTTGCAATCACCACGATTGCAGTGGTGATCGACACCAGCGAAAAGGCAGATGATTTTGTAAAATCCGGCTTGAGTACATGGGAACTCATCACGCATTATTTCATCGGCTTCATTCCATTCATCATGTCGATGATATTCCCGCTGATGGTTTTTATCGCTGTAATTTATTTCAGCAGTAAAATGGCCGGCCAATCCGAATTCATTGCAATCCTCGCGGGCGGTGTTAATTACAATCGAATGTTGCGCCCATATTTAATTGGCTCCATAGTATTGGCCCTGATATTTTGGGTGGCGGCGCAATTCTGGGTTCCGCGAGCGGAAGAAATCCGCACCAGCTTCCAGGCTACGTATATCGATCGCAACAGCTCATATAACGGTGACCCATATAGGACGAATAATTATTATCTGCGTGTGGATGCAAATACTTTTGTGTCTCTGCACTATTACGATACGGTGCGCAAATCTGCATCGGGATTCTCATTGTCTAAAGTAAAAGACGACAAAGTATATTATAATCTGCGGGCTGAACAGATACGGTGGGACACCTCGAAAAAAAACTGGCGACTTGAAAATATTATTCAACGAAATTTTGACGGATTACAGGAAAGCGCGAAGAAGATCGATAGTATGCACATCAACCTGAATGTTATTCCTAAGGAATTGAAACGTGATCAATACCTAAAAGATAAATTGACAACACCAGAGTTAAAACAATTTATAAGAATGGAAGAAATCAGGGGTTCCGAAGGACTCAATACTTATAAGGAAGAGAGATTTCATCGTGATGCGACTCCGTTTTCCGTAATCATCATGACCATGATCGGCGCTATTCTTGCAACGCGCAAAATCCGCGGTGGTAGCGGACTGCATCTCGCGATCGGCCTCGTATTAGCAGCCAGTTTTGTGGTGATGGATAAATTTTCTGTTACGTTTTCCGTGAAAGGCAATTTCTCGCCGATATTGGCCGCATGGCTACCAAATATTATATTTTCTGCGCTTGCGTTTTGGCTGTATAAGCGAGCGCCGAAGTAGATGAATATTCGAGTTGAAAAGTTGAATGGTTGATC
>JAFDYD010000049.1:24226-28829 GCA_018267615.1 Bacteroidota bacterium | reverse complement strand
GATCAACCATTCAACTTTTCAACTTGCCTCCATTTAAAACTTCATGCAAATAAACTTCCATCCATTCCTTTGCCGTCCAACCGTCTTGCGCTAACTTTAGCGGCAAATCATCGATTCATTTCCGATCGCAAAATTTCTAAAAATAGATTGTCATGGCAGCAATAAAAGACAGATTCAAATCGAAGGCAGATGTTGTAGCTGCCGAAATCAAAGATATCCTCAAGAAGCATGGAGATAAAAAAATCGGGGAAGTTACCTTGTCGCAGATCTACCAGGGCATGCGTGGTATGACCGGACTTGTAAGTGAAACTTCGTTGCTGGATGCAAAAGATGGTATAAGATTTCGCGGTTATTCAATTCCTGAAATTCAAAAAAAATTACCTAAAGCTCCAAAGGGTCGTGAGCCTTTGCCAGAAGGACTTTTTCACCTGATGTTATTGGGAGAATTGCCTAATGAAGATGATGTGCATGAATTAACAGCCAACTGGCAACGACGCAGTCACGTTCCCAACCATGTATTTGCGGCTATCGAAGCATTGCCGGTTATCACACATCCGATGACACAGTTTGTCGTTGCGATCATGGCTCTGCAGACTGAAAGCCAGTTCGCAAAAAAATATGCGGAAGGAATGAATAAGAAGGATTATTGGGAAGCTGTGTTTGATGATTCAATGAACCTGATCGCACGCTTGCCGCGTGTTGCTGCATATATCTATCGCAGGAAATATAAAGGAGAAGATCATATACATCCGAATGGACTACTGGATTGGGCCGGAAATTTTGCGCATATGCTCGGGTATGAAGACGAAACTTTTAAGGAATTAATGCGCTTGTATATGACCATCCATGCAGATCATGAAGGAGGTAACGTCAGCGCACATACGACGCATCTGGTAGGATCTGCGCTCGCTGATCCATACTTGTGTTTTGCTGCCGGTATGAATGGATTGGCAGGACCATTACATGGACTTGCTAACCAGGAAGTGATCAAATGGATATTGGAGATGCGTGAAGAATTGAAAACAGAATTGCCAACCAAGAAACAAATTGTTGCCTATGTTCAAAAAACATTGGGCGAAGGAAAAGTTGTTCCGGGATATGGTCACGCAGTACTTCGCAAGACTGATCCACGCTTCACTGCACAAATGGAATTCGGGAAAAAACATCTGCCTGATGATCCGTTGGTGAAAACGGTTTGGAATATTTACGAAGCAGTGCCTCCCGTACTTGAATCATTGGGGAAAATTAAAAATCCCTGGCCAAATGTAGATGCGCACAGCGGTGCGTTGCTCGTTCACTACGGATTTGTTGAATATGAATTCTACACCGTATTATTCGGTGTGAGCCGCGCATTGGGTGTACTTGCAAGCCTTTGCTGGGACAGAGCGCTCGGCTTCCCACTCGAACGTCCAAAATCAGTAACAACACAACTCGTGAAATTGTGGCTCGAAGGAAAAGGGGAGATTTGGGGGGATTAGTACAAGTGAACCATGATTTAGCTGATTTTAAAAGATTATGAGGAAAGTTGAATAGCTGATTGAGTTGATAGGTTGACTAGTCTGTGCAGTTTGTCATTTCACCAAAACGCAGATGCTAATCAATGTATCAACTCAATCAGCTATTCAATTTTCCTCATAATCTTTTAAAATCGGGCAATCATGGTTCGCATTTATCCAGCGTTTGCAAAATATCTTTCAATATGTCATCGCGGTGTTCCAGTCCTACGGAAATGCGTATAAGCCCCGGCGTTATATTCACTGCCAGCCGTTCTTGTTCAGTTAATTTTGCGTGGGTTGTACTTGCAGGGTGTGATGCGATGCTTCTGCTGTCGCCGAGATTTGCGGTTAACGATAACAGTGAAAGATTATCCAAAAATTTTCTTCCGCTTTCCAATCCACCTTTCAATTCAAAACAAAAAATACCACCACCATTTTTCATTTGTTTTTTTGCAATCGCATATTGTGGATGACTAGGCAGGTAAGGATATTTTAGCCATGATAATTTAGGATGATTTTCTATCTGCTGCGCAAGATAAAATGCATTGGAAGAATGTCGCTCCATGCGGACATCCAGCGTCTCCAGGCTTTTGCTCAATACCCATGCATTGAATGGAGAAAGCGACGGGCCCGTGCTCCGGCAGAATAAATAAATATTATGTATCAGTTCTTTTTTGCCAACGATCACACCACCCAAAACACGCCCTTGTCCGTCGATCCACTTCGTAGCTGAGTGGACAACTAAATCTGCTCCATATTCAATCGGCGTTTGATTGACCGGTGTCGCGAAACAATTATCGACATTCAAAATCAGGTTATGCTTACGGGCAAGCTTACCCGCAAATTCCAGGTCGATGATATCCAAACCAGGATTGGTAGGCGTTTCGAGATAAATCATTTTTGTATTTGGCTGAATGGCTGCTTCCCATGCTTTGGTATCACCAGCGGGAACATATGTATAACTGATGCCGAAATTGGGAAGATATTTTGTGATCACCGTATGCGTGCTTCCAAAAATTGCATTGCAGGAAACAAGATGATCACCATTTTTTAAAAACGTCATGAATGAAGCAAATACAGCGCTCATTCCGGATGAAGTAGCAAATCCGGCTTCCGCGCCTTCGAGCGCACACATTCTGTTGGTAAATTCTGTGACGTTAGGATTACTGAAACGGCTGTATATATTGTCATCAGTTTCATCAGCAAAAGCGGCGCGCATTTCTTCTGCATTGTCAAAGCAAAAACTGCTTGTTAAAAACAATGGAGAAGAATGTTCCATTTCATCAGTCCGATTGGTTCGTGTACGGATAACTTTTGTTGTTGGATGCATTGTTGAATTAATTTGTTTGTTGATTAGTTGATTGAGGTATGAGTTGATTGAGTTGATTCGTCGATAAGTTGCGCAAACCTGATTCCATATTAAATCTATCCGCTACAATTGACTAGTAGCCTTTCCGACTTCACACCGCCGTCAGGGTCTTCGACCGCTGACGGGGTGATTACTTTCACTAATCGACCAATCGACCAATCAGCCTACCCACCCACCACTTTCACGTCCCATTTAATATTACACCCGGCTTTGGTCAACGTCGCCGCTACCGAGCAGTATTTTTCGACAGAAAGTTCACAGGCTCTTCTTGCTTTTTCGATATCAATATCTCCCGTAAGCTCGAATACGATGCTGATATTTTCCCATAATGATGGCTCTTTCCCTTTCTCCCTTTCACCATCGATCAGCATACGAAATCCTTTTACCGTTTGCCTTTGTTTTTTTAATATCGAAACGATGTCGATACCGCTGCAGCCACCGAGCCCCATCAATAACATTTGCATCGGTCGAACACCATAATTCTCGCCACCTGTTTCCGGGCTGGTATCCAGTCTCACAGTATGTCCAAAAGCGTCTGCCGCCTCAAAACCGTAGTCGCCATGCCTGCGATTCACTTCAATATGTATCATTGAAAAGATTTTTGCAAATGTAATTCATGCAAGCCCTTATTTTGCATCCTTAAATATAGAATTTCGATAATGGAGGAGTTTCAATACAATCAGCCTTTCGAACTTGAAAATGGACAAACGCTTCCCGGTATATCCATTGCTTATCAAACTTACGGACGTCTCAATGCGGACGGAAGCAATGTAGTATGGATTTGTCACGCATTAACAGCGAACGCCGAGGTAGCGCGTTGGTGGCCCGGACTCGTTGGTGAAAAGCACTGCATCGACCCGGAAAAATATTTTATTGTTTGCGCGAATATTCTCGGCTCTTGTTATGGAACAACCGGTCCTCTCAGTATCGATCCTTCAACTCAGCAACCCTATTACAGTAAATTCCCAATGATCACGATTCGCGATATGGTAAAAGCGCATATCCTGCTTCGAAAACATCTCGGTATCGAAAATATTTTTTTGCTGATGGGTGGAAGTATGGGCGGTTACCAGGCGATGGAGTGGGCGGTGATGGAAAAAGATTTGATCGATAATCTTTTTTTAATTGCCACTTCATCTACAGAGAGCCCTTGGGGTATTGCCGTGCATACGGCGCAGCGATTGGCGATTGAAGCGGATGCAAGCTGGACAAGCCTTTCACCCGATGCTGGAAAAAAAGGATTGAAAGCAGCACGTGCAATTGGTATTCTCACTTATCGTAATTATGGTATTCTCGCGCAAAAGCAATCTGATCACGACATTGAAAAACTTGATAATTATAAAGCGTCTTCTTATGTAAATTACCAGGGTGATAAACTGGTGAACAGATTTAACGCATACTCATACTGGTTATTAACAAAGGCTATGGATAGTCACCATCTTGCAAGGGGACGGAATAAAAAATTGGAATCCATCCTGGATGAGATTAAACAAACAACATTGATCATCGGTATCGATAGTGATATTCTTTGTCCGCTGCATGAACAAAGATTTATTGCGGCTCATCTTCCCAATTCAACATTGATAGAAATCGATTCAGCATATGGTCACGATGGATTTATGGTAGAAGCAGAAAAGATATCTGCGCATTTGAGTGAATGGCTGCGGGTTGAAGTGGGAGGGGTTGAGTAGTTGATTGGTTGAATGGTTGAATAGTTGAATAGTTGAAGAGTCGATTG
>JAFDYD010000049.1:0-24182 GCA_018267615.1 Bacteroidota bacterium | reverse complement strand
CAATCGACTCTTCAACTATTCAACCATTCAACTATTCAACCACACAACTTACCACGTCAGTCTTCCCTGATAATAATCCAAAATCTTTGTCCTGAATAAATAATTATATCTCGCAGCAGAAAGGTTCGTCGTTGCGCGGTCCATATTATTTTTTGCGATGAGATAAAGATCCGATGTGATTGCGCCCGCATTGAATTTTATTTCCGCAGCGCGAAATGATTCGGTATATGCTACAACCTGGTCTTTATAAAATTTATATTGATCATGCGCGGCGATCATATTTTGGTAAGCCTGCTCCACCATTTGCTGCAATTGTAAACGTGTGTTATGTGAAACCGCTCGCTGATTTTCAAGATTTATTTTTGCCTGCTTCACATTATTTCTCGCTCTCAAATAATTCAGAATAGGAATATTGATAGAAAGAGAAACATATTCACCACGATTATTTTTCATTTGATCACCGAAAGGAATTTTCACAGCGCTGAAAAGTTGCTGCTGGTTAATAACTTTATAATCGGTGGCGCCAACTGTTACATAACTGTTGGATGTATCATTGAAAAATGATCCCGGCACCTGGTTCGATGCAGCGCTCGAATAGGATGATTGAATACCTGCATTCAGAGAGATCGAAGGATAATAAACTCCTCTTGCCACACTTAATGCTTTCTCGTAAACTTTTATCCTGAGGTCGGCAGATTTTATCCAAGGCAAAAGATAGACTGCTGTTTGATAAATGCTGTCAGGATTCGCGGGATATTCAGGTACCTGCACATCGAGTGGGATCCTTTCCAATTGGACATCTCTCTTATAAGCGACATTCAGGAATTGAAAAAGATTTACTTTGGATTGCTCTACTGCATTCACACTATTTGCAATATTTACAAGATCGCCGGCGTATTGTCCCTGTAAATCCGATAATGCAGATGGTGCAATGGAGCCTTCTGCATTTTGTATTTTGAGTCTTTCCACTTGTGCAGAATCAACCGTGGCCTGGCTTCTGGCAATAGCAAGCAAATCCTGGTTGCTCAATACTTGCAGGTAAGAAAGAATAACAGCCAGTGTAATATTATCTTTTTGTTGTTGCCAATCCAATTTGCTTGCATCATACGCATACGCTGTTTGCTTGATGCTATTGTACACCTGCAAGCCGCTGAATAAAAGAAGGCTTCCATTAATTCCGTAGTTAGCAACATTCGTTTGCTGGTTAATATAGGAGTTATCGAAGTTGTTGATGCTTCTTCCAAAATTTATTCCATATGATCCGTTGGCGGAGAGTGATGGCAGTAAATAGTCTTTTGCCTGGTTGGACTGCACTTTACTCGTTTTCATCTGGTATTCGGCTGTCCATACCTGTAAGTTATACTTGATCGCGATATCAACACTCTGTTGCAATGTAAGCGTACTACCAATCGAAGTAGTATCCTGTGCGTAACTCAAATTCAATAATAAAAAAGCAAGTATAGATAAAACGAAAGCCTTTTGTTTTTGCATAATCTTCTTTTGTAAAGTTGATTTCTCCTGCCTGGTCATTTAAAAAAATGCGGTCAGGATTGGTTTATTTTTTCAATTCTTCCATCCAGTAAATGGATGATATGAGAACCATAAGCAGCATTTTTTTCCGAGTGCGTTACTTGCAAAATGGTTACTCCATCTTCTTTATTTAATTTTTTGAATAATTCCATGATCTCTTCGCCTTGTTTGGAATTGAGATTTCCTGTCGGTTCATCTGCAAGAATCAATTTAGGTTTTGCAACCAACGCGCGCGCGATGCCGACAAGTTGTTGCTGTCCGCCGGATAATTGTGTTGGGAAAAGATCTTTCTTTCCTACAATCTGAAATCGATCGATGATATCAGCAACGATCGCTTTGCGTTCAGATGCTTTGATGTCTTGATATATCAGCGGCGTTTCAATATTTTCATACACCGTTAGCTCATCGATCAGGTGATACGCCTGGAACACAAACCCGATATGCGATTTATATAGTTGTGAACGCTGTTTTTCTTTTAGCTTAAAAACGTCGTGATCCATAAAAAAATAAGAACCTTCGGAAGCCTCATCGAGCATGCCGATAATATTCAAAAGGCTCGATTTTCCTGAACCCGATGGGCCCATGATTGACATGAATTCACCTTCTTTGATCTGCAGATTGATGTCTTTCAAAATAAAGGTTCTTGCAGCACCGATATTCACCCATTTGGAAATACTTTTTAATTCTATCATGATTTCTGTTTTTGGCCGGTGTTAATAATGCTGAACGCACAACGCACAACGCTAAACGCTGAAAACCCGGATGCGAAACTCTTAATTTAAAACAGCGTCTTGCGTTATGCGTTCAGCGTTTAGCGTTAAGCGTTAAGCATTTCTCTAAGTTTGACGTCTCACGTTTCACGATCGTTACAGTTTCGTCTACCTCAAATCATCCTAATGTCAATGATTATAAACTTCTGTTGCATCAACACCGCAAATTTATAGGCTAAAGGCCATTGCCAGTTAACCTAATCACATGCCGGAATACAATATCGGTGATTTACAAGGAAGTAAGTGCATTGTGAGTACGAACTAGTTCGTTTCCGATACATGGCCTGTCCGGTTTCGATACAGTAGAAAAATCGTATTTTTTTGGCAGGAATAAACCAAATAAAACACCGGAACGTAATTGATTGTATGAAAAAATTCTTTTTGCTTTTTGCAGCTATCGTCTTCGTCATAGAAGCTCATTCTCAACAGAATTTTAATGATAGCACCAGCCAGGCGAGAAATCGGTTAACAAAAAATGCGATGACAGTACTTGGCGGTTGGTCCGTCGCAAATATTGCCAGTGGATTTATCATCGCGGGCCAGACAAACGGCGAAGCAAAATATTTCTGGAGAATGAATGCTTATTGGAATTTTATTAACCTGGGTTTAGCCGGCATGGGTTATATGAGCGCGCGAAAAATGATGCGACTGCATAATGGGTTTACTGAAAATTACAAGGCGCAGCATTCCATAGAAAAATTATATGTGTTCAATGCCGGCCTCGATCTTGCTTATATCGCCGGCGGATTTTATTTACGAGAACGGGGAAACAGGGAAAGCGATCCGAAAAATCAGGATCAATTTCGCGGATATGGATCAAGCATTGCCGTGCAAGGGGGATTTTTATTGGTAATGGATTGTGTGATGTACATGTTGCATCATAAGAATACGAAACGCATGGATAGCAAATTGCAAAGGCTTGAAGTGACGGGAGGGCTGGGAGGAATTGGAATTAATTATAGGTTTTGATGTTGGGAAGCGTTTCGGAAATATTCAATAATCAATATTCAACAATCAATTCTCAAGTACGAATTCGTCATACTGTTTGATCTGAATACCCTTGAACATTGATTGTTGAATATTGATTGAATATTTCCTTTCAAAAAAATCAAACCACCAAAACGTCAATCACTCCGTTCGCAGGCTCTTTATCGGATTTCTCATCGCTGCTTTTATTGCCTGAAAACTTACTGTTATCAAAGCGATGATTAGTGAAAGGGTTCCTGCCATTAAAAAAAGCCGCCAACTTAAATGAATGCGATAGGCAAACTCCTCCAGCCATCTGTTCATGAGCCACGAAGCAAGCGGCATTGCAATGAATATCGAAATGATTATGATTACTAAGAAGCTTTTAGACAATGAGGAAATAATATCAATGATATTCGCTCCCAATATTTTCCGGATACCGATTTCTTTTTTCCGGTTAGCAGCGTTGATGGTCGACAAGCCAAATAACCCCATACATGCAATTAAAATAGCGAAAGAGCAAGATGCTTCAATTATTTTTTGCCAACGCATTTCCGGCTCATACATCTGTTTGATATTTTCATCCAGGAATGTATATTGAAACGGATAATTATTCGTTATTTTTTTCCATGCAGTCCTGATGTTAGCAATCTCCCGCTGCATATTCCCGTCCTTTATACGGAACATAAAATATCCGAATTTTTTTTTGCCGAGTCGGTGCATTTGAGGCTCTATTTTTTTGGATAAACTTTCAAAATGATAGTCTTTTACCACACCGATGATAGTTGATTCAAGCGCTGCATTGTATTCGCCAACCCTTACATTTTTTCCCAACAAATTAAATAAAGTCTCATTGACTACGATCGGATTTATTTTTGTTGATGTGTCAGTTAATATACTCTCTGAAAAAGATCTTCCCTGGACTAATTTCAATCCCAACAATTCAAAATAATTATAATCTACATTGATATAACGCACTCTCTTTTGTTCGCCATTCAGTGTAAAACCTGTTGAGTTAAATCCGCCAGTTAGTCCCGCATTCATAGCGGAATAATGGGTGATGGCGGGACGCGTTTTTGTAAATGCAGCCAATTGTATATCGGCGTTTTTTCCAAAATTAGGATCGTAAGAAGGATTTTCAACCATCAGTACTTGCTCTTTATCGAAACCAAGATCCTTGTTATTTATATACTGCATTTGCTTAGTAATAACAAAAGCAGCAATCATCAATACCACACATGTTGTATACTGAACAATCACCAGGACTTTCGATAGGCGCGGATTTATTTTGAATGTCTGAGAACTTTTCATGATAGAAAGCGGTTTCATTTTTGATATAATCAACGCTGGATAATAACCAGCGAGGATTCCCAACGCAAATGAAAGTATCAGCAATGCAAGTATAATTTCTTTCCAGGAAAATTCATGTATGTGAAAATTGCTCTCAATCATATTATTAAATAATGGAAGAAATAATTTGCACAAGAATAATCCAATGAACACTGCAATAAAAATGATCAATTGTGTTTCCACCCAAAATTGAATGATGATAGATTTTCGTCCTGCGCCCATCACTTTTCTTACCCCTATTTCTTGCGAACGTTCGGCGGCATTGGAAATGGCGAGCAGTATATAATTCAGAGACGCAAGAAATAATATTATAACGGCAAGGCATATTAGCTGGTAAATATTTTTTGCATTCGTATAGTGACCCCATGGCCTTGAAATATTAAAATGACTATCCGCCAATGGTCTTAGGCTCCAACGCATTTTGTTAAAATCAAATGACATACCCGCTCCGTATTGTGCTTTAAAAGGTTCCGTGAAGTAAGTTTTTACCCAATTGTTCATTTTATTTTGGAATGCAGGAACATTCACGTTCTCTTTCAAACCCACGATCATGACATGAGTCTGGTTATTGAACCTTTCTTTTATATTTTGCTCGTAATCCCTTGCGGCGGTGTTTGGCAATAGCAAATCATATTGGACACTAGAATTAGCGGGAGCATTTTCAACGATTCCGGCTATTGTAAAAATATTGCTGGTATCATTGGCAAATCGAATCAATTTTCCCATTGGGTCACTATTGCCAAAATATTTTTTACCTGTTTGCTCCGAAATGACAATATTATTTTTTGAGGAGAAAATGTTCTTCGCATTGCCCCGTATCAAATTAAATGAAAGTAGGTTGAAAAAATTTTCGTCGCTATACAAGACATGCTCTTCTTTAAATACCTGGTTATTTGCTCTTATTAATTGTGATTGATTATGCAGATCAATGGCTGTTATGGATTCGATTTCAGGAAAGGAATTTTGCATGTCGGTGGCGACTACCAATGGAAATTCTATTCCATAATTAATATCATTATCTTTTGTCAGAAAAGAAAAAAGATGCTTGCTTGCCTCTTTATTTTCGCCCCAAAAATTGGTCATCTCTAAACGGAAAAGACGATTTTTTTTGATGTGAAAGGCATCATAAGATTGTTCATGTCTCGCATAAAAAAATAGCAGCAGGCAACAAGCAACTGAAAAGGAAAGTCCGACGATATTGATCATGCTGAAAACCGTATTCTTCAAAAGATTTCTCAGCGCAATCTTAAAATAGCTCTTTAGCATTGGTAAAGTTTAAAATGAATTTTTATTCCAATATTCAACAATCAATGCTCAAGTATGAATTCATCGTGCTCTTTGATCTGAATACCCTTGAACATTGATTGTTGAATATTGATTATTGAATATTTCTTTTCAAAAAAATCGAAACATCAATCACTCCGTCCGCAGACTCTTCGCCGGATTTGCCATCGATGCTTTCAATGCCTGAAATCCAACTGTCGCAAGTGCGATAAGGACTGCGAGAAATCCTGCCAGGATAAATACCCATCCGCTGATCGTTATCCGATAGGCAAAATCCTGCAGCCAGTTATGCATCACTATCCAGCAAACAGGAATCGCTACAAATAATGAAACAAATACGAGTATGATAAATTCACGGGACAATAGGATCAATAAATTTTGTACCGATGCACCCAGCACTTTCCTGATTCCAATTTCTTTTGTGCGTTGTAAAACGTTATAGGCAGATAATCCGAGCAACCCGAAGCATGCAATGATAATCGCAAGTGTGGCGAATAACCCAAACACCTGGCCGAAACGGATATCAGCTTTGTACTGCTGATTGAAAAAATCGTCGAGGAAAAAATAATTGAAAGGATCATTTGGGAAATAATTATTCCAGGTTTTTTCGATGCTGGCAAGTGTGTGTGGCAAATTAGTCGTATTGATTTTGACCGAATAATATTGATTAATATTTGGTCTTAACCAAAGCAGCGTGGGATCAATCGCTTTTTGCATGCCCTGGTGATGGTAGTTTGCGATCACGCCAACGATCGTAAGCGTGTCTCCGCGACTCAATTTTGCATTCACTGCTTCTTCGGCATTTTTAAACCCGAGCATTTCAACCGCTTTCTCGTTGATTAAAACAGCACGCTGGTCGGTGGCAAAATCTCTCGAAAAATTTCTCCCGGCAATCAATTTTAAATCGTAACCCGGGAGAAAATCATAATCTACGCCGAGGGTATATAAAGTGATTGCCTGTTTGGTTTCTGCACTAACTCTCGTATATCCGCTTGTCCACGTAATTTCTTCTCCCATCACGCTCGAAGATGCCGCCACACTTTTGATATCGCTTTGTTGAAGCAGTGAAGTTTTGAACGGCTGAAAAACACTTTGATAAACGGAATCTCGTAGTGTATGTGCGCCTTCTAGCACCAATGTCTGGTTAATATCCGCGCCGAGTTTTTGTTGACGCATAAATTGCACCTGTTGATAAACGATGATGGTGCCTGCAATCAATATCACGGAAATCGCAAATTGTCCAACGATAAGTCCTTTGCGCAATATTCGTCCTTTTGATGTATTCTTAAATAAACCTTTCAATACAACCACGGGATGATAACCGGAAAGTATAAACGCCGGGTACACGCCGGATAAAAAGGTTCCGGCAAAGAACATCGACAGAAATGGAAACCAATAATTTGCCGGCATGAAAAACCCACCGGGCGCATTTGTTCCGATCAATTGATTGAAAGCTGGCGCCAATATCAATACCACAACAAAGGCCAACACAAACGCGAGCAGGTTGAGCAAAAAACTTTCGGTAAGAAATTGTCCGATCAAATCCATGCGCAAGGCGCCCATTACTTTTCTTACACCGACTTCCTTTGCTCTTTCGAGTGAACGTGCAGTGGCTAGATTTGTATAGTTGACCCACGCAATAGCGATGATGAAAAAAGATATCATAAAAAGAAAGCCGACTGATTTTCCACTACCATTTACTTCAACCTCCTGGTTATAATTTGAATAAAGATGGATGTCGCTGAGCGGGATGAGATATAATTGCGCTTTTACATTATTTGTTTTTCGCCATTCGTCATTATTTATATAACGTTCGCAGAAAGCCGGTAATTTTTTTTCCAGCTGCTTCCAATCTGTACCTGGTTTTAGTTTTATATAATCGTAATAATCATACCAACCCCATGCTGTTTCCGATGCATTACTGGTATCGCCCTGCGCGCGTAATTCTTTTGCCAACGTTGAATAAGAAACAAGATGATTGATGACAAGATGTGAATTGGCCGGATAATCTTTGAATATACCAGTGACTTCATAGCCATGAACGGCATTATCGCGCATAGTCAGCCTTTTTCCCAAAGGATCTTCATTCCCAAAATATTTTTTTGCATTCGTTTCTGAAAGAAGTATTTTATCCGGACCGTCAAGTGCTGTATTTGGATTGCCTTTCAGTAGTTGGATATTGAACATTTTTATAACTGAAGGATCTGCGAAATAGCTTTTTGTTTCGTTGAACTTTACATGTCTTGCTTCATTGGATAAAAGTAGATCTACTTGTTTTAGTCTGCAGAAATCTTCGACTTCAGGAAAATCTTTTTTCATGGCAGCGGGAATAGGAGGGTATGCTGTTGCAGATTGCCAAGCTAGTTTTCCTTTTTGATAGTTATCAAGACGAACACGCACGATACGGCTCGCATCGTCCTGGAATTTATCATAACTTCTTTCATATGCCACGTATTGAAAGATGAGCAGGCAGCAGGCAATGCCGATTGCCAATCCAAAAATATTCAGGAATGAATATCCTTTTCTTTTTACGAGATTTCGTAATGCGATTTTGAGATTGTTTTTGAACATGGCGTTTATTTGAAATTTATGCTACATCATTTGATTGTATTATAGGCATTGTCCCTAAACTACGCTCCTTGTCACCGAGGAGTCACCGCCATACGAATTCAGAAATTTCACGGTGTAATTGCGGGACTCCTCGGTCAGTGACTATACATTTTACAACATGCATCAAAACTTACTTAACACAGTCAGTGGTGGTCGGAGCAAATTAGGCACAGCTACATGACATAATCTTACTAACTAGTATGGTTGATCGCTGACCGAGGAGTCCCGCGGCAGCAGTATGAGAATGCAAGTGCGTATAGCGGTGACTCCTCGGTGACGGAAACAGCTTGCTATAACTTGCACCTTATACCTTACGTCCCATACTTTACACCTTCCCTCTCAAAACAATTGCTCATTCCGTTCTCAAACTCTTCACCGGGTTCGATGTTGCAGCTTTGATGGCCTGGAAACTAATTGTTATCAAAGCAATAAAAATAGCAGCGACAACTGCTATCGCAAAAACCCACCAACTTACGTCTACGCGATATGCGAAATCCTGCAACCAACGGTTCACACAATACCATGCAAGCGGCCATGCAATCAGCGCAGCAATCAAAACATACTTTAAAAAATCTTTTGACAGCATTCCAACGATGCCTGATACCGAAGCACCAAGCACTTTGCGGATTCCAATTTCCTTTATTCTTTTTTCAGCCGAATAAGAAGCCATACCAAATAATCCTAGACAAGAAATGATGATTGCTAGTATTGCTAATACTGCGACTGTTTTTGTGATCTGTGTATCGGCCATATACATTTCCTGGAAATGTTCATCGAGGAATTGATATTCGAATGGACGATCAGGTGAATATTTTTTCCATGTTGATTGAATAAATGCAACTGCTTCCTTCGCTTTGTTACCATTTATTTTTACGGACATTGTGTTGAATCCCCATTCACGCTGGTTGAACATAAACATCGTTTCTATCTTATAATGCAGCGAATTGAAATTGAAATCTTTTGCAATACCAACTATTTTCCCGGCGGAATCAAATCCAAACTCCTTATTTAATAATGAAGACATATCCGCGCCCGGCTGATCTTTTAATAATTCTTTTGCCAACGCTTCATTGATGATATATTCCTTTCCGTTCGCAGATTTTTCTGTTGAAAAATTTCTTCCCATCAACAAAGAAATCTTGTAGAGATTCAGATAGTCAGGATCTACAATCAGTCGCGTTGACGTTAGTTGCCTTTCCGGGCCATTGCCTTTAAAACGAATGCCCGACTGATCCAAATGACTTCCCAATTGATCTTGCGCTGCTGTAACACCAGACACCAGTGTATTGCTTAACAAGTCTTGTTTCAGCGACGTATAATTTTTATAGGTCAAATCATCAAATGGTAAAGTCACTACCTGGTCGCGATTGAAGCCGGTATCTCGCGCTTGCATAAAATTTAATTGTCTCATCAGGAATACAGTTGCAATCATTAAAAAAATCGCAGTTGCAAACTGACCAATAACAAGAATGTTTCTTAGCCTGCTTTTGTTCCTGCCCGTCTGCGCAGATCCTTTGAGCACTTTGACAGGTTGAAATGACGACAAATATGCTGCAGGATAAAGCCCCGATACTACTCCGATCAAAACGGCTCCCAATAAAATAAGAAGAAGGATTAGCGGATTGGTGAATAATGGAAACGCGAGTTTACGATGACTCAATGTGTTTACCATCGGTAGAAATAATTCTACCAATGCGACTGCGAGAACGACCGCTATTAACGAAAGTAAAATTGCCTCGCTGATAAATTGGAAAGCTAACTGCCATCGATAAGCGCCAATCGATTTCCGGATACCAACCTCTTTTGCTCTCTCTGCAGACCTTGCCGTTGCGAGATTCATGAAATTCACACAGGCGATAAGTAATACCGTGAGCGCAATGGCAAAAAATATATTCGTATAATTCTTATCGAATTTTTGATAATTTAAATAATCCAGACCGATATCAGATGCATTGGCATGAATATCTTTGAGCGGCAGGAGAAAAAGTTCATAATTTTTCCAATTGTCGTTCCGGGTTAAATGTCTTTTGAGATAAGCGGGAAATTTTTTTTCGAGCAGGTTTGTATTTGTACCGGGAGCCAATTCAAAATAGGTATCCAGCCAATTTCCACCCCATTGATTCATCATTTCAGGATGATGATCATAAACTGTGTTAAACGAAAATAGTGCGTCAAATTGCAATTGAGAATTTTGAGGCACGTTTTGCATGATGCCCGTTACAACAAAGCTCGTCGTATCGCCTTCATAATGGGTGATTGTTTTGCCCATCGGATCTCCTTTGCCAAATATTTTTTCAGCACTTGCTTCAGTCAGCACAACACTGTTTGGTTTATCAAGCACTGTTGCCTTGTTGCCTTTTAGTAAAGTGAAATCGAACATCTGAAAAAAAGTCGAATCAACAAAGAAAGTATTCGGAAGATATATTCTTTTATTCCCGCTAGTCAATTCTATTTTACCGGTCCAATTAATCCTTGTAAAATTTTTTATCTCAGGAAATTCATTTTTAATAGTGGGTCCCATCGGGAACATAGACAATCCAACTTTCTGCGAAGCCACCATTCCTTCGAACTTTTGCACTTCGTTCAAACGATAGATATTCTTTGTATGAAAATTGTCGAAGCTTTTTTCATACGCAACAAATAAAAGAATGGTAATACAGGCAGCCATTCCCGTTGCGAGTCCAATGATATTGATGAAGGAAAATGTTTTATTCTTCATCAGGTTGCGAAAAGCGGTTTTGAAATAATTTTTGAACATATTTTTCAGTTTTTTTCTTAGCCTGTTTGGCCGCTCCTTTGCGTCTTAGTGCCTTTGTGGTTCAACTTTTTTTGAACCACAAAGGCACTAAGACTAACTATTCCGTTCTCAAACTCGTAACGGGATTCGTCAGGGCTGTCCGTATCGCCCGGTATCCGACAGTTATCCATGCAATCACTATCGAACTAAATATCGCGACAAAAAATATCGATGCACCTAACGGTATTCTATACGTGTAATTATCCAGCCAGCGTCTCATTATAAAATAAGCGATAGGTCCAGCTATTACAAATGCAATCAAAATTAAAAATGTAAACTCTCTTGAGAGCAGGTAAACAATATTTACAGCAGTTGCTCCGAGCACTTTACGTATCCCCATTTCTTTTGTGCGTTGAACCGCCATGAAAGAAACGAGACCGTATAAACCGAGGCAGCTAATGAAAATAGCGATCCCTGCAAAAATTTTATATAGCTGCGTTAATTGCGTTTCCTGTTTGTAAAAATTTGCTATCGTCTGGTCGAGGAATTGGTATTGATAAACATATTTTGGAAAAGATTCGTTCCAATATTTTTCTATGTATGCAAGCGTGTTTTTTTCAGTGCCGGGTTTTATTTTGATATTGATGGTTTCATAGGTGCTTTTCCATGTGCCCAGCATAACCGGGGCCATCGGGCTTCTCAATGAATAGGAATTGAAATCGCGAATTACACCGACAATCGGAAAAACTTTTTGGCCGTCCCAAAGATTTATTTTTTTGCCAATCGCTTTTTGTGGATCGGTGATACCCAGTTTGTGAAGGAGTGTTTCATTCACAACAAATTCGTTGACCGTATCATTTTGATGATAGGGGCGGCCAGCTACAAATTTTAAATTGTATGTTTTGAAATAATCTTCATCGGCCCATTTTAAGTTGGCGCTGAAATCGGTCGCCTTCGATGAATTGTCAAACTTGAAATCGCTGCTCCAATTGCCGTTGGAAGATGGACTTCCGAAACTAAAACTCACATTCATGATATCAGGATTCTCCAGCAATTTATTTCTCAGGTAAGCATATTGTTTGAGACCCGCACTGTCGCCAGGCACAGGTACGTTGATCACTGCTGTTTTATCAAATCCCAATGAAGCATTTTTAAAAAAATCCATCTGGGAAACAACGATCAGCATTCCAATAATGAGTACATGTGCGATGGCAAATTGCAAAATGACCAGGACTCGTCTCAATGAAATTCCGCCAATCATTTTTGCCGTCACTTTATTTTTGAGCGCAGTGATGGGATTGAATCTTGAAATGATCAACGCGGGATATAAACCTGATAGAATGGTTACTGCAATAAGGACCGTGATCAAAAATAAAATCACCGTTGGATTGCCGATAAATTGCAAAGGCATTTTCGTTTCAAGCAGTGTGTTTAAAAAAGGTAATGATATGGCGGTGACAAATATTGCACATGCAATGGCGGCAAGCGTAATCAATCCTGTTTCTCCGAGAAATTGAAATGCGAGCTGACCACGAACGCTTCCAAGAACTTTTCTGATTCCTACTTCTTTGGATCGATTTACTGCTTGCGCCGTTGCAAGATTTATAAAGTTGACACATGCGATTAGCAAAAGAAAAATTCCGATCAGGATAAGCGCTGTAATCAACGAATGCGGGAACGTGTGATCATTGTAATTGCCAAACCGCTCGTCGTAATGTATTTCTTTCAGTGGTTGCGAGATATAAGCGTCCTTCCCGTATTCGGCAGGTTTATGTTTGCGTGCAAATGATTTTAGATCCGTATTGAATTTCTGCATTGAATATTCTGGAGGCAAAACAACATACACCGATGCTGCACTGAAAGTGCTTACCCAATCTGTCATATTCCTGCTCAGGTTTGAATTCTTAAGTGAGCTGTATGACAGCGCCATGTTTAGCGGGAAATCAGTATTGGGAGGAAAGTTTTTTAATATACCTGTTATTTTGAAAATATAGTTATTGTCGACCTGTACCGTTTTTCCAATAGCAGATTTCCAGTCGCCGAAATATTTTTCTGCTGTGGCCTGTGTCAATACTGCCTGATTAGGTTCGCTGAGTGAAGAGGATGGATTGCCGGCTATCCATCCGAAATTAAACATTTTAAAAAATTCAGGCTCGGTATAATAAATATTGGTTTCTTTTAATTTTCTCTGTTGATTCGATGATCCGTTTTCCAAAGTGATCTGCCGGTCGCCTAGTTTAAATATAGATGTGACTTCTTTTATTTGTGGAAAATCGAGACGTAGTTGCGGTCCCACGGGAAACGACACGCCAGCTGAATAACCTACACCGTCCTGCGATTGAAATTCTGTTCCGAGACGGTAAATGCTATTTTTTTTTGGATGAAAATTATCGTAGCTGGTTTCGAATTGAATAACGAGGAAGATTAGCAAACACGCACTGATTCCGATTGTGAGCCCAAGCACATTCAGTAATGTGTAGGTTTTATTTCTGACAAGATTGCGGAAAGCAATTTTTAAATAATTTTTTAGCATAGGTTATAATTTTTTCACTTCGATGTCCTGCACAAAGGAGTTATAGAGGGGGCGGGGTGAGGTTATTCCGTTCTCAAAGACTTCACCGGGTTCACAAAAGCAGTTTTAATAATCTGCGATCCGATAGTGATGGCCGCCAGTATAAATAAAACAATTACTCCAATAATGTAGCCACTGATAAGATTTATTTTATAAGCAAACTCCTGAAATATTTTTTCGTTTAATAAAACGCCAACCGGTAATCCGATTAAGCAGGCAATCAACAAAAGTTTTGCGAAATTTTTTGACAACAATATGCTGAGTTGTGTTACCGACGCTCCGAGAATTTTTCGGATGCCAACTTCTTTCACGCGTTGTTTTAATATAAACAATACAAGTCCTAGTAATCCCATGCAGGCAATGATTACTGCCATAAATGCGACTATCGCTACGAATTTTGTAAGATCATTATGCATTGTGTATGTATCTTTTAATTCATTTTCAAAAAAGCGATATGTGAATGCATGTTTTTTGTCAATGGAATTCCAGACCTTTTGCAGTCCGGCCAGCGTTTGTTTCGCATTGCCATGTGATACCTGCACATTTAATTGAGATATATCGGCAAGTCTGTATCGTAACATGAGTGGTTCTATTTTATATGTGAACGGCTTAAAATGAAAATCTTTTAATACACCCGCAATGGATACATACGTGCTATCTCCCAATATCAATTGTTTGCCGACCGCTTCTTCACTCGTTCCCAACTTGAAAAATTTCGTGAACTCTTCATTCACGATTACATATCGCTCATGGGTAGACGCCATGTCTTTTGTAAAGCCTTGGCCCGCGACTAATTTCAGCGAAAGATTATAGAGGTAATCTTCATCAACTGAATAATCTCTTACCGTTAATTTATCGGCTTCTTTTTTTGTACGTACATCTTCACTTCTATCTGCCCATGTGCCGATACTGTGTGAAATGCCGGAAATTTTTACGACGCCATTTTGTTTTGTAAAATTTTGTTTTACCAGTGCGTAGTCATTACCCTGTAGATCGATATTGATGATATCATCTTTACGAAATCCATAATCGGCATTTGTTACATAATTCATCTGGCGGTACATATTGGTCAACGTTATTACAAATAGCAAGGCCGCGCTGAATTGTACCACTAATAACACTTTGCGCAAACCGAGTTTTGGAAGAAAATTGGAACTGCCGGAATCTTTCAAAGCCTTCGAAGGATTGAAAGATGATAGATATAATGCGGGGAATAATCCCGCGATCAAACCGATGAGCAGGCTCAACAAAAAGAATATGACAATTGATAAGAGGTCTGCGCTTAGCGAAATATTAAAATTGTTGAACAATGAAAAACTTTTGAACAAGGGAATGAGTGCTACCTGGTATAAAGCAAGTGCGACGAGCATTCCAAGCACAGACGTAAAAACAGATTGAACAAGGAATTGCGATACCAACTGATAACGTTGTGCACCCGTTGCTTTGCGGATACCAATTTCTTTCGCGCGACTTAAAGCGTGCGCGAGTGTAAGGCTATTATAATTGAAGCTTGCTGATATGATGATGATCGATGCAAAGACCCCAAGAAACCAAAGTATTTCTACCGGCATCGCTTTACCCATATTGTTTGAGAAATTCGGACCAGGAACAATTTTAGTCAGCGGCTGTAAATAGAAATGATATCCTCTATCACGACTTTCCAGCTGGAGATTTTTATAACGTTCAGCGCTCATTGTATTGAGCGCTTTTTCCAAAGCAGGTTTATAAGTTTTATCTTTTAAAGTGACATATGTATAACTGCCATAATAGTTCAGCCAGTTTCCAGATACGGTAAACGGTCCGGCATCCTTATCAAGTGTCGGTAAAAAATTATCTGATCCTATCAAATCAAATTCAAGATGTGTTTTTCCTGTAAGCTCTTTGAGAACTCCTGTTACTATAAAATCACCGAGCTTTTTTATGCTGATTGTTTTACCGACAGGATCTGCGATTTCACCATGTTCATCCATCGGAAAAAATTTCCGTGCAGTTTTTTGTGTGAGCACAACGGATCTCGGCGCATTGAGCGAAGTCTCTTTGTTGCCATACATCATTTCATATCCAAATACATTGAAAAATTCTTTGTTGGAAAGGAACCCATTTATATTGATTGTCTTTTCACCACTGCCTGCTTCGCCATTTAGTCCGCGGGTAAGTGTAGCAACATGATCGATAAAGGGATAATCTTTTTTTAATTCAATGGAAATGGGAAGTGGCGTTGAGGCATAAGGCTCGGTGCCGCCATCTTTTCGAATTGCCTCCGTATTGATGCGGTAGGTTCTATCAGCGGCTGGATGAAATTTATCATAACCTAGTTGATCTTTGATAATCGTGATGAGGAGCATGCATAAGGACATGCCGAATGCCAGGCCAAAAATATTGATGAAGGAAAAAATTTTATCTCTGCGGATGCTTGCCCATGCGTAACGCAAATAATTTTTCAACATAAGTGAGTTGTTTTTGACTTTGCCTGAAATAAGACGGCAAATCACTTTCCGAAGTCTTCAATCAACCTTCAAATGTTCTCCAATCACATGCCGAACGTCATATAAATGATTTACAGTGCTGTTATTTATGATGTATATACGAACTAGTTCGTTTTCGATACAAGGAGGTGTACGATTTTGATACAGCTCATGGCGAAGTAGAGTCCTGAGCGAAGTCGAAGGATGTGGTCACGACGACTCATCCGGAGCGAAGTCGAGTGATCGTTCACCTTTGCTCGGACTCATTCATTCCGTCCTTAGAGATTTCACCGGATTCGCAACCGCCGCTTTAATTGCCTGTGAACTTACCGTTATAAATGCAATTAGTAACGCGATGATTGCTGCCAGTGCAAATACCCACCAACTGATGTCAACCCGATAGACAAAATTCTGCAACCAGGAATGCATCGCCCACCAGGCAAATGGAAATGCAATGACGGACGAAATCAAAACGAGTTTTACAAAATCTTTTGAAAGCATGCCAACGATTCCAGGAACAGTTGCTCCGAGTACCTTTCTAATACCAATTTCCTTGGTACGTTGTGACGTAACAAATGATGAGAGTCCGAACAGGCCGAGACATGCAATAAAAATAGCGGTGAAGGTGATATATAAAAATATTGTTTTGAAATTCATTTCTGACTTGTACATTTTCGCGTAGGTATCGTCGAGAAATGAGAATTGGAATGGTCTCGATTTTACATTTTGATTCCAGGTTTCTTTCAAGTTCGCAATCGCTTGGTCAATATTGGCGCCGCTCATTTTGATCGTAAAGTTCCATTGACGATTATTTCGCGTAACAAAAGCAAAAGGTTTTATTTCATTTTTCATTGATGTAAAATGAAAATCTTTGGCAATACCAATCACGGTTGCAAGGAATAATTGTTTTGTATTTGGGTTTTCGCCCCAAACAATTTGTTGCCCGACGACTGGATCGGGAATGCCCAAAGTTTTTGCAGCCGTTTCATTTAATATAATTGCATCGGTAGTATCTGACGGATAGTCTTGGGAAAAATTTCTTCCTTCTTTTAGTTGTATGTCGAGAGCTTCTATAAAATTGTTATCAACACTCAAAAAATTTATGAGCTGGTTGTTATGTGATTCTTTATATCTTATGTTATTTGTCCAATTGAGTCCACCAATGACGCCATCTGACGCCGCAACTTTTTCAACACCTGGAATCAGAAGGAATTTATTTTTCAACAGCGTTCTATCATCTCTGTTCAGATATCCAATATCATTGACTATAATAACGTGATCCTTGTTTAAGCCAAGTTTTGCATTTCTAATAAACGCAATTTGTTGACTTACGATTATTGTTCCAATGATGAGTGAGATAGAAAAAGTAAACTGAATTATGACAAGTATTTTTCTTACGTTGAAGCTGTTAGTAAAGGAAGTCTTTTCTCCTTTTAACGCCTGCACTACTCTCAAAGAAGATAAGTATGATGCGGGATATAAACCTGTAATTAATCCTATGAATATTGAAAAACAGAAAACTGAGGATATCACTAAATAATTTCCATTTGATATCAACGTAAGTTGTTTGCCTGTGATGAGATTAATGGATGGTAATAATGATTGAGCTATGACGATGGCCATCACTCCGGCTAACAAGGTACAGATAACGGATTCCACCAGGAACTGCTTTATCAATGTTGATTTTGCTGCACCGGATATCTTTCTTATTCCAATCTCTTTTGAGCGAAATGATGAGCGAGCCGTTGTGAGGTTTATATAATTGATGCATGCTGTTAGTAGAATCAATATGGCAATTGTACCAAAAATATATATGTACATTTCGTCGCTATTCGGATTGAGCTCAGCATTCAGATTTGAATGAAGGTGGATATCTGTCAGTAGTTGGGAATAAAAATAATTTTTATTTTCTGGTTGGCTCTTACTAAAAATGGACCTTATTTTTTTATCAACTACATTAATGTCTGATCCTGGTTTTAGTTTTACATATGTATAAAAGGAATACCAGCCCCACATATTACTGAGCCGATTATTTCCATCCATAGATTTTAATGACAGCAGAATATCAATCTTAAGGTGAGAATTTTCTGGGATATCTTTGATAATAGCGGTCACTATTTTTGGTTGCCAATCGTCAACATTCAATGTCTTTCCAATAGGATCCTCAATGCCAAAATATTTTTTTGCGATTGACTCAGTTAGAATTATTGCATCAGGATTCTCTAATGCTTTTTTCGAATCTCCTTTTATAACAGGGAAGGAGAAGACGTTAAATATGCTGCTATCGGCCCAACAAATATTTTCTTCGATAAATTTTTTATCACCACGCCGCACGTAAAAGTTGTTGCCCCATCCCCTCGGAAATAATCTTGCAACATGCTCGACTTCGGGTATATTGTTTTGCATCGCGATGGCAATTGCTGGAGGTGTTGTGGCGTCAGCGGTTACGCTTCCATCGTCGTTTACGAATTTTTTTACCACACGATATATCCGGTCAGCGTCTTTATTTTGTTTATCGTAACTTAATTCGTCTCTGATGAAGAGAAAAACCAAAATGCAGGATGCAATCCCGATCGATAGTCCGAAAATATTTATGAATGAAAAATTTTTATATCTAACAAGATTACGCCATGCGATGATGATGGAGTTTTTCAGCATGTGATTTTATTGAAAGTTATGAATAGACAATGTCTTTCTTTGCCGATAGACTGAATGCAAAATCTTCAAGTATTCATATCCCACAAGAAACTATTCCGTCCGCAGCGATTTCACCGGTTTTGCTATCGCTGCTTTCAATGCCTGGAAACTTACGGTAAACAACGCGATCAATAATACAGATATTCCCGCCAATGCAAAAACTGACCAGTCGATATGAATACGATAAGCAAAATCTTCAAGCCATTTATTCATCGCCCACCATGCGATCGGAAATGAAATGAGCGATGCTATCATTACTAATTTCAAGAAATCTTTTGACAACAATGCGACAATACCTGCGACCGGCGCTCCCAGAATTTTCCGAATGCTGATTTCTTTCACTCTTTGTCTTGTCGAGTAAATCGTTAATCCAAATAACCCAATGCAAGCGATTGCAATAGCAAGTAAAGCAAATAGGCTCAATACGCGCAATAATTTTTGATCGGATTCATAATACTGGTTCATCTTTTCATCCATAAAAAAGAAATCGAATGGATATTCTTTGTCAAATTGCTTCCATTGATTTTGTATAAAGTCGAGTGAAGATTGGGTTGTACCTGGTTTCAATTTTATGGATAAATAACCGGGATTATTTCTTAACATGACGGCAAGCGGTTGTATCTTTTCGTGCAAGGATGCAAAATTAAAATCGTTCATCACGCCGATCACTTTTCCTTTCATTTCCTGGTAGATTTCGAATTGCTTGCCGACCGGGTCTTTCCATCCAATATATTTTGCCATGGCTTCATTGATCACGATAGAACTGCTTGTATCGGTAGCGAGCTGCGATGAAAAATATCTTCCGTTGGCGAGTTTGATATTGTAGGTAGAAAGAAAATCCGCATCTGTTTCCAATACATTCGCGACCAACAAATCTTCCGCTCTATATCCTTCCGGAATAATTCCATAACCATTAAATCCCTGGCCGGGAATATTGTTCGTGGCAGTCACGGATACGATACCCGGATTTTGTTTCAAGATGTTTACAAACTCTTTGCTTCTTTCCGCAACATGTGTATCCGATAATGGCAGCACCAGCATTTGTGCCTTATCAAAACCAAGATCTTTTTTTGAAAGAAATTGCATTTGATTGTTCACGACTACAGTTGCGAAAATCAATAAGACCGACAATGCGAATTGAGTAGTGACAAGCGATTTGCGCAGCCAATTATCCTTGCCTGCTTTGATCACATTTCGAAAAACATCTGTCGATTTAAATCTCGATAGAAATAACGCCGGGTAGATTCCTGAAATAAGTCCGACGAGTATCAATAATCCAAATAAGGCAAGAATAATTTTTGACTGAAATAATATCGAAATTGAAAGGCTGCTGTTGGCAAGTTCATTAAACAAAGGAAGAACCATTGCCACAATAACTATTGCTAATGACAATGAGAAGGCACAGAGCAATAATGATTCGCTAAAAAATTTTCTAACCAATTGCAGTTTTGTTGCGCCCAACACTTTTTGAACGCCTGTTTCTTTTGCTCTTCCTAATGCTCCTGCAGTTGTCAGGTTGATGAAATTGAAACAAGCAATCAATATGATGAATGCGGCGATAACTAAGAGTGTATAAACAATTTTTCCGCTATTGGTTTGAAAATCTTTTGCGAATTGAATATCGGAAGATCCAAGATGTATTTGATCCAGTGGCTGTAAGTAACAGCGATACTGAAATTCTTTTTCGGGAAAATGGGCATGTAAAAGTTTTGAAATTTTTGCGCCGGTATTATTTGCGTCTGATCCATTTTTCAATTGAACGAACGTAAAACTTATTTGTGTCGACCAACTATTCATCCATGAAAACTGATTTGCATTTGCCGGAACGGTGAGCGTTGACCATGATATCAACATGTTGAAATGGATAGAGGAATTGTCGGGAACATCTTTTGCAACAGCAGTAACCGTAACGGGAATATTGTTGACGGTGTTCAAAGTCTTGCCAACGGGATCAGCGTCTCCGAAATATTTTTTTGCAGTCGATTCGGTGATGACAGCAGAAAAAGGTTCCGAGAGTGCGGATTCGCGGTTGCCTTTCATCAATGGGAAATCAAAAATTTGCAGGAAGGATGGATCAGTAAATGCAACACCTTTCAATTTAGATTTTGCAGTATCGTGGCTCACTAATATATCTGAGAACCATGGCCTGAAACGTGTAGCCTGCGCCACTTCGGGAATTTCTTTTGTTAATGCGGGACCAAGTTGTCCGGGCGTGATGCCATCGAGTTGTGCATGCTTTTCTTTTTCATTGGTCGATTTATTGATGCGGTAAATATTTTTATGATTTGAATGAAAGCGATCGAATGATAATTCCTGGTAAGCATACAAACCAATAATAATACAACTTGCAAGACCGATACTCAGCCCGGCAATATTGATAAAAGAAAAAGTTTTGTGTTTGACTAAATTTCTAAAGGCGAGTTTCAGGTTATGGTAGAACATGGATGATTATTTTTTTGTGAATGCGTTTGCGTTTCCTTCATCACGCATTATGAATTGTTACAAATAAGATTATTCCGACCTCAATGATTTCACGGGATTTGCCGATGCAGCTCTTATCGCTTGAAAGGCCACCGTAAACAATGCGACGATCACAATAATCACCGCGGTAATTGCAAATACCCACCATTGGATATCGATGCGATAGGCATAATTCAGCAGCCATTTATTCATCAGCCACCAAGATATTGGAGCGGCGATGACAAATGCGATGATCACCAATTTTAAAAAATCTTTTGAAAGAAGACTAATAATTGTCGATAGTGATGCGCCCAACACTTTTCTGATTCCGATTTCTTTTGTTCGATTTACGACGGCTAGTGCAGCAAGTCCAAGTAGTCCGAGGCACGCGAGGAAAATTGAAATTCCGCCTGCCCATCCGACGATATTACTCCATTTGTTTTCCGATTCATAAAAACGATATAGATTTTCATCGAGAAAACTATATTTCAATGGATAATCGGGAGCGATTTTTTTCCACGCGATATCTATTGCAGAGAGAGCCTTGGAAGGATCGCCGGGATTGATTCGCACAAAAAATTTAAAAGGCTCGTAGGAGGAAAACTGTTGGAACATTTGCGGTTGGATTTCCTCACCGAACGAAAAATAATTGAAATTTTTCGTGACGCCGATAACGACTGGTGTCATATTATCGGAGTAGCCAGTGAGTCTTTGTCCCACGGCATTCTGCAAGGTCCATCCAAAATCTCTGACCATCGCTTCGTTAACGATCACCGCTGTTGTTGTATCTGTTGAAACCGATGAATCGAAATTTCTGCCGGCAAGTATTGTTAAACCCAGCACATTTATATAATCGTGATCGACAAAATATTCCATTACCCCTTTGTCTTTGCCATTGTATTTAAATCCGGATTTACTCCAGCCAGTGTTAGCGCCGAGGCCCAACTCTGCGCTTGCCATTCCGGCTATCGCAGGGTTGGTAGAAAGTTCCTGCTTGAATAATCTGTAGAGATTTTTTGTATTTGAAATTCCATTCGCGTCAACAACAATTACATTATCCTTATTAAAACCAGGATTTTTTGATTTCATATAGTGTATTTGTTGCAAGATGACAATCGTGCCGATTATCAATCCGGCGGACAGAATAAACTGCATGGTGACGAGTGATCTTGTAAAAATATTTGAGCCCCTGAGTTTTAATTTTGTCTTGAGCACATCAACTGGTTTGAACCCGGAAAGTACAAATGATGGATAACTTCCGGCGAGCAATGCGACGATCAATATTAAACCCAATAGCAACCATGATAATTCAGGATATTGCGAAAACGAAAAATTTAATTCTCTTCCAGAAAGCCTGTTGAAAGATGGCAGTAATAATTTAGCGAGTATCAAACCAAGTATTGCAGAAAAAATAGTGAGCATAAGCGCTTCCATCAGGAATTGAAATACGAGTGATCTCCTGCTGCCGCCGATAACTTTTCGTACACCTACTTCCCTGGAGCGGCTTGCAGATCTGCCGATAGCAAGTGTTGTGAAATTGATACAAGCGATCAACAACACACCTGCAGCAATACCGATTAAGATCCAGATTGTTTTTGGATTGACTGGATCTACGAATGCTCCTCCGATTTGTGTATTGGTGTGTATATCGCGAATCGGCTGAAGCGAAAAATATGCACGGGGACCTTTGCCCGTCCAGCCATTTTTTCTTGAATTGGCTTCTTCGTCCGGGTAATATTTTTTTCGCAGGGCAAATAAAGCAGACTGATCAGAAGGCAATTTGCTGCCTGGTTTCAACTGAATATAAGTTTGATAGGAATATTGATGCCAGTTATTCGCACGCTTTGCACCATTTTTCGTAGTAGCGAGATAATTGAAATTACCAAGTATAGAAAATTGAATGTTTGAATTGGAAGGAATATTTTTTGCCACTGCGTTCACCGTAAAGGGCACAAATGCTTCCTCAATTTTTATGTCGACAGTTTTTCCAATGGGATCTGTTTTTCCAAATAGATTTTCTGCTGCTTGCTCTGTTAAAACAATACTATGTAAATCCTGTAGAGCAGTAGCCGGATTTCCGGATTTTAGTTCGAAAGTAAATACCGAAAAAAAGGAAGGGTCTGCAAAAGTTATTTTTCCGCGGGTCACTTTGTTATCTGCTTTCAAAAAACTTTCGCCCCAGTTTTCACGCAGGCGTACATAGTTTATCACATCGGGTAAATCCTGTTTCAATGCCGGACCGAGTGGCATTGGGTTATCGCTCATCGCGCCAGCCGGCTCGTCACCGCTCGCATGGTAGGAGAGGCACACGCGAAAAATATTTTTCTCATTTTTATGGAAGCGATCGAAGCTGAATTCGTTTACGGCATATAACATGAATAAACCAAAGCATGCGAGTCCGGCAGACAACCCAAAGATGTTGATGAATGTAAGCCCTTTTTGTTTTGTAAGATTGCGCAGTGCGATTTTAAAATAGTTTTTTAGCATGGCAAGTGTTGATTTTGTTTTCGATGGATCTTATTTTATAATGAACCAATTATTTTTTCAGGGGCAGTTGGATAAATATTCATTTTTCGCGCGACCGCTGTCGGGGTCTGCGACCGCCGACAGGGTCGATGCGTTTCAATCAATCGACCATTTTTTATTCGTGATCGTTTCAGGCGATGTTATACATCTTTATTATTTTTTTATTGGCAAAGGACGAATATTATTTTTTTGCGCGACCGCTGTCGGGGTCTGCG
>JAFDYD010000048.1:72186-72330 GCA_018267615.1 Bacteroidota bacterium | reverse complement strand
AGGAACTTATGCTTCAACTGCAGGACTCGTCATCAATGCAGCAACTGGTGACATCGATCTTGTTGCATCAACAGCAGGAACATATATTGTTACTTACTCGTTCACGAACGGAACTTGTAACAATACAACTACAACATCTGTTAC
>JAFDYD010000048.1:71915-72153 GCA_018267615.1 Bacteroidota bacterium | reverse complement strand
ACTTCCGGTTGCGACGATCTCTTACGCGGCATCTCCATACTGTGCAACAGGAACTGCAACAGTAACTCAAACAGGACAAGCTGGTGGAACATATTCTTCTACTGCAGGATTGAGTATCACTGCTGCGACAGGTGTAATAAATCTTGCAACATCGACACCGGGAACATATACTGTCACTTACTCATTCACGAACGGAACTTGTAGCAATACGACTACGACATCAGTTACGATCAATGCA
>JAFDYD010000048.1:0-71774 GCA_018267615.1 Bacteroidota bacterium | reverse complement strand
CTGCAGGTCTTGTGATCAATGGAGTAACTGGTGATATCGATCTTACAACATCAACAGCAGGAACATACACTATTACTTACTCGTTCACCAATGGAACTTGTAACAACACAGCAACAACATCAGTTACGNNACTTCCGGTTGCAACGATCTCTTATGCAGGTTCACCATACTGCGCAACAGGAACCGCAACGGTAACACAAACCGGACAAGCAGGAGGAACATATTCTTCTACTGCTGGACTTGTTATCAATGGCGCAACTGGCGATATTGATCTTGTTGCGTCAACACCTGGAACATACACGATCACGTATGCATTTACGAATGGATGCAATAACACAACAACAACATCCGTAACCATTACAAAACCTGTACTGGTAATAAATAATCCGCAACCTGTATGTAGTCCGTCAACTGTCGACCTGACTTCTTGCAGCAACTGTAACCTCAGTGGATTTACATATAATTATTACACCGACCCTGCTGCAACTATTTCTTTGTTGAACCCACAAAGCGTAGCAGTGAGCGGAACGTATTATGTAGTAGCAACCAATACCGCAACCGGATGTAACTCGGCGGTGTACCCGATTGATGCTACCATCAACGCCAAACCATCTATAACTGCAAGCAGTGATACAAATAATATTTGTAAAGGCGCTCCGGTTACATTGACTGCAACTTCACCGGGTAACACCATTACCTGGCTGAACCTTGGTCCCGGAAACCCAATAGTAGTGAACCCAACGGATAGTACTGTTTACCTGGCCGTCGCAACCAACGCCGCAGGCTGTTCGGATACTGCATCGGTTACCATTAACGTAAGCAAATTCAAGATCACGCTTACGGCAACGCCTGATCCTGTTGTGGCAGGCACGACGCTGAACTTGGCTACCAGTGCGAATTTCACGTATGGCATCACCAACTGGTTGCCTGGTTCTTATTTCGGAAATCAGACAGCTTTGACACAAACAATCACGCTAATCGATACCACTAAAACATTTACTGTGATTGGTATGTCAGCCAGTGGATGTCTTGATACCGCAAGCGTCACGATCAATGTTTCTGTCAACAAAAAAGATTTCTTCATTCCAAATGCATTCACTCCAAACGGTGATGGAAGGAACGATATCTTCCGTGCATACGGATCATCAATCAAAGACATCGATCTACGCGTGTACAATCAATGGGGCGAATTGTTGTTTGAATCGAGAGACCTTCAACGAGGATGGGATGGTAATGCTAACGGTAACGCACAACCGACGGGTGTATTCGTATACTTGGTTAGGGTAGTATTCGACGATAACACGGTGATCACTAAAAAAGGAACGGTTAACTTAATACGATAACGTTTGAAATTTTATGTAGATGAATGCGCAAATGAAAAAAAACCTATCATGAAAAAGATATTGCTGAAAATACAATTTGTATTGCTGGCGGCAATCACCTGTCATTCGATATCTTGGGCACAGGTGGATCCGCATTTCACGCAATACTATATACACCCGATGTCGATCAACCCTGCGTTGACGGGAGCTATCGAGGGCGATTACCGGGTATCAGCAATTTGGCGCAGCCAGTATAGCAACACCCTTATCACCAAAGGAGTGTCTGGGGAAGTGGTGACTAACAAAAACACAAATTTCGGTTTTAACCTGCTCAATGAAACTTCAAGCGATAAATCATACAACTTTACGAACGGATATCTTTCCATGGCTTATAGTGGTGTCAGATTTGGACGCGACGAAGATCATTTTTTGGTGATGGCGCTGCAGTGTGGATTCATCAACAGGCGTTTTGATGTTAGCAAGCTTCAGTTCGGCAGTCAATGGGTTTCCGGAGTTGGATATGATCCAAATGTCAATTCAGGTGAACAATTTACCAAGCCTTCGATTTTCAATTTTGATGCAGGTGCAGGTATTGCTTATTATGATGCGAGTCCAAATAAGAACCTGAGTTTTTTCGGCGGCGTTTCCGCTTTTCACATTACAAGGCCGGACTATCCTTTCCTCTCCAATTCTGTGCAGCAGAGATTGCCTGTGCGTTATAGTGTGCACGCCGGTGCAAGAATTACAGCATCGGATCTTGTGACTGTTGTTCCCAGCGCAATCTATATGCGTGAAGGAACAGCCCAGGAAAAAATGTTAGGCGTATATGTTCAAATGTATGTGAGTGAAACAACCGATATGATGTTTGGAGCCAATTGGCGTTTTGCAGATGCAGCCTCGCCTTTTGTGGGCGTTTATTATCGTGGGCTCACGTTTGGCATTAGCTATGATGTGGATGTATCAGCGCGTACAATAGGTGTGAGCAAAGGAAATAGCCTGGAAGTATCAATCTCTTTTGTTGGACAAAGAAAAACATCTACAAAAACCAATAATTTTTTCTGTCCCCGTTTTTAATCCGTACCCTATGCATTCTCTAACACACAATAGACAAAAAAAAGATTTGATGATAACGGTCAGGCTCATCCGAAAAACATGGATGCTTTTATTCATGTTGCAATTATCAGTGTTATTTGTGCATGCACAATACGGCAATGTCAGCTACTTTAACGAGGGCAATAAACTGTTCAATCAAAAAAAATACTACGAAGCATCTCAATTGTTTGAAAAATATTTGCAGTCTGAAAAAAAAGGAAGAGGTCGGGGAACAGCTTTCGCAGTAGAAAAAAAAGTCAAAGGCAAAACCAATGTTAAACCACACGAAGAAGCAGTATTTAGGCTGGCTGAATGTTATCGCTTCGTTCACGATTATACGAGATCAGAGAAATGGTACAAGGAGGCTACGAAATTTTCTAATGTTGCTTATCCCACCAGTCAATATTGGTATGGTGTCAGCTTGAGGGCCAACCAAAAATACCAGGAAGCTTTCGAGGCAATTACTAAATTCGAAGAGAACTATAAAGAGCTTGATTCAAATCTCGTCAATGCTGATAAAGAACTCGCAAATATAAAATTCATTCAATCCCAGGCAAGTCGTGCGCGCCACGATCAATTTATTATCGAGCCTCTGATTGACAGCAGCCACAAGTCTGTATATGCAATGAGCGTGTTGTCCGACGATAGTATCGCATTCACTGCTACGCACGCCAATCCTGCGGAAGTCAAAGGCGGAAAGGAAACTTTCTACAATGATATATATATTTCCACACCGGATGCACAGATTGCTACCAATGCGCAAGTGGTTAGAGTGGGAGGTCTTGAAGGTGAACATAACGGTCTTACTACTTTTTCACCGGATGGAAAGAGGATGTATTTCACTCGTTGGACAAAAACAAATGGCATCACGGAATCCAAAATATACCTGAGCAAAAAAAGTGATTCTGGATGGTCTCAGGGCGAAATTCTTGATGAACCCATCAACATGGCTGAAACTAATTCCACCCAACCATTCATGACGAAAGACGGGAAGTTTTTACTGTTTGCATCAAATCGGCCAGGTGGTGAAGGCGGGTATGATTTGTGGGTAGCTGCTCTCGATAGCAACTACCAGGTTCTTTCCGTTCGCAACCTGGGCAATAAGCTAAATGGTCCTGGTGATGAAGAGGCGCCATATTATCACTCGCAAAGCCGGACGCTGGTTTTTTCGACAAACGGACGAACAGGAATGGGCGGGTTTGATATTTTTTATTCGGTTGGAGATTTCACTTTGTTGCGTTGGGAGCCGCCGATCAATCCAGGCGCACCCATTAATTCAACGCGCGATGATATTTATTTTGTCAGTTCGGATGAAGAAAACCTTTGGAATACCGGATGGCTCAGCTCGGATCGCTCGAATGATTGTTGCCTGGCCTTATTTTCTTTGCGTGATAACACAGAACACCATATTGTGGGAACCATTATCGATTCAAAAACACACAAACCTTTGGCCAATGTTGATCTAACGATCATGCATACGCGCCAATCAGATCATCCACTTGCGAAAATCAGTACGGATAGTTTGGGCAGATATCATTTTGAATTGAAGAATATTTCGCGTGTCCGGATCAAAGCAGATAAAAGTGGTTATCATCCAATAGAAGATTTGTTCGGCATTCATTTTGGACCGGGCGTAGACACAGTCAGGAATGAAGCGCTGCCGATGGATCCGATTACCAATGATAGCATCAACAAGGAAGTAATTGGAAAACTGCAGGAATTGAGCAAACCGGAAAAACAAAGCAATTTCGACTATAAAAAAGCAACCCTCAAAAGCGCCACAAACGCAAATCTCGATTCATTGGCGAGGCTGTTAATGAAGTATCCAAGAGTCAATGTACAGATCAACGGTTACACCGATGGTATCGGCGGCGTGAAATACAATCTCAAACTTGCACAGGCCCGCGTAAACACCTGTATCAAATATTTGATTCGTAAAGGCATCGATCCAGAACGGCTGATCGGAAAAGCTATGGGAAAATGCTGCCCGATAGCGCCTGAAAAAATACACGGTAAAGACAATCCTGCAGGCCGTGCTAAGAACCGAAGGGTCGAGTTCCAATTGGTAGAGGGGAAATAATTAAATCATTCATCCAAAAAACATTTATAAAATGTGACAGGTAAGTCGAGCGAATGGAAAATAAATTTTGAATTATTTGCCAGCAATTTTTAAATGGATTGAATTGCACGACTTTTTTTGTGCCAATGATTATTCAATAACAGACTATTTGTATTCCGTCAATTTGTATTGTTCTCCTCAGGCAGTTTGTTCATGCCATCGTAACATATGTGAAATACAAATCTGTTAAATAATTTTTTTGACGGCAACACTAAAAAATGACTAACTTATTTCGATATAAATAAATTTTCCATGTTATCATTTATCGGAATAAATAAAACGTGCAGTGTATTTTTTTTCCTGATTGCTTTATTCTTATTTCTAAATCTGCAATTGTCGGGACAGTCTCCTGCAAAAACAAATTCGGTTACATTTAAGAAGCATGTACTAACAAACGATTTTATTTCATAAGGTGTAACCGTTGCAGATATCAACAAAGACGGAAAATTAGATATTGTTGCCGGTGCATTTTGGTTCGAAGCACCTGATTGGACAAAACACGAAATAGCAGAAGGGAAAACTTATTCTCCGAGTACTCAATACAGCAATTCATTTTTAGATTTTAGTATGGATGTGGATCAGGACGGTTGGACAGATCTGATTAGGATAAGTCTGCCTGGTGAAGAAGCCGTCTGGTATGAAAATCCGAAAAATAAAGCGGATCATTGGCGCATGCGCACCATACTTACAAATGCTGGCAACGAATCACCAGGATTTGTAGATATTGATGGAGATGGAAGACCGGATTTGCTTTGCAACGATCCTATTGCCAAAGAAATAATTTGGATGAAATCACCCAATAAGAAAGGGGATACAAGTTGGACTCGATTCGTGATTGCCAAAGGAAATATTCCCGGAGTCGATCGTTATACTCACGGACTTGGTTGGTTTGATATGAATAAGGATGGAAGAAAGGATGTGGTGATCACAAAAGGTTGGTGGGAATGTCCGGTTGATGTATTTCACGATGAATGGAAATTTCATCCCGCGAATTTTGGAGAAGACTGTTCGCAGATTTATGCAATGGACGTAAATGGAGATGGCAATCTGGATTTGATTAGTTCATCAGCGCACCGCTACGGAATCTGGTGGCATGAAAAAATAAAAGAAAGGGGAGATAGCGCCTGGCAACATCACGAGATATTCAAAGAGTTCTCGCAATCACACGGACTCGCTTTTGCAGATATTAACGGTGATGGATATGCGGATCTCATTACTGGTAAAAGATATTTTGCACACAATGGAAAAGATCCCGGTGCATTTGACCCAGCTGTTTTGTATTGGTTCGAATTCAAACCCGGAAAAAAACCATCATGGATACCCCATTTGATCAATAGCAATTCAGGTGTTGGGTTACAAGTAGTGATACAAGATGTAAATCGGGATGGATTGCCGGATATTGTTGTCTGTAATAAAAAAGGATTGTTTGTATTTGAACAGGTTCGAAAATAAACAGGTCAAATAATTTTCTTCTTTATGTTTAAATCAAAAAGGAAGCAAAACTGCTTCCTTTTTGATTTAAAAAACGAATTGGTTATTAAGGCGCAATAATTTCTTTTTCTTTCAAGCCATCTGGTCCGGCAACCAACAATGTACCCTGAACATATTTTTCTGCATGCTGGCTTGCATCCAAACCTTGTTCTTCCTCTTCTTGTGTAACTCGCAATGGTAGGATAGCGTTGATCAGTTTGAAAATTGCATATGAAACAATAAAGCTATAAGGAACAACAATTAATAATGCTTTTAATTGCGTAAGGAAGAAACTTGGATTGCCATAGAAAAGACCATCATTACCCGCGGCATTTACAGCCTTGGTTGCAAATAAGCCAGTCAACAACATACCAACCATCCCGCCAATACCATGACAAGGAAACACATCCAACGTATCATCAAGTTTTGATTTTGATTTATAATAAACAGCTATGTTAGAAATAACAGCTGCAACAACTCCGATAGCTATACTCTGCGGAATTGCAACAAAACCTGCAGCAGGAGTAATTGCTACCAATCCAACTACAGCTCCGATACAGAAACCAAGTACAGAAGGTTTTTTTCCTTTCATAACATCAAAGAACATCCATGATAAACCGGCTGCACCGGCAGCTGTGTTCGTTGTTGCAAACGCTGACACAGACAAACTGTTTGCAGCTCCTGCAGAACCTGCATTAAAACCAAACCAACCAAACCAAAGTAAACCTGTACCGATCAAAACATATGGAACATTTGCAGGCGGAATTTCTTTTTGTTCAACATGCACTTTTCTGCGTTTGAGAACCATTGCACCAGCTAATGCCGCACAGCCTGCAGAAATATGTACAACCGTACCACCGGCAAAATCCAGCGCTCCCATCTTAGCGAGGAAGCCATCAGGATGCCAGCTCCAGTGTGCAAGAGGAGCATAGACAAATAAACTAAACAATACTATAAACAACAGGAAAGAAGTAAAACGAACGCGTTCAGCCAATGCACCAACCACCAGGCCAGGAGTAATTATAGCAAACATCAACTGGAAAAGCGCAAATAATGTCAGCGGAATTGTTGCTGCTGCCACCCATGGTTTTCCTGAATTTACATTTTTGAAAAAGAAATGTGCAGTTGGATCACCGATTAAGCCGTGGACATCGGGACCGAAAGCGAGACTGTATCCTACTACAACCCAAAGAACACTCACCACACCGGCTGCAATCAGACTTTTTATCATTGTTGAGATAACATTCTTGCGGGTAACCATTCCACCGTAAAAAAAAGCGAGGCCCGGCGTCATCAAAAAGACCAATGCAGTTGCCACAATCAACCAGGCAACATCTGCTCCATTGTATTTGCCGTCATCGAAATTCGGAAGTGTCGGAACAAATATCGCTGCCAGCGATACCAACACCAGAACAATAAAAGGAGCGGCGGTCTTTGCGGTGAGTTTGCTCATAATTATCGAAGTTTTAAGTTAGAAATGTAAAATCTTTTAATATGTTTCTAAAGGCTGCAAGGTATAAAAATTTTGCAAGTGATTAACATAAGTACACATATACTTATTTGTTATGTGTCTTGTAACATGATTAAAAAGATCATTACGAATTATAAATCAAATGAATATAGAATAAAATGAATACAACCGTTTTTTGTCGGATGCCGAAATTTTAGATATTATTTTGTAAAAGGCCTTTAAATCAAAAAATTTCTATTTTTAAATAAATTGCCACGAATGCTTGATTTTTCGGCCTTTTTAAGATGTGCGCAATAGCTTTTATTATTACTTACGATCTCGTATAAACGCAGATTTGTAATGCTGTTCTTTGTTAAAATGATTTTGTGGGTCTCTTGGGAGATCAATATTTTATCGGGCAGAAAATAAGATAGTAGCTACAGGATTATCGATTGATCATTTTTTTGCAAAATTCGTTTTGTCTTGCGGCGTAAAAAGTACTGGTCCTGGTTAAATTTTTTGATACGAATTCGATTCCTGGTTTTAATAATAATACGGGGAACATTTATGATATGTGTGATGAATTTTCGCAGTGCTATTCCAAACGATGGCTGCCCGTATCTGCCTCTTAGCTTACTGTAAGAAAATAATTGTACTTTCCCCCTATAAATATTTTAATCGTGCAAACAATTATTTCAAGGATTGCATTGGGTCTCATTATTCTTTTCTTCAATACTATATTTTCCTTTGCGCAAAATCCGACTCAATTAACCATCAACACGACGCAACATGACGTGGTTATCAACAAAAATATCTATGGCCATTTTTCAGAACATCTTGGAAGGTGTATTTATGATGGATTTTGGGTTGATTCATCAATCAATATTGCAAAAAAAGGACGCTTACGGTTAGATATAGTTGAAGCCCTGAAAAAAATTCATCTTCCTTTGCTGAGATGGCCTGGTGGATGTTTTGCTGACGAATATCATTGGAGCGATGGAATAGGTGCGGCAAGCAGGAGACCAAAACGCGTAAACACCACTTGGGGCATGGTAACGGAGGATAACAGTTTTGGAACTGCTGAGTTTCTTGAATTGACCGACCTGATAGGATGTGAACCATATATTGCAGGAAATGTGGGAACTGGTACACCCCAGGAAATGGCGAACTGGATCGAGTATCTAAATTTTAATGGAAAAAGTTCTTTGTCGGATCAACGCCGGCAAAACGGTCATGACCAGCCGTATAAAGTTTCTTTCTGGGGTGTCGGTAATGAGAGTTGGGGTTGCGGCGGAAACATGACACCTGCTTTTTATTCCGATCAATACAAACGATACGCTGCTTTCTGTAAAAATTATCCCGGGACTTCACTGAAGAAAATTGCAAGCGGAGCAAACGCGGATGATTATAATTGGACAGAGACCTGCATGAAAGAAATTCCCGGCGATCAGATGTGGGGATTGTCGCTGCATTACTATACACTGGCAGATGGATGGGAACATAAAGGATCTGCAACCCATTTCAGCGAAGGAGAATATTTCAAAGCTGTAAAAAAATGTTTGTTCATGGAAGAACTGGTGCAAAAGCATAGCGCGATTATGGACAAGTATGATCCACAAAAAAAAGTTGCACTGTGCGTAGACGAGTGGGGGATATGGACTGACGTTGAACCCGGAACCAATCCTGCATTTTTATACCAGCAAAATAGCATGCGCGACGCGATCATTGCAGCTACTACGCTTAATATTTTTAATAATCATAGCGACAGAGTAAGACTAGCATGTCTGGCTCAAACGGTGAACGTACTGCAGGCGCTTGTTCTTACCAACAAAGAGAAAATGTTGCTAACGCCAACTTACCATGTTTTTGATCTCTTTCAAATTCACCAGGATGCTTATGCGCTTTCTTTACAATTTGCGAGCCCGGATTATACTTTCAAAGAAAATAAAATTCCTGCCATCAATGCGTCTGCATCCAAGGATAAAAATGGCGCAATACATATTAGTCTTGTTAATACCGATCCACATCGATCAATAGATATCAGCACATCGCTCGATGGATTTCAAATAAAAAGCATCAGCGGGCTGATACTGCATGCGGATAATTTTACGGATGTCAACACATTTGAAAAACCGGATTTTATTAAACCTGCTGTCTTCAATACTTTTAAAAAAGATGGAAATAAAATATCGGTACAAATCCCGGCATTGTCCGTGGTGGTGTTGGAAATAAAATAACAGGTCTTTTAAATTTTCAAATGTGGCGTGATGAAAAATAAATACAAATGGCTGATAGCAATCGTTGGCTGGTTTGGACTTGCTTTGCAGCTGTACTTGTTGCTTTCAATATCGAATAACAAATCCGCTGTAGAAAAACTCATCAATTATTTTAGCTATTTCACCATATTGACAAATCTGCTGGTCGCTTTTGGAATTACTATTTCATTGACAAAACCCAACAGCAACCTGGGAAAGTTCTTTTCAAAATCAGGCACCGAATCCGCCTTAACAGTTTATATTCTCGGCGTCGGCGTTATTTATTTTTTCCTGCTCAGGAATTTATACGATCTGAACGGATGGAATTTGGTCGCCGATACGGTTCTCCATACGATTATACCTTTTTTGTTTTTATTATATTGGATATTTTTTGTTCCCAAAGGACAACTATATTGGAAGAATGGTTTTCGATGGTTGCTTTATCCTTTTGTTTACCTGGTTTATGTTTTAATACGAGGTTTTATCGATTGTTTTTACCCATATCCTTTTGCGAATGTCAATAAACTTGGGTATGGAAAAGCTCTGACGAATGGATTTTGGATCCTGATCTTTTTTTTGGTTTTGGGATTAATATTGATAGCAATCGATAGCGCAATAAAAGAATTCGGGCAGCGAAAAAAAGCTGTTCCTACTAAATAGATTCTTCGATTTTCGGACCAGAAATTTTGCGATCTGGAAGAAATCAGAAAATCACAAAGCTGTCCTCTTTAAGATTTGTCGATATTCCTGTTTTTGCTTTATATTTGCAGCCCTTTACGACTTGATAAAACAAGTTAACAGGAGTGAGGTTTATATAATTACCGGCCTCGTAGCTCAACTGAATAGAGCATCTGACTACGGATCAGAAGGTTTCAGGTTTGAATCCTGACGAGGTCACAAAGCGTCTGAATTTTCGGGCGCTTTTTTATTTATTTTTTAAGGACAGAAGATGTAGAGTCAGTATAAAAAGGTTATTGGTGCTATCTTGGCTCGGCAAATAGTACGAATGCAAACCGGCTTTAAGATACTCCCTGGATAAGCCGTAGATACTCCCTACATACTCCCCACTAAAAGCGTTCAAGACTTGTGTACAAGCCTATAAAAACATATGGCAGCTTTACTAACTAGCGCAAGTATGCGCAATCTAAAAAGCCGGCGATTGGCGTGGGTATTCATGGCTCTTTGCAGAAAGGTGCTGTTCCTATTGCAATGCTTGTCGAACACCTGCACCAGATTCCTGTTTTGTGTTCTGGGCTAAATCTGCTATACATTGATCATCAAAAATTATTTCTCGTCAAACTGAAGATAGTCATTAAAGAATGGAAGCATTTCATCAAGCACTCTTCCATCGGTTGTCCATATTTTATTGGTATGTGTACCGATATATTCTTCCGCGTAATGTTCGATACCATGATTTTCCAATTCCTGGCTAAACATGCCGCATTGCACTGGAAAACGCGCCCCATCATTCCTGCCCCAATCAAGTTTAATCGCTTTTAATCTTTTCAGATTGTCGGCATATTTATCAATCATGTACAGTGGCATATTGACTCGCCATTTTTCATATACAGCAGTATCTACAACAAGGCTATCGCCAATATAATTAAAGGGTAAAGAAATATAAAATGGTGGTTTGTCTGCATTGGGCGACCATGCTCTGGCACATGCAGCAATCACTCGCGGAAAATATGTTTTATCCAGTTCGCTTTTTGTTTTAATCGTGGCAAGTTGTTTATATGAATCACTATTGGGTCCAAACTCTTTTACAAAGGCAAGCAGGCCTGGACTTAACGCATATGCGCAGCTAAATACCTCTGGATGCAACATCGCAATTTTTAATACGCCATAGCCACCCATTGAATGCCCACCAATACCACGCGAGTCCCGTTTTGCAATCGTTCTGAAATTTTTATCCATATATGCAACCAATTCATAAGCTTCAAAATCGGTCCAGTTGCCAGTCAATGTTGAGTTGCTGTAAAAACTTCCGGAGAATAAAGTATTGTTATCGGCAATCACCAAAATGTATGGACGGATTTTATGCATGATAATTGCCGTATCCAAAATATTTTTCATCAATGGCAGAATGGTGTCAGTGCTCAAATATCCATGCAGATAGTAGATCACAGGATAACGTTTGTTTGATTGCGCATAACCCGGCGGAAGATAAACGGAAATTCTCCGGTTTGGATTTTCACCGCCGGTGTTTTGTAAAGAAGTTGAATTGATGATTCCCGTAACGATTGTCCCGGAAGTCTGACTCTGTACGAACTGCGCCGCCAATAATATAAATGCCAAACAAATTATTTTGTCCATGCTTTTGCAATTTATCAGTTATAAAAACTCACTGAAATTTATATAAGATACATTCAAAGTTTTAATCTGGCCAAAAATATCTGAGCCCTCAAATAATCGGTTATCTAAATTGAGCAGGCATTTCTCTTTGCATCTTCGCGTCTTTGCGCGAAAATTTCACTCCCTAATATTCGAGAGTAATTTTCGCGCAAAGACGCGAAGGCGCAAAGGAGAAAGATGTGGTCTACAAATTATTAGTCACGTATTTTCCTTACTACAATTTGAAAAAATATCAATTGCTTCAAACAATTCAAACCCTTGAGCTACTACTGAGGAGACTCGTCGGGGAAGAAAGCAATATTTCAAACAATTTTTATCATTGTCATTTTACAAGCCTCTTTTCTCCAATACTTCAATCATCTGATATATTTTATTTCATTGTTTGGATTTAGTGACGCGACTTTTATAATCTTCAATTGCTTTTGAATTGTCGTTTTTATTGAAGCAAAGGCTCTATCCGAAATTGTTGCAAGTCACGAAAAGACTACAACAAAAATAGATTCGGTTATTTTCATCACCTGGTTATCATAAAACTTTGCACTGAAAATAAATCTTCAAAAATGAAAATTGTAGTAACAGGTTCACTTGGACATATCAGCAAACCACTGACCATAGACTTGATTAAAAAAGGACATTCGGTTACGGTTATCAGCAGCAATCCCAAAAAACAAAAAAACATTAAAGCCTTAGGTGCAAGTGCTGCCATCGGGTCTATTGCTGATGTTCAGTTTCTCGCGACAACTTTCACAGGCGCAGATGCAATTTATTGTATGGAACCGCCAGTCAATTTTTTTGACCCAAATCTTAATCTCATCGAATATTACAATCAGCTTGGCAATAACTATAAACAGGCCATTCTGCAATCAGGTGTGAAACGGGTGATACATCTTAGCAGCATCGGCGCTCATACCGACAAAAATAATGGCATTCTTATTTTTCATTTTAATGTGGAAAACATTTTCAGAAATTTACCGGATAATGTCGCTATTGTGTTTCTCCGGCCAGTAGGTTTCTATTATAATTTACTAGGCTTTATTCCAACCATAAAAACGCGCGGTCTTATTGCGACAAACTACAACGCGAAATACAAAGAACCATGGGTTTCTCCAATCGATATTGCCGCAGTGGCTGCCGAAGAAATAACAAAGAATTTTGAAGGAAAAAAAATTCGTTATGTAGCAAGTGATGAATTGACGAGCGATGAAATAGCAAGTATTTTAGGTAAAGCAATATCAAAACCTGATTTGAAATGGACTGCCATTTCCGACGAACAACAACTCAATAATCTTGTAGCGGCTGGAATGAATTCGCAATCTGCAAAAGGGTTGGTTGAAATGAACGCTGCCAGACATACCGGAGAATTATTTGAAGACTATTATCGCAACAGGCCCGTATTAGGGAAAATAAAACTGACAGATTTTGCGAACGAATTTGCCGAATGCTATCATCAAAAATAATTATCATTGCAAGGTGGCGAACAAAAGACCATACAGGATTAAAACGATCAGTGATTTTCACAAATTAAGAAACTTGCCCAAGCCTGAGCATCCATTGATCAGTGTGGTTGACTATAGTTTAATCAGGCATTCACCGGAAAATAATCTTACAAGTTGGATTTTGGATTTCTATTCCATTTCATTAAAAAGAACTTCCAATGCCAAAATGAGATACGGTCAGCAGGAGTACGATTTTAATGAAGGTGTGATGTTTTTCATGGCGCCGGGCCAGGTATTTAATATCGAGATTAATAATAACGCAAGTGCAAAACATACGGGATGGATATTACTCGTTCATCCCGATTTTCTTTGGAAAACTTCATTGGCAAAATCAATAAGGCATTACGAATATTTTGATTACGCAGTGAACGAAGCTTTGTTTCTTTCGGACAAAGAAGAAACGATAATCAATGGAATCATTCAAAACATTCAGCAGGAATATCATTCGAACATAGACAAATTCAGCCAAAGTGTAATCATCGCTCAACTTGAATTATTACTCACATATGCTGACAGATTTTATCATCGACAATTTATCACAAGAAAAATAACAAATCATAAAATCCTGGATCGGCTGGAAAGTATTCTTACACAACACTTCGATAGCGATACTTTGATAAAAGAAGGATTACCTACAGTTCAAAATATTGCTGAGGCATTAAACGTATCGCCCAACTATTTAAGCGGTTTGCTAAAGGTATTGACTGGACAAAGTACACAACAGCATATACACGACAAGCTCATCGAAAAAGCAAAGGAAAAATTATCTACCACCGATTTATCTGTCGGCGAAATTGCCTACGAGCTGGGTTTTGAACACCCGCAATCTTTCAGTAAATTATTCAAAACAAAAACCAACCTTTCACCCTTGGCATTTCGAAGCTCTTTTAATTAGTGTCATCATCGTCAGGTTGAAAATTCAAGAATATTTCGCGCAGAGCACGCAGAGAAAAGGAGTCGCAGAGGGGATTACTCTGCGCACTCCTTTTCTCTGCGTGCTCTGCGCTAAAGATATATCGTGTGAGTTGGTTTCTCGCTTAATTAGCAATCTTTTTTTTATTTTACAAAAATACCATTCACAAGTTCCGCTCCCGACAACAAAGTAAATACTCCGTTTTTCCAGTATCCGTTCCCTTTTGAATTATCGTATCCGCAAATATAGATATCCGATCCAACACCCGTGATGCCCGTTGCATATTCACTGGTGGACCCAGTTGAAGCAGTCAAGTCGAACATTGTTCCATTCTTCCAGTACTTCGCATATTTAGTATAATAGCCCGACACGTACACATCATTATTGTTTACATAGATTGATAATGGATATGAAAGGAATGCGGGATTGGTCGAGTTTAAAATATTAGCGGTACCATTTTTCCAATATTTCCCCACTGAGCCATCGGTGCCTGCTACATAAACATCAGTTCCGGAAACAAAAATTTTTGGGGGTTGACAATAAGTAGTTCCGTCTGTTAATGGCACAGGTACTCCGTTTTTCCAATAAGTCGAAACATCATGAGATCCGGATTGTATTCCCGCGGCATATACATCTGCCCCAGATACAAACACCGACGAAATATATGCACTTGTCACCGGCAGCCCATCACTTATATTTCCACTACTCAACGGAATAGAAAGTGCAACGTTATTTTTCCAGCATCTTGGTAAAGCATTCGCGCCATTGAAAAAATCAAGCCCGCCCGTATAAACATCTCCACCGGAAACAAAAATCGAATAAGCACGTCCGTCATTGTGTCCCGCAGTTAACGGTAAATGCACACCTGTTCCGTTTTTCCAATATGCAGGTCCACCGCCACTGATCGCGCCGGCTACATACACATCTGAACCATCAACAAAAATCGACCAGCCTTCCACACAGTCAGGTATAAGCGTAAACACCCCGTTTTTCCAATAACCGAATCCGCTAGAAGTTCTGCCTACTACATATACATCGGTTGTATAAGTAAATGTCGGTCCCGTTGCGGTTCCATCACTTGTGGTAACAGTAACTGCACCAGTTGTACCTCCGGAAGGAGCAAGCACCGTAAGACTTGTTGCAGTTGCTGTTTGAACGGCTGTAACTGTTCCATTAAATTTTACGGTATTATTTGCTGCGACTGTTTTGAAATTGGTACCAGTAATTGTAACGGATGTTCCCACGCCGCCAGATACCGGGCTGATCGAAGTGATCGTCGGAGGCAATACCGGAGCAACATATGTAAACGTGGGACCGGTTGCCATGCCATCAGTAGTTGCAACAGTTATTTTGCCAGTAGTGCCCGCTGCCGGTGCGGCTACCGTAATAGTCGTTGTGGTGGCTGATTGTACGGTAGCAACAACGCCATTAAATTTTACGGTATTATCCGTCAGCACAGTTTTGAAATTAGTGCCGGTGATGGTGACAATCGTTCCCGCGTTTCCATTAACCGGAGTAATAGAAGCTATCGTGGGTGGAAAAGGAATTGTAACCGGCGTAGTGCTTTTTTTGCAGGCGACTATGAATAACAAAAATATAATTGAAGAGACCAGCCCAGAAAAAATATTCTTTTTCATCTGATGATTTGATTTGTTGTGATAACAAACCTATCTATATACCATGATCAAAAAAATGTCCAAATTGTAAACGACAATATAAATTGGCGAACAACATTTCTGGGCGGAAAGAAATATATTTGAATAGAATTCTCAACCCCCTAATTCCGCTTGTGATGACAAAAAAAATTGCTTGTTTTACCCTGCGATTTGGTATTACCGTTTTCATTTTTCTATTTTATTTTAGCGCTCACGCTCAACAAGGAGAAAAACTAATTGATTCATTAATTCGTGTATTACCGAATTCGAAGGAAGACACAGAGAAAGTGAAATTATTATCTCGTATTTCGCAATTGTATGTTGGCTCAAATCCGAAAGAAGGATTTAAATATGCAGGAGCTGGTATGGAACTCGCGCAAAAACTTCAGTGGAAAAGAGGAATTGCGAATATGAACAACAATCTTGGATTGTTAACTGGTGATACCGGGAATAACCAGGGTGCAAGAGTTTACTTTGAAAAAAGTTTTGCGATCAATAAGGAGATGAATGCCCAGGCATTCATGCTTGCGAACATGAATAATATCGGCCGAAGCTATCAGCGGGAAACAAATTTCACAAAAGCTTCGGAATATTATTTCAAAGCGATGGCTATTGCGGATGAATCGGGAAATAACGAACAAGCCGCCTTGTTGGGAACAAATATTACATCGCTCTATATTATCCAAAAAGATTACAGCAAAGCGGCTGAGTATGCGGCCATCACCATCAAAAAAGGAGAAGCTGCCAATGCAATGATTCATGTTGCAAAAGCATATGAGCTACTCGGTGTGATAAATCTTGAAACAAACGATTTCGCATCAGCAAAGAAAAATTTGGAGAAAGCATTATCGATCGATGAGAAACTCGGTAATAAAATGGCGGCGGTTGGTGTTCTTTCAAATATCGGCTCAGCAGAGACCGATCCCAAAAAAGCGATCGATATCTTTCTAAAAATTCAACAGATCTTAGACAGTGCTGCGCCTGCTTCTCAAAATTCAATCCTGAATCTTCTTAACCTTGGGTTGAATTATTATAACCTGGGAATGTCGGAATCAGGAAATGCACGCAATATCGATTTTGAAAAATCGGAGGGGTTTCTTAAACGAGCAGAGGTATTGTGCAAATCCACCAATAATCCTGAATACGAAGCGGACGCCAGGCAAACAATGTCCACCTTGCAGGAGAGCAGGGGAAATTATAAAGAAGCGCTTCAGGATTATAAAAGCTTTGTCGCGATTAATGATTCCATTTTTTCACAGGACAATAAAAATAAAATTGCAGCACTGGAAAGCCAGCATGCCATCGACCTTAAAAACAAACAAATAGAGAATAAACAATTGCAAATCGTCAACCAGCAAAATAAGATATGGTTGCTCGTTAGCCTGGTTGCCTTTTTTGTTACGTTGGGAATCTTGATATACCGACAGAGTCTTTCCAGGAAAAAAACAAATACTGTACTCGTAAAACTAAATTCGGAATTGGATGAAGCGAACAAAATAAAAGCAAAGTTCTTCGCAATACTTAGTCATGATTTGAGAAGTCCTGTCGCCAACCTCATAAATTTTTTACGTCTTCAAAAAAATAAACCAGACTTATTGACACAAGAGCAAGTGCGGTTTCGAGAGAAAAAAATCACTACCTCTGCCGAATCGCTGTTGGAAACAATGGATGTAATGCTGCTGTGGAGTAAGGGACAAATGGAACATTTCGCACCAAAGATTACAGAATCGTCCGTCGACAATTTATTTGCATACATACAAAAATTTTTTAGCGCCACAGATAATATACATTTCTCATTTAGCAATCCCGAAAGCATAACAGTAACGACTGATGAAAATTTTCTGCGTGCAATCATGCAAAATCTTACTGCGAATTCCATAAAAGCATTGAATCAGGTTTCTGATGCTGCAATCGAGTGGAAGGCTTGGAAAGAAAACGGGAGAATATTTTTATCTATCACCGACAATGGACCCGGCATAACCACCGAGCAGGCGAAATCGCTTTTTGATGAGACAAATATCACTGGAACAATTAACGGGCTTGGACTGCATATCATCCGCGATTTGGCAAAAGCCATCCACTGTAATATCACGATCGCCAAAACAAATAATACCGGAGCGTCATTTATTTTGTCGATTTAAGAACATCTTAAGGATAGAAGTTTGTTATACAACGATAATGGGAAAATTGTCCATCTGATAGCGCCGTTTCTCCATTTTAATTCTCCCAAATCGGGTGCAGTTTTGTGTTTCAATTAAAACAAAAAAAATGAAACACTTTAAAAAAATGATTGCAATTGTTATTGCAGCGCTCAGTTACGGAATTTCACACGCACAGGTGGTAAATCCTGTTGATAAAAACAATATAGCGAATGGCGGCTATGATATGGTTGCGTATTTTACTGACAATGCCCCTGTCAAAGGAAATGTCCAGTTTACGACAGAATACAAAAAAATAAAATACCAATTTGCATCTGCAGAGCATCTTAATCTTTTCAATGCCGCACCAGAGAAGTATTTGCCCGTGTGCGATGGATATTGCGCCTGGGGTGTTGCAGAAAAAGGGAAAAGAGTTCCGGTTAATCCGCAGACATACAAAATTATCAATGGCAAGCTTCACCTTTTCTTCAACGGTGATTTCAACGGTTCTCCATTCAATACGTTGGAAGAATGGAACAAAAATGAAAAACAGTTGTTGGTTGCTTTACCAGTGAAATGGGAAAAGCTTAAGAAACAAAAATAATTGCGAGAGAAGCCAAAGCAAAAGTTTTGGCTTCTCTTATTTCTTCAAAAAAAATAAAATGGAAAACAAACGATATCCTTTGCCGCCTTTCAATGAAGAATCGGCATTGCAAAAAGTGCAGGCAGCTGAAGATGCATGGAATACAAAGGACCCGGAAAAAGTTTGCATGGCTTATACGCCCGATACCGAATGGCGAAACCGTACCGAATTTATCAATGGTCGTGGAGAAGTAAAAGAATTTCTCACCCGCAAGTGGCAAAAAGAATTGAATTACAAACTAAAAAAAGAATTGTGGGGTTTCAGGAACAATAGGATGGCTGTGCGTTTCGAATATGAGTGGCACGACCACGATGGCCAATGGTTCCGTAGTTACGGCAATGAGTTATGGGAATTTGATGAAAACGGATATATGGCCAAACGATATGCGAGTATCAATGATTTGCCAATAAAAGACTCAGAACGAAAATTGTAATCTACTTCAATAAACAAAAAACGAAAATGATATGTACAGTGAAATTGTGAACCAGTCTGTGTCGCCTTCCGTTGAAGAAAAACAAACTAACTTCAGTGTCGTCGTTCCGGAACGCGTAGTTATTTTTGATGAATGCGGAGATTCTTTGTGGGATGAAGTGCTGGAACAGGAGTATCCGACATTAAAATATGCGGATATTATATTGTAAGAAAATAAACAGCAATGGATAAAAATTTTTCGGCAATTGCTTTTTCTACGTCGGTCAAAAAGATGCAGGAGAAATTGGGAAGCAGGTCAGCATATGCACGCGTGGAAAAAAATGCAGATGCAGACGGCCTTACGGAAAATGAAATCGATTTCATTTCGCTGCAAGATAGTTTCTATATGGCATCAATCGGGGAGTCTGGTTTTCCATATATACAACACCGTGGAGGCGCGAAAGGATTTTTAAAAGTGTTGGATAATCATCGGCTTGGTTTTGTCGATTTCAGAGGGAACAAACAATATATTTCTGTAGGTAATATTGCTACTAATAATAAAGTTGCGCTGATTATGGTGGACTATCCATCCAGAACCAGGCTTAAGATTTATGCAAAGGCAACGGTTGTAGATTTAAAAGATGATCCCGACTTATTTAATTTGCTGAATGTTGGGCAATATAAATCTCAACCGGAAAGAATGATGATTTTGGAAGTGCAGGCTTATGACTGGAACTGTCAGCAGCATATTGTGCCGCGATATACGATACCGGAAATCAATGAAGCGTTTGCACCGCAGGTCGAATACATAAAACGACTCGAGGCGGAAATAGAAAATTTGAAGCAAAAATTGGAAAGTGCAAAAATCTAAACCGAATACGGATCTTCATTTTAAATAGAACTGTAAATTAATTCTACATGTCTGGTCAAAACGCGCTAACGTTAATAGATCCGCAAAATGGAAATCTCGCTTTCAAAATATTTTCCTTCGAGGATAATAATCATTTTGATCACCTGCAAAGGAATAATTTTTATTCAATCATCTGGCTAAAAGAGGGTGGGGGAAAATTAAAGGCAGATTTTTCCGAGTATGAATTTAGCAAAGACACTTTATTTACTTTTTCGCCTTACCAGCCTTATATGTTTTTGGCCGATGGCAATTTATCAGGCAGTGTGATTTATTTTCATCCCGATTTTTTCTGCATACACAAGCATCACGACGAAGTTGCATGTCATGGTGTATTGTTCAACAATATTTATCAACCGCCGTTTACAAACGTGGATAGCTCGTCAGCGGAAACATTTCAAATGATAATGGAGCAGATGAAAACGGAAATGCAAACACCTGCCCTGGCTCAGCATGAATTACTCGTTTCCTATTTGAAAATATTTCTGATAACTGCGACGAGATTAAAAACGCAAAACCTGCCCTCAACGCACGCGCCTATTACAGATAAGAAAGAACCCTTTATACTTCAAAACCTCAAAGATGCTATCGAAAAACATTTCAAAACAAAACATTCAGCCAGCCATTACGCAGAAATGTTGAACATCTCGCCAAAGGCTCTAGGGAAAATCACTAAAATTCATTTTAATAAAACATTGACGGATTTAATTTCTGAAAGAATTATTATAGAAGCCAAACGGGAACTATACCTGACAAACAAACCCGTCAAAGAAATTGCTTATGAATTGGGATATGAAGATGAATATTATTTCAGCCGCTTTTTTAAAACCAATGCAGATATTTCTCCACAAATTTATCGGGACGCAGTAGGGTCCGGGCGCGGCAGCTAAATTCCTGCGTATTGTCAGTTGAGGGACAAAAAAGTTCTTGTCGTCTAATTTATTTTACAAGAAAATTATCGATGTGCGGCTGATTTTGAAAACGGCGGCCGGGGAGGTGATGAGCAAAAAAATATTACACGGGATATTTATAAAGCGGCTTGAGGCAACCGATGCGGTTCCTTATGAATTGCTATTAGACGCTGATCCTTCAATGGCAGCTATTGAAAAATATCTGGATTTTTCTGACATACATATCGCCCTATTCGAAGGAAAGACAATTGGCGTTTTTGTTCTCCTTACTTTGAATGCAGCGACACTGGAAATTAAAAATATTGCAGTCGATGAAAGGTTTCAGGGATATGGAATCGGAACTTTTCTGCTTGCATCAGCAACACAAATCGCAATTGATAAGGGGTTTAAAACGATAGTTATCGGCACATCCAATGCAAGCGTAGGCCAACTTTATTTGTACCAGAAAAGTGGTTTTGAAATCACAAGCATCAAGTACAATTTTTTTCTTGATAATTACACAGAACCCATTTTTGAAAATGGCATTCAATGCAAGCATATGATCGTGTTGGAAAAACAATTACTTTAGTAGTGGGTCGGTCTGAAAACTAATTTGATTATTAGATTCTTACTTTGCAAAAATATTTCGCGCAGAGTACGCAGAGAAAAGGAGTACGCAGAGGGGATCACTCCGCGTACTCTGCGCGAAATATTCGAAATTTTTAAACTGACCTATTGCCATTACTTTGAAAATTTGGGTAGGTCTCAGTTTGAAATTTCTACTTGCAACCAGGAGTCGATGCCGTAATTTTTTTTACCATATAGGCAGATAGCTGCATAGTTACACATAGAAGGCGTTTTTAAATTGGTCATCAGAATTCGCTTTCTTGTCAGGTCATCGACATTATCAATCGGCATTCATTCGTAATTCTGCAGTTTGAGGAAGTCGGATGAAACTTACAATCTGGATATTATATTTTCTATGTGTTTGTTTTGCGCAAATGTCAGCGCAAACGCGCAACTATACAGGGGCGGCCCCATCGCTATCGGTAACGACTTCGCTAAATAAAAAATTCGATTTAAATATACTCGCCACTTCGAAAATTGAATTGCAGGAAAAGACCGGGAAACAGTTGAGCTATCAGCCGCAAACTCTGGAAGTGTATGTCCAGGGACTTCTGACTTATTCGATTAACCAGCGCTGGCATTTTAGCGGAGGTTATGGCTTCCAAAGAAACAATCCTTTTCTTGGTAACTGGCGGAATGAAAATCGTTTGGTGCAACAGGTTATTTTTTCCATCCCAAATAAACAGTGGATGATTTATCATCGCCTTCGATTTGAAGAAAGATGGTTTAGTTATCCCGAAGCGGCAACCAATTTTGGAACCAGAGCGCGATATCAATTCGGATTTGTACATCAACTTCATTCTGGCAAAGCTTATTGGCAAATCAGTGAGGAAGCCTATTTTATTCCATCCGGAAAACGGAATGCTTTTTTTTCGGAGAATTGGTTGTATACCGGAATCGCGTTTGCTCTCCGGCATGCAGGCCACATCGAAATAGGAATCGGGTACGATTCAAACATTACTCCAAGCCACAACATTTCGAATCTCGCATTATTTCAATTGGGATGGAGTTATATGATCAAAGCACATGACAAGAATATGATGCACGCAGTGATTCGTAACAGGCAATTTTAACGCATGTCCATTTTTTTCTACAACACATAATTTTTTTGTGAAATGTAACTGTAAACAGGATTCGATTGGTAACTTGCGGGCAGTTCAATTGGCAGTACCTAAATCGGGTTGGTTCTCCTGTCTGAATAATTACAACATCATGCGTTTTACAGGGACTAGAAAATTTGGAAAGAAAATATTTGATAGAATTGGTAACGAAGGGCTGAAACAAAATTTACTGCAGGCATTGCCTTTTTGGATTGCATCTTTTATTACAGGCCTGATTGCTGTTGTCTATAGCCGGCTATTTGCATTGGCAGAGCAGGGGACTTCGTTTATTTATCACCGTTATAATTTGGCATTTTTGATCATCACCCCGCTGTGTTTTATCACTGCCTGGTGGATAGTAAAAAAATTCTCGCCTTATTCAAAAGGTAGCGGTATTCCACAGGTAATGGCTGCTATCGAACTCAGTTCGCCGGGCAATATTCACAAAGTGAAAAAGTTGCTAAGCATACGCATTATCATTGTAAAAATATTTTCCAGCATCATCATGGTTTTCGGCGGTGGCATTATCGGAAGGGAGGGGCCAACCGTTCAGATAGCGGGTTCCGTTTTTCGTAAGATCAATCAGTGGTTGCCAAAATGGTGGCCAAAGATCTCGAAAAAAAATATGATCATGACTGGCGCAGGCGCGGGATTGGCAGCAGCTTTCAACACACCATTGGGTGGGGTCGTATTTGTTGTTGAAGAATTGACTAAAACACATATCAGTCACTTTAAAACTGCACTTTTCACGGCAATTATCATTGCGGGGCTCACAGCGCAAAATTTCCTTGGACCTTATTTATATCTTGGATATCCAGACGTAGGTGCGCTATCCGGTTTTATTTTTTTCCAGGTGTTGCTGGTGGCGATAATAACGGGATTGGCGGGCAGCGGCGTTTCGAAATTGATCTTGATCATCTTCAAATGGAAAAAATTATTCAAAAAAAATTACCAGCATATTTTCTTTCTTACCATTTGTGGTTTGATCATCGCTTCGATCGCAATTTTTGCAGATGAAAATATGTTTGGGTCAGGCAAATCGCTAATTACAAAAGTTTTATTCAGCCAGGAAAAATATTCCGGCTGGCATATTGTTGCGTTTCGCATTTTTGGCCCCATCCTGTCTTTCACAAGCGGCGCATCAGGTGGAATATTTGCTCCTGCACTGAGTGCTGGTGCGTGCATCGGCTCATTTATCTCCGGTTTGTTTCATCTGACGGCCACCAATACAAATTTGCTGGTGTTATCCGGCATGGTTGGATTTTTAACAGGTATTACCAGGACACCTTTTACTTCAGCAATACTTGTATTAGAAATGACCGACAGGCACAGTGTAATTTTTTATTTGATGCTGGCCGGAATGATTGCAAGTCTCGCTGCTTATTTAGTGGACAGACATTCATTCTATGATCGTTTAAAGGCGCAATACCTGGACGATATACATGTAGATGATATCAGTGCGAAGAATAAACAGCCTTTCGAAACCGACTCTTCCCCAGGCATTTCTTAAATTTCGTTACGTTCCGCGCAATATTTTTTGGTGCCTTGGTGTCTTTGTCGTTCATTTTTTTTTGAACCACGAAGGCACTGAGGCACGAAGAAAAAAAATCAACTAATCATTTAAAAGGAATAACATACTGCTGATGGCCCAGTGCTTGTGTGGTTCCGCATGTAATATCGAATGTATAACCAGTAAGCGAACTCGCTTTATCTGAAACGAGAAAGGCGCCAAGATTTGCTATTTCATTCATCATTGGAAGTTTCTTCAACATGGTATCCTGCGCCATTTTTTTCAGAATGTCCCGGATTGTATCACCGCCTTGTTCCACTGCATCTAAAAAAACTTTTGAATCAGGTGAACCGCCTGATCGCATATTGACGACCCGTATTCCAAATGGACCTAGCTCTGCAGCAAGATCACGTGAAAAACTTTCCATGGCGCAGCATGCCGGGCCGAATCCTCCAACGAGCGGATAAGCACTTCCACCAGGAGTTGCGGTCAGCGATAAAATCACTCCTGATTTTTGTTTTTTCATTATTCTGCCGGCGGCAGTTCCGGTGATGAATTGCGTATTCATTGCATTGAAAATCGGTCTCGTAAAATCGGAAAGTTTCATTTCTGTGAGTGGCGTTCCCTGTACATCTCCCAAGGCAATTGCATTGAAAGAAATATCAAGTCTTCCGCTCCTGTCAACAATCTGCTGCAAACAATTTTTAACATCATTTTCGTCCAATGCATCGCAACGGATTATCGCGGCGTTACCGCCGGCATTTTTTATATCAACCAAAACTCTTTCAAGTGTTGCCGGGGTTCTTCCGGTTAAATAAACCATCGCACCTTCTTTTGCAAAGGTACGGGCGTGCGCGCCGCCGAGAGAGCCAGCGGCTCCATGAATGATCGCAACCTTATTTTGTAAAATCATTGCTCAAAATTTTCGGATGGGAAATTAACTAAAATTAATTTTATTGATTTCACAAGGCAGCGTTGAGTAGTGGATGAGTTTGAAATTTCTATGTGTAACTATGTGCTCAGATTGCGGTGAAAAATTTTGAATATATTTTAGCCCTCACCCTGCCCCTCTCCTTTAGGAGAGGGGTTGGGTGTGAGGGCTAACTCCTAATAATTTTTGAAATACAAAAGTAAGCAGTCACATAAAAACTTAATTACAGATAAAAATCTCAAATTGACGCGCTACCCATCGTTGAGACTATTCGTCTTTGCAAATTATTGTTCAGTAATTTTTATTTCGCCATTTGCGGACGGCATTTTGTGAGTCGATGCCTGCAATTCGTGTGTTTCATTTGATTTGCTTGTTTTTTTTGCGAATTTTACCGGCCATGAAGAGACTTTTACTGCACCTGTGTTTTTGGATTGCTTACTTGTCGCAAGACACTTTGCTGGCAGTTCTCTGGGGCGCATTGAAGTCAGGCAAAGATTCATCTTCACACGATATATGGCTTTCATTTTTGCTTTGTGTTTCTTTGGTTCCACCCAAAATCATCTTTACTTATTTTGTCTTGTATGTCCTTATGGACAGGATTTTGAAACAAAACAAACATCTTTTAGTAAATATTTTTTTCCTCGTCTGCGCAATTATTCCGGTACTCCTCTCCGTTAGAGCCATCGAATTTTATTTTGTTTATCCTGTTATTTTCGATTTTACGCCTACCGGATCGTACTTCAATGCTTTTAGCTTTTTATTTGCACTGATTGATCTCGGATATATTTCCGGGATTGCCATGGCGATAAAACAAGTTCGGCTGCAGATGGCTTATAGAGAAAGAGAAAAAAATCTGATTAAAGAAAAGTTAGAGACAGAACTTAAATTTCTGCGCAGCCAGACAAACCCTCATTTCCTGTTCAATACATTAAATAATATATATGGGCTTGCAAGAAGAAAATCGGACGACACTGCTGAAGCAGTTATGAAGCTATCTAAACTACTTCGGTTCATGCTATATGAGTCGAGAAATCCGCTTATAAAAATTGAGGATGAAATAAAAATGCTGGATAATTTCATCAACCTTGAAAAAATCCGATATACGAAAAAATTAACAGTAGATTTTAAGAGGGAAATTGACAATGAGCAAGAACAGGTCGCACCTTTGTTATTGCTCCCTTTTGTTGAAAATGCATTTAAACACGGAGCCAGTGAAAATCGTTTTGATTCGCGCGTTGATATCGATTTAAAATTGAACCAAGGTATCCTGGTTTTTTGCATTGAAAACACCAAGGAGGAATGTGATGAAAATGCAATAAAAGGAAATATCGGGCTGACGAATGTGAGACGACAATTGGAATTAATGTATAAGGAATATGATTTGAAAGTCGATAATCAAAAAAATATATTCAAAGTATTTTTAAAGATCAATCTAAGGAGTTATGAAAAAATATAACTGCATTATTGTAGAAGATGAGCCAATAGCTGCCGAAGTGCTGGAAGATTATATCTGCCAAATCCCTTTTCTTGAATTAAAAGGAAAATGCAGCGATGCCATCTATGCAATGGAAACATTGCAAAAAGAAAATATTGATCTGATCTTCCTGGATATTCACTTACCTAAACTAAAAGGTTTTGATTTTGTAAAAACATTAAAAAACCCTCCAAATATTATTATCACATCTGCGTACCAGGAATATGCGCTAGCAGGTTATGAATTGAATGTGACCGATTATTTGTTGAAACCAATTGAGTTCAACAGGTTTTTAATGGCCGTGAATAAATTGAATCGTAACGGATCTACGGGAAAAGCGGAGATGTCATTGCCGGCGGATCGGGATCATTTGTTTTTTAACGTTAGTAAGAAACTGGTGAAGGTTTATCTTGATGAAATACTTTATATCGAAAGTCTGCGGGAGTATATAAAAATCACTACCAAGGAAAAAAATATTCTTACCAAAATGCAACTGGGAGAGGTAGAAGATATGTTGCCTTCAAGTTCATTTCTCCGTGTTCATCGATCGTTTATTGTTTCCAAACCGAAGATCGATGCTTTTTCGCCAGCAAAAATTGAAATCAACGGAAAAACAATCCCGATTGGTAGGAATTATAAAGACGCTGTGATTGCTACGATGGGGAAATAATTTATTTGCTGGTCAGGTCTGAGGTCATGTGTGGTAAGTTTTTTTTCACCACATAGTCACAGTAGGCACATAGGGACACATAGACCGCGTATCAAAAAATGAAATTATTTGGGATAAGTTAGCAGGTAAGTTTGAAATTTCTATGTGTACCTATGTGCCTACTGTGCCTATGTGGTGAAAAAAAATTATCATAAAAGCACACTGGCCGAAGTAGCTAAAAATGAAATTAACGTCTATCATCGTTTTCCTTCGCGATTTACAACGATACTCGTTTTCCGTTTTGTGTTAGTCCCCGTTTGTTGAATTCTTTTACTGGTGATTATAAATCACTCTAACTTTCTCTTACAAATTTATTGATCGATTTGCAGCGGCATGAAGTATAATACGGGGGTGTTATAAGACTTTTTCGGTCAGTCATGTCCGCTGCTTTTTAAAATTTCTGTTGTAAATCAAAACTTATGTCGAATATGAATGAACAACACAGAAATAAAAATTCCTTCTTACTTATTGTATGGGCTGGATTGCTGGTTGGTAGTCTTGATATCGCGACAGCGCTTGTCGATTATTATATATCCACCGGCAGAGGCCCCGGAGATGTGCTCAGATATATTGCGAGCGGTGTGTTTGGAAGCAAAGCTTTTACCGGAGGAGATACTATGATTGCATGGGGACTTTTTTTTCATTACGTAATCGCATTTGCCTTTACTATTTTTTTCTTCCTTATATATCCGCATATTCGAGCCATGCAAAAATATCCTGTAACCACCGCGATTATTTATGGAATATTTATCTGGGCCGTTACAAACCGAATTATCATCCCGCTCAGCAATACACCGCCTCCCGCTCCATTCAATATCCGACGAGCATTGAAAGCAATGACGATATTGATTATTATGATTGGATTGCCTTTGTCTTTTATGATGCGGCGAACGCTAAACGCTAAACGCTAAACGCTAAATGCTGAACGCGTCTTGCGTTATGCGTTTAGCGTTTAGCTTTTAGCGTTCAGCGTTCAGCATTCCTCTGAATGCTTATTTTTGCAGACAACCTACAATAATTCACCATGAACGTCCGTGAATCTTACAATGAATGGTCATTACAATATGATACTAATCTCAATAAGACAAGAGATTTGGAAAGTATTGCCATCAAAGAGGTTTTACGTGATATAAATTTCGATAGCTGTCTTGAAATAGGATGTGGCACGGGCAAGAACACGATTTGGCTAATTACAAAGGCAAAACATCTTACAGGTGTCGATCTTTCCGACGGAATGCTGGCAGTGGCAAGGGAAAAAATTAAATCATCCATCGCTGAATTTATCCAGGCTGATATCACCCAATTGTGGAAATTTAATAGCGAAAAATATGATCTGATCACATTTAGTTTGGTGTTGGAACATATCGAAGACCTGGGACATATTTTTTCGGAAGCTTCAAAAAAACTAAACGCTGGCGGATATTTATATTTGGGTGAATTGCATCCGTTCAAGCAATACACCGGATCGAAAGCCAGGTTTGATTCGGGAGAAGGCGTTCATGTCGTAGAATGTTATACGCATAATATTTCCGATTTTGTTGCGGCCGCGCAGGTTAACAGATTTTCACTGGTACGGTTAAACGAATATTTTGACGACAAAGACGAGCAGTCAATTCCAAGATTGCTGACCATATTGTTCAAAAAAAATTAATTGACGGCAGTCCCGATGCGGTCGATTTTTTTTTGAATAGATGATCTTGCTGCATCAGTTTTTGCAAGTGAATATGCTTTTTTGAAATTTTCAATCGCTTTTGAATTGTCGATACCGGAATATAATTCACCGATTAGCGCATAATAGAATTGGTTATCATCCAGTTTCAAACTTTCGGCTTCGGCAATCGCTGTTTTTTTGCCATTTGCTTTTGAGAGTGCAAAAGTTCTATTCAGGGCAACAATAGGAGAGTATTCTATCGTTAATAATTTATTATACAGCTGCAGCATATTCTCCCATTTCTCTATTGAATCGGTTTTTTGCGTGCTCCAATATGCAATGCCGGCTTCAAGGTGGTATTTAGAAAGTACATCACCTCTCGAGGCGCAGCTCAAAAAATATCCGCCCTTGCCGATCAGATCTGCGTTCCAAAGATTTTCATCCTGTTCCTCGTATAAAACAAGTTCTCCATTTGTATTTAGTCTTGCGTCAAATCGCGACGTATGAAAACACATGAGTGACAGCAACGCATTTACCTGCGGCCTGTTCGTCGTTTTATTTTCAATAAGCATGATGCAAAGTCGCATGGCTTCGAGGCAAAGATCTTTTCTTAGTGTCTGGTTTTGGCTAAGTGAATAATATCCTTCATTAAATAACAAATAGATTGTCCGGAGAACAGTAGATAATCGTTCATCAATTTCTGCGCGGTTTGGTAATTCAATATTTATTTTTTCTTCACGCAATTTCTCCTTGGCCCGGAACAACCGCTTATTGATCGTCTCTTTGTTGGTAAGAAATGCATCGGCAATTTCTTCAATACCAAATCCGCATAGAATTCGCAGCGATAACCCGATCTGCGCTTCGGGGGGAATTGACGGGTGACAAACCGTAAACATCATTTGTAATTGACTGTCGTTTATATTTTGTAGCGATAGATCAATTTCATTAATCTCAACTTCAGCGCTGCCTGTTTTTAATTCGGCAGAAATTTTATTTTTGAAAACGGAGGTTCGCTGTAAATAATTTTTTGCTTTATTCTTTGCAACAAAATAAAGCCACGCAGTTGGGTTAGCCGGATTCCCTTCGAGCCCCCAGGTTTGTGTGGCCACCAAAAAAGTTTCGCTGGCGATGTCTTCCGCAATTTCTATCTGTTCAAACCCGAAATGTTTACATAATACCGAAACAATTTTCCGGTATTCTGTCCTGAACAAATGAGGTATGAGTTCTTTATTCTCCATCGCAAATAGTAGCTGGTTGAATAGTCGATAAGTTGATTGGTTGATTCTTTGCGCTTTTGCGTCTTTGCGTGAAAAATCCTCACGCAAAGACGCAAAAGCGCAAAGAATCAACCAATCAACTTATCGACTATTCAACCATCATTTTCCGAAACACTATGCACGCCTATCACTTTTCTAATCTCAACGCTATTACCTTCTCCGTGTAGCATAGGGCAGCTTTTCGCTAGTCTCACCGCATCATCAAAATCTTTTGCCTTGATCATAATATATCCGGCAATAGATTCTTTTAATTCAGCGAAAGGTCCGTCGGTGATTATATTATTTGATTTTAAAACTTTTCCCTCGGTGGATAAGCCCTTGCCTCCAAGAAATTTATTTTCTGCGGCAATAGTGGCCACCCAATCCTGGTATTGCTTCATGTATACCTGCAGCTGCTCCGGCGATGGTTGTTTTTCTTTCGTGATGATATCAAGCCGGAATAATAATAAGAACTCGTCCATGATATTGTCGTTTGATATGTGTAAAATAATTTATTAATGTCTCTTGTCGTACCGTTTTCATCGTTTCTTGAAAATACAATTTTGTCAGCATTATTCATTCCTTCAGCGCCGCTTAAATAGTTGGTGACTATCTTTTTCAACCAAATAACAATCAGGATTGACCGGATTGGACAACACGCAAAAAATATTTTTCTAGCGTAGCAGTCTATTCCACATCTTTATGGAAAACAGCGCCAAAAAAAACACCGTAGCAATGCTCGTGATTATGATAGCCAGCATCAAGGAGAATAATGCTCTCATATAAATATTTATTTAGTAACTATAACAATCCTCAAACCGTTATTTGGACATAATAAATCTTTGTGCCTTCGTGCGCAATTTTTTCTACAACAATCCCTGTCGCAAACCGACTTAAATTTGTCGATCTTGCACCCGCTTCGTTTTGCATGTGATATATATTTTTGTGCCTTCAATTAAAACAATAATTTGTTGTACAATCATTGATCATTTTTTAAACTTTACTAAAATTGAATGTATGCGTAAGATCATTTGGCTCATGCACGTTTCTTTGGATGGATATGTTGCGGGACCTAACGGTGAGATGAATTGGATAATATATGATGAGGAATTGCGGAACTATGTTTCTAATAAACTAAAAACGATCAACACCGTGATGTATGGACGCATTACTTACGAGATGATGGCCGGTTATTGGCCAAAAGCGGCCGCTAATCCAAATGCCTCATCATATGATATTGAACATGGGAATTGGATCAATGCCGCGCCAAAAATTGTATTTTCAAAAACAATGAAGAAAGCTGAGTGGAACAATACCATGGTTATCAGCGAAAACATTCCTGAAGAAATGAATAAGTTAAAACAATCCGATTCAGGAAAAGATATTGTGATTATCGGAAGTGTCGATGCCGCAAATTATTTAGTGAAACATGACCTCATCGATGAATTTTGGATCGATATTAATCCAATAATACTTGGTGGTGGAAAACCATTGTTCCAGGATTCAGGCGCCATGAAAAAATTAGAATTAGCGGGAGTCAGGGAGTTTAAGTCGGGCGTAGTTGGATTTGATTATATCAGAAAGAAATAAATGCGATGAATTGAAACAAAAATGTGAAGTCCATCATTCACAAAAAGCTCGTCATTCGAAGCCGCCAGCAGCGATTTGCATTGCCACGATGATAAGGCGGATGAGAAATCCCCGGCTATGTATAGGAATCTTCCAATTAATTAGCAGGGGATTTCTCATCCGCCAAATGTACCTGATATACTAAATCGCTGCTGGCCGATTCGAAATGACGAGCTTTATTTCAACAAACGACTTCATATCAATGATTGGTCCAGATTTTTGATTCACCAATCAACCTCTCAACCAATCAACTGATCAACTCCTTCAACTAACATCCAATTCCGTAATTCAGCATCACCACACCAGTACTGAAAGTTTTCGTTGTTACTAATCTTAAATTTATTTGTTCATGAAGTTTTTTGAATAATGGTTTCCCACTTCCGAGTACAACCGGATGTAGCCACACACGATATTCATCAATCAAACTCAGTTGCATCAATGAGGATACGAGTTTGCTGCTGCCATAGACGATAATGTCTTTGCCATGCAGTTTTTTTAATTGTCCAATTTCATATTCAATATTTCCATTAATAAGTTTGGAATTCTGCCATTCCAATTGTTTTTTCGTTGTTGAAAAAACAATTTTTGAATAATTGTTCATCATATCGGCAAATGGAACATCGTCTCTTGGAAAATGAGGATCGGTGACAGAAGAGGGCCAATAACTGGCCATGGCATCGTAAGTTATACGGCCAAGTAAAATAGTATCGGCCATACATAACTGCTCGGATAATAAACTTGCCATTTCTGCATCCCAACTTTGAAAATGCCAGTCGAGTTCCGAATTCGATCCTGCAACGAATCCATCCAATGTAATATTCATTGATACGATTAATTTCCGCATTTTTTATCGTTTGCAAAAAAATTGAGTGGTGTATCAGCCTAAAATTTCATTAATGTCATTTCGAATCCGCCATAACATCAAACGAATCTTAATCGCCAACGACGGATTCGAAATGATGCTGATAAAAATTCTACTATCGTCACAAAAATACTTTCGGCAGTTAATTCCCTAGAGGTGTAGAAAGGACATATAGCAGGTTGTTTGCGACTTCTTAATTCAATATCTTTAGGCACTAAATATTCGATGGTTGTTATCAGTAAAGAAATTTATATGAAACATATTTCTATCCTTGTTTATGACGAAGCGGTTTTGCCAAGCATCGTTGATCCACGGACGATGTTCGTAGGAGTGAATGATTTCCTGGAGGCTTCCGGCAGAGAGCCAATGTTCAACGTACAGATGGTTGGACTTACCAAAGAAATAAAATTAAGCAAAGGAGTATTTACGATTCATGCGGATGCTGTATTCAAGGATGTTAAAAAAACAGATCTGATTATCATTCCCGCGCCGAGTGGCGATTTAAAAACAGTATTGAAAAAGAATGAAGATTTTTATCCGTGGATCGTTCAGCAATATCACAACGGAGCTGAAATTGCCAGTATGTGTATCGGCGCATTTATGCTTGCTGCAACTGGATTGTTAAATGGAAAAGAATGTTCGAGTCATTGGAAGCAGGCGAATGAATTTCGAGAAATGTTTCCTGAAGTTACATTGGTTGATGGAAGAATCGTCACCGAGCAGGATGGGTTGTTTTCGAGCGGCGGTGCTACTTCTTACTGGAATCTTCTCCTATATCTCGTGGAAAAATATGCGGGGCGTGAAATGGCGATTACGGCATCAAAAGTATATGCGCTGGAAATTGATCGCAAGAGTCAGTCGCCTTTTATCATGTTCAACGGACAAAAAAAGCACGAGGATGAACCGATCAAAAAAGCGCAGGAGTTTATTGAAAATAATGTGACGGAAAAAATTTCGGTGGAAGGCCTTTCGTCAAAATTTGCAATTGGCCGCCGCCATTTTGAAAGAAGGTTTAAAAAAGCCACCAATAATACACCGGCCGAATATATTCAGCGCGTGAAAATTGAAGTCGCCAAGAAACAACTGGAAAGCAGTAATAAAAATGTAAACGAAGTGATGTACGAGGTGGGTTATGTAGATAACAAAGCATTCAGAACCATTTTTAAAAAAATCACGGGCTTATCGCCTGCGGAATATCGGAATAAATATAATAAGATGACAGCCGTAGCATAAGAAACTGAGAAGTTCATTCAACTCCTTCCATGATCATCTCCTTGTGAATTCACGAATAATAATTCGGTCTTTCGTGCGACAGAACTATCTTTAAAACCTCGTGAATATGCAACAGCATATTTTCCTGGTTTATATTTTTTTAAACCTTATCAAACGCCATTTATGAAAAATGTCCTCAAATTATTTTTATTGATTTTTACATTGATTTGTCTGTGTAAGTGCAAAAATCAAAACCCGGAACAAACAAATTCAACCAACGAAGACAGTATAAAAAATACTATAATCGGCATCATTGCCAAAATGCGAGAAGGTCGTGGTGATAAAATAAACGGTCCCGCGAATTTCGAATCTTTCTGCGAAGACAGCGTCATATTTGAAGACTATGATGATACCTATTTCACATCATCTAAACAAATTTCGCATGACCTTGCCAGCGGAACCATACAGCCACCTCATGATATCGATTTTCATCTATATGGCCAAACAGCGATCATCAGTTATGTGGAATCGTTTCGGGAACATTTTTATAATGACACCATTTATCATGAAGTAAGAGCCGTGAGAACGTTCGTAAATGATAACGGTAAATGGAAGCTGGCATCTGGTGTGAACACGCTTAAACCTAAAAACTATCACCAACCCATAATCGAAAAAAATCAAAATCTGTATAACGAATATGCCGGAATTTACCAGGTGATTTCATCTTTTGCAGATACATTTTTTGTAAAAGATAAAAAATTATACTACGCGGGCACCGGAGGAGTTCCTCAACTTTTATTCCCCGTTAACGAATCAGAATACATGGTGAAAGACGATTTGGTGCGGGTTATTTTCGGAAGAAACCCTGATGGAAAAGTCGGATATTATTATATGGTTCGTCCGGATGGACAAAAAATTAAAGTACCAAAGGTAAAATGAGCAGATGGGGATTGGCGAGTAGGGAACACGGTATAAGGTGTAAGGTGTAAGGTGTAAGGTATAAGGTATAAGGTATAGGGTGTAGGGTATAAGGTATAGGGTATGTCATACCCTATACCTTACACCCCACACCTTTCTTTGGCTTCTCACACCACAAAACTTTATTCACTATCTTTAGTCAAACAAAATCATTCACCAAAAAATTATCACGTTGAAACATTTCTTTCTATTCGCACTGATTATATGTGCAACAACAGCGATCAATGCACAGCAGGAAAAAAGTATTTTTAATGGAAAAGATTTAACCGGCTGGACAATCCACGGAACTGAAAAATGGTACGCAGAAAATGGAGAGATGATTTGTGAAAGCGGGCCTGACAAACAATATGGTTATTTATCCACGGATAAAAATTATAAAAATTTTGATCTCACACTTGAATTTAAGCAGGAGGCAGACGGGAACAGCGGTGTATTCTTCCGCTCGGGTATCGAAGGTGTAAAGATTAGTGGATGGCAGGTTGAAGTAGCGCCACCAGGATTACACACGGGAGGTATTTACGAATCATATGGAAGAGAATGGTTGATTCAACCCAAAAAAGAAGATGAGAAAATTTTAAAGATGGGAGAGTGGAATACGATGAGAGTAAAAGCTGTGGGTGACGAAGTAACTACCTGGCTAAACGGTCATCAAATGGTTTATATAAAGGATGCAAAAATCGGGCAGGGTGTTGGATTTATTGCGTTGCAAATTCATGCAGGCGGCGGAATAAAAGTGCGGTGGAAGAATATCAAGATTAAAGAACTTTAGCGTAATAATTTCCTTTGCGCTTTTGCGTCTTTGCGAGAAAAATATCATGCAAAGACGCGAAAGCGCAAAGGAAACTATGATCATAAACTAGCAAACTCCATATTTTCTTTTTGTTCTTTTTCGATTTCCTTTTCCATATTCGCCAGCTTCTCTTCTCTTTTTCCATTTTTATATCCCCAATAATAAGTAAGCATCAGCGGCACAAAAAAGAGTACAACAGCCCATTCGGTATCGTCTGGAAGTGATAAAAGCAAAGTCATAGTTATTGGTTTTTTATGTTTCAACGCACATATAAAATAATTTATTGTAAAAAAAATCATCGTGCTGTTTTTTTGGCGAACAGGCTGATTTTCATATAAGTGTTTTTATTTAGATGCCGCTGCGTCACGGATAAGTTGTTTCAAATATTTAATGCTAACTTTAGAAAAACCATTCGTATGAAATTGATAAAATTTATTGACGACGCTACAGAGAAGGTCACGATGATTTATGTCGAAGACATCAAAAAATACAGGGAAGAGAATGAATTTAGTGTTCGGGTGATACTTGATTTGCATGATGAGAACATGAGTTATCTGTTGCCATGCGGAATGGATGAATTACTGGATCTGATCAACGTTCCTTCAACGGATGAAGATTTCCAGGTGATCGACCTTACATCAAGTGCAACGCCCAATTATACAGATGAGGATATAGAGAATATGGAGGGTTGATGTTGGAAGGAATTAAGTGTATGTTCTGGATCGCGCCCCGACTTCACTCGGGACTACTTGGTTCAGCGATACCCCTTCGAATGTGTTCAGTGTGGTTTAGAATTCCTTTACGATAATTTTGTCCTGATAGACTTCAATTGTTCCCGATTTTCTGTCGGCGATCATCTTTTGATATACTTTATTGACAACACATTTATTCTGGAACCTGGAGAGATATTCTATTTCAGGAATTTCAAATGGTGTGTAACGCTTACCGGATTCATCAATCAATTCAACTTTGATATTGAACAGTCGCTGGAGAGACGGCATTAGGAAATGGAGGTAATTCATGATTATTGGATTTTCGACACAAATACTGGTGTAGAACTATGTTTTAATTAATTTATTGTGCAACACCCGTATTTTTTATAAAACGATGATTTGCGGCTATGCGTGGGAGTGAGTTTATTCATACATTTTCATCGCAGTTTTTTCGACAAATCCCTTTGGAAGGAGCCACGCAAAAAAAGCGCCCAGCTTATTTACAAAACCTGTAATTACTTCGGCCTTGCCAGCAAACATTGCATTCACGGCAATCGTTGCGACGGTTTCGGGAGTCATATTTAATTTATTGGCAGCCTTCAATCCTTTTTCACCAATTTTTGCGCGTACAACAAATTCTGTGTCGGTTGCGCCTGGAGAGATGCATGTCACTGAAACAGCCGTCTTTTTCAATTCCTGCCGCAATCCTCTGCTGAAATTTAATATGAATGCTTTCGTGGCTGCATAAATACTCAGATAGGGAACGGCCTGGTACGCAGCAGAACTCGCAATGTTTAATATATAAGATTTTTGCTGCTGCCTTAACATCGGTAAAAACAATTGACATAAATGTACCGGCGTAATCATGTTCAACTGCATCATATTTATATTTTCAGCTTCGTCGTATTTGTCCAAAGAACCGCTTAATCCATAACCCGCATTATTCACCAAAATATCAACTGAATAATTTTTTTCCACGCACCAATTATAAATATCTTCCGGAGCGCCGGGTGCAGAAAGATCGATAGCCAGGTAATCTGTTTTTATTTTATACAGACCGGATAATTTTTTGACTTGTTCTTGTAATATTTTTTCAGAGCGTGCGATCAATAAAAGATTGTGTTGACGTTTTCCTAATTCTTCAGCAATTGCTTTACCAATTCCTTTGCTGGCGCCTGTGATGAGAGTGAAAGTCATAAATGAACCATGATTTAGCTGATTTAAAAAGATTATGCGGAAAAATAAAACTTCAGTTTCATTTTTCCGCATAATCTTTTTAAATCAGCTAAATCATGGTTCAAATTAGTTCTGCACTTTCGAAGCAAAACGATGATACAAAGGTGTTTTACTTTTTGCGTGCTTCGGCATATATTTTCCTGTGATGATGGGAATATACATTACACGACGACGGCTTGCTGCTCCGAGGAATGGAGATTGTTGCGCGCGATGCCAGATACGTCCATCATGTACTGTAAGATCACCGGGATTGATATCGAAACCAACCTCTCTTGGGTCGGCAGTGTTGTCAATAAAATATTTTTTTCTGAATAACAATCTCAACACACCTTGCTTATGTGTGCCTGGAAGAACGCGGAGGCCGCCATGTTCAAAAGGACATGCATCGAGATGAATTCCGATATTAAGCATCGGCATAATTTTCTGACCGAGGAAAAGATCTCTCGGGCTATCGGTATGCCAACCCATTTGTGAAAAATTACTTTCAGGCGTGCGTACATAGTGATTCAAAATCAATCCATCTTTCTCATTCTCTGAAATACGGCCATCGTATGGCTGAAGTAATTCAATCAAAGATTGAAGACGAGGATCCTGTAAAAACTCATGTAACGCGGGACTGTACAAAGAAAGAAAACATAGGCGTTGAATAATGGTCTCGTTGTTTTCGTTCTTCCCAAACTTCAGTGGAACACCGTTGACTTTATCGCGACCATCAGCCAGCCATTCCTTTTCTATTCTTTCAATTTCCTGGATAAAAAAATCAACTGTATTCTTGTTCAAAACATTTCTAAAAACAATAGCGCCATTCTTCTCAAAAAATGCTAACTGTTCTGGTGTTAGCTTTTCACCTAAAATGAAATCCGGACATTGCATTTTTTTCATATCGTGATAGCATTTAACCCCTGTTGCCAATGTGATTAATCACCTGGTTCAGAGCCTTACATAAAGAAAATGAAGATAGTTTTAATTAATTATAAAGTTTGGATTAATTCCCAAAAGTAATAAAATTAAAAAATACCTGTTAATTTGCCTTGTTTTTATTCAAAATAATTAAAACCTATAACACCATCATTGTCTGGATACTTAACGGGAAAGGCCTGATTGTTGGTATTTTTTGTTTTGCTTTTCTGAATTCACCCTATTTTTCGCAAGCGCAAAACGACAGCAGTTCGAGCAAACATCGCATGTTGGTGCTGCCCATCATCGCGCGATCTGTCGAGACAAATTGGTCATTTGGCGCGGCTGTTTCAAGTACATTTCATGTCAAATCAGCAACGGACAGCAATACACGAACTTCAAATCTTCAAGCCCTGGCCTTATATTCTCTGAATAAACAATTGGTAGTGGCCATCAATGGTACTATATTTTTCCCCGGTGAAAAATATATTTTAAACCAACAAATTTCTTACAGCTATTTTCCTGATAAATTCTGGGGATTGGGCAAAAATACATTAGATAAAGATGAGGAACCGTATAATTACAGGCAATTTTACGTGTATTTACATCCACAGCGCCTCGTATCAAAAAAACTTTTTCTCGGTTTTCTATACGAGTTTCAAAAATTATGGAATGTAAGGTATGTATCTGGTGGATTGTTTGATAAAGAAAATGTATCCGGACGATATGGCTATGTTGTTTCCGGACTTGGTGCAAGTATCACCTACGACACGCGCAATAATGCGTTTGCGCCTGACCATGGCATAATGATGCAATTTCATTTCAGTCATTTCAATCACATATTTGGATCAGGTTACGAGTACACAAATTTTGCGATTGATATGCGCAAGTTTTTTCGAATTTATAAGCAACAGGTACTCGCATTACAGGCCTATGGCTTCTTCAATACAGGTGATGTGCCGCTGAGAAGTCTGGCTGCTTTGGGCGGCGCAAACAGTATGCGTGGATATTATGCCGGCCGCTTCAGAGATAAGAATGAAGCAGTATTGCAGGCAGAGTATCGTATTCCTTTATTCTGGCGATTTGGCTGCGTTGTATTCAGCGATCTTGGCAATGTTGGTACCCACGTCAATGAATTAGACTTCGATCATCTTAAATACTCCTATGGCGGCGGTATCCGTATCGCACTTAGTAAATCAGAGAGGCTAAACATTCGCCTCGATTATGGAATTGGTCCCGGCACGGCCAAAGGATTTTATTTTCAATTGGGAGAGGCATTTTGAGCTTATGGTTTGAGTTAAGCCGAGTATTTGGTTAATGAATTGTTATTGACAATTGTATCCATTTGCTTTGTCTTCGTGCCTTAGTGGTTCAAAAATAAACCACCAAGGCACGAAGTCGCAAAGGAGGCGTGAAATAAAAATCTCTTTTTTGCAAACAGAGCTTCGATTTCAAGATTTGACGTTCCTATTCACAACAGTCTTTTTTGCTAGCCAGTAAACTAAGAATGTAAAAAAAGGCGCGGCGATCACATCAACCATATAATGCACATGTTGAATCAATAAAAGTATCCCGGCGATGATTGTGCTAATCAACGCAAATATTTTATCTGTTTTTTTCCGGAGACATAAAAAAATCAGAAAGATCGAGGATGTATGGCCGGAAAAAAATAAATCCTTTGTGATATATTTCTTCCCATAAAATGCATTGCTGATCGGATCGATCATCGGCAATAATTTATCCGGCGGATCAAGCGGTATCAGGGTTATGGAGATCATGCGCAAGAGGCAAAGAAATACATACGCCCAGATAAATTGCAGAAAAATATCCGGATCCTGAACAGACCGGAAAAGTATCAATACCGTTGTTGCCCAGATGATGATAAAAACAAAAATAGAAACATCATAGGAGGGAATTCGCACCAATATCCAATCATGCAATAATATCCCTTGTCTTTTTTCAATCGTTTGAAAAAATAATGGGAAAAATCCGAGAATGACCAACACCAGGAAAACGCCGATAATAATTTTCTTTCGAAATATTGGGGATTGCCATGCCAGTTTCCATTTATCCCGGAATGAATCAGCCAGCTGCGACATCGTTGAATGAAAATAGTTTTTTGTTTGTTATATCGTGAAGTAGGGTGTAAGGTGTAGGGTATAAAGTATGACATACCTCATACCCTACACCTTATACCTTAAAAATGCCATCTCACAAACGCTTCCATCGCCGCGTATTTTGTAAGTCCCAATTGCGCATATAGGTCGGCGGTATTAGAATTTCTGTCTTCCGCCCTTTGCCAGAACTCACGCGAATCAGAACCCTGGAACGGCACCATATCTTTTTGCGACTGGTGAATAAAAATGCCGAATCTTTTTTTCATCACCTGGTCGGGACTCATCGGTATCGCCATTTCGATTTCACTGACATCCCATTCCTGCCACGCACCTTTGTACAACCAAACCCAGCAATCTTTTACCCAACTTTCTCCTGCATTTTTTAATCGGCGCAAAGATTCGAAAACAATATCGAGACAAACCTTATGCGTTCCATGCGGATCGGCAAGATCGCCTGCACAATACACCTGGTGTGGTTTTATTTTTTGCAAAAGAGTCATTGTGATTTGAACATCTTCCTCACCCATTGGTTTTTTTTCAATCGTGCCTGTTTCATAAAATGGCAAATTCAAAAAATGAATATTGTCATCGCTGATGCCAACGTAGCGGCAAGTTGCTTTTGCCTCGCATCGCCTGATCAAACCTTTTATCTGACGGATCTCATCGGTATCAACCTGGCTCGTTTTTTTATTCTTTAAAAAATCTCTCGCGTCGGATAAAATCTGTGAAGATTTTTTGCTGTCGATGCCTGAAAGCTCTTCAAAGCCCACTGCGAAATCAAGAAACCTGGTAACAAACTCATCTGTTACGGCGATGTTGCCGGATGTTTGATAACCCACATGCACGTCATGCCCCTGGTCGTGCAGCCGCATAAAAGTTCCACCCATTGAAATGATATCATCGTCCGGATGTGGCGAAAAAATCACGCAGCGTTTTGGATATGGCGACATCCTTTCGGGTGGATTTGGCAACAGAAGGTTTTTTCCGCCGGGCCATCCGGTGATGCTGTCGCGCAACATATAAAATACCTGCAGGTTTGTTTCGTATGCATCCGATCTTTCAACGAGCAGATCACTCAAGCCATTATCGTTATAATCACTATTTGTCAAACTCAATACCGGCTTTCCCAATTTCAATGCTGTGTTGACAACAGCTTTTCGAATCATCTGCGGAGTCCATTCGCATTCGCCGGTGAGCCAGGGTGATTTGAATCTTGTCAATTCAGAAGCTGCCAATTCATCTGTCACAAACAAACAATCGTTGTGCTGTTGTAACAATGAAGCAGGCACTTGATCAGTTGCGTTGCCTTCTACTGACTTTTGAATGACGGGAGCCTTCATTTGCCCCCATGCCATCAGCAAAATGCGTTTTGCTTTGAGAATGGTATCGATGCCCATTGTGATGGCCAGTCGCGGTACCTGCGAAATATTTGGGAACTCATATACATTGGCAAGTCTTGTCGAATTATCCAGCGGCACCAATCTTGTTTTGGAGAATAGACTCGCGCCGGGTTCGTTAAAACCGATATGACCATTGTTACCAATACCGAGAATCTGCAAATCGATTCCGCCGACACTGCTAATGAGTTCTTCATATTCCAGGCAATGCTTTTTTATTTCATCTTTTTTCCATTCTCCATTTGGTATATGACAATTTTTTGGATCGATATCAATTTTTTCAAATAGATTTTTTTCCATGAAGCGTTTATAACTCTGTAACGCATCATTATCGATGGGATAATATTGATCAAGGTTAAATGCAATCACATTTTTAAAACTTAATTTCTCTTCCTTATGCATGCGAACTAATTCCGCGTATACTGTTTTGGGAGATGAACCCGTGGCTAGCCCGAGTACACATTTTTCTTTTTTCTGTTCTTTTTCGCGGATCAGTTTGGCGATTTCGGATGCTATAAACGCAGATCCCTGTTTGAGTGTAGGAAAAACTTTTACTGGTATTTTTTCAAAAGAATCTACCATGCTCATAAGTCAGTATTTTTTTTCAAATTTTAAAAATATGTGCGAAAGTAAGGCTATTTAATTTATTAAAGATGAAAGGCACAAGAACAAAGAGACAAGGCACAAGGCTGAAATTCGCGAGTGATTTGAAATTTCAGGCTTGTGCCTTGTCTCTTCGTTCTTGTGCCTTTATACCGGAACAGATATTTAAAGAATAAGCAGCGTCGCCGCATTTGAAAAAATTTTTTTCAAAGCCTTGATCGATTGGTACAACAGGTTACGCGCCACCTGGTAATTAATATTCATGATGTCGCTGATCTCTTCGTAACTCAGGTTTTGATAGTATTTGAGGTAGATAATTTCTTTTTGCCTGTTGGTGAGTTGGGCAAGCGCCATCAACATGAGTTGCTTTTTTTCTTCACTTTCCTGTTGCTCGATGATGAAATTTTCGTGGCTCCATTCGAAATAGGAATCGTTTGGATCCTGCAAGGCTCTGCGTTGATCATTTGCCTTGATCAGTTTTAATAATTTGTATTTGAGAGATTTTAGCAGGTAAGCTTTTACGGAATAGACAGGTGTTTGTGATTTTGATTGCCATAATTCAAGAAACAGTTCCTGTATGGCATCCTCCAAAAGCTGCTTCTCCCCGATGAATTTACTGCCAAAGAGAAACATCTGGCCGTAATATTTACGGAACAGGCTAGCGAAAGCTTCCTTGTTGCCGCGGCGAAAACTTTCCCAGAGTTCTATGTCGTGGTCAATTGTAGTCAATAGTTGTTCATTTACAAGAGTCGTTCCAACCCCTCAATGCTGCATAGATGGAGTACGGCAGCAACGGTTAAATCAAAGCCAGGGTGTAGCAGGTGTTTTCCTGATTATGGCGGCAATTTAAAAAAAGTTTGAAGAAAAGCATTACAAATTTATGTTTAGCGGCACTTAGTTGAGTAGAACTGCGCCAATATGTTTAATGACTATACTCAACCCGAAGATTTTTTAGCTGACGATTCGTTTCTTGCATGGCATTATAAAACCAACCAGGAAGATATTGCAAAATGGGATGAATGGATTGCCGAAGAAGCACCGCGCGAAGCCATCGTGCGTAAAGCTGTCGATTTACTTGAATCATTACGAATAGGTGAACAACAAATCACGCGCCCGGAAGTGGATGCGGCCGAAATGCTGCTGATGCAAAGCATCGGATCTGGCCCCGGTCGTAATCCACTCATAAGTAGATTCGTTTGGATTGCTGCGGCTTCTGTGTTTCTGATCGGAAGTTTTTTCCTCGCAAAAGTTTTCTTCGCAACGAAACCAATCATTAAAACAAATTATGGAGAAATAAAAGAACAAAAGCTTCCTGACGGAACAGATGTAAAATTAAATGCCAATTCAAATGTGAGTTACGCCAAAGCATGGAGCGACGGAGAAGACAGAGAAGTTTGGTTGAAAGGGGAAGCTTTTTTTCACGTCACGAAAACTCCGGAAAAAAGCAGGTTCATTGTTCATACAGATCATTTCGATGTGATTGTAACAGGTACACAGTTTAATGTGGTTAATAGAAACGGCCAGTCCAATGTAATGTTGAATGAAGGAAGTGTCATCATCCGCTCAGCAAATGGAAAGGAACTTAAAATGATTCCCGGCGATTTTGTTGAGTTCAATACCAATCAAACACAGAAAAGAATTATAAGGAATGATAGTTTGCTCGCCTGGAAAGATCGCAGACTGGTCTTTGAAAATACACCATTGAACGACGTAGTAGTTATCATTAAAAACCATTATGGGGTGGACATTAAACTTGCAGACAATGCAGTTGGTTTAAAAACAATCAGTGGCATGCTTCCCAATGATAATCTCGACGTATTGCTGCAATCAATTGACGCAACCAACGATTTTGAAGTTGTTCATCATGGAAATGAGATCGGCATCAAGAGTCGTCAATAATAGATAGACAGATAGAATAAACCATTTACTTAAAACACTGCAAAAATGAGAAAAGCCAAAACCATTCGCCATGCATTTGCATGTTTTGTTTGTGTGCTATTTATTTATTCCGGCATCGCATATGGTCAAAATGACTATGCATATTCGGCAGACCGGCATAAATCATTTACCCATGTGAGCAGGGACGCACAGAACACAAACCAAAAGCAAAAATTGCTCACAGTATTAAAGCAGTTAAATGAAACCAAAGGAGTTTACTTTCTTTTTTCCGAGCAATCACTTGGAAATAAAATGGTAAATACGGTCGAAACGACGGAAGAAAACGTTGAAAAAATTCTCACGCAAGTATTGAAAAATACTGGGTTGAAATTTAAAAAGATCAACGACAAAACTTTTGTTATCCTTTCAAAAGACAACAGTAATTCAAAGTCCGGTGCCGCTGCGCAAAGTGCATCCTTGAATATTGCCGTCGAGCAGTTAAAAGGATTAAGTGGCGCGACCATCCCACTTGATATCATTGCAGGAAAAGTTATCGGCGCCGATGGAAATCCTGTTCAGGGCATCACTATAACAGTGAAGGGTACCCGAAGGGGAACTTCAACCGCTGGCGACGGAACATTCAGCATCCAGGCCAACAAAGGAAATATTCTTGTATTCTCATCAGTTGGATATGTAACGCAGGAAATATTGGTCGGTGATGAAACAAGTATCACCGTTACGATGCAGGATGAAAAAAGACAATTGAATGAAGTGGTGGTAACTGCGATGGGAGTGAAAAAACAGAACAGGGAGTTGGGATATTCAACCACAACTGTTGATGGATCTAAATTCACACAATCAAGAGAAACAAATATTGGTAATGCGTTAACCGGACAGATCGCTGGCGTAAGCGTCGGTGGAGTTGCTACCGGTCCTTATGGTAGTAGTCGTGTTATCATTCGCGGTAATGCTTCTCTGAATGGAAATAACCAACCATTATACGTTATTGACGGCGTGCCCTACGATAATTCAAACCAGGGTAACTCCGGCCAATGGGGTGGTGCGGATTATGGAGATGGTCTTTCTAATATTAATCCTGATGATATCGAAAATATCCAGGTATTAAAAGGAGTTGCAGCAACTGCATTATATGGATATCGGGGAGGAAACGGAGCCATTCTCATTACTACAAAATCAGGCGCAAGAGCACGCGGAATTGGTGTCGAGTTGAATAATAACATGACTTTTAGCAGTGTCATCGATGAGCGGGATTATCAATACCAATATGGACAGGGAACACAAGGTCTTGTTCCTTTGACAAAGGTCACTGCCAACGGAACGGCAGAATCCAGCTGGGGTGCTAAGATCCAGGGACAGGATGCAGTCAATATGCTCGGTGATCATTATGCATATACAGCGCAAAAAGATAATTTCAAAAATTTCTACCAAACTGGATTGACGAATCAAAGTTCTATTGCATTACTCGGTGGAAATGACAAAGGACATTTTCGTTTGGGTCTTTCGAATTTGTATCTCGGTACAAATATTCCAAACTCAAACATGAAACAACAAGGAGTTAATTTTAATTCCGTATATAATATCACTCCTAAGCTGCAGTTAAATCTAACGGCAAATTATATTTTCGAACAGGTTAAAAATAGAGCTTCATTCTCTGATGCACCGGGAAATGCTGTAGCAAGTACCTTATATGTTGCGAATACATTCGATATTCGCTGGCTTAAACCAAGAGTGGATTCAAACCGCAACGAGCTTTTGCCCGGCGACCAGGATATTTATTTCGAGAATCCTTATTTCATAGCCTATGATTTCGAAAATAAAACTACACGCAATAGATTCACCGGTGGTTTGACACTGAAGTATAATATTCTTGACTGGCTATACGTACAAGGCCAGATTACACGTGATGGTTTTGTTTACAATCAAAGAAATGTAACTCCTAACGGTGTTCAGTATTCGAATGCCGGCGGTGGGTCAATACAAATGACTACTGTAGATCAACACGAACTGAATGTGAACGGAATTCTTGGTGTAAACAAAAAATTCGGTGAAAACTTTTCACTGAATGCATTCGGTGGTGTGAATACACAGGATAATATTTGGAACTGGACTCAAGGCGGTGGCGGCCCATTTGTAATTCCTTATTTCTATAGCATCAATAATGTGTCCAGCAAGCCTTATAACTTTAATTATTCTCATTCCCGTGTAAATTCAATTTACGGAAGTGTAGATATCGGGTATAAGAATTATTTGTTCCTCACTGGAACAGCAAGAAATGACTGGTTCTCGCAACTGAATCCAAAAACAAACAGTTATCTCTATCCGTCAGTGGCGGCCAGCTTTGTTTTCTCGGATGTATTTCGCTTACCTGCCTGGGTCAGTTTCGGAAAATTGAGAGCTTCTTATGCTGCTTCATCCAACACCGGAGCCGCCCAACCATATCAAACAATTCTTACTTATAACCTGCAGGGATATACGCTTAATGGACAATCTCTCGGGTACGTAAATACACAGGATATCCCCAACAAGTTTTTGAAACCTGTAAGCATCAAGGAATTTGAAGTTGGATTGAATATGGAATTCCTCAATAACAGGTTAGGGCTTGATATGGCGGTGTACGACAAAACAACCAGTGATGATATAGTACCGGTTACTGTTAGCTCCACATCGGGATATAACAATAATACCATCAACGTGGGCAGGTTGCACAACAAAGGAATTGAAGTGTTAATAACGGCGTCGCCTATACGCACTAAAAATTTCAGTTGGAATATTTCATTCAACTTTGCGCAGAACACCAGCAAGATCGAATCGCTCGGATCTCCAGACGTTAAAAGTTTATCGCTTGATGTTCCCCGTTTCGGCGACGGTGTGAGCATCAGCAACGTGGTTGGATTGCCTTACGGTCAGATTACCGGTTACAAATACAAACGCGACGCCAATCACAATATCATTTATGATACAGCAGGATTTCCTTTGCGTTCGGACAACATTGAAAATCTTGGTTCCGGAGTTTACAAACAAACAGGAGGATTTAGCAATGACTTCCACTACAAAGACTTTACACTTTCAGTCCTGATCGACTATAAATTTGGCGCCAAAATTTATTCAGGTACCAATCTTGTTCTATATTCTGAAGGATTACAGAAAACTACTTTGCAGGGAAGAGAAGGTGGATATGTTGGTAAAGGCGTAACCGAAGATGGGAAGACAAATACAAAATCTGTTTTGGCTGAAACATATTGGAACGCGATCGCATTCAGTGATAATATCGCGGAAGAATTTATTTATGATGCAAGCTTTATTAAGCTCAGAGCAGTCTCCCTCAGCTATTCATTGCCACAAAAAATCTTGAAAAAAGGTTTTATCAAGGGTGCAACGATTGCATTGGTTGGCCGCAACCTGGCGATATTAATGAAGCATACACCAAACATCGATCCTGAATCAAACTATACGAACACAAATGCACAGGGTCTTGATTTGGCGGGATACCCAGCTATCAGGAGTTATGGTTTTAACCTGAATCTGAAATTCTGATTGTTTAATTAAGTTAAATTCATTCGTTATGAAATATAAATTATTATTATCAGTTTTTTTTGCCGGTGTCCTGTTTACGAGCTGTGATAAAAACTTTGAATCGATCAACACAGATCCTGAACATCTGACCGGGGCAAATGTGAATTTTATTTATCTCTTTACCTCAGCAGAGTTGGTTACATCTGGAAACTCCGATGCCAACTCGTATGAGGATTGGAGAAATAATTTGATCTATGGATCCACAATGGTTCAACATCTCTCTTCTACTTTCGGATATTGGGGTGGCGATAAATACACATACAATTCGGGATATAATTCCGCTTATTGGGACAACAACTATAATAATTCCATTAAGAATATCGTGGAGGTAGTAGAGAATACAAAGACGGATCCAACACAGGTGAACTTCTACAACATCGCAAGAATATTCAAAGTGTTCATGTTTCAACGCATGACGGATATGTACGGCGATATTCCTTATTCCGAAGCAGGTCTTGGTTATATCAAAGGAATCACGTCTCCGAAATATGATAAGCAACAAGACATATATGCCGATATGCTGAATGAATTGCAGGATGCCGCATCGAAACTGGATGCCGCAGCACCGAATACAGTGAACGCATCTGATGCATTGTATGGTGGTGATGTTACGCTGTGGAAGAAATTTGCATACTCTGAAATGTTGCGTCTTGCGATGCGCATGAGTAAAGTCGACGCTGGACAGGCAGAACAATGGGCAAAGACAGCAGTTGCGGGTGGCGTGTTCACAAGTACTGACGACGATGCGATTTTATCTCATCAAAGTTTTGTCCCCGGTACACCAACGATCAATGGAAATGCATGGGTGCTCGCCGGTGTCGATCCGAATGCTGCACGCTTAAGTGAGACTTTTGTCAATTATTTAAAGAGCACAGCAGATCCTCGTCTTTCTTACTACGGCACGGTTGCAACAGATCCTAATAATGTAGATGATCTTGGTGATAATACTGCATCTCTTCAAAAAGGTCAGCCCAACGGATATGATAATGCAGGAGGTGCACATGATATCACACTTGCTCCTGGTTATCCCGGAAGTCAGGCAGACTATTCAATCGTGAATCGCAACACTTTTGCGCGTTATGATGCGCCGACATTTTTCCTGACATATGCTGAGACCGCTTTGCTGGAAGCAGAAGCAGCGCAAAGAACGTGGATTTCTGGTGATCCCGCTGCTTTTTATACTGCGGGTGTGACTGCAGCTATGCAACAATTTGATCAGATTGCTTCGAGAGTGCAGGCGACTCCGGCGCCTTTAACAGGTATTTCTGCCGGTGCTATCACAACATATTTAGCAGCGAATCCATACAATCCTGCTGATGCATTGAATCAAATCAATACGCAATATTGGGTGGCAACTTTCCTCGATGAATATGAAGCGTGGGCAAACTGGAGAAGAAGCGGCTTTCCCGCCCTGGTTCCAGTGCCTCCATATCCCGGTAACGTAACGAATGGACAAATTCCTCGTCGATTCACTTACCCAATTTCCGAACCGATCACAAATGCAGCAAACTACCAGGCCGCAGTAAGTGATCTCGACAACGGCGATAAAATGAATTCTCACGTATGGTGGGATAAACCATAGCAAATATTAATTATCCTATGATGCAGGGCCGCCCAAAAGCGGCCTTGTTTATTCCATTCATTGAACATCGATTGTTGATTGTTGAATATTTTCTGGTCACCAAATAATATTCAATAATCAATATTCAACGCGCAATGTTCAATGAATAAATCATAACTTGATTTACGATCCAATCTTCGCCTATACTTATCTTGCATGATTAGAGCAACTGCAATATTTTTTTTCTTCGTCATCGTTGAAGGATCTACGACAATAGCTCAACAAAAAGACAGCACATTATTTACTTTACTTTCACCTGCGCAAACCGGAATTGATTTTAATAATGTCATCAAAGAAGAAGAGGGCCTCAACGTATTGGCATACGAATATTTTTATAATGGCGGAGGCGTTGCAATCGGAGATATCAATAACGATGGCTTACCTGATATTTATTTCAGTGGTAATCTCAAGTCAAATCGTTTATATCTCAATGAAGGAAATTTTCATTTTAAAGATATTACTGAAAGCGCCGGAGTAGCCGGTAGAAAAAATGGATGGAAGACAGGTGTCACCATGGTTGATATCAATGGAGATGGTTTGTTGGATATCTATGTTTGTTATTCTGGCAAAGGCGAAGGAAAGAATAGGAGAAACGAGTTGTACATAAATAATGGCAATCTAAAATTTACGGAACGCGCAAAGGAATATGGATTGGCAGATACTGCTTGCTCCACCCAGGCAATTTTTTTTGATTATGATATCGATGGGGATCTTGATATGTATTTGCTCAATCACAATATCAAAGCATTCAAAAATGTAGGGATTCACTATTTGAAAGATGATTACGACGGATTAGCAGCAGACAAATTATATCGCAATGACGATGGACATTTTACTGACGTAAGCAAACAGGCAGGCATAACCGGAAACCCGATCAGCTTTGGTCTCGGAGTAGCCGTTGCGGATGTCAATAACGATGGATGGCCGGATATTTATGTGTCCAATGATTATACGGAACAAGATTATCTCTATATCAATAATCGCAACGGCACATTCAGTGAACAGGAATTTTTTATGCTCAGTCACATGTCTGAATTTTCGATGGGAAATGAAATTGCAGATTTTAACAATGATGGATTACCGGATATACTTACGCTGGATATGCTGCCGGAAGATAACCGCAGGCAAAAATTATTACAGGCACAGGAAAATTATGAACTCTACAATTACATGGCCGAAAATAAATTTCATTACCAGTTTATGCGCAATATGCTGCATTTGAATAATGGCAATGGAACATTCAGTGAAATTGGGCAGATGGCGGGGATTTCCAATACGGACTGGAGCTGGTCGCCTTTGCTTGCCGATTTTGATAATGACGGATACAAAGATCTATATATAACGAACGGGTATATGCGCGATTATACCAACAAGGATTTTTTAAAATATTGGGGAGATTATATCATTCAGCGGGCGATGCATCACGACAGTATCAGGTATCTTGACATTATCTCAAAGATGCCTTCAACGCTGGTGCCACACTATATGTTTCATAACAACGGGGATTTGAGTTTTTCGAATGTATCGAAGGAGTGGGGGCTGGATCAATTGGTATTATCTAACGGTGCCGCCTATGCGGACCTGGATAACGATGGCGATCTTGACCTGGTGGTGAATAATGTCAACAGCCCTGCTTTTATTTACCGCAACGAATCACGAGAAAAAAAACAAAATCATTACCTGGCCATCCGGTTAAAAGGAAAAGATAAGAATACCAACGGACTCGGAGCAAAAGTATATTGTTATACGAATGGAATGGTGCAATATTTTGAGCAGATGCCCACGCGCGGCTACCAGTCATCTGTAAGCGAAGTAATGCATATCGGGCTTGGCAGGAATACTGTAATCGATTCTTTAAAAATTATCTGGCTCAGCGGTTCGATGCAGGTTTTTAAAAAACTGCCCGCTGACCAAACAATCATTGTCGATGAACAGCAGGCAACGGATGCATATATCTATTCTAATCATTCTGCGCCAGCATTATTTACTCCGTCAAAACCGATTATCGATTTTTCACACCAGCAAATCGATTTTAATGATTTTAAAAGACAACCATTGATGCCGATAATGTTGTCGCAGATAGGCCCGCGCTTTGCAGTCGCGGATTTTAATAAAGATGGATTGAGTGATATTTTTATTGGGTCATCCCAGGGTCAGCCAGCCGCATTATTCATACAACAACAAAACGGATCTTTTGAAGACATGCATTCACCGGCCTTTCCTGCGGATAGCAATTTAACCACAAGCGATATCGTATCCACGGATTTTAACGGGGATGGATATCCGGATATCTATGCGGTAAGTGGTGGTTATGGTGCATACACCGAAAATGATAGCACTCTGCAGGATCGGCTATACATCAACGATGGCAAAGGAAATTTTACGAGAAAAGAAAATGCCTTGCCGAAGATGTTCGATAGCAAGTCATGTATTGCCGCCGCAGATTTTAACGGTGATAATGCGATTGATGTTTTTGTGGGAGGGCGTGTGATTCCCGGTAAATATCCTGTAGCTCCTAAAAGTTACCTGTTGCAAAATGATGGTAAAGGAAATTTCAAAGATGTTACGAATCAAATTGCACCTGGACTGCAAAATATAGGAATGGTAACAGCAGCGAGTTGGTTTGATATCAACAAAGATGGGAAAAAGGATCTCATAGTAGCCGGCGAATGGATGCCCATCACCATTTATCTTAATAAGGGAGATCATTTCGAAGATCATACAAAAGATTTTTTTGATCGTGACTATTCAGGATGGTGGAATACATTTACCATTTCAGACATAGATGGTGACGGTGATATGGATATTATCGCTGGAAATCTGGGATTGAACACACAGATCAAAGCATCTGAGAAACAACCAGCAGAAATGTTCTTTAAGGATTTTGATAACAATGGCTCAATCGATCCATTTCTTTGTTTTTACATGCAGGGGAAATCATATCCTTATGTTTCGCGTGATGAATTGCTGGACGAATTATACCCGATGCGAAAAAAATTCACCTCGTATAAAAGTTATGCAGATGCTACCATCAATGATATTTTTAGCGCCGAAGATTTGAAAGATGCAGGGCATCTTAAAGCGACATGGTTGGAGACCACAATTTTTGAAAACATAAACGGAAAATTTTTTCCAAAGAAATTACCCGCACAGGCGCAGTTCTCACCTGTATATAAAATATTGGTGGCAGATTTGAACCATGACCATGCAGACGATCTGATTTTACTTGGCAATAATGATTATCCAAGACTAAAAATAGGCAAGGTTGATGCGAATTTCGGTGTGGTACTGATAAACGATGGGAAAGGAAATTTTTCCTCTATGACGCAACAACAATCCGGATTACGCATAACCGGCGACGTTAAAGACGCTTGCATATTACAATCTGCCGGACAGCAATACCTCGTGGTAGGCATTAATGGCGCACCGGTCGTGAACTATAAACTGACGGCGAAATGAAAAGGCTAATAAGCATTATATCGCTCTCTATTTTTTTTCATTTATCATACGCGAAAAAATCGAATGATCATTCATGGATGGATGGAAAAATTCAGAACCAGGTCTTCGCAATAACAAAAATAATGTTTCACGATGTAACCGACCCGACTGCCGCTGCAAGATTTTATGCATATTGTAATCTCACCGGATACGAAATACTCTATCAGAAAAATCGTAGCCTGCCTCATCTACAGGAAAACTTTTCTCACTATCCGGAAATTGATGTGAAGTCAACTGATGAAATCAATATTGAATTCAGTGCCCTATATGGAATACTTGAAACCGGGAAAGCGATATTGCCATCTGGTTATATGTTGCAGGAGGACCAGGAAAATTTATACAAAGAATTTATTGCACATCACGTTTCGAAAAAAATACTTGACAATTCAATTGCGTTTGCAAAATCAGTAAGCAATAAAATTGTTCAATACTCAAAACAAGATGGGTATTTTCAATTGAGCACGTTGCCACGCTACAATCCAATTCATGCGGATAGTGCATGGCAACCCACTCCGCCCGAATATATGTCCGCAGTGCAACCTCACTGGAGAACCATTCGGGTTTTTTTTCTTGATTCTGCAACGCAATTCAAACCCAAATCATTGGTTGCATTTAACAAAGACACAGGATCGGCATTTTATAAACTTGCTTTTGATGTTTATGATAGAGGAAAACATCTCACCAAAGAACAAAAACTGATTGCAAATTTTTGGGATTGTAATCCATTTGCGGTACAGTTCCAGGGTCATATGAGTTTGGGATTGAAAAAAATTTCTCCCGGCGGACATTGGATGGGCATTACCGGCATCGTATGCATGCAAAGAAAACTTGATTTTGTGAATACGATGTTTATACACGCGATTGTCGCAATATCGCTTCACGATGCGTTTGTGAGTTGCTGGGATGAAAAATATCGCAGCAATCGCATCAGGCCGGAAACAGTAATTAACAAGTATATCGATGAAAAATGGCAACCGATTCTTCAGACACCTCCTTTCCCCGAATATACCAGCGGACATAGCGTTATTTCAACGACAGCGGCGATCGTGCTGGCAAGATTTTTTGGAGATCATTATTCTTTTACTGATTCAACAGAAAATTATATTGGCCTGCCACCAAGAAAATTCCGCTCGTTTATTGCGGCTTCGGATGAAGCATGCATTTCCCGTTTTTATGGAGGCATCCACTATATGGATTCGATTGACAATGGAAAAGAAGAAGGACAACAAATCGGAAATTTTATTCTTTCAAAACTTCCGCGAGAGTTTATTAAGTAATATCAACCCATCATTTGGAAAAGTTTCGCGCAGAGCACGCAGAGAAAAGAAGTACGCGGAGGTATCTCCCTTTGTGTACTCCTTTTCTCTACGTACTCTGCGCGAAACCTTTCTAAACAAAAGTATGTTATCATTTCCCCCGCTCCTCATCCTTCACACTCGCTCTCATTCTGCCTGTATTTCATCTATCAACATTCTTGCCGCGTTACCCGCACCTGGCTGCCCTTCCGGAATAGTTCCTGCATTTTTTGCAAACACTTTGATATAACGGGCAGCTGTAGTCGCAAATGTGACTGTCATATCGCCGATATTATCTTGGTCCACCACAAATGAACTTGTTTTCCCTACACTCTTAAAATCTGTGCCATTAGAGGAAACAAAAACTTCTACATAAGACGGAGCATAAAACCGGCCGCGTTTTTGATCGAGTGTATGAATATTTATTTTCGAAAGACTTTCATCTTTGCCCAAATCTATCAGCGCTTCCATATCACCTCCCGGCCAGCCGAGCCATTCGGAAAAGTTTCCATATTTTTTGCTAACTGCACCATTAATCAATCCAAATGCTCCGCCATTCCCCGGGAACTCAACAGCAGGCGGATTTGTAAGCGTAATTTTTTTGCCTGTTGCTTTGTTGAGATAAAAATTTTGAGTGGCAGAACTGACAAGTTGGTTTTGCAAATAACAATTTGCCGTCAACGAAACATTTTGAGTCACATGTACAGGCGTGTTATATAGTGACGAAGAATTTCCCAATCCATCAATTTTTATTTGCGCGTTGGGGAATTTTGTTTCAAGTTTCCAAAGCAAACCGGAATTATTTTCGTCTGGCAGAATACTTGCCTTCAAATCATAATATGCCTTGCTATAATTTGTTTTCCATAATTCATAGCGTTTGAACTGTACTGGCAATTTTTTTTCAAACTCGCTCCAATTGCGTTGTTCCTTCGGGCTCCATGCAACTTCTGCCAATGCACTTGCTCTCGGAAAAATCATATATTCGAGCTTGGCCGGATTGCCGGTATATTCCGTCCATATATTTGCCTGCACACCAAAAATATATTTTTGTTCTTCAGGAGTTAATTCTTTCGGAAGCGGTTCATAATTATAAACGGTTTCTATTGGAAGAAAGCCACCGATCACTACTGAATCTTCGTTTCTTTTCTGCGCGTAATCGAGATACACATAAGTTGTCGGCGTCATTACAACAGTATGATGTTCTTTGGCCGCAGCGATTCCACCTTTTTCGCCTCGCCAGCTCATGACCGCAGCATTTGGTGCTAGTCCGCCTTCCAATATTTCATCCCAGCCAATGATCTGCCGCCCTTTTGAATTGATATATTTTTCCATGCGCCTGATCGTATAGCTTTGCAATTCATGTTCATCTTTCAGATTATTATCGTGTATCCTTTTTTGACATTTAGGACATTTTTTCCAAGCAGTTTTTGGACATTCGTCTCCACCAACATGGATATATTTCGAGGGAAACAATGCAATCACTTCGTCGATTACATCTTGCAAAAATTGAAACGTGCTATCATTACCCGCGCAGAAAACATCGCTGAAAACACCCCAGGTTTGTTGCACATGATATGGCCCGCCGGTGCAGCCCAAATATGGATATGAGGTCAACGCGGCAGATGCATGTCCGGGCATTTCTATTTCAGGAATTACAGTAACATAGCGATCCGATGCATATTTCACCACTTCACGAACCTGGTCCTGTGTATAATAACCGCAATAGCGGATGCTGTCATTTCCTTTGCCGGGATAGCGACCGATAATGGTACCGTCGCGGCAGCTACCCGTTTCCGTTAGTTTCGGATATTTTTTGATTTCAATGCGCCATCCCTGGTCATCGGTAAGATGCCAATGGAAATAATTCAACTTATGCAGCGCGATAAAATCAATATATTTTTTTATAAAATCCACATCAAAGAAGTGCCGGCTCACATCAAGATGTAAACCGCGCCATGCAAAACGAGGATGATCTTCAATCTTTACTTGTGGTATCGCCAGTGATTTGGAAAGTTCTACTGGCAAGAGTTGAATGAGGGTTTGAATTCCATAAAACACTCCTTCGGCATTATCGCCTGCGATATATACGGAACTACCGGTCACGTCTATACGATATGCACCTGCAATCGGGTTATCCATTCTTTCATAATTCAATACAATCACATTTTTTTGCGCAGATTTTGTTGTTGTGGCAAGATTAAATCCATAGATTTTTTTCAGGTAATCATTCAGAAAGTTTGCTGAATTTTCCAAACCACTGCCTTCAAATTTAATTTGTGTAGAAGCATTGATCGTGAATGATCCTTTGCCGACAATAACAGATGCTGGTTGGGGAATGATTGCTATCTGTTGTGCGGTTAAAAAAGAACAACTATGCAATGCAATCGCTAATAAGAATATTCTCATTAAATAGTTTTTGCAATATTAACGAGAAATGTTGAGTGTAAGGCCCGGCAGAAAGGCACAAGGTTCAAGGTAAAAGGAACAAGGTACAAGGTACAAGGTACAAGGTACAAGGTGTTGACATCCCCTGTTCCTTGTACCTTGTACCTTGTACCTTGTACCTTGTTCCTTGTTCCTTGTGTCTTACGTCAGTCAATATTTTTTTAAAATGAACTGGTAACAGCGTTCTGCAATTAAACTTGCATCTGTATCTATTTTCCGTATAGAATCTTTTTTTTGAAGCTTGTCAGCAATTTGCTCATAAACCTTTTGAAAATTTCTTTTCCGGTTCAGCCGGGCAATGATCAGTTCACTGATAATATTGTCGATGTTATAATTGGTAACCGACCACCCGTTTCGCGTATCGTAAAAAGTGTCCAGATCATTTAAATCGGAAAGCTGGTCACAAAGAGGGATCGCTTCGTATTGTAAAATTTTGCTGATAGATTCTGCCGCGTCAAAGAGTTCTTTGTTGCCGAATATGATAAAATCTTTTTTTCCCGGTTCAGAAACAGGTTCACCAAAATCTCTTAATAAAATCGCAAGGCTATTAAGTTTAAAATCATCTCTGTTCAGGCTATGAAAAAAAGCGGTTTTTGCTTCTTTCACTTTCTTGTTGCGAATCTGCAACATGAAATTGACCCTGTAGTTCACCGGAAATTGATTCACAAACAAGAATCCAAAATCCTGCGTATTTTTTTTGTATTTACGCTCAAATGAATAATTGTATTTGTCGAATTTAAATCCGGCTTTTCCAAGCGGAACGTTCACGATTTTATACAGGTATGACTGGATATCTTGTATCCAAAGTTCCAGAGGCGGTAAATCTTCCTTCATTTGGTGTAGTACTCGGTTATAGGTTAGCTTGAAAAAAGGGAGGATCAGTAGGGAGCGTTACAAAAATAAGGATATGCTTATTTTTTGTAAAAAAATATTTGTGTCCATTGATTATGGACCGTTGTTGCTATGATAAAATTGATTACGTTCTTACATCCATTCGGCTTCGAAGCGCTTGAAATGATCTTTTACTTCTCCATAAATCCTGCGGAACATATCCATTCTCTCGCTAAGCAAATCATGAGCACGGTATCCGCTTTGTGTTGACATATCATGCTTGTCGTTGAAAATATTTTCGACCTTATGACGGGAGTCCGGGAGGTCGTGCCTTAGTTTGTCGATTACTTCTTTCTGGCAGATAAAACTGTTTTGAAAATGCTCAACCTGTGCGAGGAGATCTTTAGGTAAACTTTTTGAGGCCATGCTTTCGAGATGATGTTCAAAGTGACGGATTTCCTGTTTGATTGAGGAGAGCTCATGTTTCCATGATTGCAACTCCTCCTGGAACTGGTCGATTGAGACTGTTGATTCCATAAGCGATGTTTTAGATTGGGAAATGAAAGAACTAAGCAACTAAATTTAAGAAATTGCGGGAATGAAACAAAAAAAAATTATGAACTGTCTTGAGGCGTGAGGTTGATTGGTTGAGAAGTTGAGAGGTTGAGAGGTGGAATAGTTGATTAGTTGAAAGGTCGATAAGTCGATTGGTCTTTGATTTTGAACCATGATTAAAGGATTGAAGGATTATCATGAAGCTTACAAATAGCAGTGTAATCAACGGAACTATGCTTTCTCAATTAACAGAACTTCATGGTAATCCCTCCATCCTTTAATCATGGTTCAAAATCAAAGACCAATCGACTTATCGACCTTTCAACTAATCAACTATTCAACCAGTCAACCTCTCAACCACTCAACGTATCAACGGCAGCGTTATCCCCGAAGCATGCTCCGCATCATGATAGATCCGGATATTAGCCTTCTGAAAATCGCTGTCATCGCAGGTATATATGTTAACAAACTTCTGTGGATTCCGGTCCACCAGCGGGAACCAACTGCTTTGTATTTGTATCATTAACCGATGCCCCTTTTTAAAAGTGTGTGCCACATCGGGGGTTGTATAATGTACGGTTTCGATCGCATTTGGCTTGAAGGGTTCCGGTTTCTCAAAACTATTTCGATACTTGCCGCGCATGATCTCCGCCCTGACGAGCATCTGGTACCCGCCCATCGGGTATTTAATCACCGGATCTTTTTCGTCGTAGATATCAATTTTATTAAATGAAAGTGTATCAGGAAAAACATCGATTACTTTCACTACAAAATCAGCATCGGTGGTGTTGATGCTTACTTTTAAATCAGCGATCACCGGGCCCGCTAATGTCAAATCTTCTTTTAATACTTCTGTTTGAAAACTGACTACGTCGGGTCTTCTCCAGGCGAAACGCTGATCGTCGGTCATATAAGTTCTGCTCCTGTTAAAATGAACATCTTCTGTATATGGAACTGGATGCGCGGGATCGCTCAGGTACTCGCTAAAATTATTTTTTCCAGCGGGCTTATCCCACGAAAGTTGATTATCATCCTGCAAATAAATCGTGCGATCTTGTTTTTCTGCTGGCGGCCATTGGTTAAATTTTCTCCAATTATTTTCTCCGCTGAAAAAAATATTTGCTGCCGATAAATTGGGATCAGATTTACCAAGAAGATAATGATTGAAAAAAGGTATTTCAATTTGATCCTGGTATTGGTGTGACGTATTGGTTCCGTATTCCACATTGCCGAGGTGTGTGCCGTCATTATTCGCCCATTCTTCATGATACCATGGACCCATGGCGAGATAACTTTTTGTCTGCGGACTTTGCTTCACGATTGCCTTATAAAGATTCCATGCGCCGAAACAATCTTCAGCATCAAAATATCCGCCGGTAACAAGCATTGCAGGTTTAACATCGTACATAGCTACTCTTGCATTGCGGGCCCTCCACCATTCGTCGTCATTCGGGTGCGCAAAAATATCTTTCCAGAAAGCAATCGAATCACCGGTTAATTTCATCATGTTTTTCAAAGCGCCGGCTTCGAGGAAAAATTTATAATTATCCTTGGTGTAGTAGTCAAATGCGGGTGGACGAGTCATCGTTGGCGCAGGTCTTGGTTTACCAAATTCACCGAGATAAAAATCGAAAGCATCCATTACAAAAAAAGCGCCGTTGTGATGAAAATCATCTCCGCGAAACCAATCGGTTACCGGGGCTTGTGGACTCACCGCTTTCAATGCAGGATGTGCGCTTGCAGCGGCCATCGTCGAGAAAAAACCAGGATAGGAAATGCCATATACACCCACGCGTCCATTGTTGCCGGGAACATTTTTCACAAGCCAGTCGATGGTATCGAATGCATCGGTAGATTCATCGATATCCTTATTGGATTTTTTTTCCTTGATGAATGGACGCACATCAACAAACTGTCCTTCGCTCATCCAGCGTCCGCGCACGTCCTGTATAACCAGGATATATCCGGCACGGAAATAATAACGTTGATATTTATTCCAGAAATCTTTGAATTTATCTTCTCCATAAGGCTCGCAGTTGTATGGCGTTCTCTTCATGAGGATCGGATGCTTTTCATTACTGTCTTTCGGGACATAGATCGACGTGAATAATTTTATACCGTCACGCATGGTGATGCGACGCTCCATTTTATAATAATTATTCACGAACCATGCACTGTCCTGGCTATAGTCCTGTCCGAAACCAACAATCGAAAAAAAACATAAAACGATCAGAAAAAATAATCTCATAACTGCAGTTTGAAATTTAAATGTAAGATTTTTTTGAAGGAAGAGGAGTGGTTGCTCTTTTCGAACCTTTGCGATTTTGCGTCTTTGCGTGATATTTTTTTCTCGCAATGACGCAAAATCGCAAAGAACAACCGATGAGCTTTACTGACAAATTCCCTAAATTGGGTCTCAATTTTTTTTATGTTCAATCGACGTAAATTTTTAGGATCATCTTTATTGGGAATTGCCGGTTCGATCATCGGAAAAAAAACAATTGCTTCTCCAATTCACAATGGTGTAACCGGCAAACCGATTGTTATTTCAACCTGGGATTTTGGTAAACCGGCGAATGCGGAAGCGTGGAAAGTGTTAAGTACGGGCGGACGTGCCCTCGATGCGGTTGAAGCCGGCGTAAAAATTCCCGAAGCAGATCCCAATATTCAAACAGTAGGTTACGGTGGTTTGCCCGACCGGGATGGACATGTTACGTTGGATGCTTGTATCATGGACGAAAATGGCGGATGTGGTTCTGTGATGTGCCTTGAACATATCGTGCATCCAATATCCGTAGCAAGAATGGTTATGGAAAAAACACCACATGTTGTGTTGGTTGGTGAGGGCGCCTTACAATTTGCCCTTGCAAATGGTTTCAAAAAAGAGAATCTCCTAACACCTAAAAGTGAAAAGGATTGGAAAGAATGGTTGAAGTCTTCCAAATACGAACCTGTAATTAATATTGAAAACAAATTAGCAAACATATCAACATCAACAGCGGTTATGCCTGGCAGTGAGTTCAACCACGATACGATTGGCATGGTTGCTTTGGATGCGAAGGGAAATTTGAGTGGAGCATGCACCACAAGCGGATTGGCATTTAAAATGCACGGCAGAGTAGGAGACTCCCCAATTATTGGCGCGGGACTATTCGTGGATAATGAAGTAGGTGCCGCAACTTCCACCGGTGTGGGTGAGGAAGTGATTCGTATTGTAGGTTCTCACCTGGTTGTTGAATTACTTCGCCAGGGTATGTCGCCTGAAGATGCATGTAAAAAAGCAGTGGAAAGAATTGTGAATCGCAACCCGGAAAAAGCAAAAACATTGCAGGTCGGTTTTCTTGCTTTGAAAAAAAACGGAGAATTCGGTGCATATGCAATTCAGAAAGGATTTTCTTATGCAGTGAAAAATGGAGAGCAGGAAAAAATGTACGATGCGAGAAGTCTGTTTTGACAAAGCGGCTAAGTATGAGCTGTGGGGTGAAAGGTGTGGGTATGACATGTCGACGAAAAAATATGCCATAGCTTAGACCCTACACCCTATACCAAATAATAATTTAACAAGAACGATCACTATGCTTCTCGAAGTTTGCTGTTATAATCTCGCATCTGCCATGATTGCACAGGAATCAGGCGCGCATCGCGTAGAGCTTTGTGCCGATCCTGCAGACGGTGGAACAACACCGAGTTATAGCCTGATAAAAACAGCAAGAAAAAAATTAAACATTGCATTGTATCCCATTATCCGCACACGTGGTGGTGATTTTTTATTTTCTGATGAAGAGTTCGAGGTGATGCTACACGATGTGCATGCCTGTAAAAAACTCGGCTGTGATGGTGTGGTAATCGGGATCTTACATGCAAATGGAACAATCGATAAAGAAAAATGCAGCAGGCTTGTTGAATCGGCTTATCCGTTAGGCGTTACCTTTCATCGTGCATTCGACTGGTCCGTAAATCCTTTTGAAGCACTCGAAGACATTATTGATATTGGCTGCGAGCGCATACTCACGTCAGGTCAGCAACCGCGGGCAATACAAGGCGCTCCGCTTATCGCCGATCTCATAAAACAAGCTGCCGACAGAATAGTCATCATGCCTGGTTCAGGAATCAGAGCTTCAAATATCGCCGATCTCGCACGCGAGACTGGAGCGGTCGAGTTTCATAGCTCGGCGCGGATCAATAGAAAAACCCAAATGCAATATCTGAACAGTGCGATGCAGGAAGAACAATTTACAGTGATGGCAGACAGGCATGAAATCGAAGGCATGTTGAAATTTATAACCAGAGAAGCAAATACAATTTAATTTCGAACTTATTCTTTGTGTCTTTGGCCTTAGTGGCTCATTTTTTTTTGAACCACTAAGGCATGAGAAGGCACAAAGAATAATTACTATCAATTGGTTACATTTTCCCGATTTCTATCACTATAGATTATAACCCGGTTGTTCATGGAGAAAAAAATATTTTTAGTAGCCGCTGCTATTTTTCAAATCGTTTCTTTGCGTGCGCAGCAGTCTTTTACGTCTCAGCAGCTTGATGACATGATCAGCTTTGCTGCCGTGGACCCCTTGCAAAAGATTTTTAAGGAAACCGCTTTCTTCGAGGAGATTGATCCGATGGCACATGTCGCGCGTGGAGAACATGCCAGTTTTCAATTTGCATTGCGCAGCACGCAATCCATCAAACATCTGACAGCTTCGGTAGTACAATTATCCCGGAATACCGATCTGATCAATAAAAATTCATTCATTGGTTTTGTAGGATATACAAGAGTTGGAAGACCTTTGCCCAATCCTTCCAAAGATAAACTGAGTCCTGTTTCTGGTCTCTTTCCTGACCCGATCCTCGATACTTCATTTGTAGATCTGCGCAGCTTTACTACTCAGCCCATATGGATCACCGTTAGTATCCCGCAAAATACACCGCCCGGAACATACATCGGTATGTTAACCATCAAAGGAAATATCGAAGGGAAAAATTTTTCAATGAATCGTCGTTTTGCTGTGAAAGTGTATCCGGTTACGATTGAGAAAACCAGTCTGTGGGTTACGAATTGGTTTGATATCGACAAAACAAAAATGAAACAATTGAGCAACGGAAAAGATTCGGTAGTTTTTTCCGATCGCTATTGGTATTGGCTGAAAGTTGCTGCACGTAAAATGAAAGAGTACGATCAGAATGTGATCATTGCTTCGCCAATTTTTCTTGCTAATATCAGCTTTCACGATAACCATTACAATTTCGATTTTTCGAAATTTGACAGGTTTGTGCAGACATTTATTGATGAAGGTACATTAGGAAGAATTGAAGGCGGACATGTTGGTGGGAGAATGGGTGATTGGTACAGCCAATTCGGTTTGTTCGTACCGCATTGGAAAAACGATACGATGCGTTTCAGTTGCTTACCGTTGACGGATTCTACTGTCCGCTCATTTTATAAAGAATTTATTCCGACATTGATGACACACCTGAAGGAAAAAGGGTGGGACAAAATTTATCTTCAACATGTATGTGATGAACCCGAGCCAGGCAATGAAAAATCCTATGGCGAAATCGCGGCTTATCTCAAAGAGCTTGCACCGGGAATCAAAACGATCGATGCTGTTCACTCGCACGGTGTTGGAAATACGGTGGACGTATGGGTACCACAGCTTGATTTTTTCCATACGGATTATGAATTTTATCAAGAAAGAAAAGCCGCCGGAAATGAAATATGGTTTTATACCTGTCTGGCTCCCCAGGGCGACTATGCGAATCGATTTATTGAATTGCCACTTATTAAAACAAGAATTCTCCACTGGATCAATTTTCGTTTTGGTGCAACCGGTTACCTGCATTGGGGATGGAATTTCTGGAGTGCGAATCCGATGCAGGAAACATCCGGCATTATCCCCGAAGCCGGCAATATTATGCCGGGCGGTGACGCATTCATCACTTACCCGGGCAACGGGAAAATTCTAAGTTCCATTAGACTGGAAGCAATGCGCGATGGAATTGTTGATTATGAATTATTAAAAATGTTGAGTGCAAAAAACCCCGATGCAGCAAAAGAAATTTGTCGGCAGGTAGTCTATCAGTTCGACAAATATGATACAGATATAAAATCTTTCCGTGACAAACGACAACAGATTTTAGAATGGCTGAGTAAGTAATCAGAACCGGGATTTTAAACGATTTGACTGATTATACTGAGAGGCTCAAAGTGTATTCTAAATTTAGCGTCTTTGTAGTTTAAAAAATGAAACTACAAAGACATTAAAGCACTAAGTTTGGAATACACTTTGAGCCTCTCAGTATAATCAGTTAAATCGTTTAAAATCCCGGTTTTGACTAAGGCAGCTTCGTAATCTTCAACAAGTTTGTCGGCAGATGCAATTGCACAGGCAAGCTTCCTGTATTTACCACCACATCTCCACTTTTGATAAAGCCTCTTTCCTTTAGTATTTCTAATTCATCCTCGATGATTTCGTCAATACTTTCTTCTTCAGCGTAATGAAATGCGCGAACGCCCCAGCTAAGGCTTAACTGATTGATCAGCGTTTTTTCTTTCGAGAAAATATATAAAGGAGATTTTGGACGATAACTTGATAACATAAAACCAGTGTAACCTGTCTGCGTCATACCGATAAGCGCATCGGCATTGGTATCTTTCGCAAGTTTGCACGCATTATAACAAACCGCATCACTCAAAAAAGAAGGTGAATGTGGCTGTGGCGCCAATTCATCTTCACGATTATAATGATAATCTGTTTTTTCAACCTCCATAATAATCTTGCGCATCGTTTCAACAACAAGCGTAGGGTAGTTGCCTGTTGCTGTTTCCCCGCTTAACATCACCGCGTCCGCGCCTTCCAGGACAGCATTGGCGACATCGGTAATTTCGCTGCGGTTTGGTTTGGTACGATCGATCATGCTCTCCATCATTTGCGTTGCAACAATAACCGGTTTCGCCCTGTGCATGGATTTCCTGATCAGTTGTTTTTGAATCAATGGAACCTGCTCAACAGGCAGCTCAACACCCAGGTCGCCGCGCGCCACCATGATTCCATCTGATTCGAGGATGATCTCACGGATATTAGTAAGCGCTTCTGGCTTTTCGATTTTAGCAATGATTTTTGTTTTACTCTTTTTGTCGTCCAGTTTGCTGCGAAGGATCACAATATCTTTTACGCTGCGTACAAAAGACAATGCACACCAATCCAATTTTTGCTCAATGATGAATTCAAGATCGATAAGGTCTTTATCAGTAAGTGCAGGTAAAGAAATTTTTGTGTCTGGAAGATTAATTCCTTTTTTAGAAGAAAGCGTGCCACCCAATACCACTTTCACTTTTACATCATTATTTTTTTCGATACCTGTCACTTTCACTTCAAGCTTGCCGTCATCAATCATGATTATATTTCCAACTTTTACATCTGCGTGCAAATTTGGATACGATACATATATGCGATCCTTATTGCCAACTAGTTTTTCATTGGTGAATGTCAGAATATCTCCTTCGCTCACCAACATACTTCCATTTTCAATTTCTCCGACACGCAATTTCGGTCCCTGCAAATCTCCCAATATGGCAATATTAAAAGGTTCCGTTGAATTGATTTTTCGGATATGCTCGATAATCTTCGCCTTATCTTCATGCGATCCATGTGAAAAGTTGAGACGGAATACATTCACACCTGCTTTTACAAGCGCCAGTAATTTATCATACGTGTCACAAGCCGGCCCTACAGTGGCCACAATTTTCGTGCGATGAAAAGTATGTTCAAGTCCAGCCTGTTTATCCATTTTTTCATGAATGTACTTCGATAAATTTTTTGACATGAATTGTTGTTTTATACTTTAGTTGATGTAATAAAAAAACAGGTTTGCATAAACCTGTTGTAAATTATTATGAAGCTAATATTTTTATGATCTTTAACCAATCGTCGCCGATTTTTTGTTTCGCTTTGACTGCTTTTTCAAGCGGCGTATAATGCATCCTGTTATTAACGATACCAACCATCACATTAAAACGTCCCTCGAGTAAACATTCAACCGCTGAATAACCCATACGGCTTGCGATCAGTCTGTCCAGACATGAAGGCGACCCTCCACGTTGAATGTGTCCGAGTATGCAAACTCTTGTATCCACATTCGGCAATCTTTCCTTCACCACTTTGGCAACCTCCTCAGCGCCGCCGAAATTATCACCTTCAGCAACGATTACAAGGTTCACCAGTTTTTTTCTTTTTTCTTTTTCCTGTAATGAACCTACTAGTTCTTCTATATCTGTTTTGCGTTCGGGTATCAAGATACTTTCTGCGCCAGTGGCAATACCACTATGCAACGCGATATATCCGGAATCACGCCCCATCACTTCAATAATAAAAAGACGATCATGCGCATCCGCAGTGTCACGAATTTTATCAATTGCATCGATCGCAGTGTTGACTGCTGTATCAAAGCCAATGGTAAAATCAGTTCCGGCGATATCTTTATCGATTGTTCCCGGCAAACCAATACATGGCATTCCGAATTCGGAAGCGAATGTATGGGCTCCGCGGAAGGAGCCATCACCACCGATAATGATCAGTCCATTGATACCGATCTTCTTCAGGTTCGCATACGCTTTCGCGCGTCCTTCGTATTCATAAAAGTCTTTACATCTGGCAGTCTTGAGAATGGTTCCGCCACGTTGAATGATATTAGCCACGCTTCTTGAATGCATGGGAACAATATCATTTTCGATCGTGCCTGTGTAACCACGCATGATGCCGAAAACTTCAAGACCATAATAAATACCTGTACGAACTACGGCGCGTACTGCTGCGTTCATTCCGGGTGCATCGCCACCCGAAGTGAGCACGCCGATTTTAGAGACCTTCTGTTGCATTAATTAATTAAATTCTATCGTTTGATTGTTAAAAAGGGTTCAATCAATGGCAGGAATCGTTGAAAAATCTCTATCCTACATATCAAGGCCCAAAAATAAGGATTTGATTTGATTCACCAACGATGCCGATAGTAGCTTATTGTTTTAAATTGCCATAAAATAACCCCGTATGAGAAAACCTTTGCTGGTACTGCTTTCTGTGATTTTCTGCTTTCAGTATGTTTTTTTGCAGGCACAGGAAAATAAAAAAATAATTTATCCGGCTGCCCGGAAATCCGATCAGGTGGACGATTATTTCGGCACCAAAGTAAGCGATCCATATCGATGGCTCGAAGACGGCAATTCCGCGGAAACCAAGGCATGGGTTCAGGCCGAGCAATCGGTAACGGAAAAATATTTGTCGGCCATTCCTTTTCGAAATAAAATCAGGGAGCATTATAAAGAAATATTGAATCACCCCAAATATTTTGGCGCCTTCCAGGTTGGTGAATATTATTTCTACTCAAAAAATGACGGCCTGCAGAATCAGTCTGTCTTTTATTTTCAAAAAGGCCTAAACGGAAAGGCTGAAGTTTTCCTGGACCCAAATTCAATGTCTGCGGATGGTTCTGTTTCAGTAGTGCTCGACGCGCCTTCTCCCAACAAAAAATATATTGCTTATCATATTAACAAGGGTGGGAGCGACTGGGCGACAACTTATGTAATGGACATTGAAAATAAAAAGAAATTGCCCGATGTGATCGAATGGATGAAATTCGGTGGTATTGCCTGGAAAGGAGATGGTTTTTATTATACGGGATTTGATAAGCCGGAAAAAGGAAAAGAGCTTTCTGCAAAAACAGAATTCGGAAAAGTCTATTATCACCAGCTTGGTAATAAGCAAGAACAGGATCAGCTCATATTCGAGGACAAGCAGCATCCGCAAATGGTATATGTTGCAAACACCACCGAAGATGAACGATTTCTTATTTTATATAAATATATCGGCACTTATGGCACGGAGATATGGGTTAAAAACCTTGCGCACGGTCAACAGGATTTTACACCTTTAATTAAGGGATTCGACTTTAATAATATTGTGATCGATGACGTAAACGATAAATTGTTGATGTACACAAATTCCGGCGCCGGCAATTATCGCGTTGTGCTTGTCGATCCAGATAATCCGCAAAAAGAAAACTGGAAGGAAATTATCGCTGAAAGAGAGCAGAAATTGGAATCAGCGTCTACTGGTGGCCGGTGGTTATTTGCAAGTTATTTGAAAGATGCATCTACAAGAATATATCAATACGATTTAAACGGAGTCATGCAGCACGAAGTGAAACTGCCGGGTATCGGCTCCGCTTCGGGTATCAGTGCTTATCATAAGGACACTTGCGCATTTTATGATTTTTCTTCTTTTACATATGCCCCATCTATTTTCAAATACGATTTTATAAGCGGGAAAACCACTGTCTTTAAAAAATCTGAAACAAAAATTGCGACTGACAATTATCAAACCGAACAGGTATTCTATACAAGCAAGGATCGCACAAAGATTCCCATGTTTATCGTTCATAAGAAAGAAATCAAACTCGATGGAACGCATCCGGTTCTACTGTATGCCTATGGCGGTTTTGATGTAAGCATGACTCCCTATTTCAGTACATCCATTTACATTTTACTCGAGAACAACGGGATTTTCGCGCTCCCGAATATCCGCGGCGGTGGTGAATATGGAGAGAAATGGCATCGGTCGGGAGAATTGTTTAACAAACAAAATGTTTTTGATGATTTTATTGCCGCAGCGGAATATTTGATAGCGAATAAATACACCACGAAAAATTTGCTGGCTATTAATGGTGGATCGAATGGAGGATTGCTGATCGGTGCGGTAATGACTCAGCGTCCGGACTTATTTAAAGTTTGTTTTCCTGATGTTGGCGTAATGGATATGCTGCGATTCCAAAAGTTTACTGTCGGTTGGGCATGGGCGGTAGAATATGGATCCAGCGATAGCGCCATTTTTTTCCCCTATCTATACAAATACTCTCCACTTCATAATATCAAGGCCGGTGTTAAATATCCCGCAACGATGATCAGTACTGCGGATCACGACGACAGGGTAGTACCTGCTCACTCATTTAAATTTGCGGCTACATTACAGGAGAAACAATCAGGCACAGCACCAACATTGATTCGAATTGAAACCGACCAAGGTCATGGCGCTTCGGGATCTTCTCTTTCAAAAGACATCGAATCGGAAACAGATAAATGGTCCTTTATGTTTTATAATATGGGCATCACGCCAGTTTTTGCCGCTGTTAGCGGCACAGTAAAAAAACCGTCCTGATACCGGTCATCCTTAACCGAAAACCTTATACCGTATGAAAGTATTTGTGACAGGTGCCAATGGATTTCTTGGGCAACATCTGGTAAAGTCATTGTTGGAAAAAAATTTCCAGGTGATTGCTACGGGAAAAGATGTGTCTCGTCTTTTGTTCAACGACAAAAATTATGCTTATTTTTCGCTAGATATTACCAATGAAAAAGCGGTTGAAAATATGCTGTCGGACGAAAAACCTGATATTGTTATTCATACTGCAGCAATGACACGCGTGGATGATTGTGAGCAGAACCAAAATGAATGTTTCAAAATAAATGTGCTCGGTACTTCTTTCGTGGTTCGGTCAGCGGAGAAATATGCCCGTCATTTTATTCATATTTCTACGGATTTTGTTTTTGATGGTGAAAAAGGAAATTATAAAGAAGATGATCCGTTGGGATATGTAAACTGGTATGGATTTACAAAAATAGAAGCAGAGCAATTGGTTAAAAGTTCGGTTATTCCATGGTCTATTGCAAGAACCTGTCTCGTGTACGGGAATGCATTATATGGCACAAGAAGTAATATCATCAGTTGGACAAAAAGCAAACTGGAAAAAAAAGAAAAAATAAAAGTCGTGGACGACCAGGTGCGAACACCAACTTATGTTGGTGATCTTGCGCAGGGAATCACTGCCATTCTCGAAAAAAAAGCGACAGGTATTTTTCATATTTCAGGAAGAGAGATATTGACGCCTTATATCATGTCAATGCGGACTGCGGATTTTTTTTCACTGGATAAAAACCTAATTGAGCGGGTGAATGCTTCCAATTTTAGCGAACCCGCAAAACGTCCACCTAAAACGGGTTTTGTTATCGACAAAGCAGTAAAAGAATTGGGCTTTGATCCGATAAGTTTTGATGAAGGATTGAAATTGATGTTTTAGTGATGGCGCTCTTGTTACACTTTGCGATTTTGCGTCTTTGCGTGAAAATTGCTCACGCAAAGACGCAAAATCGCAAAGATTAAGTTGTCTCACATTTCCTTCAAATGCACTTCCGCCATCATACATCTTGCGCTGCCTCCTCCGTTTGTTTCTATTGTGGTGAGACTGGAATGGACAATTTTGTTGTAAGCAGATAACTTTTTGATTTGCCTTTCGCTCAAAGACTCATACGCTTGGGTGGACATCACCAATAATTTTTCATCTTCATTATTATTTACCTGAAGCATATTGCCAGCGAAGTGGTTCATTTGCTCAAGACTGATTTCGATGATTTCTTTTCCGGAATTTTTTATCACCGATATCACTTCATCTTTTTCTCGTTTTCTTGGCAAAGACTCGAGGCAGATAACAATATATTTGTCGGCCACGCACATCATAACGTTGGTGTGATAAATGGCATTTCCTTTTGCATCAACAGCATCAAATGCAACGGGCTTATATCCCATATGGTCACAAAAAACTTTTAGCACTTTGATATCGGTGCGAGGTGACAGGCATGCATATGCGATTTTATTTTCTCTGTCCAACACCATACTCCCGGTTCCTTCAAGAAAAAGATCTTTCTGCTCATAATAACTGAAATCGATCTTGTTCTTTACATTGAATTTTTCCGAAATAATTTCGATTACTCCCGGTTTTCTTTCCAGTCTCCTGTTTAGCGCGAACATTGGGTAGAGGCAAATCGTCCCATCATCATGAAATGAAATCCAGTTATTAGGGAAAATCGAATCGGGCGTGTAAGGATCCGGTGTGTCGTTAATCACGGTCACATCAACGCCATTGTCGAGCAGTATTTTTACAAAGTTGTCAAATTCCTGCAGTGCTCTTTCCTGCGCGCCCGAATCATTACCTGCTACCTGGAAAGCGTTGTTCGTCGCGGTTTCAGCATTGAAACTGAAATTCACCGGGCGAATCATCAGTATGTGAGAAGTGGTCTGCATGAAATAGTCGATGTTTAAAAAAGTAAGAAAAATATTCAATAATCAACAATCAATATTCAATGTTCAAGGCATCAACATCAGCCATAATGATATTATCAGACTTGAGTATTGAATATTGATTG
>JAFDYD010000047.1:16108-51139 GCA_018267615.1 Bacteroidota bacterium | reverse complement strand
GCGTACTCCTTTTCTCTGCGTGCTCTACGCGAAATATTTGAAATTTTTAAACTAACCCATTGGCACAAGAAGAGCGGGCAACGAGCGCAGCATCGATATTTTTTTTTGGCCGATTACAAAAAAATGCTCCGGGATCACTACCTTTCTGAAGCTAACTCGCATCCGCTAACCAATACGAAGTCACATGAATTTGGAATCGGCATGGACAATCAGGAAGAAAATTTTTTTCCGGTTTTCATTTTTATTCCTCGGCATCAGTACCATCATCGGCTGGCACTTAGTACTTTATTTAATATGGCGCATTTTTAACAAAGAAGCTCCGCTCGACTTAATTGGTGTTTATACTTTCCTTGCAAAACCACTTCACTGGTTCGACAAGCATTTTTTTCATATTGGCTATGATCCGAATCGTCATCCTGCATTTCCGAGCGACAACCACTATGGCGTTGTATTTTTTCTGACTTTGTTCGTATTGACAATCATCGCTACTGCTGTGTGGAGTATCCTGGCACGAAATCGTTCCAACTATAATCGATTGTCCTATTGGTTTAATGTTTACCTGCGATATGTATTGGCATTGGTATTGGCAGGATATGGGATCGATAAGTTGATACCAACACAAATGTCCCGTCCGGATGTTGTTGAATTGATTACACCGCTTGGCGAACAAAATGGATTTTCTGTATTGTGGGATTTTATGGGTTATTCGCCCGGCTACGAGATGATGACGGGTGCGTTTGAATTGGCGGGAAGCATATTGTTATTCTCCAGGCGAACGATGTTGGCGGGATATCTTTTGCTGCTTGCGGTGATGACAAATGTTGTAGCGTTAAACTGGTTTTACAATATACCGGTAAAGCTGTTTTCATTTCTGCTCCTATTATATCTTCTATACCTGGTTGCTCCCTATTTAAAATCAGTGGTTAAGTTCCTTTTTTATAGGCAGTTGGTGATTATAGAAGATCATCATTATCGTTTTCAAACTAACTGGAAGCAATATACGCTGTTTGGTATTTTGCTGATAGTTCCGTTGGTTGTCATGACACTTGGTGTGATTGGCAATGTCCGTTATTACAATAGAAAAATGGCTGCGGAAAAAAAAGAAAGAAATTACGAAGTCGTTTCATTTTTCGCGAAAGATACTTTGCCGCCGCTGCTCACAGACACTTTGCGATGGCGCCGCCTGTTGATAGAAGATGCCCGCTACGCCGTTGTTTGTAATATGAAAGATGAAAGAATATCTTTTTTATACAAGGACGACACGATCAAAAAAATATTCAGCTTGAGCGATGAATCGGACAGTTCGACAAAATATATTTTTGAATACAGCTATCCACAAAAAAATCAATTCGCACTGGCGGGCAAATGGAAAGGAAATGATGTTAAGATTGTAATGGAGTCGAAACCGGTTGATAGCATGGCGCTGAGAAAGGAAAAGATTGTGGTGATGCAGGATTGAGGAACGCGGAACGCTTAACGCCGAACGCAAAACGCTTAACGCAAAACGCAAAAATGCGGAATGCCGAATATGATGACTCTAACGTTAAGCGTTCCGCGTTAAGCGTTCCGCGTTGAGCGTTCTACTCCTACAAAAATCATTAAACTCATCTTCATCCGCATCATCTTCCTCGTCTTCCAGCGTTTCTTTTTGAAAGAGTTTATTGTTTTTGAAATCAAGTGTGAGTATTCCGTCTTTTAATATCACGTTGTTAAAATCAGACCAGGGAATTTTCTTTTTGAATAATGTATTGATAACAACCATATCATTGGAGAAGCCAACTTCCAATGGATATTTTGCCTGGTATTCGAAAAATGCCAATAAAAAAAATAATGCAGAGAGCCATTGCAGGTAAGGCATACCCAACCACGCAACGCCGGCGATCAATAACCAGTTTTTATATCTAACAAAATTTCCATTTCTGACTAATATAAAATTGTAAATAAGTCCAACGAGAATGATAATGGATGCAAAACTGAGCAAGTAATTAAAAGCCCGGCGGTTTAATTGCTCAAATGTAAAAGCGAGTAAAGAAAGAAGGCAAAGACAAATGCTGATGATATCGACAGCTTTCTCGTTATCTCGTTTGAGTGTAACTACATACTGGTAGCGCATTCCGCAACTTTATCTGTGGTGTTGACTTTATTTCCCGAAGCCAGTAAATTACACATTTTCCACAATATCCTTGCTCCGACATTGGCATCGAAATCAGTTTCACCAACAGCAATTTCATCCAAATCAAAACCGATGAACTGACGGCCGCTCTGGATGATTTTTTTTATAAGATAGAAAACCTGGTCTGCTTCGAAGCCCCCGGGCACAGGAGTTCCTGTATGTGGACAAAGTTTTGGATCGAGTCCATCAATATCAAAACTGATATATACTTTTTGTGGCAATTGACTCACGATTTCATTGCAGATATATTCCCATGTTTGTCCCTCGAACTGGCGATCCTTGATATCCCTGTCGAAATAAGGAACTACTCTTTCGCGATTGCTTTGTATATAATCCCATTCTTCTTCACTAAAATCACGAACGCCGAGTTGTACCAGTTTTTTTAGTTGCGGAATATCGTTAAGCGCATTATACATCACACTCGCGTGGCTGTAAATAAATTTTTCGTATGATTTGCGCAGATCGCAATGGGCGTCGATTTGTAAAATACCAAACTCGCCATACTTTTCAGCAACTGCTTTCAGGTATCCGAGCGGAACACTATGGTCACCGCCGAGTATGGCTACCAATTTATCTTCTTTAAGAAGAGCAGATGTTTGTTCGTACACCCAGTTATTCATGTTAGCGCTTCCTTCATTGATTTCCTTCAATGATTTGCACATGAAATTATTTTTCTCCAGCAATTCTCCTTTAGAAATATAGTCGATAAATAATTCGGCTTCTTTGCGGAGGTAGTCACTTTTCATCAACACTTTTCTATCGGTGTGCCGCATATAAAATCCCTGCTTCCACGCATTGTCCGTGTCTTTGTCGAATAAATCAACTTGCATGCTGGCGTGAAATATTTTTTCTGCTGCGCGGGAGGTACCTGAACCGTAGCTTACGGTAACTTCCCAAGGAACTGGAAGAATGACAACACGTGCTTCTGCCTCTGAGAATGGAAGTCCGAAAATGTTATTCTTAGGGTTCCCGGCGATATTAGAATCAAATTGGGATAAATCTTTCATTGCTTGTGTGTAGTTGTAGTGGTACTGGAAACTGAATGCAAGTTACTGCAGTAATAGCTACGGTCAAAAATCACATACGGATTTACAAATTGAAACGCTAGAAACTACATTTCTTACACAGTTTTCAAAAATCTCCGAAACTGGGGATCGTTTTTTTTGTTTTGTTAAAAAACTAAACGCCATTGCAATAGAAATCGTACATCGCAATCGTAAAACATTTAACTTTGCGTTCATCATGAAAAAATTACATATAATCCTGCTCGTATTCATCGCCATCGCTATTGGTGTGCTGGTGAGTTTTATGGGCAACTTATCCACTTATGAAACCATTGCCTCTGCAAAACAAAAGGAAGGAAAGAGTGTTACCATCATCGCGAAACTTGATAACACCGTTCCAATAGAGTATGATCCGGCGAAAAATCCGAACTATCTTAGTTTTCATATCGCGGATACGTTGGGCAATAAGGCGAAAGTGGTTTATTATTATGGAAAACCATATGATATGGAAAAAGCTGAGCGGATTGTGTTGAAAGGAAAAATGAAAGGTGATGTATTCGAGATTACTCAAAAAGACGGCATTCTTATAAAATGTCCTTCCAAATATAAAGATGACCCGGCTGCGGCTAAGAAAAATCTCAGCGAAAATCAATAACACATTATGGATTATATAGGCGAACATCTATTGCCTGGTAAACTTGGGCATTTCTTTGTTATCCTTTCGTTCGCTGCTTCATTCGTTGCGATGATCGCTTATTTCAAAGCGACCAGAACAAAAGATGCAACTGAAGAAAAAAGTTGGAAGCGCCTTGGACGATTTGCTTTTTTCATAGATGCAGTTTCGGTGTTCGGTGTTTTCGCAACCATTTATTATATCGTTCGCGCACATTTATTTGAATACAATTTTGCATGGGAACATTCCAGTAAGGCACTTTCTCCAAAATATTTATTGGCTTGTATCTGGGAAGCACAGGAAGGAAGTTTTTTATTGTGGATGATGTGGCATTGCGTTTTGGGAATCATTATTATTTTCAGATCAAAAAAATGGACCGCACCGGTAATGACGGTGATCAGCTTCGCACAGTTTTGTTTGTCCACCATGATCATGGGCGCGTATGTTTTTGGTTTGAGAATCGGTAATAGTCCTTTTTTATTGGTTCGCGAAAAATTTAGCGATGGACCCATTTTTCAACGCGCGGATTATTTGAAGATCCCTCAAATGCAGGATGGACAAAGTCTGAATCAGTTACTACAGAATTATTGGATGGTTATTCATCCGCCGATATTGTTTCTCGGTTTTGCATCTACCATCGTTCCATTTGCTTTTGCTGTTTCTGGATTAATGAAAAAAGACTTTGGTGGCTGGGCTAAATCTGCCCTGCCATGGACTTTGTTTTCTGCTTGCGTACTTGGCACTGGAATCATGATGGGCGCTGCATGGGCATACGAATCACTGACATTCGGTGGTTACTGGGCATGGGATCCTGTTGAGAATGCGTCACTCGTTCCCTGGCTGGTTATGGTTGCCGGACTTCATACGCTGGTAGTTTATAATTCAACGGGACATTCACTCCGATCAACATATTTATTTCTAATACTCGCTTTCATTCTTATTTTATATTCGACCTATCTTACCAGGAGCGGAAGACTGGGTGATACTTCCGTACATGCATTTGTTGCATCGGGCATGGAAATACAGCTGATCATTTTCATTCTTGTATTTCTTTTTCCATCCATCTTTTTATATATCAGAGAATACAAAAAGATTCCGCACATCAAAAAAGAAGAGAATACATATTCGAGAGAATTCTGGATGTTTATTGGTGCACTCGTTATTTTCTTGTCTTCTGTATTTGTAATGATCGCTACTTCATTGCCGGTTATCAATCAAATTGCCGGAACAAAATGGACCATTGGAGAAGATGTTGAATTTGCATATAACAGGATTGAAATTTTTATTGCAATCATTCTCGGCGCGCTTACTGCAGTGACGCAGTATCTGAAATATAAAGACACTTCGAAAGAATACTTTTTTAAAAAATTATTATGGCCAACGGTAATCGCACTTGTAGTTGCAATTCTTTTTAGCGTTTTCGGTGGTATCCATTATGACAAATATGGAACCGGGTTTCTCGCAGCAATTCATCTTGGATTATTCTGCGCCATTTATGCCGTTGTTGCCAATGCAGGATATATATGGTCGGGATTGAATGGAAAATTCAAAATGGCGGGCGCATCGATAGCGCATGTTGGATTTGGATTGATGTTGGTTGGTATTTTATTATCCTCGGCAAAAAAAGAAGTGTTGTCTTACAATACAACGGGCATCAATATCAATTTCGATCCTGCATCCAAACAAAATCCACTGGAGAATATCACGCTGTTGAAAAATGTGGAGACGGACATGGGTAAATATTGGGCAACGTATCTGAGTAGCGATTCGATGGATGAGAAAAGCAAAATGACTTATTTCAAAATCCGTTTCCGCAAAAAAGATGGAACAGAAGATTTTGTTTTGTATCCGAACTGGATAAAGAATACAAAAGGGCAGGAGGGAATTTCAGCGAATCCTGATAAGCGACATTATTGGGACCGTGATATATTTTCTTATATCAGTGCTGCCGATAATAGCGCGGAAGGAGATACCGCCGGATTTAAATCATACCCGGTAGCAATACGTGATACGATTTTTTATTCGAAAGGATATATGGTTTTGGATTCGGTAGCAGTAAATCCGGATAATGATAAATATCATTTCAAAAAAGATGTTGATACTGCTTTGATGGCGGCAATTACGGTTGTGAGCAGGGATACGATCCGCTATCATGCAAGGCCTTTGTTATATGTACGGAATAATGAAGTGCATTATATGCCCGATACGGTGTTTGCTCAAAACCTTGCGCTAATGCTTGGCAAAGTGAGCGATCATAATAAAATTGAATTGAAAGTCAAAGAATCTTCCAACCTCGTGCCTTTTGTGGCGTTGAAGGTGTACGAATTTCCTCAAATCAACGTATTGTGGATTGGGACGATCATTATGATTATCGGATTTGTGGTGAGTATTGTTCGTCGAGCGAAGGGCAGATTGACGCTGAATGCTTAACGCTGAATGCTTAACGCTTAACGCTGAACGCAGAGCACATCCGGCGTTTAGCGTTCAGCGTTCAGCATTAAGCGTTCGCAACGTATATGACTTTTAAAGGAATTTAATTATCTTTATCCGGATAATCTTATGAGATTTTTTTCAAAAAAATATCTTCATTTTATATTAATCCTCGTACTCTTTTTGGTAGCGGGTCTTTCTTCGTTTGCACAGCAGCCTTCATCTCCAAGATACGGTCCCAACGATACACTATTGGTGCCAGTATACATTTATAATGGTGATACAATTCCTTCAAGAACCCTTACGATGGTCTGGATATCGGGACCGATGAGTCATGCCATGCGCAAACGTGTTGAAGAATGGACGCGACTGAGAAATGCTGTCTATGTAACCTATCCATTTGCACGAAAGGCCGGAGCTATCATGAACGACATGAATGCCAAGCTTGCTAAAATGACGAACGAGAGTGAGAGAAAAACATATATCAAATCGAAAGAAAAAGATCTTAAAAAAGAATTTGCGGATCCTTTAGAGAATCTTTCCGTTTATCAGGGGAAAGTGTTGATGAAACTAATCAATCGTCAGACGGGAAATAATTGCTACGATATCATCAAAGAATATAAAGGCGGATTTACTGCGCGCTTCTGGCAAACGGTTGCATTCTTCTTCGGAAGCAATCTCAAACAACCCTACGATGCAAAAGGTGATGATCAGCAGATGGAAGCAATTGTGTTGGAAGTAGAGCGGATGTACAGGAGTTGAAAAAAATATTCAATAATCAACACTCAATATTCAATGCGCAAGTATTGATGCAAAACGTTTCTTGAATATCTAATCTAGCTTGAGCATTGAATATTGAGTGTTGAATATTTCTTCGAATTTTTCTCGTCACGGGTTACCTAACTTTCCAATAATTTCAGTCGTTGAGAATCCTTCCACGATAGGATTAATAACTACTCTTCCTCCATTTTCCATTACTTCTTTTGCACCGACGATCTGGTCGAGTGTGTAATCGCCTCCTTTCACCAATACATCGGGTTTTAATGCGTTGATCAATTGCAGTGGTGTGTCTTCATCAAAAATGATCACCGCATCTACCATCAACAAAGAAGCCATTACGATGGCTCTTGCATACTGGTTATTGACTGGTCTCTGTGGGCCTTTTAGTCTTTTTGTAGATGCATCAGAATTCAAACCAACCACCAAGAAATCTGCTTCTATGGCGGCTTGCGAAAGGGAAGCAATATGTCCCTGGTGAATGATATCAAAAACTCCGTTGGTAAATACAATTTGTTTTTTTAACAGGCGAAGTCTTTCCAACTGTCGCTGCAGTTCTACCAATTGAAAAATTTTATGCGATATTATCTGCGGGCTTTTCATTCTTTGTTTTGTTAATACGCGGCAGCAAAATAAAACTTACTACGCCGAAGAACACGAAGCTGAGGAACTGGCCGAACCAAAGCAGCCATCCTAATGCCTGACCATATGGCTCTTTCGGAATATGGTATAACGCAACTGTTTCTTGTACCAGCAATGCATATGCGCCGATGCCACCTGGAGAAAGAATCATACCCACGCTGCCCATTGCCAATACGGTCAACGCATCTGCTAATCCAAGACCGCTTGTTTCTGAAATCGCAAAAAAACCACACCAGGTAGCAACAAGATAAAGCAGCCAGATGCCAATTGTATATGCGAAAAATAATGGTTTGTTTTTAAGCAGGCGCACACTGATCAATCCGTGCCATACACCGGTTAGTATCGTTTTTATTTTTTGCACGATATTGATATGCCCAAGTCTGCTAAAGAGAAATTTCAAGAGTAAAAGAAAAACAATAAGTCCAACAAATAGAAAAACTATTTTTTCGTAAGAAACCTTCCCGCTTTTATTTTCAAAAAGAGGGTATATGTATGATTTTGCGAGCGAGTCGATCACGTCGAACTGAAAAACAAATGTGAGCGCAAAAACAAGTGCCAGGCAGATTACATCAAACGCTCTTTCAGCGACAATGGTTCCAACCAATTTATTGGCAGGAATTTTTTCATAACGTGCAAGGATAGTGCATTTGATAACTTCGCCGAGTCGGGGCGCTCCGAGGTTCACAAAATAGCCAATCATCACCGCGAAAAAACTATTCAATTTAGAAGGATGGTATCCGAGAGGTTCCATCAACTGCTTCCATCGCAATGCTCTTAGCCAGTGACTCAGTAGTAATAATAATAATACGGGAATGAGCAGCCAATAATGCGCCCGATCAATTGCATCTTTTAATTGTTGCCATTTTGCTTTGTCCAATCCGCGCAAACTCAGCCACACAAAAAATGCCGCCAATGCAGCGAAAAAGAAATATTGTAAAACCGGTAATAATTTTTTCTTCATAAGTCCCGAACAAGTTACAATACAAATGTGGAAATATGAACTTGGATTTGGATGATTTAATGGAAAGATGATTGGGTTGCACTTTGCGACTTGGCGTCTTTGCGAGAAAAAATTGTCACGCAAAGACGCCAAGTTTCGCAAAGTGCAACTCAATCAACTCTCCTCACAACACATTTCCTTCCTTCGGAAAAATAATCCAGGGTTTGAATTTTTTTGCTTGCTCAAAATCCATTGTAGCATACGAGATCACAATGACGATATCACCTGTTGCTCCCTGCCGTGCAGCGGGACCATTCAGACAACATATTCCTGATCCTCTTTTTCCTTTGATTATATAAGTTTCAATGCGCGCACCGTTATTCACGTTTACAATCTGAACTTTTTCGTTCTCAATCATATTAGCCGCATCCATCAGATCTTCGTCTAATGTGAGACTTCCAACATAGTTCAGGTTCGCCTCGGTAATAACGATTCGATGTATTTTCGATTTTAAAATTTCAATATCCATAAAGGTCAATTCAGTCTGAAAAATTTAAATGGTTACAAAAATAGCGATCTATTTTGGTTCAGTCATGTTCATGGGTGAAGAAGCATATTGTCTATTAATCTCACTTCATGTAAAAAAGCAGCTATCAAAGCAACAACGTTTTGTTTGCCGTTCCATTCATTGACTGTTTCGAGCGTTTCAGCATCGGCGATCTCCACATAATCCACTTTGAAATCTTTTTCGATCAGCAAATTCTTTGCGTTATTTAACAGCCCGGATAAATCACCCTGCCTGATATTTTTTTTCAAATAAGAAAGTGTTTTAAATATTGTGACCGCATTTATTCTTTCCGATTCATTCAACCTTGTATTGCGACTGCTCATGGCGAGTCCGTCTGATTCTCTGACTGTGGGACAAGCATGAAAAACAGTTTTCAATCCGATGATCTGCAAAAGTTTTTTTACAACCATGCATTGCTGATAGTCTTTTTGTCCCATATACAAATGATCGGGTTCAACAATTCGAAGCAATTGATCCATCACCTGGCATACGCCTTGAAAATGTCCGGGCCTGAATTTTCCTTCGAGAATAGTTTCCAGAAAACCTAATTCGTAGTGACGCAAGCCGGTTGTGCCGCCGGGATATATTTCTTCTTTTGATGGTAGAAAAAGAATATCCGTTCCTTTTTTTTCAAGCAGGTAAATGTCTTTTTCAATTGTTACCGGGTATTTCTGAAAATCTTTTGGATCATTAAACTGGGTCGGGTTCACGAAAATGCTGCAAATGGACAGGTTGCCATTTTCGCGGCAGGTTTCAATCAATGCCAAATGCCCTTGATGAAGAGCTCCCATGGTTGGTACAAAACCAATTTTACGTCCAGCCAAACGTTCCGATGCGATGTAATTTTTTAACTCGTGAACATGCTTGAATAATATCATTTTTTTATCCTTTAATATGCCCGCAAACCTGGGTACTGTCTCAGTCTGATTTTAGGGGTGGAAGGTATAGGGTGTAGGGTATGGCAGGGCTTGTTTCAATTCACGATTTTTATTTTTCACCCTACGCAACATTATTAATTGATGTTTGCCATACCTTACACCCTATAGCTTACAGCCGATAACTTCAACCTCTAAAATCAAACTGAGACATTGCCCAAACCTGCTAGGGCACTAATTCCGGAAATAATACCTTACCTTTGCAAACTGATTTTGGTTAAGCCTCTCTTCACTAATTATCATCAATAATGGTAACAAAGAAAAGGATTTTATTTATTGCCAATGAAATGTCGCCCTATTTGGAGTTCACGGAATTTGCGGAAACCATTAATAAATTGGCAATCAAATCAAATGAGAATGGTTTTGAGATACGTTGCATCATGCCTCGTTTTGGAGTAATCAATGAAAGAAGACACCGGCTGCACGAAGTTGTTCGTTTATCTGGTATCAATGTTTCGATCGATAATGATGATTATCCCCTGCAAATTAAAGTAGCTTCTCTGCCTAATGCCCGCCTGCAGGTTTATTTCCTTGAAAACGAAGATCTTTTTAAACGCAAATACATTTTTCACGACGAAAAGGAAAAATGGTTTGATGATAATGGACTGAGAACGGTTTTCTTCTGCAAAGGCGCTTTGGAAACCGTCAAAAAATTTGGATGGCCGCCAGACGTTATTCATTGCAGCGGTTGGATGACGGGTCTCATCCCTCTTTATTTAAAAACCGTGTACAAGAAAGAACCGGTTTTTGCGCACAGCAAAGTGATATTTACAATCGGTCAAAATACTTTCAAAGAAAAATTAGGCGCAAATTTTCTGAAACTTGCCAATATACACCCCACTTTAAAAGATAAGGATCTCGAGCCGTATGCTGAAGCCAACAACACAGCATTATTCCGTGGAGGTGCTACTTATGCCGATGCAATTACATTTGGCGCAGAGAAAACGGACAAAAAGCTGGTCGATGAGTTCAGCAAAGTGCGCGGTAAAAAAGTGCTTTCATTCAATGCCGAATCTGATTTAACAGACTATTTGCAATTGTACACAGATTTGTCTCAATAATGTTGATAGTTAGCTCTTATCTGCAGCAACTATTTGTTTTAAAATTTGATTGCAGCTATTATCTTTGCACCGAAAAATCCATTAATCGATATTGCCGTATGATTAATGGTTTTTTATTTTAATCTTTTTATAATCATCACCAAATTTTATAAACAAAATGCCTTATTTATTTACCTCGGAGAGTGTTTCTGAAGGTCATCCGGATAAAGTGGCTGACCAGATTTCTGATGCGTTGATCGATAATTTTCTTGCTTTTGATGCGCAGTCTAAAGTAGCCTGCGAAACTTTGGTAACAACCGGACAAGTTGTACTGGCAGGTGAAGTAAAATCCAAGGCATATCTCGATGTTCAGGAAATCGCTCGCGGTGTGATTCGCAAAATCGGTTATACTAAAAGTGAATACATGTTTGAGGCAAATTCATGCGGTATTTTTTCTGCAATTCATGAGCAGTCATCAGACATCAACCAGGGTGTTGACAGAAAGAAAAAAGAAGAACAAGGAGCCGGTGATCAGGGTATGATGTTCGGTTATGCAAGTAATGAAACTGATGATTATATGCCACTGGCGCTGGATCTCGCTCATAAAATATTACTCGAGTTAGCTGCATTGAGAAGAGAAAATAAACAAGTAAAATATCTTCGCCCCGATGCAAAAAGCCAGGTAACACTTGAATACGATGATCATAACAAGCCTGTCAGGATCGATGCAATCGTTGTCTCCACACAACACGACGATTTTGATGCAGAAGGAAAGATGTTGGCGAAAATCAAAAAAGATATCATTGAAATTCTTATTCCTCGCGTAAAATCGAAATACAAGAAATACGCGCATCTTTTCAATAACGATATCAAATATCATATCAATCCAACAGGCAAATTTGTAATCGGCGGTCCGCACGGTGATACTGGCTTAACCGGCCGTAAAATCATCGTCGATACTTACGGTGGCAAGGGTGCACACGGGGGTGGTGCTTTCAGCGGTAAAGATCCTTCCAAAGTGGATCGCAGCGCGGCATATGCGACAAGACATATTGCTAAGAATTTAGTTGCTGCAGGTGTCGCTGATGAAGTGCTGGTGCAGGTTTCCTATGCTATCGGTGTGGCACAACCGACATCCATCAACGTGAATACTTTCGGTACTGCAAAAGTTGGTTTGACGGACGGCGAGATCGCAAAGAAAGTAGAAGGCATTTTTGATATGCGCCCTTATTTTATCGAGCAAAGATTAAAATTGCGCAACCCGATTTATAGTGAAACTGCAGCGTATGGTCACATGGGTCGCAAGCCGGAAGTGATCGAAAAGACTTTTGTGTCTCCCGATGGCAAAGTGGTGAAGAAAAAAGTTGAATTATTTACCTGGGAGAAATTAGACTATGTAGGTAAAGTGAAGAAAGCATTTGGTATTAAATAATAGATTTTAAGGTATGCGGTAAAGGGTGTAGGGTATGACTTATCTTACACCCTTTTTAATTTGTTACTTGGATCGCACTTATTTAAAAAAAAAATTTATCGGCGGACTCGCCTTAAACCTCTTACCCTTTACCTCAAAAAAGAATGCTTTAATTTAGAAGCATGATGGAACACAAAAACCCGTGGACTATATTATCCGAAAAGAAAATTTATCAAAACAACTGGATCAGCCTGACTGAATTTGAAGTCATCAATCCAAATGGTGGAAAAGGAATTTATGGTAAGGTTCATTTTAAAGGAGTAGCAGTAGGTGTTTTGCCATTGGATGAATCGTTGAATACTTATCTTGTCGGGCAGTATCGTTTTCCATTGGATGCATTTAGTTGGGAAATTCCAGAAGGTGGTGGTGATCCGTCAATAGATCCGGTTGAATCGGCAAAAAGAGAATTGCTAGAGGAAACAGGATTGGTCGCAAGTGAATGGATACCGATTCTCAATATGCATTTGTCCAATTCCGTATCCGACGAATATGCTGTTCTTTTTTTGGCGCGTGGATTGGAGCAACGGACACCCATGCCCGAAGAAACAGAAAAATTAGTTGTAAAAAAATTGCCTTTCGAAGAAGCATATCAAATGGTAGAAAAAGGATTGATAACAGACTCGATGTCCGTGGCAACAATACAAAAAGTAAAATTGATGTTGCTGCAGGGGAACTTCTGATTGTTTCGAAATTGGTTTAATTTGTAAACACTCTGATGGAAATGATTTTCTATGAATGACATCGGGATAAAGCCAATAAGAATTAAAATTCGAATTTCTAAGTTGATCTGAATATTACATAGTAAATCATTAATCAGGGTGATTTAGAAATTAAACCAATTTCTAAACAATCAGAAGTTCATGAATAAAACATCTCTCATCATTGGTCGTCAGCCGTTGGTAGAAGCGATTGAATCGGGTCGTGCGATCGATAAAATTTTATTTCAGCGGAATGTGAGTGGCGAGTCGATTGGAGAAATAAGAAAACTTGCAAAGCAAAATAATATTCCCATTCAGCAAGTTCCTCCTGAAAAATTGAATGCAATCACCAGGACAAATCACCAGGGTGTTATTGCGTTTGCCGCGATCGTGCAGTATATGGATCTGCAGCAGTCTATCGATCATATCGTGTCCTCTGGTGCGGTTCCATTATTCCTCATGCTTGACGGTGTTACCGATGTGCGCAATATCGGTGCCATTGCGCGCAGTGCAGTTTGTTGCGGTGCGCAGGTGTTGATCGTTCCTGATAAAGGAATTGCAGCACTCAATGAGGATGCACTAAAATCTTCCGCAGGTGCACTGGAAAAAATTCATATCTGTCGCGTCAATAGTTTGCTCAAAGCAGTCGACACTTTACACTTGAATGGCATCAAAGTCTTCGCAAGTGTGATGAACGCGGGAACAAAAGTATTCGAGCTTGATTTTACAGAACCTTGCTGCTTGGTGATGGGCAGCGAAGACAAGGGAATACAGCCTTATATCGCTAAAGCAGCCGATCAACATTTTTCTATTCCCATGGCTGGAGATTTTGATTCTTTAAATGTATCCGTAGCTGCAGGAATTATTTTATATGAAGCGATGAAGAAGAGGAACCATGATTTACCTGATTTGAAAGGATTATGAGGAGAGCTGCTCTTTGCGACTTTGCGTCTTTGCGTGAAAATTTTTTCACGCAAAGACACAAAATCGCAAAGATCAATTATCATCCTAATTATTTCAAATCCTGTAAATCCTGGTTCATTTCTTCCCCGTATTCAACGTCAACCTCAATCCCATACTCGCCGTGTATAATTCCTGTGGCAATAATGAATTACTCAGGTTAAAAGAATGAACATAACTGAAATAGAATTTCACATCTTTCGAGCCCATACTTATTCTGATAGAAGGTTCCCATAGCACGGAGTTTGCATGCTCGCGTACATATTCCAAATCAGTTGCGTAGCTATCATACTGGCCATCTGTAACGAGCGATGCATCTTTCACTTTTACATTAATACTCGAAAATCTTGATCCCATAGCAAATTCAAAACGTCCTTTTTTTGCGGCATATGAAATCGAAGGCTGTATGAAAAGTTTTGTTACACCCACTTTGGATGTTGCATACGTTCCGTATTCGTGATTGGTGACACCGGTGCCTGCACCGCCGTAGATTTCAAATACAAAAAGTTTTTTTGGAGAGAACGGAAGGAAATATCCCGCCCCAATTTCACCATATGATCCTTTCCCGGATTGCTTTTGATTATTTTCATCCTCTTCTGTTTTTCCACCAGTAAGTCCATTTACCATGATACCAACATGCGGAGCCACTGCATACGCAAATTGAAGTTCTGCTCCTTCGAAAGTTTCGCCACCGCTATAGCCGGCACTGATCCTCATATCATTTTTTTCTCTTAATACCGGAACGTTGGGTGAATTCGGTACATAGTAATAATGTGAACAACTTGAGCATGCAATCAGTACTACGATTAAGGTATAAATTGTCTTTTTCATTTTGTTTGATTTTAAGATTTAGAGTTATTGTTTGAATGGTTTTTTTATTATCTCGTTCTGATCCTGTATGCGATCATAAATTTGAAGTAAGGGTTGTTACACGCATTCCAGTTATATGGAGTTTCGTGCTTCACACCGCTCCTGATCTTTCTTAATATTGAATGACCCGCCTCAATATTCAGCACTATATGTTTGTTGATATAATAGTCGACATACACACCAAGTTGATTTTCGTCGATGCGGAAATAATTCTGTGCAGAATCGCGATAAGAATTCGTGAAAGTCCTGAATGTTGCGCCCGTATAAAAATGAGAACTTAATTGATGTTCCAATGTGAGACTCGCAGGCAACACGCCGAATAAATTTGTTTTTTCATTGATATGCCAATCTATCCCAACCAACGGAACGATAAACAATCCAAAAAATTCGCTATTGACGTAGAATCCAATTTTGTAAGTAAGATTGTTATCTTTCAAATGATTCGCCGCGATGATCGCACCACCGAACCGCCACCTGCTATCGAAATTGATATCTCTATCATTCATGCGTATAATGCCGGTCGTTAGTAATGTCCAGTTTGAATTTGAAATCGTTGTTAACAAAGAAACCGGCAACGCAACGCCATAGTGAAACTGACCGCCAATCGTAATGCCTTCAACTTTTGATGACCATCTTTCGAAAAAAGGACTCAGTATGATGGCGTCTTTTTTGTTTTCAAGAAAGAAAGGAAACGTGGTAGAAACATTGAAATAATCCAATGTGGTTGCTCTCTTGGCTTTTGGTGTAAAACCGATATCCGGACTTTTCGCCAGCCTCGCACTCACGATATCGACATATGGTTGTGCAGCAGTTTTTGAAATCGGAACCACGACTAAACATCCTAGCAAGAAGAGGATGGTGAGTGAAAATGTGATCGGCTTCGGGTTCATGTTTGGACCTTTGGTTGAACGATTAGTTACACATCAAAACTATTCCGCCGATCAGGCGAAAGCTAATTGGTTTCTGGCTTTCCATTTACGGATCATGCAAAAACCGCGACGGACGCGGCTTTTTTTTAACATGCTTATTGCCAGTTGCAAAAAATCATATTACATTTATAGTTAGTAGTAATTATTACCAAACTAGTTTAACCCCTTTGACGCTTTTTACTAAACATTCTGTTATGGAACAACCCTCCGTACAACAGCTTTTTTTCCAGCATATCAAGAATAACCTGCCGCCTCATCTTTCACTGGTAGATGAGATCGCAGAACTCCTGAATATCAGTAATGACAGTGCTTACAGGCGTATCAGGGCAGAGAAGCCGATTACATTTGAAGAGATCCAAAAACTTTCATCTCATTATAAAATTTCACTCGACCAATTTCTTCACCTGCAAAGCGACTCATTGATTTTTACCGGCAAGCTTGTCGGTGATCCCGAAAATTATTTTGATCCATACTTGAAGAATTTGTTGCAGAATCTTATTTCTCTAAATGGGTTCGATCAAAGACATCTTTACTTTCTTACAAAAGATATTCCCTGGATGTATCATTTTCAAATAGAAGAACTGTCGGCGTTTAAGATTTTTTTATGGATGAAATCCATTTTGCATTATGAATCTTTGAAAGGGAAGCGTTTTTCATTTAAGAGTACTCATTACCCGGAATTGATGGAGCTGGGAAAGAAAGTTACGCAGCAGTATAATAAAATTCCAACCACCGAAATATGGAATCTCGAGGGTATCAATATCACCATTCAGCAAATCGAATATTATCGCGAATGTAATTTGTTCGAATCGAATGAAGATGTTATCAACCTATATGATAAGCTTGAAATATTGATAAATCATATCGAAAGACAAGCAGAGTTGGGAAAGAAATTTGACATCAATACAAACCCGACGACGAGTTCGCCTGAGTTCAATATGTTTTATAATGAATTGGCTCTTGGCGACAATACCGTGTTGGTAGATATGGGGAAAGTAAAAGTCACTTTTCTCAACCACAGTGTAATAGATTTTATCTCGACGCGCGATGATCGGTTCAGTAACCAGATATATCAATCCCTCAAAAACCTTATTAGCAAATCAACGCAGATCAGTATCGTCGGCGAAAAAAATCGCAGTCACTTTTTTGGCAAATTGAGAGCAAAGATCCAACAGCATAAAAAATTATTATGATGCCTGACGTTGCATTAGTGTCTATTTTTAATTTTTGAAAGGTAGAAGGGGAAGGGTGTAAGGTATATTTTCTGGCAATAACAAATTTTGGAATTTCAATGTCTAACTATGTGCCTGGTGTGTCTCTGTGGCGAAAAAAAAATTGGCATTACCAGAAATCATAAAATCAGACAATATCCAAATCGGCAGCTATCTTTCTTATGCAACCTGCTTTCTCAACAACCAGGCCATCTGATCTTCGATTCTCAATTTCCTTAATCCGCGGATTGTTGAAGCAATTGACCCATTATCTGCGATCAGTAGTCCGTTCCTCCAAAATCATCTATTTGCATTAGTTTAGCCAAATGAATGAAGTGAAACAAGACGATAACTCGCGGCATATACATCTCGTGGAATGTCCACGAGATGCCATGCAGGGCTGGAAAGATTTTATTCCCACAGAAAAAAAGATTGCCTATATCAATTCATTGTTGAAAGTTGGTTTTGATACGTTGGATTTTGGAAGTTTTGTATCGCCCAAGGCAATTCCGCAGATGGCAGATACCAAACAGGTATTATCCGGAATTAAAATTGCCGATTCGAAAACTAAATTGCTGGCGATTGTTGCGAATACACGCGGCACAGAAGAAGCTTCGGTGTATGAGGAGATCAGTTATATCGGTTTTCCTTTTTCCGTGTCGGAAACATTTCAGCGCCGCAACACAAATAGTTCTATCGAAGAGTCGCTGAAACGAGTGGAAGAGATTCAAAATATTTGTGTGCAGACAAATAAACAATTGGTGATTTATATTTCGATGGCTTTTGGCAATCCTTATGGCGATCCATATAACGCAGAAATTGTTTTTAAATGGGTGAATACAATGGTTGGCTTGGATGTGAAAATTATTTCTTTGGCTGACACTGTTGGACTCGCAACACCCGAACAGGTTTTTTCCATGACGGATTACCTGGTAAAAAAATTACCCGATCACCAAATTGGCGTTCATTTGCATTCAAGGCCAATCAGTCGCAAAGAAAAAATAGATGCGGCATTAAAAGCAGGTTGTCGGCGATTTGACGGCGCACTAAAAGGAATCGGTGGTTGTCCCATGGCAAACGATGATCTCGTCGGCAATATGGATACTGAACTGATGATCGAATATTTTAAAGAATTAAAATTATTGCGGCCTCTTAATGAAGATGCGTTGAAAGAAAGTGGCAGGATGGCCGCGGAAATATTTTTGTAAACACCACCAAGCACCATCCCGACGGCGGTCGCAGACCCCGTCGGCGGTGGTAGGATGAATTTTTTATTATCACTGCCGCCTGTTTTGAAGAACGATTTTTTATCATCACCGCCGTCGGGGTCTTCGACCGCCGACGGGATGATTGCTACGATGCCTCATTTATATATTTATGAATTTTATACTCGATATCAATATTCCATCGCCTGCAAAAAAAATAAATTACCAGCAGCCTATCATGTTTGTTGGCTCTTGTTTTACTGAACATATTGGCAATAGCTTGCAGGAATTGAAATTCGACACGCTTCAAAATCCGAACGGTATTTTGTTTGATCCCTTAAGTGTTGCCGATAGTCTTGTATCGTATGTTCAGCACAAGCATTATCGCGAGGAAGATTTGATTTATTTGAATGAACTGTGGCAAAGTTGGAAGCATCACAGTGTTTTCTCAAATATAAATAGGGAAGTAGGGCTTCGTATTATAAATGAATCGCAGGATAGAGCGCATCTCTTTCTAAAAAAGGCAAAATGGTTAGTGATTACATTGGGTAGTTCATTTTCTTATCGGCTGGTGAAAGAAAATGCTGCTGCTTTGAATGGCGGGAGTGCCGTCGCTAATTGTCACCGTGCGCCAGCGCAATGGTTTAATAAACACATGATGGCGATAGAAGAAATAAATTCGGTGTTGGATAATTGCATTCACCAGCTTTTTCATTTCAACCGGGAACTGGAAATTATTTTTACGGTTAGCCCTGTCCGTCATATTCGAGATGGAGTGATAGAAAACAATAGAAGCAAGGCGAGGCTGATAGAAGTCGTTCATCATCTTTCCAATAAATTTGATAAAATTCATTATTTCCCCGCTTATGAATTGGTGATCGATGTATTGCGCGATTATCGGTTTTATGATATTGATATGGTTCACCCAAATTACCAGGCAACGGAATTTGTATTGGAGAAATTCGCACAGTATTTTATCGATGAATCATCCAATGCAATTATGCAGGAGGTAAAGAAAATCAGGATAGCAAGAAAGCATAAGGCATTTCAACCGGATACAAAAGCGCATCAGCAGTTTTTGGAACAGCATTTAGAGAAGGTAAGACAGTTGAAAACGAAGTTTCCTTTTTTGAACTTTGAAGATGAGTTGAAGTATTTTTCTCAGGGTGGTTAATTCTTTGCGTCTTCGCGTCTTTGCGAGATCATCGTTCTCGCAAAGGCGCAAAGACGCAAAAGGAAGGGAATCATGTATTCAAAAATGCTTCCAGCTTTTCCAGTAAGATCAATTGATTCAAAGTCCTGTTTAGATTTTGTTCCGGGTAAGAGATTTTGTAATAGATATCGTTATTGAGGAAATCGCTAACAAACCGAAGCGATTGCATATAGATCATGATCAATCCTGCATAATTAATATCATTTTTTTCCTGCTTGCTAAAAATATCTCCGATGCCCTCAAGATATCCTTTTACAATATTTTTATAGAATGCGGGACGAATATCGATTTCTTCCCATTTATTACTGTTTTCATCGACGGTACATGCCATCGAACGGATCATATCTCCCAGGTCAGAAAAGAATTTTCCTGGCATCAGCGTGTCAAGATCTACCGGGCAAATTACTTTTCCTGAATCCGAATCAAAAAGAATATTGCTGATCTTGCAATCATGATGCATGACGCGATCCGGATAATCGGGAGATGCTGAAATCATTTCATACCAACCAACAAAATGCTTTCTTTGCCTCAACTCTGCGATCACATGCGTTGCTTTTAGCAGGCGATCGAGTGGGGCTGTCGCTATCGCGTCTTCGAATTGGTTATACCGGAAAGAAAGATTGTGAAAGCCGGGGATGATCGACTTTAATTTGTTTGCATTTAATCCAGATAATGAGCGTGTGAAATTCGCAAAGCTTTTCGCAACAGTATAAGCGGCCTCTTCATCGGAAGCAATATCCGGTGAAAAGGAATTTGCAACAAATGCAGTGGCCCGCCAGTAATTATCATCTTCGTCTATCCATAATAGTTGGTTGCTTTTGGAGTGAGCCGGCGCAGGAATTGTTATTTCGCTGCCGCGCTCAACCAGGAAATTGTAGACGAGCTCATAGTTAAAAAGAATATCCCCGGGGTTTTTAAATACATTTTTATTAATCGCCTGCAGTACGATTTTTTTTTGTGTATCGGCATTGGTGACCTGGAACGTTTGATGTATCAATCCATTTCCAAGATTATGAATGATCAGGTTTCCGTCGCCGGCAAATTGCTGCGCCGCTTTTTCAATCGAGACTTTATTCACACCGGCTATATTTTAAAATTCATCCGTTATTGCGAATTCGTTTTTCCGATACATCCATTGTCCACTGGTGAAATCGGGAAACTCTACAGTCTGGTTGCCGAGATCTACACTCATCTCGCTCAAAGGAGTGATTGCGCTCCATGCGGCAGCGTCATAGACGTCCATCGGCGTTGCCACTTTTCGTTTAACGGATTCGATGAATGCATGCATCACAAAAAAATCCATGCCACCATGTCCCGCGCCTTCGGTTTCTTTGCTCCATCTTTGCCACAGTGGATGATCGTATTTATCGAGATATGGTTGAGCCAATTCCCATTCATCTTCCGTTTTGCTCGTGCCTTCTATGTACAAAGATTTATTTACATCCATCCATAGTCCTTTTGTTCCCTGCACGCGAAACCCAAGCGAGTAGGGGCGTGGAGAATTGGTATCGTGCTGCAACAAAATCGTTTCGCCATTTGCGCATTTAATATGCGTGGTCACGATGTCTCCCAATTTGAATAATACTTTTGCATTCGGGTTTGCCGCACCGCCTTTTTCTACAATATAATTATGAAGTCCTCGTGATTTTGTGGCGAAAGATGATAAGGAAAGAAACCGATTTCCATGATTGATATCCAGCATTTCGGCAACGGGGCCGATACCGTGTGTCGGGTATAGATCACCGTTACGATACACGGAGTGATTGGTTCTCCATCTTGCTTCAGAAAACGCTTTTGGACCGAACTCAACCGGGCTGTTTTTAGGATCTCTTCCGTTATTGAACTTCACGTCGCGCAAATCATGTTGATAGCCCGCTTGCATGTGAATAAGTTCACCGAACAGCCCCTGGCGCGCCATATTCATCACTGCCATTACATCCCGGCGATAGCAGACATTCTCCATCATCATCACATTTGCTTTTTGTTTTTCGGCTTCGCGTACAACATTCCAATGATCTTCCATCGTAATTCCCAATACTACTTCAGTGGCAACATATTTGATGCCCGCCTGCAAGCTTTCGATTACCATTGGCGCATGCCATTCCCATGGCGTTGCAATCAACACCGCATCGAGATTTTTCAGCTCGAGTAATTTTCGATATGCATGTGGATCACCCTTAAAAATTTGCGGTATGGGTTTGCCCGCTTTTTTTATCATGTCGGTTGTCCATTGCAACATCAAATCATCCACATCACAAATGGCGACGATATCCGTGTCGCTTCTTCTTAATATATTTTCAATATGACTTTGTCCACGCAACCCTGTTCCAATAATTCCAATTCTCACTTTAGGTGTTGGAGCAAATGAGCTGGCAGATTGAAAAACGGCAATGCCTGCGGCTGCCAGCGCGGAATTTTTTACAAACTCTCTTCTTTTCATGTTGTAGTGTTTTATAAGAAAATGAAAGATAAGAAAAAGTCTGAACCAGGATTTCAAACGATTTTTCTGATTATGCTGATGTTGAAGAAATATGTTCAATCCTTCGTGCTTTAGTGTCTTCGTGGCTCGAAAATAAATTCAACCACGAAGACACTAAAGCACAAAGGATATATCAGGGAAATTTTCAGCATAATCAGAAAAATCGTATAAAATCGCGGTTCAGACTAATGAATTCTATCTCCCCTCAATTCCAACTCCTGTATGACCCCTGCTTCATACGTCAACCACTTCTTCCAACGAAGCCTGACTTTTTCCTTGTCGACATAGGTTTCTGCCAGTTCGATAAACAAATGATAATGTCCCGCCTCACTTTCCATGAAACGTCGATAGAAATTACTGAGATATTCGTCGTTCAAGCCCTCACTCAGTCTTTTGAATCGCTCACAACTGCGTGCTTCGATCAATGCCATGGTGAGGAGTTGATCCAGAAATCTGTCTTCCAAATCACCTCCCTTCCTTTGAAATTCGAGCAGTTTATTGACATATTCATCTTTGCGTTGTTTTCCCAATTGCCATCCGCGTTTTTGCAATTCAGCCAGCACCATCCGGAAATGCCCCCATTCCTCCGTAACGATCGGGGAAAGTTCATTCACCAGTTTTTCCTTACTCGCATATCGCTGTATCAACGAAATACAACTGGTAGCGGCTTTCTGCTCACAATACGCATGATCAGTCAATATTTCTTGCAATGAAATACCGGCAAGATCAACCCATCGCGGATCAGTAGGAAGATGCAGCCCCAGAATATTTTTAACCATGTTATCCGATTTATCATAAATAATTTATTTTGGCGGTAGAGAGCGTTGCGGTTGATTCGAAACGAATCGTGAGGCGTGAGTCGACAAACGTGAAGATTAGAGTCACTGTTTAACGTTTGTCGTCTCACGCCTCACGATTCATTATCTCAAAATAACCAGCCTCTCCACATCCATCAAAGATATGGACGAAGATTTTTTACATAAAAAATTAAATGAACGGGAACAGCAAAACGCTTTTCGCAAATTGCGTTTACCGGATGGCAAAATAGATTTCAGCTCCAACGATTATTTGGGTATCGTGAAGAATGCGCTTATTCATGAACAATCATTTCCCGATCTCAAACATGGTGCCACCGGATCGCGATTGCTTTCCGGGAATTATGAACTCATCATGCAAACTGAAAAATTGATTGCTGCTTTTCACGACGCGGAAGCTGGACTAATATTCAATTCTGGTTATGATGCCAATATCGGTTTGCTGAGTTCTGTGCCACAAAGAGAAGATACTATTGTTTATGATCAATTGAGTCACGCATCTATTCGTGACGGAATTCGTCTTTCGTTCGCGCAATCATTTTCATTTTTACACAATTCATTGACTGATCTTGAAGAAAAATTGCGTGCTGCAAAAGGAAATATTTTTGTTGTAACCGAAACTGTTTTTTCAATGGATGGTGATATGGCGCCTGTTGCCGGTATCATTCGTCTATGTGAAAAATATAAGGCGCACTTGATTGTCGACGAAGCGCATGCCACCGGTGTAATTGGAAATAAAGGTGAAGGTTTGATGCAACAACTCGGACTACAAAAAAGATGTTTCGCGCGGATGCATACTTTTGGAAAAGCAGTTGGTTGCCACGGAGCCATTGTTTTGGGAACGGAAACTTTGCGCAATTACCTGATCAATTTTTCGCGATCATTTATTTATACAACTGCATTGCCTGAAATAAGTATTGCTGCAATCGATGCTTCGTATAAAATTTTTCCCGGGATGAATAAGGAGAGAAATCATTTGCAACAATTGATCGGTCTTTTCCAGGAAGAAGGAGCAAGAATACATTACCCGGATATAGAGATTATGAAAAGTGAGACGCCGATACAAGCGGCGATCGTTCCGGGAAATGATAATGTGAGAAAATTGGCGGCGCAATTAGCAGAAGCGAATCTTGATGTGAGACCGATTTTATATCCAACAGTTCAAAAAGGAAAAGAGCGATTACGCATTGTGCTGCATAGTTTCAATAGTATGGATGAAGTGAGGCAACTGCTTGAAACGATTTTTATGCATCGCCAACTTGCATAAGAAAGCAAATGGCTAGTAGCGAGTGGTAAGTGGCTAGTGGGAATTTCCGTCTAGCCACTTACCACTCGCCACTAGCCTTGTTCTACCGTCCTAATAATTTTATGGTTTGAAGATTAGTTGATAGAAATAAACGAAGCAATCGTCAACATGAGGAACAACAAACCGAGGATCAGCTTTTTTTTGCTTTCAGCGTTACGAATTCGAGGTTTCATAGATTACAATAAGGTTTAATAGTTAACAGTATTCAATGATGCAAAAATCTAGTAAAATTCATATTCATACAATACAATTTTGTGGTATCACACGAATAGGGTAGAGGAGTTCTATTTTCTTCTTTGCGTTTTTGCGCCTTTGCGAGAGATAATTTTCTCGCAAAGGCGCAAAAACGCAAAGCCGGTATCTAATACAGAATTATTACGGTTTTGTTATTCGTACAATTACAATGATTTTATTCGACTTAATACGTCGTTAATTGCGCGGGAATCAGGAATAACGAAATAAAAAAAATGCTTTATTTTTAAAAGATATTGCAATCTTAACCGATGAACATGAGGATCATTCCATTGCTTATTTCTACGCTGATTACCGTTGCCCTGATCATTCTACTGAGTATGCAATGGGGGAAAGTGCCGCCTATCGGCAAATTTTTGAGTCCCCAGCATGGCTTTTGGCAGAATGCCGATCCTATCGACAAAAATTTTGATGAGAGTGTGAAATTGCCTGACCTGGCTGGTAAAGCAGAAATATATTTTGACGATCGCCTCGTGCCACATGTTTTTGCGTCGACAGATGAAGATGCCTACTTCGCCCAGGGTTATTTACACGCAAAATTTCGTTTATGGCAGATGGAATTCCAGGTGTATGCGGCAGCGGGTCGACTGAGTGAACTGATCGGCAGAAAAGCGCTCAACTATGACCGTGAGAAAAGACGATTGGGTATGGTATATGCCGCGGAAATAGCCGCCAAAGAAATCGAAAACGATCCAACTTCTAAACGCGAATGCGATGCATATACCGCCGGCGTAAATGCTTATATCGCGAACCTGAAAGAGAGTGAACTTCCCGTTGAATATAAATTGCTCAATTATAAACCGGAAAAATGGAGCAATCTGAAAACGGCTCTGTTTCTGAAAGCCATGTGTTACGATCTTGCGGGCAGTGAGAATGATTTCGAACGTACCAACGCGAAAACGGTTTTTGGTTTTGAAGATTACGAAAAAATGTTTCCTGCTGCGCAGGACTCTGTTGATCCTATCATTCCAAAAGGAACTGTATATCCCCCTGCTGCGCTTTCGGTAAAGCAACCGGCGAGCGCGGATTCGCTGTATTTCGATATCAAGGATTCTTCGGAGATCGTTCCGCAAAAACCAAAAAAAGATAATGGAAGTAACAATTGGGTGGTGAGCGGGAAAAAAACAAAAAGCGGCGCGCCGATTCTTTGCAACGATCCTCATCTTGGTTTGAACCTGCCTTCGCTTTGGTATGAAATGCAAATCAACACACCTTCGATGAATGTGTATGGCGCCACGTTTCCTGGTGGACCAGGTGTGATTATTGGTTTCAACGACAGTTGCGCTTTTGGTTTAACCAATGGCGGTCGTGATGTGATGGACTATTACGAAATCAAATTCAGGGATGAAACCATGAAGGAATATTGGTTTAATGGCGCATGGAAGGCTGCAGATTTTCGCTATGAACATATTTTAATAAAAGGTGAACCGGAAATGATCGATACCGTTGCCTATACTGTTTTTGGACCTGTGATGTTTGATAAAAAATTTTCCGGCATGCAACGCCGTACTAACGGCAACTACTATGCGCTTAGATGGAAAGGACATGACCCCAGCAATGAATTTCTTTTTTTTAATAAAATGGATCATGCAAAAAACTATGACGATTATTATGCAGCGATTCATTATCTCCATACTCCCGGCCAGAATTGTCTTTTCGCTTGTAAGAATGGCGATATCGCGATCTGGACGCAGGGGGAATTTCCTGCGAAATGGAAAAGACAGGGAGAATTTATTATGCCGGGAACCGATAGCTCTTATATGTGGCAGGGTATGATTCCCCAGCAGGAAAATCCGCACCTGATCAATCCCGAGAGAGGATTTCTGAGCAGCGCCAACCAAGTGCCTGCTGACCCTTCCGCATATCCTTATTATCTCGGAGGCGATTTTCCTCCTTATCGCGGAATTATTATCAACAGATACCTGAATAAATGGAGCAACCTGACACCGAAAGATATGTTCACTTTACAAATAGAAAACTATAATGTTTTTGCGGAGATGGCGCGACCGGTGTTGATGAAAAATATCGATATGAACTCACTCGCGGAAGATGAGAGAAGTTATTTTGATACACTTGCTAACTGGGAATTGCATAACGATCCCGAACTGCGCGCGCCTACTTTATTCGTAGTATTCTGGGACACGTTCAACAAAGTGGTTTGGGATGATGAGTTTTCAAAAACAAAATTGCCGTTGGTTTATCCTTATGCCAGCACATTGCTCGAAGCAATACTGAAAGATTCTGCATACAAATTTTTAGATAATATCAATACACCGGCAAAAGAAACATTACGCGATGATGTGACGCTCGCATTTAAAAAAGCTGTTGCTATTTGCAAACTTGCTGATGCGGATGGACGAATGCAATGGGGAAAATATAAAGGCACAAAAATAAATCACTTGGCAAGACTTGCACCATTTAGTCGAACGGATCTGAATGTTGGCGGCGGAACAAATTGCATCAATGCAACCAAAGAAGATCATGGACCTAGCTGGAGAATGGTGGTTGAGCTTACTCCGAAAACTGATGCATATGGCGTGTATCCCGGCGGACAAAGTGGTAATCCCGGGAGTCCCTACTATGATTCTTTTATCGACACATGGGCTGCAGGAAAATATTATCCGCTATGGGTTATGGAAAAAGACGATGTGAAAGATAAAAAAGTGAAATATCATATGAGCCTGATGGGTTATACAACAAACACGAGACCCTGATTCAACATTGTTATTATGATCAGATATATTATATCAATTGTATTGACAGCATTATTGTCATTTGTTGCCGGTCTGTATTTACCGTGGTGGGGAATTGCACTCGCTGCATTTGTAGTAGGAGTTATAATACCGCAAAGGCCATTCTATTCTTTTATGTCTGGATTCATTGGCGTTTTTTTATTGTGGGAAATATTAGCTTGGTGGATCGATAGTAAGAACGATGGAATTCTTTCTCAAAAAATCGCACAGGTATTACCGTTAGGTGGATCTACTGTATTGCTGATACTCATCACTTCGTTAATCGGCGCCCTCGTGGCAGGATGCGCAGCACTCGCAGCGAGTTTTGTCAGATGGCGCGTGCGTGAGGCTGAGGAAGTGGATAATTGAAGAGAAGAGCGAAGAAACAGAGCGAAGAGCGGAGGTTTTACCGCTCTTCGCTCTGTTTCTTCGCTCTTCTCTTCTGCCTCACTTCGCCCTATTATACTTTCTCAAGATCCTCATCACTGCTTCTTTCGGCAATGCATATATGGTGTTGCCATTAATACCTGTAGTTGTTTTTGCAGCGAAAAGCGCATTCGTAATGGCTTCTTCTGTTGCCTGGATAGTTGCAGTGAAAATCGCCCCGATATTATCGTTCGGGTACATCTTGACATTAGTTTCGGCTGTCCGATTAAACGCATCTTTGTTAGCCGTTGAAAAAGCAATAAAAATATCTCCTGATCCATTGCCGCCAATGCCTCCCATCTTTCCAATGCCAAGCGTAACTCTTTGCACCATGCGTTTTAGCTGATGCGGTAACAAAGGCGCGTCTGTGGCAACGACCACGATAATACTTCCTGTTTCTGCATTGGGATTTTCAGCATTATTCGTGTAGGCAAAACCGTTATAAATGTTTTGTAGCGTATCACTTAATTCTTTTCCAACAGGAACACCGGCAATGGTAAGCTGGTAACGGGAACCAAAATTTGTTTGTACAAGTACACCGACTGTATATCCACCCAATTTTTTATCGATCACGCGCGAAGAGGTTCCAATGCCGCCTTTGAAACCGAGACATACCATTCCTGTTCCGCCACCAACAGCACCTTCAGCTACCTCGCCGGTTCTGGCACTGTCCAACGCCATCCAGGCATCTTCTTTTTTAACATGAAAGCCGTTGATATCATTTAGCACACCGTCCCATGTTTCTGCTGTCAGCGGGTAAGAATACCAGATGCTATCCGCATCCGCATTATAATAATGATGTTTGTCCATCCATGCAAGCGTCGCATCACGCACTACACCAACGCTGCTCGTATTGGTGATCATGATCGGCGTTTCCAGGAAACCGGATTCGGTCAGCCAATGTGTTCCCGTCATATCACCGTTTCCATTCAATGTGTACCAGTTTGCAAATACGGGTGTGAATTTTTTTCCGCCGGGCAATATAGCGGTCACGCCTGTACGAACAGGACCTTTTCCTTTTATCAATTTTCCATCACCTTCGATAATGGTGCGATGACCCACTTCAACACCTGCAACATCTGTAATCGCGTTCCATTTGCCGGGCGTGCCGTCGAAGGGAACTCCCCAGTCGCGTGCTTTTTTATTTTGAGCATAACTGCCAATCGTCATCAATATGATGAGCAGGAAAACTGTTCCCGGTTTAAATATCATTAGGTAGAAGTTTAGGTTTTGAGTTCGAGTAAGTTGACAGATGAGAGATGACAGATGACAGACTTAAAAAAGCAGCTCGCATTATGGTCTGTCATCTGTGATCTCTACCACAATTTACGCATATACATATCCGTCAGCAATCAATAAGGCTTCACTGATAATCGCCAGACCTTTGTCTATCTCTTCTTCTGTAACGCATAGCGGTGGGGCAACAAAAATATAGTTCCATCGCACAAAAGTGTACATACCCAGTTCCCTTAATTTGGCGGCCACTTTATTCATGATCGCCATTTGATCTGCCTTGGCATTGAATGGCGCCATCGGTTCTCTATTCTCCCTGTTTTTTACAAGTTCAATGCATCCCAACAAACCTGTATTTCTAAAATCCCCGATCGATGGATGTTTCTTTTTCAGTGCTTCCATTTTCTTTTCAATATATGCGCCCATCGTGGTTGCGTTCTCCAACATATGCTCGTCTTCGTAAATTTTCAGAACTTCCACTGCAGCTGCACAGCAAACAGGGTGCGCAGAATAAGTGAGTCCAAGCCATAATATTTTATCATCGAAATGCGCGGCAATTTTATCACTCACGATTAACGCGCCGAGTGGCAGATAGCCAGACGTAATTCCTTTTGCCGCCGTGATCATATCGGGAACGATTCCATGATATTCGCACGCAAACCATTTCCCGGTTCTTCCAAAGCCACTCATTACTTCATCGATGATCAATAGGATTCCGTGTTTGTCGCAAATGGCTCTGATTTTTTTAAGATAGTCGGGTGGATATTTAATGCAGCCCGATGAACCGCTTTCTCCTTCCATGATTATTGCTGCAACAGTTTGCGGCCCTTCAAATTCTATCACTCTTTCGATATGACTCACACATTCCCGCGAACATGAATTTATTTCTTTTCCCCAGGGACAACGATAGCAATATGGATCTTCCACATGAATAATATTCGGTATCTGCTGGGCATCTGCGGCAATTTTTCTGGGATCACCACCGGCAGTCATTGCGCCATAGGATGCGCCATGAAAAGCCCTGTATCTCGCGATGATTTTATGCTTTCCTGTATATAATCTCGCAAGTTTGATTGCGTTTTCGATGGCTTCTGCTCCGCCTGTGGTGAATAAACTTTTATTCAATCCTTTGGGCGTGATCTGCGCTAATTTTTTCCCTAGTTCACCCCTCACTTCAGTAATGCATGAAGGAGTAACATAACTTACTTCCTGCATCTGCTTGGTAACGGCCTCGGTTACCCGCTGATTGCCGTGACCAATATTTACGTTCATCAATCCGGACGAAAAATCGATGTACTGCTTGCCATCGTGATCATACAGATAAACACCTTCTCCATATTTTACTGCAATTGGATTGATATTTTTTTGCGCGCTCCAGGAAAATAAAGTGTAGTCGAGGTTGTCCCGTATGATTTGTTTTGATTCAGACTTTGTAGAAATATCTGACATAAAATATTTTGATAGGCTTTAGATATTATTTTATAAACGAAATTTTTTGATTGCGGTATTCACGATAATATTTCAGTTTGAAATTTCTATGTGTACCTATGTGCCTACTGTGCCTATGTGGTGAAAAAAAATTAACACATAGACGCAGTAGGCACATATCTGAAATCTCAAAATCCCTCAATACCGAAATCAAAAAATCAAAAAACTCCGGGTTATCAACTCATCCAATTCACACCAGCTTCCGGGTTCCATTTGATCGTACTCTTTTTTAATTTTGTCCAGAACTCAATAGAGCTTTTTCCTGTGATATCACCGACACCAAACCTGCTTTCGTTCCATCCACCGAAAGAAAAAGGTTCACGCGGAACGGGCACGCCAACATTAACCCCGATCATTCCTGCGCTCGCTTTTTCCATTACGTAACGCGCGTAGCCGCCATTTTGTGTGAACACACTCGCCGCATTTCCATATGGGTTTGCATTTTCAATCGCAATGGCCTCATCCAATGTGTTGGTGCGCATAATGCTGATCACTGGTCCGAAAATTTCTTCTTTCGCAACCGCCATATCGGGTTTAACAAAATCGATTACAGTCGGGCCAACATAAGTTCCATTCTTTTTTCCCGCTACTTCAGCATGTCTTCCATCTACCAAAACTTTTGCTCCCTGTTGTTCGGCTTCAGTAATATATTTTTCAATTCTTTCTTTTGCTTCCTTGTTGATCACAGCGCCAAGTGTTTTTCCCGGGATGATTTTTTTTGCTTCATCGCAAATTTTCTCCACGATATGATCTACCGCACCAATACCAATCATCGCAGATGCGGCCATACATCTTTGTCCCGCGCACCCACTCATCGATGCAACTACATTTTGCGCAGTCATTTCAGTTTTTGCATCCGGAAGAATCAGTAAATGATTTTTTGCGCCGCCCAATGCGAGACATCTTTTCAGATTTTGCGTCGAACGCTGATACACTATTTTTGCAATTTTTGTAGAACCGACAAAAGACACTGCTTCGATACCGGGATGATCGCAGATAGCTTCCACAATTTCTCTATCACCGTTTACAATATTGAATACACCATCAGGCAGACCCGCTTCTTTCAATAACTGCGCAATCTTCGCAGCAGTCAAAGGAACTTTTTCAGATGGTTTGATGATCATGCAATTTCCGAGCGCGATCGCATTTGGGATCGTCCAGTTAGGAACCATTGCCGGAAAATTGAATGGTACAATCGAGGCAACAACGCCGATGGGTACACGCTCCGTACGACAATCGATGCCTTTGCTTACTTCTAATACTTCCCCGGTTATTAATTGTGGCAGCGAACAGGCGAACTCTGTGAGCTCAATCGATTTTTCTATTTCTGCAACGGCTTCGGCCATCGTCTTGCCATTCTCTTCGCAGATCAATAAAGACAGCTCATTTATATTTTTTTCCAACAAATATTTATATCTAAAAAAAACCTGCACTCGTTCTTTGATAGGTGTTTTGCTCCAGGCGGGAAATGCCACCTTCGCAGCCTTCACGGCATCGTCGAGATCTTTGGCAGATGATAGGGGCACTGAAGAAATTAATTCGCCATCCAGCGGAGAAATCACATTCAACATTTTTCCGGATGATGAAACGCTGAGTCTGCCATTGATATAATTCTGCACTGGTTCGTATCTCATCGGTTATGTTTTTATCTTGAATAAAAGTAGCTAATTCTTGGGAATAGTGGGTTGAGCGGTTGGTCTCTAATTTTTGAACCATGATTAAAGGATTGAAGGATTATCATGAAAGCGGGAAAATAAAATTTGCTGATACTTTAGCTTTTAAATATTCAGATCGCTTCATGATAATCCTTTAATCCTTTAATCATGGTTCAAAAAATTGCCGACTAATCAACCATTCAACCAATCAACTACTCAACCCGCCGTTCACTTTCACATTTCATTATCTATCCAGCAACCAATTGCGGCGTATATTCGTTTTTATTTAAACCGCATCGATGAACCGGATTCTACTGCTTAGTTTTTTTCTACTTTTTCATTTCTTTTTTGCACAAGCCGGTAAAATTTCCGGTATAGTTACTGACGATAAAAATAATATCCTTCCTTATGCTTCTGTTTTTGTAAAAGGTACTACCAAAGGCACTACCACCAATAATGCGGGCAGATTTTCCATGGAATTGGAAGATGGTGAATACACGATTGTGTGTCAGTATATCGGTTATACGAGGCAGGAAAAGAAAATAAAAGTAAGCAGCGAACCGGTGACGCTTAATTTCAGTTTGCCTTTGCAAAGAACCACCATGAAAGAAGTAGTTGTGAAACCCGGTGGTGAAGATCCTGCTTATGAAATTATCCGCCATGCGATCAAAAAAAGAAAAGACTATGAAGAGCCTTTGGATTCTTTTACCTGCGAGGCTTATATCAAAACTCTAATCAAGACAAGAAAACTTCCTTCAAAAATATTCGGACAAAAAATGAAGGATGAGGACAGGAAGACGATGGGTGTTGATTCTGTTGGAAAAGGGATTGTTTATTTGTCGGAATCGCTTACAAAAATCGCTTTCAAAAAACCCGACAGAATAAAACTCGAAGTTCTTTCAGGAAGGGAGAGTGGCTCCAATGGATTCGGATTTAATTTTCCAACCTTTGTAAATTTTTACAATAATAATGTCAATGTTTTTATCACGCAACTCAATCCGCGCGGATTTGTTTCACCAATAGCAGAAGGTGCGTTGAACTATTACCGTTATAAATATCTTGGTTCTTTTTTTGAAGATGGAAAAGAAATTAATAAGATCCAGGTTACTCCTCGTCGCAAATTCGAGCCGTTATTTACAGGAACGATCAATATCACTGATGGTGATTGGCGCATCCATAGTCTCGATCTCTATCTCGTAAAAGAATCGATGCTGGAGATCGTTGACACTTTGAGTATCCGGCAGATTCATGTTCCGATTTCGCCAGATGTATGGCGCACAAAGGACCAGGTCGTTTATTTTACTTTTAATAAACTGGGTATCGATGCCACGGGTAATTTTTTAAATGTATATAGCAAATACGATACAACTCCGGAATTTCGAAAGAAGTATTTTAATAATGTGATCGTCAAATATGATACGGCGGTTACCAAGAAAACAAAACTCTATTGGGATTCTGTTCGTCCCGTCCAGCTTGAGCCGGAAGAATCGAAAGACTATAAAATAAAAGACAGTTTGTTCGAAACCCAACGCGATTCTGCTTCATCACGGCGTGTGATCGATTCGCTTCGCAGAAAGCAGGGGCGCGTTACCGTTATGAACGTGTTGTGGAATGGTGTTCAACGACGGAATTTCGATCCCAAAAAACCTTTCGACTGGTCGCTGCAACCGCTTTTGCGAAGTGCGCAATACAATACGGTGGAAGGAGTGGTGGCTAATTTGGAAGCCACATTTACAAAATCATTTCCGGAATCGAAGGAGCGGATCAGTTTTACGCCACATATCCGTTACGGATTTAATAATACGCATCTGAATGCGTGGGCGACCATTGCATTTTCAAAAAGAAATTTTGAGTGGGATCCGGATGGCGGATCTTCCAATCGTTCTTCATGGATTTTTTCCGGTGGAAAAAGAGTGAGCCAGTTCAATAACGAGAACCCGATTTCTCCTTTGATGAATGAGATTTATACGCTTTTCCTCCGTGATAATTTTATGAAGATCTATGAAAATTATTATGGCTCGGCGACTTATACAAACAGGTTTGATAACGGACTTCGCATTAGCGGAAATCTGTTGTATGAAGACAGGATGCCGCTCGATAACACAACGGATTTTTCTTTTTTCGGAGATAAGAATAAGACATTAACGCCGAATTATCCTTATGAAAAAACCGGCGCGCAGTTCACGAGGCACCAAGCGCTAATTGCAGGAGTGGAGTTACAGTTCAAACCCGGACAACGTTATATCGAATTTCCGCGAAATAAAATTCCGATCGGTTCGAAATATCCGACCATGTCACTATCATACCAGAAAGGTTTGGAGAATATTTTTGGAAGTGATGTGAACTTTGATAAATGGAGTTTTTCGGTTTGGGATGATGTGAATTTTAAATTGCGCGGACTTTTAAAATATCGTTTTAGTATAGGTGGGTTCTTCAATACCAAAAGCGTTTTCATACAAGACTACCAACACTTCAATGGGAACCAGGTAATTTTTGCGAGTCAATACCTGAATAGTTTCCAGATTGCGCCTTATTATGCGAACAGTACCACTGCTGCATTCTATGCAGTGGGACATTTGGAACATCATTTTAATGGATTGCTCACCAACAAAATTCCATTGTTCAGAAGACTGAAATGGAATCTCGTTGCAGGTTCAAATGCATTTTATGTAAACAAGGATAATAACTACGTAGAAATTTTCGGCGGCTTGGAAAATATTTTCAAGATCATGCGTGTCGATGTCGTCGGTGCGTATCTGAATGGAAGAGCGGGGCAGGTTACATTGCGTGTTGGTTTTGGAGGATTGTTTGGCGCAGCCTTTGCAAATGCAAGTTCGAATGGAGGCAATGTGCAGATACAGTTGAATTAGTCTGAACCGAGATTTTAAACGATTAACCTGATTGAA
>JAFDYD010000047.1:0-16090 GCA_018267615.1 Bacteroidota bacterium | reverse complement strand
TTCAATCAGGTTAATCGTTTAAAAAATCCAGGTTAAAATCCCGGTTCAGACATTATCTTTGCATCTTTAGAAATTTGGTTCACTCTGTAAGTGTCCTTACGGTAATGGTTGTTAAAGATCAACCCAATCCGCTTCAAATTTCAATTATATGGCAACACTACATAATCGCGTCTCGCAAAAAGAGCTGAAAGAAAAGCTGTACCAGGAAACAGAATCCCGCACCACGATTTCGTTTTATCGATATTTTTCCATAGAAGATCCAAAAAAATTTCGCGATCAATTATACCAATCGCTGGATGCATTGCGTGTGTTCGGCCGTATTTATATTGCGCACGAAGGAATTAATGCACAAGCGAGTGTGCCCAATTCTCAATTCGAAGCGTTTAAAAATTATTTGAATAGCATTTCCGGCCTTCAGGATATTCGGTTAAACATCGCCGTTGCTGATGATGGCAAATCTTTCTGGGTGCTGAAAATAAAAGTGCGTGATAAAATTGTTGCTGACGGTATCAGCGATCCTTCTTTTGATATGCGCAACCGCGGCAGATATGTGAATGCAGAAGAATTCAATAAACTCACGGAAGATCCTTCTACGATTGTGATCGATATGCGCAATCATTATGAATATGAAGTCGGGCATTTCGACAAAGCAATAGAAATCCCCAGCGATACATTCCGTGAGCAATTGCCGATGGCGGTGGATATGATGCAGGAAAATAAAGATAAAAATATCATCATGTACTGCACCGGTGGTATTCGTTGTGAAAAAGCGAGTGCGTTTATGTTGCATCATGGATATAAGAATGTTTTTCATTTGGAAGGAGGGATCATTCATTACGCAAATACAGTAAAGGAAAAAGAACTGCCGAATAAATTCAAAGGAAAAAATTTTGTGTTCGATGATCGCCTTGGAGAGCGGGTCACTGAAGAGATTCTTGCACATTGTCATCAGTGTGGAAAACCTGCCGATACGCATACCAATTGCAAAAATGATGGCTGTCATCTTCTTTTTATACAATGTGAAGAATGTGCAAAAAAATATGATGGTTGTTGCAGTGTGGAATGCCAGCAGATGTACAATATGCCGGAAGCAGAACGTAAGGAATTGCGAAAGGGAAAACAAAATGGAATGATGGTTTTTAATAAGTCGCGGCATCGTTTGAAGAAGAGTCGCTAAATGCGGAGGATTTTCACGCAAAGGCGCAAAAACGCAAAGAAGGCTTTCTCTTTGCGTTTTTGCGCCTTTGCGTGAAAATCTTTTACCCAAGATTCGCTAAAGAGAATAAAACGCGCTGATATACTTCTTCATCACTTAACTTCTGCGGATGAAATTTTTCACCGATTACTTTTTCATATAATTCGATATAGCGATTCGAAATAGTCTGCACCCATTCATCATTCATCTCTGGAACGGTTTGCCCTTCTTTCCCCATAAAATTATTTGCGATCAGCCACTCGCGAACGAATTCTTTACTCAACTGCTTTTGCTTTTCACTTTTTGCCTGTCGCTCTTCAAAACCATCGGCATAAAAATAGCGCGACGAATCAGGCGTGTGAATTTCATCCATCAAATAAATAGTATCTCCGATTTTCCCAAACTCATATTTTGTATCAACCAAAATCAATCCGCGTTTTGCTGCAATTTCTTTTCCACGTTGAAATAAAGCGAGTGTATATTTTTCCAGCACTTCATAATCTTTTTCACTCGCGATTTTCCGGGCAATGATTTCCTGTCTGGAAATATCTTCATCATGTCCCATTTCTGCTTTTGTAGATGGAGTAATTATCGGTGAAGGGAAATAATCATTCTCTTTCATTCCTTCGGGAAGACGTACGCCACATAATTCTCTTTTCCCGCTGCTATAAGTTCTCCATGCATGTCCGGTCAGGTTTCCCCTAACGACCATCTCTACTCGAAATGGAATACATTTTTTTCCGATGGCTACGTTCGGGGCAGGAACATCGACAAGCCAATTCGGGCAAATATCTTTTGTCGCTTTCAGCATATAAGCCGCAATCTGATTTAACACCTGGCCCTTATAAGGAATCGGGCGGGGAAGGATCACATCAAAAGCAGAAATTCGATCCGAGGCAATCATCACCAGCCATTCGTTCTGAATTGAATACACATCGCGCACTTTACCGCGATAAAAACTTGTTTGATTTGGAAATTGTAATGTTTTCATTCGATAATAATTCGGGCGATAAAAATACTGTAATCCCTGATATCTCCGGAACGTCCTAAAAAACTCCTTAAAATAATTTTTTTTGTAGAACGTTACATATATGTACTTTGCTTTCAATTCTGAACCAAACTTGATTGCCATGGGAAAAAGCTTGCCTAGCCTGGTTGCTTTATTAGCGACCTTGTTTTCGATGACCGCATCTGCTCAATCAGTCGTCATCAATGGAAACGTTCGTAGTACCAGCGACAAAGAATCTGTCCTTGCTGCATCAGTAACAATTAAAGGAGGAACCTCCGGAACTTACACGGACAGCAAGGGAAATTTCAAACTCACTACCACACAAAAATTACCATTTACATTAATCATCAGTTCCATCGGTTTCGAAACGCAGGAAGTGCTTGTAACGGATGCGAATATTACAGTGCAGGTTGAATTTAAACCTGCTTCGTCTCTCGGATCGGAAGTAGTTATTTCCGCAAGCCGTGTTCCGGAAAGAATTCTGGAATCACCTGTTTCGATAGAACGCGTGAACGCTGCTACTATTCGAAATTCTCCCGCTGCTTCTTATTATGATGTGATAGGAAATTTGAAAGGAGTGGACATGACAACATCCAGTCTTACGTTCAAAACTCCAAGTACGCGTGGATTTAATGGAAGCGGAAATACAAGATTTAACCAGATTGTAGATGGAATGGATAACCAGGCGCCCGGTCTGAATTTTTCCGTGGGAAATGTGATTGCATTGACAGAACTCGATGTCGATAATATGGAATTATTGGAAGGTGCTTCATCAGCGTTGTACGGTCCGGGTGGCATGAACGGAACACTTGTCATCAACAGTAAAGATCCTTTCAAATACCAGGGTGTGAGTGCACAGGTAAAGGGTGGGCTCATGAATGTAAATAGTCCGGTCCGCAGTGCATCTGCATACACAGATATTTCCTTTCGATGGGCTCAAACAATAGGAGATAAGTTTGCATTTAAGATTGCGGGACAATATATAGAAGCAAAAGATTGGGTTGCTTACGACAGCAGCAATTACGATTTACCGAATCAGAATTTTAAAGCCAGCGGCGGAAGCAGAAGTACCGATCCTGCATACAACGGTGTGAATTTATACGGTGATGAATATATCAGCCAGATTCCGGATATGCTCACGCTTTCTAATTTGATATTGGGCGGAGCTACCCAACAATACATCGCAGGTTATGAAGCGCAAAGTGGTGGAATCCCGCCGACGCAGAATCAGATCAATAATTATTTGGCAAGCAATCCTTCGACACAACCATTTTATGTAGGTGTGAATAATGGATTGATCACAAAACAATACGTAACGAGAACGGGTTATCGCGAAGCAGATATCATCGATCCAACAACGCGCAATATCAAAGTGTCTGCAGGATTATATTATAAAATTACAGACAAACTAACGGCCTCGGTTACCGGAAATTTTGGAACAGGTAATACAGTTTATACAGGTAGTGATCGATATGCACTGAAGAATTTGAAGATCGGTCAATATAAAGTTGAATTGAAAAGTAAAAATTGGTTTCTCCGCGGATACACCACGCAGGAAAATGCAGGTGATGCATACAATGCAACTGTCAACACAGAATTGTTGAACGAAGCATGGAAGCCAAGTGTGAATATTGCGAACCTTGCAGGCAGCTGGTATCCACAATATGTTGGCGCGTATGTGCAGGCAAGAGCAGGAGGAGCGGATGATATCACTGCGCATAATATTGCGCGTGGTTATGCTGACCAGGGAAGACCTTTACCGGGATCAACAAGATTCAACCAGATATTTGATTCCATTGCAAAATTACCGATACCACAAGGCGGAAGATTTTTGGATAAGAGTAATTTGTACATGGTGGAAGGACAATATAATTTGACAGAAGCACTCGGACTTACTGGTAAAGGAACAGATATTCTTGTCGGGGCTAATTGGAAACAATATGTGTTGAACTCACAGGGAACATTATTCGCAGATACAGCAGGGAAAATTCATATCAATGAATTGGGTGCATATGCACAGGTATCTCAAAAGTTTTTTGGAGACATCCTGAAAATATCGTTGTCCGGGCGTTATGATAAGAATGACAATTTTGATGGAAGATTTACACCGCGTGCAACGGCGGTTATACAGGTTGCAAAGAACCAGCATTTCAGATTGTCGTACCAATCGGCTTATCGGTTTCCAACTACACAAAACCAGTGGATCAATTTGCGTGTAGGTGGAAATACTGTGTTGATTGGAGGATTGCCACAGTTGAGAGACTACTACAATTTCAACGGAAACCCGGTTTATACACAAGCAAGTTTTCAGCAATTTGCAGCAAGTGGAGATCCTACCGTATTGCAGGTGCAGCAATTTGGAAAATACAAACCTGAAAACATGAACTCTTATGAAATCGGGTACAAGGCATTATTGATGAACGATCGATTATTATTTGATATCTACGGCTACTATGCGCAATACAAAGATTTACTGACGCGCATCAATGTATTTCAATCGTCAAATGGAAATCCAACCGGGCTTGCTAATCCAAGAATCATATCAGTATCGGTGAACAGTCCGAACAAAGCGACTACTGATGGATGGGGAACTTCCCTTGAATATTTATTGGAAAAGAATTATTCTATATCCGGTAATTTATTTTTTGATGAACTCAGTGGAGTGCCGAGTGGCTTCAAAGCATATTATAATACACCAAGATACCGCGCGAATATCGGCTTTTCCAATAGTGGATTTGGGTTTGAAAAGCGCATAGGCTTTAACGTGATATGGCGCTGGCAAGACAGCTTCTTCAACGAGAGTGATTTTATCCAGGGAAAAGTTGCTGCATTCAGCACAGTTGATGCACAAGTGAGTTACAAACTGCGTCCGATTAAATCAATCATCAAATTGGGAGCTACTAATATTACTAACCATTACTATACAAATGCAACGGGCAATCCGGCAGTGGGGGGATTGTATTATGTGAGCTTTGCGTATAATGTATTTTGATTTCTTTGCGGAACTTGGCGGCTTTGCGCCTTTGCGTGATAATTTTTTCGCGCAGAGGCGCAAAGCCGCCAAGTCTTGTTTATACGTTAAACCTAAAGTGCATCACATCTCCATCTTTCACCACATATTCTTTTCCTTCAATGCGCAACTTACCTGCATCGCGGCAGGCGGATTCTGATCCGTATTTGATGAAGTCGTCGTAGGCAATTACTTCTGCTTTGATAAATCCTTTTTCGAAATCAGTATGGATAACACTTGCGGCCTGTGGCGCTTTCCAGCCTTCCTGTATTGTCCATGCGCGCACTTCCTGTTCGCCTGCGGTAAAATAGGTTTGCAGTTGTAATAATTTATATGCGGAACGAATCAATTTATTCAATGCAGGTTCTTTCATCTTGTATTCTTCCATAAATAATTCGCGGTCCGCAGGATCTTCCATCTCTGCGATCTGTTGTTCGATCGAATTATTCATGATGATCACTTCGGCACGCTCGCCGGCAACAGCTGCTTTTAGCGCGTCTGAAAATTTATTACCTGTATGCATAGACGCTTCGTCAACATTAGCTACATACAAAACCGGTTTATCGGTGAGTGGAAATAGATCAGCTATCGCGGTCTTTTCTTCTTTACTCAATCCGAGTTCGCGGATGCTTTTTCCTTTCTCAAGATGTTCCTTACATTTTTTCAACACTTCATATTCAACTTTTATTTTTGCATCGCCTGTACGTAACATTTTTTCTGTGCGCTGTAGTTTTTTATCGACACTTTCAAGATCTTTCAACTGTAATTCTGTATCGATGATTTCTTTATCGCTCACCGGGTTGATCGGTCCTTCTTCTCTCAAAATATTTTCATCTTCAAAACAACGGATCACATGCACGATGGCATTTACTTCGCGGATATTGGCCAGAAATTTATTTCCCAATCCTTCACCTTTGCTGGCGCCTTTTACTAGTCCGGCGATATCTACAATTTCAATTTGTGTCGGAACAATACGATTGGGATGAACCAGCGTTGCAAGTTTGTATAACCTTTCATCCGGCACATCAACCAATCCCACGTTCGGTTCAATCGTACAGAAACGATAATTGCTTGCCTGCGCTTTTGCGCTGCTGCTCACTGCATTGAACAATGTCGATTTTCCCACATTTGGCAGTCCAACGATCCCTGCTTGTAAAGCCATGATGATACTTGATTTTTTGAGGGCGCAAAGATAGGAAGAAAATGTGCAAATGTGAGAATGTGCAAATGTGTGAATTCTTTTTGCGGACAGAGCAAAAGAAATCGCACATTTGTAGAGTCTGTTATAGAGATTCACTTTGAAATTTGCGTTCCCCTATGTGATAATTTTTTTTTCACCACATAGGCACAGTAGACAGATAGATACATATAGAAATTTCAAAATGAGTCATTATCCAGCATTCGCACATTTGCACATTCTCAAATTCGCACATTAGTTTATGGCCCTTAATTTTATCTGGATCGCTTTTTTCCTGGTTGCTTTTATCGTTGCCCTTGTAAAACTGATTGCATTCGGTGATACAACAATTTTCAAAACGATTATCGATGGAGTATTTGATTCTGCCGGGACTGGTGTAACCATATCGATCGGGCTAATTGGTGTGCTTTCTCTTTTTCTAGGATTTATGAATGTCGGGGAGAAGGCCGGGGCGATAAATTTTCTATCACGTATAGTGGGACCTTTTTTCAGTAAACTTTTTCCGGAGATTCCAAAGAATCATCCTTCATTCGGACATATACTCATGAATTTTTCCGCGAACCTGCTTGGACTGGATAATGCTGCAACTCCATTTGGATTGAAAGCAATGCAGAGTTTGCAGGAATTGAATGCTGATAAAGAAACTGCTTCCAATTCGCAGATCATGTTTATGGTGCTGAATGCATCGGGACTTACATTAATACCCGTGAGCATTATTGCGCAGCGTGCTATTTTGAAATCTGCGGATCCGACGGCGATTTTTATTCCGTGCATGATCACCACATTTGTTGCTTGTGTGGTTGCATTGAGTGTTGTATCGATCAAACAACGCATCAATCTTTTTAATCGTGTTATCATTTTGTGGATCGGTACCATCAGTGTGTTGATTGCAGTCTTGATTTTTTATTTAAGATCACATCCGGCAGGAGTCGATGTATTCTCCAAATTGCTCAGCAATGGAATTATTCTTTTGATATTTATTGTTTTCATCGTCGGTGGCCTCGTAAAAAAAATAAATGTGTTTGAGGCTTTTATTGAAGGTGCGAAGGGGGGATTTGAAACTGCGGTGAGGATCATTCCATATCTTGTCGGCTTGTTGGTGGCAATCAGTGTGCTTCGCACTTGTGGCATTTTTGATTATATCATTGATGGGTTTACCTGGGTTTTCGGATCACTGGGAATGAATACAGATTTTGTTCCTGCGTTGCCTACTGCGCTTATGAAACCGCTGAGCGGAAGTGGTTCGAGAGCAATGATGATTACGGCGATGACACAATATGGACCAGATTCTTTCCAGGGAAAACTTGCATGTGTTTTCCAGGGAACAACTGAAACAACTTTTTATGTTGTTGCACTTTATTTCGGATCTGTCGGAATTAAAAAAACAAGGTATGCGGTGCCGGCGTCTTTAACCGCAGATTTGGCCGGAGTGCTGACGGCAATTTTTATTTCTTATCTATTCTTCCATCGATGATTCTTTGCGCTTTTGCGTCTTTGCGTGAAAAATTATCACGCAAAGACGCAAAAGCGCAAAGAATTATTTCAAGGTGAATCTCACTGATAATGCGAACGCATCAGGAATAAAATTAATCGCCGGTGCGATATCCAATTCTGGTTTCCAGTCGAGAGATACATTGATTGGTGCATTGTCGAATTTATAATCGATACCAACAATACCCATTGGTCCCGCATAGACGATATTACTTCTCACTCCAAAATAACCACCACCTCCATAAAACCAATTCAAACTTTGTATTCCACCAATAAGCTGGTGCATTTCAAATAATCCACCAATACCAAAACCGGGATTGAAAGATACCAGCCCTTCAATCGCTGCCCTGTCATTCAAAAAAAACTTTCCCGATACAGAACTGCTGATAGAAGGTGTTGATGTGCTCAATCGCAATCCAATTCCAAACTTATAATCCTGCGCCGATAAGCGATTAAGCGATGCCGTGAGTAACACCATTGCGATGATTAACTGAATTTTCCTCATGAAAAGAATTTTACGCCCGGTGAACGACGGAACGAAAGGAAATATTTGCGGGGGAATGTTAGAGTTTTCTTAAAGAAGAAGCAGGAGACAAGGAACAAGGTACAAGGAGTTGCAGTGACTCCTTGTACCTTGTTCCTTTTATTCAAACAACTCAAATTTCGTTTTCGGTCTTCTGTCATCAAGCCATTTAAAACTGCGTAGTTTCATTTCGTCGAGATTGACGTGTTTGATGGGATACATGACGCCATCTGCGTCATTGCGCAGTACAACGCGATTCAGTTCTTTATTGAGAAATATCATATCGATGATATCCGATTTATTGACTCTATTGACGCCGACAAAGGCAGCGCTATCGTCTTTGATATAATAAATGCTTTCTGCATTTCCTTTCGCCCGCAGATAATCGATCTGGCCGTCTTTAAAAATTCCATTCAGTGTTCTTCCTTTTACCTGGTTGTACATATTCTCCGCAGATTTTCCTACCACCAATCCATTTTCAAAAACATATAGGTGATCAGGTTTTTTGTTTTTCGTGTACATATACATGGTATCACCGGTCACCTGGTATCCGCTCGCCCATGCAATCGGGTTTGTATAAAGACGAAACACGGAATCCAAGCCGGAATAGTACATGCTATCGCACACCGCCTGCATCGAATCAGAATAAATGCGCACATGGTGAAAGCCTTGTAAAAAACGTTTACTGCTGTCATTTGGATTTCGTTTATCCAACTGCGTTATAGTACCGATACTATCCACCCTGGTTAATAAAGAATCAGGTAATTGCCCGGAAAACAATGTATCAGCAGCGACATAGATCGAATCCTTATCCTGTTTGATAATCATCAGCGGCTTTTGTGTTGCCAATACCGTGTTGTGCTTTTTATCGGATATCATGTAATTCGCAATCACAACAGTTCCTTGCGATGTGTCTTTGAATACGGCATTGCCTTTGGCAATACTGATTCCTGTGCTATCATCGAAATTGATATCATCGGCGATGATGGACTGTGCACTGTCTGTGATTTTTGCTCTTTTTCCAAACTTCGCTTTATGATGTAATAAATCATAAAAACCCTCTTTGGTGCGCACGGTTCGTCCGCTGCTATCGCGTATATAGGTATCAGTTATGAAGGTGGCTAATTTGGTTTCAGTATTGTACAACAATGAATCCGCCATCAGATCATAGGCAGGATCTTTGAGCACTACATTGTTTTTGAAAAAAGCATCTTTTGTTTCTGAATAATAAGTTCCGTCTTTACTTGTGATCGTTGTTGTTTCGTTGACAATTTTTCCTCCTGTTGTATAGTTGCCGATTTTCGCATTCATATCATACTGCAGATCTTCCGTAGTGAGCACACCTTTCCCATCGGTGAGTGTCACTTTCTTTTGAAAAATGATATATTTCTTATCGACATAATATTTCATGTATTGTGAATAGATATTCACTGTGTCGGAATCGTTGATATGGACGTTACCGAATGATTCAACGGTATTGTCCGTTTGATTGATGGCGATACTGTCGCCATAGAAAAGCGTTTTTTCCTGCTGGAGTTTTACATGTCCGTAGAGAGACTGGATGCTAGTGACTGAATCTTTTTTTGCTTCACGTAATGTATCTGCATGCCAGATATACACGGTGCGAATCGTATCATTGGTCTTCGATTTAAAAGGAACCGAACCTTGTCCGTATGATTGCCGGCCGATGATGATACAAGCCGCCAACATAACCAGGAAGTATACCTGCTTCATTTTATTTGTTGCCCGTTTTTGAAGTCGAATCACTCAATGGAGCAGAGAGTGGGCCAGTTTTATCTTTTTTACCGAATACAGAAATATTAACATAACGTTTTGGATGCACGCGAACATCATCCAATAATATATTCAGGCTCCTGGTAGTGCCCTCGAGGTTTTGGTATAATTTTTTGTCATTGATCAGAAGTCCAAGTGATCCCGTTGGACTATTTACTTTCTCTACTACAGTTTTCAACTGTTCCATCGTGGATTGAACCGATGCCACTGCTTCGCTGATTTTTGCTTTTGCAAGATTATCCGTTGTCTTTTGCAGATTGGCCAGTGTAGTATCGATGCGGTGATTATTTTTTGCAAGATTGCCGGTGAAACTATCCACGTGATTTAAAGTGTGAGCAAGCGCACTGTTCTCCGAACTCAATAATTTTTCGAGCGAAGCAGATGATGTGGCGAGATGAGCAAATATTGTGGTGAAATTATTTTTTAATTTAGGATCGAATAATGAACCAACCACTTCCACCAGTGAATCCAGTGATTGCAAAGTGCCATTTAGTTTTGCAACGATAGGATCGATATTTTTTTCAACCTGTGATACCAGGCTCAATTTATTTTGCGTAGCGATCGTATCTCCATCTTTCAAATAATCGGTCGCATCACCTTTGCTGATCAACACCGAAGAGGAACTGATCAAACCTGAATTGATAACAGCTACCGAGTTCTTTGGAATATTTATATTTTTCTTCAGTGTGATGGTGACGATGATGCCCGACATATCCTTATCCGTTTCATTGATGTCAGATACTGCGCCAACCTGCAGACCATTTATTCTAACGGCGTTGGATATTTCCATTCCTTCCACATTCTTAAAAACAGCGAAGATTTTTTTACTATGAGCAAAGAGATCTTTCCCTTTCAGAAAATTATATCCCAGCAAAAGCAAGGTGATTGAAATTGCCGTGAGGGCGCCGATTTTTGTTTCGTTAGAAATTTTCATTCAGGAGTAATTTATTACTGTAGCAAACCTACGAGAAAACAAGCAAATGCGCGAATAAGTTGATAGGTTGATAGGTTGATTTGTTGAGAAGTCGATAAGTCGAGATGTCGATAGGTATATAATTGCAAGTTGGGGATAAACTCTATTTATAATCAAGTTATATGGAATCGACCTATCGACGTCTCAACCAATCAACCAATCAACTCCTCAACTCACTTCCCTCCATTCCCATTACTATTATTCACGCTGCTCGTTTCCAATGTATCCTTATATCTTCTAAACGCATCGAGAATATTTTGTACTACTTCGGCTTGCCCTTTCTCGCTATTGAGATATTCTTCTTCTTCTTTATTGGTAAGAAATCCTGTTTCAATCAATACACTCGGCATACCAGTGGCCTGCAATACCTGGATACCTTTGTCTCTTTGCAAAACGCCTTCGCTTTCCCGGCCACTTTTTACAAATTCATCCTGCACATATGTAGCGAACAAAGCACTGTTATTAAAAAACATTTTTTCATATAACTGCGCCCGCATTTGCGCTTCCGGCGATGTCATATCAAATTCAACCGCTGTGCTGTCGTTGATTTCATCTCCTCCATCACCGTTCTCATCTTTTTCATTAATGGCCTGTCCTTTGAAACCCGCACGATCGGCTTTCCATATATAGGAAGCCGTACCGACAACACTATTTTTCATCCAATAAGATTCATAGATCGGCGCGTTCACCAATTTCTTTTTTCTTTTTTTCCCTCTGCCCACGTATTCCATTTTCTTTCTGTAGCCAATAACTCTTTTTGCATAATAACCACCGGGAGGATGGCCATTGGAATTGGCGTGGATACATATAAACAGATCACCTCGCGATTTATTGGCAATGGCTGCGCGATTATGCAATCCTTCACCGATTGTTGTTCCGCCACCAACCATTTCGTCGGTGGTGCGTGTAAAGACAATTTTGATATCAGGAAATTCTTTTTTGATTTCTTCGCCGAGCTTCAGCGAAATTTCTAATGCAACGTCTTTTTCTTTGGAGATGAGTCCATGGGTGCCGGGATCAAAACCACCATGACCCGGATCGATGATGATCGTACGGATTTTCGGAGGCTTGTGGTTATCGATGGGTTTGTTAAAAGATGTTATCAAACAGCTAACTGCCGATAAAATAAAAAATCCAAACATCTTTCTCATCATAGTTTTTCCGTTTTGAATCAGAGATGTTAATCTTCACATATTCTTAAATAGGTAAACCCTATTTTTGTACCATTGCAATGTATGAATAACGGACGCAAAATTAACTTAAAATATATTCCGGCGCTGCTTTTGACCACGTTATTCTTTGTTATAACGCTGAACAGTCCTGCTAATTATTCAATTCGCAACAGGTTTGACAAAATCTTAACGCGATACCAGGACACACTACCGCCTCCCGCAAATGTTCCCAAGGATACCGCGATCATCAAAGATTCCGCTGCCCGTTTCCTGGATTCGACAAAAAAAGATACCACACTAAAGGACACGACTATCCGTAAAACCGATACATTTTCTTTCAAAGTTTCCAAGGATACGTTGGATGCGCCGATTGCATATACCGCTTCCGATTCCGTAGTGCTCGAAGTGCCAACAAAAAATATTATCCTCCACAATAAAGCAAATACCAAATACAAGAACATGACCCTGGATGCATACAGAATAAAATATGACCAGTCCAGGGAAGTGATCATCGCGGATTTTGGTTATGATACCGCGAAGCATGTTACGGGCAGACCTAAGATGACATCCGATGAAAGTACTGTGGAGTCCGATTCGATTGTTTTCAATATGAAGACACAAAAAGGGATCACGATAAATTCGTTCACGCAGAGTGGTGAAATGTTTGTGATGGGTGAAAAAATGAAAAAGATTTCTCCAACGGATTATTATGCCTTTCACGGAAGATTCACGACCTGTAATCTCGACACGCCGCATTTTGCATTCCGTACAAACAAAATGAAACTGGTTAATAAAAAATTGGCGGTTACCGGTCCCGTGCATCCGGAATTTGAAGGAGTGCCTGTTCCAATTTATTTGCCTTTCGGATTTTTCCCGATATCACAGGGACGTCATTCGGGGTTTCTGCCGCCAACACTTGATGTGAGTCCGCAGTTTGGACTTGGCTTGGAAAATATGGGATATTATAAAGTGTTCAACGATTATCTTGATGTGATCACGCGCGCTAATTTATATTCTTACGGAGGATGGAATCTTTTTATAACGCCGGAATACAGGGTCCGTTACCGTTATGCCGGACGTATTGCTTTCACGATGCAAAAAACGCGATTACTAAGCAATAGCGGAAAAACAGAATATGATGATAACAAGACATTCAGTTTTTCATGGGGACATAGTGTCGACAGCAAAGCAAGGCCCGGAACCACATTCACTGCGAATGTAAATTTCATGTCAACCAAATTCAATCAACTCGTATATAATAATCCGACTGCCAATTTCAATAACCAGATCGGATCATCGCTTGCTTATTCAAAAACCTGGAACGGCAAATACAATTTGACTGTGAGCGGAACGCATAGCCAGAATAACCAGTCAAAGCTTATCAATATCAATATGCCGAATGTAAACTTTACGGCAGTTACTTTATATCCTTTCCAGAGAAAAGAATTTGTCGGCACGCAGAAATGGTATGAGAAACTTGGTATCGGACTAACCACGAATATCAGCGGTAATACAAGTTTTTACGATTCGTTATTTTCAATACACAACCTGATTGATACTTTTCAATGGGGTGCGCAACATACGATCCCGATTACTTTGTCGCTACCGCAACTCGGTCCGTTCCAGATTGCACCGGGAATCAGCTGGGCGGAGAAATGGTATTCGAGACGATATTCATATACGTACAATAGTGCGACGGGCCTGGTGGTGCCAGTACGTCAAAATGGATTTTTCGTAGCGAACGATGTTGGATTTTCATTAAATATCAGCACCGCAATTTTTGGTACGTTCACCAACTTCGGTAAAAAAAGTTCTATACTAGGCTTGCACCATGTGATCAGGCCAACGATCGGGATTACTTACAAACCCGATCTCGCAAAAAATTATTATTACAATATACAAGTCAACAAAACCGGTCAGTACCTGAATCTCTCCGCATTTGATAATACGATCTACCGGGGATTTTCTCCGGGAACTTTCGGCGGGATAAGTTTTGGTCTCGATAATAATCTTGAAATGAAAGTGCGTTCGAAAAGCGATACCAGTGAATCAGGTTTCAAAAAAATAAAACTGATCGATGGTTTTGGATTTACCGGCAGCTATAACTATCTCGCTGATTCATTCAAATTATCAACGCTTAACTTTTATGTGCGCAGTACGCTTTTTAATAATGTAAATGTCACCGGTGGATTTGTGGTTGATCCATATATCACCGATTCGATGGGTTTCAGAAAGAATATTTATGCGTGGAGTGCGCCCGGAAGAAAATTTTCTTTGGGAAGAATTACGAGCGGCAACCTTGCTATTTCAACATCTTTCAAAAGCAAACCAAAGGATCCTAAAAAAGCCGAAACAGACAAACAAGCGCTGCAGCAATTACCAATGACCATGGAGGAACAGCAATCGGCATTGGATTATATGCGAAGAAACCCTGCTGAATTTGTAGACTTCAATGTATCATGGTCTTTGAATGTTTCTTACTCATTGAGTTTTTCGAGTCAATTGAAATCCGATTTCAGCGGTTATACGACTACGTTAAATTCCGGATTGGTTTTGAGTGGTGATTTCAACCTTACTGAAAAATGGAAAGTGACGATGAGTAGTTATTATGATGTAAAAAATTTAAAAATCAATTCACTGACCGGCGGATTATCCCGCGATATGCACTGCTGGCAGATGTCCATCAACGTTACACCGGTTGGATTGTGGCGCTCTTTCAATATTACGATCAACCCGAAGTCGGGCATATTGCGAGATTTGAAAGTGAATAGAGCGAGATCTTTTCAGTGATTGGTTCATCTTTGCGAAACTTTGCGATTTTGCGCCTTTGCGGGAAAAAATTATCACGCAAAGACGCAAAATCGCAAAGAGAAATCGCTCAACTCACGCATATTTCAAATAGTACTCTCTCATTATCTCAAAAACTCTTTGCTTCAACGTCTCAACCGTATCTTCTTCGAGAGGAATTACCGGTTCCAGAAAATGCATTGACAATCGGTAAGGCAATAGGAAAAAAGTCTTTCCCGGTGGCATTGTTTTGCGGCTATTGAAAATTAATGATGGAATGATTTCTTTTTTTGTAAGCAAGGCTAACCTGAATGCGCCATCATGAAAAGATTTCAATGGCTGATCCGTAAGATTTCTCGTTCCTTCCGGGTATATGCACATATGCAAACCCATTTCCAACACTTCTTTCATCTTCGAAAAACTTTCACGGCGGCTGGATTCATTTTTTCTGTCCACCAACACGCTTCCCGTTTTATATAATAATCCGAAGACAGGAATTTTTGCCATTTCTATTTTTGCAATGGTTTTATTGCCTCCCGGTATTCCAGGTGAAGAAACCGGTACATCGATGAGTGCATTGTGATTGCAAAGCACGATATATGTTTTTCCTTTTTTAAAATTCTTTCTTCCTTTTACGGTGAGCGGACAACCAACAAGGGTCAGGAAAATAGCCATCCATGTTCGCGAATACAAAATAAAACGCCGGGTTTTTATCGGGTCGGGTTGAAAATAACAGAATAAGAAAAACGGGATCATAAAGACCAACATCGTAGAAATAAAAACAATCGCTGCCCATAACGCCCATATATGACCGAAGATGGTGCCGAGGATGCCGAAAGGAATTTTATTTTTTATCGGAGAAGTTTTTTTCATGTTCGGTAAGCGTTGTATAAAACCCCGTCGGCGGTCGAAGCCCCCGACGGCGGTGTAAAATTTTA
>JAFDYD010000046.1 GCA_018267615.1 Bacteroidota bacterium | reverse complement strand
CTGCCCTATTCCTTACTCAACTTCCTCAATTTCCAATTCGTGGGCGTCACAATAATCCTCACAAAATTCCTTGCGGAAACCCTCAACGTCAACACCAGGGGAGTCAATAATCAGCCACGGGTTTTTTATATCGCCTGTGCATATTTCAATAATGCCGCTTCTTTCCTTCAAAGCCCTGGATAAAATTTCCGGGTCATATTCTTTCTTCAAAGTATTGGCAAGCTCTATAACCTTCATAGGTGAAAGCACTACAAAACTCCAGCTTGATTCGCCAAATTCTGGATGGCCTGGCAAAAGCTTCAAGTTTTCAATATGGCTGATATGCGCATAAAGCGCCTTATAATCATCAAACGATTTGATGGTCTTGCCATTCTTTTTGTTCAAGTTTAACATTTTTAAATTCCTTCCTAAACGGATTGCCCTGCCCGCATTGTTGTAATGATGCGGACAAAGCAAGCTTCCAAAGCCAACCCGCAAAAGCGGGCTGGACTCAAAACAAAGCTGCCGTGCAACGGTTGGGAAAAGCCCTTACCCAAACAAGGTCAAGTTCGGGTCAGGTCGTGTTAGCCCTGTACCCTTACGCCTCACAACAGCGGTAGAAAGGGGTTCGCTCCTATGGCAGGAGCAAAACCCATCATCTCGGCTTATGCGAGTCGTAAAGGTAATAATTGCGGCCTCGCAGCCGCTGGAAGAGCTTGAAAATATAACGGATGTGAGCTATGGTTTTTTCAGCCATGGTTCAAAGTTCCTTTTTGACTGTGGTTAGTGGAGTTCAAGAGATTGAGCGTCAATTGAATTCCACGCCCTACCCACCATGGGCAGGACACCTTAAAGAATCCCATGAGGAACAAACCTTTGTCAAGCAGTTTTTTTATTTTTTTGAAAAATTCCCCTGTAACCAGGGAATTTTGTGGTAGATACGCCCCTCTACGGCAAAATGGATGACAGTTTTACTTGCGGCATATTGTCGCATTATTAAGCTGTGATAAGACGTGAGTAAAGTTGTGGATATCCTATAAAATCCACCTTAGAAAATACGAGGAAAATAAGGGAATACAAAGGATAGTTCGAGTCCGTCCCGGGGAGCCAAACAACACAAAGGGTTGTAAGGCTTTCAGAAAAAGCTTATCTTGTTTAACCTTCCTGTTCTAATATCTTTTGAGTGAGGGAATGGTATTTTTTTCCAAAAATGAATTGTTCTTGGTACTACCTGTAAACAAGCGTGATAACGTTAAATTTTAACCCTCCTTCAGCAAACATTTTCTTTAACATCTGCCGAATATCCTTATTCCCTAACTTCTCAGAGAGAAGGGCTATTACAATAAAATTCAAAGTTTTTGCGAAACTAAGCTGATCAGAATTCAGCTTTCAAGAGAGATTTGATCTTTTTATATATTTGTTTTAATGTTCAATATATAGCATATTAATTAGAATAATGATATAGACATGAGACATTAAAATGAAATCCCAGGCTATTCCAACACTTCCTTTACGTGCTGATCGTGCTTTAAAAAAGCTTGGGGCGGATATAAAAGATGCCCGACGGCGACGGCGGATTCCTATGGCTATCATGGCCCAAAGAGCAATGATCAGTCGGGGCACCTTATCCAGAGTTGAAAAAGGGGCACCTGAAGTTTCAATGGGAATATATGCAACGATCCTTTTTATCCTCGGTCTCGAGAAAAAATTGGCTGATCTTGCTGATATACGTACCGATGATATTGGACTTGATCTTGAAGAAGAACGTCTACCAAAGCGCATTCATACTGCGAAGCGTTCCAACAAAAAGGACTCTCCATGAAAGATCAAACTGTTTTTGTATATGTTGATTGGAATGGAAAGACATCATTGGTTGGAAAACTTTTTGCAAGATGTGATCCCTATGGAAGAGTACACCATAGTACCAACGGAGATAAATAGGCGCAAATTGATGGATCAAAATGATACAATCTACATCTTGGATTGGGATGATCCTGTTCTGGCGCCCAAAGAGCGGAATCTCATGTTATTGGCGGGGGCGTTGCAAATGTCTGGAATAAACTGGATGAAGAAAAAGCTTTTTATAAAGGATATGGAAAGACTGATATCAACTGGACGATCCTTGCTTATTACCGATACGGGCGTATTGTTGAAGATATAGCCCTTTATGGTCAGCAGTTACTCCTCACAATGAAAGATGAGCAAGACCGCATTCAAGCATATAAGCACTTCATAGGCCAGTTTGATCCCCAAGGTGTCGTAGAGATAGCATTTAAAACAGATGGACTCTTTAATGCTTTGCGATTGACCTGATGGCTGGGGTGCTAGGATTCGAACCCAGGAATGGCGGGACCAAAACCCGCTGCCTTACCGCTTGGCTACACCCCAATATAATTTCGTTCTATACGTGGTAAATTCTTCTGTATTATACACCATAAGATCTAACACGACGCAAGCTGAAATTTACCATCTGACTACCGCCTATAATGATTAGCTTATTGTGTGACGTTTGTAAAAATCACACAATGCCAAAAGATTAGTGTCATCTAAGCCATCCTCACCACTTTTTTCCCAAAATACGATGGTACTGTTTGATTTTTTAATCTTTGCATGGTATATGCTTAAAATAAGGTTTTATGAACCTGATAAATTTTTTCGGGAAGGAGTTGATGATTAGTGAAAGTCGATGTCCGTGACAATAATGTCGACCAGGCTTTGCGGGTATTAAAAAAGAAAATGCAGCGTGAAGGCATATACCGGGAGATGAAAGAGCGCCGTAACTTCGAAAAGCCTTCCAGCTACCGCAAGCGCAAGAAGGCAGAAGCTGTTCGGCGTGCACGTAAGTTGTTGCGTAAGCGCATGGAGCGGGAAGGGTATTAAGTCCTTACTGACTCAAAAAACAAAGGAAGGGGGGCGCATATTGTCCCCTTTTTCTTTTTGCATCAACAAAAAACCCTTAAGGGAGAGTAAGCCATTATAGAACATAAGAACCCGTCCTTATCTTCGGAAGAATTAACAGCCCTCATTGAAAAGATTTTAGAAGATAAAAAAGTTGAAAATTTAGTTACTTTGAATTTGATGGGGAAAACCCCAATTGCAGATTATATGATTATAGCCAGCGGCCAATCAGCTCGTCAGGTTGGTGCTATGGCTGAAACACTTCAAGTAGAACTTAAAAAACATGGGATTCGCACGAATATCGAAGGCATGCCTCAATGTGACTGGGTTTTGGTTGATGCGTTTGACGTCATCATCCATCTTTTCCGCCCCGAAGTCCGTACATTCTATAATTTGGAAAAAATGTGGGATTTAGATATTCCACAAACATCTTTTGCTTGATTGTTGAATGAAGCTCATCCTTCTTTGTGTTGGGAATCTTAAAGCAGGTGTAGAAAAAGATTTGCTTGACCAATATCGTACACGGCTATCCTGGCCGTCTGAGATAAAAGAAGTTGTTTGCCGTAAATCAGGGACCCCTGATCAGGTAAAAATTTGGGAAGGAGAGCTCCTTCTTCAAACCATAGAATCAACGTCTATCGTAATTGGCCTGGATGAGCAAGGGGATTTGCTAACAAGCGTTGAATTTGCTGAAATCTTAAATATCTACCGCAATGAAGGGGTTCGGTCGCTCACATTTGTGATCGGAGGGGCGGATGGCTTGAGTAACCCCGTTCGCAAGCGGTGTCAGCGCCTCGTTGCTCTTGGCCGCATGACATGGCCCCATTTGTTGGTAAGAGGACTCTTGGCAGAGCAAATTTATAGGACGCAGCAAATTCTAGCGGGCCATCCTTATCATCGCCTCTAAATTAGGAATCATCTGGGAATGATTCCATGGGTAAATTCTTCAAAGAGGAGGATACTCTTTCCTCACGTCGTTAATCTTTCATATTTTTTAACGTGGAATACCTTTATACTGTTTTTCTTTGTCCTTTTTTCATTGACCCTACCCCAAAAATCATTTTATAACATTAAAGAGTAGTCTATTTCATCTTTTCAGTTTGGGCCCTTAGCTCAGTTGGTAGAGCATCTGACTTTTAATCAGGTGGTCGTTGGTTCGAATCCAACAGGGCCCACCAGGATTTCCAAGGGTTACAGGGGATTCGGAAATTTTCTCGAAATTTTCGGCAAGCATATGGCGAGCAAATTTGAAAATTTCGATCTGGCCATTGTAATAACACGGATAATTTTAAGGAATTTCGCAAAATTAAGGCGCAACCTAAAGTTTCTCAATAATTTTTTCCCTCACCAATTGATAGGCATCGTCGGGATCAAATTTACGGCCTCGATGAGGCAACAGAGATATCATATCTTCCCGAAACTCCCTATTTTTTAATTTGTCTTCCATATTTTCTAAAAACTCAGCCTTTGAAATTTTCTTGCCTGCTCGGATAAGGAGATGCTATTGCTATTGTCTAATTGCATAAATTGCTAATACATTGAAAATATGCTATCTCCTTTTAAAAAAGAAGGAGAAGAATATATCTCGCTTAGCCCCCCAGATAATTTGCACTCAAGAAGAAATCAAACTATTAAATCAGCATGTGTCGGCTCGAAAGACTGAACAACAGATAGCTTTTCGAGCTAAGGTTATATTGAAATGTAACGATGGCTTGTCAAATATCAAGATTGCAAAAGAGCTTGGTACCACCGTGCTAACAGTAAAGAAATGGCGGGAAAGATTTTTAAAAAATCGGTTAGGTGGGCTTGAAGATGCTTCCCGATCTGGAAAACCAAAAACATATACCAAAGGAGATCGTAATAAGATTCTGAAGTTGTTGGAGGAAACGCCTCCTAAAGGGCAAAGTAGCTGGGATGGAAATAGTATAGCTGAACGTTTGGGCTTTTCCCGTGATTATGTATGGCGCGTTCTGCGCAAGGAAGGAATCCAACTGCAGCGCATGCGAACTTGGTGCGTAAGTACAGATCCCGAATTTTCAACAAAAGCAGCGGACATAATAGGTCTTTATCTGAACCCCCCGGAACGAGCATTGGTGCTGAGTATTGACGAGAAACCGAGCATTCAGGCATTAGAGCGTAAGCGAGGTTACGTTGAAACTTCCAGCAAGAAGATTGTTCAAGGTTTGAAAAGCACTTATAAGCGCAATGGGACAATCAACTTGTTTGCTGCCCTTAATGTGGCAACAGGGGCAGTGAAAACAAAGACAACTTCAACAAAAAAGCGTGAGGATTTTCAAGCTTTCTTAGAGGATGTTATGCAGGGTATTCCCTCTGATCAGCAAGTGCATGTTATTTTAGTGTCTAATTGCATAAGTTTGTCGCTAGATTAAATTCTGCTTCCTCTTTGTTTTTCCAAGAAATTATTGCTCCTTGTGTGATAAATTTATTTATGCAATTAAACATTAGATAATTATTCGACCCACAAGAAAAACGAGGATTGGCTTAAAAAGCATCCAAATGTACATTTCCATTTTACACCGACGTCTGCCAGTTGGTTGAATCAGGTGGAAATATGGTTTGGGATTCTAACTCGGAAAGCTTTAAAGAATGCCAGTTTTTCTAGTATTCAGGATTTAGTGGAAGCTATTCAGCATTTCACAGATGCATACCATCAAAACGCCAGGCCATTCGTTTGGAAGAAAAGGGAAGTTAAAGGGAGTCAGCTTAGAAATACTATTACTAACTTATGCAATTAGACACTAGGAATGCTATGGGGTATTTTTATAAAATATCTTATAACAGGTCTGCTCAAGCTATTCCATCAATTTACCTCAACTTTTTGAGAAGTTACAAACAAATGCTTTAATCCATTGGAAAATAAAGCTAAATCTTGTTTCATCCCCTGAAACAAAATCCCTTTCTCTGAAACAAAAGATAAATCCCCCCTTAATTTACCGGAATAAAAA
>JAFDYD010000045.1 GCA_018267615.1 Bacteroidota bacterium | reverse complement strand
AGGAACAAGAAAACAAGGAACAAGGTACAAGGAGTGGTGACTTCTTGTTCCTTGTTTTCTTGTTCCTTCTATCTTGTACCTTCTTCTAGAAATTCATGTCCGCCGTCTGCTCTTCCACCGCTTCAACACTTGCGCGATAGCTGATAATTTTTGTACCGACTGTCAAAACGGTAAAACCGGTTACTGCGCAGCATGCCATTACACCAGTCATCGGTAAAGCCGTATGATTGCTAAGAAAACTCACAAGCGCAGAAGTAAAGGCGCCGATACTCATTTGTATTCCTCCCAATAACGCGGATGCGCTTCCTGCGTTGCTTGTAAATGGTGCCAGTGAAAGTGCCGATGAATTGGGAAAAATAAAACCCTGGCAACAGAGATAAATAAAAATAAAAAATATGGTGCTGAACAATTCCAATAACCCGAACATGGTCGCCACGAAAAGAGACAATGCAATAAGAGCCTGGCAACCTAAGGCGACGCGGATAATCTGTTCGCTTTTATATGTTCGAAGCAACACGCTGTTCAACTGGCTAGAACCAATTAATCCCATTGCGATCAGCGCGAATATCCAGCCGTATTGCTTATCGGTCACTTTGAATAATTCCATGAACACATACGGTGAGCCTGCGATATACGCGTACAATCCTGCTGTTGCAATAGATCCTGTAAAGGCATACGTAAAAAATTGCGGCACTTTAAATATCCCAATGAAACTAAGTACGATCGGTTTTGGCCAAAGAGAATGATTTGGATTCGGTTTCCTACTTTCCGGTAAGATAAAATGCACCGCAGCAAGAATGAAAGCCGACATCAATGCGAGCACCACAAAAATAAATCTCCACCCAATCGTTGACGTCACATAACCCCCAAGGGTAGGCGCTATTATTGGTGAAACGCCAACGACGAGCATCAACAGTGAAAAAATTTTCGCATTATCTTTCACTGCAAAAAGATCACGAACCATCGCTCTCGCTGCAACCATTCCGGAGCAGGATCCGATAGCCTGCAGAAATCGCAAAATGATCAGATCGTTGGCAGTAATTGCAAATGCGCAGCCGATAGAAGCAAGCAGGTAGAGACCAATGCCAAAATACAAAGGTTTTTTTCTGCCGTAGCGATCGAGCAGAGGACCATATAAAAATTGTCCGGCGGAAATGCCAATAAAAAAACTCGAGAGAGACAGAGACACATGCGCAACCGTAGTATGCAGATGCTCGGCGATAGACGGGAAGCCTGGCAGATACATATCAATGGAAAAGGGCCCGATTGCAGAAAGCAATCCTAAAATAATAATCAGAAAAACATTGTCCTTCGCTTGTAAGCTCATAGCTGAATTACAAATTTCCAAATTCTTTCTTGCAACTTCTATGTTTTAATTCGCACATCTGTGCATTACCGGAATATGAACGTTTATTCTTTGCGCTTTTGCGCCTTTGCGTGAAAATTTTCACGCAAAGACGCAAAAGCGCAAAGAACACACTCAGGTCGGAATTTTATTAACTAAAAAAGGATCATGAGATCGTTTACATTTTCTCATAATCCTTTTCAATTATTCAAGTCGCGGCTTAATATCTATAATGATCAGCTTTGAACGGACCAGCTTTCGGAATGCCAAGATACTGGCTCTGCGCGTCAGTAAGTTCATCAAGTGTAACACCGATTTTTGCGAGGTGTAATCTTGCAACTTTTTCATCAAGGTGCTTCGGTAATACAAATACTTTGTTTTCGTATTTGCTATGATTGAGCCACAATTCAATTTGCGCGAGTGTTTGGTTCGTAAAAGAATTACTCATCACAAAACTTGGATGACCTGTTGCGCAACCAAGATTCACCAAACGTCCTTCAGCAAGAATGATCACATCTTTTCCTTCGATATTATAAATATCAACCTGTGGTTTGATAGTATCTTTTGTATGACCATAATTTTTATTCAACCAGTCCATATCGATTTCGATATCGAAGTGACCGATATTACAAACGATGGCTTTATCTTTCAACGAACGGAAATGTTTTTCTGTAACCAGGTCACGGCAACCAGAAGCAGTAACAACGATATCCGCTTCTTTTACTGCATCAATCATTTTCTTTACTTCGAAACCATCCATAGCAGCTTGCAAAGCACAGATAGGATCTATTTCGGTCACGATCACACGACAACCAGCACCCGCCAACGATTGCGCAGAACCTTTACCTACATCACCATAACCACCAACAACAGCAATCTTACCAGCGAGCATCACATCGGTAGCGCGGCGAATCGCATCCACCAAACTTTCTTTACAACCATACTTGTTATCGAATTTCGATTTGGTAACGGAATCATTTACGTTGATAGCAGGAACAGGCAATGTGCCTTTTTCAACGCGCTCGTATAAACGATGAACACCGGTTGTTGTTTCTTCAGAAATCCCTTTTAAATACTGAACCAGTTCAGGATATTTATCCAATACAATATTTGTCAGATCACCACCATCATCCAAAATCATATTCAACGGGCGATCCGTATTTCCAAAAAACAAAGTCTGCTCGATACACCAATCAGCTTCTTCGAGTGATTGTCCCTTCCATGCAAATACGCCGATTCCCGCAGCGGCAATAGCAGCAGCAGCGTGATCCTGCGTGGAGAAAATATTACAAGAACTCCAGCGTACCTCAGCGCCAAGTTCAACAAGTGTTTCAATCAATACGGCAGTCTGGATAGTCATATGCAGACAACCGGCGATACGCGCACCTTTCAAAGGTTTTTGTTTTCCATATTCCTGGCGCAATGACATCAGTCCTGGCATTTCTGCCTCAGCAAGTCTGATTTCTTTACGGCCCCATTCAGCGAGACTCATATCCTTCACCTTGTAAGGAAGGTTGAGATCGATTTTTGTTTTTAGGTTGGTTGACATTTTTTATTTTTTTTATTGGTACAAAAGTAGAGAACAAATGAACGTTGAATCCGGGAGCAAAGATAAATTAGTAGAACAAAATAATATACTTTATATCAATATTTAGGATAAATACAATATTTTTTGTACTTTAGTAGAACAAACGCAAAGTTTACCATGGATAAAGAACAGAAAAAAGAAAATAACGCTCCGCCGCCCACGATCGTGCTCGACGAAAAAGACAGGGCGATTTTACGCATGCTCCAGCAAAATGCAAAAGCGACTGTAAGAGAGATTGCGGCCAAAATACATTTAAGTCCAACGCCGGTTCATGAGCGCATTAAGAACATGGAAGATGCCGGCGTGATCACGCAGTATTCAGCGCTTGTCAATTATACAAAAGTGAAAAAAGGTTTGATGGTTATTTGTTATGTATCGTTGAAGGAACATAACAAAAAATCAGGTACAAAATTTATCAAAACAATTCATGAGTTGGATGAAGTCATCGAATGTTATAATATTTCCGGAGAATTTGATTTCATGCTCAAAGTGTTGGTTGAAAATATGGATGCGTATTATGATTTTCATGTGAACAAACTCGGGCAGGTTGAAAATCTCGGGCATTTGCAAAGCACTTTTGTAATGGGAGTGATAAAACAAATTCAACCGATGATAAATTGATTCATAATTTTTAGATTTTAATCGCATCTCACCTATGTGTAACTATGTGCCTACTGTGCCTATGTGGTGAAAAAAAATTACTACATAGGCACAGCAGGCACATAGTTACACATAGAAGTTCTGGAAAAAATATTCGTAAATTGCTAAACTTGTCAAACGATAATAAAAAAATATTATGAATACAGTTGCTTATGATACATTGAGTGAAGCCGTTGCTGGTTTGAAAAAGCGCGGATACAATATTGACTACAATCTCAATTTCGATTGTATTGTTTGTCACGAATCACCTCATTCATTAAAACCTTCGGAATTTGAAATTACCGAAGTTTATCGTTTTGAAGGAGACAGCGATCCGGCAGACGAAGCTGTCGTATATGCGATCGAATCCAAACACGGACAAAAAGGTGTGCTGGTAAATGGTTTCGGAATTTCGGCTGATGATGCCAGTGATGAAATGATTGAAAAGTTGAAAGTGAAGCATTGATAACACGCGCTATTTGCGCATAACCGGCACTGGTATATTTCTGTACAAAATTTTTTGATATTAACTGCTTGAATGGAAACTAATTTACTCCTGATACTGGCCCTGCTTCTGCTGGTTTCCATGCTGTCAATACTCAGTTCGAAACTAAAAATCTCTTACCCGATTTTTTTAGTGATCGCGGGATTGCTGATTAGCCTGATACCAAATATTCCAATCATTGAGCTAAGTCCCGATATTGTCTTCACGCTTTTTCTTCCGCCGCTATTGTACGCCGCCGCATGGAACACATCATGGAATGATTTCTGGTTTTATCGGCGACCGATTGGGCTATTGGCTTTTGGATTGGTCATTTTTACTGCCGGAACCATTGCATACGTTTCGCACGCATTGATTCCCGATTTTTCATTGGCAATGGGATTTTTATTAGGAGGAATTATTTCTCCACCCGATGCAGTGGCCGCGACTTCTGTTTTATCAGGCTTGAAAGTTCCAAAACGAATTGTTACGATTCTCGAAGGAGAAAGTCTTATCAACGACGCATCAAGTTTGATCGTGTTTCGTTTCGCGTTGTTTGAATTGATGACCGGACAATTTATGTTATCTAATGCTACAATAGATTTTTTTAAAGTTTCACTTTTAGGAATTGCTATTGGGGCCGCTATTGCCTACATCGTTTATTTGATTCATCGGTTCCTGCCAACTACTCCGAGTATCGATACTGCAATTTCGTTGATCTCACCATACCTGATGTATCTGACTGCGGAACATTTTGAATATTCAGGCGTACTCGCAGTGGTAACGGGCGGATTGGTGCTGAGTTTTCATTCTCACAGAATATTTACATATAGTTCCCGGTTACAGACGTATAGCGTTTGGAACACACTTGTTTTTATGTTGAATGGCGTTGTATTTATATTGATCGGTTTGCAATTGCCGCATATTGTAAAGGGACTTGGTCAATACGCCTTGCGCGATGCAATTTTTTATGGTGTGATCGTCAGTCTTGTTACAATTGTGATCAGAATAATTTGGGTATATCCCGCGGCATATGTACCGAGATTTCTCAGCAAAAGAATACGAACGCGCGAACAAAGACCAACACCCGCAGGCGTTTTTATCATCGGATGGAGCGGAATGCGCGGAGTTGTTTCTCTTGCTTCAGCGCTTGCAGTTCCCACCGTGCTATCCAACGAAACACAATTTCCGCACCGCAACCTGATTCTATTTATAACTTTTGTCGTAATACTTTTTACATTGGTATTGCAGGGAATTAGTTTGCCATGGATAATTCGTTTGTTGCGCGTAACATCGATAGAGGATCATTCGAAACAGGAACAGGAAATGCGTTTGAGAATGGCAAATGCTACTTTAGATTTTCTCAATAAAGAATATGCAGAAGAATCGGATACCATCGATGCGTTCAATAGGGTAAAAGACAGGTACCAAAGAATGATCGACAATATCAATCAAAAACTTGCGGAAGAGGAAAGCGATAAACCCGCTGACGATTTTCTACCGAAATACCGGAAGATGTTATTGGAAGTGGTGACGGTGAGACGGCAGGAGCTTACAAAAATGCGGCATGAACGTCGCTTTGATGAAGAACTTTTTCGCGAGCGTGAACTTGAACTTGATTTGGAAGAAGCAAGGCTGAGTAAATTTTTTAGAAAATAATTTACATATCTCTTAAATGATAAATATCCGTTTCGCGGAAGAAAAAGATTTAGAACAAATACTCGATATATACAATGAGATCATCATCAACACCACGGCTGTTTATGATTATGATCCGCATACAATAGCAATGCGTGCAGCCTGGTTTGAAGCAAAGAAAAAAGACGGTTACCCGGTTTTTGTGGCGGAAGAAAATAATGAAATCGTTGGCTTCAGTTCATTTGGGCCATTCCGCGTGTGGGCGGCTTATCAATTCAGCGTCGAAAACTCTGTATATGTGGCAGCGGCACATCGTGGAAAAGGAATCGGAAAATTATTGATACCACCGTTAGTAGAAGCTGCAAAGAAAAAAGGATTGCATGTTATGATCGCGAGTATCGATGCCTCAAATTTAGCAAGTCTTGTTTTGCATAAATCTTTTGGTTTTGAAGAAGTGGCGCATTTCAAGCAGGTGGGATATAAGTTTGGAAGATGGCTGGATTTGAAATTTCTTCAACTGATATTGAACCATGATTTATAAGATTGAAAAGGATTATGTTGAGTGCTGAACTTTTGATCTTTGCGCTTTTGCGTCTTTGCGAGAAAATTATCACGCAAAGGCGCAAAAGCGGAAAGATTTTTCATCAACCAGGTAAATCACTATTTTAATCCCTCCTTCACAATTTTTGCAACCACTTTATCAATCGGCAATGTTATCATCTCGTGTGAGAAATCATTCCATGGAATGAATCGAAATGTTTCGGTTTCGCCGGTTTTTTTATACACATCCATTTGCCTTTCGTCGAAGTCGAATGGCTTGTCGCGCAGAGGTGCCTTGATCGGTTCGAGCGCTTCAGCAAAATAATAGATAGATATAATTTGCTGTTCGGGGTTAAAAGCACTCATCTGGAAAAAATCAGTTGTATAGATATGATCCGTGATTTTTACTTCCAGATCCAATTCTTCCTTGAATTCCCTCTTCAAACAATCCCTGGTTCCTTCGCCAAATTCAAGTCCACCACCTGGAAATTTAGTGTAATAACTTCCACGAATAAATTCATCAGCAACCAAAACGTTTTTATTTTCTCCTAGTAAAATTCCATAAACACGGACGTTGAACATGACTGCTTTTATTATATATTAGAAAGTGTGAAAAGCATAAGGCACAAGAGGCAAGGGGCAAGGCACAAGACGGGACACATCTTGTACCTTGTCCCTTGTTTCTTGTAGATTGTCTATGTTAATCTCTCACGGCGCCAGTTCAATATCTCCCTCATATACTTTTTCGGCAGGACCGCATAACCAAATATTTTGAAAAGCGCCTTCGGGAGTACGATCAAATTCCACAACTAATTTTCCTCCTTTCGTAATCACGGTAACATCATTATAACCTACATCGTTGTGATAACAGACAAGCGCACTCGCAGTTACTCCTGTACCACAAGAAAGGGTTTCATCTTCCACTCCGCGCTCGTAAGTTCTTACGATGATCTCATCATTTTTTTTCTGCTCCACAAAATTTACATTGATTCCTTCTTTTGCAAAATCTGAACTGTAGCGTATGTCCATCCCTTTGTGGAATACATCGTAATCCATTACATCACTCACAATTTTTACATAATGCGGAGAACCTGTATCAAGAATAAAATCACCGTGATAATCGTGAATGTCGGGAACGTCAACCATTTTCAAACTGACCGTTCCATCATCATCTATCTCTGCGGCATGTATGCCATCCACTGCAGAAAAAAGAAATTCCCTTTTACGCATACCCAAGTGGTATGCAAACTTCACCATACTACGCCCGCCGTTGCCACACATGCTGCTTTCTCTTCCATCCGCATTATAATATTTCATTTCAAAATCAAAACCGGATTTTTGATTTAGTAACATCAGTCCGTCTGCACCAATACCAAACCGGCGATCGCATAAAAACTTTACACGATCCATCGTCAACGAAGTATAGCTCCAATTTCTATTATCCAGAATTATAAAATCATTTCCTGTGCCCTGGTATTTATAAAAATGAATCTTCATATTATTCTGTATAGCCTCAATTTCAAATTTTAGAATTGCGCAAAGTTATTAATCATTCATCAACTAAAGAAACTGAGCCATTAGGCCACTTTTATGTGAACCTATGCGCCTACAGTGGTGGTGAAAAAGCTCAAATATAATCGAACCCTCACCCCGAACCCTCTCCTAAAGGAGAGGGGCAAGGGGTGAGGGCCGAGTTGCAAAAAATTTCGAAATTAAAAATTACGTAGGCACATAGGTTCACTCAGAGAGAACGCTTAAAAATAAAATTAGTTTCAAATCACACCTTATAAAGACTGAATAATGCTTAGCGTCTTTTCAATCAATTTCTCCACGACTGCATTTCCATCTTTGGAAAATTCTTTGCTTATTCTGTTAGCAACGATGGCGCTCAAGCTCAAACAATGATGTCCAAGAATTTTACTCAATCCATATAGTCCCGCTGTTTCCATTTCAAAATTGCTGATCAGGTGCCGGCCAAAACGGAATTGCGTCAGCCGGTCAATCAGGTTGGGATTGCTTAATCCAAGTCGAAGCATTCTTCCCTGCGGACCATAAAAGCCCGGACAGGTAACGGTGATGCCCCGGTGAAATCCATCTATAAAATATTTCATCAACGAGGCCGCAGCACCACTGATATACGGATAAGAAAAGCGGTTATGCAACTGCGTTTGAGTAACAAAAGATTGAAGCAGTTGTTTTTCCTCCTCGTTTTGCTCGTGCCGGTAAAAATTAAGCAGGTTATCAATTCCCAATCCATGTGTAGAAACGACAAAACTATCTACGGGTATATCTTCTTGTAAGGAACCCGAAGTACCAACACGGATAATATTTAGCTGGCGGAGTGTTTTGTTTATTGATCTTGTTTCAAAATCTATATTAACCAGCGCATCTAATTCGTTTAGTACAATATCAATATTATCTGTGCCGATGCCGGTTGATACGACTGAAATTCTTTTTTCACCAATGTTTCCGGTATGAGTAACAAATTCGCGGTGCTGTTTTTTGATTTCGATTTTATCAAAATATTTGCTGACCGTTGCAACACGATCAGGATCGCCAACAGTGATAATAATATCAGCCAATTCTTCGGGTCGAAGATCGAGATGATATATTGCGCCGCGCGCATTTATGATCAATTCACTTTCGGCGATGCGTTGCATAAAGTAGTATGCAGTTTAGGGAAATTAATCCGAAAATACTACTTTTGCCGTCACCTTATGGTTCTGTGGCCGAGTGGCTAGGCAGAGCTCTGCAAAAGCTTCTACAGCGGTTCGAATCCGCTCGGAACCTCTGAAGTTTAAAGACCTATAAAGTTGATAAGAACGTTATAGGTCTTTCTTTTTATCATGAAGTATTCAACATATATAGGAATTGCAGCCGCGATTATTTTGATCGTCGCATGTTTTATGCCGTGGGCCTATTATCCCGACCTCGACAAAAATTTTACTGGTTTTTTTTCAGAGAATAATAATTATGGAAAGCCTGGAAAAGTGCTTTCGTTTTTTGCAGTTGTCATTATAATTCTTACAATTATTCCTGCGGTGTGGGCCAAAAGATCAAACCAATTTATTGCAGTGTTGATGATCGCTTACACGATCAAAACATTTATTCTTTTTACATCCTGCTATGCCGGTATATGTCCCGAAAAAAAAATAGGCTTGTGGCTGGTAGTACTTGCTTCTCTTGTGTTGTTGATCGCTACGATGTTTCCCAATCTTACACTTAAGAAAAAGAATGGTGATGCATAACAATGCTCATCATTGATCAGGCCTGTATCAATCTTGCGATACCAAAGGCGCATCCGGCAGCTATTGCGCCAATAGTCATAACCCTGAAAGCGCCGGCTACAGCGTTTACCCCGGTTACCTTACTTTTAAAATACCCGAATATGAACAACGCGATGAGTGTGATGACCGCTGATATTTTCAAAGCCTCGATACTATTTTTAAAAAAGAAATAGGGGCTGAGTGGTATTAGTCCCCCGACGATATAGGAAATACTGATATTAAAAGCGCTTGTGCGTGCCCGTTTGGGATCGGGTTTATCAAGACCCAATTCATATTTCATCATCAGATCAACCCATTTCTTCTTATCCTTAGTTACTTCTTCAACTGCTTTTTCCTGCACGTCCTCACTTAGACCTAAAGAAGAGAAAAAATCTTTTACTTCCTGTTTTTCAATATTTGGCACTTTCTCCACTTCTTCATATTCCCGCTTTAATTCCGAATTATAATGATCGACTTCTGTTTTTCCGGCGAGATATCCACCCAAACCCATGGCAATGGATCCGGCAGCGATTTCTGCTAGTCCGGCCACAATAATAAGCCCGGTTCCTTCAACCGCCCCGCTGATACCGGCTGCTAATGCAAACGGGACGGTGAGTCCATCAGACATACCAATAACAATATCAGTAAGCGTCGCGGAACTACTCATATGTTCCTCGTGATGCGAATGGTGAAGATGCGTGTCAGTCATTTTTTATAATGGAATTCATTTTATGCTAAAGTTAGCAGGCTTTTACCGATTATATCCACGCATTCGAGAATCTGTTCACGATTGATCACCAACGGCGGCGCAAACCTGATTTTATCGCCATGTGTCGGCTTTGCCAAAAGTCCTTTTTCTTTCAGCGTTAAACATAGTTCCCATGCGGCTTCCGACTTGGCATGATCGATAACAACTGCATTCAACAATCCTTTGCCGCGAATAATACCAACATGCGGAGCATTTAATTTTTTGATTTCATTCCTGAATAGTGTTCCCATTTGCTCTGCATTCTCGCTCATCTTTTCTTCTTTCAATATGGACAATGCAGTGATCGCAACTTTACATGCCAACGGATTTCCGCCGTAAGTGGAACCGTGTTCACCTGGTTTTATCGTGAGCATGATTTCATTATCTGCAAGTACCGCAGATATTGGCAGAGTCCCACCACTTAATGCTTTTCCAAGAATTAAAATATCGGGACGAACATTTTCATGATCGCATGCTAGCATTTTTCCGGTGCGGCTCAAACCCGTTTGAATTTCATCTCCAATAAACAACACATTTGCATCTTCGCAATATTGTTTTGCCTTGGCCAGGTATCCATCATCCGGAACTACAACACCTGCTTCGCCCTGTATTGGTTCCACTAAAAATCCGGCGACGTTTTTATCCTGTAATGCTTTCGACAGCGCATCAATATCATTGTATGGAATGATTTCAAATCCCGGCATATAAGGGCCAAAATTTTTATAGGAATCCGGATCGCTGCTAAATGAAATCACGGTGCTGGTTCTTCCATGAAAATTATGTTCACATACAATGATCTTTGCCTTGTTCTGCGGAATACCTTTGACAACATAACCCCAGCGGCGGCAGAGTTTGATTGCTGTTTCGACCGCTTCCACACCCGTGTTCATCGGCAGCACTTTATCGTATCCAAAATAATTTGTGATGAATTGCGCATACTCACCCAATGCATCGTTATGAAAAGCTCTTGATGTGAGCGTGAGTTTTTGAACCTGTTCGATCAGCGTTGAAATAATTTTAGGGTGACAATGGCCCTGGTTCAACGCGGAATAACCGCTTAAGAAATCATAGTAACGTTTGCCATCCACATCCCACACGTAAACGCCTTCGCCCTTTGATAATACAACTGGCAATGGATGATAGTTATGAGCACCATAATTTTCTTCGAGATGGAGATAATGAAGTGTTTTATCGCTTAATGCAGTTGTCGCTTGCATAAAAAAGTAAATTAAAATGAAGAATAGGAATATAAATTCGGGAGAATATTTTCTCAAATAGAAGGGATCATATCGTCATCACGGATGATCGAGGAAATCAAGATTTTGATGGAGGAAATCTGGTATGATATCGTGATGTTTGATAGTAGGAATTTATTGCAAGGTAGTTTATTTTGTCGAAAGAGAAAAGACTAGGGGCAAGAAGGCACAAGATTCAAGGGACAAGATTCAAGAGGCAAGGCGCAAGTCTCGTACCTTACCTCTTGCATCTTGTCCCTTGAATCTTGTACCTTGAATCTTGTGCCTTGAGTCTTATATTTTTTTATAGTTCTCATAATTGAACAACCTCTTCCCAGTTTTCCTTTCGAACCAATATAGAAAACGTTTTGATAAGGAAAATTTTTTACGGGTGATATCAAAATCAAATGTCCAGTTTTTCCTATTCACACGGTCCTTCATAACCGAAGGATGGGTGCCTTTAAAAAATTCTAATGAATCAATTTCAGAATAATCATATTGCGATTGATCGCCCTTTACAATATTTTGATTCGCTATTTCATGGTCATTCCGCCACAGTTTTCCAAAATCATTTATTTTCTGTTGCTGATAAGAAGGATGTTTTACCCATCCGTAATGATAGATATAAGCATCGATTTCTTTGACGCGCAATTTTTCACCATTTTTGCGAAATCCCTGCGCATCACGATAGGAACGGATCGATTTATCGTTCCTGATAATTCTTATTTCGTGATCATACCATTTCCGGGAATCACCAACGTAATCGTAGCTCGCATAAAAATGAAGATATTTAAAGAGCAATCCTTCTACACGAAAATCATCTTTATATTTTTCCATCGCTTCAAGAATAGCCGGATAATATTTTTCATGGATCACTTCATCGCCTTGTATATAGATACACCAATCAACATCGGGAGGAACATGATCAAAGGCCTTATCTGTTTCTTCAGCCAAAACAAAACCACCTTCCCGCAATTCGTCGTTCCATGTTGAATGATAAATTTTTACTTTGGGTGATGAAATAGAACGAATCAAATCTTCTGTTTCATCTGCTGAATTACCCACGCTCACGATCACTTCATCACACAATGGCACAATCGATTTGATTGCTTCCACAATGGGGTAATCGTATTTTACAGCGTTGCGTATAAAAGTGAATCCGGCTATTTTCACAAAATCATTTTATGATGTCGATCCTGAAATTTTTATCAAAGCTAAACGAAGGAACAGCATTTTTCTCAAAAATGCCATAAAAGGAAGAACCGCTGCCGGACATTCCCGCATACAATGCGCCGTATTGATAGAGTGCGCTTTTGATATCCTTCAACACCGGGTATTCATTTGAAACAGGTATTTCGAAATCGTTGATCAATTCATGCTTCCATTGCAGAACAGGCTCTTTCAATATTTCGCGGATTGATTTTAAAGGAACCGCAGGTTTTATTTTTGAAAATGCCCATGCAGTGTTTATATGAATTGCCGGATGAACAAATGCAAAAGAATAACCAGACAGATCGAGCGGAAATTCTTCTATTAATTCTCCGCGCCCGCATACAAAAGAAGGTTTATTCAAAATAAAAAAAGGACAATCGCTGCCGATCTCCAGGCAGAAATCGATAAGCTGCTTGGTTGAAAGATTCAAATGAAATTTATCATTCAACAGTTTTAATGTAAAAGCTCCATCTGCAGAACCACCACCAAGTCCGGCTCCGGAAGGAATATGCTTATGGAGATACAACTTAATTGCAGGTAAATCCGAAAAGTGTTTTTTTAGTATATAGTATGCTTTCACACAGGAGTTGTCGGCATCGCTGCCAGGAATTTCCAAACCAGATTTGATAAATTGAAATGATTCGCCGGAGATTACTTCAATAATATCTTTTATGAGAATAGGGTAGAAGACACTTTCAAGATTGTGATAACCATCGCTGCGTTTGCCAATAATATTTAATCCTAGATTGATTTTACAGTTGGGAAAAATGACCACGAGCGGGGATTTTGTGATTTTGTGATTTCGGGATTTGTGAAATGCAAAAAAATATAGAAATCTCAAAATCCCAAATCACAAAATCCAGCAATAAAATATATAATATTATGTGACTTTATCTTCCTTTCTTCCTGCTATTGATTTCGTCGCGGATTTTGATCGCCCTGATATAATCTTCCTGTTCGAGCACTTCGTTTAAGAGTGTGTGCAATTCTTCAACAGAAAGTCCCTTGAGATCGTCGTTGCCACCAAGATCGGTCGTTACTGTTTCTTTCACAGCTTTCTTTTTGCCGGAAGTATCTTCCATCAAAATTCCGGCGCTTTCCAATATGTTTTCGTATGTAAAAATGGGACAGCCAAATCGAACAGCCAGCGCAAGTGCATCGGAAGTCCTGGAATCGATCTCAACGGTATCATGTTCACTGATGCAAATCAGTTTTGAATAGAAAATGCCTTCCTGGAGGTCGCATATAATGATTTCCTGTAAATCGATCGTGAAAGCGCTCATGAAATTTTTCATAAGATCGTGCGTAAGCGGCCTGCTGGGATGCATTTTTTCCAACGCCACGGCTATAGCCTGTGCTTCGAATCCACCGATAACAATGGGCAGGCGTCGCAAACCATTTATCTCTCCCAATACAACAGCATAGGAATGAGTTTGTGTGATGCTATGCGATAATGCCACAATTTCCAATTCGATCTTCTTCATAGAAACCTGAATCCCCTGCCATGGCAGAGCTGATTTGTTTAATGTTAAAAAGCAAATATAAAAATTAATGCCTTCCAAAAAATTCGAAGGCACTAAAATTAAATTTCGGTAAAGTTAGGGGATTGATACCTTAAAAATTGATTATTAATATTGAATGAAATAAGCAGAAATCATTATAGAAATATTCAATGTAAGATTAGGTAGAAGGTTCACAAATCTCGTCCCGTAGGGACGATTGCTCGGTAGAAAATATTTGGTAAAAGTAGCGTTCCGTAGGAACGCCTGATAATTTATCAAACGTCCCTACGAAACACCAGCGTTCGATTGGTTTGCTTATGCGAATATTCTACTAATCCCATATCCAATGTTCAATTATTGAATGATGAATTGGGGCAATTATGCAACACCCTTCAACTTCTTGACGGCCTCAATCATCTTCGGCACCACTTCAAAAGCATCTCCTACAATTCCATAATCAGCTGCTTTAAAAAATGGCGCTTCGGGATCTTTGTTGATTACAACTATCACCTTGCTTCTGTTTACTCCGGCCAGATGTTGTATCGCACCGGAAATGCCGATGGCAATATAGAGATTTGGCGCAATGGCGATGCCTGTTTGTCCAACGTGTTCGTTATGCGGACGCCAATGTGAATCTGCAACAGGACGACTGCAAGCAGTCGCAGCATGAAGTAGTTTCGCCAACTCTTCTACCATGCCCCAGTTCTCCGGTCCTTTCAAACCGCGTCCGCCGCTGACTACAATTTCCGCTTCTGTTAATGGCACTTCACCTGAAGACTTACTGACTGAAACAGTTTTTACTTTGAATGGATCCACATTAATTGCCAGGTCAGCAATTTCAGCAGTGCCATCTCCGGCGCTGACGGGATATGAATTTGGGTTGATAGCAATTATTTTGATATCCGTACTCACAGAAATATTTGCAAATGCTTTACCGGAAAAAACATTTTTCTTGACAACAAAGCCATTGCTGGTATCAGGCAAAGCAACTGCCCCGGCAACTAGTCCCGCTTTTAACCTCGCAGATAATCTCGGCGCTATCGCTTTTCCACTGAGATTGTTGGAGAACACAATTATTTTTGAACCGGTGCTGCTAACCGCTTCTGCAATCACTTTTGTAAATACCTGCGCATCCAAATGATTTAAGGATTCATTTTTTACCTGGTAGACTTTCTTCACTCCATATTTACCAAGAGCAGCGAGTTCTTCGTTTACAGTTCCCAATATGATCCCTTCAGCCGTGCCGTCTGTTTTAGCTGCAAGCGCTGCACCATAACTCAATGCTTCAAGAGATGCTTTTTTTATATGTCCATCTGCGTGATCGATAAAAACTAAAACTGACATAGAATTAATGTGAAAATGTGAAAAAATGAAAATGTGAAAATGAAGATGGCTTCAATTCAAATTTTCGGATTATTTTTTTAGAAAAGAACTATTATTTTAAAATCGATACAAACAAAAATTAACAAGAAATGTGCAATCTCTAGATTAATCACCAACTCATTTCCTCATTTTCATATTTCCACACTTCCACATTTCTCGAACTCATCAAATCAATTTTGTTTCTTCATGGAGCAAGCGAATCAATTCCGCCGGATTATCTGCCGGTACCAATTTCACTCCAGCTTTTGCGGGCGGCGTTTCAAATGAAACAATAGTTGTGAGCGCCTCTGTTGCTGCTGGTTCAACTACTTTCAAAGGTTTGGTTCTGGCACCCATGATGCCTTTCATATTCGGGATACGCTGCTCCGCCATTCCCTTCTGACAGCTAACCACCAATGGGAGTGAAGCTTCATCTGTTTCTTCCCCACCTTCAATTTCACGGGTAACAGTAGCCGCAGTTCCATTCAATTCAAATTTTGTTGCCAGTGAAATATATGGAAGATCGAGTAGCTCTGCAACCATGCCGCCCACGGAAGATCCATTATAATCGATCGTCTCTTTTCCGGTGAATACAATATCATATCCTCCTTGTTTTGCCACGGAAGCAATTTGCGAAGCGATAAAAAAACTATCGTGGCTGTCCGTATTCACGCGTATCGCCTCATCACCGCCAAGTGCGAGCGCTTTTCGGATGATGGGATCTGCATCCGCACCGGCAACAGTAACCAAATGCAAAACTGTGGATGGGTCTTTTTCCTTTAACTCGATAGCTCTTACCAATGCGTACCATTCATCGTATGGATTGATGATCCATTGCACGCCGTCTGCAGCGAATTTCTTATTGTTATCTGTGAAAGCTATTTTTGCGGTTGTGTCCGGCGTCTTGCTGATACAAACTAGAATTTTCATTACAAAAATTTTGAAAAGAAATGTAAAGTTGTTTATGCAACTAAAACAAAGATAAGTTTTGTAAAGATAGGTTGATCACAAAAAAATAAAAATATTCCACAATTCATGAACAGGATGGAGAAATTAAAAGAATTCCTGCAAGTCAACCCGCAGGATAGTTTTGTTCAACATGCATTGGCATTGGAGTATATTAAAATTGGTGATCAGGGCAAGGCCAGAGATTTATTTGAAGAAATATTGACGCGCGATCCGGGATATATTGGATCATATTATCATTTGGCCAAATTATTGGAGCAATTGGGAGACAACCCATCCGCTATTCAGTGGTATGAAAAAGGAATGGCGGCTGCAAAAAATGCGGGGGATAATCATGCTTATAATGAATTGAGGTCAGCATATGAGGATTTAACATACTGACCAAAAAAATACAGTTCTCAACGAATGCATCTATCACAACGTTTCCAGGAGTTCATTAAAAAAGAAAATCTTTTTTCTCAAAAAGATCGGCTATTGCTTGCAGTGAGTGGGGGACTGGATTCATCCGTGCTCTGTGATCTATGTTCCAAGTCGGATTTTGAGTTCGTGATTGCGCATTGCAATTTCAACCTGCGTGGCGATGAAAGCATCAGGGATGAAAAATTTGTTCGCGCACTGGGAAAAAAATACAATAAGGAAGTTTTGGTGAAGCATTTCGATACCGAAAAATATGCTGCAGAACATAAATTATCGATCCAGGTGGCTGCAAGAGAATTACGTTATGCGTGGTTCAATGAATTAATGGATGCTAATATAAACAAGCAGTCTTCACCTTTCAATCATCTCGTCACCGCTCATCATCTTGACGACAATATAGAAACGCTGCTCATGCATTTTTTCAGGGGAACGGGAATTGCCGGATTGCGCGCCATACCAACTGCACAGGGAAAAATTGTGAGACCATTATTGTTTGCACGTAAAGAAGAATTAAAGGTGTTCGCAGATGAGAATAGATTGGAATGGATTGAGGATAGCTCAAATGATTCAGATAAATATTCCAGGAATTATTTTCGTCATCATTTAATTCCGATTATTCAAAAAATTTATCCGGAAGTTATTAATAACCTCGCGGCGAATATTGATCGTTTTGGTGATGTAGAAATTCTATACCGCCAGTCCATCGATCAACAGAAAAAGAAATTACTCGAACAAAAGGGAGATGAGGTTCATATTCCGGTACTGAAATTAAAAAAGCTAAAGGCTTTGCGCGCTATTTGTTACGGGATCATCAAGGAATATGGTTTTTCTTCATCGCAGGTTGATGAATTCATTCATTTGCTGGATAGCGAATCAGGAAAATATATTCTGTCTTCAACACATCGTGTAATAAAAAATCGAAACTGGCTGATCATCGCTCCAAATCAAAATGAATCTTCGCAAACAATTCTTATTGAGAAAGAAGATAAATCAATTTTATTCCCATTGGGAAAACTCCAAATTGATTTGTTCTCAGCGACTGATCACAAATTGCAAATCGTCAACACTACGGCTCAACTAGACGCCGATCAAATAGAATTTCCATTGATATTGCGTAAATGGACGAGAGGAGATTATTTCTATCCATTCGGCATGACTAAAAAGAAAAAGCTATCCAGGTTTTTTATCGACGAAAAAGTTTCAAAAACAGGAAAGGAAAAAATTTGGGTAATCGAGATGAATAAAAAAATCATCTGGATCGTCGGCATGCGCATCGATAACCGTTTTAAAATATCTCCACAAACAAAACGAGTCTTAAAAATCGAGGTGAGGACGCAATAGTTCCGAAATAAAAATATTGATTACTTCCGGTCTCGCGACGATGGTAAATACAATGCCAAATATAGCACCATAAAAATGCGCATCGTGGTTGATATTGTCGCCTCCCTTTCTTGACATATAAGCAGAATATACGAGGAACAATACCGCATAGATAATTGCAGGCACCGGGATGAAAAAAACATAAACCGCTACCCAGGGCTTCAACAAAATGAATGCAAATACAACCGCGGAAACAGCGCCGGATGCGCCGAGACTTCTATAATCATAATCGTTTCTATGCTTGAAGTAGGTTGGTAAATTAGACACTATCAAAGCGCCAATATACAATGCGAGGTAATAATATTTTGGAAGTCCGAGCAATCCCATATAATAGACTTCCATGATCCTGCCGAAAAAATAAAGTGTAAGCATATTGAAAGCAAGATGCATGTAATCCGCATGAATAAGTCCGCACGTGATGAAACGATAATACTGATGTTGCTTCGTAATTGCAGGTGGCCAGAAAATAAGATCGCTCAGAATTCTTGGGCTGTTGAACCCCATGATAGATGTAATACAAGTAAGAATAATAATGGTAATCGTTAGCGTGAGCATCTATATTTTTTTTAAAGATAGCGTTAAATTATAATTCGAGTCGTTAGTGATGATATTTTTCATTGCGGGAAATAGTGCAAGCCCTGTATAATTGCTCTGCGAGAATCAACCTTACCAACTGGTGCGGAAATGTGAGATTTGATAAGGACCATTGCTGATTTGCTTTTTGCAATATTTGTTCATCCAATCCATAGGCGCCACCGATTAAGAATACAAGATTTTTAATTCCACTATCGGCTCTGTCTTGTATGAATTGCGCCAGCTCATGCGAAGAAAATTGTTTTCCTTTTTCATCTAACGCTACCAGGTAATCGCCTTTTTTCAGCCAACTCAAAATCGTTTCGGCCTCTTTTTTTCTGAGATCCATGGCCGACAACATCCCGGCATTTTTTGGAACGGGAAGAATCACCCATTCAACGGGATAATATTTTGATATCCGCTTGATGAAATCATCTGTACCAGCCTTTATATAAGGCTCATGATTTTTTCCGATCGCCCATAACTGGATTTTCATAACGCGAATTAAAACATGATTTGCAGGATTACAAAAAAACTTTGTCGAGTGGCGAGTAGCTAGAGGCTAGTGGCAAGTAGCTAGTGGGGGTCCACTAGCCACTCGCCACTTACCACTAGCTTTTTCCTCAAAATCTCATCAAACAATATAAATCCTGATTCTTTTTATTTATTTTGGAGGCACCAGTTTAAAAACCTTCATGAAAAAACAGTTCCTTGGTAAAGATGCAATGTTTGTTGTCATCGTGTTTTTAATTTCACGGCTCATACTGTCCTATTTCGGCGTTCGCATGGATTATAAAGCGATTTTCGAATACTGGCAATACCTGGATATAGAATCATTAAAAAATAATTTGCTGAAAGCTACCTGGTATGATCATGCGCAACCGCCATTTTTCAATTTACTCTTGGGAACAGTCGTAAAATTATCTTGCAATTCAGCGCCCATAGTATTTGAATTACTTTTTAAACTGATTACGCTAATCAACTGCTTATTGTTACTCGATATGTTGAAGAAGGTAACGGCGCAGGCTTATCTTCCCTTAATACTTACCATGATATATTTGCTGAGCCCGGCCACGATGTTATTTGAAAGCGAGCTGTTCTACACAACATTTATATCGATGCTTCTACTGGTAAGCACTTATTTTATTTTTTCCTTTCGAAAAACGCCAACCATCAAAAACAGTTTCGGCATTTTTATTCCACTGGCGATATTATGTCTCACGCGCAGCATGTACCATCTTGTATGGCTCGTAGTCATTACGACGATCATTTTAATCTATTATAAAAATAAAAATGGTTTTAAGCAATTGCTGACCGGCGGTGTTATTGCATTTGTGTTGGTAACCGGATGGTATATCAAAAACTATATCATTTTTGGAAATTTCGGATCCTCGACGTGGATAGGAATGAATATGGCGAGAAATGTTTTTCATGATAACGATATGATGGATTCAACGCGCATAGAATCGATTGAACCTTTTTCCCAAATTTCTTATTACAAAAAATTTGTTTCCGGCGACTATGAGAAACGATACAAAGGTATTAACGACCGCGACCTGATGCAGGAATTCAAGAATGATAGTTTCATCAATGAAAATCATATCGACTATATCGAAGTATCCAAAAAATATATGGACGCCAGCAAGCAATACATGAAATCCCATCCTGTTGCTTATGTGAAAAATGTGTTACAGTCGGGTATTATTTTCTTTACATCGGCTTCGGTGTATCCGCTTGCAGTAAAACCTTCGCAAAAAATAAAATATTATGATATTATTTGCGGATTCAATCTTACGCACTTTGCAAATAGCAAACAACAAAGAAGAATATTATTGACGATCTCTGCAATTCCCAAATTCTTTATATACCTGGTTGTTTTTTATTTTTTGGCACGAACCGCTATTCAAAAAAGAAAGGAGCGGTTTTTTGGCATGGAGCTTTTCAATGTTGTGATTATTTGTACAATTGCATTTGTCTTTTCGGTAAGTTCTTTACTCGAACATTTTGAGAATATGCGTTTCCGTTATGAAATAGAACCACTTTTTATAATATTACTGGTGCAGGTAATAAGCGAGATCATTCAAAAACGGCGAACATTGCAATAATTAAACTTTGCGTCTTCGCGTCTTTGCGCGAAAAATACTCACGCAAAGACGCAAAGTCGCAAAGTTTAATCACTCCTTTTACATAAACGAATCACTTTCTCTATATGCTTTGATCAATGCAACTTCTCCTTCTTTTCCATCTTTTACTTTTCCATGTTCCATTCCTAAAACACCTTTGTATCCTTTCTGATAAATATGTTTGAAGATATTTTTATAATTCATTTCTCCACTCGTAGGTTCATTTCTTCCCGGGTTGTCGCCGATCTGAAAATATGCAATCTCATCCCAGGCCAAATCCATATTCGGAATAATATTTCCATCATTTCGCTGCATATGATACATATCGTATAATATTTTGCAAGAGGGACTATTTACTGCTTTGCAAATCGCAAAAGTCTGATCGGGGTGACGAAGAAATAAATCGGGTGTGTCACTCAACGGTTCAAGCACCATAACAATTCCATGCGGTTCCAGGATTTCTGCGGCACGTCTCAACGATTCAATGACATTGGCAGTCTGATAACCCATTGGCAATGTCCTGTCATAATTGCCCGGAACAACCGTGATCAATTTTCCATTGCATCTTTTTGCAACATCGATTGCCAGTTTGGTATATTGAATGAATTTATCTCTCCATTCCTTGTTTCCAGAACAAAGTGAAGTGCTCACGGGCCAGTTATCGAACCCATGCACAAATACACCCATGCCCATATTTAATTTTGCGAGCGCATTGCCGATTTTTTCCTGTTGATCCACAGATCTGCCCATCATTCCATTGTCTTCAATTGCACGAAAACCTACGTCATATGCAAATTTGATCTGGTCGATGAAATCGTTGCCAGCACTATTTTTGAACATGCCATCGTGGATCCCGTAATTAAGATTAAATGGCTTGTCGGCGAACTGATCGCTTTGTTTGTCTTTTGCAATGGCTGCTCCGGACATCAGCACGGCACTTCCCGCTGCCAATCCCTGCTGGAGAAAATTTCTTCTTTGCATATCAAAAATATTAGGCTTTAAATTTTACAATACCAATATAATGAAGTTATTTTATCCATCACGAACTAAACCAAACTGAATTGTGAAATACTGCTTATTGTTTTCCTTTTTTTTCATGATTTGTTTTTCTCTTTCAGCACAAAAAAAGAATCGCAACTATCAGCTACATATTCACGAAACATTTTCCCCGATAAAAATTGATGGCATCGTTGATGAAGCAGGCTGGCAAGAAGCCGAGACAGCTACGAATTTCTTTATGGTATTGCCGATGGATACCAGTTTCGCAGAATTAAGGACCGATGTGAAAATGACATATGATAAAGAGAATCTTTATTTGGTTGCTATCTGTTATCATGATTCGTCGGGCCCTTATATGGTGGAATCACTGAAGCGCGATTTCAGTTTTTTGAAGAATGATAATTTCCTTCTGTTTATGGATCCATTCGATGACCAGACGAATGGTTTTACATTCGGCGCGAATGCAGCAGGTGCGCAGTGGGACGGAACCATGTATGAAGGCGGAAAAGTGGATTTGAGCTGGGATAATAAATGGATATCGGTTGTAAAAAATTATAGCGACAAATATATTTTTGAAGCAGCGATCCCATTTAAATCCATTCGATATAAAAAAGGAATCAAAGAATGGGGAATTAATTTCAGCAGGAATGATTTAAAATCGAAAGAGAAATCAAGTTGGGCTCCTGTACCAAGACAATTTCCAACTGCTTCACTCGCCTATACCGGCATATTGGTTTGGGATCAGTCGCCACCAGATCCTGGCGCGAATGTATCCCTGATACCTTATGCGCTTGGTGGTATCTCCAAGGATTATCAGAATAAAACGAACAATGTTTATCGGCATGAAATCGGTGGCGATGCAAAAATCGGGATCACTTCTTCACTCAACCTGGATCTGACGGTGAATCCGGATTTTTCCCAGGTGGATGTGGATCAGCAAGTGGTTAATCTCAGCAGGTTCGAACTTTTCTTCCCGGAGAAAAGACAATTTTTTCTGGAGAATGGCGATCAGTTTTCAAATTTCGGCTATGCAACGATTCGTCCTTTTTTCTCGCGACGTATTGGATTGGATGCGCCGATTCAATTTGGTGCACGATTGAGTGGTAAGCTGGATAAAAATTGGCGCTTAGGTGTGCTGGATATGCAAACAGGCGCCGTGGATTCTATTGGATTACCCGCAGAAAATTTTGCAACGATCGCGCTGCAACGCAAAATCTTTGCGCGTTCTAATATTGGTTTTATTTTTATCAATAAACAGGCAACCGGTTATTCTCCGCCTTCACAAACACAACCTGGTGATTCTGCAAAGCCTGTTTATCCATTATTTAATAGGACTGCTGGATTGGAATTTAATCTTGCCTCATCAAATAATCTTGTAACCGGGAAATTATTATTGCTAAAATCTTTTAGTCCACATGTAACGGGCAACGACTGGACACAAGCCGGCAATATTCTTTACTCCAGCCGCAAATGGAACCTACTTTTTCAATATGAGTATGTTGGGAAAAATTATAATGCTGAAGCAGGATATGTGCCGAGGCGTGACTATATCAAAGGAAATCCGCAGATCATTCGATTTTTCTTTCCGAAGGGTGGGAGTGTGTTGAGTCATGGGCCACAATTAAGTTCCACTTATTATTTCAATTCTGCATTTCATCAAACGGATAATGAAAGTGTCTTTGCCTACCTGGTTACTTTCCGCGACAGAAGTACGATCACGGGATTGGTGATGCACGATTATGTGGAACTACTCCAGCCTTTCGATCCTACAAATACCGGGAAGGATACTTTAGCAAGAGGTTCAAAACATAATTTTAATACATTAGGACTCGATATCGCGTCAAAACCCCAAAGTCTTTTCACATATACATTGTCGTTACGTTACGGAGGATACTATGCCAATGGAAATAAATTGACGATTGCTGCAACGATGGGCTACCGCTTTCAACCCTTTGTAAGCATACAGGTGGCTGCGAGTTATAATAATCTTTTGCTACCGCAACCATGGGGAAACACAAATTTTTGGCTGGTAGGTCCGCGCATCGATCTAACGCTGACGAACACACTATTTTTTACAACGTACGTTCAATATAACCAGCAGGGAAATAACATGAATATCAACACCCGTTTTCAATGGCGCTACAAACCTGCATCTGATTTATTTTTGGTTTATACAGACAATTACCTGCCTTCTCCGTTTTCTGTCAGGAACCGCGCAATTGTTTTGAAATTTAATTATTGGTGGAATTTATAGCCACGCAGAAAATCTTCGATGAGCATTTTCTTTTTGCCTTCCAATTGAATTTCGTCGAGATGGATATACCCGCCATGACAGGCAAATTTCAAAAATTTTTTTTTGTCGGTTTGATATTCGCCGGGTGAAATACTTGGTGATCCATATTCTTTATGCGAGCGGAATATTTTCAGCATCTTATTATCCAGGTAAGTAAACGCACCGGGAAATGGAGATAATCCGCGGATAAGATTATGAATCTCGTCCACCGATTTGTTCCAATCAATTTTACAGGTTTCGGTAAAAATTTTCGGAGCATGCTTCAATTCCGTCTGGCCCCCATGTTCCAAAGGTTGCGGAATCTCTTTTAATGAGCCTTCGGCAATTTCTTTTACAGTTCTTACGAGCAATTGTGCGCCAATTATTTTCATGCGATCATGCAATTCCCCGGCATCTTCATTTTCCCCGATAGAAATTTTTTCTTTCAAAAGAATATTACCCGTATCAATTTCCTGTTGCAATTTAAATGTCGTAACGCCCGTTTCTTTTTCTCCATTGATAATTGCCCAATTAATAGGAGCTGCTCCGCGGTATTGAGGAAGCAATGAACCGTGAAGATTAATTGTTCCCATTGTTGGCATGCTCCAAACGACTTCCGGAAGCATACGAAAAGCAACTACAAGTTGCATATCAGCGTGCAAAGATTTCAACTCTTCTAAAAAAACCGGGTTCTTTAATTTTTCAGGTTGAAGAATTTTCAATCCTTTTTCTGACGCATATTTTTTTACGGCGCTTTCATTCATTTTCATTCCCCTGCCCGAGGGTTTATCTGGCGCCGTTATTACTCCAACAATATTGCAGCCGGCATCTACCAAGGCATTTAAAGATGCAACAGCAAAATCGGGTGTGCCCATGAAAACAAGGCGGAGAGATTTGAAATCAGTCATCGTGCAATTTAGGAAGATGGTGTATTTTTCTTTGCGTTTTTGCGCCTTTGCGAGAAATATTGTTCTCGCAAAGGCGCAAAAACGCAAAGAAAAAGATCAACTAGTCTGAGTAAATTAAATACTTCTTTCTTATTTTTTTAAAATTGTCGAGTTCCGGTTTCCAGCTATCGCGGATCTCGTCAATAGTTTTTCCAGACTTGATCTGTTGCATCAGCACGTCACTCCCGGCTAATTTGTTAAAAAAACCGGAAGCAAGAAAAAAATCTGATTTATTGTTATACAACGCATATGCATTCAATAACCATTTCAACTGAAGTTGATTTTTTGTTTCATTTTTTATATTGATCGCACTCAAATCATATCCATAACAGACCTGATTCATTAGTGGCGGGTTTTTTGCACCAGCGCTACTAACCGGTTTGAATTTATACAAATTTTTCGGGAA
>JAFDYD010000044.1:183091-216781 GCA_018267615.1 Bacteroidota bacterium | reverse complement strand
TCGCGAAGGGCAGATCAATTAACTGTTCAATTATCTTAAAACTAATATTCGCCCTGAAGAGTTTAACATTTTTTTTCTAAGGAAAAGCACTTATCACACAATTATTCGGCGGTGATATTGTTTTTATAGGGATATCATTTTATATTGTAATGCCAATCATCATATGAAAAGACTCATTCTTTGCTCACTCTTTATCCCCTTTGCAGGGTTTGATAATTTTCCCGCTTCCACGGTGAACCTGGCTGAAGTTCGTACCGGCGACTGGCCGATCACGTTAGAACGCAACATCGAGAGAAGAGATACGACTTATTCGCTGGAATTCCGCGATCAGCAGGTATTGACTGACGTGGTATTAGACACGCTCGAATTTCCGAATCTGCAGCAATTAAAATATTTTGAACAGGCGCTGACTGTTTTGAAAAAAGGCAATAACGGGGATATCGCAAAATTCAAAGACTATACAATTAAAAGAGCAGAGAAAAAATACGAAGGCATCTGGTATATTTTACGATTGAAATACGGATCGACAGATTTCCGTCAGCCGGAGGCAGATTTAATCATTAAGACCATCAGAGGTTTATGATCTTATATTGGGAATGGAATTTATTTAAATTTTTTTAACATCCATTCGTAATTGTTGGATAATACATTTCGTTTTTACCCGTTATAAAAGTTCGAAGGGATATTTGAAACGGCCAATCATCAACATTATTAACCGACACTTAGAAAACCAATAATTGATATGAAAAAACTAATGGTAATTTTCCTGATCATTCCTTTTATTTCAAAGGCACAGTTTACGATTACAAACACATCTACTACCAGCCTGGTTGAAATCCGCACCGGCACATGGCCATTAAATCTGAACCGGGTCATCAAGGAATCGGATACGTGCTATGTATTGGAATTCCGCGACCAGGGATATGCAAACGAAGTAGTAATGACTACTCTTCGCTTTGGAAATATGGAACAACTGAAATATTTTCAGAAAGGTTTATCAGCGCTAAGAACTGGTAACACCGGAGATATTGCAAAATATAAAGATTATACATTGAAACGTGTGGATGTAAAAAGAGAAGGTGTGTATTATATCCTGAACTGTGGAGCCGGTGCAACAACAAATTTTCAACAGCCTGATGCGGATAAATTTATTTCGGCTGTGCAGAAATTATAAATCAAAAATTTCTTCTATAAAGGTGATAGGAGGGTAATGATAGAAATGTCATTGCCCTCTTTGATTTAATATAGCTCAGGTAAAATTTTATTTCTTTTTTTCCTCGGGTTGGAGCAAGCACATATTTATCTTCCATGTCATATAGCTAACCACCTTATACCCATTTTGAGTTGCAGGAATCCAAGGCGGCGTATTTTTCATTGCCTGGATAGCGAGCTTTTGTAATTCGTTGTCAGGACCTCTAATCACTCCCAGATCGGTTATCTGACCTTTTAAATGCACGATGAATTGGACTTCAAAAGTCGTTGGCCCGTTTTTTTCTATTTGCCATGCATGCTGCTCGTTGAATTTTTGTATGTATTCATCCCACGCGTCCAGACCCCCTGGAAATTCTGGGGGGTGTTGCACTTTCGTATAAGTTATTTTTACATCATTAATTGCCTGGCGCAATTTTTTGCAGAGCGATGGATAATAATCTTCAAAATCCCAATCTTCATGACCATAACTATAAATGATCCCGTTTTTTAGAGTCACAGTAATTGTATTCATCTCAAAAGAGCTGGTGACTGCGGCTATGTCAGTCTCCTTAATCAAGTGAAGCGGTGGTAAACTATCTGCAAAAAAAAATTCACTATTAAATCTAGTTGAGCATGGTTCGTCTATTTCGGCTTTGGAAGATACGAACATAGAAATCAACAATACCATGAAAATTAATTTTCTCATCGACATAAATTATGGAAGAAATAAGAGTGTGCGAAATAATTTGTAGGGGAATGGGCATTTCAAAATAAACCTGGCAAATTTATTCTACAATTTTTTATATAGCAGCAAATATTTAGAAAATTATTTTTCCATCAACCCAAGTCCCTTTTGCATCGCCGTGATATCCGGATCATGACCGGTGAATTTTTTGAACATCACATTGTAATCCTCCGTATTGCCACGGGATAATATCATGTCGCGAAATCTTTGTCCATTAGCTCTTGTTAGTCCACCATGCTGGTCGAACCACGCAAACGCATCCTGTTCCAACATCTTCGTCCATTGATACGCGTAATATCCGGCAGAATAACCATTGCTCCAGATATGCAAAAAATAGGTAGAGCGATATCGCGGAGGCACATGTTGTATATCCAAACCCGAAGCATCAAGCGCTTTTTTCTCGAATGCGTCTTCATCCTGTATCACTTCATCGGCGGATATTGTATGCCATTGCATATCCAGCAGCGATGCTGCAATTGCTTCCGACAATCCATATCCTTTGTTGAAACTGTTTGCTTTTTTCATTTTCTCAACAAGACTTTGTGGAATGATCTCGCCAGTTTTATAATGATGCGCGTAATTTTTCAAAACTTTTGCATCGAGTGCCCAATGTTCATTGAACTGAGAAGGAAATTCCACAAAATCTCTTGCTGTGCTAGTTCCTGATAATGTCGGGTATTTCTGGCTCGCAAACAATCCATGCAGCGCATGACCAAATTCATGGAACATGGTTGTTACATCTGTGAACGTAATCAACGCCGGTTTTCCGGGTGCCGGTTTATTGAAATTGCAAACATTATAGATTACCGGTTTTGTTCCAAGCAAGGTTGATTGTCCAACAAGATTATTCATCCATGCGCCACCATTTTTATTATCCCTTTTGAAATAGTCGCAATAAAATAATGCGAATGGTTTATTGTCCTTATCAAAAACCTCGAACACTCTCACATCCTGTTGGTAAACCGGGATATCATGACGTTCTTTAAAGGATAAACCATATAATTGATTGGCCGCATAAAAAACACCTTTTTCCAGAACGCTATTGATTTCGAAATACGGTTTTATTTCGCTATCGTCGAGATTGTATTTTGCCTTTCTCACTTGCTCCGCATAAAAATCCCAATCCCATGGCTCCAATGAAAAACCTGCTTTTTGTTGATCGATGACCGACTGGATGTCCGCAATTTCTTTTTTCACTTTTGCAGTGACAGAAGGATTTAATTTTGCAAAAAACTTAAAAACATTTTCAGGATTTTTTGCCATCTGATCCTGCAGCTTCCATGCAGCATAACTTGGAAATCCCAGTAGCTTTGCTTTTTGTGCACGCAAAGTTGCAAGGTGAACAATCAATGACCGCGTATCGTTAGAATCATTTTTTTCGGCACGTGTCCACGATGCATCAAATAATTGTTTCCTGGTATCGCGATTGGTGAGGGATTTTAACGGTGGTTGTTGCGTTGTATTTTGAAGCGGTACCAAATATTTTCCATCGAGTTTTTTATTTTTTGCATACTGTGCATAATTCTCTATATCATTTTGTGATGAACCGCTCAGGGCTGCAGTGTCGTCAAATATCAACACGCCATTGCTGGCAGCTGCTAATAACTGGTTCCCAAATTTTGCGCTGAAGGTTGCTTCTTCCTGGTTGAATTTTTTTAGTTGTTCTTTATCGGTCTCGGATAATTTCCCGCCTGCAATCAGGAACTGTTGGTAGTAATATTCAATCAGCCTGTTTGATTCTGCATCACGATGAGCACTTTTCCTGGAGAGATAAATGGTCTCTACTTTTTTGAACAGTTTTGAATTCAAAAAAATTGCATCATTGATCGAAGCGAGCTTAGGAGCCATCTCGACTTGTAATTTTTGTAGCACTGGGTTTGTGTTGGCACCAGTCACCATATTAAACGTGTTGTTAACTCTTGTGAGCAATTGTCCAGCTTTTTCAAGAGCCACCAACGTATTTTCAAATGTAGGCGCAGCGGGATTGTCAGCGATTTGCCGAATCTCTTCCTGCTGTATCCGGATACCTTCCTCGAAGGCAGGCTTATAATCTTCATCTTTGATTTTGTCAAAAGGCGCAGCGTGATAAGGCAAAATGCTCGGGCTACTAAAAGGATTTGAAGCTGGTAAATGATCGCCTGTATTTTGTTGACGAACATTATTTCTGAAGGCAAATGCAGTGATTAGAGAAACGGCGAAAGAAGCAATCATCCAATTTTTCACAAAATTTATTTTGCGCTAAAATACCAGATTTTTATGAAGAAGAAACTACTCTTGCACGTTGTTGCGTCTATATCGTACCTCGTTTAAAATTCATCTTTAAAAACCAATTTTTTGTTTGATAATTTCACATAATCTGCGGTTCCGGTGGCTTCAAATACGTAATCCATGCCGATAATTTTAGATTTGATGATATCGTGATCTATCTTATAAGAAAGGTTATTATTCAAAAGTATTTTTATCTTTTCGGAAGATTCGATTCTCAACTTTACAAAATTGATGAAATCAAATCCGAAGGCTGAGAAATCATTTAACGCGCCCGGCGGGATGGTAAGCTTCTTTTTTTTGAGCAATTTAAAATCCTGTGGCATAATATTCGCCTGCATTATATCATGGCTTCAAAGAAAGCGCTGAAAATATTCTCTATCCTCAAGCACGCATTCCTCGAGTTCAAGGCCAATGATCCTTTGCGCATGGCAGGTGCTACGGCTTTTTTTACAACCTTCGCGCTTCCGGCAGTTTTGATTATCCTGATACAGTCATTCGGATTAATACTAACACCAAAATTCATGAGCCGCCAATTGTTACAAGGTCTCGCAGATTTAGTGGGAACAAGTACGGCAACAGAGTTGCATAAAACGTTGATCAATGTAAGGAAGCTAAGCCGCAACTGGTATATCGCTATCGGAGGATTTATTTTTTTGATTTTTGTAGCCACCACTTTGTTCACCGTTATCAGGGATTCTCTAAACCAATTGTGGAAAATAAAAATGAAAGATGCAGGTATTGCAATCAGTCTTTTGAATCGTGCAAAATCCTTTGCCGCGATTTTATTGGCTGGAGTACTGTTCATGGCCGTTTTATTGGGAGAAGGTTTACTCGATTTCCTGAAACACTATTTTCCCGGTCAATTCGAAGATGGTTTATTGTTAGATGGTTTTCTAAAACAAATCATTTCTACCATCGTGGTTAGCATATGGTTTGCGATCTTATTTAAATTTCTTCCGGATGGTCGCCCATCCTGGAAAACAACATACGCAGGAGCGTTGTTTACCGGAATTTTATTCACTTGCGGGAAATTGATTTTGCAATGGCTGCTTACTTACAGTAATATGCAAACGATTTATGGAGCTTCCACTTCTTCCGTATTAATATTATTGTTTGTTTTCTATTCTTCTTTTATTTTTTATTATGGAGCATGTTTTACCAAGGCGTGGGCAGAATATCATGAAAAAGCAATCGAGCCAAAAAAGCACGCGGTGAAAGTTGGATTGGCTAATTGAATAGTAGTTGAATCAATCAACTCTCTTCAACACTTTCATCACTCCGGCATCAACATTTCTAGCTGTATCATTCAATGTCTTTCCAAAAAAATGCATCTCATATTCATTCCTGTAAACTCCTTTTGCCTGGCTTCGTGCAAACGCTTCTTTGTTGAATTGATTATGCAGAGAATATCCAAATGCAAATGTGGCTGCAATAATGTAAATAGAAACGAATAAAGGAGTAAACAGTTTTTTTAATTTGTAGTCACCAACAGGCGCCTGCATGATTACGGAAATAATAAACGGTAATACCGGCATCCAAAACCTCGGATCATACATCGGCCAATTGAAAATAATAAGCGTATAAACAACGAGGTAAATAGTGACTATTGCAGGAATAAATGATCGCAATCGAAACAACGCATATATAAACCAGCAAAAGGCCAAAATACCAGCGATCAAAAAAAATAAACCGACCATCGTAACGGGAAAATAATTTTCAATTTTGCCAATCGGAATATTCAAAATCAATTGTCCCCATTCTCTAAAATGCGTGGCGAACAATGCTGCCATGTGCGTATTGCCAATTCCGTCTTTGAAGAAAGCGCTTGCATAATGCTGTAGCTCCGGAGTATTCATTAGTATAAAAAAACTCACGGTTATGCATAGTGCAATTCCGATAAATAGGAGTAAGCGATTTTGCTTGCTGATGACTATTTTTCTGTTATCCCAAATAAATGCACTTATCAATGCAACAATTAAAGCGATACCGATTGTCCGGGTTAACAATGCAAGTGTTGCCAAAATAAAAGAGACAAACAGTAGTAGCCATTTTTTATTCTTCCTGAATTGAAAATAACAATACAAACTGCCACTGGAAAAGAACAGATACTGCATTTCTGAAAGTGGGTAGGCAAATAGTTTGATGTAAGTCCAGTGAAATAGTAGGAATATAAAAAAAAGAAAATAGCGGTTAACAGGCCCCATTATCTTTCTCACAAAAAATAAACTGCACAAAAGATAAGCGCCGTTCACGAAAGCAATAAAGAAAGTTTTCAACAAACCCGATTTTGCAAGTAGTAATAAAAGAACAGGATATCCGTAAGGAAGAAAATCTTTAGCAGCACCGGAGTTAACTGCACAACCAAATTCGAGGCAATCTTCTATAGCGAAATACCTCAGGCTATCAAATTCCAATCTCAATGGACCAAAACAACTGATAAAGTAGAACAAAAAGGCCAAAAAAACCGCCGTTCGATAAATGCCGCCGGCCTTGTCGTCGATAATTACTGACTTTTGCAATGCATTTTTGAACATGGGCCAAAGATAGAACATCGATTGGGACTGGGTCAACGCTGAACGCTAAACGCTGAACGCAGAACGCTAAACGCCGAACGCTCAACGCTGTTAGTATCCGGCATTGAGCGTTCAGCGTTTAGCGTTCTGCGTTTAGTGCTCAGCGTTCAGCACCAACCGCCCCAATCACCGTCATCAAATCGCGTATATGGAATTAATCGAAAGAGCGGAATTTTTATCGTTACTACACGCCAAATTTGAAAGTGTTGAAGCAGGCGAAGGTCATTGTGTTTTCATTAGTGGCGAAGGGGGTATTGGTAAAAGTTCATTGGCAAAAAAATTTTCCAGCGAAGTAAAGAATGATTGTGAAGTTTACCTGGGCACATGCGATTCTTTATTTACACCTCGTCCACTCGCACCTCTCTATGATATCCTCGATCAGATCGGAACGGATCTTCGAAAAAATTTTGAGTTGAACGCAGACCGCACAGAACTCTTTACGAATTTTTTCAATGAACTGAAAGCAAGAAAGGATAATATCGTCATTGTATTTGAGGATATACATTGGGCGGATGAAGCGACGCTCGATTTTATAAAATTTTTTTCGAGGAGAATCACGCAACTCAGGTGCCTTTTTATTCTTACATATAGAGATAATGAAATCCATGCGTATCACCCATTGAGAAATGTACTCGGACAATTATCAACGGATACGTATACACGAATTCAGTTGCCGCCATTGTCGAAAGAAGTGGTAACGAGAATGTCTGTGGAAAGAGGATATAATGGAGAAGATGTTTTCAGCATTTCCGGAGGAATTCCTTTTTATGTAAACGAGATTTTAGCAAATTATAGTCCGGGTGTTCCGGCTAATATTCGCGATTCGGTGTTGGCAGTTTATAATCGTCACAAAGAAGAAGCAAAAAAACTCTGGCAGATATTATCGATCCTGCCGACGGGTTTGGAAACAAAATATATGGAGAGCATGGAGCCCGACTATGCAACTGCACTGGATGTTTGTATGGCTGGCGAGGTAATAATTTTGAAAGACGACCGCCTGGTTTTTAAACATGAGTTATACAGGAGAACCATCGAAGATGCACTATCGCCTTTATTAAGAATTTACTTGAATAAAAAAATCCTGGAGTTGTTTCGCGCGAGTTTTGAAAAGAAAGGTGAGATCGAAAGAATTATTCATCACGCAAAAAATGCAAATGAATATGACCTGGTTGTTCACTATGCACCGATAGCAGCAAGCCAGGCTGCATCTGTCGGTGCGCATCTGGAGGCTCATAAATTACGTTATACTGCCATTGAATATTACCAGGGAAATGACAGAAAGAAGTTGATTGAATTATATGATTCGTACGCGTATGAATGTTACCTGATAAACCAAATCAACGATGCCATCATCTACACCGGAAAATCATTGAACCTGTGGAAGGAATTGGAGGACGTGGAAAAAATTGCTAATTGCATGCGTTTTCTTTCACGTTTGTGGTGGTTCAATGCGAATAAAAAACTGTCGGAGCAGTTTGCTGAAAATGCTATTGAAGTGTTGGCAGATCAGCCCGCGTCCAAAATAAAGGCGATGGCGTATAGCAACATGGCGCAATTGAAAATGCTTGCAGAACAACCAGAGGAATGTCTTTTTTGGGGCAACAAGGCTATCCAAATGGCGAAGGAGGTGAGCGATGAAGAAACGCTTTGCCACGCGTTAAACAACGTCGGTGTTTCAGAATTTCAAATTCAATCGTCGGTAGAAAAAGGAAGAGCCATGTTGATGGAAAGTTTAGACATCGCACTAAAAAATTCTTTTCATGAACATGTGGGCCGTGCATATGCAAATCTCAGCGCCACATCGATTGTTATAAAAGATTATGCATTCGCAAGAAAAATGCTAGATAAAGGAATTGAATATTGTGATGGAAGAGAAATGGATTCCTGGACGCCCTTTATGTTGGTATGGAAATCCAGGCTGCACCTCGAGACCGGCGAATGGAGGGATGCCATGCGCATTACTAATAATCTTTTAGAAAGTCAGAATTTGTCAATCGTAGTACGGATCGCCGCACTCACAATAACCGCGGTCATAAAAATGCGGAGAGGCGAACAGGATGTGCTTCCACTATTGTTTGAGGCAGAAAAAAAAGCCTTTGACAGTATGGAAATGCAAAGGATCGCTCCCGTTATGACTGCTCTCCTCGAATACGAGTGGATAACTGGTAAACTTTGCATTGAAAAAGAAGCACTCGATCGCACCATTGGGATGTTTGAAAAAATGGGGAATGTTCTCCAAAAAAATGAATTCGCTTTTTGGCTGAAGAAAGCAAGAAGACAAGAAATGAAAATTTCCGAAACATTTGCCGGATTTGAAATATTCAAAAGCGCACAACCTTTAAAAAATGCTGAAATATGGGAGAAGCTGGGATGCCCATATGAACAAGCGCTTGCTTTGTTTGCAGGCGATGATGATGAAAAAAGAAAAGCGCTGGCAATTGTCTCATCGCTTGGCGCGGATGCTGTTTTTGAAAAAATGAAATCGGAAATGAGAAGCTCGGGTATCAAAAGTATTCCGCGCGGCATCAGGAAATCTACACGTTCCAACGTGGCGCTGTTGACAAATCGTGAATTGGATGTGTTGCAACTACTCAAAGATGGTATGCAAAATAAAGAAATCGCCAATACACTTTTTATCTCTGCAAAAACAGTGGATCATCATATCTCTTCGATCCTGCTCAAACTCGATGTGAATTCGCGTGTGAAGGCAGTGCAGGAAGCAGCGCGTCTCGCGATTCTAAAATAGGGTGCATATCAAATTAAAATAGGGAGCTTTTCTGAAGTGCGTCAAATATATTCATGCGAATTTTAATGATTATTTATTCATTAAAATATTTGTATGAAAAAATTTGTCATCGAAAGAAATCTGCCGAATGCAGGAAATCTTTCTCCTGAAGAATTGAGGGCTATTTCACAAACTTCGTGTAATGTGGCTGTACAATTGGGAAAACCTTATCATTGGGTTCAATCGTATGTAACAGGTGATAAAATATATTGCGTTCATATCGCCGAGAGTGAAGAAGTGGTTCGCGAGCATGCACGACTCGGAAATTTTCCCATCAATACAGTTTCGGAAGTAAAAGCAATCATTGATCCGCTGACGAGTAACGGTTTGATGTAAGTTGTAAATTGGGAGGGAGAAGGAACAAGATACAAGGGACAAGAAATAAGATAAAAGAGATGAGACATAGATGTGGCGTTGTACCTCGTCCCTTTCTCCTCCCATTTGCTTCATCGTATTAGGATTACTGTTCCGCTTGCACTTTGTTTTGTATTCGAATTATCAAGCAGAGATATGAACCAAACATAGCCGCCAACAGGTTGATCCAATCCGGCAAAGGTTCCATTCCATCCCTGGCTAATATTATTAGTCTCAAAAACTTTTTGCCCCCAGCGATTAAAAATTTGCAGATTAAATTTCTTCACATCAAACGGATACTTTACACGGAACACATCATTTTTCCCGTCGTTATTTGGAGTGAATGCGTCTGGCATTAACAGCTTGCAAACTCCTTGCTCGACATAAATGGAATCAGCGCTATATCCGCACAAGTTTTCTACATTCAGTGCATATAAACCTGGATTTCGAACAACATAATAAGAATCTTTGCTGCCATCCTGCCAAGTATAATTCACCTGGCTGTTTATCACTGGTTGCAAAAGTAGTTGTTGGCCTTCGCATAAGAAAGTATCCTTACCCAATGTAAAATTGGGTTTGCTTAAATAACTGACGTTGATAGTGTCGCTGGCAACACAACCGCTTAAATTTACTCTTATAAAATAAGTTCCGGATTTAGTTACAGTGTATATTGGCGATGTTGATCCATCCTGCCAGAGGTAGTTTGCATTACTAACGGTGGCGTCTAGTTGCTTTACAGATCCCTCACACAAACTCGTATCATTTCCGAGATCAACGGAAGGTGAGAGATTGAGTTTTACATGTACCGAATCATATTTGGTGCAGCCATTCTGTGTAACTCCGAGCCAATAATCACCGGGCGAGTGAATATTTTCTATTCCGGTTTCGTTCCCATCGCTCCATTTATAACTGGCGGCTGGGAGATTAAAATGATATGAGAGCGTTTCATTATCACATAATATCGTATCTGCTGTAGCGCTCAGGCTAAAATTTGGAAGAGGAAACACCTGTAATACCTGCATTGTATCATATGAAAAACATCCATTTGCAAAAGAGGCCTTAACGCTATACATACCCGTCTGGCTCACTTGTATCTTTTCAGAACTCGCGCCGGTATTCCATTCATAATTATTAAACCCCGCACCTGCATCTAATGTAATATTCTCTCCATCACAAATGCTTGTGTCTTTTCCAAGATTGATTGTTGGAGAATGTAACACGTGTACGAGAATGGTATCCCGCACATAACAACCTGTCCATTTTTCTGCCGTTACAATATAACTGGTATCTACAACCGGAGTAATATATGCAGTACCCAACAATGAATCAGATTGTATATCATAGTTGGAAGGAGTCCATCGATATTTTATAAAGCCAGGAGTTGCCTTTAATAAAATAATATCGTCATTACATTTTGTTGTATCTGGTCCAAGGCTGAGAGCGAATTTTGAATCTGTCACGAGAACCGTGTCACTATATTTGTTCCCGCAATAGTCGATAACATCCACATAATATTTTCCTGATTTTACTACAAGGAAATCAGAACTGGTGGAAGCATCTTGCCATTTGTAAGATGAAAAATTGGATCCTGCATGTAATAGAATTGTATTGCCCGAACAAAGAATTGTGTCCGGGCCAAGATCTACAGGTTGAGGAGCGTTGCTAATGTGCAGCACCGATGAATCAGATAGGGAGAGCGTACAATGCGCCGCAGGAATACTAGCGTAAATTTTTCCCTGCCAAGTCATATTTTTGAAACTGATCGAAATAGTTGTGTCGTTAATGATCGTGGCGTTGTTAATTACAGAAGTGTCGATAGTCCATTGTACAATCGCGCCACAGGAAATATTTTTGAATGTGGTGAATATTTGCGGTTGGGTAGTGCTGCAAAAAACAGTTGGTCCATGAATTTTTAGTGTATCGCAATAGTTCTGTTGTTTGCACGGGTTTTTTGAACTGCTCGCCAAATCGTTTGCGGGAATCAAATCATATGGTGCCTCATACACCTTGTTTTGCACAGCGTCATCAAGTTCAGTGTATGCTGGCTCTTCCTTTACAAGCAAAGGCAATTTTTTGATAAAAAGGCTGTCGAAACCAAGGCAAGGTGATGAGGTATCAGCGTCGTGCATTTTTCGGAACTCGATGTAATTACCCGCCGGGGGATTAAAGTCAAAATATCCCTGACCAAATAAATATCCCCCATCGTTGAAAAAAGCGAATTTGAAATTATCACCAAAGCTGCTGTTGTTACCAAAATTTGCATTGTTGTACGGAATATTCCTCTCTTTAGATAACTGGTGATTTCGCAGCGTACCGATAAAAGTATTTGCAGAATAAGAACTCAAATAATTAACAACCATAAATACGCCATTCCCACTTTTATCAAAAAAAATTCTGTCGGCATAACTTGCCGAACTGATAGATGAACTCAAGGTGTAGGCAGTTGTGAGATTTTGTGATGCGTCGAAATCAACTACTGCAAAATGATCTACCGGGTTTGTTGACTGCATGAAATCAGAAAGTGTCCCACCGTATACGATAAAATGTCCGCTGGTGGTTAATGTGCAGTATGCCGAATAAGGTGTGAAGCGTTTGGCAAATAAATCGGAAAAATTTGAGTAGTTAAAAGTGAAAAATTTTTTGCTCAAAGTATTTCCAGTGGTGTAATCAAGTGTAACAAAATTAATGGCTTCAGCATATGAGATTTCATCTCCTTGGCTAATTCCAACAAGTACGATCTTACCATTCAGGTAATATGCTCCGAGACCATTTGCTCCCAGTTTAACGCCAAAACCATAATTTCCAAAATTAGTATCCCAAATAATATTCCCTGCATTATCCATCCTGATTACCGTTTCAGATGTCTCCGAAGAATTATTAAGCGTGGTGCCGCAAAGAATAAGATCTCCATTTTGTCCTTCTGTAATAGTCCGGATATCTACGGGAACCCACTGTGAGCTTACTGATATCAACGACTTATAATTCTTGTACCAAATTACATTTCCCTGGGCGTCTAACCTGTAAAGAAGCATGGCAGTCATAAATCCACTGTTCGTAGTGTCCGTTGAACCCGCTATCATAATGTCTCCATTTTGCAATTCTACAACGGTATTAAAAAGCAATTCATAGATCGGGATGTTTTTTCCATATTTAAATATTTTATTCCACAATACATTGCCATTATTATCGGTTTTCACAATCAAGCCGTTGACAAATCCATTGCCATTGAGTACTGTTGAGTCATATATTTCTCCCACGATGAGAACACCATCATCCTTGGTATGAGTCAGGCTATTTATATACAAGACACTGTTGGTAAGTCCTATCAATTTGTCAAATGAAGTATCCTTGCATAGTGGAGGATTTCCGAGCGCGGAATTTTTGTGCATAACCGGCTGTCCGTTTGAAGTAGAAATTTTTATTTGCTGTTGGATAAAATTTGATAAGACGCGTGGGTTTTTTAAAGTTGATATGGGGATTGTCACACCACCTCTTTGATGATCTCGTAAAGCAAATGGAGATTTGATTTCAGCGCTTTGCCGGGTTATGGAACGAAAGTCGAGGCTGCCATCGCCAGGAGTTGTATTCGTAGGGTTGCTTTGTCCTTGAGCATACGGCCAGAAAAGTGAACAGGAGAGAATCAATAATATGAAAATTCTCATTCTACAACTCAGGCTTAGGTATCGCTAAAGTAATGATTGCTCAGGCCATATTCAAATATTTCTATTTCTTTTTAAAAAATCAGGCATCTACTTATCCTATATCAATTGATTTTTATGAAATACAGCACGAATCGGGTTGTAAGTGTATAGCTTAAACTGAAATTTTGATGTATAAAATTTTGGTTATGCATAGTGTTAGTAAACCTGCGATTCTTTATTTCGGAACACCGGTTGTTTTGATAAGCACACTCAATGAAAACAACACGTATAATCTTGCACCTATTTCTTCTATATTTTGGCTTGGTTGGCGCTGTATCATTGGTATTTCTGCAAGTTCAAAAACAACGGAAAACATGATTCGTAACGGAGAATGTGTATTGAACCTGCCATCGGTAAATGAAGTGGATGCAATCGATCGCCTGGCTTTAACTACGGGATCGAATCCGGTGCCCGAAACAAAAAAGAGCCGGGGTTATTATTATGAGCCCGACAAATTTGAAACGGCAAATCTTACTCCGCAACAATCAGAATTTGTAAATGCTCCCAGAGTTTTGGAATGCCCTGTTCAATTAGAAGCTGAGTTGATAACAGTTTATCCGATGGCAGACGAAGATCCTTCGCTGCGAGGCAGAATTGTAACGATGGAATTAAAGATCCTCCGCGTTCATGTAGAAGAATCAATTTTAATGGAAGGCAATTCCAACCGGATCGATCCTGATAAATGGCGGCCTCTTATTATGAGCTTTCAACATTTTTATGGGTTGAGTGAACGCGTTCATTCTTCGCGACTGGCTTCGATACCCGAAGGGATGTATGCGGCGAGGGTGAGAGGTTGAAGAAAAGAGCGGAGAAACAGAGCGAAGAGCGAGGGGTTCTGCGCTCCCCGCTCTGTTTCTCCGCTCTTTTTTCAAACCATACTACAGTCTCGCTATTTTCGTTTATTATTGTTCAATAACCCTGAACTTTAATGAGGAAATTATACCTGCTTTTTTGCATCGGCCTTGTATGTTTCAGATCTTCTTCCCAGGCTCAAAAAATTCCTAATTCTTTATTGTGGCGAATCAGCGGAAATGGTTTACAAAAACCTTCATATCTCTACGGCACTTTGCATTTAACCGACGAACGCATTTTTAATTTTGGTGATTCATTGTATAGCGCAATTGAAAAATCGGATGGATTTGCCATTGAAGTGAACCCGGATGATATGACACCTTATATCGTTGACCTTGTAAAACGCGAAATAAAAAACGGAAAACTTATTAAGGATATGATGAACGAAAAAGAGTTCAAAAAATATTCTACTCAATTGTCAAAAAAATTAAACAAGCCCGCTGATCATATCACCTCTCATGATATTTTCCGGGAAAAAAATAAATGGCTGGAAGATGGATATCGCAAAGGCAAGATGGAAACGATCGTTGATGCATACCTGTTTGATATTGCGCGGCGTCAGGGAAAATGGACGGGAGGTGTGGAAGATATGTCGGACCAGGCAGGATTGATCGACAACCTGATCGACGAATCAGATATCAAACAGATCGCATTAAGTGATAAAGCGAATTCGAAAAATGAAATCGAGCAGATGACGCAGGTTTATATCAACAGCGATTTGAATTCGGTTGACAGCATGATTAATTTTACGGATAGCAGTTACCGTGATGCGCTGCTCATCAAGCGAAATAAAAAAATGGCGCGGCGTATGGATAGCCTGGCTCACGTACGCGCGATGGTTTTTGCAGTTGGAACCGCGCATCTTCCGGGCGCAGAAGGCCTCATCAAATTGTTGCGCAGTAGAGGTTTTAATGTAGAACCTGTATTTTATTCAAAAAAAATAAAATCATCCGATTACACATTTCACGAGGTGGATATTCCCTGGACAAAAGTAGATGATCCTAACGGCTACTATCATGTGAATATGCCGGGCAAACCGGGCGATATTGAAATGTATGGTTTGCTAGAGATGAAAATGTATTTTAATATTTTCAACAGTACCGGTTATCTCGTTGCAAGCATCAATGTGCCACATGAAAAAAAGAATGTCGACAGTATGCTGCAGCTTTTTGCGACAAATGTCTTCAAAGAAAGAAAATTGAAAAGTGCAAAGGACATCACCATTAATAATATCAGCGGAAAGGAACTTGAAAGCAGGGATATGGAAGGATATAAACATGGATATATTCTCTATAAGAACAATGTCATTTATTTAGTAGTAGGATTTGCAACAACCGAGAATGTAAAGCCGCTTGCTGAATTGAAAAAATTTCTTGCTTCTTATCAACCCGTTGAAAAATCCCTCACAACCGACGCCAATATTTTTACTTATGTAGATTCTGCCTTTTCTTTTAAAATCGATCTTCCTTCCAAACCTCAATCAGGAGCGGATTTGGTACAGTCGACTGACAAAAGCATCAAATCGAATTTGATGGTTTGCGTGGATCAGCAATCAGGTTCGTATTTTTTATTTGGTGTGAACCAGGCGGCTCCCGGGTATTCGATTACAAACGATAGTGCAACGCTGCGGAATATTCATGATAATGTGATTAAGAAATATTCCAATATAAAATCGGACACCACTTATGTGAAAAATAATCATAGAGTGCTGGAATTCGAAGGACATATTCCATCGGCCGGTGTTAACGCAAAAATATATTATGAGTTTCGTGGGAACAGGTGGTATGGTTTAGTTGCGATGTATGGATCGGACGAACCCAAACCAATCGTGAGCCGATTTATGGAATCATTCACCTTGCTGGATTATCCTGCATCGTCCTGGGCAAAAAGAGTTCCGGCCGATTCATTATTTACAATATGGGGACCTTCACCAATAAGATATCGCAGCACAAAAGACACCGTCGATGTTTATTCTTCCGATGCCTATGAAATGTATGACGGCTCACGGGGAACTACATACGAAGTTGTTATCGAAGATATGGGAAAGTATTTCTGGCAAACCAGTGATACTTCATTCTGGAATAAACTTGAAAAAAGTTCTATCACTTATAAAGACACTTTATTGAGCAAAAAATATGTTCAAAGCGGAAATCTTAAAGGTGTTGAAATCGTAAAAAAAGAAAAAGGTTCTTTTAATATAATCCGCAAAAGAACATTTTTATTTGGTGATACGGCCTACACACTGGTAGTCACCGAGGCTGAAGAAAATAGCAATGATAAGAACATCAATAAATTTTTTGATGATTTTACATTTAATAAACCCGCACCGGTATCGAATCTGAAAGTATCGAAGGCGAAAATATTATTGGAAGATTTGTTGAGTAAAGATTCCGCCACAAGATCAAAAGCATACGACGCATTGAAGATTGCACCGTTTCAAAAAAGCGAATTGCCGATGTTGCATGAAGCGCTGCTGAAAAAATATATCGATACAGAAAATGATTACCAATCCACCAATAGTCTGATCGTCCACAAGCTTGCCGATTTAAAAGACAATTCATCCCTGGATTTTGCAAAGAAGAATTATGCACTTGTATCGGACAGCAATGTCAAAAATATATTACTACAACTCATAGCAGAATACAAAACGAAAGAAAATTATGTCGACCTTTTGAAGTTACTCCAACAATCACCGCCGGTAAAAGAACTTCCGTATTCTTTTAGAAATACGCTCAACGATAGTTTGAAATTATCTGCCACAATGTTTCCCGGAATGTTAACCTTGTTGAAGGATACCATTATGGCGCCTGTTGTTTTATTCCTCGCTGCTGATTTGCTTGATAGCAATGCCATTTCTGTGGATATGATCAAACCTTATAGTCAGGATATTTTGAAATTCGCTGCGTTTCGTTATAAAAAGTTAAGTACACATGTCGATGAATATGTTTATGAAGACAGGCATCTGATCAAAGTACTAGGAAAGATCAATAGCCCCGACTGCAATAGCATGTTGCAAAAATGGCTGCAGTTAGATAAAAATTATCTGAGAATTAAATGCGTGGTGGCATTAACGGAAAATAAGCAGGTAGTTGACCCACAGGTTTTATTAAAACTGGCAAAGGATAAAAATTACCGCCTCAATCTTTATGACGAATTAAAAGAATTGAAGAGTCAAAATCTTTTTCCACGCCAATACCTCACACAACAATATTTTGCCGAGAGCATGGTTTATGAATCCGCTATCGAGGATGATTATGAACCAAATGCGATTACATTCATTGCGCAGAAAATAATTTCTTTCAAAGGGAAAAAATCGCGTTTCTTTTTTTTCAAGGTATCATACGAAGAGGAGGAAAAAACTTTTCACCTGGGTTGTGCCGGGCCATTCGATGTGGATGCAACAAAAATATCTTCTGATAAAGCTACCGGACATCTTTATTACGAAGAAGAGTACACTCAGGCAAAGCAGGAAAAGCAAATTGCAGCGTTGATAAAGAGTATGGAAGAAGATGAGTGAGGAACAACTGTTTGAACTATGATTAAAGGATTGAAGGATTACCGTGAATATCTACGGTAATTTTTTATCCGCCGTGTAAAATGATATCATAAATTGAGCTGTAAGATCAGAAATAAGGGTAGATATTCATGGTAATCCTTCAATCCTTTAATCATGGTTCAAACAATTGCGCATTACGCCAATGCTTTTTTCAATTTTCCAAACATCGCCGTTGCTCTGGCTTTCGGATCTCCTTCGCCCAAAATCTCTATTGGTAAATAACCTTTGTAGCCCGAAGATTTAATAATCGTCATTAATTTGTTGAGGTCAGTTTCTTTTTCAGCTCCATTCAAAAAAACTTTTTCCTTGATCTGCCAATTCACAACATGCTTTACCGAACGCGCAATTTCTTCATAAGGATCCAATACGCGATAGCTACCAGTGTCTAATATCAAACCCAGCCAGGGTGAATTGATCGCTTCAATCATTTTATTAACCTGCTCTGCAGTTTGAATAAAATCATTGTGATTCTGCAAGCCGATAATAACACCGTGCTGCTTTCCATAATCAACACAGGTTTGGATATCTTTCAACATCCATTCTGTAACCTGCTCTTTGGGAATGCCTTCATTTTTTTGATTTCCTGCAAACACGCGAATTACCGGTGCACCGATTTTCGCTGCCACTTCAATCCAATTTTTTACAAGCGTTACTTCGAGATCGCGTTTTGATTTGTCAGCGATCGTAAAATCATTTCGTACACCCGTGCCGCTGATTTCAACACCAGACCCAAAAGCTTTTCTTTTTACCTGGAAGAGATAATCGTCGGGTGGAACCTGCGGATATCCTTTAAAATAATAACCGGTTATATCAACGCCTTCAAACCCGGTAGCTGCGCAAAAATCAATCATGTCATCAATCGTCATATTTCCCTTCAATAATGCATCATTGAAAGAGAAAGCATTCAGGCTTGTCTTCAATCCATTTGCATTTGCAGGATTTTTTTTTGGCGATGATACTGCAGACACTCCGATAGAAGATAGGATCGGCACTCCAGCCAGTGATACCAGGAATTTTCTGCGATGAAGATGATCGTTCATAACGAAAGGCTTTACGCTAAGTTAATACAGCTTATCGTACAAACCGATGGGTAAATCAATAAGGCAGTTAAACGCCATTTATTAACCGGTTAGTAGATTGCATACACAGTTCACTTCAATTCATTCACCTTTGAATTTGGCGTAAAAAATACTTTAGATAATTTTGCCCCACAAAAAAACCATGAAACGTGAATATATCATTTCAGCGATAGTGCTAGCAGTCATTTTTCTTGGCTGTCATAAAGATAATACCGGCACACCACCGCCGATACCGGCGGAATTTCCATTGTTGAAGGAAATAGTTGTACCAAATCTTCCATCTCCTTATTATCATTTCGAGTATGATGCAAACGGAATTATTAGCAGAGTTTCCTTTGCTTCTGGTTTCATCCAATACGAAGCAGTCTATACGGGGAATAGACTGAGTGAACTGCGAAGTTTTACACCCGACGCACAGGATAAATTACAATACGCATACGACAATAACGGCAAGGCAAATTTTGTCGCGTATGTCGATAAGAATGGAAAACTTTACAGGCGCGCCTTTATCACTTATACAGGAAATCAACTTGCGGAAATTGAATGGGAGTTAAAAGTCGACGCCGGTTTCCAGCCTGATCGTACATTGACATTTACTTATCAGGCTGATAGCAATCTGCTTGAATTAAAAGATCAACGTTTTGCAGTAGGTAGTCAAACCGCAGTGACATTGATCGATCATTTTGAAAACTATGATAACAAGATTAATAAAGATGGATTTAGTTTGGTTAAACCAGATTTTTTTGATCATTTGTTATTGTTGCCTGGAGTTAAGTTTCAAAAAAATAATCCTGCTAAAGTAACCCGCTCGGGAACGGGTAATAATTATATTGTGAATTATAATTACACATACAATAACAATAATGTGCCGCTGACACAAACAGGAGATTTGCTTTATACAAGTGGGCCGGATTCGGCAAAGCATTTTAATATTAGCCAGACTTATAGTTATTATTAATCCTATTTTGATGCAAGCATCCGCACATTTATTTCACATCAGCCGGAATCTTCGCTGCCTGTCTCGCTAGCAATTTCCACGAGCCATTTTGTTTTTGCCACACTTGCAGCACGATGATATCAACTTTTGCGGGCACGTTATTATTATTCGTTTCACCCGTCATACGATGCCTGACGATGGCTGCGTCACCTGCGATTTTTATGGTTTGATCAGACAATGAAATCGACGTAAATACCCATTTTGATTTCACAAGATCTTCGACGAAAGTAGTTTTGTCTTCCAGGAATCCGGAAGAATGACAATAGCTGAGTTCCTTTGCTGTTAAATCTTCGAGCGTTGCTTTATCGACTGGCGGCAACATCGCTTTGCGAAATTTTTCGATGCGGTCCGCAATAATTTTTTCGTCCGCAGATTGCGCCAAGACGGCTGAACTAATAAATAAAACGAAAATCGAAAGAAGAAGAGTTGCTTTATGCATGACAGGAATTTTTTTTATTAAGAATTGATCAATGCGTCTCAAACTTTAATATTCACGGATAAGCAGATTAAATTTATTATTTTACTTACATTCATATTTGTTTTTTGTAAATAAATTCTCTCCCCTCACACCCGACCCCTCTCCTAAAGGAGAGGGGAGCGTGGTCAAATAAAAAGCAATGAGAAAATCAACAGCACTTTTTCTATTAACTGTATTCAGTCTGAGTTCATACTCGCAAAAGTCATTGTATACGGCACCACTCGGAGTTCAGGCTTATACTTTCAGAAAAAGTTTTCCGATCGATGTGACGAAAACGTTGGACACAATTAAGATGATGGGATTTACTGAAATAGAAGGAGGTGAAAAATCGCCGCAGGAATTTAGAAAACTTTGCGATGAAAGAGGTATCAGTATTCCATCCACCGGTTGTGGATATGATGATTTGATAAAAAATCCCGATTCCGTTGTTTATCGTGCGAAAATTTTAGGAGCGAAATATGTAATGTGCGCATGGATCCCTCATGATAAAAGTGGATTCACCATTGAGAATGCGAAAAAAGCAGTGGAAGATTTTAATAAGGCGGGGAAATATTTCAAAGAAAACGGATTGACGTTTTGCTACCACGCTCATGGTTATGAATTCCAACCTTATGAAGATGGAACGTTATTGGATTATCTTTTCAAGAATACAAATCCTGAATATGTTTCTTTTGAGATGGATATTCTTTGGATACAATTTGGAGGAGGCGATCCTGTTGCGCTGTTAAAAAAATATGGCAAGCGTTGGAAATTGATGCATTTGAAAGATTTGAGAAAAGGAGTAACGAAAGATCTGACCGGTGGCACTTCGCAAGAGAATGATGTTGTCCTTGGAACTGGTGAAATTAATATTCCCGGAATTTTGCGAGAAGCAAAAAAAATCGGTATCAAACATTTTTTTATAGAGGACGAAAGTAATAATGTGATTGGACAAGTGCCGCAAAGTATTCTTTACCTGAGAAGCTTGAAAGAATAACATTGAATTTTTGGTGGAAGGTATGGGGTGTAAGGTATAGCATGCGTTATTTCAACTTTAGCGTTTTGTTTTTCCTCCTCAGAGGCGTTAATAGTTAACAGCCTGCCATACCAGACACCTTGTACCTTCCACCTAAAAAAAATCAAACCGCGCTTCTATTGGTTTACTGGATTTTCACGGATTAAAAAGAAATAAGTAATTTCCTTTTAATCTTTATAAAATCTTGTATTAAATCACGGTTCGTATGGAAGTGCATCACCATTCTGGCAAACACGAAAAAGCAAAAAAATTCAAAGATTATTTCCTGGAATTTCTGATGATTTTCCTCGCTGTTACCTTGGGTTTTTTAGCAGAAAGTCTTCGTGAAAGTATCAGTGATAAAGAAAAAGAAAAGGAGTATATAAATAGCCTTATTCAGAATTTAAAAGACGATACAGCAACGTTGAATGCGTGCATAACTGAAAATGAAGCCAAAGTAAAAAGATTAAAAGACCTCGCGAATTTATCAACAAAAAACCTTTCTGATCCGGCCATTCGTAAATTATTCTACGAGTACACAGGGAAATCCGTAAGTTTTTATTCAATATTTATCAGCAATGATGCAACCATGCTTCAACTCAAAAATTCGGGCGGATTGCGCCTTATAAGAAGTCATCATGTGGCAGACAGCATCGCAAAATACGACCAGGAAATAAAATCAATCTACGCAGCGGAGACTTTATATTCTTCCGCAGCTGATCAGGCAACAGCAGCGGGACATGAAATATTTGACTACATGATTACTTACGATAGCTCGTATTATAAAAACGGGAAATTTACAGATAAACTATTGCCGCTTATCACCAGCGATCCACAGAAAATAAAATGGTTTTTTAATAAAGCGGATTACGAAATAGGTGCTACAAATAATTATCTGGACAATCTTCGGCGACGCCGTCCATTCGCGGCTCATATGATTCAATTTTTGCGAAAGGAATATGATATAGAATAAACGTCGACAAAAAACTTCTGAGTATTTTATTCTTTGCGGCTTTGCGCCTTTGCGTGAAAAAATTATCTCGCAAAGGCGCAAAGCCGCAAAGGATTGATCATTGATCAATTCACTCAAATCCGATAGTCTGCTCTTCATTTCCGATCGGGAAATTAAACTTGCCTTTGAGTCATTTGTCTCCAAAAAAAATTTTATACCGGCTTAGTTTTGCAGTCTCAAATATCATTGTTGACCATTAACCTTATCATTATGTTACAAAATTTTCGTCCAACGATTCCTTTTTCAGTAGTGAGCTGCATTTTTTTATTCTTCTCATTCCTGATTTCTCTTACATCACTCGCAAAAAAAATCGGTGATAAGAAACCTGTGTTCAGCAGAACCATTGTGCTGCACGATATTTATCAACGTCTCGAAATTTGGGGCAATATTGAAATTGTGCTTACCCCTGAAATGTCAGACAGCATTACTGTTGAAGGAACAACAGTGGATATCAATCTCGTTGCTGTCAAATTAAAAAATGGAACATTATCAGTTCGGGCTAAATGGGTGAACCAACCGACTACAACAAAGATCATTGTTCCTGCTGCTATGTTGAGTTCTATCCAGGTTTATGGAAACTCTGTCATTTCTTCACAGGGAGAACTTAGTGCTCCTGATTTAAAAGTTTATCTGGATGGTGAAGCACAAGTGAAAATAAAATCTCGTGGACTAGTTGATGTAGAAGCCAGCGAAGGTTATTTCCTTACGAGAGACGCCTCACGTATCCCAACTTCGGTTCGCGCAAAAATATTAACCAGGGCCGAAGACTTTTATTGGGGCAGTGCGCAGGTTGCTACAGAATAGTTAATAAGTGAATTTGCGAATTGTAAGAATGTTTCGCGCAGAGCACGCAGAGAAAAGGAGTACGCAGAGGAGAGAACCTCTGCGTACTCCTTTTCTCTGCGTGCTCTGCGCGAAATACTTTTTATTAACATCAAATCTCATTTTCGGGATAATCAAATCGAGTAAACTGCGTTTTAAGGGTAGATTTTGTTAATTTTATCCAACCAAATTAGCGCTGCTTAACCCAAACTCATGATTTCTCAAACGGATCTGTCACCTTCTTTTCTGGAATACCTGGATTCTGGTTATTGGAAAATCTTCTTCAATTCTTTTGCTGAACTTGGCGAGGACGAAATTTTGAATCGCCGGCAGGATATGATGCGTTTCCTCACAGAGAATGGCGTTACTTATAATATTTATGGCGATCCAAAAGGATTTAATCGTCCGTGGAAATTGGATATCATTCCATTTTTAATCAGCAAGGACGAATGGGAATTGATTGAAAGCGGTCTTGTTCAACGCGCCACTTTATTCGATCTGATCCTAAAAGATATTTATGGTGAAAGAACATTGTTGAAGAGTGGTCTGCTCCCGATGGAAATCATTTACAACCACACGGGCTTTCTTCGTCAGTGTGCAGGCATTCAACTTCCGGGGAAACACCATCTCGTTTTATATACAGCCGATATGGCGAGAACCGTTGATGGAAAAATTTGGGTGCTCAATGATAGAACACAGGCTCCCTCCGGTTCCGGTTATGCGCTGGAAAATAGATTGACGATGGCGCGCATTGTTCCTGAATTATTCAACGGACTAAAAGTGCGAAGGCTTTCTCCATATTTTCATTCGTTGAGGAATGCGCTCACATCCATCGCTCCCAATAATAATAAAGAACCAAGAATTGTAATTCTTACATCCGGTCCAAGTAATGAAACCTATTTCGAACACGCATATCTTTCTTCTTACCTCGGATTTACTTTGGTACAAGGAAATGATTTGATGGTAAGAGATAATTATGTCTGGTTAAAAACATTGGGTGGATTGGAAAAAGTAGATGTGATCTTGCGCAGACTCGATGATATGTATTGTGATCCACTTGAATTGAAAGAAGATTCTCAATTGGGAATTCCCGGCTTATTACAAGCCGTTCGCAGCCGCAATGTGAGCATCGCGAATCCGCTTGGAAGCAGCGTGATTGAAAATCCGGGATTGATTCCATTTCTTCCTGCGATCGCAAAAACTTTATTGGGAGAAGAATTAAAATTACCAAGTATCGCATCATGGTGGTGCGGTCAGCCATCGGCGTTACAATATGTATTGGATAATATCAGTTCACTTGTTATTAAAAGAATTGCAAGAAGATCCAATGTCGGAACTTCGGTAGATGCAACATCACTCACCGCAAATCAATTGCATGAATTGAAACAACGCATCAAGGCACAGCCGCATTTATTCGTTGGACAAGAAAAAGCAAATTTCGCAGCGAGTCCATCGTTGGTCAATGGAAAAATAGAACCACGTGATGCATTGTTCAGAAGTTTTGCGGTGAGCAGCAGTAATGGTTATACAGCAATGGAAGGTGGACTCACACGCACGTCTGCAGATTATGGAAATTATATTATTTCAAACCAGATGGGTGGTATCAGTAAAGACACCTGGATTATTTCTGCGGAATCAGGAAGTACTTTCAATGTGCGAAAAGAATTGGAACAGGCGCCGGAAAATGGGATGACATATAAAAGTGAAGTGTTGCCAAGTCATACTGCTGAAAATTTATTTTGGGTTGGAAGATATGCTGAACGTGTTTTGGGTAATGCAAGATTTCAACGCACGGTTATGCAATTTGTAGAAGAAGCAAACAAAGCTTTTTCTGATAACGATGAATATATCAAGGAAAGTTTATTGCAGGCGCTGACATTGCATACGCATACATTTCCCGGGTTTATTGGTCCTGAAAGTGAAAAAAAATTAAAAGAGCCCTGGGAAGAATTAAATGAAATTCTTTTCGATGCAGAAAAAACCGGGAGCCTTGCATACAATATTGGATTATTCAATCGCGCGGTTTATACTGTTAGAGATCATTGGTCAACCGATACATGGCGCGTGTTGCGCGATATGGAAGAGAATTGGCAAAAAGCATTTGAACAACGTCAATCAAGTCACCATAGAATTATTTATGCGCTCGATAACCTGATTACATCGATGGTTGCGTTTATCGGGTTGAACCGTGAAAGCATTTCGCGTGAGCAGGGATGGACATTATTGAATATGGGTAGAAAGATTGAACAGAGTTTATTATTGATAAATATGTTGCGCGTAACGTTGGTGCAACGTCACGATGAGCAGATTGAATATATTTTGCAGGAAGCAGTTTTAAAAAGCAATGAATGCCTGGTGAATTATCGTTACAAATACAGGTCGCATTTGAAACCATCACTCGTTCTCGATTTGATGTTGTTGGATCCGTTGAATCCAAGATCATTACTCTACCAGTTAGAAAGATTAAAAGTGGATGTATCAGGTTTGCCGAAAATTTCTTCCGGCCATCAGCTTCCGGATCACGAGCGATTGGTATTTGAAGCATATTCTATGTTGAAGCTTGCATCAAAAGAAAAACTTGCTGAACCTGAAAAAAATAATGGCATCTATAAAAACCTGGATGTGTTTCTTACCAAAATGAACAAACTGCTGTACAGTTTACCGAACGTTATTTCAAAAGCATATTTCATGCACGCGCAGGCTTCGAAACAATTATTCACAAATAATACTGATAAATAATGAGGTACCAGATCGCGCATACCACGGAATATCAGTATCATCAAACGGTGAGCCTTTGTCACAACATAGCAATGTTGATTCCGCGAAATACGGATTTACAGGAATGCCGGAAAACAATTGTCAAAATTAATCCGCAACCGGATGTGATGAATGAGTATGAAGATTTTTTTGGAAACAAGGTTTTATATTTTGCAGTGCAGCAGGAACACAGCAGTTTGAAAGTGACCGTGCTTTCACAGGTCGAGAAATTTAAACAGCGGAATCTGAAAATGGAATTGTATAATAATATTCCATGGGAAAATGTGAGCGCGATGTTGCAAGAACCGGGTTTGGGAAATTTTGAAGCGCGACAATTTATTCCTGCTACATCGATTACAAATTTTACAAAAGAGATCCATGAGTATGCACAGCAATCTTTCACGCCGGGCCGTTCCCTGTTTGATGCCGCCTGGGATCTTGTGCAGCGCATGTATCGTGATTTTGAATTTAAAACTGGTTTCACTACGGTGGCTACTCCACTCACAGAGGTGATGGAACAACGCAAAGGTGTGTGCCAGGATTTTGCACATCTTGCCATTGCATGTATTCGTTCGATGGGTTTACCTGCGCGTTATGTAAGTGGTTATATCGAAACCATTGCCCCCGCCGGAAAAGAAAAATTAGTAGGTGTGGATGCATCTCATGCTTGGTTCTCTGTTTATATTCCTCAGTCTGGCTGGATCGATTTTGATCCCACCAATAACCTGATCACTTCAGATCAGCATATCACCATCGGATGGGGACGTGATTACGCCGATCTCCCACCTTTAAAAGGAGTCATCCTCAGCACAGGCAGTCACAAACTCGATGTGTCGGTTGATGTAAGACGGCTCGATTAGAAGTGTGATTGAATGACCTGGTGAATGAATTTCATTTTTGCTTTTACGGGATTTGAAATCACGAAGGGATAGAGATCATTCAAACCCATACTACGATTCAAACTATTCATAGCAAATGTTAACGGTAACCAATAGCCGATAATTGTTTCGAAATCGTTGATATGATATGGATCGATTTTGATATTTGCTTTTAAATCTTCCGAAGAACCTGAGATGAGGGGATCCACACTCAATCCAAAAGAGTAAGCTGTTTCAAGTGTGTCGATGATATGCATATAATGCGCCCATGTTTCTGCCCAGTCTTCCCATGGATGAGCGCTTGCATATGCGCTGATATAATTATCATTCCAATTAGCGGGTGCGCCTGACTGGTAGTTTTGTTTGAGCGCTTTCTTATAATCTGCTTGTTCATCTCCGAAAAGCTCCCTGAATGCTACTATTCTTTCCGTTCCTGCGATGAGTCTTTCCCAATAATAGTGTCCAATCTCGTGACGAAAATGTCCTAGCAAAGTCCGATAGACTTCCTGCATGGCTCTTCTCACCATCTCTCTTTCTATATCGTCTGCTTCAGCAATATTTATGGTGATCAATCCTTCTGCATAACCCGTGAATATTTTTTTGTCTGGATCTGTTGATTGATCGGCAACAAAATCAAATGCCAACCCATTTTCAGGATCAGTTGTTTTACTCGAGAGTGGCAACCTGAATCTTAATAATGAATATATCAGGCGATGTTTTGCGATTTCTAATTTCTTCCATCGAAGCATGTAATCAGGGTTGCTTAAATCAGGAATCGTTCTGTTTAAATCGCATGCTTTGCAATAAACAAATCCACTGCTTTCCGGAACGAGCCAGTTGCAGGTGCCTTGATGATAGTTTGCACAATATTGATAAAGATAACCCGGTTCGAATGCAACCGGATGCATCGATTCCGTTAAAAAGCCAAGCGCCTTTCCGCAATTACCGCAAAAAATATTTTCAAAATATATGGGCTGATGGCAATTGGTGCATTTAAAAAGTTGCATGAAGTTGAAATTAGAAAATTGTATTCACGAATCAAATGGTGTTCAAGTTAGTGATAAGGTAAGATATGTTGCAAAAGGAATACCACAACTAATCTGTCATTACTAATCCGGAAGTAGTGGCTTCCTTCGTGTCTTAGCGGTTCGATTTATTTTAAACCACTAAGACACGAAGGCACGAAGCGTAGTACTGAGCGTCATTTCGAATCCGCCGAAATATGCGTTTATGTGTAATCGTTGCCGGCGGATTCGAAATGACGTCACGCGCTAGCGCTGATTACCAATGAAAAAAAATTTATCATCTATTTCTCCGCGCATATTGTCGCAAGTCTAATGTGTGCGGATATTCTTTGTTGATTTCTACTTCGGGGACTGTTCCACTAAAAGCATGGTGATTTTCTTCTACAAAATGCGTTGCGCCTCCAATTATTTTTGTCGGCTGAATGGGCCCTTGTGTATGTCCATGATCCCAAAAACGACTGATGCGCCTGCTTTCCGCTTCATAACTATTTACAGGAAAAACTTCATAGCTTCTTCCGCCGGGATGTGCAACATGATATGTGCATCCGCCGATGGACCTGTTATTCCATGTATCAACAATATCAAAAATCAACGGAGTATCAATGCCGATTGTAGGATGCAATGCAGACGGTGGTTGCCACGCGCGAAAACGAACGCCGCAAACATATTCACCTTTCACTCCCGTTTCTCTCAAAGGGACACGAACACCATTGCACATCAGCGCATACCGGGTACCGTTAAGTCCGGTTAATTTTACCTGCACTTTTTCCAAAGAAGAATCTACATAGCGTGCAGTTCCTGTGCTCGACACTTCTTCTCCCAACACATGCCATGGTTCGATGCCCATTCGTATTTCCAATTCGATGCCCTGAATCCTGACAGTTCCATAATGCGGAAAACGAAATTCAAAATACGCATCAAACCAATTCATCTGGAAAGGATATCCCGCTTCATTAAGATAGCTCACCACTTCTTTGATGTCTTCATATACATAATGCGACAACATGAATTGATCATTCAATTGCGTTCCCCATCTTATCAAAGGACGCTTGTAAGGCTTTTTCCAAAAAGCTGCAATCAATCCACGGATCAAAAGCATTTGTAAAAGACTCATTTGTTTATGAGGTGGCATATCAAATCCGCGGAACTCAAGTATTCCTAATCTTCCTGATGAAGAATCGGGAGAATACATTTTATCAATACAAAATTCCGAGCGATGTGTGTTGCCCGTGATATCTGTGAGCAAGTGACGAAAAATTCTGTCAGTCATCCAAAAAGGAATAAAGCCATGTTCAGGAACCTGGCTGAATGCAATTTCCATTTCGTATAATCTTTCATCACGACCTTCATCGATTCGTGGCGCCTGGCTGGTGGGACCAATAAATGGACCGGAAAAAAGATAAGACAATCCGGGATGATGTTGCCAATAAGTGATAAGACTTCTCAGCAAATCGGGTCTTCTCAACATCGGGCTATCGGCAGGAGTAGCGCCACCAATCGTAATATGATTGCCGCCGCCGGTTCCGGTATGTCTTCCATCGATCATAAATTTTTCGGTGCCAAGTCTCGATAAAAAAGCCTGTTCATACAAAGTATTTGTATTGTGCAAAAGTTCTTTCCAGCTTTTTGATGGATGAATATTCACTTCGATCACACCGGGATCGGGAGATATCACGAGCCTTTCCAGGCGATAGTCGCGTGGCGGTTCATAACCTTCTATTCTAACGGGTACCTGTAACCGAGCAGCCGTGGATTCTATGGAGGCAATGATATCCAAATAATGTTCGAGATATTCCATAGGTGGAATAAAAACATAAACGATTCCGTCTCTCGCCTCAACACATAGTGCAGTCTTGATGGTCCTAATACCAAAAGTGATATTCTCTTCCTTATCATCTTCGGTTATGGATACCTGTGAGAATGGTTCTTCGGAGATTCTTCCATAACGGCTAATGACATCCTCGCGAAAATTTCCCAGCGCGGGCAGTTCTTCAAACAAACTGCGTTCAACGGTTTGTGGTTTCACCGCCTTGGTCATTGCTGGTAAAGATTCGAGTGGCAGTCGCAATCCGATTGGAGAATTGCCCGGCATCAGAAATAGGTACTCGCGATTGAGTTCCCATTTACAGCTTATCCATTTGTGATTTTCATAATCCCATTTTAACGGCAATGTATAACCGGCAGGAACATCCAATCCCTGGTCGAGCAGTTTGGCAAGCGTTCTTCTTTCGATAGAATTTTTAAGATTCGCTTTGAGCGGATCGATATTCACGGGAGTTTTTCCTTCGCTCCATAAAAAGAAAAAAATATCTTCATAAGCGGCGCTGATATTTTTTGGGTTGATGGCAAGATGCCTCGAAAGTTCCTCCATGAAATTTTTTGCGTCGGTGTGCGTGTATTTCCTTTCAATCTTTTCATGCGCGATGAGATCGATATTATGCCAGATCGGATTTCCATCTTTTCTCCAATACAAACCATATTGCCAGCGTGGCAGTGGTTCGCCTGGATACCATTTGCCTTGTCCGTAATGAATCATTCCTGTTGGACCAAATTGTTCGCGCAGGCGAAATATCAATTCGTGCGATAAAACGCGTTTTTCTTTTCCATCTGCATCCGTGTTCCACTGCGGAGATTCCATATCGTCGATAGAAACAAATGTTGGCTCGCCGCCCATGGTCATGCGCACATCCGCTTTTTCCAAATCCACATCGATCTGGTATCCGAGCGATTCAATCGCCGCCCATTGTGCTTCACTATATGGTTTTGTAACGCGGGGATCTTCATGAATTCTGCGAACGGTATTATGAAATTCAAAACGCACTTCGCAAGGATCAGTTGTGCCTACTACCGGCGCCGCGCTTACATAATGCGGCGTGCATGCAAGTGGAATATGACCCTCTCCTGCAAATAATCCTGAAGTAGGGTCGAGACCAATCCATCCAGCGCCAGGAACGTACACTTCGGCCCATGCATGTAAATCTGTAAAATCATTTTCCGGGCCGGAAGGACCATCCAATGATTTGATATCGGCTGTCAACTGAACAAGATAACCGGACACAAAACGTGCTGCGAGTCCGAGATGACGGAGAATCTGCACCAGCAACCATGCAGAATCTCTGCATGAACCAAGCGATCTCTCCAATGTTTCTTCACAGGTTTGTACACCGGGTTCCATGCGAATGCTATATGCAATATCTCTATTCAGTTTTTGGTTGATGCCAACCAAAAAATCATTGATATTTACTTTTTTGTTTCTATCAATTTCGGTTAACCATTGCCGTAACCTTGGTCCGTTGTCCTGTATTTCGAGATAAGGGACTAACTCGTTGGCCAAAACACTGCTGTAATTAAACGGAAATTTTTCTGCGTATTCTTCTACAAAAAAATCAAACGGATTGATGACAACCATATTTGCGATGACTTCCACTTCGATACTAAGTGCAGTTGTCTTCTCCGGGAACACCACGCGTGCCTGGTAATTTCCAAAAGGATCCTGTTGCCAGTTGATGAAATGATTTTTCGGAGAAATTCTCAGTGAATACGCTTCGATGGGTGTGCGTGAATGAACGGCGGGCCTCAGTCGGAATATATGTGGCGACAACGAAACCGATCGGTCGTAATGATAAGTCGTTTTGTGATTGATAGCTACACGAATTGCCATAAGAAATAGTATTCATGAATGAATCGGCAATACAATCGGTGAGTATAAAAGTAAAGCTATTTTGAAGGATTTTGGTGGGAAAGTTTTAGAAAATAACCTTGCTGCAAAGGGTGATTTCGCTGTGTGGAAAAAAGGATTGAGTAGGAGCTTTGTTTGAGTGGTTAGTTTTTGAACCATGATTAAAGGATTGAAGGATTAGCATGAAAATCTCAACGATGTCGGAAAAATTTCAAGTTAATCCTTTAACGCTTTAATCGTGCTGGTTGTAAGGAATGATTTCGCTGCTAGACAAAGAGGATCGAATAAGGACTTTGTTCGATTGCTAAGTTTTGAACCATGATTAAAGGATTGAAGGATTAAAGGATTACCATGAAAATCTCAACGATGTCGAAAATTTCATGGCAATCCTTCAATCCTTTAATCATGGTTCAAAACTAAGCAACGCAAATCCGCAATCTATAATTTGTCATCAAAAAAATGCTTTTATGCTATACAAAGACATCACTGAAAAAATTATCGGATGCGCAATGGAGGTTCATAGAACATTGGGCAACGGCTTTCAGGAATTAATTTATCAGCGTGCATTTGAGATAGAGATGCGACTGGCTAATTTAAATTTTGAAAGGGAAAAAGAAATGGACATATGGTATCGTGACGAACGTGTTGGAATAAGAAGAGCAGACTTTTTCGTAGAAGGAATAATTATGGTAGAATTAAAAGCTGTTGCGAAATTAGAAGATGTACATCTTGCTCAAGCTTTAAATTATGTGGAGGCATATAAAATGCAAGTAGGTTTACTAATTAATTTTGGAGCCAGGAAATTAGAATTTAAACGTGTTCATAATAATCCTCTGATTAAGTCGCAAGGTTTTGAATCATGATTAAAGGATTGAAGGATTCACCCTGAAAATCTCAACGATGTCGAAAGAATTTCATGTTAATCCTTCAATCCTTTAATCATGGTTCAAACCCTACGCCATCAACCCATGTATATAACTCGCGCTTTCTTTAAACACTTTTGGATCCATTTCAACATAAAAATATTTTACGCCACCTGTGGAGGCCGCAGCAAAATATTCTTTCCAGTCGATAACACCTTTTCCGATGGCCACTTCTTTTTTATCAGTCGTCCAATCTGATAAATGTGAAGCGACAAATCTTCCGGGATATTTTTTGAAATAGTCCGCCGCTTTATAACCCAGGTTAATCACTTCAGTTTGAAATTGCATCGTCACCAACGAAGGATCAAATTGTTCCATCATCGCATCATAGATAAGAACACCGTCTATTTTTTCAAATTCCATTTCATGGTTGTGAAATGCTGTTTGCAATCCGGCTTTTTTTATTTTCTCGGCGATTTTGTTGAGTGTATCGCATGCGTCGCGATAATCTTTTAAGGTAGCCGTTTTTGGTAACCAGAAACTTTGACAAACCATCACTTTCAATCCAAGATCCTTGGCCCATGCAATTCGATCGTCGAGTTTATCTTTCAATTCAGTAAAAGTGAAATGGCAACTTGGACAGGTAAGTCCCGCATCGTTAATGATACGGCGCATCTCGGTTCCTTTCAGACTTGCTAGTGCGGCAAAGCCATCATCCTTATAACCAGGAGGCGAACACATTTCCAAATATTGATATCCTTCGCCCTTCATCATTTTCAATACATTTTTAAAATCTTTCCCGATCGTATCACGAAATGGATAAGTTTGGAATCCGATTCCTTTTCCAGCTGCAGCCGCAGCAGCAAAAAGATCCGATGGCAATTGTGAAAATGCAAGGGCAGCGCCGAGTCCTTTCGCTGATTGTCCAATGAATTTTCTTCTGTTAATCGTTTTCATTAAAAATAAATTTATAGTTGTTGAATATAGTAAATGATTGAGTATGGGCAAAATTTGGCGAGGGTCGGTAGTGGGTCAGTTTGAAATTTCTATGAGTAACTATGTGCCTACTGTGCCTATGTGG
>JAFDYD010000044.1:123877-183074 GCA_018267615.1 Bacteroidota bacterium | reverse complement strand
AGTTACACATAGTTGAAGTATCTAGAGATGAAATTATATTTCAAATTGACCCACTACCCGAGGGTCGGAGGGCTAGTGACGAGTAGCTAGTGGCTAGTGGCGACTGGTTAGTGGTGAGTAACTACTAGCTAGTGAGTTTCCCACTCGCCTCTCGCCCGCAGGAAAAATTCCCAGCCTCATTCTTTTTTCCTACTTTGGCCGCCTAAAACTTATTAGTCATGAAAAAAATGATTGCAAGGGTAGCATATTGTTTGCCCTTTTATCTATTTGCCTTGTCCTTACAAAGCCATGCGCAGGCTTTGACTTCTGAAGATATCAAAGCACAGATGGTAAAAGATTGGGAACGCGCAAAAGCGTACACCGTCGACTACCTGAATACGATGCCGGCAGATAAATATTCATATAAAGCTGTTGACAGTCTCCGCAGTTTTGCGAACCAGATGCTTCATCTTGCAGCAGGAAATCTTTTCCTGATGTCGCAGGCTTCAGATCAAAAGCCGCCAGCTTTTTTGCAGTCAGATATTGAACATAGTCCCGGTGCGCAGAACAAAGATTCTGTGATGTATTATGTAACAACGAGCTATGATTATTGTATCAATGCTGTGAAGAATTCCGATGTAAACAAATGGGGAGAAAAAAAGAAAATTTTTGGATTCGAAGAAACAAGATTTGCGATGATGAACAAAGTATTCGAACATCAGACGCATCATCGCGGACAAACGACCATCTATATACGCCTGAATAATGTCAAACCGCCGCAAGAGAGATTGTTTGCGAAATAAAAAAGGAAATAGTTTTATTCTGTTGATTGATCTAAAGTGGCTTTTCCAGAGTAGCTTTTCCAGAGTTTTAAACTTTGGAAGAGTTACTTTGGAAAAGCCACTTTAGATCGCTTCATCAATAAAGATTGTCAGCAGTAATGCCAATGGGAAACAGTGTTTCGGTTCAGATGACACATTTAATCAGGTTGACAAAACATGGCAGACGATATTAACATACTTGAACATGCAATTTTGGGAGTGCTTTATACAAAGCCGACTATGACAATTACTGCGCATGGAAGTGAAGAAAAGGGTATGACCGCTATTTATAAAAGACAGTACGGAACATCTTATTTAGAATTTGGTGTATTGGTTGACATATTGAACAACCCAAAAAAGTACGAGAAAAATCCAGAAGGAGTAACTTTTTTAAACCAGCACACAGTAAGTACAAAAGAAGTAGTTATAACAAAGTATAATTGGTTTGAGGTAACAGAGGCTATTGAAGTTCTTGTATTGAATGGTCATGTGAGAGACAGTTTGCCCGAGAATATATTTGAAGATTCTGCAAAACGATACATATACTTACTACCCAAAGGCGCTATTGACTACCGAAACAAATTCTACTTGAAACAATTTGAGGAAGCGGAATTAAAATCCCTAGCAACTAAAATTTCAAGAATAGAGTATAAGCTTAAACGCTATGGCTTTTGGTATGACATTCTAAAAGGAGCGATTGGCGGTATAATTGGGGCAGCAATAACTTTACTAACAACAAGGTTAACGAAGAGCCAAGAATCACTCCCAGACAAACAGCAAGAAGTGAAAGTATCCATTGTGGCGGTTTCAGATTCCGCGAAGAAGATATTCTTCGGGACTTCAAGAGGCGACACAACCAAAACTCCACCTAAACCCACTGCTGACAAGAAGTGACGAGACATACATAGTCAACAAGAAGTTTTTCGTTATTTGAATTAACAAGATATCTCATCAATTACATGCACTTGGATAAACTTTTGGATGTTATATTTAACTTCATTTCTTTAATCTGCTTCGATGCTGAGCTGAACGTTTTCCAAATTGCCAAACAATTGCAAAGCTTTGGACGTAAACCGCAATCATATGACCGACCAAACTGCCCTCTTTCAAACAATCAAAAATACTGTTACTACAATTGACATCGAACTCAATAAAACAAATGGGAAGGGTATTTTCTTTGCACCAGAATTGTATACAGCTTTTTGCATGGGAAAGGACATTTATCATAATCGATTCAGCATTTTCGGTATGCTGGATGTTGAATGGAAACGCGAAATGAATTTAGGTGATGGAGGCCCTTCGGACATATGCTTCAAAGCAGGCGACACTTATTTAGTTATTGAACTCAAACTTCGGGATACAATTTTTGCTTACCAGGCAGACATTGAAAAATTGAAAAGGCTTCCGGCAACGTATGAAAAATTCTTCTGCGTATTGATTGACAAAATTAAAGGCAAGAATGACGGACGACTTGAGCATCTGAAATCAGATTATAAAAATGAAATAACTCATATTGAGCATCATTGTTTTCAGACTTGGAACGACTGGTATTCATCAGAAGTTTGTTGTCATCTTAACCTTTATAAAGTTTCATGATTGTGAAAAATAAAGCAGACACAATTTTTACTCGCACACATTCACTATTTTCTCAAACTGCATCAGAAGTCATCCTCTCGCCCTCACCTTCCTCACTTTAATACCCTTCGCAAGATCATCTCCTGCATTTTCCAATTCAATTTTTTGCCTGTCAATTTCATCATTTGCCACAGTATCGATATTGCTTCCATCGAAAAATTTTTTTATCGTTTCCTGTAAGAATGGCGAAGTTTTTTTGTCGAAGTTTAAATGAAACCGGTCATATGCAGATGCATGTAACCTTTCATTTGTATTGTGTGCGTCCATTTTGCGGCCAAGTGTATCGAGACAAATTTTTGATGGATCCTGTCCATCGCGCTTATACAACATAATTCGCCATTGCGCTTTTTCCATAAAACGATAGATCCAGAAATCCCTCATTGAATCGCGCATAAATCCTTTTAGTGTTGGACAAAGATGAATTTCTTCCTGCTTCGGTGAATCATCCCTCAACTCAGCCCTGTTGAAATGCAGTCCGAGTAACGAAGTCTTTTTCATCATCCATTCCAGCGTAATATCGCTCAATCCATTTTGTTTGTAACCACCGCCGATATTCGAATGCACGCCCGAAAACCAAACCTGTTCCATCCTGTTTTCTTTTGGCATCGTCTTGCTCGTTTCCCAGAGCGTTGGAGAAAAAGTTTTTCTGCGCTCATCGATCGCGAGTGCGTGAAAAGCATTCTTTACCCAATCGCTTAGCGTTACATCATGGAACCTGTATCGTTCTTTATTCGAGAGTTGATAGAAATGCAATGGAATACCAAGTGCGCCGACGGTATCCCATACACCGATGCATTTTATTTGCGTTTCACCATTACCGTTATGAGCATATTGACGACGGAAGGAGCGCATTGTATCAGAATTAGGATGCGCCAATATCGTTCTATCACGGTAAAGCTCATACGCTTCATCTACGAGGTGAAGATTTTCGGGCCGGAGTATGCCACAGTTGCGGACAAGTCCGCCGAGACTCCTGGCAGTATAAGCGCCGCGGCTAAATCCGAAAAGATATATTTCATCACCCGGCTCATAGTTCCACATTAAAAATTTGTAAGAATCTTTTATGTTTTTGTCGATGCCCGCACCGGTAACACCACCAACCATCTTATTCCAGAATCCTGGTCCGGTGCCAACACCTTCATCATAAAATTTTAACTGGGTTATTCCCTTGCGATCAACATCCGAAATGCATTTGTAAATTTTTTCAACGTTTGTCATTACACCGGCTCCATCGTCAATGGTATTTGGTTTGTTCCATGTGCCATCGTTGCAGGTGATGATACGCTTCATTTTTTTGATTTAATGATCGCTTCTCATCTTGGATTATTAAAAATACAAGCGTGAACAAACAGAGGAAAAGCGGATGTTAAAGTTATTAAATCATAAAATATAGACAGGATAAGATTTATTCTTATAACCGGTACATATTTACATGTAGTCATTCATTTGTTAACGGACTTCTTTCGGAATCGTTATTGAACTGATAGTGGCAGAGTTTGAAATTAGAACTACGTCATTTCGAATCCGCCATAACATTAAAAATAATCTAAATCGCCGCTGGCGGATTCGAAATGACGTAGTTCTGATTTCAAATTATTCGTAACTTGATATGTACTTAAAAGAATTTATCATGGAAGAGGTGATGAATAAATTTCAGCAATTGATCAACGGTGACAAACCGGTGTTGGTCGATTTCTCCGCTGAATGGTGTGGCCCTTGTAAAATGATGCCGCCGATTTTGAAAGAAGTAAAAAACAAAATGGGCGACAGTGTTACCATCATCAAAGTAGATATTGATAAGAGTCCGCATACTGCCGCAGCGTTCAAAATACAAAGTGTGCCGACATTGGTGATATTCAAAAAAGGGGAAATAAAATGGCGGCAATCGGGTGTGGTTCCTGCCCAATATATTCAGCAGGCGCTGAATAATGTTTGAATGAACTAACCATGTAACGATCAATAATAAATGCTTTCAACTTCAAGGCAATGACAGAATTTATTTCAGCATTCATATATTAGTATATGTCATACTAAATCTGCTGAAATTTAGTTTTTATCTTATCCTTGCACCGTAAGAACATAGGTAGTATTTCAGTTTGATTTTTTTGAGAGGTGGAAGGTGTAGAGTATAAGGTATGACAGCTGTTAATTGATGATGTTGTTTAGGCTGAAAAATAAAAACCATGAGTAGAAAATGAGCTCTGCCATACCTTACCCCAAACACCTTCCACCTCTCAAAAAAATCGAACTGAGACATTACCAAATGTACCATCTTTGGTAGACCGATTTATGCCATGCATTTTATAAAAGCTTTTTTTGCAACCATTGTTTTAATCATGCTGACCAACATGCTCTGCGCCCAGGGCCCGGTGATCGAATGGCAGAAATGCTATGGCGGCAGCGGTGGCGACTATGCATGGTCGGTAGAAGTAACTCCCGATGGCGGTTATATTCTTGCAGGTTATAATGGTTCTAATGATGGAGATATTACCGGCTGGCATGGAACTTGGGATTTTTGGGTTATAAAAATAGATGCGGCAGGAAATATACAATGGCAAAAATCTCTTGGCGGAAGCAATTGGGATTTTGGACATGTAATTCATCAGACAGCAGATGGTGGATATATTGTCGGGGGCAGTAGCGTTTCAATCGATGGAGACATTGTCGGTAATAAAGGAGCGATGGATTATTGGGTCGTTAAGTTGGATAAAAATGGCAATATCCAATGGAGAAGAAATTATGGCGGAAGTCTAAATGATTATCTCTATGGTTTGCAGATCACCAGCGACGGCGGATATCTCCTGGCCGGTCTTACTGAATCCAACGATGGAGATGTGAGTGGCAATCACGGTAAGAGAGATTTTTGGGTTTTGAAAATTGATGCAACAGGAAATATACAATGGCAAAAATGTTATGGTGGAAGCGAAGATGAAGAAGCATATTCATTGGCGGTAGCTGCGGATGGTGGTTATGTCGTTGCAGGCTACACGATGTCAAATGATGGAGATGTAAATGGTAATCATGGTGCGGGTGACTGCTGGCTAATTAAGTTGAACAGCGCAGGTGTTTTGCAATGGCAGAAATGTTTTGGAAGCAGCGCATATGACCAGGCGTGGTCCGTTCAAAAAACAACAGATGGCGGATTTATCTTTGCCGGTTTTACAAGTGGCAATGACGGCAATGTTTCCGGCAGCCATGGTGACGCGGATGACTGGGTTGTGAAACTAGATGCAGCAGGAAATATACAATGGCAAAAGTGTTATGGCGGGAGTTTTAACGAGCAGGCTTATGCAATTGAACTTACACCGGATGGTGGATATGTGATTGCAGGTTTTGCCGAATCACTTGATGGGCAGGTAACATGTCATGTGGAGTACCATGATTATTGGGTGGTGAAAATAAATAGCACAGGCGATCTTGAATGGGAGAAGATCATGGGAGGAAATAATACTGATGAAGCCTATGCTGTGAAACCCACTCCGGATGGCGGATATATCGTAGCAGGAGTTGCAGTATCCACCGATATTCCCGGCTATCATCCTATTCACCAGCCATCTCTGTCGGCCGGTGATTTTTGGATAATCAAATTGTCGGCAAATCTTTTGACACCAACGATTCCAACAATTAGCATCAACACTCCATCATTAACCATTTGCTCTGGCACAAATGTAAAATTTACAGCCACAACAAATATAGCGGGTGATCATCCCAGTTATACCTGGCAGAAAAATGGAGTGCAGGTTGGAACAAATACTGATACGTATGCTGCATCTGATATAGCAGACGGAGATGTGATCACCTGTACATTCAATACCACGGAATATTGTGTTCCTTACTCAGCATCAAGTAATAGCTTGACCATGAGCGTTAGTAATACAGTACCTCCCACTATTAGTATTTCATCTAATGTAGTTTCCGTTTGTGCCGGAATTGACATTACTTTTTTTGCAACAGTAGCTAACGGTCATGGCAGCCCGCTGTTTCAATGGAAATTAAATGGAGCCGATGTAGGAACCAACAGCGCAACATATAGCGGCAATACATTTAAAGATGGAGATTTTGTGAGTTGTACATTTACCGATAACAGTCCTTGTACCGCAGGAGGAATTAATTCCAATATCATCCAGGTGCGCGTAGCTTCACCCGTTGATCCTGCATTGAGTATATCAACTGGTTCTACCAATATCTGCACAGGGACATTAGCAACCTTCACCGCGAACCCCACGAATGCAAGTGGAAGTCCAACATATCAATGGCGCGTGAATGGCATTGATGTAGGAACGAATAGCACGACGTTTAGCAGTTCAACACTGGTGAACGGAGATGTGGTGGATTGTGTATTGACGAGTGATCCTGCATTGACATGCATCGTTCACCCCGTCACTTTATCTAATGATATAGTAATGACCGTTACCAATGCGGTAAGTCCGTCTATAACAATCGCCGCTTCAGATAACGATGTGTGTTCAGGAACAAATATAAATTTTACCGCGACTGCTGACAACGCTGGAACTTCTCCATCATATCAATGGAAGATAAATGGTAGTATTACAGGTAACAACAATCCCGTGTTTACGAGTAGTACTTTGAAAAACGGAGATAATATAAGCTGCACACTTCTTCCGGGTACGAACGCTTGTTCCGTGCAGTCGCTGAATTCGAATATCGTAGCGATTGGTATAAAAGATTTGCCGGTTATTAATATTAGTCCCGCCGATACCATTGTCAAACGAGGAAGCGTGGTGCAAATGAATGCGATCATCTCCGGCGATATAGGTTCTTACCAATGGAGTCCCTCAACCGTGTTGACAGATCCGATGTCGTTAACACCAACAACTATTCCCTTAACCGAAAATACTTTGTTAACACTGAATGCAACCGGCGTAAATGGATGCACCGCAAGCAAAACTTCTAACATTAAAATGAGTGGACCTTTGTACATGCCCAATGCCTTTACGCCAAATGGAGATGGGAAAAATGATGTATTCAGAATTCCTCCCGATGTTACAATACTGCTCACGGAATTTTCCATTTATGACAGGTGGGGAAATAAAGTTTTCTCGACCCGCAATATCAGCCAGGGTTGGAATGGAATGTTCGGCGGTGATTATGCAAATGCCGGCGTTTATGTATATGTTATTTCCGGATCGAATGAAAAAGGAAATTTTACTGCCAAGGGAAGTTTTGTGCTGATTAGGTAGAGGGTGTAAGGTGTAAGGTGTAAGATACAAGATACAAGATACAAGGTACAAGGTACAAGACACAAGGTACAAGGTATAAGGTACAAGGCACAAGGAGTCGCTGCTTCTTGTGCCTTGTATTTTTCCTTGTACCTTGTACCTTGTACCTTGTGTCTTGTACCTTGTCCCTTACGCCTTACAAAGTTTTATGCATATGAAAAAAAGAACCTTTCTTAAATTATCTTCTACATTGATGGCAGGCTCGGTGATTTCTCCGATGATCAGTTGGCAACCACATGAAAGATTGAAAAATTGGGCAGGTAATATTGAATACAGCACTGACAAAATATTTTATCCGAAAACTGTTGAAGAAATTCAGCAGCTTGTAAAAAAATATTCGAAATTAAAAACACTTGGCACGCGGCATTGTTTCAATAGGATTGCCGATAGTGTTGACCAAATGGTCGCGCCAAAAAATCTCGACCAGGTTATCGCATTGGATGAAAAGCGGCTACAGGTTACCGTTGGAGCGGGAATTAAATATGGACAACTTGGTCCCTGGTTACATGAAAAGGGATTTGCTTTGCACAATCTCGCTTCATTGCCACATATATCAGTTGCGGGTGCGTGTACCACAGCAACTCATGGATCTGGCGTTCATAATGGTAATTTATCAACGGCAGTTCATGCAATAGAAATGGTGACAGCCGATGGACAGATTGTTCAACTTTCGAAGGAAAAAGACGGTGAAAATTTTCACGCAGCAGTGGTTGGACTCGGTGCTCTTGGGGTGATTACACAACTTACGCTCGATATTCAACCTACTTACCAGGTTCGACAGGATGTATATGAAAATCTTTCTTTCGATCAATTAAAAAATCATTTTGATGAAATATTATCTGCAGGTTATAGTGTGAGCCTGTTTACTGATTGGCAAAATCAAAATTGCAGTGAGGTGTGGATAAAGAGTAAGGTAGAACCAGGCAAAGAGTTTGCATTCAAAGAAGATTTTTTTGGTGCGAAGCGCGCAACAAAAAATGTACATCCGATTATAACATTGTCGGCAGAGAATTGCACCGAACAAATGGGAGTGCCAGGCCCATGGTACGACCGGCTTCCGCATTTTCGAATGGGATTTACGCCGAGTAGCGGAAAGGAATTGCAGGCAGAATATTTTATTCCATATCGTCATGGCATGGAAGCGATGCTCGCCATTGGAAGATTGGCCGAACAGGTCGGTCCACAACTTTTTATTTCTGAAATAAGAACGATTGCAGCAGATGATTTGTGGATGAGCCCATGTTACAAAGAACCCTGTATGACAATCCATTTTACGTGGAAGCAAAATTGGGAAGAAGTTAGCAAGCTATTATTGATTGTTGAAAAAGAACTGGAACCATTTAATCCAAAACCACATTGGGGAAAATTATTTTCTATCCCTCCAAAAAAATTGCACGCAAAATATGAGAAGATGGAAGACTTCAAAAAATTAATCAACCATTATGATCCGAAAGGAAAATTTCGAAATAAGTTTTTGGATGAAAATATTTTTATGTAGGCGAGTGGCGAGTAGTGACTGGCTAGTCGTGGGTGTTATTTCAGTTTAATAATTAATAACGCACATCTGGCGCAAGTGTTCCCGCAAGACGTTTGGGAGTTAAAATAATTTTTAAGTTATGTCTTGCGAGACTATTTGTGCCTGCGTGAATGTATCTGCTTTTTGGGTTCAATAAAAATTGTTGGCGATCGTGCCAACGTCATTTCTTATGCAGGCACAAGTAGTCGCGCAGGCAGCGAAATGATTTAATGCTAAATTCGCATGTGCCTGCGGGAACACTTGCGCCAGATCTCTGAGTTACTACAATACATAGCTGGAATTGCCCGGCCCGAAATAAGATCACGCATCGCAAAATTATTTCGGAAACGGGCAATCAAATCATCCAAACTTTCACTTGCTATCTCTCCCAAAATGGTGGTGGCTCAATTCCCAATGATCTCAAATAAACATATCCTTGTCCACGGTGATGAATTTCATTATCGATCCAATAAAGAATAAATCCATAGATCGTTCCTTCCCACATTCCGAATGCAACATCTCTCTCGCGGAAACGCTCTGCAGAAATTTTTGGCCATTCGATTTCGATCTTTTGTGTCACTTCATCCCAACGATCAAGCAGCGTGGCTTTTGTAAACGATGGTTTTTTCTCTTTGCGATGTTGGATTTGATCGATGGATGGCCATTCGCCACTAATTACCCCATCCAAACCAGGTTCTGCCATACCTATAAATTCGAGTGCCATCTCGGCAAAAGGACGCATGCCGCCGATTGAGTAATTAAACAATTTGTCTTCCGGAAATAATTCGATTACCCTTCTGGTTAAGCGTCTGTGTCCCTGCCAATGTTCAAGTAAATCGGAGGAACTAACGGTTGTGTCTAAAAAATTCTCTTTATTCCTTTGCATAGTTGCTGTTGACATGGTTAAATTTTTTTTGTGTATAATCGGCTTACAGTACAAAGAAAATGCGGGGTAGTGACAGCCCTATGTCAGCAGTTAAAAATATATTTTAGGAGTTCGAACCGAGTAAAGAAATAATGGTTGTCAATATAGCTTCTTATAAAATATTTCGCGCAGAGCACGCAGAGAAAAGGAGCACGCAGAGATTTTTCCTCTGCGTACTCCTTTTCTCTGCGTGCTCTGCGCGAAATATTTGCGGATTTTCGACCTGATCCACTACGATTCAATTAACCATGACCCAAACCTCCCCGCAAAATCTTAACTTGCATGAAAATAATATTATGAAACGCATCATCATATTGTTTGGTTTTTCAATTCTGATGATTACAGAATCATTCGCGCAGACTTCATCAGAAAAAGGAAATAATAAAACCATCTCCAAAGATCAGATCCTGGGAACATGGGCTGCAGAGGGCCAGCAAAATGCAACGTTTGTCATTCAAAAAAATAAAATTTTTTATCCTGATCAGAATGCGTCTTATAAATATGATCTCTCCAATGATCATATCAAAATTAAATATGACGGTTTCGATGGCGAATATATTGTCATCAAACAAAGCGCAGACACACTGGTTTTCCTCGGGAACGAAAAACAGGTTTATTATCGATTCAAAAAATAGACTTCACTTCTCGCAAGCCATAAACGTTCGCTCGGTGTTCATTTCCGTACAGTTTTTTCAACCGGTCTCTAATATTATTCTTGTCCCACAAGCATTTTCGAATTGGCATATGGATTGACGTTGAATCATGTCTTCAAAAAATACGATCATTATGTTTTTCAATTATTTCAAAACCGCATGGAGAAACCTCCGTAAAACGAGATCAAATTCAATTATCAATATCGCGGGACTTTCCATCGGTATGTCGGTTGTAATACTGATCGGTTTATGGATACACGATGAACTGACTTTTGATACCTATCATAAAAATTATAATCGAATTGCCAAAGTATTACAAAACGTGACGAATAATGGTGGCGTGCAAACCTGGAGCTCTGTTCCTTTTCCACTGGCCGACGAGCTGCGAAAAAATTACGGTGGTGATTTCAAACATATCGTGATGGCAGCGCAATGGAATGATCACCTGCTTTCCGTTGATGATAAGAAATTAATGGAAGAAGGTGTTTTTTTTGAAAAGGAGGCGCCGGAAATGCTCACGCTAAATATGATCAAAGGAGCTTGGGATGGATTGAAAGATCCTTCATCCATTTTACTTTCTGCTTCTACGGCGAAAGCATATTTTGGTGATGTTGATCCCATGAATAAAATGATGAAGATCGATAATTCCATCGATGTAAAAGTTACGGGTGTTTATGAAGATCTTCCACGCAATACGAGTTTCGGCAGCCTGCATTTCATATCTACCTGGGATATTATTTATAGCAAAATGGACTGGGTGAGAAATATCTCGGATCCCTGGCGGCCAAATTCATTCACACTGTTTGTGCAGATAAATGACAACGCCGATTTTGATAAAGCTTCTTTACGGATTAAAGATGCCAAGTTGAAAAGAGTCAACGAACAACTTGCAAAGAAGAAACCTCAATTATTCCTGGCACCGATGAGTCGATGGCATTTGTATTCGCAATATAAAGACGGTGTCAATATCGGTGGTGGCATACAATATGTTTGGATGTTCGGCATCATCGGTATTTTTGTATTGTTGCTTGCTTGTATCAATTTTATGAATCTTAGTACAGCGCGTAGTGAAAAGCGAGCAAAGGAAGTAGGCATCCGCAAAACAGTTGGTTCGTCACGAAAACAATTAATACTTCAATTTTTCAGCGAATCATTATTGACAGTTCTTTTTGCACTTGCGTTTTCATTAATAATCGTTCAATTTTCTCTTCCGTTCTTTAACCAGGTAGCCGATAAGCAAATGTCTATTCTGTGGAGCAATCCTTTTTTCTGGTTGATTGCAGTTGGATTTTCAATAATAACCGGAGTGATTGCGGGAAGTTATCCTGCATTTTATTTGTCATCATTCAAACCTGTAAAAGTTTTGAAAGGGACTTTTAAAGCAGGGAGATTTGCATCGCTTCCGAGAAAATTATCGGTGATATTGCAATTTACTGTTTCGGTAACGCTGATTATCGGAACGATCATTGTGTATCGCCAAATTCAATTTGCAAAAAATCGTCCAATCGGATATTCGCGCGAGGGACTTGTTGCAGTATCTCATGGTACAGATGATATTCATAAACATTTTAATGCGGTGAAGGAAGAGTTGGTGAATTCGGGAGCAATTGTTTCAATGGCCGAATCTCAAAGTCCGACTACGGCAATTTATTCAAGCACCAGTGGATTGGATTGGGCAGGCAAGGATCCGAATTTGTCGATCGATTTTAAAAATATTTTGGTTTCATATGACTATGGAAAGACGATTGGGTGGGAATTTAAAGAAGGGCGAGATTTTTCAAAGGAGTTTGCTACCGATTCTTCCGCAGTTATTTTGAATGAGGCCGCGGCAAATTTTATTGGATTTAAAAAACCAATCGGTGAAACGATAAGATGGTGGGGAACTCCTTTAAAAGTGATTGGTATAGCTAAAAACATGATCATGGAAAATCCATTTGAATCAGCAAAGCCAACCATTTTTGTTGCGAGTAATGATCCGATGAATATTACAATTCTTAAAATAAATCCAAAGAGTTCAGCAAAAGATGCATTGAATAAAATAGAATCTGTGTTCAAGAAATTCAATCCATCTGAACTTTTCCAATACAATTTTGTGGACGAGGAATATGCGAAAAAATTTGGTAACGAAGAGCGGATTGGAACCCTTGCCGGATTTTTTGCAATACTTGCAGTGGCTATTTCATGTCTTGGTTTATTCGGACTCGCGTCATTTATTGCGGAGCAACGCACCAAAGAAATTGGTGTAAGAAAAGTGTTGGGTGCATCTGTATTCAGTGTTTGGAATTTGCTCTCGAAAGATTTTGCGATGCTGGTATTGATTTCGCTTTTTATTTCAATCCCTATCTCTTATTATTTTATGCACCAATGGCTGCAGAATTATGAATTCAGAACAAATATTTCCTGGTGGATATTTGTAGCTGCGGGCTCGGGCGCGGTGCTGATTACAATTCTCGTTGTGAGTTTTCAAACCGTCAAGGCAGCGGTTAGTAATCCGCTAAAATCTTTACGGACGGAATAAAAAAATTTATAACTTTTTTCCCCCTAATTCTGTCTTACAATTGTAAGGGTATTAGTAGCATCTCAGTTTGAACTTCCTATGTGCACCTATGTTTCTATGTGCCTATGTGGTGAAAAAAATATCGAGAATGTATGTTTTTTTTCACCACATAGGCACATAGAAACATAGGTGCACATAGGAAGTTTCTGGAAATATCAGGTTCTTTCCAATGCAGGACACTGCCAGAATATTACAAATTCTACGAATAGAATCGACTAATCGTAGACATAATTTGCATATTCAATATTGATTTCTTACTTTATAGGTGAACTGCCCGGGTTTACCAGGCAGCATTTTAAATACATAGATAAATGGAGTCAAATCTGGCCATTCTTGAAAAACAAAATCGGTTGCCCTTATGATGAAGACGATATTTATTTATTTTATTTTTATATCGATTCCTTATTTGTTGTTTTCACAGAACGCGTGGGAGCTTCGAAAGGAAAGAAATGGAATTAAAATATATAACAGGCACTCGGATGTTTCAAGAATGGATGATATAAAAGTTGAACTGGATCTTCCGGGAAATATTTACCAGGTTGCAGACATTTTGATTGATGTTGAAAAATATCCGCAATGGGCTTATGCAACCAAGCTTTGTGAACTTATAAAAAAAGTCAGCAAGCAGGAGTTTATTTATTATTCCGAAGTTGAAGTGCCATGGCCCGCCACCAATCGTGATTTTTATGCGAATTTTAAATTGACATTTGATTCTGCTGCGCGCTCATTCAACCTGAATTCGACAGGTATGAAAGATTATCGACCAGCAAAAAAAAATCTCGTGCGTGTTCCACTTTCAAAAGGACAATGGAATGTCACAACTATTTCTGACAAAAAAATTCATCTCATTTATATACTTCAACTCGATCCAGGCGGTTCCGTGCCAACATGGGTGCTCAATCTTTTTTCCACCAAAGGGCCTATGGAAACTTTTGAGAATTTAAAAAAGAAAATGGAGTTGCTGAACAGATAGGTTTTTCGAAGTCAAAATTTAAAAGTAGCGCCGTGTCTTGGTTTGCAATTTCTATATGCCTGCTGTGCCTATGCGCTGAAAAAAATCACTGTAGTACATCATAATAAAAACTCCATTGCTTTCTATAAGAACCTCCAAAAACTCCGAATCCATTGTTGATATTTCCCGAAGGAGATACGAGACTGTTGACCGGAAAATTTCCAAAAGCCAGCATATATTTTTCGTATTGGGAAAGATAATCATAAAGTTCCTTCGCGACAGACTTCATTTGTACGCGCACGATACCAATAGTTGATGGACTGTCGCCGACAAAATTGGTTCTGTCAATATCCAATTCAGTTTGATATTCTCCTCCATTGAATAATGAATCCGTAATAAATATTCTTCTGAAACTGCTATCGAGCGAGCTCATCGATGCGTTGTCGGTCCGACTATCGCGCGTATATACATTCAACCGGATAAAACGATCCGTAAGAACGGTATCTAACAAAAGAGCAACGCCCGGATTGTTTTTCACCTGCTGATATAAATCATACCCGGATGGTGTATTATAATCGTATTGGTTGCCTTGCCAAAAAAAATGCCTGGATATTGACACAAGTTGTTTGACGGCTTCGAACATGTAATAATTTTTTTCATCTCCTGCATCGTTTATTACAAACCTGAATTTCAAAACCCGCTTGCCATTCAGGTCGTCCATCTCAGATTCGATATTGCCAACAGAAAAGTCATTGGGGATTTTTGTTGTCGCGGAGATGCTTCCAATCTGTGGCTCGGTAGCTGAAAGCGTGTATTCAGTGTTTTTTTCAAAGTTGGCCGGATTAGAATAAACTGCCATGGGATTGTCAGTGAAATCGGGCGATGTATTTAATGATAGTGATTGCATACCGGCTTGTGACGAGATGCTGGCCGAAACCGAATTTAATTTTTGAAAATTAATTTCTCCCCCTGAGCCCGCCGATAGAGTTTCTCCGATTGGAATATTTGCTGAATCTCCCGCAGTAATTTCGGCAAGTACCACCATCTTATCCGGGAGTAACTGGCTGTTGTATAATTGTTTTTTGCACGATCCCGTTATTATTGCGAGAATGAAAAAAATGGATTGCCAGCGAAGAATATATTTATAACGGTTATGTATATATCTTTTTTTATTCATCGCTAAAATTTTAGAGTATAGGACACATATGGAATGAAATTATAAACGGTGTTTCCTGATTGTATAATTAAACTTTTGTTATTCAGCGAGCCGAGCAAATCATACGAATATTGATCCGGCGATCCGAAAATATTGTATACGCCAGCCGCAATGATTGATTTTATCTTTTTTTGTTTCGAACTTGAGTATTGAATCGAGGCATTGAATCGCTGATAGTCGGAAGTGCGATATTGATTCAGGCTGTTGAATTGGTAGATGAACCGGTAATTTTTCAGCAGGTCGTTGGGATTAGTGATTTGTTGCGCGTTGTCATAATCAGGATAAACATAATCAGGCATCGAGTACACATCTCCTGTTGAATAGGACCACAACGCTGAAACGTCAAATTTTCGGGAAAGATGATAAACTATTCCAAGATTGATAATATGCCGGCGATCGTATTTGAAAGGAAATTTTTCTCCCTGATTAATATTATCAAATTGCCTCCAGCTCCATGAAAGCGTATACGTAAAATGAAGCGAGAATTTTCTGCTGGTCCATTCGGTCATTAGTTCCATTCCATAGCTCCATCCTTTTCCTGATTCAATATTTTGTTCCCAATTTGTTTGATTGATGAAATAACTTTTCCCATCCGCATAATTGGTGATGTTTTGAAGCTGTTTCCAATATCCATCAATAGAAATCCTCCATCCACGCTTATTATGAAAAGCATATCCGAGATTATAAGATTCGCTTTGCTCAGGTTTTAGTATCGCCGTACTCGGCACCCAGATATCGGCATTCAAACCGAGATATGGATTTGTTACGAGATGAAGATATTGCGTCATCCTGCTGTAGGAGGCAAACAATTGATTTCTTGCATCGATTTGATAAGACATGAAAAATCTTGGTTGCCAGGAAAAGAAATGATAATCTTTGAATTGATAATTTGAAACATGCATACCGGGACGGAAGAAAAAATGACGGCTCGGTTTATATTCGATTTCCGCATACCCCGATAATTCATCGAATGGCAATGGAGTAAATGATGTGAATGATTTTTCATCGTCCTCAAGATGTGCGGTTATTTTTGTTGCAAATGGTTCGATGATCGTGTGATTATACTTCGCGCCCATATTGAGTCTTAGTTTGGCCGACAAATAAAATTCGCCATCAATTTTTCCGCTATAATGTTCAATGGAAGAAAATGTTCCAAGGGATCTTGATTGCACTTCATTTTCATTGTCGTCGAGCAGGCTGTATTTGTATCCACCGAGATTATTGTATTGACTTGCATCGACCGAAGTATTGATAAAAGATTTGGCGCCGATCAAATGATTCCAACGAAGTGAGCCAGCAATATTTCCCCATTGATGAAGATTGTCTGTATTTTTTCCAGATTGATTTATCTTATCCTGGCCCTTGTAAAAATTCCCCATCAGTTTGTCGTTCTTTCCAAGTAACTGGGTCAGTTTGAAATGTATGTCGTAGAAATTTGGTTTTAGGTTATTTGAGAATGAAAACAACATGGACTCTGGCCAGCTATGTCTAAACGAAGCCATCACCGCTGTTTTATTTTTTACGAGCGGACCTTCGAGCGTAAATGAACCAGACAAAACACTCAGGTTACCTTCGCCGTGCCAATGTTCCATATTGCCATCCTTCGTGTACACATCAATCACAGATGAAAGCGATCCGCTGTATTTGGATGGGAAATCACTTCTAAATAATTGCAGGCTCTTCATTGATGTTTGATTGATGATCGATAAGGCGCCAAGCATATGACTTGGATTGTAAATTTGCGTACCATCGAGAAGGAACAAATTTTCATCAGGACCCCCGCCGCGCACCAGCATACCGCTAAAATTTTCCGGAAGGTTAATTACGCCGGGAAATAAATAAACGGATCGTATGGGATCATTTTCTCCTAAAAAAAAATTGTAAGGTTCATTTAAATCGGATGGTATTTTATCCGCGCCATTCTTTTTGATTGGATTTTCTGCCGTGACAAAAATCTCAGTCATTTCAGATTTTGCAGAAAGTCTAATATCAGTACGCGTATTGGAGTGAATGGAAACAGAAATATTTTTTTCATTGTACCCGGTATAGGAAAATTTTAATTGATGATTGCCTTCGGGTAGTGATAAACTATAATATCCGTGCGCATTGCTCACTATTGTTTTATTGTGACAAACATCGACGATCGTGGCGTCGATCATGGGTTCGCGACTGGTATCTTCGTTGATAAATCCAAACAGTGTATAAGCCGCTACCAACTCGTCAACATTAATCGGTGTAGCCGAAGGAGCAAGAATGATTTTATTACTTCTTTCAATCAATTTCACGTGTTGATCCTTCAGAATTTTTTGTAGCACCATGCCAACGGAAGTTTCAGTTCCATCCAGGTCTATTATATTCTCCAATGAAAGACTATTGGATGAATACTCAATAACGATTTGAGTTCTGAGCCGGATATCTTCGAGAAAAGCTTTTACCGTCCCTTTTTTAAATGAAGGCTGGTAACGCTGCGTAAATATTTCCTTTTTTTGCGCGACTGAAGGATTTGATAAAATAAAAATCAGGAAAGCCGATGAAAGAAATAATCTAAGCAGGTGGTGTAGGAATTTGGTTTCGGTGTACTTCATTCAAATAGCAATTTGCTTTGTAACCTGCCTTCATTAAAATAATATTGAGGAAAAGATCAGCGCTCAATTATTTTAACCGTAACAGAATATTCTCTTTATCATGTTCTATTACTATTCCGGTAGCAAGATGAATTTCTTCAAGCGCTTCGTTGAGACTTGTTTTTTCAAATCTGAAATTTACTTTCAACGTATCACTCTTCGCGAACAGGTCTTTCGACATGTTGATATTTACCTTATAATACTGGTTAAGTTCATTAACCATATCGCCTAGTGATACGTTGTTAAATTCCAGGATCCCTCTTTGCCAGGAAAGGAAATTCGAATCGATGATCTTTCCGTTGTCAAAAACTGTTCCATTAAATGAACTTTTCTCTCCGGCCGATAAAATAATTGCATGATTGGGATCGCGGCCATCGGCAAACCTGACCTTGCCGCTCTCTACAAAAACTTCGGAAGTACTATCATGTGAGCGCAGCAGGAACGATGTGCCTACCACCTGTATCATATTTTTATTGAAGTCTACACGGAATGGGAGCTGATCATTGTGTGTCACAGAAAAATAAGCTTCGCCTTTTAAAACTACATTCCGTTCCTTTTTTCCAAAATCAGTTCCGTAAGCTAATTGGCTTCCTTGCCTGAGTAATACGATTGAACCGTCTGGCAATGCAATTTTCATGTTTGATGCACTTGCATCAACAGAAGTGTTTGTTAAGTCATTTTTTTTGTTGAAGAAGTAGAAGAGTACTCCCGTGAATACAATAAAAATAATGGCGGCGGCCATTAAAGCTTTACGGTATCTGATACGCGGTGATTCCGAAATGTTTTTTTCCGGAATTTTTTTTTGAATTTTTTCATCCAATATTTTCCAGGCTCCCTGCACATCGAAAGTTTCGGCATTGGCGAGTTTGAAACTTTCATTCCAAAGACGAACGGTAAGTTCGTACTCATGCCTGTTAGCGTCGCTTTCCTTGAGCCATGCAGAAAGCTCCGCCTCTTCCTGTGGGGAGGCTTCGTGGTTTAGGTGCCTGGTTATAATTTCTTGCATGTAATCTTTTTCACGCATGCTTTCCAATTAAAAAACATCAATTTTATAAAATCCCCTATAAAATCCTCATCAGGTAACCGATTAAATTTATCATTCCTATTATACTCAGGAAAGGTTTCTGTTTCTTTACAAAATCTCTCAAAATTCTTAACGCTTTGCCTATCTGGTTTTCAACTGTTTTTACAGAAATTCCCAATGCCTCGGCAATTTGCCGGTATGAATAGTTATTGAACCGGCTCATCAAAAATACTTCGCGGCATTTTAGAGGCAACAATGCAATTGCTTTGTTCACCAATGAAAGATAGTCTGTATCGTCCAATATTTTTTTGTCGATATCCGGCAGCTCCGCGGGCATTTCTTCATTTTGATAATGTTGCCAATCAATCTTTTTTTCTCTTTTTAAATAGGTCAGACAATTATTTCGTACTGCGGTGAATAAATAGAAGCGAATAGTATCGCTGAGAATGAGCTCGCGATTTTTATCCCAAATTTTAAAAAAAATTTCCTGCACGATGTCTTCACAAGCGTTTTTCTCGCCTATAAATGAGTACGCATAATTGCAGAGAAGATTATAATGTTCTTCAAATACTAAATGAAATCTGTTGTATAGTTCCTCGTTCTCGGCCAGCATTGGTTGTTTGCTCAGGAAATTTTTGCGATGGTTATTCGAAGATTCATAAAAAAAAATGTACTACAAAATAATTGTTCTCATGTATATCAAATAGGTTCTGGCCGGAGCCTTATTAACGGAACTTATTTTCAAAAACATGAGAAATGTCGTAGGGGTTTTGATGGAATTGGTGTTTTAGAATGGGGGGGACAGGCAGGATTTTCCATGCGCTAATGGAATTTGAATGCCTGTCATGGTTTTGTGGAATCGGTTCACAAAAAATTTTTAATCCGATTATATATATAAGGTGAAATTAATTGGCACGATTTCGGAGTGCGTGATGTGAATTGATGAGCAGTTAGTTTCTAATTTTTTTTAATTCATTCAGTATTATCCGATCACTATCAAAAACCCGTTGTATGAAGATCACCTATGTAGCACTATCATTAATCCTGATCCTCGTAATTATTTTCAGTTGTCAACACCAAGTTCAATTCCCCACCGGCAGTATCGGTAACCCTGATACCACTACACATATTCCAACAACAAATCCGCCACCGAATCCGCCTCCGCCGATTACGGGATCAAGCTGTAGTCCGGACACCGTGTATTTCACAAATACGATTTTGCCGATGATGAATTCCAATTGCGCCATGAGTGGTTGTCACGATGGCCTATCACGCGGTGATGCGGGGCAATACACGCTCAACACTTACAGTGGTATCATGGCAATTGTGAGAGCAGGCAATGCAAACAGCAGTAAACTGGTGAGTGTAATTGCTAATGGTACGATGCCTCCGAGAGGACACACAGCGATTTCTGCAGCGCAACTTGACCTGATAAAAACATGGATCAACCAGGGTGCATTGAATAATACGTGCACAGAAACCACTTGCGATACCACCAATGTTACTTATTCTGCATCTATCGTTCCGATACTTCAAAGTTATTGTACAGGATGTCATGGTGGAAGCGGTGCTTCTGCCGGAGTTGATCTGTCTGTTTATTCGGGTGTATTGGCTCAAGTGCAAAATGGAAAATTGTGGGGAGATGTATCTCACAGTACCGGGTACAATGCGATGCCTGTTGGAGGAGCAATGCTTTCATCCTGCGACCTCAATAAAATTAGTATCTGGATCAAAAATGGCGCACCCAACAATTAATGATCATGAAAAAAATATTGATAGTTTGTCTTGTATTCTTTGTAATCGGTGTATCACATGGATGTTACTACGATAAAGAACAATTATTGATTCCGCCAAAAACCGCTTCCACCTGTACCGGAATACCTGCAAGTTTTGCGAATGATGTAGCTCCATTGATACAATCGAGCTGTAGTCAATCCGGATGTCATAACGCAGGTAGTTCAAGTGGACCCGGTGCGCTTACTACTTACAGTGAGATATCAAATGCGTCTGCTCAAATTCAATCGTCGATTCAGGCGGGAAGAATGCCGCTCGGTTCTTCATTATCCGCCGCGCAGATTCAAACGATTGTTTGCTGGATAAGTAATGGCAAGCTGAATAATTGAACCTAAAAACTATTTTATATGAAAAACAAAAGAAAATTTCTCCTGCTCGTGATTGTCGGATTGATGGCAGCAGGATTTTACGGCGTTCATGAATTTTCCAGGGCAAATCCTGATATGACTGATATCAAAGAATCATACCAGGCCGACGCAAATGGATTGCTCTCAGAATTCAACACAAACGAAATCACCGCTACAAAAAAATATTTAGGCAAAGTGGTTGCTGTTACCGGTACAATAAAAGAAATCGAAAAGGATGAAAAAGGATTTTACACGGTTGTGCTTGGAATATCGGGTAATATGAATTCAGTGCGGTGCCTCGTTGATCAGACAAAATCTAATATTGTCGGCGATCTTCAAAAGAACAAACCAGTAACCATTAAAGGAAATTTTACCGGGTACAATGCAGATGCCACCGGACTTTTAGGATCGGATGTGCAGATGAACCGATGTGTGATCAAAATCAAAAATTAAAATTTATTCAATCATCCGTTGAAAATTAAAATTCAGTTTTATGAAAAAAATGTTGTTCATCTTATCAGCAATTTTATTGTTACCTGTATCGATTCTCTTTGCACAGGATAAATTTTTTACGAAAACCGGTAAGATATATTTCAATTCCACTGCGAAACTCGAAAAAGTAGAAGCGACGAACAGGAGTGTGATTTCTGTGCTTGATAGCAAAACCGGTAACATTCAGTTTGCTGTTATGCTTAAAGGATTTGAATTTGAAAAAGCATTGATGCAGGAACACTTCAATGAAAATTATGTGGAGAGTGATAAATATCCAAAAGCTGAATTTGTGGGACAGATCACTAATAACGGGGATATAAAATATGGTAAGGACGGCGTGTACACTGCAAAAGTAAAGGGCAAAATGAATCTTCATGGCCAGTCGAAAGAAATTGAAGCAAGCGGAAGGATTACGGTGAAAGGCGGTCATGTTGCTATGAATGCAGATTTCAGCATCATGTTATCTGATTACAAAATAGATATTCCGGGAATTGTCAAAGAGAATATTTCAAACGAAACTAAAATCACAATGGACTGCCAACTGGAACCTCTTAAAGGATAAGGTGCGTCCATTGATATTATCAAATGCAATTACGGGATATGAAAAAATCACCCCTATTTTTAACTGTGATATTATGCGTCGTTGGCAACATAAAAGTTTTTTGCCAGCAGCCTGATCTTTTGAAACTCGTTTCCGACGACAAGCCGAAGAAGGAACATGTGTCGAATGCTTTTAAATCGACACGCGTGATCAATGGCCAATCGATGGAATTTTTAGGAAAAGGTGTCCTTGATTTTAGAATTCTTCATCGTTTTGGATTGATAAATTCCGGTGCAAATAATTTATATGGATTGGACGAAGCAAAAATGCGAATCGGGTTGGATTACGGGATCATGAAAAATGTGATGGTTGGAATTGGGAGAAGCACATTGGGAAAAGAAATAGATGGATTTATAAAACTTCGGCCCGTATGGCAATCGAGAGGCCCCGGATCATTTCCTTTTTCAGTGGTTATTGTTTCAAGCATGGTGATCGATCCAACAAAAGCACCACCGACCGACACCAGCAAATTTCAATTTTATACATCAAGGCTTTCATTTTACAATGCACTCATCATTGGAAGAAAATTTAGTGAACGTTTTAGCTTGCAGTTTACACCGGAAATGGTGCATCGCAATCTTGTCGATTCAGTGCAGCAATCGAATAATGTATACGCTGTTGGAGTGGGAGCGAGATTTAAGTTATCAAAGCGCGTTGCATTTGTGGTGGACTATCATCATATCGTTTATGGATTAAAAGAAGGGACTTATACGGATCCGCTTTCAATTGGATTTGATATTGAAACAGGTGGACATGTTTTTCAATTACATTTTTCAAACAGTGAAGGGATGAACGAACGCGCGTTTATCCTGGGCACTACCGACAAGTGGAGTAAAGGAAGTGTTCGTTTTGGATTTAATTTGTCAAGAGTCTTTACTGTTGCGAAGCCAAAAACCTATGGAAGCAAATAAAACAACTTGAGCATTGAATATTGATTGTTGAATATTGAAAATTTAAAAAATAATCAATATTCAATGCTCAAGTTTTTTACCTTACTCAAGTTTTTTTAGGGTTTTCTATGCGCTCTGAATTGTGATATATATACAACTTTGCCGTTTTTGAAATTCCATACTTCGTGCACATCGGCAACATCTTTTTTTCCTTTCTTGTCAACTGTTGTTTCCATTGCCCAAATCCCAACCCAATCTGCGTCTTTATCGACACTATGTAAAGGAATCCATACAGCAACGCTATCGAAAACAGAAGTATATTTCGCACGTTCTACTTTGGCCTCCTTTAGTGCGCTGTCGCCTTTACCATGGAATGTATATCCGTCAAATTCCAATGTTACAGAATCTGCCCAATAATTTTTTGTGTCGTCAAGTTTATTTTCTTCATAGGCTTTCCAGATATCCAATACGATTTTGGAATATTCAGGCTTGCCAATTTCAAATGATGAAGAATAATACGCTTTGTAAGGATACACAGTGTTATCCACTTTTTTTGTTTCAGCAACTGTGCTATCTTTTTTTTCTTCGGTAGCAGCAGGTTTGTCCTGGTTGCAACTCATAATAAAAGCGGCAGTCGCTAGTAATAAGGAAAAACTTTTTTTCATACTAGATATATTTTAGAGGGTTAAACAAAACAAAAGCGGGGCGGATAGAAAGCAACCAATTAGCATCCTGTAAGAAAATTCGACCGGAGTGGTTGGAGAGGATAGATGTTTTGAAAGTTGCCTCAGCCTAAGGTAGTAAAGATTTACGAATACAAAGAGAATTCGGAGTTTTGAGTAGTGACTCATTTTGAAAATTATTACGAGTCAGCCCTCACCCCAACCCCTCTGCTAAAGGAGAGGGGCAAGGGGTGAGGGCTCAAATGTACTCGAGGTTTGTCACTACAAGTAGGCATATAGTTACACATAGAAATTTCAAAATAAGTCACTACGGGATTTCTTAGGTGGTGGGGAATACAGGTCAGTGTTTCTTTTAAGAGTATTTCGCGCAGAGCACGCAGAGAAAATGAGTATGCAGAGGGAGCATTACTCTGCGTACTCATTTTCTCTGCGTGCTCTACGCGAAATATTTTAAACAAGCAAACTTTTTCTCGTAAACTCATGCACTACCTGCTCAAGAATTTTTCCGGATTGTAATTCGGAACTCACGAGATCATGGAGCGTTATTTTATCGAGCAATTGATCAACTGTATATTGAATCATTTGCCAAAGAGAACGAGCGGAACAATCGACAGAGTTCGTACAAATTTTCATAGTTCCCGAATGTGAACCGCAGTAAGATGTATTGAATAATGCTCCACCCAATGCCTTCAGCACATTATTGATAATAATTTCCTGCGCCGGCATTGCAAGCACATAACCTCCCTTATATCCCGGTGTACTATTGATGAATCCTTTCATGCGCAGTATGCGTGTGAGCTTGGCAACATAGTGGCTGCTCAACCCTTCCGCTTCGGTTAATTGCGGAATACTCATTCCTTCTTTGTCTTTGCAACGCGCAATGCGTATGAGTATTCTCAAGCCGTATTCTTCCTGTGCAGTGATTTTCATAATAATTTTTTATTCGTTGGATAATTGCAAAGGATCTGCTTTGTATTTTTCAATGAAAACCTGGCGTAAATGCTCGATGGTTTCTGCCGATTGCTCTTTCGTGCAATGCGCATCATATACATTCACCAGCTCGGCGGCAATATCACCCGCACCCATCCTTTCGATCTGGTAACGATGCAGCATATGCACCAACTGGCCATTTTTAAAAATTGCAATATTGGGTGACGATGGTGTAATTCCCGCGAGATATTTCTGGCGGAAAAGATTTACTGCATCTTTCTCCATTCCTGCAAAAATGGTAAACAGCAAATCAGGAACGACTTTGTTGAACAATGATAAAATTGTTCCCGGACGGCCAACACGTGCAGAACATCCGCACACAGAATTCAACACCACCAGCGCAATTTTATCATCCCGCCTGTTCAATGCTGTTTCTACTTCTTCTGGTGTGAGCAATTGTTGAAAGCCTGCCTGCACCAATTCTTCGCGGTATGGCTTCACAATTATTTCAGAATAGCTCGGACCATTATTGGCCATGAGACTGTTTAGACTTATTTGTGGCATAAAAACTTTTTTCGTTAGACGTGAGACGTGAGACGTCAAACGTGACTTTCATAAACAATAATTTTTTATTTTGCCTTTCACGTTTGACGTCTCACGTCTCACGATCAGGACTAAACGAATTACAACATTCCAAGTTCCAACTGCGCTTCTTCCGACATCATCGATTTATTCCACGGCGGAGTCCATGTCACAGCAACATGCACATCGTTCACACCTTCTATCTCTCTTAATTTTTGATCTACTTCAATCGGTAATGATTGTGCAGCAGGGCAACTTGGTGCGGTCAGCGTCATCACGATCTGCACATTGTTCAGCGGTAAAATCTCCACTTCATATATCAACCCCATTGCATAAATATTTACCGGAATTTCCGGGTCGAATATTGTTTGCAAACGCTCGATCACTTTTGCTTTTAATTCTTCGCTGTTCATGATTTTGTTGCTGTTTCGTTTTTTAATTTATACGCCAGCGCAAAATTTTTCATTTGTTTCACCATTGATAATAATCCATTCGAACGTGTTTGGGCCAGGTGAGTTGTCATGCCTATCTGTTGGATAAATCCGAGTTTCGCTTCTAATATTTCTTCCGGGCTATGTCCCGACAATACACGGATCAGCATACTGATCAATCCTTTTACAATCACTGCGTCGCTCTCCGCTTTAAAAAAAATTTTCCCGTCTCTATAATCTGCAACGAGCCAAACCGTCGATTGACATCCGCGTACTTTGTTTTCATCTTTCTTATATTGCTCATCGAGCGGCGGCAATTTTTTTCCGAGATCGATAATGTATTCGTATTTATCATCCCAGGAATCAAACAAACTAAATTCATCTACGATCTCATCTTCGACTGCCTGTATGGATTTTTGTTCACTCATGTTCACGCCAACATTTTTATTGCCTTTTCAAGTCCAACTACCAGCGTATCGATTTCTTCTTTCGTATTGTACATCGCGAAAGAAGCACGCGTTGTGCCGGGAATGCAAAAGCGATCCATCAAAGGTTGCGCACAATGGTGTCCGGTTCTCACAGCAATGCCGCGGTTATCCAGTAAAATGCCAAGATCCTGTGGATGAATTTTATCGATCACAAATGAAATCACGCTTACTTTTTCTTTTGCCTTGCCAACGATTTTCAATCCCGGCAAATTTTCCAATTGTTCCGTTGCATAATCCAAAAGCATTTCTTCATGCTTCCGGATTTTTTCTTTCCCGATATTCTTTACGAAATCCAATGCAGTTTTAAACGCGATCGTGTCACCGATATTGGGTGTGCCTGCTTCATATTTATACGGCAAATCGTTAAAAATTGTTTTTTCAAAATTCACTTCTTTAATCATTTCCCCACCGCCTTGGTAAACCGGCATCGATTCCAATAAATTCTTCTTACCAAAAAAAACACCAACACCTGTAGGGCCATATATTTTGTGAGAAGAGAAAACAAAGAAATCGCAATTCAATGCCTGTACATCGATATCAAGATGTACCGAAGATTGTGCGCCGTCAATCAAAACGACAGCGCCAGTCGCATGTGCGAGATCAATTATTTTTTTTACCGGGTTAACTGTGCCCAGAGCATTTGAAGCGTGAACGACAGAAACCAATTTCGTATTTGTGCTCAATAATTTTTCATAATCATCGAGTAATAGTTCGCCGTCTTCGTTGATGGGAATCACTTTTAATATAGCTCCTTTTTCTTCACACAATACCTGCCAGGGAACAATATTGGAGTGATGCTCCATATTCGATACTATGATCTCATCACCGGCTTTTATATTTTGCCTTCCCCACGTAGCTGCTACAAGATTGATTCCTTCTGTAGTGCCCCGCGTAAAAACGATTTCTTCTCTCGATGAAGCGTTGATGAATTGCTGCGCAGCCGTACGCGATTCTTCAAATGCAGCGGTCGCTTCTTCCGCCAATGTATGAATGCCGCGATGAATATTCGCGTTGTAATAAGAATAATAATGAACCAACGCATCGATCACCGCCTGTGGTTTTTGAGAAGTGGCTGCATTGTCAAAATAAACCAATGCATTGTCCTTCACTTTCCGGTTCAGGATTGGGAACTGTCTGCGTATGGCATAAACATCCAGTGTATTTGATTTGATCGCTGTTTTCATCATAACACATCAATTTCTAAACGTTCTGAAATCAACTGCTCAACATATTTACGAATCGGTTCGGGTTTTATATTCTCCAATATATCCATCGCAAAAGCCTGCAACAGCAATGCTCTCGCGCTTTGTTTGCTCAATCCTCTCGACACGAGATAAAATTGTGCCTCTTCATCGAGGCTGCCCACCGTACACCCGTGTGAACATTTTACATCGTCTGCAAAAATTTCCAACTGCGGTTTTGCATTTACGGAAGCCGTTTCCGAAATCAATATATTTTTGTTGGATTGATAAGCGTTCGTTTTCTGAGCATCTTTTCTTACGAAAATCTTTCCGTTAAAAATTCCTGTCGCATTATCACCAACAACACCTTTGTATAATTCGTTACTGAAGCAGGAAGGTTTTGCATTGTCGACCACAGTATGGTTATCAACGTGCGTATTATTTTGTAAGCAATACAATCCATACAAATGCGATTCACAATGATCTGCATCAAAAACTACATTGAGATTATTGCGGATAATATTTCCGTCGAGAGAAATCACCACAGAATGCGTAAAACTTTTTTCAACCTGCCTGATATGTGTTGTGCTTACCTGGCTTGCAGTTGATTTGTCGTTTTGAATTTTATAATATTCAACACGCGCATCTTTCTGAACCACGATCTCCAATATTTGATTGGTAAAACTCTCCTGTTCACCCAACGTCACAAAAGTTTCAACGATCTGTACGCCCGCGTTTTCATCAACGTGTATAAGACCGCGTGGTTGTGAAAAACTGTTTCCACTGCGTGCGTTTGACACATGATATATATATATAGGATTGGCCAGCGATTTACCTTTTTTTACCTGAACGAAAACACCACCATGCGCAAACGCAGTATTCAATGCATTGATACCATCATTTGCATAATGAACGCTGTGCCCAAGATTTTTGGTGACGATATCTCTATATTCATTTTTCGCGGCGTCTTCGAGGTTAAGAACGATGAGGTCTGAAGAGCGAATCGTGGAGAGTGTCGAAGAAAATAATCCGTTTACAAAAACAATTTCATTTGCTTGTGCATGAGCCGGCAGGCGAAAATCATCGAGTTCTTTTGAAGTGATTGCCGGATTGATATCAAACTGGTATTCTTTATTGAACAAACCACCGATGCGTGTATACTTCCATTCCTCATTTCTTGTTGTTGGAATACCCAATTTATTAAAAGCATCGGATGCAGTTTTGCGAATGGCAATTAATCCATCTGCTGCATCAGTTCGTTGAAGCTGGTTGAATTGTTCCTGAAAATATGTTAATGTGTTCATGTGCTTTTGAGAATGTTGAATGATTAATCGTCAGACGTGAAACGTGAGACGTGAGTATTGGTCATTCATTATATCTATTATCTATTATATCTTCCTCCACGTGTGCCTTGTGAACTTGTCCCTTGTGCGTTGCATCTTGTCCCTTCTTCCTCATGCTTCTTCCGCTACATCAATTTCATTCTTAATAAAATCATATCCCTTCTCTTCCAATTCGAGCGCAAGTTCCTTCGGACCGGATTTTACAATTCTTCCATTATACATTACATGTACAAAATCCGGGATGATATAATCCAGTAGACGCTGGTAATGCGTAACAAGTAACACCGCATTGTCTTTATTATGTAATTTGTTTACGCTGTCCGATACAATGCGGATGGCGTCGATATCAAGTCCCGAATCCGTTTCATCCATAATCGCGAGTTTCGGTTGCAGCATCGCCATCTGGAAAATTTCATTACGTTTTTTTTCACCGCCTGAGAAACCTTCATTCAAAGGTCGGCTCAACAAAGACTGATCGATATTTACCAGGGCCATTTTTTCTTTCATCATACGGAGAAATGCAACAGCGTCGAGAGGTTCCTGTCCATGATATTTGCGAATTTCATTCACGGCCGTCTTCATAAAATTCGTTGTGCTCAAACCCGGAATTTCTACCGGGTATTGAAACGCAAGAAATACCCCTTCGCGCGCTCTGTCTTCTGGCGACATATCCAACAACTCTTTTCCCATATATTCGACAGATCCCTCAGTCACTTCATAGTTTTCTCTTCCTGCAAGCACCGATGCCAATGTGCTTTTTCCAGATCCATTCGGTCCCATGATAACATGCACTTCACCTGCTTTAATTTCCAGGTTGATTCCTTTCAGAATTTTCTTTCCTTCAATACCTGCATGTAAGTTTTCAATTTTCAGCATGACTTATTTTTCTTTTTTATTTTTGATGATGTTGTTAGGTATAAGGTGTACGGTGTAGGGTATGGGGTATAACATACCTTACATCCTATACCTTACCCCTCCTTATCCCACGCTTCCTTCGAGGCTTATCGCCAGCAGTTTTTGTGCTTCCACGGCAAATTCCATTGGCAACTGGTTCATTACTTCTTTTGCAAAACCATTGATGATAAGCGCTACGGCAGTTTCAGTGTCGATGCCTCGTTGATTACAATAGAAAACCTGGTCCTCCCCAATTTTTGAAGTGGTAGCTTCATGTTCAACGATGGAAGAATTATTTTTTACTTCGATATAGGGAAATGTATGCGCGCCACATTTATCACCGAGCAATAATGAATCGCACTGCGAAAAATTCCTGGAGTTGCTTGCGTTTTTATTGATATGTACCAAACCACGGTAACTGTTATTACTTACACCGGCAGAAATACCTTTTGAAACAATACGGCTCTTTGTATTTTTTCCGATATGCGTCATTTTTGTTCCGGTATCAGCTTGCTGATGATTATTGGTAACGGCGACAGAATAGAATTCACCAATAGAGTGATTGCCTTTCAGAATCACACTCGGATATTTCCAGGTGATGGCAGATCCTGTTTCTACTTGTGTCCATGATATTTTGGAATGATCGCCCAGGCAAATACCACGCTTCGTGACAAAATTGTAAATACCACCTTTTCCTTCCTTATCACCGGGATACCAATTCTGAACCGTGGAATATTTTATCTCTGCTTTTTCATGAGCCACCAGTTCGACCACAGCGGCGTGCAATTGATTTTCGTCGCGCATCGGAGCGGTACATCCTTCCAGGTAACTCACATAACTTCCTTCTTCCGCAACGATCAATGTTCTTTCAAACTGCCCGGTATTTTCTGCGTTGATGCGGAAATAAGTAGAGAGTTCCATTGGACTGCGAACGCCTTTTGGAATAAAGCAGAAAGAACCGTCGCTGAAAACGGCGGAATTTAAAGCAGCGAAATAGTTATCAGTAGCAGGAACAACAGAACCCATGTATTTTTTTACAAGATCCGGATGTTTCTGGATCGCTTCGCTGATCGAGCAAAAGATGATGCCGAGTTTGGAGAGCTGTTCTTTAAAAGTAGTAGCGATGGAAACGCTGTCAACAACCACATCTACAGCTACACCTGAAATGCGTTTCTGTTCGTCGAGAGAAATGCCCAATTTATCAAAGGTCCTTTTGAGTTCGGGATCGATATCATCCACACTATTCAGGCTGGGCCTTTGTTTGGGAGCAGAATAATAAATAATATCCTGGTAATTGATAGGGGGGAATTTGACATTTGCCCAGACAGGCTCTTCCATTTTGAGCCATTGACGAAATGCTTTCAATCTCCATTCCAACATCCACTGAGGCTCATTTTTTTTGGCCGAAATAAAGCGCACGATATCTTCATTCAAACCCATTGGCGCCTCATCAGCGCGGATATTGGTTACAAACCCATATTTATAATCACTCAGGACGGTTTTCTCAATGTTACTGAGTACAACATCATTCATAGCGAATCCAATTTTTCAATAAATGTTCAAATACAAATTTAAGCGTTTATTTATACAAAAAAGTATAAATAATAAAGGAAATACAATTTTTTGGGAAGATTTTTTGCAATGACAAGTTTGGAAAAGGGGCCAAATTTATACCAATATTGATATGAAGTCAAAAAAGGCTGAAAAAAGAGGTTGAACCATGATTAAAGGATTGAAGGATTAGCGTGAGAGTATTGATTGTTGCCGGTTGAACTGTGTATTCCAATTATTTCAGGAAGATTTAAAATGACCACAATCGATACCGTCATGCTAATCCTTCAATCCTTTAATCATGGTTCAAACCCCACTGAAAAAAAATATTTCACTTTTAATCACTTGATTTCTTGTTCCTTGCTTTCATTCTTGTCTTTTTAAAAAAATTTTTTTTCATTTATTGATATATTTCAATAAATAAATCCATTACCTTTGTCTTCAAATCAAATTTATGGACGCCAAAAAAGCCGAAAAAATCGCAAAGGCTTTATCAGATCCAAACAGGTTAATGATTCTGAAAGAATTTAAAAAGAACAAGGATTGTTTATACTGTTGTAATCTCGGCGACACGATTAGCCTTGCCCAGCCTTCTATATCCCACCATATGAAATTGTTGATCGATAGCGAGCTGATTACTTCCGACAAAGAAGGACGCAATGTAAAATACGCACTGAACAACAAAATGCTCGACGAATACATCAATTTTATCAAAGCACTGAAAATCTAATTTTTTTTTAATTTATTTATCGAAACATTTCGATAAATCGATTGTTGCAAATGGAATGTTTTTAGTTTTAATCCGGAAAGTCACGCCCTTATATATCGAAGTATTTAAATATATCTATTAATTAATCATTAATTTTTGCTTATGAATCAGATTATGAAGCACCAGGTTAACCAAAGCCTCTCACTCGTTCTCTCTTTAATCATCATGTTGTCGATCGCCGGCTGTTATGCAAAAGGAAATGAAAAAAAAGATCCTCCAGCCAGCATTGCACCGCAGGCAACTCCGGTGGATGGAAATATCATAACACATGCATCACTGAAAGAAGAAATAGAAGTCACTGGCACTTTGGTCGCCAATCAACAGGTTGATATCGTCAGTGAACTAACGCGCAAGATCACACATGTAAATGTAAAAGAAGGAAATTTTGTAAGAGCAGGCACCTTGCTTTTTCAATTGGATGACGAAGACCTGCAGGCGCAACTCGAAAAATTACGTCAGCAGGAAAAACTTTCCGCGCTGAATGAAGAACGTCTTCGCGACCTGATCAAACACGAAGCAGTGGTGCAACAGGATTATGACCAGGCTTTCACCAACCTGAAAGTATTGCAGGCTCAAATTGCAGAGCTGCAGGTAATGATTCGCAAAACACAGATACGTGCACCATTCGATGGACAAGTAGGTATCATCAATGTTCATCCCGGAGCAATTGTTTCTACAAATACAATTCTTACAAACATTGAAGACAACAGCTCAGTGAAAGTAGAATTTTCAGTTCCAGAAAAATATGCAAACATTATTGTCCCTGGCAGCGAGCAGAAATTTTCCGTTGCTTCCGACTCTAAACAGTACACCACCAAAGTGATAGCGCGTGAATCAAGATTGGATCAGAATACAAGAACATTATTGGTAAGAGCCATCACACAAAATCCAGGAAGAGTTTTGTTGCCCGGACAAAGTGCGCGTTTGAATTTAGCATTGCATTCTTCCAACGAAGCATTACTGGTTTCTTCGCAAGCGCTGATACCTTCTTCACAAGGTTATAGTGTATATGTAGCAAAAGAAAATCATGTACAGTTAACACCGATAGAAATTGGGCAACGCGGACCGACTGTCGTGCAAGTATTAAAAGGATTGAACAATGGAGACACTGTAGTGACGAGTAATCTGCTCAGACTACAACCCGGAGCTGCGGTTCAGTTCGTGACATTGAAGTAGTAATCCAACCCCGTCGGCGGTCGCAGACCCCGACGGCGGTTGTTCTAATTATTTCTTCGCCGCCGTCGGGGTCTCCGACCGCCGACGGGGTTGAAGAAAATCAAACAACAACAAACTTTTTATGAGTGCTATATCACAAGTAAGTATATCTCGTCCGGTATTAGCCGGGGTGATGTCTGTTCTATTAATACTTTTCGGAATCGTCGGATATACATTTTTAGGAACGCGAGAATATCCTGTTACCGATTCACCCATTGTTACTATTACAACTGTATATCCCGGAGCGAGCGCTGACATCATCGCATCGCAGGTAACAAAACCTTTGGAAGAAGCCATTGCTGAAGCAAATGGAATTCGTGCCATGTCTTCTCAATCGAGAGAGCAAGTCAGTATCATCACTGTTGAATTTAATCTGAGTGCAGATCTTGAAGCAGTGGCGAATGATGTGCGTGATAAAGTTTCTAAATCGCGCCAGCAATTACCCGCGGATATTGAACCAACTATTGTTGAGAAATCTGGTCCGCCTGATTTTCTTGTTTTCTTAACCGTGCAGAGCGATACAAGAAGCCTTGAAGACATCACTGATTTCGTCAACATCAATATCAAAGAAAGACTGCAATCGATTCCAGGTGTGAGGTTGGTCGATTCTTACGCGGGAAGAAAAAGAGCCATGCGTTTGCGTATGGACCCTGTAAAACTTGCGGCTTACCAATTAACTCCTGCAGATGTACAGGCAGCATTACAAAAAGAAAATGTGGATTTGCCAAGCGGACGTATCGAAGGACAAAATACGGAAGTCACTCTGCGCACGGAAGGAAGACTGGTAACTGAAGATGATTTCAATAATATGATATTAAGTGAAAAAGGTGGCGCGATCGTAAGATTCAAAGATGTTGGAACAGCCATCATGTCTTCACAAAACGAAAGAACAGCAATGATCGTGGCTGAAGGAAAAACTGCGCGCTTCGGAGTCGGTACAGGTGTACAACCACAACGCGGCGCGAATTCACTCGCTATCGTAGATGAATTCAAAAAGCGTTTTGATGATATTAAAAAATCTGCTCCAAAAGATTTTATTATTTCGTTGGGAAAAGATTTTACAGTTCCCGTCCGCAATTCTTTATCTGAAGTAGAAGATACATTGCTGCTCGCATTTGGGCTCGTTGCATTGATCATTTTTATTTTTCTTAGAGATTGGAGAAGTACAATCATTCCATTAGTAGCTATTCCCGTTTCTATTATCTCGGCTTTTTTCATCATGTATATCGGAAATTTTTCGATCAATGTATTGACACTGCTCGGACTTGTTCTCGCAATCGGACTTGTAGTTGACGATGCGATTGTGGTGCTGGAAAATATTTACAGCAAAGTGGAGAAGGGAATGTCGCCGATACAAGCTGCGAGAAAAGGATCCGATGAAATTTATTTTGCGGTGATTTCAACAACCATAACACTCGCTGCAGTATTTCTTCCGATTTTATTTCTCGGTGGAATTACCGGTCGACTATTCAAAGAATTTGCGATTGTAGTTTCGGGTTCAGTTTTAATATCAGCATTTGTGGCGTTGACATTATCACCGATGATGAGTGCCTACTTATTAAAAGCAGGTGCGTCACATGGATGGTTATATAGAAAAACAGAACCATGGTTTGAAGCATTGAACAGAGGTTATGCAAAAACATTGAACGGATTTTTCAAATTCAGATGGTTGGGATTTGCATTGTTGATTTTATCGTTTGGAATTGCTTACCTGCTTGCTCCAAAATTACCATCCGAGTTGGCCCCGCTGGAAGATAGGTCCATGGTGGGTTTGGCCGTGATCGCACCGGAAGGTACTTCGTATGAAAGCATGCAGCAGACAATGCAGGAGATTACAAATTTTGTTGCCGATTCAATTCCTGATTTGAACGAGAACAGAACGTATGCGGGTATTGCTGCATCGATTGGTACACTCGTTCAACCTGTGAATTCATCTTTTCAATGGATATTTTTAAAAGAGCCAAAGGATCGCAAGAGCAAGATGACGCAAACACAGGTTTATCAAAAACTAGTTGCAGCATCTGGAAGATTCAGAAATGTGATTTGCATTCCAATACAAATTCCAACGATAGGAGGTTTCTCAAGTTCACAACCATTACAATATGTGGTACAGGCTCCTGATTTGAAAAGCCTGGTTGACATCATGCCGAAATTGATGGGACAGGTTTATCAAAGCAAAAAACTTGGTTTCCAGGATCCGGATTTTAAAGTGAATCGCCCGGAGATCGGAATCAGCATCGACAGGCAGCGTGCAGCGCAGTCAGGCATTTCAACACAGGAAATAGGAAGAACACTCCAATTAGCGCTTAGTGGTCGCCGTTATGGGTATTTTATTTATAACGACAGGCAATATGAAGTGATCGGGCAATTGGAAAGAAAGGAACGTTCAGCGCCGGCAGATTTGAGTTCACTGTTTTTGAAATCATCGACAGGAGAAATGATTTCGCTGGATAATCTCGTCAAGATGAATGAATCTGTGAGTCCGCCTGCTATCTATCGTTACAATCAATCCTACAGTGCAACCATTTCTGCAACACCCGCACCCGGAGTAAGTCTTGGTGAAGCGATCAAAGAAATGGATGGTATCGCAAAGAAAACTTTGCCAGCAGGTTTCAGAACAACGCTCGCGGGACAAAGCCGTGATTTTTCTGAAAGTAGTTCCAGCTTAATCTTTGCTTTCATTTTTGCAATCATACTTATTTATCTCGTATTAGCTGCGCAATTTGAAAGTCTGATCGATCCATTCATTATCCTGCTCACCGTTCCGATGGCAGTGACCGGCGCATTGTTGAGTTTGTGGATCACCAATCAATCCATTAATGTTTTTAGCGAGATAGGAATCATCATGTTGATTGGATTGATTACGAAGAACGGAATTCTCATTGTTGAATTTGCAAACCAAAGAAAAGAAGAAGGAATGAGTGTGAAAGAAGCCGTGCTGTCTGCTGCAATATCCAGGTTCAGACCAATTCTGATGACAACACTCGCGATGATTTTCGGAACCTTACCGATTGCATTGTCTCTCGGAACATCATCCGGAAGCAGGACATCATTGGGTATCGTTGTTGTGGGAGGATTGATTTTCGCAGGGATTCTGACTTTGTATGTGATTCCTTCCGTGTATTCTTATTTCTCGCGACCCTATAAAAAAAGAGCAGAAGAAAAAGTGATTAGCAATGATCTGCATGAACCGGTTGTTGCGCTATAACCTATTATCAAATATCAGAACATCTATTTTATGACTAACAAGAAAGCTTTTATTTATACGGTCCTGACTTTCGCACTCATGACCCTTATATCATATATCGCCGATGCACAGCCGAAAAAAATTTCGATGCAGGAGGCTGTATCACTCACGATCACCAATAACCGCGAAATTAAAATCGCAAGGTTGGATATTGACAGATCAAAGCAACAGGTAAGAGTTGCAAAAAGTCTGTCGTTGCCGACGGTGACTACGAATGCACAGGTAGCTCATTATTTTCTTGAGCCGGTATTTTTTGGATTTGGTAATGGAAGTAATACGGATAAAATATCCTACGGCAGATTTGGGGGGAGAGACCAGGCGCTCGCCCTATTGTCTTTGTCCCAACCATTATATAATCCTGCGGCCAAACCATCATTGATCAGCTCCAAATTATCCGAGCGTGAAAGTGGGTTCACACTCACTGATAAGGAAAAAAATATCGCTGCGCTCGTCAAACAAACCTATTTGCAAATACTCGTGTTGAATGAACGCATCAGGCTGCAACAGGAAAGTTTGAACCGAAATCAAAAAGCATTGGACGATGCAAAATCATTGCTTGCGCAGGGAAGGGCATTGCGCGTAGATACATTGAGAGCGTATACCTCAGTGAAAAATTTAGAACCGGATCTGTTGAGATTATCTTATGCTGTGCAGGTGGGCAAATTGCAATTGAAAACGCTGATCGGAATCGATTCTTTGCAGGAAATTGAATTGAGTGATTCGCTGGCACTGCAAACTGTTTCAAGTATTCCATCAGAGGAAGAAGTGTACCAGGATGCGAGAGCAAACAGATCTGATTTGAAGGCGCTCGATTTGCAACAACAAGTAAGCGATCAGCAAATCAGGCTGGCTGCCGCGGCAACAAAACCGAATGTATCATTGATCGGACAGTACCAGGTGGCTACGCAAACAAGTCAGTTCAATTATTTCAATGCTTATTATCCGTCTACTCCGTTGGTTGGCGCGCAGATAACGATTCCAATTTTTAATGGGAATAGTAACCAGGCGAAAATAAGCCAGGCAAAAATTGAAAAGCAGCAATCCGTTATCCGCTTGGCGAATGCTTATGAACAATTACGTGTTGAAGTGCGCCAGGTCGTTGCAAACTTACAGGAAACGGCTGCGCGCTTACAAACAAGATCTAACGTGAAAGAGACAGCGCAGTTGAGCTATGAAATCACCCAATATCGGTATGCACGAGGCGTTGCGTCGAGACTTGAGTTAACCGATGCAGAACTTGCATTGACAGCGGCGCAATCCAATTACCTCGAAGCGGTGTATGATTATTTGTATGCGGGAATTGCGTTGGAGAAAACGATTGGGAAATAATCTGAACCGGGATTTTTCTTTGCGCTTTTGCGTCTTTGCGTGAGATAATTTTCTCGCAAAGGCGCAAAAACGCAAAGAAAAATCCCCATTCAGACAATTGCACATTTTTTTGTTCCTTTGCTTGCCTAACTGTCAAGTCACTGATGAAAAAAATTTATTCACTGCTGACCGTAAGTCTTTTGCTTGCTGTATTGTATTCTCATGCGCAAAACAAAGCAATTGACAGTATCCGCTCATTGTTGGAAAAACATTCCGCATTAGATACTACACGCGTGAATTTGTTGAACGCACTCGCTCTTGAGCTGTTGGATATTGGGTCTGAAGAAAGTTTAAAGACTTCAGAAACGGCCGCCAGACTTTCCCGCGACATTCATTTTTCTTCCGGTGAAGTCAGGGCATTAAGAAGAATAGGTTCTTACTATTATCAAACCGGCGACTATGCATCGGCGTTAAAAGCGTATGACAGCAATGCGCAGGCGTCGATTCAAGCGGGCGATAGTTCCGGACTCGCATGGGCATTGAATGGCAAGGGAACGGTTTTTCATAGTCAATCAAATTATCCGCAGGCTCTTCAATTCTATTTGCAGTCCGTACAAACCTTTGAGAAAATTGGCAAACAAAATGATGCAGCCTCCATCATGGGAAATGTTGGCGTATTGTATAAAGAAATGGGTGAACCGGAACAGGCACTCAATTTTTATGAACGTGGTTTGAAAATTCACGAGCAGCTCGGACATAAAAATGAGATAGCACGTTTTCTCAATAATATCGGCGGCATTTACCAGGAACAACTAAAGCTTGATAAGGCTGAAGAAATTTTTCTCCGCGCATTTCCTTTGGCTGAATCCGAAAAGAATGCGCATTTGGAAGGGCTTATTCTTCGAAACCTGTCTAATGTAAAAGATGGACAGCATAAATACCGTGAGTCGCTTAACGATGCTTTTCGCGCTTTATCTTTTTTTGAAACGCTGAATGAAACAGAGGCAATTGCAGATGTTTATTACCAAATCGCAGATACTTATTTCAATTCAAAAAAAGCAGACAGCGCCCTGTATTACGGAAATAAAGCATTGGCTGTTGCAGATAAAATCGGTTTCAAAAGAAATATTTATAATACCTACCAAATTCTTGCATATGCTTATGCAGAAAAGAAAAATTATCTAAAAGCATACGAGGCTCAAAAATTATACATTTCCTATAAGGATAGTCTCGTGGGAGAAGATAAAAAGAATCTCGTGGCGGGTTTGAAATTTCAATATGATCTTGATAAAAAGCAATCCGAAATTGCGATTCTTACAAGGGATAAAGAATTGCAGGAGGATAAAGCTTATCATCAGCGTTTAAATATTTATGCATTGCTTGCAGGTCTTTTGCTTGCCGGATTGCTTGCGGTCGCGTTGATCGTTAACAACAGGCAAAAGCAAAAAGCAAATCGCTTATTACAACAGCAGCGAGATCATCTCGCTGAAACATTACAAGAATTGAAAGCTACGCAGGCACAACTTGTGCAGCGCGAGAAAATGGCTTCGCTTGGTGAGCTTACCGCAGGCATCGCACATGAAATACAAAACCCGTTGAACTTTGTAAATAATTTTTCCGAATTGAGTGCAGAATTGGTTGATGAAATGGGAAATGAATTCAAGGCGGGAAATTACGAAGAAGGAATTGCGCTCGCTTCAAACATCAGGCAAAATCTCGAGAAGATTATGCATCATGGTAAACGTGTTGATGCCATTGTTCGGGGCATGCTTCAGCATTCGAAGGCAAGCACCGGGCAAACAGAACCTGCCGATATCAACGCATTGGCAGATGAATATTTGAAATTGAGCTATCACATATCGCGTACTCGTGAGAAAGGTTTGCAGGTCACATTGAAAACGAATTTTGATCCTGCGCTCGAAAAAATAAATGTTGTACCACAGGATATTGGTCGCGTGTTGCTCAATATATTCAACAACGCTTTTTATGCGCTTGCAGAAAAGAAAAAAAATGTTGGAGAATCATTTGAACCCTTTATATCGGTTACTACAAAAAAAATAAATGATATTGTTGAAATCCGTATCAGGGACAATGGCATAGGCATACCGCAAAAAAACCTGGACAAAATCTTCCAGCCATTCTTCACTACAAAACCAACCGGCAAAGGAACGGGCCTGGGATTATCATTAAGCTACGATATCATTACGCAGGGGCATCGCGGCATTTTAACAGTGGATACCAGGGAAGGAGAATATTCCGAATTTATTATGGAGCTTCCGGTTTGAATGAGTGAAATATTTTAGAACATTTCGTTCGATATCGAACATTTTTCAAAAATCTTTTTTAATCAGTCTGCTGGTTTTTACCAATTTATGTTTGGCATTTGGATTGAAATCTATTTGTCAAAAATAGATTGATGGATAAGTTGATTGAAGAAGAAGTGTCGGTACGCAAAAAACGAAAATTCATTTATACCGCTGTGATAGTTATCGCTGCACTCGCAGCTTCTATTTTTCTTGTTCGTTCATTTTTTCAATCCACATTAAAAAAATCGGAAATAACAACAGCAGTCGTTGAGAGAGGAAGAATTGAAAATACAATCAACGCGTCAGGTGAGGTATTGCCAGAATTTGAAGAAATCATCGCAAGTCCAATCAATGCTTCTATTAAAAATGTGGTGATGGATGCAGGGAGCGCCATTAACATGGGTCAATCTATTCTTACATTGGATAAGGCATCTTCTCAAACGGAATATGAGAAGCAGAAATTCCAATTAGAATCCAAGCGCAATAATATTCACAAACTTGAACTGGAATTGGATAAGAGCTTTTTTGATATGAAGTCCAATGATAATATCAAAGAACTCCGGATCAATAGTCTCCTGGCTGATGTAGAAAATGCAAAGCGTTTATACAAGGCCGGTGGCGGTACAAGAGAAGATATAGAAAAAGCCGAGTTGAATTTGAAAGTCGCCAGGCTCGAAAAAAATCAATTGGAAAATGAAATAAAGAATAAGCAACAGACCATGCAGGTTGAAATGCGTGAATCCGAAATCGCCGCACAAATACAAGAAAATGATTTGCACGAACTCGAACGGAAATTAAAACTTGCCAATATTGTTGCGAGCCGGGCTGGCGTGGTGACATGGATCAATAAAAATATCGGTGCAACCGTTCGCGAAGGTGAGTCACTGGCACGTATAGCCGATCTCAGTAGTTTCAAAGTAGTTGGAACTATCAGTGACAATTATATGGATCGTCTGCACGCGGGCATGAGTGCAGTGATTCGGATCAATGAAACGCAGATAAGAGGAACCGTCACAAATATTTATCCGTCTATCCAAAATAATATCATCTCTTTCGATATTCAGCCCGATGAAAGGAACAACAAATTATTTCGCCCAAATATGAAAGTGGAAATATTCCTGGTGACTGCTTCAAGTGATAACGTATTGCGTGTTGCCAATGGTTCCGCATTCAAAGGCGCCCCTTCGCAGGATATTTTTGTAGTGAGCAATGGAAAAGCGGAAAGAAGAACCGTACATATCGGGATGACTAATTTCGATTATGTGGAGATCAAAGACAATATAAAACCCGGCGAAGTGGTAATCACTTCGGATATGAGCAAGTTTGTAAATTCAAAAGAAATCACCATTAGCAATTGAACTGTATGAAATGGATTTTGATTTTGGCGTTTTTAAATTATAGTTGCTCTGTGCATGCTCAATCAACAGATACCATTCAGCTTTCACTGCGTGAAGTAGTGGAGATGGCGAAACAAAAATCAATTGCATCGAGACAAGCTGTAACCGTACGCGAAACAAAATACTGGCAATGGCGAACCTATCGTTCGAATTATCAACCACAGTTATCATTGAACGGTATCTTTCCAGGTTACAGCAAAACTTTTACGCAGGTTGTACAACCCGATGGAACGATTCTTTTTCAGCCGATTCATAATGACAACTCATCGTTGAATCTATCTTTTACCCAAAGTATCGCTGCAACAGGCGGAACTATTTTCGGAACAACGCAATTGCAGCGGTTCGATGATTTCGAAGGCAAAACGAGTTCTTATAATGGAGTCCCTTTCGGAATCGGTTATAGCCAACCGCTATGGCAATTCAATTCTTTGAAATGGGATAAAAGAATTGAGCCGCTTAAATACAATGAAAGCAAACAGGCTTATATAGAATCGATGGAGCAGATCTCTATTACTGCAAGCGGATATTTTTTTGATTTGTTGATTGCACAGGTGAATTTGCAAATTGCCGATACCAATCTTTCCAATACACAAAACATCATGCGTATCGCAAATGAAAAATTGGAAATCGGGAAAATATCAAAGAATGAAATTTTGCAATTGCAATTAGAAGAACTCAAGGCAAAAAAAGCAGTGGGCATTGCAAAAAGAGATATGCAGATTGCTACATTGAACCTCAGAGCATATACAGGATTACCGAGCACTACTTCAATTGATCTTTCTTTGCCTGCAGCATCTATTAATATGAAGGTGGTTACTGAGAAAGTGTTGGCCGAAGCATATGCGAACAGGTCGGATGCAATTGGATTTGTCCGTCGCATTGCCGAAGCAAAAAGAGATGTGGCAAAAGCAAAAGGTGATAATGGTTTGAACGCGGTGCTTACAGCGAGACTTGGTTATTCAAACAGCGCGACAACAGTCGGAAAAGTTTATCAAAATCCGCAGGATCAGCAATTGGTTCAATTGGATTTTACGATTCCGATTCTTGATTGGGGAAGATCTAAATCGAGAACAAAAACAGCAGAGGCAAATCAGCAGTTCACACAATATGCGGTTGAACAGGACAAACAAATTTTTACACAACAGATCGTGACACAGGTTACTTTGTTTGATATGATGCGTGAGCAGGTTGTGTTGACTGCAGATGCCGACAGCATCGCCAGCGAAAAATACCAGATTGCAAAAGACCGCTATGTGCTCGGAAATTTAAGTATCACGGATCTCAGTATCGCATTCCAGGAAAAGGACCAGGCAAAACGGGATTATGTTTCAGCGCTCCGTGATTTTTGGGGATCTTATTATCAACTGAGGTATTTGTCGCTGTATGATTTTGAAATGAATGAGAAGATAAATTATAAATGAACCATGATTAAACAGATTTAAAAGGATTATGCTGATACAACAATGACCAAAGAAAAAATCTATCAGCAGTGTAATCAGTCAAATCTTTTAAAATCCCGGTTCAGACAATTAAAAAAGTAAACCATGATACGACTACAAAACATCGAAAAAGTTTATCGAACAGACACTGTAGAAACACTCGCGTTGAACAGCATCAGTTTGGATATTGCCAAAGGCGAATTCCTTTCTATTATGGGACCGTCAGGTTGCGGAAAAAGTACGTTGCTGAATATTATCGGGCTGCTGGATATTCCGACAAAAGGAGAAATAAAAATTGATGAACAGAAAACAGATAGTCTTTCTGATAAACAACTCGCGAATTTCAGAAATAAAAAACTCGGATTTATTTTTCAGAGTTACCATCTCATTAATGATCTAAAAGTGCTTGACAATGTAGAACTGCCCTTGCTGTATCGGGAATCATCTGCAAAAGAAAGGAAGGATCTTGCCTCTGAGGCTTTGGGAAAAGTAGGATTGAGCAATCGTGTTAAACATTTTCCAACACAACTTTCCGGCGGACAAAAACAACGTGTCGCCATTGCACGTGCAATAGTTGGAAGACCGGAAATTATTCTCGCCGATGAGCCAACAGGAAATCTTGACAGTACGATGGGAAATGAAGTGATGGACATCTTACTCAACCTGAATAAGTCGGACGGAACGACAATCGTGATGGTAACACACGATGAGAATATGGCAAAGAAAACACATAGGCTTGTCCGTCTGTTTGACGGATCGCAGGTGCAGTGAAGAACGTGAGACGCGAAACGGCAAACGAGATGGAAGGCAGGTAAGACTTTCAGGTCTCCCATTTCACGTTTTACGAGAAAAAATTAACACTTAAATTTCTATTCATGTTAAAGAATTATTTCAAAATAGCCATCGCGGTTTTAAAGCGGAGAAAGTTTTTCACTTTCATCAGTTTGTTTGGTATCAGTTTTACATTAACGATCATGATGGTGTTGGCCGCATTCATCGAAAATGTAATTGGCAATGATTATCCGGATAGAAAAAGAGATCGATCCTTGTATATTACCAGTATGGAAGAGCGAGGTAAGAACGCAATGAGTTCAGGCTCTCCCTCATTTTATTTTTTGAATAAATATGCCGCTACCCTAAAAACCCCAGCGAAGATTTCTATTTGTTCGAATGGTGGCAATTCAACAAATACTTATGTAAACAATAAAAAAATTGCGATTAACTATAAATATACGGATGCCAATTACTGGGATATCCTTGAATATGATTTTGTCGAAGGCAAAGCGTTCGATGCACAGCAGGTAAAGAACGGCGAGCATGTTGCTGTAATATCGGAAGGCTTGAAAAAAGAATATTTCGGAGATATTCCGTCTGTGGTTGGAAAATATATTGAAGCGGACAACGTCCAATACCGGATCAGTGGAGTTGTAAAAAATGTTCCAATAACTACGTATATGCTATACAGTGATATTTATATACCATATACCGTTTCGAAAATTGACTATCTGAATAAGGATTATCAGGGTGGATATATCGCAATATTACTAGCGGCATCAAAAGCTGATCTTCAGAAAATCAGCAATGAATATGATGATGTGATGAAACGCGTACCTATGGAGAATAAGGATTTTGACCATATGAACTGTCGCGCTGAATCTTATATGCGCAGTTTTCTGAACACAGGAAATGAAGATAGTTCGGGATTGACAGAGGCACTTACCGCAATCGGCGTATTCACATTAATTGTTATGCTTTTGCCAACGATTAACCTAATTAATATAAATGTGACACGTATCATGGAGCGCTCTTCGGAGATTGGTGTGCGCAAAGCATTTGGTGCATCATCAAAAACACTCGTCTATCAGTTCATCGTCGAAAATCTTATTCTGACATTATTGGGGGGATTGATTGGAATTATTCTTTCATATATCATCATTCAAATCATCAACAGCGCCGACCTGATTCCATATTTTGTAATCAAAATGAATTTAATGGTATTGCTGATTGCATTGTTGATATGTTTTGTATTCGGACTTTTTTCAGGAGTATATCCTGCCTGGAGAATGTCGAAGCTAAATGTGGTGACTGCCCTGAAGGAACAATAATTTATTTTATTTTTTAAATACGATTTTATGTTTAAGCATTTACTTACGCTTATCTGGAATAAAAAGAAACAAAACCTGTTGATGATTGCTGAAGTGCTCATTTCATTCCTGGTAATATTTGCGTTGTCGACGCTTATAGTATTTTATTACCTGAACTACAGAAAGCCACTCGGACTTGAGTATGAAAATGTTTGGGTAGTTAGTTATTCTAATCCATTGAAAACAGAAAATGGGGATTCTCTGAAATTATTTTATAAAGATCTTCTGAATACGGTAGAGGCACTCCCGCAAGTAAAGAAAACAGGTTTTTGTAGTAATAATATTCCCTTTTATCAAAACACCTGGTCGGGTTCATTAAAAGGTAATGGAAAAGAAATTAATAATGTGGACAATTATTGGGTGGATGAGAATTACCAGGATGTTCTCCATGTAAAACTTATCTCAGGGCGATGGTTTACTAAAGATGATGTACTTGCAAAACAAAAACCCATTCTAATAAATCAAAAGTTAGAAAAAGAACTTTTTGGGAAACAATCAGCCCTTGGAAAATTAGTTGACGAAGGTAACCGAAAAATTATCGGTGTAGTGGAAGATGTAAAAGCAAAAGGCGATTACTCAACGCCGAAGGTTTCGATGTATATGAAAGTAGACACAGGTTCCTGGCATTTTATCCAAAGACTACTAGTTAAAGTTTCGCCGAATGCAGATGCAGCCTTTGAAGGGCGCTTGTACAAAACAATCGCGGGTATGATGAAAAATTCAAACCTGGAAATAGAACATCTTGTCGATAAAAGAAAAAGTATAAATTATTTTTCGTTGGTGCCAATGATTGTTTCATTAATCGTTGCAGTTTTTTTGATCATCAATGTAGCATTGGGTTTGTTCGGTGTGCTGTGGTACAATATCAATAAAAGAAGAGGGGAGATTGGATTGAGAAGGGCAATCGGCGCTACGGGTAAATCCGTTTCATCCCAACTTGTTTCTGAATCCATGATATTGGCAACGCTGTCACTTGTTATCGGAACTTTTTTCGCCATTCAATTTCCGTTATTAGATGTATTTGATCTGCCGAAGGAAGTTTATTTGATCGCGCTTGTGTTATCAATTTTATTTATTTACCTGCTTGTATTTATTTGTTCGCTGTATCCAGGTAAGCAGGCAGCTGCTATTTATCCGGCGGTAGCGCTGCATGAAGAATGATGCGGTTGGGTGTAGTAAGCGATTAATTCTTTGCGATTTTGCGTCTTTGCGTGAAAATTTTTTCTCGCAAAGACGCAAAATCGCAAAGTTTGGCAAAGAATAGATCGCCAATCTATCAAGTCGGTCATTTTCCAAAAAACACTAAATTGCCTCCCACTTATGATACTGATCATAGACGATGATGTAGCGGTCAGGACCTCACTCGTTCTGTTATTACAACAGGAAGGATATGCCACTAAGGATGTAGGTACACCCAACGAAGCATTGGCATGGTTGAATCACAATGAACCTTCACTGATTTTGCTGGATTTGAATTTTTCTATTGAAACCTCGGGCGACGAAGGCATGCGCCTGTTGAAACAAATCCGGAAAGTGCACTCATCCCTTCCCGTTATACTCATTACAGGCTGGGCAACTATCGAACTTGCAGTGAAAGGAATGAAAGCGGGCGCGAATGATTTTGTAAATAAACCCTGGAGCAATGAACACCTGATTCAGTCTATTCAAACCTTATTGGATCTTCAAAAAAAGAAAACAGAAAAACTGAGCCGGACAAAAATTGATGATCGTTATCAGTTTCAATACATCATTGGCGAAAATCCACGAATACTCGAAATTCTGGAAACCATCGGGCGTGTTGCACCGACCGATGCATCGGTATTAATCATAGGTGAAAGCGGAACCGGTAAAGAATTAATTGCAGAAGCAATTCATCAAAAAAGTCTGCGCGAGAATAAACCTTTCGTGAAAGTAAATCTCGGCGGAATTTCTACGACTCTTTTTGAGAGCGAAATGTTTGGACATGTTCGCGGAGCATTTACAGATGCAAAAACAGATCGCATCGGAAGATTTGAAATGGCTAATAAAGGAAGTATTTTTTTGGATGAGATCGGTGATCTTGACCAGGGCAGCCAGGTAAAATTATTGCGCGTGTTGCAGGACAGGACTTATGAAGTATTAGGCAGCAGTCGCACAAAAACGGTCGACGTTCGCGTGATCTGCGCCACTAATAGGAATCTGGATGAAATGGTTAGCAAAGGAATTTTTCGCGAAGATCTTTTGTATCGCATCAATCTTATCACCATAAAACTTCCTCCGTTAAGAGAGAGAACAGGAGATATTCCCTTGCTGGTAAATTCTTTTGTCGATAATCTCCGTGAAATTTATAACAGGCCAAATCTTTCCGTGACACCCAAAGCAATGAGATGGTTACAGCATTTGCAGTTGCCGGGAAATATTCGCCAGCTTAAAAATCTTGTCGAACGCACCATCTTAGTCACAAAATCAGACGAGCTTGATGAAAAAGATTTTCAGCCACAAATGGAAATGTCTGCAAGAAAAAAAGACACAGTTCAATTACCTGAAGTAGGAAGTCTTACCTTAGAAGAAATGGAAATCCAGATGATACATAAGGCAATGGATTTTCATAAGAACCGGATCACGCGGGTAGCAAAAACATTAGGCATAACCCGAAGTGCATTGTACCGCCGGCTGGAGAAATATAATATTCCTTACGATGAAGCTTCGGATTAAATACCTTCTGTTCGTCATCATACTTCACCTGGTTACATTGGTGTTGTCATTTTTTATATTCAGGAACGACAAATTGATTTTTATTGCATCGGAGGTATTGATTCTTATTTCCGCTTTGATTTCATGGCAACTTTATTACGAACTTATTCAACCGTTGAAGATGCTGATGAATGGCGCGGATGCCATCGAGGACAAAGATTTCAATGTAAAATTTGTTTCCACCGGCCGGTATGAAATGGATAAACTAATCAGTGTCTACAATAGGATGATCGATGAATTAAGAACTGAGCGAACCAAGCAGGAACAGCAACATTTTTTTTTGGAGAAATTAATTTATACCTCTCCTATCGGAATCTTAATCTTGGATTATGAAGAGAATATTCAGCAGGTAAATCCTCGCGCCCTGGATTTATTGAATATGGAAGGGCATCTTATTATCAGAAAATCCATTTATGAAATTGCGCATCCGGTGATGGAACAGATACAACAGCTTCGTACCGGCGAAGCAAAAACGATTATATATAATGGTGTCGCTACATATAAACTTCAGAAATCGCATTTTATAGATCGTGGTTTCTCCCGGCAGTTTATTATGATTGAAGAATTGACCGCAGAAATATTGGCAGCAGAAAAAAAGGCTTATGGAAAAGTGATTCGTATGATGGCGCATGAGGTAAACAATACAATTGGTGCAGTGAATTCAATTCTTCAGTCGACTCAGGCTGCCGGCGGCTTTCTTGAAGAACAAAAAAATGCGTTGTTGCATAATGCATTGAAAGTCGCAATCGATCGCAACCAAAACCTGAATATTTTCATGCGCAATTTCGCCGACCTGGTACGATTGCCTGAACCCAATAAAAAAAATATCGATCTGCATAAGATCATTCATGCAGTGGCTCACTTAATGGAAATGCGTGCAGGGAATAAAGGGATACAATTTGAATTCTATTTGGCCGACGGAAGTTTTAATATCACTGCCGACGAACAACAAATGGAACAGGTGCTGATCAATATCGTAAAGAATGGAATGGAAGCGATTGAAGACAGCGGGACTGTTTCATTTGCAACAAATCTTTATACAAGACAACTAACGATTACGGATACCGGAAAAGGAATATCAGCGTCTTTTGCTGAACAACTTTTCAGCCCGTTTTTCAGTACTAAGAAAGACGGTCAGGGTATCGGCCTCACACTTGTGAAAGAAGTGCTGATAAACCATGGGTTTGAATTTTCATTGAAAACCATAAGTGCGGGCAGGACAGAATTTATTATCCAATTCTAGTATTTTCTTTTCTTTGCGTTTTTGCGCCTCTGCGAGAAATTACGTTCTCGCAAAGGCGCAAAAGCGCAAAGATGCGCAAATTCGTTTCCAGATTTTTATATCTTTAAGCACAAATGTTTTTATGCTACAGTCGCAATCACTTCGAAAAAAATTTCCTTCGCTACAAAGAGTGCATAATAATTTCCCAATGATTTTTTTGGATGGACCGGGGGGAACACAAGTGCCAGATGAGGTGATTGATGCCATCTCTGATTATTATAAAAAATCAAATTCTAATACACATGGTGAATTCATCACAACAAACGAAACAGACGCAGTAGTGAAACATGCGCGTGTGATGATGGCCGCTCTGCTTGGCGCTGAAAATGCGTCAACCATTTCTTTCGGGCAAAATATGACAACGTTAAATTTTTCACTGGCGCATGGAATTGGTCGCGTGTTAAAACCGGGAGATGAAATACTGATTACGCAACTTGATCATGAGGGCAATCGTGGTCCATGGCTGATGTTGCGTCAATATGGAATTGTTGTGCGGGAAATTGCGGTAAAACAAGATGGCACTTTGGACTATGATGATTTTTCCGCAAAAATAAATGAACGAACAAGACTGGTTGCAATGGGAATGGCATCAAACGCATTGGGTACAGTGAATGATGTGCAATTTGCGCGTGCGTTGACATACAAATACAACGCCTGGCTGGCGCTGGATGCCGTTGCGTATGCTCCTCATTTCGCAATTGATGTGCTGTCGATCGGATGTGATTTTCTATTATGCTCTGCATATAAATTTTATGGTCCGCATGTCGGCGTTTTGTACAGTAAGCCGGGGGTATTGGATCGGCTGCTTACAGACCGGCTCATTACCAATGATCAGTCGGCGCCGTATTGTATTGAAACAGGAACGCTCAATCACGCTGCACTTGCTGGCGTTTCAGCGGCGGTAAATTTTATTTCTTCACTCGGCAATGGAAAAGATTTGCGTTCGTCTATTGTTGACGGTTATAAAAATTTATCGCAACACGAACATCAATTGGCAAGGCAACTCTACGACGGATTAAAATCGATGAGTGGAATAAAAATCATCGGACAGGATTTTTCTTCGCGCCATCGTTCTCCTACTGTTTCCTTTACTACAAAAGATAAAACGGCGACACAAGTCTGCACACATCTCGCAAAGAAAAATATTTGTGCGTGGGACGGACATTTCTATGCGATCCGCGTTATCCAGGTATTAGGTTTGTTGGAAAAAGGTGGCGTAACGCGACTTGGTATCAGCGCTTATAATACGAAAGAAGAGATTGATATAACGCTTGGAGAAATTCAATCTTTAATCGGGTAGAGATTTTTCTAAAATATATTACTTGCAAAACTTTCGCTTCAGCAAAAAACCGAAATATTCTTTTCCGGAAACAAACTGCTCGGCAAAAAAACCAATTCCTTCTTTTAACACTCCAAAAATTTCAAAATCGTGACTTAGTTCGTGGAAATGTTTTGTGAGTACCAGCCTGTACAGTCTTGTTTTTTCAATGGTATTTCCTTTGTAGAAAACAGATTTATCAGGATACTCCGAAGTAAATTCATAAACACTGTTCTTTACAGTTTCTAAAATTTGATTTCTGTCTTGGTTGTTATGGGTGATGCTATAATCAATTGCGCCATGCTCAAGTCGGCTGCCAAGTGCGATATTGAAAATATCCGGGTTGTCGGTTTGGGTAAATTGCACAATTTTTTCGATATTTCCCTTGGGACCTGCGCTGGTGAATTTGTATTCTTTTTTATCTGGTGAAACAAAAACCGGTTCGTATTTTTTATTTTTCATTCACCCGGGAAATTTTGTTGGAAAATTTGTTATCGGAACTGTATTGAATAGACGAAACAATCAGTTTATAATTTGTTTTGGTTACACTCAAATGCGCTGGCATGAATAAAAATTAGTCGCAAGTTAATATTTATAATCCCTCATGGCGTGATTATTTGCCGCGCACAAATATTTAAGCGATGAGTTGGAGTTTAAAGCATACCTTGCCGGCCTATATTGTTACCGGGAGTAATTGTTAACGGCCATCTGTTTCCAGTTCATTCTCTAAAACTAAACAAACATACATGAGCGAAGGAAAATTTATAACACTCTGGACAAAATATTTGCCGATTATCCGCATCCTGTTAAAAAACTCTCTCAGTGGAGAAAAACAAACATCATTGGGTAAGATGGAACTGAGATCGGTGGACAACCGGAAGAATGCAAACTATTCCTTCGCGCTGGAAATCAAAAACGGGAAAGTGCAAAACAGGATAATGATCGCTGATATTGGAAAAGATCTTTATACGGTATTGAGTAATGATTCGATAGCTGTAGATTTTATGAAAGATAAAATTATTCTGATCAGTATGGGAAGATCTTCAATGCTTACGTTGAAATCCAGTTTCGTAGGCGAATCGGAAATTATTCCATCCGACGAAAATACAAACAGCGAAACTCAACCTTAACGCCGGTTAGTTTTCTTACTACAATTTTTTTTATTGAACTTTCCCATTTATAATTGTGATTGAATAGAATAAATCACAAAAAAAACTATTATGGCACTTGCAGTTGGCACAAAGGCTCCGGCCTTCAAATTGTTTAACACAGAAAGAAAAGAAGTATCATCTACAGATTTCGCCGGAAGAATACTCGTTATTAATTTTTTCCCCGCTGCTTTTACGGGCGTATGTACGGAACAGTTATGCAGCAATCGTGATGAGCTGAGTTTTTATAACGATATCGGTGCTGCGGTAGTTGGGATTTCGGTGGATATGCCTTTTTCTCTAAAAGTTTTCAAAGAGAATAATAAAATCAATTTCGATTTGCTTTCGGATGCAAATAAGAGAACGATCAATGAGTACGAAATGTATCATTGCAATTTCGCCTGTGATATTAAAGGTGTGGCGAAGCGCGGAGTAGCAGTCATTGATGGAGATGGTATAATTGTTTATGTAGAAGAAACAGCCAACCCGGGCACCCAAGTAAATTTTGCAGCACTAAAACAAGCGCTGGAGAAATTGAAAAAGTAAAATTTTATGTGCTTATGTGTTTCTTGAAGTGTGAAGCGTGAGACGTGAAACGACAAATGTGAATTTGCGAACTCACCTTTGTCGTTTCACGTCTCACGAAAAACACACACGCATTTAAAAAAACTACAGTTGATTATTTTAATTCTTCAAAAATGCCCGTTACTTTATTTTTTCGAACATTGTCCCAATTGAAGTAGCGTCCGTTCATAGCTACATAAACTCCGGTAGCTAGTGATTGCACAAAAGCGAGTGCACTCCCAAGATTAAATAGTCCGTCTGAGCTACCAAATTTGATTGGTATCATCGCGCCTGTCAGCACGATGGTCTTATTTTTGACTTTCTCTGCTAATAATTTTGCAGTCACATGCATCGTATCAGTTCCATGTGTAATGACGATCTGTGTCTCTTCACAATTGATGCACTCCTGAATGATTAATGTGCGATCCGCGTCGGTCATATCCAGGCTATCGATCATCATGAGCGTTTTTATATGAACCGGCACACGATTGCGACCCATGAGCAATAGATCCTGCATATGCGTTTCTTTGAAATAAAGTTGCCCATTGAGTTCGTTATATTCTTTGTCGAAAGTGCCGCCGGTTATAAAAATGCGAATTGCCATGTTGCGTGAATTGCAGGTAAAATTAGTAAATCAGTTATAAAAGTGCCACATTAAAAGAAAATGGTGCAGATCGTTGGGCAGATTTTTCAATTGGTCAAACAAATTATTATCCCGCTCTTTTATCCTTTTGTTTTTCAGTAGAGGACAGACTTTTCACTTTGTGCCTTCGTGTCTTTGTGCGATATTTTTATTCTCTAATATTCAGGATTGAAATTTTCGCCCAAAGACACAAAGGAAGTTTTGATGCGTCTACTTTTCTCTGCCATGAAATGTTTTCAAAGTGAACCGCTATTTGATAAGAAGAGGAGTATATAAACCATTTACACTATTTCCTTTGCGTTTTTGCGCCTTTGCGAGAAAATATTTCGCGCAAAGGCGCAAAAACGCAAAGAATAAAGCTTGCTGCAAATTAGTTTTTGACTTTGTTATCGTTCCACTCAAACTACTGATTCATGATTTATTGCTAAAGATAAACATATCGTGAAATCGTTTGAATGCTGGCCTTGCGAATAAATAGTTCATAATCCATTGGAAACAGTTATCTTTCCAGAAATTGATTATGACTAATGATCAAATAGAGAAATTCATTTTGGGCGAAGGAGTGAGCAAGCGCAACGTTACCATTCATTTCAAAACTCGCAATCCACTTACCGGTTTATTTATTAAAACGGCTGACTACGACGAGTTGAAATCCAAAAATTTCTGGCGCATCGTAACTGGACCAAGCATAGAAGTTTGGAAAAAATCACAGGATGCAAGCCTGGCTCGTATATTTAACGGTTCAGAAATTACAAAGTTGACGCTCTCCGCATCCTGAGATTATCATGAATGTTCATGGCAATCCTTAATCTTTTTAATTAAGGTTCGAACTGTATTATTTGTGCAATATTCCATCTCGTAAAGATGCGCTGTATAAAACCTTTTACGGATGAATGACTTTATAAAAAATAAAAAACGAAACAAGAAGTAGGAAGCATCCGAATATTTTTTTCAGATAATTGCCCGAAATCTTTTCCGATATTTTTGTTCCGATCAATATGCCAATAGCTGCTCCTGCTGTAAACTTGATGAGCAACGACCAATCTATCGGCACAGTCGTAAAGCTGGTTAAAAAACTAAATGTCGCATTAATCGTGATGATCAGCAGCGCGCTTCCGATGGCAACTTTCATTGGTAAACGCGCTAAAAAGAATAACGCGGGCACAATCAAAAAGCCACCGCCGATTCCAATCAGACCGGTAAGCATCCCAACAAATAATCCCTGTACCGTCAACATTCCTCTTTTTACTTCGCGATCACTATTGTTGCTTATAATCACCGGCTGCATACGAAGCAGTTTTACTGATGCAAAGAGCATAATAATTGCAAGGCTGCCCATCAGCAGCAAATTTTTTGATAAGATGAATCCGGGAGTTGAAAAAATAATATCCGGGATGGCGGGAAAGATCAAACGGCGCGAAATAAAAACTCCAATCACAGAGGGAGTTCCGAATAAAGCAACAACTTTTAAATCGACAAGTTTTTTTGCATGCGCCCTGATACCGCCAACAAGACTGCTTAATCCTACTACAAACATAGAATACACCGTGGCTGCACCTGGATCTGTTCTTGCTATATAAACAAATGCTGGTATCGTCAAAATCGATCCTCCTGCGCCAATCATTCCCAGCGATAAGCCGATAATGAGAGAGGCGCAATAACATGCTATTTCTCTCATAGATAGAAGGTTTGAAAATGGATGATGAATATGGCCGTGACCGGTCCGTAAACAAGGGCGCAAGGTTGTCTATTTTTTCTCAGAATTAGATTATCCGATTTCCCAACGACGTCGCCCATTTTCCCACTATCAATATGCCTGGGTTCGAATATGCCCGAGCTCGGACATTTGGCTGTGTCTTGGTTTGGAAGGAGACTCATATTTAAAGACGCTCTCTATGTGCACCTATGCATCTACGTGACTATGTGGTGAAAAAAAACCTACATATTCGAGATTTTTTTTCACCATATAGGCACATAGATACATAGGCACACATAAAAATTTCAGACGGAGACACTATCGACATTTGTCGTATTTTCATCCTTTAATCAAATCATCATGAAAAAATCAAACCGAAGAAAATTTATAGCAACGGCTGCTGCATCTATTGGCGCGGTAACTGCCACTTCATCAATGCCTCTTTTCAAAAATGCAAAAGATAAGCAACTCGCTCATCATGTTTTTTTCTGGTTGAAGAATCCGGATTCAGTTGAAGACAGGGACAAACTCGTGGAAGGTGTAAAGACATTATCAAAAATTGAAACCGTCAAAGAAATTCATGTCGGTATAGTAGCTAAAACAGAAAAGCGCGATGTGGTGGATCAAAGCTGGGGAGTGTCGGAATTGATGTTCTTTAATGATCTTGCGGGACAAGCAACTTATCAAACCCATCCCGTTCATTTGGATTTTATAAAAAATTACGGTCACCTATGGTCGAAAGTGATCGTGTATGATGCGATGGAAGTATAAATGATCGTTATACATTTTGGCGTTGCAATGCATGCGCTGTCATTTGCTTTCCCGGCATCGTAGATGCTATAACAAATGAACAGGCACACATCGCAAGCGCCACAGCAGCACTGGTCCACTCATCCATGTTCGTCGGTTTTCCAATGACCCTCGGTATGTGCAGAGATATTTCCCAGAAAAAAAACATGATGCGCATTAATGTCAGTCCCAAATAAGTTTTCTTTTTAGTAACAATACTGATTGCTACTAAAAAGAAAACGATTCCGACAAAGTATGCCCAGAAAAGTGGAAATGGAATCCAGACTGGGATCAACGTGGCGATAAAATCGGCGTACATAAAATGCTGGGTGCCGAAAATAGTTAACGATAAGGCAAACAAAATCCCTGCTATCCGCATTATTTTCCTTGTCATTTGATTTGAGCTTTCTCCGAAAAGATATCCATATAGAATAAGCGTACCGCTTCCGATTGCAAGTTCCTCGCAGATGCATGCCCATTTATCAGGATCGTGCAGGTTACTAACTAGTACGGACAAGTGAAAACATAGTACGCTTCCCATAAAGAGGATGCCCAATACCATTGCCGACAACCTGTCCATGATCCGGGTAGCAATTCCTATTGCTGCAAGAATGATAATAGCGCCGGTACAATACGCAAGAAATGTTCTTGCTGGAACCCATGCCGGAACTGGTTCGAGTTTTGGAAGGAAGTCGCGATAAATAAAATGCTGCACCCCAAAAACGATCATCGCTAGCGCAAGCATGATGCGTGCTGCTTTGATAATGGGATTTTCCATCGGCTGGGCAATTTAATTTTGACCAAAGCAATATAAAGTAAGAATGCCCGAACAAGCTGTACATCCGAAACAAGTTGGTACAAGTTTAAATCATCCGATATTGTGAGCGTTTTTGACGCTGCTTGAGTAACCTTTGTGCCTTAGTGCCTTCGTGGTTCAATTTATTTCTAAGCACAAAGATCAGTAGCATCAAAATTTACAGCAAAGCAATAATCTCTTTATATTGTACTGAAGAAGTTGAGCTTTTCAAAGTCAGCACCATGAAAAATTTTCTAGGCAAACAATTCTTACTGCATAATAAAACCGCGCAGCAGTTGTATCATGACTATGCGGAAAAAATGCCGATCATAGATTATCATTGCCACTTGTCGCCCCAGCAAATCGCCGAGGATACCAGGTTTGAAACTCTTACTGCTATCTGGTTGAATGGCGACCATTATAAATGGAGGGCGATGCGCGCCAACGGTATCGGCGAATCATTTATCACCGGCAGTAAAACAGATTTTCAAAAATTTAAGAAATGGGCCGATACGGTACCTTATACGATTCGCAACCCGCTTTATCATTGGACACACCTTGAGCTCCAGCGTTATTTTGACATACATGATGTGTTGAACCCAGACTCTGCAAAAAAAATTTACGATTCTTGTACTGCCGCATTGCGGACACCTGAATTTTCAGCGCGTAACCTGATCCGGAAGATGAACGTGAGAATGATTTGCACCACCGATGATCCTGTCGACAACCTGGAACACCATCAAAAATTAAAGAAAGAAAAGTTTGAAATTCCTGTATTGCCCGCATTTCGTCCCGATGCGGCTATGAATGTCGATAATGCAGTGTCTTTTAACAACTATATCGAGAGACTGGAAAAAGCATCAGGCATAGCTGTTGGTTCATTCGATCAATATCTTTCTGCCTTAAAACAAAGACACGATTTTTTTGCAAAGAACGGTTGCAGTGTTTCGGATCATGGCCTTGAAGTAATATATGCCGAAGATTATTCTGAAAATGAAATCAAAAATATTTTTGACAAGCTTAGGTCCGGACAAACCCCCGATGATTTAGAAAGGCGAAAATTCAAATCGGCGATGCTTTTTTATTTTGCGATCTGGGACGCAGAAAAAAATTGGGTGCAGCAATTTCATCTCGGCGCCATGCGCAATAATAATCGTCGTATGATGAAGCAACTCGGACCGGATACCGGCTGGGATTCTATCGGCGATTTTCCGCAGGCAAAATCATTGGCAAAGTTCTTAAGCAGGTTGGATAATGAAGATAAATTGGCGAAAACGATTCTCTATAATCTTAATCCTGCGGATAACGCGGTGATGGCGGCGATGATCGGAAATTTTAACGATGGATCTTTCCCCGGAAAAATTCAATGGGGCGCAGCCTGGTGGTTTCTTGATCAGAAAGACGGAATGGAAAAACAAATAAACGCATTATCCAATATGGGATTGCTGAGCCGCTTCGTGGGAATGCTCACCGACTCAAGAAGTTTTCTTTCTTACCCACGTCATGAATATTTTCGTCGCATATTATGCAATCTTTTTGGTGAAGAAATAGAAAGAGGAGAATTGCCCGACGATTTAACATGGATTGGAAAAATAATAGAAGATATTTGTTTTCATAACGCGAAGAATTATTTTGGATGGGAGAAGTTGAAAGCGTGAAACGTGAAATGACAAGCTTATTTAGAACTTTCATTTTGATATCTGACGTTTCACGTCTCACGAAAAAACAATCCGCGCAATGCAGGCCATAGGAAAATATAGATGGGTAGTGGTGACATTATTATTTATTGCCACAACCATTAACTATCTCGACAGACAAGTAATCGGTTTATTAAAAGATAATCTTTCAAAAGATTTCAATTGGTCAGAGCAGGATTATAGCAATATCGTAATGGCTTTTTCTGCTGCGTATGCAATTGGTCTGCTCGGATTCGGAAGATTTGTCGATCGTATTGGAACCAAATTGGGATATACTATTGCGGTTATCATTTGGAGCATTGCTGCAATGGCTCATGCATTGGCAAAAACTACTTTTGGATTTGGCTTGGCGAGAACTGCATTGGGATTGGGTGAAGCAGGAAATTTTCCCGCAGCTATCAAAGCCGTGGCAGAATGGTTCCCGAAAAAAAGTCGCGCTTTTGCAACGGGAATTTTTAATAGCGGTACTAATATCGCATCAATTGTTGGTCCGCCATCGATTGCAATTATTTATACTTCTTATGGATGGCAGCCTGCGTTTTTGTGGACAGGTGGACTTGGATTCGCGTGGCTTATTTTCTGGTGGATTTATTATGATATTCCTGCAAAACAAAAAAGATTAAAAAAACCGGAGTACGATTATATCCACAGCGATGCTCCTGATGAAGCAACAGCAAAAAGTACAAAAATAAGTCTCTGGAAAATTTTAAGTCTGCGACAGACATGGGCATTTGTTTGTGGAAAATTTTTCACCGATCCCATCTGGTGGTTTTATTTATTTTGGATCCCATCTTATTTCAATACCACTTATTCACTCGACTTAAGAAAATCTGCGGTGCATGTTTCTACGGTTTATATCGTGGCGAGTTTCGGCAGCGTATTGGGCGGATATTTGTCGACATGGTTTATCAAAAAAGGCTGGCCAATTTATAAAGCAAGAAAAACGGCGCTTTTTGTTTTTGCATTGTGTGTGATGCCGGTGGTACTTGTAAGATTTACAAATCATATTTGGGTTGCAGTTGCATTGATTAGCCTGGCTGCATCCGCGCACCAGGCATGGAGTGCAACAATATTTACAACAGCTTCGGATATGTTTCCCAAAAAAGCAGTGAGTTCGATTGTTGGTATTGGTGGAATGGCTGGATCTATCGGCGGAATTCTTTTTCCGTTGATGGTTGGTATTTTGCTGGATCATTTCAAAGCACTAGGTATTCTTAGTACCGGTTACAATATTATTTTTATTATCTGCGGAAGTTCTTATTTGATGGCATGTTTGATGATTCATTTGCTGGCACCGAGGATGACGACTGTGCAGTTGTGAGATGAGTTTATTAGTTGATTCTTTGCGCTTTTGCGT
>JAFDYD010000044.1:14251-123835 GCA_018267615.1 Bacteroidota bacterium | reverse complement strand
GCAAAGAATCAACCAATCAACTCATTCAACCAAAAACCCTAACTTCATTTACTTTAAAAAATCTTTTATGAAAATTATCACTTCCCTTTTCGCGCTTGGTTTTTTTCTGTTGATCTGTTCTGCCTCTTCACCAAAAAAAGCAGAGGAATGGATTTCCTTATTCGATGGTAAATCGCTTAATGGATGGAAGGTTGGAAAAAATGCGGCTACGTTTTCTGTCGAGAACGGAACGATCGTGGCACATGGAGAAACCGCTCACTTGTTTTACGTAGGCGATGCACACAATCATAATTTCAAAAACTTTGATTTTAAAGCAAAGGTGATGACTGAACCAGGTTCTAACTCAGGAATATATTTTCATACAACCTATCAAGAAGAAGGATGGCCCGCCAAAGGTTATGAAGTGCAGGTGAATAATTCTCATACTGACTGGCGCAGAACGGGAAGTTTGTATGGTGTGCAAGATGTAAAAGAAAAATTGGTGAATGATAACGAATGGTTCACCGAAGAAATAATTGTTCAGGGAAAAAGAGTGATCATTAAGGTAAATGATAAGGTTGCAGTCGACTATACAGAGCCCGATAATGCACAGCGCTCCGCCGACCAATCCGCACGAGTTATTTCGAATGGAACTTTTGCTTTACAAGGGCACGATCCAAAAAGTAAAGTTTATTTTAAAGATATTATGGTGAAGAGCCTTGATTGATGTGCGTATCAACCAAAGTTTCCGTACTAATTTTTGATCAACTGACCTTGGAAGATGGAGTTTGGTGGAAGAAAACGGTCATTGGGAAACCGGTGACGCAGAAAATGTGAATGAAAATAAAAAATAGCAGTTTAGGTTTTTTTACAGCGTAACTTTACTGCATGGACGATCTCTCCGGGATACAAGCAAAACTGAAACAGGCAAAATCTAAATTGGCTTCGAAATATCATATCAAAACAATTGGTTTATTTGGATCTGTTGTCAGGAATGATTTCGACGCATCGAGCGACATAGATATTCTTATCGATTTTAGCAAACCAATCGGAATGGAAATTATGGATCTTGAAATGGAATTGGAAAAAGTGCTGGAACGAAAAATAAATTTGATTTCCAAATCAGGAATCAAGTCCGGATATTTTAGAGAGATACAAGCAGAAATAATTTATGTGTAAAAAATATTTTTCACTTTCGTCGTTTTACATTTTGCAATTTCTTCATTCCTCGCACTCTAATTCAAATTCACTACGGCTACTTCAAATGGCGTTAGCGTAATTGTGTTATCGCTTAACTGAATTTGCGCGGGTGCGTTTTCTGCTGTATTGACATCAACATAAGTTGCTGTTGCATTTTTTGTTTCGATGGGTAAATTAATTTTTACTTCCTTGCTGCGTGGATTGATCAGCAGAATCTTTTTTCCGCTTGCGGTAATAAATGCCTGCGATATGATATCGGCGTTGCTCACATCGGTTTTCACCAATTTATCGCCAGGACCAAAATTGTCTTTTATCAATTTCAAAATCCAATAACGCGAGTTCGGTTTCCCGTTTTGCCAATTCATCATACTCACATCCGGAAACTGAGTGGGATAGCCAACCAATTGTGATTCGCCTGCAACGTCAATTCCCATTTTAGTCAATTCGATATATATGTACGCATACATCGCGCCGGATAAATTCCAATACTCTTTGGGAATATCATCTCCCGTATTTGAGCCGATGATAGTGCCGATTTCGTTAATGGTAGTAATGGTTTTGGGCGATAACCTTTTGCGGATGCTTTCAATAAATTTTACTTTTTCAAGAAATGCATCAGCCTTATCAAAGAATCCATATTGATAGTTTTCTAATGACTGATCCGGGTACGACCTGGTTCCATAGAAATGATACGATATGCCATCTATTGGAATGCCCGGCTTATGATTTTTTGAATTGAGAAAGTATTCAAAATATTCAGGTCTCGCATTGAATGCAAGCGATACACCGATAAACTTTGTAGTTGGAGAAATTTTTTTTATTTCACCAACAATCGCATCATACATTTTAGTGTATTTTTCTACCGGGATATTGTGTTCAAGATCAGGTTCATTCAAAACCTCCCAATAAGGTATCTTATAATGATGATTTGATTTGTGAAATTTTCCCAACTCATCTGTAAAGCCACCTTTCGTGTACCAGCTAAATAATCTTGCATAGTAGCCCGCAATTTCTTTCATCGTAGTATCTCGCAAATCAACGCCATCATTATAGGCCCAGAAAACTTCATATGGATTTTCAGGATAACGCACACTGTCATTTGTCTTCCACATCCATAAAGGTGTTGTGCTGAAATTAATGACAACACTATGTCCGCTTGTTGCCTGCATAATCGCTTCCATCGTGCTGTCGAGGTATGTGAAATCCCAAAACGTTTCTGTCTTTGTAGGCCGCTTCAATTCGGCGACAGCCATTTTCGGGTAAGGAAACCACGGCACATAACGCACATAATCTGCACCCAGGTCTTTCAAAAATTTGAATGTATTTGCATGAATGGATGAACTCGGTCGCAAAGCAGGATTTTCTACAACCTGTAAGGTCGATGTAGTCCTGGATGTCGCTATCGTTTTGTTCCAGTCGATGGTAAGTTTATTGTCCTGGCCTGAAAGTTTTGTCACTAGCAGGAAAACGATTACGATCAATGAAAGCAATGACTTTTTTGATATCCGCAGTGTTTGTTCATGTGTCGCGATAAAATTCATTTTCATTTGGCTTCTTTTTATCATGTTTGCAAAAAAAATCAGTTTGTCAAATCACTGACCGATGGTAATCTCGGAAATGAATGATGCGGTTCCGCCTGGTACCAGAACACCACGGAGCTGATATCAGATTCGCGTATACTATACCGGTAGTTTTTCTCCCAGCCGAGATCTTGTATTGTTACGCGTAAATTTTTTTCAAAACGAATGGGATCGAGGATATGCCACCGGTACATTCCATAATGAGATTGCGAATTATATAAACCTTCCGGTTTTGAAAGTTCATGGAAGCCGCTATAGTTCGCAGTGAAAGTCTTGTAGCGATAATTCACTTCAAAATTATAAGAGCCGCAAAAATAATCTTCCGTTCCTGTGCCGATGATTGTTGGGTATTTATTATCACCGTCCATATAAAATTTAATTTCACCCTCACCCCACCAATTATGATTGCTGGTTCCCCATGCAAGATAAGTTCCAACATATTGTCCTTTGCCACTAATACTGTCGATCAAAGTATAAACTCCGCCGGTTGTTTTCTTTTTTCTTCTGAACTGGGCGTGAAAATATCCTGCATCATCCGGCACATCGGTTAACGTATAATCTACCTGGTAAAATAAAATGATCTCCTCTTTGTTGAGATTTTGTAAAGTCATCCTGCATTTTTTTCTGAATGGCATCGACCAGTAACAATTAAAAGCATTTCCAGGATTAACTGCTACAGCGGCGGAATTAAGCGGAGCATAAGCGCCCCAGCCCATTCCAAAAAAATCACCGGCAGGTGTTTCAACCGAGGGTTCTTTTTCATCATCCCAATAAATGCGTAAGATCAAAGTTCTCCATTCACCAGTCAACGTCATCCAAATGTGTTGAATCGCACCCATGCCCGAAATTTCTGCCATAGTATAAGTTTGTCCCGGTTCAATATTCACAAACGGATTCGTTTTCCATCCATCACCAAGATCTTGCGTATATATTTGCGCGCTGCCGGTTTTTGAAGGAGTCATTCCACCTTTACCGGGGTCGCCGGTAATATTCTCCGGACTAATCGATCTCGTCTTTGCATTTGACAAACGAGAAAGATTTCCCATGTTCATATCGAGCCCATTAAAACCGGCAGGTTTTTGCGCGATCGATATGAGAAAAGTATGGCAAATGAATATGCTCATTATAAATTTCATCGTGAAGGTTTTTATAAAGAAATTTACTTAAAGAATTTGGCAACCGAATTTTTTTGTGTCATTTTACTTTAATGAATTAGCCATTTAACCCTAAGCGGTCCATGATTAATTATATCAGGCATCTGCCTATTGGTTTTTTTAGTTCGGTCATCGGACTTTCAGCGCTGGCAATTGCGTGGCGTATCGCGCATAATCTTCTTGGAGTTCCGGAATGGATCGGCACATATATCGGCTATCTCGCAATAGCGGATTTTTTGTTTGTGTCTATCATCTACATGGTAAAAGTTTTTTTGTATTGGGAGAATGTGAAGATAGAATTTTTACATCCTGTTACCGGAAGTTTATTCAGCGCTATTCCGATTTCATGCATGTTTATCGCTGGACTTATATTAGACCATGCACCTGTTATCGCGAGTAGTTTGTGGCATGCCGGCGCTATCATTATGTTTTTATTTATGATCGTCATCGTTCATCGATGGTTGCAGAATAAGGGAAGTATTGGATTTGCAAATCCGACATGGTTGCTTCCGGTAACCGGCTTGATCGGTGTTTCATTCGTTGGATTTTCATTTCCAGTTCATGCGATGTGGTTGGTTTCACAATTATCTTTTGCAGGAGGATTGATATTGAGCATCGCATTGTTTGCAATGGTGATATCCGGACTTTTTTTTAGCAAGAACCAGGCTGGCAGGGAAGAAGGAGCGGTATTTATTTTGATTGCGCCTTTTGCGATGGGCTTTTTGTCTTATATCCGGATAGAAGAATCGATAGATCAATTTGCAGATATACTTTATTATTCCGCGCTGTTTTTATGTATTATTTTTTTGCCAAAGCTTTTTCAATTGTTTAAAGCGGGTCCTTTTCGTACAAGCTGGTGGGCGATATGTTTTCCCCTTTCATTACTTTCTATTGCATCGCTGAGATATGTGGAAGATCAGAACCTGGTACTGCGTGTCCCAACCAATATTTCATTGGGAATACTCGGTCTCACTTCGGTGGTAACAGTTATTATTTTTTTTCTATGCCTGTTCAATCTCATTCGCGGAAAACGTCTCTGATTATTTTTCTGAAACCCTGTCTTCTCTATTCAAAGGAAATAAGGTGAACATATCATTTTTAAAAATTGCGCTGCCTAGTAATGGCGATTGCGTGGAGTCTTTTTTTATTTCAGTGTTTGCCAGCAACGCATAACTAATTTTATAATGATCAAATAATTTCTTCGAGGAGTCGGGTTGATTTGCTCTTATAAACCCGAGCATCGCATTCACATCTGCATATCTTTTTCCAAAATCAACATAAGGATTTGAAAACAGAATACTCGCGCATACCAGTTTTCTTCCGGTAGCCATCACAGGGAAAATAGAATATTGTTCTTCGCAAAGAATTACTTTATCCGAAGGAATATTTTTAACGATATAATCGTACACTTCTATTTTTTCACGGCTATTCTGTTTCACCAATGATTCTTTCCGCAATTCAACAAAATCTTTCCTGTTTTTATAAATCGGGAAATAGGCGATTGCCCAAACAAGAATGGCTATGATAAAAATTAAATTTGTCGGCGCTGTTGTTGTATTGCTGTCTGTTTTTTGTAATCGGGGTTTTATGAATTGATATACTTTTTGAAAAAGATATACAAATCCGAATCCAAAAAATACGGATTGAACCGCTTTCAGATAATGGAGATAATGATAGGAAGGAACCGTATCTGGCAAAGGAATATGGAGTTTGTCGTGAATGCCGGGAAGAAGAATCGTGTAACCCAGCATGAATGCGGAAATATAAAACCAGTTGAGAATAATTTTTCGAATTATCGGTTCATGAAAGTTTTTATAGAACCAAATGAAACCGATGATAGATACTATAAAAGCGATCGAGAGATTTGCCTTAAGCAGCTTGGGAAAATTCCACCATATGAGCAATTCCGATTGATACTCAAAAATGTTTTTATTGACAATATGAAAATGATATTTGCCGGCGATATAGTAAAGAAATGGTGAAGAAACGATCACGAACGAAATAAAAGTTGCACATCCCTGCGCAAAATATTTTTTCAACTCATCGTATTTTTTTGTTTTCGCGGACAGAAACATGTTTTTTCCCTGGATAGCAACCAAAATCAGTATGGTTAAAAAGGCTGGAGCTGCATGTGCAAGGAAACAAGTGCCCAGCAAGAGCCCAACAACAAAAAACCATGTGTATGTTTTTAGGGTGAATGCTTTATAGCAAGCCATCATCATGAGATAAAACAAGAATTGGGCAAAGCAACATGGATATGCCCATGGCGAATAAGTGGCGGAACCAGTGCCCACTAAATTTCCCGATGCTAAAAATAAAAAAGAAAGCAGCGCCGCTAATCCCAATCTATATCCGAAAAAATAACAGTTCATGATAAAGAATGCGATCGGACCGAGTATATTAAAATAAATACCGGCCTGCGCGATGACGACATTGATTGGAAGCCCGGTCATCTTCACAATAAAAGTTTCAATAGAAAATAGTAGCGGGTTGTACCAAAGATATTCTCCTATATAATTTGGATCCTTACCGTAATTTCCTTCGAGTGAATTACGGATGAATGCCATATCTCTGTCAAAATCGGTGTCGTAGGCCCAATGCAAATCGTGCGTAATTTTATAGCACTGAAAAAAAGCCAAAGCGAGCAATGCTACAGATGCAGCTATAAATCTGGCTCCGTGTTTTTTTTCCAAAGTTTTTAATTCCATCATACCAGCTGATCTTTTCGGATAACAATTGTTATAAAATTCAATAAAAAATATTGGATTTGCCCGAATCTGTAGCTGCCCGGCTGATTTGAATTATAATGATGTGGGAATCGTTGAATATTCCCGGCTATATTAAATGCGTACTCAAAAATACTGGCAAGTAGGGGAGCCAGGGCGACCGCAAATTGAAGATAATGAATTATTCCTTTAAAAATCCGGCGTCGTCATCTTAAAATAATTATATTTAATAACCGCATCGCCTCAATAAAAATTTTCTTTCTGTACGCAACGATCAATCATGAATCAGCAATTGAAAATATTTAATGGAAAAATGATTTTACCTGACCGGATCTCAAACGGAGGAAGTATAATCATTACAAATGGTAAAATCACCGAAGTCAGCGATCGTGATATTGCAACAGAAAATGCTACGCTCATTGATGCGGGCGGAAAATATATTTCTCCTGGGTTTATCGATATGCATGTTCATGGCGGAGGCGGTCATGATTTTATGGATGGAACCGTACATGCATTTTTGGAAATCGCAGAAATACACGCTCGATATGGAACTACATCAATGTTCCCGACAACGCTTACCAGTAGCAAGGATGATTTATTGAATACACTTGATATATATGAGGAAGCCAATGAAAAAAACCATGAAGGCGCGCAATTTCTGGGTATGCATTTGGAAGGTCCTTATATAGCCAAAACGCAGGCGGGCGCGCAAGATCCGAGATATATCCGCGATCCTGATCCGGCGGAATATGAGGATATCCTTCACCGTTATACAAGTATCAAACGATGGAGCGCCGCCCCCGAGTTGCCCGGAGCATTGAAATTTGGAGAATGCCTGCGATCAAAAAATATTTTACCCGCAATTGCGCATACTGACGCTGTTTATGAAGATGTGCTGAAAGCTTATGAAAGCGGATACACACATCTTACACATTTTTATTCCGCGATGTCTGGTGTTACACGCCGAAATGGATTCCGATGCGCCGGTGTTGTGGAAAGTGGTTACCTGATGGACGAATTGACGGTGGAGATCATCGCAGATGGAATTCATCTTCCGGCTCCTTTTCTTCAACTCATTCATAAAATAAAAGGCGTTCAACGTACGGCACTGATTACGGATGCGGTTCGAGGCGCGGGAATGCCTCCCGGTGAAATCATCTTAGGAAGTTTGAAGCATGGAATTAAAGCCATCGTAGAAGATGGTGTTGCGAAATTGCCTGACCGAAGTGCGTTCGCGGGAAGTGTCGCAACCACTGACCGGCTTGTTCGCAATATGATTTCACTCGCTGGGCTACCATTACATGATGCCGTAATGATGATGGCAGCTACACCGGCCCGAATCATGGGCGTGTTTGATAAGAAAGGATCGCTTGTTGTTGGAAAAGACGCCGATGTTTTAATCTTCGATGATGATATCCGCATCAAGATGACAATGGTGAATGGCAAAATCGTGTACCGCGCAGACTGACTTCATTCAAAATAAAAAATTCCATCTTGAAAAAACTTTTGTTTCTGTTGTTGACGATTGTGATTCACACTTCTCCTGCAATTTCACAGGCAAATTCTCAAAATGATTTTTTCATAAAAGGTTTCCACCTGGATCTGCGCATACAGGTGATGACGATGGATGCACTCAGAAATTTCGCATCGAAACTGAAACAATCAGGTATCAATACGCTGATCATGGAATGGGAGGCCACTTATCCTTTTTCAAAACACCCGCTCATTCCTAACAAATATGCATACACGAAAAATGATATCATATCTTTTATCAAATTCTGTAACGATCAGGGCATCGATGTAATCCCATTGCAGCAAAGTTTCGGGCATGTTGAATACATATTGCGACACTATCGGTATAAGGATCTCCGGGAGGATCAGAAAAATTATTCGCAGGTTTGTCCCTCACAACCCGAACTCAATAAAAAATTATTTACTGATTTGTTCACGGAATTGGCATCAACACATACTTCAAAGTATTTTCATATCGGCGGCGATGAAACTTATCTTTTGGGTCATTGTCCACTTTGTAAGAAAAAAGCGGCCGAAGAAGGAATTTCAAAATTGTATATCGATCATATCCGGATGCTCTGCGATATCATCATCAAATTGGGCAAGCGACCTGTGCTATGGGCCGATATTGCATTGAAACATCCGGAAGCATTGCCCCTTCTTCCCAAAGAAACCATTTTCATCGACTGGAACTATGGTTGGGATTTAAATTATTTCGGGGATCATCAAAGACTTTTGCAGAGTGGTTTTGAAATTTGGGGCGCACCGTCGATGCGTAGTCACCCTGACAATTATTTTCTGACGCTCTGGCAAAAGCACTTCAACAATATCCACGATTTTATTCCGGCCGCACGCAAAATGAATTATAAAGGAATTGTGATGACAGCATGGTCAACTTCTGGAGAATACGACACAAGATGGGAGTCCAGCTCAGATATTTTTGATCTATATGCTATCAGGCATGTGTACCCGATAACAGGTTTCAATATGTTGTTCGCGGCTTATGCTGAGAGTTTGAAATCACCGCAGCCTCTGGCAATAGAAAATTTTATCACAAAGTATTGCGCCGAGAGTTATGGATTCAATAAGGAGCAGGCCGATATGTTGTGGAAAGCCTTACGAACTGCGCCTTATGAGGTGGAGCAGGGAAAAGTATTGTCTCCTTCGCCCATTTCAATCAAAGAATTGTCAGACAGTGCAAGAATGGCAATAAAGATTCTATCATCGCTTCACCCTCAAAAAAATGTCGAGGAGTTTGAGCAATACAAATTGATGGCCGATATCCGCTTGCAATACCTGGAGTATGAACAAATCGAAAATGAAGTAAACGATGTTGCATTTACGAAAGAGAAAGCAGCGGGAATTCTTTCAAGATTAAAAGGATTGATGTCAAATGCTGATGAGATCGGCAAGCGATTCATCAACCTGAATAAAAATTATTATAACGAAGGGGAGTTGAAGGAAGAAAATGAATCGAGAAATATGAAGATAAAATTATTGTATGAGAAGTTGATGAGTTTAAACCGCGAATAACATGAAAGGTTGAATAGAAGGTTTATCCTTTGCGTTTTTGCGCCTTTGCGAGAGATAATTTTCACGCAAAGGCGCAAAAACGCAAAGGATAAACGCACGTATCCATACTAGAAGCCGCTTATAAGCGTTTCATAGAGTGAAAAAAATCCAATATCATTCAAGGTAAACCCTGATACCATGAAAAATCGTCTACCTATTATTCTGATTATTTTTGCTTTTTGCTCCTGCAGATCAACTGAATTAGTCTATATCAGCGTTTTGAAACATGCGCCTGTAACGATGCCGCCGTATATAAAAAGTGTCGGTGTGGTGAACAGAACGATGGCTTCTGACCAGACAAAAATTGTTGACGTTGTCGATAAAGTTTTTTCTCTCGAAGGCGCCAACCTCGACAAAGATGGTGCGCAAGCAAGTATTACCGGACTCACAGATGAACTTCTAAAGAACAACCGTTTCACGGAAGTAAAAACATTGAAAACGGATCTTAGGACCAATACCCCCGGACTTTTTCCAACGCCATTGTCTTGGGATGTGGTAGAAAAAATCTGTAAGGAAAATAATACCGATGCAATTTTTGCATTGGAACTGTTTGACACAGATACAAAAATTGCTTATTCTGCAAATTCCACGACGATCACTACCGGACTTGGAAACGTGCCAGGTATCGAACATCATGCAACAATGGTGACGAATATTAAAACCGGTTGGAGAATTTATGATCCCGTCAATAAAAATATTTTGGATGAATATCCATTGTCGAGAAGCATTTCATTTTCATCAAAAGGAATTAATCCTGCGGTCGCCGCTTCTGGTTTAATTGGACGCAAGGATGCCGTGAAGCAAGTGGGAACTGAAGCGGGACAAAATTATGCATACCGCATCGTTCCTTACTGGATAAGAGTTTCGAGAGATTATTTTGTAAGAGGAAGTGACAATTTCCGCATCGGTCGCCGCAAAGCGCAAACGGGCAATTGGACGGAAGCTGCAACTTATTGGGAAAAGGAAACGAATAATCCAAGTCCGAAAGTTGCCGGCCGTGCCTGCTACAATATGGCGATCATTAATGAGATTAATGGCAATCTCGACCAGGCAATTCAATGGGCACAGAAAGCGTACGAGAATTATAATAACAAGCTCGGGTTGCGTTATGTAAAAATCCTTAATGGTAGAAAAGTAAATGACGAGATATTGAAGGATCAACAGACGACGGAGTAATGAAGAAATGCTGAACGCTAAATGCTAAATGCTGAACGCAGAACGCTAAACGCTGAACGCTAAACGCTTAACGCGCGTTCAGCGTTCAGCGTTTAGCGTTCTGCATTTAGCGTTGCCCGTTTTCCCGTTTCAACATCATTTTCCTAATTTGTGCATCAAATTGAGAAAAATGACAAAGCCACTTAACCCTTCACTGAAATTTTTTCTTCCACTAGTATTGACTTTTGTTTTATTCTTTTTTGTTTCGATTGCGTCTGCTCAATTACTACGCGTAGCTGTTGTTGGATTGAATCATGATCACGTGCATGGAATTTTAAACGATTACAAACAAGGACGCGTAATCATTGTCGGTATTTCCGAAGCAGATCAAGACTTAGTGCAGCGCTACAAAAAAAGAGACAATCTTCCGGATTCGATTTTTTATAAAGATCTCCCTTCACTGCTTGCGCATGTGAAGCCGGATGCTGTACTTGCTTTCAATCCAATCGCAGAACATATAAAAGTTGTTGAAGTATGTGCTCCGAAAGGAATTTCTGTGATGGTAGAAAAACCATTGGCTACCACAGTTGCGGATGCAGAGAAAATGGCAGCGATGGCAAGAAAAGGAAAAATCCAATTGCTCACAAATTATGAAACAACGTGGTATCCCTCGAACCAGGAAATATATGATCTGATCTATTCACAAAATATAATGGGTGATATCAGGAAGATGGTTGTGCATTCAGGTCATCAGGGTCCGCGCGAGATTGGATGCAGTGAAGATTTTTTAAAATGGCTCACGGATCCTGTGTTGGATGGTGGTGGTGCGGTGATGGATTTCGGTTGTTATGGAGCTAACCTGATGACATGGTTGATGAAAGGTAAGGCGCCGATTTCTGTGACTGCTATTACCAAACAAATCAAACCAAATATTTATCCCAAGGTTGATGATTATGCAACTATTATGGTAGAGTATCCAAATGCAACAGGTGTTATCGAAGCATCATGGAACTGGCCTTATGGAATTAAAGACCTTGAAGTGTTTGGTGTGAAATCATATCTGCATGCATTGAATGGAAATGTACTTGAAGAAAGAAATACCGATACCGCAGTATTTTTTAAAATTCCCGTAAAGCCTCTTATTTATAAAGACAATCTTGCTTATCTCGCTGCCGTTTTACGAGGAGAATATCATTCCGTGGATGATCTTTCTTCTTTGGAAAATAATTTAACTGTTGTGAGAATTCTTGAAGCAGCAAAACAATCGGCAAAAGAAGGAAGGAAAATTATGCTGGCGAAGAATTAGATGTTATGCGGGACGCTAAACGCTAAACGCCGAACGCAGCTTAAACCCGCGTTCGGCGTTTAGCGTTCCGCATTACTGAATAAACCCACTCGCTGACAACCACTCATAAAACTGCATCGGCCAATCAGCCAATTTTCCTTTATTCGATTTCTGCACACCAAAGCCGTGATCCACATTTTCGTAAATATGAAGAACTGCGGGTGAGCCTGCCTGTTGGTATTTCGCATATAGTTTTGATATATCATTTGCAATTTCCGAATCAAGCGATCCTGCAAGTAAAAAAAGCGGGGGCGATTTTTTTGATACTGGAAAATTCCTGGTATCGGACGGATAGATCAATGCCTGGAAATCAGGATAACAACTTTGCTTGTCAATATCATCGCTTGCATTTTCTTTTCCGTCGTCGAAATTAATAGCGGCGAGTCCAGCCAATTCTCCTCCCGCAGAAAAACCCATTACACCGATTTTATTTTTTTCTATTCCCCATGAATCACTTTTGCTTCTGACAAAACGAATCGCTCTTTGGATGTCTTTCAATGCATGTTCAGAGACCGAATATATTGAACTCACGTCTTTGGATAAACGATATTTTAACACAAAACATGCAATTCCATGTTCGCAAAACCATTGCGCAGGCGCGTATCCTTCGTGTTCGATCCAGATATCTTTATGTCCACCGCCTGGCGCAATGATGATTGCGACGCCAGTTGCTTTTTCTTTTGCAGGGATAAAAGCCGTAATAGAAGGACGATGAATATTTGAAACCAGCCTGTATTTTCCCATGAAATTAATCTTCTCGTTGCCATGCTGATTTTCGGACCCCGGCGCAATTCCATCCCACAAAAAAAATTGCCCGGCGGCAGCAGGTACGCCGACGCGCGGAAAAATTTTTGCGAACAACGAGCGAATCCGGTCTATCATGAATTGTTTGATTAATGCGATGATCCGTGCAATTTCATTCGAAATTCCTGTGTATCTATATGTTTTTCGTAAGACGTGAAATGACAAACGTGAATGCGCCAGCTCACGTTTGTCGTTTCACGAAAAACACATAAATACGTAGCTACATATACCTCAATGATCGCTGATTAATAAAAATTTAATAATCAACCCATACCACACAGATCATGCGCCATTTCATAAATCGAGACCAGAAACTTTCAAATTTTTTATAAAAATTCATATTAAATGAGTAATTTTCGAGCACCTGATCAGTCTGATAGGATAAATGATCAACACCTCGATATCCTGTTTTAATTTCTCAAGAGCGAAAATAAATCCTTCTATCCTCCGGTTGGTAATAAAAATTCATTCTTTTCAAATTAATTGTTGAGTTAATATAACCTGAATCACAAAACAAATCATAAATAAAATGTCAACTACGACTACGACCTATCCTAAACAAACTTCCTCTGTTTCTGCTGAAAGTATTCAAATTGAAAGACGAAGCAATTTGTCTTATGAGGAATTCAAGAAAGAATATTTATTTCCAAGAAAGCCGGTGATCATTACCGACGCAACGGCAAAATGGAAAGCATCGAATTGGACACCTGAATGGTTTAAAAAAACCTTTCCCGATAAAATGGTGAGCACGGATTTTGGCGAGATGAGAATGGATGAATTCATCGATGCAATCACAGCCGATACCGACAAGCCCGGACCTTTCCTTCGTGAGCAGCCATTGGCAGAAGTTTTTCCGGAACTGATCGATAATGTATTGCCAACGCCTTCATATGTAACGCCAAACTGGCTCGGTGGAAATTATTTAGTGGGGCCGATCACACAACGTCTCAATCGTGAATCTCATATTGAAGTGAATTTTTGTGGCCGCAGAATTTTTCCTTACCTGCATATCGATGATTTAGGTGTTCATGCATTCATTACGCAGCATTATGGCGATAAACATTTTGTCGTTTACCCGCCGGACCAGGAACCATATCTCTATCGTGTTAATAAAGATCGGTTTTCACAGATACCTGATGTCGATAATCCCGACTTGGAAAAATTCCCTTTGTTTGCACAGGCAAAGCCGATACGCATTGTACTTCATGCTGGCGAAAGCGTGTTCATGCCCTGCGGATGGTGGCATACAACACGTGTTCCGGGAACATCGCTATCGACAGTGATCAGCGTTTCTAATTCGTCTAACTGGTCCGAATTGGTCAATTACCTAGAGAACAATAGCAATCATCCAAAGCTCGCTCCATTGTTCAGCATGTATTTGCGGACGATCGGATTTTTTAAAAGAATTTTCAACTGATACCATTCTAAAATAAAATCATGCATCACTGATTTTAACGGTGATGCATGGTTGAGAATAACTGCATGAGAATTTGTACAATGAAAATTTTCTATTCTTATCTTTTGAAACCTGCAGGTCACCAATAGAAAAATTAATATGGCATGCCGGTACTAGAAGAATCACCGCAGAAAAACAGGTTGGCATTTATCACGGCAATGATCATCATGTTGCTGATCGCCTTTGTCCAATGTTATAAAACAACATACGATTTACATTGGGCAGCAGATCCTGATTTTGACAGGGATATTGCTTTTGTACAGGGAACATTAGATGGGCATTTTGGAAAGGACCCAAATTACGCAGGGGAATATCTTTGGTACAATCCGTTATTATTTTCCGTAGAAACAGCAATTGTGAAGGCATCCGGACTTCCGGTATATGAAGTTGTAACACGAGCAGGCGCTTATTTAAATTTACTTGGACCGATTGCATTTATATGCATGCTGGTTTTTTTATTTGATTTTAAAGTAGCTATTGCATCTTTGCTGTCATATCTTTTTTTGGCTACCGGAAATATTTACGGCTGGGGAGCGGCAACATACTCGCCTTGGTTATACCCTGTTTCTTTTGTGCAATTTATTTTTTACCTGAATATTATTTTTTGTTACCAGGCATTGTCAAAACAAACTTTGTTCTGGTTCTGTTTTCTTGGTTTTAGTATAGGGATTAGTTTTCTCGGGCACACTGCACCTACTTTGCTCATCATTTTTATTTTGAATTTTATTCAGGGAGAAAGAATAATAAAGAGTATCCGCCAAAACAATTTCCTGCTTGCATGGAAATATATCGGGCAGGGCGTCGCAACTTTTGTATGTTTTATCGTCGCCGCTTCGCCGCTTTTATTTTATGTTTTTGGCAAATATCAATTGCGTATCATCAATAGAGCGACGTTTGAATATTCTGAAGGAATTTTCATCTGGAATAATGTATCGGGAATGATTAAGGCTAATCTTTCAATTTCATTTCTGGTTGCGATTGCAGGATTCGTATGGTTCTACAGAAATTTTCACCAGGTATTGATCCGGAAAATAATTTTTAGCTGGTTTTATATTTCCATCGGCATGTATATTTATTCAACGCTGGTAGCGGGTCTCGACAGCAAATTCAAAATTCACTTGCCTGGAACGGTACCGTCATTTCATTATTTCTTTTATTTGAAAGCATTGCAGTCTATTTTCTTTGGTTTTGGATTTGTGGCCATCGCAAAACCTTTGGTGATCCGCGCGAACCAATTTATAAGAAGCAGAACACAAAGAACAAACAAGAAAGACTATATCAACCATTTTTATATTATCGCTGTGTTGCTTTGTATTTTTTTCTATTTCCCATTTTATAAAACCCGCGAAGATTTTGTTTCGTTGAGGCAACAGGCAATAGCAAAGCAAAGTGATAAAGACAAAATGGAAGTATATCATTATATCATGCAGCATATTCCGCCGGAGAAAGTAATTCTTTGTGAAAAAGATCCTTCACTTTTTCCAGTAATGGCGACTGCACGCAAAATGGTATCCATCGCATTTACTTTTTCAAACCCTTACCTGGATTTTGACAAGAGAGAAAACGACAGGAACAATATGCTCCTGTTCTTATCGACGGGACAACCGCAGGGGTCAAAAGAACTATTCACTACATACCATGTAGACTTTGTTTTATTATCCGCTGCTGAATTAAAAAATTATAAAACAATTCCTGCTCTGCTTGGTGAAGTCGTTTTTAAAAATAACGGGTATTCTATATTTGCAGTGAAAGTCTGAACCAGGATTGTCTGAACCAGGATTTATGGGATAANNTTATCCCATAAATCCTGGTTCAGAAGAAGTATTAAAAAAACAAATTGATCGTTTAAGAAAAAACCCATTCTAACTGGACCACATGAACGCAGAGAACCGTCATTATTGGCTTAAATCTGGAACTTTTAATCTCATCTTAAGTGTACAAAGCCTTTTGTTCGGTTTCGGTGGTTTTTATTTGTTGGTGCGCATGCTCGACAAACATAGTTTCGGAATCTGGACATTGTTTGTTGCCACAACAACAATTTTGGAAATGGCAAGAAGCGGTTTGGTTCAATATGCGTTGATCAAATTTTTATCGGCGGGTACCCCGGAAGAAAAACCAGCAATTCTTTCTACATCGTTTTTTTTAAGTGGCATTCTGATGCTGGCTTGCATCATCATCAATATCAGTATGGCTGGTTACCTTGCTGAATTGTGGCGCTATCCCGGACTGGTAACGATGTTTTATATGTACAATATCGTGTATGTATTGCAAGGAATGCTTTCACAATTTCAATGGATAGAACAAGCTAATCTCAGTTTTAAAGGGATATTAATTACGACAACGATCAAGCAGGGAGGTTTCTTTTTTTATGTGCTTGTTTGTTTTTTATTTCGTCTGCCAACTTCTCTTATGACGCTGATTTATGTGCAAGCCATTTGTGCATTTGTTGGGGCATTCATTGAATATTTATTCGTGCGGCAATATTTTTCTTTTTCATTCAGGCTTCATACTGAGTGGTTAAAAAAATTATTCAACTATGGAAAATTTGCATTCGGTACATCCATCAGTTCCATTCTTTCGGGCACTATCAACCAAATGATGCTTGGTGCATTATTATCGCCGGATGCCGCGGGAGCTTTTAATGTTGCGATTAAAGTTGGTAATCTTACAGACATGCCGACGAATGCAATTGGTGTGATTGTGTTTCCACAAAGTGCGCGACGCTTTGAAACACATGGCAAGGATGCAATAAAATATTTGTATGAGAAATCAGTGGGAACTAACCTGGCCCTGTTGATCCCTTCGGTTTTATTTCTTGCCTTATTTCCTGCACTGGTAGTGCATATTATTGCTGGGGGTAACTATGCGGAAACGATTCCGATCATCAGAATAAGTGCCATCACCTGCCTTTTCAATCCTTTTAGCCGGTTATTCGGAACCATTTTGGATTCCATTGGTAAACCAAAAATCAATTTTGTAATCAATGTCCTTTTCACGCTTTTTAATCTTGGGTTGAACTATTTTATGATCAAAGATTTTGGAATTATGGGAGCCGTTTATGCGACGCTGATCGCTGATTCTATTTTCTTCGTGATCATGCAGGTAATACTCAATAAAAGGCTTGGAGTTAATTTTCTAAATACTTTTGGATATGCGTTAAAATTCTACCCGGAATTCTTTCGGACCTACGTTAAACCCCGTATCAGTAGGGGTTGAATAACAAATGTTAGGTTGACATTTTGTAATATGTTGATTATCAAATTACATCGTATTTTTTAGCTTCGATCTACCTGACAAAAGTCATGAAAATCCTCGCTTCGTGGTATCCCGGAAATTTTTTTTTATTGTAAATTCGCGTCTGCCGATTTCATTGAATCCTTTACCGATAAGAAACCCTCTCTGTACTTTTAATATTAAGAATTAATAACTATTTTGTGGCCAACCTTAACCTTACCCACTGACCATGGAAGTAAAAAAAGTAGGAGACATTTCTCAAAAGGAATTTTACAATGAGTTTTTGAAACCCGGAATTCCTTGCGTTTTTAAAAATGCTTCGAAAGTCTGGAAAGCAAACGGCTTATTCAACCCCGATTATTTCCGCAAAAATTTTGGTGACCGACGCACTGTAGTAAACGGCAAAGACTATACAATGTCTGAATTGTTGGATCTTGTCGAAAACAGTTCTGTAGAAAAACCGGCGCCATATCCTTGCAAATTTGATATTCCATCACAGCTCCCTGAAATATTACCGCTGATTCGCCCATTGGGAATGAATTATGCTGTTCCCAATTGGTTCGAGAGCAAACTTTTTCCATCTCAAACTTATGGTAACGGCACAGAGCTTTTTTTAGGAGGCCCGGGTGGCAAATTTCCAGTCGCGCATATCGATTTTTTTCACACCAACGCCTGGATCACACAATTGTATGGCGATAAAAATTTTATCGTTTACCCACGCGGACAAGACGAATATCTTTATCCGAAAGCAGACAATCCCTGGTTATCGGAAGTAAATATTTTTAATCCTGATTATTCAAAACATCCAAAATACAAACTGGCCACACCAATAACAGTTACGGTCAACGCCGGAGAAACCATGTTTATTCCATGGGGTTTGTGGCATTCAGCAGAATCGCTTACACCAAGTATCTCCGTCATTTTTGACCAGATCAACAGTAAGAACTACAGCAATTACATGAGAGATGTTTGGGATTTTAAAAAAGATACCAACAAGGTAAAAAAAGTTGCCATGATGGCTTACTATGCCTTGGCAAGAGTGTATTGTCAACTGGGAGATGCTTTTAATGTAAAACGTGAACTCAAATAAAAGCAGTCGCAGTATCAATCTTTCCCCCTATAAAGTCTGATCTCCTATTGAATATCCGCAAATTTTAATTTGTACTGATTCGCTATTGAAAAAAATAAATTGATTTCAACTATGGAAGTTCAAAAAGTAGGAGACATTTCTTATAAACAATTCATGGATGATTTTTATACGCCCGGTATTCCTGTTGTGTTTAAAAATGCATCGAAAGTTTGGAAAGCCAATGGCTTGTTCACTCCGGATTGGTTTAGAGAAAATTTTGGTAGTCGTTCAACCGAAGTAAAAGGCAATACATACACGATGCGCGAAATATTGGATATGGTTGAGAACAGTTCTGAAGGGAACCCTGCGCCGTATCCATGCATCTTCAATATTCCGGAAACATTGCCGGAATTGATTCCGTTGATACAGCCACTTAATTTGAATTATGCGCGTCCAAACTGGATGGAAAATAAATTTTTTAACAGGGGGTATTGGGGCAGTGCAACGGAAGTATTTATCGGCGGACCGGGAGGAAAATTTCCTTACCTGCATCTCGACTATTATCATCTCAATGCGTGGATAACGCAGTTATATGGAGAAAAAAGATTCACGGTATTTCCGCGCGGACAAGAGGATTTGCTTTATCCAAAACCTGACGATCCATGGCGTTCAGAGTTGAATATTTTTGAACCAGACTATGTGAGGTATCCAAAGTTTAAAGATGCAACGCCAATCAATTTTACTGTTGGACCTGGTGAAACACTTTTTATACCGTTCGGCACGTGGCATACTGCATATTCACTGACGCCTACTATTTCAGTAGCATTTGATCAGTTGAACAGTAAGAATTTTAAAGATTTTATGAAGGATGTATGGGTATTTAAAAAGCGTGAAGGAACAATGAAAGCGCTTGCTTATTATGGTTACGCATGGCTGGCTGGAACGACTTGCAAAATCGGTGACAGCTTAAATGGGAAACATTAACAATTTCAACCCGCCAAAAAGAAATAATTTTTATAAAGGTTCAAACTTAGATAGCACCTATGAAGCGAATGAAGCGTAAAACTGTTTGTTAAAAATCGTTTCATTGTGCCCGCCTAATCGTGACAGTGAACCCTACAATATTCTGAAAGATTAGTTATTGAATTTAGGTTGAGAATATGGAGAATTCTGTTGATAAAAAACTTGCAAAAGGTGAAACTGAACTTTTGGTTCATGATCTTTTTGAACAGCAGGCAGCAATCGGCCCTGATGCTATTGCTTTGCGTTTTGGCAACGAACAACGAACTTATAAGCAGCTCGATCAACAAGCAGATATTCTCTCCAATCTTATTTTAAAAAATTCTCACAGTTCTTCCATCGTTGGTATCAGTACAAGCAGAACTATTGAAATGGTGATCGGCGTATTGGCGATTTTAAAATCAGGAAAAGCTTATTTGCCATTAGATCCTGCTTATCCAAAAGAAAGATTGCAGCAGATTGTTTCAGATTCCGGAATTGATTGCTGTCTATCGCCGGATGCAGAATCTTCTTTCTTCGGATCATTTGGAGTAACAGTTATCGCTACCGATAAAAAAAATGAGGCAGCAGAAAAAATACTGCATACGATAAAATCATCTTTAGCTTATGTGCTTTACACATCCGGATCAACCGGAAAACCAAAAGGTGTATGCATGGGGCATCGTCCGCTGGTAAATCTTTTGCAATGGCAGAAAAAACATTCCAAAGCGAAAGCAGGAACAAAAACTCTGCAATTTGCGCCGTTGAGTTTCGATGTTTCTTTCCAGGAATTATTCGCAACCTTGAGTACGGGTGGTGAACTTGTGTTGATAGAAGATGACATGCGGCTCGATCCGCAAAATCTTTTGCATTTTATCCAGGAACAAAATATAAACAGGATATTTCTTCCGTTTGTTGCGCTGCAATTTCTAACTGAAACTGCTGATGCAACAAAATTTTATCCAACTTCTCTCGAAGAAGTGATGACCGCTGGAGAACAATTAAAAATCACTCCACAGGTTGTTCGTTTCTTCCAGGCTTTACCGAAAACCATTTTATATAATCAATATGGTCCTACGGAATGTCATGTTGTAACCGAATTAAAATTGGAAGGTGATCCGCAGCAGTGGCCCGCGCTTCCTTCAATCGGTAAAGCGATTGACAATACGGAAATGTTGATTCTGGATGCCGAATTAAATAAATTGCCCGCTGGAGAAATCGGGGAATTGTGCATCAGCGGTGAATGTCTTGCTGAAGGATATCTTAATCGTCCGGAATTAACAGCGGAAAAATTTGTTACTATAAAATCATCGTCCGGCGATCTTCGCATATACAGGACCGGTGATGAAGCGCGCTATTTGCCCGATGGTAATATCGAATTCCTTGGACGTAAAGATGACCAGGTGAAGATTCGCGGCTTCCGTGTTGAATTAGGAGAGATCGAAGTTTTATTGAGCAAACAAAATGGAATCAAACAGGCAGTAGTTGTAGCAAGGGAAGATGTTCCTGGAAATAAGCGTCTCGTAGCTTATCTTATTTCTTCCGGGGGCAAAAAAGATATTACACCGCTCAGGCGAGCTGTCGAAAAACAATTGCCGGATTATATGATGCCTGCTGCTTTTATGTGGATGGAAGATTTTCCGAAAACTACGAGTGGCAAAGTTGATAAGAAAGCACTTCCAAAACCAGAAATAAAAAGACCGACGATATCTGTTTTGTATAAAGCGCCTGCTACCGAATCTGAAATTTTGATCGCAAATTTATGGGCTTCATTATTGCAATTAGATAAAGTCGGCGTTCACGATAATTTTTTTGAACTCGGTGGAAATTCTTTACTCGCATTAAAAACTGTTGCTACTTTAAAGCAACAGCACGGTCACACGCTGCCGATTACGAAATTGTATCAATATCCTACCGCAGGTGGTATTGCTACATTCATGGATGGAGGAAAAAAAATTATTTCAAAAACAAAAAACAAAAATCGCAGGAAGGATATACAGAATGGTGATGTAGCTGTTATTGGAATGGCTGGACGTTTTCCCGGCGCAAACACCATCGATGAACTATGGAATATTCTGAAAGAAGGAAGAGAAACAATTTCTTTTTTTACAAAGGAAGAATTAGATCCGTTTATTCCCTTCGAAACAAAAAATGATCCTGACTACGTAAGAGCGAGAGGAATCATCGATCATCCCGGAGAATTTGATGCGGCATTTTTTGGCATCAATCCAAAACTTGCTGAGTTGATGGATCCACAACAAAGAATTTTTTTGGAGATCGCTTGGGAAGCGCTTGAGGGTGCTGGTTATATTCCATCAAAATATGCAGGATCGATCGGTGTGTTTGCAGGATCAGGAAACAATACTTATTACCTGAATAATGTGCTCAGCAATAAAAATCTTGTTGATCGCATGGGAAGTTTCCAGGTAATGACTTTTAATGAAAAAGATTATGTGGCATCAAGGACCGCATATGAATTGAGTTTGAAAGGTCCTGCTGTGAGTGTATATTCTGCTTGTTCAACTTCTTTACTCGCCATCGCGCAAGCTGTGGAAAGTTTGCGAAATGGAAAATGTGATGTTGCATTGGCCGGCGGAGTTGCTATTACTGTTCCGATCAGGAGCGGACATATTTACCAGGAAGGTGCGATGTTGAGTCATGACGGGCATTGTCGTTCTTTTGATGCCGAAGCAAAAGGAACGGTGTTCAGCGATGGTGCAGGTGTCGTGCTTTTGAAAAACAGGGAAGATGCGGAAAGAGACGGCGATATCATCTATGCAATTATAAAAGGGGTCGGAATAAATAATGATGGAGGTGGAAAAGGAAGTTTTACTGCACCTAGTGCAGAGGGACAAGCAGGTGCTATTTCAATGGCGATAGAAGATGCGGGAATCCCCGCATCATCGATCAGCTATGTAGAAGCTCATGGAACTGCCACTCCGCTCGGCGATCCTATCGAGATCGAAGGATTGAATATCGCATTTGGTTCACAAGAGAAAAATCAATATTGCGCCATTGGTTCTATCAAAAGTAATATGGGGCATCTCACCGCTGCAAGTGGTGTGGCTGGGTTTATAAAAACAACATTGGCCCTATACCACCAGCAAATACCTGCGTCCATTAATTATAAAAATCCAAATCCGAATATTGATTTTAAAAACAGTCCTTTCTACGTAAACGATAAATTGCGTGCATGGGAAGCAGAAGATAAAAGAAGAGCAGGCGTGAGTTCATTCGGTGTCGGTGGTACCAACCTGCATGTGGTGCTCGAAGAATATCTGGCCAAAGAACAGAAATCTTCGTCATCAAGGCCGGTGCAACTCATCAATTGGTCAGCCAAAACTGTATCTAGCAGGGATGCTTATGCGAAAAAACTGTCTGGGTTGATCGAAAAAAATCATGATATCAATTTATCCGACATTGCGTACCATTTACAAACAGGTCGTGAAGATTTTAGCAGCCGCCGTTTTGTGATCGCATCGGAAAGAAATGAGTTGATAGAAAAATTAAATGCTTCATCCGTTTCTCCAGCTGAATCAAAGCAGTTGCAGGAAAGTTGGAATGAAATTGTATTTATGTTCCCCGGACAAGGATCTCAATCCGTTAATATGGGAAGAGATTTGTATGAACACGAACCAGTGTTCAGAGATGCAGTGGATATGTGCGCTTCAATATTAGAGGAATATATGGGTGAAGATATTCTTGATATCATCTATCCAAAAAATAATAGCAAGGGGTCAGAAGATAAAATAAATAACACCTACTATACCCAGCCTGCCATGTTTATGATCGAATATGCGATGGCAAAACTCTGGATGAGTTGGGGCATTCAACCCATGGCGTTTATCGGGCATAGTATCGGCGAATTTGTTGCTGCGCATTTGGCCGGTGTTTTTAGTTTGGAAGATGGATTAAAATTAATTTCCACGCGCGGTCGCATGATGGGTGAATTGCCGAGAGGAAGTATGCTCGCAGTGCGCGCAGATTATGAAAAGATCGCGGATATGTTGCCCGCCGATTTATCTGTTGCTGCGCTTAATAGTCCGGGTTCATGCGTCATCGCAGGTCCGGTTGAATCTGCCGATAAGTTTTCAAAATACCTGGATGAAAAAGGTATTTCAAGCAAGTTATTGCATACAAGTCACGCATTTCATTCTTCCATGATGGATACAATCGTGGCGCCGTTTGAACAAGTGGTACGTTCGGTAAAACTCAGTTTGCCGCGCATTCCAATTGTTTCTACGGTTACCGGAACATGGATGACCGATGCTGACGCAACAAATCCAGCTTATTGGGCTGGTCATCTTCGATCTACTGTGCGTTTTTCAGATGCGGTTAAAACTTTACTCGAAGAAGAAAACAAAATATTTCTTGAAGCCGGACCGCGAAATGTAACAACAACACTGGTTCGCCAGCAGGCAGGAAAAAAATCGATTGCAACCATCGCAAGCCTTGATATCGCAGAAGGCTCATCAGACTACTATTCATTGATGAAAGCAGTTGGACAATTATGGCTGCACGGCGTTCAACTCGATTGGAAAGCATTTTACGGTGAAGAGAAAAGAGCAAAGTTATCATTGCCGTCTTACGCATTCGATAGAACTAGGTTATGGGTTGATCCTGCAGTGAACTCACAGGCAGGGATAGCCGCAGTTTTGAATACTCCATCCGTCCACAATGCAACAAATAACAACGAACTTATCGTGAACATGTCGCCTCAAAATATAATTATGAGAAAATCTGCACTCATCGATAAAGTAAAAAACATGTTGGAAGACGCTTCCGGTATCGAAATGGAAGGCGTTACACCAGATATGGGATTTATGGAAATCGGTCTTGATTCATTGCTGCTCACACAAATCGCATTGAATCTAAAAAAAGAATTTGGTCTGCCTATTACGTTCAGACAATTAACCGAAGAATATAATAGCCTCGATTTATTGGCTGATTTCCTCGATGCAAACTTGCCAAAAGAACAAATGCAGCCGCAACCAGTGGCAATAATGCCGCAGCAGCCTGCATTACAAATGCAACAGTCAGCGGCTATGCCAGCAGGTAATACGGTGATTGGATTAATATCTCAGCAAATACAATTATTGGCGCAACAAGTGGCTTTATTGCAGGGTTCTCCTGCCGCGGCCGCACAGCCTGTCGCTCAAAATATCATACCAAATGCAGCGCCTGTATCGACTCCGGCGTCTTCAACTGGTAAAACAGCAGAGGCAGGATTATCGGCGGAAGAACTGGTGGAATTAAAAAAACCTTTTGGAGCAACGGCAAGAATCGAAAGACAGTCATCCAAATTAAGTCAGAAACAACAGGCGTTTATTGACGACCTGATCAAACGATACAATCAGAAAACGATCGGCAGTAAGAATTACACGCAAGAGCATCGCGCATATATGGCGGATCCCCGCGTAGTATCCGGATTTAAACCACAAACAAAGGACATCGTTTATTCTCTTGTCGTAAATAAATCGAAAGGAAGTCGTCTTTGGGATATTGATGGGAATGAATATATCGATGTGTTGAATGGTTTTGGATCGAGCATGTTTGGTTATCAGCCCGATTTTATTGTGAAGGCCATGCACGAGCAGATTGCAAATGGATATGAAGTGGGACCGCAACATGAATTGGCCGGACCAGTATGTAAATTAATTTGTGAGTTTACTGGCGCTGATCGCGCGGCTCTTTGTAATACAGGATCGGAAGCAGTGCTTGGTGCAATGCGCATAGCCAGAACCGTTACAGGACGTTCTACCATTGTAGCATTTACAGGTTCTTATCATGGAATCGTAGATGAAGTGATCGTTCGTGGCACAAAAAAACTCAAATCATTTCCGGCCGCGCCAGGTATTATGCCGGAGGCGGTTCAAAATATGTTGATATTGGATTATGGCACGGAAGAAAGTTTGAAGATCATCAGGGAAAGGGCACATGAATTTGCAGCGGTATTGGTGGAACCTGTCCAGAGCCGCAGACCAGAATTTCAGCCGGTTGAATTTTTGAAAGAGCTAAGACAGATCACTGAAAAATCCGGAACTGCTTTGATCTTTGACGAAGTGATCACTGGTTTCAGAATGCATCCGGGAGGAGCACAGGCATTATTTGGCGTGAAAGCTGATCTCGGTACTTACGGAAAAGTTGTCGGCGCTGGGATATCCATTGGCGTTATTGCAGGAAAAAAACAATTCATGGATGCATTGGATGGTGGATTCTGGCAATATGGAGATGATTCGATTCCGCCATCGGGCGTTACTTATTTCGCGGGCACTTTTGTCCGTCATCCGTTGGCGCTTGCTTCATCAAAAGCTTCATTGGAATACATGAAAGCAAAAGGTTCCGCATTGCAGCAGGGCATCAATGATATGACAAAGCGATTGGCTGACGCATTGAATGCAATTTGTGTTCAAACAGGATTGCCTGGTTATGTAGCGCAATTCGGTTCTCTCTGGAAATTGAAATGGAAGGAAGAAATTCCTTATACAGAATTGCTTTTTACCTTGATGCGTGATAAAGGAATTCATATCCAGGATGGATTTCCATGTTTCCTCACTGAAGCGCATACGAATAAAGATGTCGATATTGTGGTGGAAAAATTTTTGGAAAGTGTCAATGAAATGATTGAAGCAGGTTTTTTCCCGAGTGCAAAGGAAACTAAGGGCGATAACAACAAGAATTTGATCAAAGAAGAACCTCCGGTTCCCGGTGCAAAATTGGGAAGAGACAAAGAAGGAAATCCGGCATGGTTCATCACCGATCCTAACAGACCGGGAAAATATTTGCAATTAAATTAAAAGAAGACGCTTGTTTTGGATAAAGATGTAATCATAAAAAATTCGAAGCCTGTAGATTTTGATCCCTTTGCAGGACCCGAACTTGTTCGAGCCGTTCCTGCTATAGAGCCTCAATTAGAAATATGGGTTTCCTGCCTGTTGGGTGGTGAAGATGCAAATCGTTCCTACAATGAATCTGTATCTCTTCGCATGACTGGAAGTTTTAATCTTCCCGCAATGGAAAAAGCATTGCACGATCTCGTCCAACGTCACGAAGCACTCAGATCAGTTTTCAGTGGAGACGGCAGCCAGATTTGTGTTTACAAAGAGATTCCATCAAAATTATTTTACGAGGATATTTCCGCAAAGAATCATACGGACCAGGAAAAATATATTGCCGAATTTTCAAAACACAATGCCGAAACTGCTTTTGATTTATTGAACGGACCATTATTTCGCGTTGCATTGTTCAAATTGGGAAGCGAAGAACACTATCTCACGTTGAGTGCTCATCATATTATTTGCGATGGATGGTCGCTGGGAATTTTAATGCAGGATCTTGGGAAATTATATTCTGCATACACAAAAGGAGAAACACCTCATTTGCCGGAAGCGCTTCAATTGAGCAAATACGCTTTGGAGCATGAGCAATTTTCGCGCAGCGAACAATACAAAAGAATTGAGCAATATTGGATTGATCAATTCAAGGATAATGTTCCAGTATTGAATATGCCAACTGATTTTCCACGTCCCAGTGTTCGGACATATAAAAGTCACCGTGATGATTATACCATCGACCAGGAATTGATTGCTTCTATTAAAAAAATGGGAGGTAAAGCAGGTTGCAGTTTTGTGACTACACTGCTCGCTTCGTTCGAAGTTTTTCTGCATCGCATCACAGGTCAAAGTGATATAGTGCTTGGACTGCCAGCTGCCGGACAATCAGCTACTGGTAATTATGCGCTTGTTGGGCATTGTGTGAATCTGCTTCCACTACGCAGTCATCCCAAGGGAGATCTTTCTTTCGTTGATTATTTAAAAAAGCGCAAGAAAAATATTTTGGATGATTACGATCATCAGCAGTTTACTTTCGGAAGCCTGCTAAAGAAACTCAACATTCCCAGAGATCCTTCTCGTGTACCGCTTGTTCCGGTCGTGTTTAATATTGATATGGGACTTGACGATGGCGTATCCTTCGAAGGATTGAAATATAAATTGATTTATAATCCACGCGAGTTCGAAAACTTTGAAATATTTCTGAATACTACCGGTTCCGGTCAGTCGCTTATTTTAGAATGGTCGTATAATACAGAATTGTTCAAACAGGCTACCATCAAAAGAATGATGGATGAATTTGAATCTCTATTGAAAGTAGTTGTTGCTACGCCGGATATCAGGATAAAAGATATTCCGCTCGTTTCTTCCAAGAAATTGCAGGCAAAACTGGATCTTTGGAATGATACTTATGCAGATTATCCAAAGGAAAAATCTCTGCCTGATTTAATTAGTAACGTCGCAAAAAAATTTCCGGAAAAAACAGCAATACAATTTGGCGATCAAAATATTTCTTATAAAAATCTCGAAGAAACTTCGGACAGGTTAGCTGCATTGTTATCGGATCTTCAAGTTGGCCCAGGCGATATTATTGGACTAGCTGTTGATCGATCTGCTGAAATGCTGATTTCATTATTGGCAATTATGAAATCAGGTGCTGCATATCTCCCTATCGATCCTCAATATCCGCAACAGCGGATAGAATATATGCTACAGGATTCTGCCGCGAAAATTTTATTGACTTCTCAAAAATATAAAAAGCGTTTTCATACAGGAGCCAAAGAGATATTGATTGAAGATGCCTGGAAAAAATTGCACGATTATTCTGGAAAGAAGATCGCTCAGAAAGTAACGGGTAATGATGTCGCTTATGTTTTGTACACATCCGGCTCAACCGGTAAACCGAAAGCTGTCCAAATCGAACATCATAACCTGGTGAATTTTCTGCTGAGCATGCAAAAAACTCCTGGTGTTGGCTCCGATGATCGCCTATTAGCTGTTACAACTATTTCATTTGATATAGCAGGACTCGAATTGTATCTACCACTGATCAGCGGCGCCGAAGTCATCATAACGGATATGGATACTGCAAAAGACGGTCGTTTGTTGATGGAGATTGTTCAGAAAAAAAATGTTACCGTGATGCAGGCAACACCTTCTACCTGGAAGATGATGCTTGAGTCGGGATGGAACAGCAAACTGCCCTTAAAAGTATTATGCGGCGGAGAGGCTTTGCCAAAAGATCTTGCAGATAAATTATTATCGAAGTGTGGTTCATTGTGGAATATGTATGGTCCAACGGAGACGACAATTTGGTCAACCGTTAAACAAATTATGCCGACCGATGAATTCATTACGATAGGACATCCTATTGATAATACACAAGTATATATACTCGATGAATACATGAAGCCACTAACCGAAGGTGCGGTTGGAGAAATATTTATTGCTGGTGATGGGGTTGCGCGTGGTTATCTGAACAGGCCTGAACTTACCAGCGAACGTTTTCCAGATAATTCTATCTCTGGAAAAAAGGGAGAGAAGATGTATCGTACCGGCGATCTTGGAAAATTTTTGGAGAACGGTGAAGTACAATGTCTTGGTCGCATCGATCACCAGGTAAAGATCAGAGGTTATAGAATCGAGCTTGGAGAAATTGAACAGCTTCTCAACAAACAAAAAAATATCAAAGAATCGGTTGTAGTTGCCCGTGAGGAAAAACTAGTTGCCTATATTGTTCCTGAAAATATAAATGAGAAATCGGGCGAACTCCAAAAGCAACCGGAGTTATCATCGGTATGGAAACAGGCACTGAGAGAATCGTTGCCTGATTATATGGTTCCATCTGATTTTATAGTGATTAAAAATCTCCCACTCACGCCCAATGGAAAAATTGATCGCAATGCATTGCCAAAACCTGAGCAGCAGCAGGAAGGCAAAGCCAGAAAATATGTGGCGCCACGTAACGAAACTGAAAAATTAGTGGCTTCTATTTGGGCTGAATTATTGGAGGTAGAAAATGTAAGCATCTATGATGATTTTTTTGAAATAGGAGGGCATTCGCTGATTGCTGCACGCGCAATGATCAGACTCGAAAATGAAACCGGAAAGCGATTGCCGCTTGCAACTTTATTAGAAGCACCAACGGTTGAAAAATTATCGCAACTGGTGAACTCAGATATTCCCGCAGTGAATTGGAACTCTTTGGTGCCGATAAAAACTACTGGGCATAAACCACCCATTTATATTGTTCATGGATTTGGCATGAATGTATTGCTGTTTAATAATGTTGCGAAAAATATGGATGCGGAGCAGCCCGTGTATGCGTTGCAGGCGCGCGGATTGAATGCAGACGAGAAGCCTTTCGACAATATGGAGGATATCGCGGCGCATTATATCTCAGAGATCATCGCACAGGATCCAGGCCCATCTTATGCTTTAGCAGGATATTCATTTGGTGGAATCATTGCGTTTGAAATGGCAAAGCAGTTGAAGGCAATGGGTAAAGAAATTTCTATGTTGGGAATGTTTGACACATATGCCGACAACTATTCCGATTATTTTGATCCGCGCTTGAGAAAAATGACAAAAAAAGTGCGTCGCCAGTTTCCTAAATTCATGTTCATATTAAAATCATTGATCAAAAATCCTGTGGGCACCGTGGCTTACCAGGCAGATTTCGTGAGAGGAAAATTCAATAGGCTATTGGGCAAAGAACAACCGACAGAAATGTTGACAGAAAACGATATCAAGATCGGCGAAATTTATGACTATGCTTATCGCAATTATAAAATGACGCCTTATGACGGAGTGATTGATTTATTCAAAGTGAAGAAACGACTTTATTTTTTAGACGATCTGGAATTTCTTGGGTGGAAGCCTTACACAAAACGTGGAGTCGTTGTGCACGAAATAGCAGGTGATCACAAAACATTTTTATTTTCTCCTTTTGATAAAGAATTCGGAAAAGTATTACAGGGTGTGATGGATGAACGCGCAAAAGTAAACGAGCAGGTCAAGGATCTGCGCGGGAAGGTTGTGCTAAAAGCAGTTTAACTATGCCGACAGTTAATTGCATTTCTATTCCGGATATTTCATTTTCTTCGACAAATGCCGATTCGCAAAATTTATTTGAAGAGACGCATATATGGCCCGTTCGCGTTTCAGCCGATATCGATCAACTAAAATATTTCAACACATTTCTTCTCCAGGATGAATTGGAAAAAGCGGCACGCTATCACCAGGAAAAAGATCGCAGAAGTTATATTACAAGTCGCGCTGCGTTGCGGACGATTCTTTCAAAATATCTGCATCAACAACCAAACGATATCCGATTTAAAATTGGTTTGAATAAAAAACCATTTTTAGAAAATACCGGCGATAAAAATATCAACTATAATATTTCTCATTCTGGTGATTGGATATTGATTGCTATTAGTAATTCAGCTATTGGTACTGACGTTGAAAAGATCGACGCTAATTTTAATTATGAGGAAATTTTCCCGGTTAGTTTTTCTGATACCGAAATTGATATGATAAAGAAATCATCGTCACCCCGAAAGGATTTTTATATTTACTGGACGAGAAAAGAAGCATTGACAAAGGCAACCGGAAAGGGACTTGACGATCATTTTAAAAATATTCCTTGTATAGACGGATCGCACACGGTAGGTGCGGAAATAGCCGGAAACGTGCAATCATGGTCAGTCATTAGTTTTAATGTGGATGATGATTATGTTGGTAGTGTTGCATGTGATTCGAAGGAGAATAATGTAAGATTTCTCGAAGCAGTTGTCTGAACTGGGATTGTCTGAACTTGGATGTTTGGGATTATTAGGATAGATGGGAGGAAAAAAATATTCAAGTTGGAAATTTCGTCCGCCCGAAGCGGGCGACGAATTTTATTCATCTTTTCTACCAAGCAGATGTCCCTACGGGACATTTACTATTTGTGCTATATCTTTATGCGCTTATGGTACGTAATCTTGGATTGAATATTTTTTTCCTCCTAACGATCCCATTAATCTCAAAAATCCAAGTTCAGACAATCCTGGTTAGACTTTTCCCATCCTATACAATATCCGCTCAGTCCCGGTTATTACTTCTTTTCTTTCCAATTTAAAATATTTGCTAAAAGCAATTTCAAAAGCATTCACATCGTACGGTTGATGATAATTCGTTTTGTTGGAGATGAGCTGCTGTGATTTCGGGTCATTCAATGGAACGAACTCAATAATGATTGTTCTCTTTGTAAAATCTGACATTAATCGGGCGACATCTGGTAATGGAATGTTTTTGCTGAGCACCAAATGATGGACGATTGCGAGTGCAATCACCAGGTCAGATTTACCACGATCTTCGAATGGCGATCTCTCTGCATTGCGAAAACCGACGCCAGGAGAGGGATTCGAGAGATCGATACACAATGGTAAAATATTCGAAGAAGATTTATTCTTTTCTGAAAGATATAGTTGGTTGATGCATTGACTATCAAAATCAATCGCGATTATCGGGACATTCTGCCCAGCAATGATCTCGGAAAAATATCCGTTGTTACAACCAAGATCGAGTGCCGAATCTGCCTCAACGTCTTCTGTCAGCTCGCGAAAAATTTTTTCTTTTTCGTTTAGGTATTGACTGCTGAGAATAGTTTCATCATAATAATTATTCCAGGTTGATTTTATAGAAGAATCGATACGAAGTCCTTTGATACTGTTTTCGAGATGATCAATTAACCTGGTTAATTTTTGTTTACTGAAGTGAACATTATTGCTCGCCGATGATTTATTTTTCGCGGCAATCGAATTTTGCAGGAACACATGCAGCCAAACGCCGAGGTTCAATTTGCTTTTAGCAGGTAATAATTTTGCGGTGATACTAACTGGAATGCCGTCCAGGTAAATGCTCAATAATTTTTGAATATCGGTTTTTAGATAATGACCGATAAAAAGTGGAAATAAAAAACATTCACAAAATTGTCGATAAGCTATCCACGGCTTTAGTTCATCATATTTTTCAAATGACAAACTATCGATAAAAATCGGTTTGCCTTTGTAAAACTGGACATTGAAAGGAGTTGCATCTTTTAATATCATTCCGTGATCAATCGAAATCTTCAGGATAGAAAGCGTGAGCAACGCCGCATCTTTCAGTGCATCAAAACACCATTCATAAGGATAACTGATGAAAGATATTTGTTGTGGAATTAGTGTTTTATACCAATCAGTGGAATGTCCAAAGTTTTCTTCGCTTATTTCGTGCGCGATCAATAATTTTTTTTTGACAAGACTCTCGTAGAGTCCTGATGACATCAATCGTTCAAAATCCGTAGCATAAGATTGGTTCACCTGCCTGTAATAATTCCCCTTCGCAAAAAAAATGAAACCGGATGGATCCCTGAATGAGGCAGGATGGTGCTGGTATTCAGCCATTGGATTGATCTTTTGGCAAATCAGTTTTTTTATTCCTGGAAAAAAAAGATTTGATTTTCAACCATGCGTTTTTGAAGTAGAAGAGACCCGCCAAAACCCCGGCAATAATCATTTGTACCAGGTAACTCCCGCTGCCCGGGTCGATATATAATAATAAAAATCGCATCAGATTTTGTTTTCGAGGTTAATTGGATATTTAAACTAATCGGTTCTTCCCGTAAAAATAAGCATTCCATCGCAATGCATATTCCTGAACGCGAAACGTGAAAAAGTATTTCACGAGTCGGGACTTTGCTACCAATTACTTTTGAGTCAGTAGATTGAGCCAACCCTATGCAGAAAATCATTACATTTAATATGTCGCTATTTTATTTTTAATCCTTCTTAACTGATATCAAATGCCGGGAGATTCAACCAATTTAAACAGTAAAGCGGTTAACCAAAACAGTTATGATGCTATTGTTATCGGTTCCGGGATAAGTGGCGGATGGGCTGCTAAAGAATTCTGTGATCATGGACTTAAGACTTTGGTATTGGAACGTGGTAAAGATGTGACTCATCTTAAAGATTATCCGACAGCCACAAAAAATCCATGGGACTTTCCACATCGACTTGATACATCACTCGCTTTAAAAAAAGAAAACCCAGTTGTTTCAAAATGCTATGCATTCGATGAATCTGCACAACATTTTTTTGTAAAGGATAAAGATCATCCATATATACAAGAGAAACCGTTCGATTGGATTCGTGGTTACCAGGTGGGAGGAAAATCATTGATGTGGGGAAGAGAAACGCAGCGCTGGAGTCGCTTTGATTTTGAAGGACCGGCGAGGGATGGATTTGCTGTCGATTGGCCGATACGTTATCATGATCTTGCACCATGGTACTCTCATGTAGAGATTTTTGCGGGAATCTGCGGGAACAGAGACGGTGTTGAAACACTTCCCGACGGAGAATTTCTGCCGCCATGGGAATTGAATTGCGTGGAGAAACATATTCAGCAAAAAATTAAAGAAAACTATTCCGATCGTTATTATTTGCAAGGCAGGTGCGCTCATCTTACAAAACCTGCAGCGATTCATTTACAGCAGGGCCGTGGACAATGCCAGGCGCGCGATCTTTGTCACAGAGGATGCCCTTATGGTGGATATTTTAGTTCCAATTCTTCCACTTTGCCTTGGGCGCAGAAGACAGGGAATTTGACTATGAAAACGCATGCTGTTGTTCACTCGATTATTTATGATGAGAAAAAGGGAAAAGCAACAGGCGTTCGTGTGATCGATTCAATAACAAAACAAAGCTCGGAATATTTTGCAAAAATAATTTTCGTAAACGCAGCATGTCTCAATACAAATTTGATACTATTGAATTCTGTATCCAATCGTTTTCCAAACGGATTTGGAAACGATAGTGGATTGCTTGGAAGATATATTGCTTTCCAGAATTATCGGGGCATGGTAACCGCGAAGATGGATGGTTTTAACGATGGCTATTATTTTGGAAGACGACCCATGCAGGCAATCATGCCGTCGTTCAGAAATGTTTACAAACAAGAAACGGATTTTTTACGTGGTTACATGGTATTTAGCGGAGCATCGCGGATCGGATGGAATAAAGGAAGAGGCGAGGATGGAATTGGAGCAGACTGGAAAGAAGAATTAACTGTTCCTCACGAGTGGGGTGTATATATGTCAATGCAGGGGGAAACAATTCCACGGGAAACAAATCACGTGCGTTTGAGTAAAGATAAAACAGACGATTGGGGAATTCCTCAATTAATCGCATCGGTTGAATATAGTGAGAACGAAGAAAAACAATTAAAAGATTTCATGACGCAAACGAGCGAGATGCTCGACAAATCGGGTTGCAAAAATATTCAGCAAACAGATACGAAATGGGCACCAGGATTAGATATTCATGAAATGGGAGGTGTTCGCATGGGGAAAGATCCAAAAACATCATTGTTAAATAGCTGGAATCAATTTCATCACTGCCCGAATGTATTTGTAACAGATGGTGCGTGTATGACATCAACCAGTACACAAAATCCTTCGCTCACTTTTATGGCAATCACGGCACGAGCAGCAAATCATGCAGTGGATGAACTTAAAAAAAGAAATTTGTGATTGGGGGTGGAGATTCGTGAGACGTGAAACGTGAATACCTTTCACGTCTCACGTTTGACGTCTCACGAATCTATAACCAACCGCGCCGTCAAAATAAAAAACTGGCCACCGGGTTGAATACTCATTTCTGTAAGATGATAATAACCCTAATGACCAGTCACACTACACACTTCAATTTGCTAGAGCGCCTTTTTCAATTTTTCCACTACTACAAGGTTCCCCTCGCTATCCAGCTTAATCGTTGTCACAACTGTTTTGTCTTCCATTTTTATATAGTAAAAAATATCTGAGATGGTAGAAACTTCGGTGATGCCGAGAATTTTCTTTTCCGGGTATTTTTTTCTGAAGTTGATGAGAAGATAATAAGGCAGAGTTCTTTCCTGGTAATAGCGGGTAGAACTTACAAATGTTCCATCCTTGTCGTAAACAATTGCATTGCGCACTCCATCTTCCACAAAATTCACAACATAAGTTTCCTGTAGTTCCTTCCAGTTAACCTGTTCGGCATTCGGGAAACTTTCTTTAAATGTCTGAAGTAATTTTTCATTGACATTTTTTGTCGGATTAGCAAAAGAAGAAGCCCCAATCACAAGAGCATAAATAAACGCAGATAATCTTTTCATGGCTATATCTTTTAAAGTGAATAAATACATTTGATGACATAAAGATATAACCCACTTGGACTACCAGCGATACCAGTTTATATATAGCAGGTAGTCCGGATTATACTTGCTCACTTGAGCATTGAATATTGAGTGCTGATTATTCAATATTCAACACTCAATATTCAATGCTCCGGTAAATCAGATTCTTGATTTGATTGTTTTAGTCAGAAGATTGATCGCCTGCTCGGTTTCTTTTTCATTCATCCATCCAAATCCCATCCTGGTTGCATTGAGAGAAGTGGAACCAACATTGTGTATTAAACCATTTGAAAGAATTAATCCTTGTGCTCTTAATTTTTCAGTGAGTGGTGGTATTGGAACAGACTTGCTGAATTTAGCCCAGATAGCAAGACCTCCATCGGGAATTTTAAAATCGATGACGTCGGATAATTTTTGAAATAAATAATTACAGGCAAAATCTCTTCGGCGATGATATTCATTGAGCGCTTTTTTCATGTGGCGCTTGATTGCTCCCTCTACAAACATTTCTGCAAGCGCGAGTTCCATGATGGGATCACCTTGTGTGTCGATGAGTTGTCGGTACCTGGTTAATTCGAGTATTAGATTTGGAGGAGCAATCACATATCCAGTCCTTATTGCCGGCGCAATGGTTTTACTCAGCGTGCCAATATATATCACCATTCCTTTTGTATCCGCGCTTACCAAGGGAAGTATCGGGCTACTCAGATAATGAAAATCATAATCGTAATCGTCTTCAATAATAATAAACCCATATTTCTCTGCGAGCGCGAGTAATTTAATTCTTCGGGAAGCGATCAATGTTACTGTTGTTGGATAATGATGATGTGGTGTAACAAAAACCGCCCTGATCTTTTTCCTCTTGCAAATTTTTTCGATAGATGCCACATCTATACCATGTTCATCAACAGGTACCCTGGTGAGTCGCATGCCCGCATGTATGAAAAGATGATCTGCATAATAATAATTTGTTTCGCCAACAATAATGGTTTCCCCTTTTTTAAAAAGAGCCCGGGTAATTAAATACAATCCCATCTGACTGCCGCGCGTTGTAATGATATTTTCGAATGTTGTTTGCAAACCACGGCTTGCATTCAAATAATCTGATAAAACTTTCCTGAACTTTTCTACGCCTGCTGTTTCTACATAAGACATGTATTTGAAATTGACATGGCGAGCCATCACACTCTTGTATGCTTTTCCGAGTTCGTCGGAAGGAACCAGGCGCATATCGGGACCATCATGAAACCCGATCATATTTCTAAATGGCGGAACAGGTTTGCGGATCGCATCATTAATTCTAACTGTATACCCGGTTTCTTTGGGAAAAGAATTATGGCTTTCCTGTTTGTTAGAAAGTTTTCGCGGATTCAATTCCGGCAATTCTTTGCTTGTAAAAGTGCCTTTCGAAGGAACCATTTCAATCCAGCCTTGCGCATATAATTCGTCGTATGCTCTTACCAATGTCTTGCGGTGAACGTTCAATATTTCTGACATCAGCCTGGTGCCGGGCAATTTTATTCCCGGGCCAACTCTGCCTTTTTTCATTTCCTGGATAATTGCATTTGCGATCTGCAGATAAACAGGATGATCACTTTCTTTTTGAAATTGTATGATCGTTTTCCATGGAAGCATAGCGGACTACTTAAATGAATAAATTACTATACTAAGGTAGTCCAATTATAATGAATATTTCGCGAAGAGCGGAGAAACAGAGCGGAGAGCGTTAACCCTCCGCCCTCCGCTCTGTTTCTCCGCTCTACATAAAATTTCCTCAATTTTCAAACTAGCTCCGTACTGAAAACAAAAAATTTGTCCCCATTCTTTAATCTTGTAATTTGTGTGACACAGTTATTGCTTATGAAAAAATTAATATTCATTCTTATTATCGCATGTGTTACATGCGTTTCTTTTGCGCAACAAAGAACCATCGGTCAGATTGTTTCATTAGATCCTGCGTTCGGGGATTTAATTGCAAAGGGAACTTCAATCGAAATTGTCGCGGATAGTTTTGCCTGGTCTGAAGGACCGGTATGGGTGCGCGATGGAAAATATTTATTGTTTTCCGATATTCCCAACAACACAATTTTTAAATGGAAAGAAGGTGAAGGATTATCAGTGTTCCTGAAACCTTCCGGTTACACAGGCAAATTGCCTTACGGCAGAGAGCCAGGAAGCAATGGGTTGATCATAAATAAAAAAGGTGAATTAGTTGCTTGTGAACATGGAGACAGAAGAATCAGCGCAATGCCATTTACGCTCGGAGGCAAACGTACGCTCGCAGATAATTTTCAAGGAAAGCGATTTAATAGTCCAAACGATATCGTTCAAAAATCAAATGGTGATTATTACTTCACCGATCCTGCATATGGATTAGCGCAAGGCGCCACGAGAGAAAGCAGTATCATGGGCGTATATAAGCTTTCCACAAACGGAGAAGTAACGTTGTTAATTGATAGCCTCACTCCAAATGGGCTTGCTTTTTCTCCCGATGAAAAAATATTATATGTCTGTCAGTCGGATGGTAACAAACCTTACATCATATCTTATCCTGTAAAAGGAGATGGAACATTAGGTGTAGGAAAAATATTTTTCGACGGCACCGAAATGAATAAGCAAGGACTGAAAGGTGCTCCGGATGGAATGAAGGTAGACACCAAAGGAAATATTTTTACCACTGGTCCGGGTGGAGTTGTTGTAATTGCCCCTTCAGGAAAAGTTTTAGGAAGAATCGAAACAACGCAACAAACAGCCAACTGCGCGTGGGGCGATGACGGTTCAACACTATATATTACGGCTAACATGTTTCTTTGTCGCGTTAAAACGAAAACAAAAGGAATGGGATTTTAGGAATAAGGAATTGGGAATTGTATGACAGTTCGAATGTGCATGCTGCTCCTATGTGATAATTTTTTTTCACCACATAGGCACAGTAGGCAGATAGGTACACATAGAAAAATATTTAAAAACAAGATTGTATTTTTTTAATTGAATCATTTCTGTATTTACCAATATGACGCAATATCGTTTTGTTGTACATCTGTTGCTGATATTAATTTTTTTACCAGTTTTTGTTTCTGCACAAACATGCGTAGATAGCAGCTTTAATTTGGGAAAGATAGACTCAGGCTGGTTGTATAGAAATAATAATACCGGAATTTCTTTTCAGCTTCCACAAGGATGGTTTTTTTTTGATCAGATTGCTTCAGAAAGAAAATATATCAGGATCGGTTCTGACTATGCAAAATTAAGTGCGCCCTTGGTGGATAATAGTCCGGGCGCAATCATCGCATTGAATCAAATACAAAGTCAGCCTCTTGATTTTGCTTTGACTTTATTCAGTATTGCTAAACTGGATGACACGGTTGCCTTGGTTCCCATGGCAAATGAAATTCAATCGAACAAAAGCATTTCTTGTAAAGCATATTATGCAGATATAAAAGAGGCTGATACTTTACTGAAAGTTTTATTCCAAAAATATACCCGCAGTAAAGAATTGCCGGAAATTAAGGAAGGAAAATTAGGCGAACTTCCATATAAGTATTTCATACTCGCAGTCGCAAACAAAACAGGAAAATTGGAACATCGGATATATGGTGTAAGGAATTTTGGATGCTTCAATATTATAATACGACTAACTTATATAACAGATGCTGATTTGAGTTTGATGAATGATGCGTGCAAGGATTTAAAATTTCAGCAATAATAATTCTCAAAAATATTTCTTCGCTAAAATAAAAAACCCTGCCATATAGCAGGGTTTCTAAACTACCGTCCGAAAAATAATTACTTTTCTTTATAATAGTTATTTTTTTTGTCTGCGATCACCTGGTCCCTTTCATGCTTCAATTCACGCACTTTCTCTTTCCGATCCTGTTTCGTGAGACTTTTATCATGTTTTACTGACCAGATTTTGTCTTTGTAATCATTCTTGATATCCTCAATCTGTAAAGTGAGTTTTGATGGTCTGTTATACGAATACGGACCATAGGGGTAAGGATATCCAAACGGACCAAATCCAAATCCATAGTAAGGATAAAACGGAGCATATGCTCCATAAACTATTACGCGTGGAGCACGCACATAACCTGTGCCTCCGTGAAATCTTTGGGCTGATGCACTAGCAACAAGTCCCAGGGAAAGCATTATAATTAGAAGCCTTTTCATAGTTATTTTTTTTATTTTTTCTTAATTGTTAGAAGGAAAAAACGAGCTCAAGTTTAAAGGCATTTTGCTTATAACTTTTCTATAACATTTCGATTTTCTCCCACGTATAATAAACGAGCGGAGGGCAAAAAAAGATGGCTGCGCTCTTGTAATTTATTGTTAATGGGAAATACTTTGAGCTACGAAAGGAGGTTTTCACAATTCGTTATCTAGGGATTTTCAAAATAATTCTGTGTAGATTTTATTTGTGTTTAGTCAACAGGTCAAGCATTTTCCGATCGAGCTTGTGACCGTGAAAATCTTCATATTGAACATCTGTGCGTTTTGAATCCAGTACACCAAAATCGCCGCGGAATTCCCAAACAGCAAACCCAATTCTGTTACTGTTAAGTATATCGAGCACATCTCCAAACCATGCGAGAAAAACATCGTGTGGTGTTTTGTTCCAGCATCCGCATTCTCCGCAATGAACGCCTGTTCCTTGTTTTGCTAAATCAATCCAAGGCTTATAATAATTCTCCAGCATTTCGCGATTAAATGTTTTTCCATTCAATGCTCCCGGCCAAGTTGGTGCAGGCATATGTTCGGGATCTTTATTTGCCCATGGCGCTTTATAATGTGAAATATAACCGGGATTGTATCCACGACAACTTTGTGCAATATTCAAATCGATGATCTCGGGTATAAAGGTGTTGCCTACGTTATTTCCGTCTGCGATAACAAGATGATCGGGATTTTCTTTGCGAATTGCCTCGGCTGCTGCTTTTGCAACTTTGCGGTAGACGTCGCCGGGCACGGGACCGGATTTTGAATGCTGGTCATTCATATCCTCGCGCATACTGGGTTCATTCAATAAATCAAAACTGATTTTTTTCGAAGAAATATTTTTGTATCGCTTTGCCCACATGTTCCAATGAAAACAAAATGCATCGAGCGCCTGCTGATCGGTCCATAAATTATATGGTTCATAAAAACCGGCATTGATGCAATAACCGGGTGCGCGATGAAGGTTGATGCTTGTATGGATATTGTATTTGTGAGCCATCGACACCAGCCGGTCAATTTCTTCCACTCTTTTCTGATCGATTTTATAAACTTCATCAGGCATGATATGCCTGCCGCGATCGAAATCCAGGTAATAAGGATACGCAATGGGAATGCGTATAAAATCAAATCCCCAATCAGTCATCCATTTAAAATAATCTTCAGGCGATGCGCCTCTTGTATTCGAGGGATCAGGAGAAAAAAAGTCGAGCAGGTTGAAACCTCTCCACGCGGGTAATTTATTTTGATATGTTGATGTACACGCCTTCGCTCCCGCAACACTTGCACCAATGGCAAGCATGCTGGTGTTTTTTACAAAAGCCCGGCGACTGATTTTTAAAGAATTTTTCATGCGAATAAAGATAGCTATTCCAAAGTTTTAAACTTTGGAATAGCTAATCGTTTATTTCGCTTTTTCTTTAAATAAGGGCGCTATTGTAAACCATGCGAGCGCAGGAAAAAAATGCATTGGGACTGTTAGACCAGGAAATAATTCCGGGTTCTGAATATCCAATGGTAATTTGGCTGCAAGGGGAATAACAATGCTCGCGAAAGAGAGAATGCTAAAACTTAAATTGAAAATAATCTCTCCTTTGTCTTTAAACCATTTTTTAAATAACCAATAACCAGTGGCTGCAATCATACAGCTCAGCAAATTAATTCCAAGCAATCCGGCAACATTTACCAACTTGGAAAAATCAACTTCAAATGCAAAATAATGTACACGGTAATAGATAACAGAAACGATTGCAGACAATACCCCGGCAATCAATCCGTGTAAAAATATTTTTTTTGACATTCTTTATTATGCTTTGGTAACCGGAACAGAAATATCTACTTTCAGTACAGACGCGCCATGAGCTGGTTCACTTGTATTCACATTATAATCGAGCCTGTTTATTTGAAAACTCGATGTAAATGTATTGTTTTGAAATGTAAATGGCATCACGATTTCTTTTTTTACACCATGAAACTCCAGAGTGCCTTTTGCCTGGTATCCTGATCCGGTGCTTGTAATTTCTGAAGAAGTAAATTTGATCACTGGATATTTTTCTGCATCCAGCCATTTCTCACTTTTTGCATGCGTATTTTTCATTCCATTTCCGGTATTGATCGTAGCCACATCTATTGACACATCGAACTTAGAAGATGCTAAATTTTTGTCATCGAAATTAATGGTGCCTTTCAATCCTCTAAATACTCCTGATGGATCGTCGCTGGTGAATTTCACGGAGTAGTCATCACCGATTTTCCAATCTTGTGATGTAACAAATGTAAATGCCGAACCAATCATAATTACGAGGGCTGCAACTGGATAAATCAACTTTTTCATGATAGTTTTTTTGATGATAAATAACATTTTAGGTAGCGAGGGCAAAACTATCAATATGCCCAAAGCTTTCCCGGGCAAATGCGATGTTCCCCCGAAAAGTTGAGACAAAACGGTAAAAAACGGGTGTCGGTAAGCAGGGCAAATCAAGTAAAATTGTTGATTTCTAATCTTTTTTTCACATTGGGCAATAAAACTGCCTTTTTTGGGTTTTAAAAAATATCCAGTATCTTTTTTAAAGAATCCGTTATGAAAAAACTGTACCTGGCGTTTGCTCAGCGCGAAGAAACCGTATCCTGGCCTTTGTTGATCGTATCTTTTCTCGCAGGCTTTTTTTTAGCCACGACCATATTTCATTATTTTGGGATATCGATTAAATCGTTAATTAGCTCACTTTTCTAATCAATTTTTCTTTTTAACGTCCATCCATATACGCTTCCTTTACACGGAGGCGATGTCACAATTCTCGCTTACGCCACACTTCAAATAATTAATTGAGATTGTTGACAACTTTTTTCCTCTTCTTTTCTTTTGCGTAGATCTTTTTGGCTTTTTCCAAAAGAGCGATGAATTCTTTTTGTGCAGGATCATTCATATCCACTGACTGGTTAGCTACTTCAATCGCATCATCCCAACTAACGCGCTGCATATATTGAGATTTTTTAAGCAGGCTGCCGAACATAACCGTTGAGGAAGCAAAACGAAGGGAGGCGGGTAATTCATTAAATGCGGTTAAGGAGTATGGGAAATCATAAAATGATTGTCGTGGTGTTGAATCATTGGGTAAACGATAATTCAATATTGCTTTGGCAAATCCTTTTTTACCAGGACGAACGTCTTCAACGTTGCTATTCGAGGGATGCAATTCGAACATCGCTACCAACGAGTGGCCGGAGCCGATCTCGCCGCCTTGGATCTCATTCGCAGTATCTGCTAATGCTCTTAGTTTATTATCAAATCCGATGATGCGATAATCTTTTACGATCGATGGATTAAAACTCATATCCAGGTAAGCATCGGTTGCAACCGCGTAGATTGTTTGTGTGAATTCACGCATCAATACTTTCTCTGCTTCCTTTTCATCATCTAGGTAAGCAAAATTTCCATTTCCTCTTCGTGCAAGAACTTCCAGTTTCGAATCTTTATAATTTCCCATGCCTACGCCGAGGCAGGTGAGATAAACTCCCCATTGCCTGTACATGGAAATAAGCCCCTCTAATTCTTCATCAGTACTTTGTCCCACATTAAAGTCTCCATCCGTTGCCAGTATTACGCGGTTATTGCCGCCTTTCACTAATTGACTTTTTGCAAGTCTGTACGCAGCACGTATACCTGCTTCACCCGGTGTGGAACCGCCGGGATTTAATTCTTCTATCGATTTTAAAATCTTTTGTTTTTCACTGCCCGATGTTGGCGGTAACCAAACTCCAACGGTACTTCCATATACCACGATGGATACAGTATCTTTCTGACGCAAATTTTTAACTAACAAATTAAAAGCGGATTTTAATAATGGAAGCCGATTGGGCAGGTCCATCGAGCCAGACACGTCAATCAGGAAAACAAGATTTGCGGGAGGGATTTTTTCGATATCTGCTTTTTTTGCGCATATATGAAGAAACAATAAAAGATTGTCAGGGTTCCATGGACAATCCGACATATAAGAATTGAAAGAGAAATTGCTGTCTACTATCGGTGGTGTATAGTCGAAATTGAAATAGTTGAGCATCTCTTCTATTCTCACTGCATCCGGCGGGACCATGCCGCCCATGTTGATAAAACGGCGGACATTACTATAAGATGCTTTGTTGATATTAACAGCAAAACTTGTTTCGGGAAATTTAAATGCTGAAACGAATTCGTTTTCCACGAGTGAACTGTATGTTTCCGCTCCTGATGTCCACCGCTGCCAATCTTCTGGTCTAAGATTTTTTGTGAATGATATCAAACGATTTGCCGGAAGATTTGTGGAAGGCTTATAGAGCACTTTCAAAGTGATGTATTGATATCTCGCTGCGGAAAGCTTGGCGCAAAAGGTTTGAAATCCATCGGCAGAAACTGTTATCGAATCGTAAGGATTAGGAACTGTGATACCAAAACCACCTGCGTTGCCTGAATAATAAATATAACCACTGGAATGCAATAATATTTTTACGTTGGATAAAGGATTATTGTGCTCATCTTTTATTTCTCCCCGCAAATAATATTGTGCAAAAGAAGATGAAGCGATAAAAAAAGAAAAAATTATTGCGACAATGGTTTTCAATCAGAATATTTTGACTAAAGATTAAGTGCTGAATTTTCTCAAGCGTTGTTTTCCAAAGCAATCGTCATTTGTTTGCCATTTATTTTCAACTCAACTATTAACGTTCTGCCCGCTCTATTGTTACTCAACCAACTGATAAATCGCTGCTATATTTCTACCAAGGCCGTTATAGTCCAAACCATACCCGACTACAAATTTATTTGGTATCGAAAATCCGGTATAGTCGACATTTACAGGAAAAACCATTGCTTCTGGTTTGTGCAGCAAAGCCACGATTTTCAATGAAGCCGGTTGCTGGTGATATAGCTGCGGTAAAAACTCGTTAAGCGTTTTTCCAGTGTCAACAATATCTTCCAGTATCACCACATGCCTGTTGAACAGATCCATATCAAGACCAATCGCAGTAATAACCTGTCCGGATGATTTAGTCCCTTTGTACGATGCGAGTTTTATAAAACATATCTCCGCTTCTATCGAAATCGATTTGAATAAATCAGCTGCGAATATGAAAGAGCCGTTCAGTATTGCAATAAACAAAGGCTTTTTTCCTTCGTAGTCCTTGTTGAGCTTTTCTGCCAACGATTTTACTTTTTCCGCAATAGATGACTCGCTTAAGTATGGCTCAAACAATTTATCATGTACACGTATTGTCTGCATATCAGTTCTTATAAATAATTAATTCCTGCCCTGATTTTACCTGCGGTGAATCCAGTTTGTTCCATTTCTGAATCTTATCTGCGTCAATGCCATATTTTTTTGATATGCTATATAAAGTTTCGTTTGTCTGGACGACGTGCGTGATTGCATTTCCAGGTGCTGTAGTATTATCTCCTGCACTCGCCGGATTTTGATAAACAGGGATCGGCTGTTTATTTTTTTCAGCCTGCAACACCGGCTTTGATGGAGCCACTGCACGCAGATAAATTTTTTCTCCGGTGGCGGGTTCTTCGCCATAAGCCAATCGGTTTAAAGAAAGAATGCTTTCATAACGAATGCCTTCAACCTGGCAGATATCATACATTGTTTCTCCGGGTTGCACAAAATGAAATTCGTTATCGCCTGATTTTCTTTTTCGTTGCAGGTAAATTAATTGATCCTGCAGCAACACGTCTTCTTCTTTCAGGTCATTGAATTCGATAAGTCGTGCGAGCGGTATTTCAAACTGTTCGGATACTCCTAACAGTGAGGTTCCTTTTTTGATGAAGATTACCCTCGTGTTGTTTATCAGAAATTCTCCTTGTGGATATTGACGGACTGGCTTCACTTTTATATCTGCATCCTGATCGTCGGTTGACGCTGATTTCGCAAGTATTTCTTCGGAAGGTTGTATTTTCCCTAATGCGATTAGCGAGTATTGCTGCAGATTATAATCCTTGATGAGTTGTATAAGAATTTGCGGATATCTCGGGTTTGTCGCGTAGCCTGCCTTTTTCAATCCGCGTGCCCAGGCTTCATAATCCAGTGGCGCAATTTTGAAAAGAAAATCATAGCGGCTGCTATTTTTCAAAAAATCTGAATGATCCCTATATGAATCTAACGGGCTGCTATAGCTGCGGAAACATTCTCCACGGGAATCATCGTCATGATAAACGACGGATCCCGTCCACGTGTCTTTGCATTTGATGCCAAAATGATTGTTAGATCTTTTTACGAGATCGCTTTTTCCTGCCTCGGTTTCGTGGATTCCCTGGGCAAGAATAATAGAAGCAGGAATGCCTGTGCGTTGCATTTCAACAATCGCATAATCCTTGTATGTATTTACGTAGGCGACTACGTCAGTGCTATTTTGCGCCAGCATGATTTTGCTGAAAGCAAATGTTATTGTAATAAGTGCTGTGCGTTTGAAGTTCATTGCAATCAAACAATTTTACTTTTTGCGGATGAGTAACAACCCATCTCTTACTGTTAGCAAAACTTTCTCCACAGTTTCATCTTCCTTCACCATTTTATTAAAAGCATGGATGGCCAGGCCATTTTTGCCTTTTATTTCTTTTTGAAGCACGTCTCCATGAAATAAAACATTATCTGCCACAATCAATCCACCGGAACGCATTTGCGGCAAAACCAGTTTATAATATGCTGCATAATTGGTTTTGTCTGCATCAATGAACACGAGATCCCATGGCATTTGCAGGGTAGGAATGATATCTAACGCATTTCCGGCATGCAAAATTATTTTATGGCTGGCATTGGCCTTATCAAAATTTGTATTGGCTGTTTTTGCATCTTCCTCTCTCAGTTCGATAGTGTGAAGTTGGCCCCCAGGTTGAAGACCTTTTGCCAGGCAAAGCGCGCTATATCCCATAAAAGTCCCTATTTCAAGGACGTATTTTGGTTGAACCAGAAAACTAAGCATCTCCAGGAATTTACCCTGAACATGTCCGCTAAGCATTTGTGCATGGGGATGCTTGTGAGCAAATACGGTGATGTCGTTTAGTACGGAATCTTCCGCGGATGAAAATTTTTCCGCATAATCAAGTGCCAGAGGGTGAACGATATCCACTATAGGTCGATTTTCGCAAAGATAAGCACAGTTTGGACTTTGAGACAACTCCAAGGGATTGCAGGCGTTAAAGAATACCGAAAATGAACCGGGATTTAAGGGGTTTGAAATGATTAAACTGAAATGTGAAAATGTGGAAATCGAATTATTCATTAGTACTTCCATATCTCAGTTTAATCATTTCAAATCCCTTAAATCCCGGTTCATTTTTAGAAATTTGGTTGAAGTGCATTTCTGCTATAGAAATTTAAAACATGCTCTGCTACTTCGTCTGCAGTGTTTGCGATTTTCAAAAGATCCAAGTCATTATTAGAAATATTGCCAGATCGTTCGTGCATGGTTTTTTTCATCCAGTCGAGCAGACCGCCCCAATAATCCGAACCAAATAATATCAACGGAACGGGCGACATCTTTCTTGTCTGAATAAGTGTGGCCACTTCAAAAAATTCATCCATTGTTCCAAATCCCCCGGGCATCATCACAAATCCCTGGGAATATTTTGTGAACATCACTTTGCGAACGAAAAAATATTCAAAGTGCAGTGAAGCATCACGGTCAATAAATGGATTGCTATGTTGTTCAAAAGGCAATTCAATATTCAATCCAACCGATTTGCCTCCGCCAAGTTGAGCTCCTTTGTTTGCCGCTTCCATAATGCCCGGACCGCCGCCAGAGATGATTCCAAAACCTTCTTCTGAAAGCCGCTTGGAAACTTCAACTGCTGATTCATAATATTCTTCTCCGGGTTTTGTACGCGCGGATCCAAATATTGAAATACAGGGGCCAATTTTTGCGAGCGCTTCAAAACCATCAACAAATTCCGCCATTATTTTAAAGATCTGCCAACTCGAATGTGCTTTTGATTCCGCCCATCTACGCTGTTTCGACAACCTGATCGTATCATTCATACTCACTACAATTTAGGGTTAAGATAGAAAGTGCTGTCGGCCATTCGGCGGACAGCACCTGTCATTATAACGTATGATCAAAAAAATTAGTTTGTAAGGTCCTGTTTTTTTGAAACTATTAACAGGCCGAGGAAAGTAAGTATGCCATTCAACAATAATAATTCGATGCCGATCTGGAAACCGCCGAACCATTGCGCGGCGTTTTTGCTAACGATATAACAAATAACAGGAGCGATTAGGCAGACGCAAGTAATCGACCAGGTTTCAGGAAGACGGCGTTTTGTAAAAATTCCAAATGCGAACAGGCCAAGTAGCGGACCATAAGTATAACCTGCAAATTCTAAAATGATATTGATGATGGATTTGTCATTGATCCATTTGAAGATTAATATCCATACCAGGAAAACGATTGCGAAGCAAATATGCACGGTCATCCTTATGCGCTTTTTTTGTTTTTCATCCTTATCGGTTCTCGTTTTCAGCCCCAGCATATCGATGCAAAATGAAGACGTCAATGCAGTGAGCGCTCCGTCGGCACTCGGAAAAAGTGCAGAGATGAGGCCAATAATAAAAATAACTGCAATTGCTTTGGGAAGATAGTGAAGAGCTACCGTTGGGAAAATATCATCTCCAATAACATTTTTTCCATTTACAATTAATGAATGATGATCATACACGCCGCCATTGTTCAACACGTAGAGATAAAGCAATCCGCCGAGCAGGAGAAATAATAAATTTACCAGTACCATTACGCCGCTGAAGAGCAACATATTCTTCTGTGAGTCTTTCAGATTTTTTACGCTGATATTTTTTTGCATCATTTCCTGGTCGAGCCCTGTCATGGCAATCGTTATAAACATGCCGCCGACAATTTGCTTCAGAAAAAATCCTTTGCTTTGGACATCAGTGTTGAACAAACGTGTATATCCTTTTCCATCCAAGGTATTAACAAGACCGCTGAAAGAAAAATCAAGATGTTGTGTGATATAAATTACACATACTATCAATCCCAATAACATGAAAGTAGTTTGTAAGGTATCCGTATAGACGATAGTTTTTACGCCACCTTCGAAAGTGTAGAGGAGAATCATTAATAAAATAATCGTCGCGGTTACGCCAAAGGGCAAACCAATTTCATCCAAAATAAATATCTGCAGTACATTGATGACAAGATACAAACGTGCCGTTGCACCCACAGTTCGTGAGATAATAAAAAATAGAGCACCGGTTTTGTAAGCTATATTTCCAAATCGTGTTTGCAGATAATTATAGATCGAAGTGAGTTGCAGGCGGTAGTATAGTGGTAAAAGGACAAAAGCTATTATAAAATATCCAATCCAATACCCAATAACCACCTGGAAATATCCAAATGCTTTGTATGCGTTGCCAGTAAAATCGCCGACCGTTCCGGGAACAGACACGAAAGTTACGCCCGATAATGAGGTTCCAATCATGCCAAAAGAAACCAATAACCAGTTTGAATTGCGGTTGCCAATAAAAAAAGAATCATTGTTCGAATTGCGGGAAGTCCGGTATGCAACCAACAGCAACAGCAGGAAATAACCAACAACAAACGAAAAAAGCAATGCAGAAGACATGATAACAATTGTGCAACTAAAATATTAATTCCCTGAAATTAGCGTTAAGTTAATTAAAAACGTGTATTTGCTTTTGTGTTGTGCATGATCCTAAATAAAAATTCAATTAATTAGGAAATGCAATTATAAAATTTCAATTTTATTTTTCAGTTTTTAAATAATCTTATGGATATCCAGTCGGTAGCAGTTTTTTGTGGTTCAAAGACAGGCAATAACCCTTTATTCGCGCAACATGCGAAAGAACTGGGGAAATTGATTGCCATGTTAAAATTAAAATTGATTTACGGAGGTGGTAGCAAGGGTTTAATGGGAATACTTGCCGATTCTGTATTGGCACACGATGGACAAATTATGGGGATAATACCCGAAGTGTTGATTGAATGGGAACATCAGCATAAAGGATTGACGGAACTTGCGATTGTACCGGACATGCATGTACGAAAAAAAATGATTTTTGAAAGATCAGATGCTGCGATTGTACTTCCCGGCGGATTTGGAACGCTTGATGAATTTTTTGAAATGCTTACCTGGAACCAATTAAAAATCCACGACAAAAAAACATATATACTCAATTCAGATGGTTTTTATAATCATCTGCTGAAACATCTCCGTCAAGTGCAGAAAGAAGGGTTTTTATATGATCCGATAGAGGAGCGTATTATATTTTGCAATACTCCCGTTGAAATTTTTAACAAGATCGGTTAGAAGCCGACATTAAATCCCAATCCATATACCGCCTGGCGATAATAGGGTGATAAATTATTTTGCAGCACGTCGTAGAGAACACTAATTGTAAGCGCCCCTCGACCTGCTGGTATCGCTGCACCGCCACCTACGAGAAATGATGGAACGAACTGACCTGAGATATTGTATTGTGCATCCGGGTTATAATATTTTTGTTTTCCCCAGATATAATTTACTTCTGGTTGTGCATGAATAAAAAATTGAGGAATGGGATATATTCTTCCGAAAATATTCAGTCCGGCATAACTATAAATATTTCTCTGCGAAATATTATTGCTTGCGTAGTAATAATATTTGTAGTTATAGTAAGCATAATTAACTCCAACGCCTGCCGCAAAGAGTTGGGAGAAGCGATAACCAAGTTGTGGAGAAATATTAATCGCGGTGCTGTAGCTGCTAAAACCCAACCCAAAATTTCCTCCTATGAAAAGTTTTGATTTATCAAATCCTTTTTTTCCCGAATCATTCTGCGCTGACACGACGTTAAAAAGAATAACTGATAATGTAAAAAGCAAAATAATCTTTTTCATATAAAATCTTTTAGTGGTAATCGACTCGTTTCTGTTTCAAAGTTTAAATGAGGCAAAAGAAAATCAATTGTCGAAAATTTTCCCTGCGTTAAGTATATTGTTTGGATCAAAAACTTTTTTGATTTGGCGCATGAGATTTAAGTGCACATCATCAAAAACGATATCCATAAAATCTTTTTGTACGAGCCCGATTCCATGTTCGCCACTGATTGTGCCTTTTAATGAGTGAATCAAAGTAAATAATTTGCGAAGCCCTTCTTTCATTTGGGGATCATCCTGGCTATTGGCGAGGCCATCTTTTTTAATGCGTATATGAAGATTGCCATCACCCGCATGTCCATAACAAACCGATTCAAATTCATATTGCTTTCCCAAATCTTTCACAGCTTTAATTAGCGCTGGTAATTCTGCTCTTGGAACAACCGCATCTTCCTCGATAGCATATCCTGCTATTTTCACAGCTTCGGCTACACGTTTACGTAGTTTCCAAAGTTCTGCTTTTTGTTGCGCATCGTCGGCGAAAAAAATTTCTTTTGCATCGTAGGCATTTAGCAATTCTGAAATGGCCTCCATTTCCTGCATCAATGTATCCATATGATTACCGTCAACTTCAATGATCAGATGCGCAGCAATGTCATCGGTAATCGGGATGACTGAGTTCTCGATAAAACGACTTGTCACTTTCAGTGCGTCTATCTCTATCAATTCAAGTACACTTGGTGTATAACCCGCGCGAAAAATTGCGCTCACTGCTTCACTGGCTTTCTCGAGTGATGTAAATGGAACCAGCATCAGCAAATCATATTTTGGAAAGGGAATTAGTTTCAACACAATTTTGGTAACGATCGCCAGCGTGCCTTCGCTGCCAACAATCAACTGCGTAAGATTATACCCTGTAGAATTTTTCAAAACATTGGCGCCAGTCCAGATAATTTCTCCAGTAGGCAATACGATTTCAAGATTCAACACATAATCTTTTACTACGCCGTATTTTACTGCTTTTGGTCCGCCACTGTTCTCTGAAATATTTCCACCGATAAAACAGGAGCCGCGGCTCGCAGGATCGGGAGGATAGAAGAGTCCTTTTTCTTTTACAGTATCTTGTAATACTTCGGTGATAACACCCGGCTCTGTAATAACCTGTAAATTCTTTTCATCTATCTCGATAATTTCATTCATTCTTTCAGTAGAAATCAATACGCCACCAAGTTGTGGAAGAGCTCCGCCACTGAGTCCGGTGCCGGCACCGCGCGGGGTTACAGGTATTCTGTCGCGGTTGCATATTTTCATGATAGCGCTGATCTGTTCAGCCGTGCGTGGTTTCAATACGATTTCAGGAAGATAATGAAGATTTTCAGTTTCATCATGCGCATAATGATTGAGCGATTCCTCGTCCGCAAAAACATATTGCTCGCCAATAATATTTTTGAACTGTGCAACATGTGTGGCATCAACGACAGACTTTGATGAAACCAATTCCATTCAATATTTTTTGCAAAAATCGTACAAAACAATCATTTGGTAAAACAGCAATAAAAACTTTTCAAGGTTTATGCTTTCATCATTGTGCAAAACTGGGACAAAGAGACTGGCGGCGATTACCATTGTATTCGGAATAAAATCCCTGTTGGATCAATGCGAATTCCCAGGCTCCGCGCCTGCCGTTATAATTACTCAATGAAGATGTGGTGACATCATATGTAAATGTGAGGCGGATATTTCGATATATAAAACCGACCATCGGTATAACGGCGTCGCCTACACGATAATAAATTCCACCGATCAATTGTTGCTCACCGTTGCCCGATAAATTGTATTGCACATTCAAACCTCCGACGGTTTCAGATGAGCCGGCTTGGTTGGTGTAATATCCCATCGGATTTAATATCACAAGATCATTCGTCTTAAAACTTCCGTTGATGAATGCGATATAACGCGCAGGTATCCTGCTGTCAAATCCTGCCGGGTCAGTAGAAAAAAAAGATTCTTTTGCCCTGTTAATATGCTGTACGGAAAATCCTGCATTCATATAAGTTTTTTCGTTGGGGAAATAAGCATAATTCATTCCCACCTGCATATCGAAATAATTTACATTGGGTTGATCGAGCACTACGCTGGTTGGAAGTTGATTATCAAAAAATTTTCCGTCAAACTGATCCGGGAATTTCAAATTACTGCTGTTGATACGTTTGTTGACCCAGCCAATATTAAATCCTGCCGTCAGCAAACTTGAATAACCAAGCATCTGGTGATAAGCAACAGAAGTATATACCTGCGTAGTTGTAAGATTTCCCGAACCTGCAACATCGTGAAGAATAACTCCGCCGAGTCCAAGCCATCCGGACTGTATCCTGTTTCTGAATAACTGCGCGTCTCCAAAAATGCTCATTGTTTTATATGGAACGGACATGATCGAAGACCATTGGTTACGATAGTTCGCGCCGATGCGATAGTCGGCATCCGGAATAAAACCTGTGTTGGCAGGATTAGTGGTCAGGGGAGAATTAAACCATTGCGAAAAGTGCAAACCCTGTGCATAGGCGCCGCCAAATACCACACTTAAAAAACCAAGAAGAATTATTTTTTTCATTGGGTTCATATTGCGCAAAGCTTGTCTTTTCAAAGTTACACTTCTTATCTGATTAACGTTATATCGCCTGCTTTGGTTGTTTTTTTACCATCAAAGTAGGTGGCCTCAAGGGTATAGGTATAAACATCCATTGGCTGAGGATTTCCTTTGAATGTGCCGTCCCATCCGATATTCTGGTCATTGGTTTCAAACACTACCTGTCCCCATCGATTGTATATACGGAAAATCATCGTAGCGATTCCAAAGCCCTGTACTCTAATCGTGCTGTTTTGCCCAAATCTTCCGGGTGTAAATGCATTTGGAACATCCAGCAATGGGTTGATCAATGATTCAACAGGATGACAAACCGTATCCGTACATCCGAATTGATTGATCGCAACCAGACAGGCGTTGTATGTACTCGTGGACCGGTATTGATGTATTACTGTATCCATGGTTGATTTAGCGGTTGAATCATCATCGCCAAAATACCAAATAAAATGATTGGCTCCGGATGATCCATTAAAGAATGTCGTGGGTTTGTTGTATTCGGCTGGAATTGGCTGATTGGTAAATGCGGCAGTAGGTTTGGAATGAACACTAATGGTTACAGTCGTCGAATCAATTTTATTACATGTTGAGGTATCGACAGCAATTAATTTGATTTTGTAAACGCCCGTGTCATTATAAAGATGAACTGGGTTCACATCAGTGGATGTGGTGCCATCACCAAAATCCCAAAAGAAATCCTGTCCTGCAAGTGATGTGTTGTTGAACACGGCAGTATAAGGCGCGCATCCAATCGGCGGTGTTTCAAATTGTGCCTTTACTAATGGAGAAACGCGAAGTGTTTTCTGTGCGCTATCGGGATAATTACAATAATTGGTATCAACAAGAACGAGCCGGACATTATAAGTTCCGGGAGCAAGATAAGAATGGCTGAGGCTTGCGGTACCGCCAACAACACGCGGTGATGCATCTCCAAAATCCCAGATAAATGAAGAATCTGAAAATGGTTTTCCAGGAGGAGATGTTGAAATATTATCAAAACGATAAGTGAGCGATTCGCAAGGAGGAAGCTTGATAGCATTAAAAGCCAGATCTGCCTTATCAGTACGAGCCCTGATATTCATATAAACAGTATCGGCAACATTGCAGCTATTTGAATCGATCGCAATTAATCGCACACGATAAGTTCCGACGTTGTTATAAGTATGTTTCACCTGGTAGGAGACAGTAGGAGTATCGGGAGAACCATCTCCGAAATTCCAAATATAATTCTTCGCAGTTCTTAGTGTATCCGTAAACGTTACATCGAGCGGAATACAGCCGGAACTATCGTATCTGCCATTAATAATAGATCGCAGATCGGCAGAAACTCCTGCAAAATTAAAAGCGATTTTTACAGCTGCCAAGTTGCAACCTCTTTCGGCGAGCGCGCCATTGCGTGGACTCCATGCGCCAGGAGTTGTTGGAAATGGTTTGAGACTACCACCGCCACAGTTGGCGCATATTGCCTGGTATATAATTCCAAATTGATCGTATCTGCTGGTGCCTCCGTCAACGTGTTCACTAATACTATTTGGTCCATCAAGCTGACCAAAAAAAGTTCCGTATAATAATGCTGATGCATTTTTCTGAATAACGATAAAATAAAAATCATGTCCGTCTGTTGTGGACTGAATCGCGTTTGGCGTAACAGGCATTCCCAATGTGCCGGCAAGACCATAAGGATCGACTCTTGAGGTCCACAGCCATCCGCCCCATCCGGAAACATATACGTTTTCACAACGATCCACGAGAAACGCTACCGGCGATATATTGGGAAGACTTGCAGCTGTTCCGAAAGTGGTGGAATAAACGTATGCTGAAAGATCCGGTTGCAATTTTGAAACAAATTGTTTCGCTCCCGGATTAATGAATCCAACATTGCTGGTCACCTGCCAACTTCCGGTTGTTGAACCCATGATATAAGGAAAACCTTTTTTATCAAACTCAATACCGTAAATGCCATCAAAACCAGATGTTCCAAAATAACTTGTTTTCTTTTGCGTAGTTCCGTCATTCGATATGATCGTAACGAATGCATCGGAAGGTCCGCCCTGGTATATCGATTGCAATGCGCCAGCTTTATTTCCTGGGAATGCGCCTGTTGTTGCACCGCCTACGTAGATGTCACCAGTTAAAGGATTCACTTTTAAAACAAATGCAGCATCATCTCCAGTGCCGCCCAAATAACTGGAGAATAATAATGTATTGCATCCGGGATTTATTTTCAATACAACACCATCCTGTCCGCCTCCCGCCAGTGGTTGAAAAGGCGCTCCTGCAATTGGAAAATTTTTCGATTTGGTTGAAGCAGCAACATAAATATTATTCGCACCATCTAATATTACTTCGCTCCTGGAATCATCACCATAATTTCTTATCAGGCCCTCAGCTCTTTCAACTTTTGTTTTGAATTGATCATTTGTATTCACGCAATCATCGGCTGTTCCTCCAATTCGCATCGATCCGATCAGCCCCGTTCCTGTTGAGTTGAATTTGGTCACAAACATATCCGCACCTCCGCATGGTCCAGCACTATCGAGTGTTGGAAAATCGGGTGAATAAGTTCTTCCCAATACCACGAGATTTCCTTGTGGATCGCAGATAAGACTATGCGGAGTTTCATTATCGTTTCCACCCAAATAGGTCGCATAAATTCTTGTAGTTCCAGTGCGGTTGAATTTAATAATCCCAATATCAAATGCACCTTTTTGAAAATTTGTTTGGAAAGCTCCGGGTATTACCCTGAAGCCCGGACCAAAAACGATTCCTCCTGCAAAAAAACTTCCATCAGGACCAGGAGTTGCAGTAAATCCCCAATTGCTGGATGCACTGCCAGTGAAAGTAGAAAATACAAGTGTGGGATCAACAATAAGCGTTGTTGATTTATTATAATTTTTTACATCGAACCTTAAAATACTATCCTTGCCAATAACATATTTACAAATCACTTCTTCTTTTCCTGCCGCACTTGCCTGGTATGCATAAGGTGCCAATTCTTTTACAGTCCCAACAGAAGTTTTTATTGTCAGTTGATTATTTCTTATACTCATTTTTTCAGGCCCCTCATATCTCAATGCAACGCGCTTGAGATCGCCACCAGGATGCACGATGATATCGTATTTCAACTGGCCATCGTTTGAATAATAACGGATATCTATATTCGGATATACATTTTTGTAAGTGACACCTTGATAAATTTTACAATTCGACGCCCATTTTGATTTATCATTTCCAATAAAATAATTATTGTAAGTAGGCAAAGGTTTGTCAGGCACAATTTCCACGTCATCACTGCCACCGATAAACGTAACTGAATAGTTGTGTGAGTGCAGAATATCTCCGGCTAAAAGATTCTTGGTTCTATCCAACGAATTAGTTTTGGAGTCGGCATCATTGATTGATTGATTGCGATGATTTTCTCTGAGTCTTATCAAATCATCCGCATTATGTAATAAAACGCTAAATCCTTTTTTCTGTAGAAAGAAAGATCCGTTATTAAGTTCACCTCTTAATATCACCTGTTTATCCCACTGACCTTTATTTTCGATGAATTCAAGATTGGAATAGCCAGCTTGTGCGGCAACCTGCAAAGTAGCCGCAACAGCCAAACCAATAATTATCAGAAGTCTTTTTCCCAAGCTGATTTTTTTCAATTTTATTAAATCAAATATATAGAAGCAGGTATGTTGGTTGGTGTTTACGAAATCTTAAAATAAGATTCATTTATTCTAATAATTACACACACAAAATTGTTCGAATCAAAAGTTTATTTAAATGAGGTTGGCCCCTATATTTCCTACCTGATTAACGTAATATCTCCGCTCCGGGTTGTTCTTGTGCCGTCAAAGAACACAGCATCGAGTGTATATACGTACACATCCATTGGTTGTGGATTTCCTTTGTAAGTTCCATCCCAGCCATTATTCTGATCATTACTTTCAAACACTATTTTCCCCCACCTGTTGTATATGCGGAATATCAGTGAAGAAATTCCGAAGCCTTGAACTTTTATCGTACTGTTTTGTCCAAAACGTCCCGGTGTAAAGGCATTCGGAACATCGAGCAATGGATTAATAAGCGTTTCAACAGGCAAACAAGCAGTGTCAGCACATTCGAATTGATTCAACGCAACAAGACAAGCCTGGAAAGTGCCAGTCTTTCGATACTGATGAATAACAGTATCCATATTTGATTTAAGTGTTGAATCCCCATCTCCAAAAAACCATTTGAAATGAGTAGCGCCGGTTGAGCCATTAAAGAAAATTGTTGGTTTGTTGAATTCAGGCGGAATGGGTTGATCCGTAAAAGCAGCAGTTGGTTTTGGATGGGTATTGATCGTTAATGTTGTTGAATCAACCTTATTACATGTCGCGGTATCGATTGCAATAAGTTTGATTGTATATGTTCCAATATTATTGTAAACATGAGTTGGATTTACGTCGGTTGAACCAGAACCGTCGCCGAAATCCCAGATAAATTGTTCGCCTGCGAGAGAAGTATTATTAAATACTGCAGTATATGGAATACAACCTGATGTCGGCGTTTCAAATTGTGCTTTTACCAATTGTGCCACGCGTAAAATTTTCTGTGCACTATCAGGGAAATTGCAGTAATTGGTATCGACGAGCAAAAGTTTTACATTATAAGTCCCTGGCGAAGCATAAGAATGATTAACGCTTGCAGTTCCCGCAACTAACCTCTGCGAGCCATCACCAAAATCCCATATAAAAGAAGTTGCACCAAAAGGTTTTCCTGCCGGCGGAGTTGAAATATTATCAAACCGGTATGCTAAAGACTGGCAGGGTGGAAGCTTAATTGAATTGAAAGCTACGTCTGCTTTATCATTGCGCGCCCTGATATCGATGTAAACTGTATCAGCAACATTGCAACTGTTTGAATCAATCGCGATGAGCCTGACTTTATAAGTTCCGATATTTTGATATGTATGAGTAACTTGGTAAGCAGTAGTTGCAGAATCGGGCGTGCCATCACCAAAGTTCCAAATATAATTTTTAGCATTTCTGATTGTATCGACGAATGTAACATCTAGCGGTACACAACCGGAACTGTCGTATCTACCGTTTATCATTGAACGAAGATCTGCGGCCACCCCTGCAAAATTAAACGCAATTTTTACTGCGGCGAGATTGCAACCACCTTCTGCCAGAGCTCCATTAGTCGGGAACCAGGCACCTGGCGTTGTCGGGAATGTAGCGCCGCCGGCGCAATTGGCACAGATGGCTTCATAAATAATTCCCTGCTGATCAAAACGACTGGTTCCTCCATCAACATGATCACCAACTCTTCCTCCATTCTGACCAAAAAAAGTTGCATACAATGGAGGCGCGCTCATATTTTTTTTCATTACGATGAAATAGAAATCGGCGCCATCAGTTGTTTTCTTAAGCGCATCGGCGGTAGTGTACAAACCGCTGGTGGTTGAGTTATTATATTTACCATCTACTTCGGATTCAATGCCGCCACCCCATCCTGCGACATAAACATTTTCACATCGGTCAACCAGGAAAGCAGTTGGAGATATATCAGGATAAATATCTCCTTTGCCAAAAACAGTTGAATAAATCCATCCGTTGAGATCGGGTTGAAGTTTGGCGACAAATTGTTTTCCGTTTACCTGACTCCAGACCGAAGCAGGAGTGACTGGCCACGCGCCGGTCGTGGTACCCATGATATAGGGAAATCCTTTTTTGTCGAACTGCACACCATATATCACTTCGGTTCCTGATGTACCAAAATAAGAAGTTCGCTTGAGTGTTCCGCCATCGTTACTGATGATAGAAACGAATCCATCTATTGATGAACCATTTAAAGCGTTAAATAAGACCGGCGCATTATTTCTGCCTGGAAAATCACTGCTCGCTGTTCCGCCGCCCACATATACATCACCGTTAGTTGGATTCAGTGCAAGGGCAAATGCAGCATCGTCGGCATTTCCTCCCAAATAACTCGAAGCAAGTATTACACTTAAATCCGGATTGGTTTTAATGAATACGCCATCCTGTTTTCCACCGGATGAATTTTTAAATGCGTTTGCGGTGCACGGAAAGTCAGTTGACTGCGTGCATGATGCCAGGTAAATATTATTAGAAGCATCAACGATCACTTCACTCCGGCCGTCGTCACCATAATTTAATCGAAGAGAAAGTTGTCCCATTGGCAATCCATTTCCAGGATTGTAATAATATTTTGGAGCAATATTTACGCCATCCCATCCGGTTCCTCCTATTCTCCTTGATCCGATAAGGTTCGTGCCATTGGCATTAAATTTTGTAAGAAAAATATCAAAGCTGCCTCCGCTTCCATACACGCCGCCTGCTCCGGTAGGGAAATCGCCAGAACTTGTTCTGCCCGCGACGACAAGATTGCCTGCGTTGTCAACCACAAGACTATGCGGTTGCTCATCACCACTTCCGCCAAGATAAGTTGCATATAACATCGTCGTTCCAGTCGGATTAAATTTCATAATACCGACATCGTAACTAAACTGAGCACCTTCGCTTCCATCGCCACCCTGGAATGTTGTTTGAAATGCGCCGGGTGAAACTCTGAAGCCGTTGCCGCCATCTCTATCATTCAATACAATACTACCTGAATAAAAATTTCCTGCGGCATCATATGTTGCAGTATAACCCCAGTTATCAGATCTGCTTCCGGTAAACGTGGTAAAAATCCATGTTGGATCGATAATAAGCGTAGCATCCTTATTATGTTTGCCCAATTTAAAACGGACGGTGTTATTAGCGTCGATCACATAATTACAATCGACCTCCGTGCGGCTTGTATTTGTTACATCGAAAGAATGCGGAACAAATTCTTTTACATCCGTTACCGATGTATGCGTGATCAGTTGATTTTGTTTGATGCTTAGTTTATCTGCGCCAGTATATTTCATCGCAATCACGTTTGCGTCGGCTCCCGGATGCACGATGATGTCATATTTCAATCTGCCATTTTCCGTATAATAACGGACATCAATACCCGAATAAATATTTTTATAAGTTACACCTTGATAAATCTTACAATGAGTAGCCCAGTTTGCCGGATCGTTGCCGATAAAATAGTTGTTGTAAGTGGGAAGTGGTTTATCCGGTACTATTTCCGGATTTTCGTTTGCATTTACAAAACCTACTTCATACGCATGTGATCGGATCGTGTATTTGGTATTTTTGTTGACTACAGTTTTTGCTGATCCCGGCGATTTTGTCGCGATTTGATTTTCGGAATGCTCGGGCGAATGTCCATGTGCGATTGTGCGGACTATATTCAGATCATCTGTATTATGCAATATGACGGTAAATCCCTGTTTTTGTAAAAGGAAACTACCGTTGTTCATTTGCGCTTTAAAGCCGAATTTTTTATCCAACTGACCTCTGTTCTCAATAAATTCAAGATTGGAATATCCAGTCTGTGCCAGAGCAGATGCGCATGTGTAGATGAATAAGATACAAACTATAAACAGTCTTCTTTTCAAGGTGCGTTTTATTATTGAATAAAACAGTATCGGAATCAAACTGACAGAATCGGGTGTAATTTATGAAATCTTACTCCACTGTGTTTTTCCATATTGCAAAAGAAGATGGTTTTTGAGGGTTAGATTTTCTGTTGCATTAAGTTCCGGATCTGTATCAAGCAGCCGGCTCGCCATTTTTGCAGCGAGATCAAGCCAATGTCCGTCACAAATAAGGTCGGCTAGTTTAAAATCAAGCATGCCGCTTTGCTTTGTGCCTGCTATATCTCCCGGTCCGCGTATCTCCATGTCCTTTTCTGCGATCTTAAAACCATCCGTTGTGGCGCACATTATTTTTAAACGCTCCCGGGCCTCGTTGTTTAACTTAACACTTGTTAATAAAATGCAAAAGCTTTTATCGTTTCCTCTCCCAACACGGCCCCTTAACTGGTGAAGCTGCGATAAGCCGAATTTTTCAGCGCTTTCGATCACCATGACGGTTGCATTGGGAACATTCACACCGACTTCGATCACTGTTGTCGCAACCATGATCTGAGTATCCTTATTCAAAAAACGTTGCATGTTGGTTTCCCGGACTACATTTGTTTGGCGGCCATGTACCATGCTCATCCAGTATTTTGGTTCGGGGAAATAAGCTTTCACATTCTCATAGCCTTTCATTAAATTTTCGTAATCTAATTTTTCCGATTCTTCTATAAGCGGAAAAATAATATATGCTTGTTTTCCTTTCAGGATTTCAGCACGGATAAAATCCATCACCTGAGATCTTTTATCTTCATAACGATGCACGGTTCTCACTGGTTGCCTTCCGGGAGGTAACTCGTTCATCACACTGTAGTCGAGATCACCGTATGCGGTCATTGCTAATGTTCTCGGAATCGGAGTTGCAGTCATTACCAATATATGCGGTGGAATTGTTGATTTGTTCCAGAGTTTTGCTCGTTGCGCAACACCGAAACGATGTTGTTCATCGATTACTGCAAATCCAAGATTGCTGAATTGAACAGTATCTTCAATGATTGCATGTGTTCCTATCAAAATATCGAGCGAGCCATTTGCAAGCTGATCAAGAATTTTTTTTCTTTCCTTTGATTTGGTTGATCCTGTCAGAAGCGCTACAGTCAACGATATATCTTTTGTCATTTCCGAAAAATGATCATAATGCTGACGCGCTAAAATTTCTGTCGGTGACAACAAGCAACTCTGGTATCCATTATCAGCAGCCAAAAGCATGGAAAGCAGTGCAACAGCAGTTTTGCCGCTACCAACATCCCCTTGCAGCAGTCGATTCATTTGTCTCCCGCTCGCTGTATCTTTTCTTATTTCTTTCAAAACTTTCTTTTGCGCGCCTGTGAGTTCGAATGGCAAATATTTTGAGTAAAATGTATTGAATAAATCACCGACCTGGCTGAACACAATCCCTTTTGAATAACGATGTCTTTGTGATTTGATCATACCCACGCGCAACTGCGCGATAAAAAGTTCTTCAAATTTCAAACGGTTCAGCGCATGATTATATGACTCCATGTTTTCAGGAAAATGAATTGAGGTGAATGCGTTGAACCTCGATAATAATTTTAGTTGATGCGTAACTGAATCGGGTAAAATTTCAGGGATGTCTTTTTCAGTTAGCAGTGAGAGTAAGAATCGTGTTAATTTTCCAAGTTGCCGTCCACCCAGTCCTTTCGCTTTTAATTTTTCTGTGCTTGGATAAACTGGTTCGAGAATAAATTTATCGTTTGTTATATTTTGATTTAGCGGTTCAATTTCGGGATGCGTGATTTGCTTATTGCCTTGGAAAAAACTTATTTTTCCATATACCAAATAATCGCTTCCGGTCTGTAATGATTTTTGGATCCAGCTTATTCCCTGGAACCACACCAATTCAATGACGCCGCTTGTGTCGCGAAGTTCAGCTACCAGACGCTTGGCCCTTTTTTCGCCAATTATTTCGATACTTATCAATTTGCCGGCTATCTGAACATACTCCGTGTCGGGAGTAATTTCGCGAATGAGATTGATTTTTGTTTTGTCCACATGCCGGTAAGGGAAATGCTGGAGGAGGTCCTTAAAAGTAAAAATGTTCAGTTCTTTTTTTAAGAGATCGCCGCGGTAGGGCCCTACGCCTTTCAGGTATTCAATGGGACTTGATAATATATCTGCCAGAGACCGGATAAAAATTGTTTGAAACAAAAATAACGCAATTGACAACGCCAAGAAATACCCGAAATAGGCGCTTTAACTGAGCGCTTTTCCCATCGGTGGATGATGGAAATTAAATTCGCCGGTTAAGAAATTAATAAATAAATATTTATGGCATAATATCTTGTATTAAAGCATTTTGCGTTGTATCTTGGGGCATCCTTATTGAATGAAATATTATATCAAACTACTACGACCAAAAGATTGGGCAAAAAATCTTTTTTTATTTGTACCCTCCTTTTTTGCAGGAAGTTTTTTTGTGCCTTCAAAGATCGGTGTCCTGATCGAAGGTTTTTTTGCATTCTGTTTTTTTGCCAGCAGCATATATATCATCAACGACTACAGGGATATTGAGGATGATCGCAAACATCCGAAGAAATCCAAGCGCCCGCTTGCGTCAGGTAAAGTGAAAAAAAATGCTGCGGTCATTATTTGCATATTATTAATTGTGATCGGCACAGGGTTAGCTTATTTGTCTGATCATAGTTTTCAGTTCCTTTTTATTTTGGGAATTTATTTTTTTATGAACCTCGCGTATTCGATGGGCATAAAAAATATTGCTATCCTGGACATACTAATACTGGCCGCGGGATTCGTATTGCGAGTGAAGGCGGGAGCTATTATTGCTGAAGTGGATACTACCGATTGGCTTATCGTTATGACATTCCTGCTTTCTTTATTTATGGCGATAGCGAAACGAAGAGATGATATGCTGTTGAAATTATCAACGGGAACGGATATGCGTAAATCAATGTCCGGGTATAACCTCGATTTTCTAAATACGATGCTGGGATTGTTTAGTGCCATTTTGATTGTGGCGTATATAAACTATACAGTGTCTCCAATAACAATGGCGCGTTTGCGCACATACAGGCTTTACTATTCGAGTTTGTTTGTGATAGCGGGTGTAATGCGCTATTTACAGATTACCTTTGTACAAAAAGAATCTGGTTCACCTACAGAAATCCTTTACAAAGACCGCTTCATACAGATTACGCTTGTTTTATGGATACTGAGTATTTACACAATATTGTATTTAAGAGACGTAACAATTTTTAAAAAATGAAGAAGTCGATCGCGAACTGGGGAAATTACCCTGTTGTCGAAAGTGATGAACAATTTTTTTCTTTCACTGACCAATTGAATCAATTGGTTAAAAATAATGATGAGTTCATTGCACGTGGCAATGGCCGTTGTTATGGAGATGCCTCTCTTGCTAAAAAAACGATCTCCACGCTGAAGTATGACAACATACTTTCTTTTGATATTCAAAAAGGCATCTTCGAATGTCAAAGCGGATTGACACTTGATAAGATACTGGAAGTAATTGTTCCGAAAGGATGGTTTCTTCCTGTTACACCTGGAACAAAATTCATAACAGTTGGCGGGGCAGTTGCAAGCGATGTGCATGGAAAAAATCATCATATCGATGGTTCTTTTTCCAACAATATCGTCGATATGGATATCGCATTGTCATCAGGAGAAATCATCAGTTGTTCACCTGTTCACAATATTGATTTATTTGAAGCCACCTGCGGTGGGATGGGTCTTTCCGGAATCATAACAAGAGTGAAATTCCGGTTGAAAAAAATCGAGACGTCATTTATCAAACAGAAACAAGTGAAAGCAGAAAATCTTGAAGAGATTATTTCGCTGTTTGAAAAATACAATCACTACACATATTCAGTTGCGTGGATCGATTGCTTGAAGAAAGGGGAAAATTTTGGCCGCAGTATCCTGATTTTAGGCGAGCATGCTACTATTGATGATCTTAACGAAAAACAAAAAAAGGAACCGCTGCAATTGCCAAAGAAAAAACAAATTACCTTCCCATTCAATCTTCCTTCATGGGTATTAAATGCTTTTACTGTGAAAGCATTTAACTTTCTATACTATGGAAAGAATTTCAAAAAAGAAATCAATAATGTTGTTTCATATGAACCATTTTTTTATCCGCTCGATGCAATTTTGCATTGGAACAGGGGATATGGGAAGAATGGATTTGTACAATACCAATTTGTGTTGCCGCTTGAAGCAAAGCAAGGGCTGATTGAAATACTACAACGAATAAGTGATAAGGGATTGGGTTCATTTTTAGCCGTTTTGAAAGTATTTGGAAAACAGGAAAGTATTATTTCTTTTCCAAAAGAAGGATATACACTTGCACTTGACTTCCCGGTACGAAAAGGATTGCTGGAGTTTTTGGATGAGCTCGATAAAGTTGTTCTTCAATATGGCGGCAGGATTTATATGTCGAAGGATGCGAGAATGAAACCGGAAATATTAGAAGGAGGTTATCCGGAACTCGATAAGTTCAAAGAAATAATAAAAAAATATAACCCCGACGGAAAGATCCATTCGATTCAATCGGACCGATTATTTTTAACCTCTAATTAATTTTATTATTTAATGGCTACTGTTCTTGTCCTTGGAGCAACTTCAGATATGGGAATTGCTATTGCAAAAAAATTTGCAGAAAATAAATACAATATTCAACTCGCTGCAAGAAACCCTGACCAGCTAAAACCTGCACAATCAGACATTGCTATCAGGTATAGTGTTGATTGTACATTGCATGCGTTCGATGCATTGAATTTTTCTTCTCACGAAAGATTTTTTAATGAGCTTGTTCCAAAACCAGATGTTACTATCTCCGTGTTTGGAATTATGGACGATGAGTTAACCGCTTTCGACGATTGGAATACTACAGCGAGAATGATAAATACAAATTTTACCGGTGCTGTATCGATTCTGAATATTGCGGCTAAATACTATATGAAAGAGAAGAAGGGAACAATAGTAGGAATTAGTTCCGTTGCTGGTGAAAGGGGGCGAGAGAGCAAATTAATATATGGTAGTGCCAAAGCCGCTTTTTCTGCTTACCTGGCCGGACTTCGCAATAAACTATACAAACAGAATATACATGTCGTTAGTGTAAAGCCTGGCTTTGTGTACACAAGAATGACTGAGAACCTGTCATTGCCCAAATTACTTACCGCACAGCCTTCAGAAGTTGCAGATGCAGTGTACAATGCGGTTGTGAAGAAGAAAAATATCATTTATGTAAAATGGTTTTGGCGGTATATTATGCTCATTATTAAAAACATCCCGGAGTTCCAATTTAAAAAAATGAATTTGTGAAAAAACGAATCGCATTTTTTGATTTTGACGGCACCATCACAACAAAAGATACACTGCTCGAGATTATCAAATTTCAAAAAGGAGCAGCGTTTTTTTATATCGGATTTATTTTATACGCACCTATTTTAATCGCGTTCAAATTAAAAATTGTTTCAAATTCCTGGGCTAAACAACAAATACTGAAGTTTTTTTTTGGGAACAATCAGTTGCAAGATTTTCAGACAGGATGTGATTTATTCGTTGACCAAGTTTTGCCGAAATTGATCAGGCCAAAAGCGATAAAAGAAATTAGTAAACTTCAGCAGCTAAATGCAGACGTTGTAATCGTTTCGGCTTCGGCGGGTAATTGGATAAAAAAATGGACGGACCAGTTGGGAGTGCAACTTATTTCAACTATCCTCGAATACAAAAATCAAAAAGTTACCGGACGATTCGAGGGCAAAAATTGTCATGGAATTGAAAAGGTAAACAGGATAAAAGCGATCTATGATTTGGCTCAGTATGACGAGGTTTATTGTTATGGGGATACTTCTGGCGACAAGCCAATGCTATCTATCGCAAATATTTCTTTTTTCAAACCGTTTCGATAAAGACCCTCATTAACGAGCGAATTCTTTGAGCAGGTTAAAAAGAATTCGTGCATCTGCATATTGGTAAATTCGCATATTAATTAATCAGCTTTTTCAGTGAAGGATTTCGGCGTATGCAAAAATTCCTTTCTGCTTTTTTTCATTTGTAGAACAGCTTTTATCATTGACAACATCAATACGGGGACTTGCAGCAGTGCTTTAATGGTATTGCCGTTATAGTGTGCTTTGGGAATCGAGATGAACAATGTGAGTGCATATAAAACGAAACATCCTATCCACCATACAGCAGGCGGATATAGAATTTCGACAGTAAATATCCATTGCAGTATGAGTAGGAAGAAAATAAATGCGAAGACGAGTAAAAACAAAACTCGAGGCAACAACAGATTCTGGAAAAATTTATTATAGTACACGGATGTTTTGGGCGTCGATTTCATATCCGCGTGAAAAAAACGTCGCACATGATTTACCTGCGCTTCCAGCCAGCGAATACGCTGTTTTTCGAATACGGCTGCATTCGCTACTTTTTCATCGAGTACATATGCGTCGTCGATGAATTCCATTTTTATCTTTCTTTTCATGAGCTGTATATCGATCTCCCTATCTTCGCCGGGATTGTTTAAAATTTCATCTGATGAAAAAATGTTTTTTATCAAATGAAAATCGAATGCCATTCCGGAGCCAATAGGTGCGGCTGATAACCCGATGATCGCCGGGCCTCTTCTGAAAAGATTGATATTTATTTCTTCGCTGATTGCGTCTAATAATGCAACCGGCGTATTTTTATTTTTTGCGGTGCGATGGCATTGAACCGAAAGATATCCTTTGTTAAAAGCATCGTTGACTTTTTCGAGACAGCCATCACTCATGATATTGTCGGCGTCCAAAATCATAACAATGTCAAATTCATTTTCGTCGATAGCTGTCAATGCATTGTTAATGGATCTCGATTTCATGTTGACATCAACTTGCAAAACATCAACCGGGATTTGTCTTAGTTTTTCAACAGTTGAAGGTTGAAGTTTGTCAGCGACGACGAATACTTTAAAGAAATCTTTTGGGTAATTATGATTAGCTGCGGATCGGGCAGTGTCTAAGATGATATTATCTTCTTTATAGGATGGGATCAATACCAATATTTTCTTTTTAACCGGGTTTACCTGGAATTCTTTTTTCCTGCCAAATTTTCCAGCTACTGCGATAACAAATAGATAGCATGTGCTGGCAAACAAGTAAATAAAAATGATAAATGTGAAAAAATAAATTACTGAATAGATCATTCTATAAAGACTAGGTTGAATACAATATTACCAGATTTAAATCATACAGGCGAAGCACTCGACGAATGCAGATTCCAAATCACTCCTTTTAGAAACAACTGTAAATGTTTAAACTGTCCGTTCACAACATATTTGTAAATTGACTTTGGTATGGTGAAAAAAGTAAAGAACAAAATAAAAACGGACAGGTGAAAAAAGTTATTGTTTCTGCGCATGAACAGTATCCTGTTGCGGGTGTGATAATATACTTTCATTGGGTTTTTCTTTCCGACAGACATCGATTCTTTATGGTAGATGGTAGCTTCTGAAGTGTACCAGATGATGTAGTTCGCTTTCTTGATGCGCATCGACCAATCCCACTCCTCGTAATACAGAAAAAATTTTTCGGGGAACATGCCAGTTTTTTCAATTACTTCTTTCTTCACCATCATGGCGCAGCCATGAGCTCCCGAGGTTGGTCCGGATACATCGTATTGTCCATTATCTTTTTCTAAATCGCCGATAGTAGAAGTTCGGCCTGTGTATGGATTGATTGGATTGAAACCCGCATATTGGATAATATCCGGGTTGGAGAAATATTTTATTTTCGGGCATGTGACGCCGATGGATGGATTCTTGAAAAAAGGTGCAAGCAAAAGGTTCAGAAGATCGGGAGTGACTTCAGTATCGTTGTTCACGATAAAAATATATTCACCTTTTGCCTGGCGCATCCCCCAATTATTTCCGCCTGCAAATCCAAGATTTTTTCCGCTAAGCAATATCCGCGTGTTATGATAATCGCCGACGCTGATGATTGTGTTTGGGTCTATATCAGATGCCATGTCACACACCAGGATTTCATAATTCTTATAATTAAGTTTCCTGGTTGATTCTAGAAATTCTTTGGTAACCAGTGCTTGGTTGTAATTCAAAGTAATAATAGAAACGAATGGCTCGTTTTCCATTCCCATAGTTTCCTGTTGAGTGGAATTTTGAGAAAGCGTAAATATAAAGCTTTAAGCAATATATCCTATGCGCTTGATTTTTGAATTAAAGCCGAAGGCGTGTTTGCCATGATCCAGAGATCATACATAAAACTGTACTTGTTGGCATAATCAATATCGAGGTTGATTCTTTCTTCAACAGACATGTCTTTCTTTCCTCTTTTTTTAATTTGCCACAATCCAGTCATCCCTGCGGGAGCAAGGAAGCGTTTTGCGCATTCGTCAGTAGTTAACGTTGCCGCTTCATATAAAGGCAACGGGCGATTTCCAACCAATGACATATCTCCCAAAAGTACATTAATCAATTGTGGGAGCTCATCCAAGCTGGTGTTACGTAAAAAGGAACCAACTTTAGTGATGCGGGGATCATTATCTATTTTGAAAAATGAAGGACCATTGGAATCAGTGATGTATTGATTCAAATGAGAAAATTCGCTGATACGTTTGTCTGCGCCAACAAACATCGTCCTGAATTTGTAAAAATTAAAAATTCTATATCCTCTTCCGGCTCTTTTTGCGATATAAAAAACAGGTCCTTTTGATTCGATGTTGATAGCAAGAGCGATCAACAGGAACAATGGACTCAATATGCACAATGCAACCAAAGATATAGCGATATCAAAACTTCTTTTCAGTGTGAAATGAACATTTAGTTTGTGCAATGCCGCCGTAAAAGACTGCCACGCCTTCTTCATTCCAGATTCATTTTGCAAGTCAACCACCTTTGATTTTACTTTTTTCAAAAACTGAATTTTAAGCATGAGGCTTTTTTCGTCAGTTTCCTGCAAAAAAGTAATTTCATCAGCTAACTTATGCTTTTTGTAAAGATTTAACTCCATCTGGCATAAACTTCCTGCATCTAAAACAACCGGAATAGTTGATAATGATCTATGGTTATTTAGAAAGTTGCAGAAATTTTTAATTGCAGTAAAATCAAATTGAGATTCGCAGAAAATTATCTCCGGGATCGTATTTTTCTCCTGCATCAGGCAGCGTTTCAATTCGGCCTTTGCATTTTCGATGTTGTCTGAAGCGTAACCGCGTTTGAAAAGCTTAACTAATTTCTCAATATTCGCAGGGTTTTTGCCAATGTAATAAAATCCGCTTTTGGTGTATTCAGCTTCTTTTGTTTCTTTCGATTTAATCGTGTAGCGTACGAACTGTCTACTCCTCTCGGTCGCTTTGGGTAAAAAAGTAAATTCCATAATAGGCTTAGGTTTAAAGTTTCATAAATACATGGCGATTCGATTAATACGCTTGCATAGGGTAATGCTGATCAATCGTATTATTTTCAATTAATTCATTAATAGTTGTGACCAATTCAACAGGATTGAAAGGTTTCAGAAAAAACTTTTGCACTCCATATTCCAGGCACTTCAATTCTGTTTCGGATTTACTCAATCCTGATAAAGCAACAACCGGAATTGAATTGTAGATACCACTTGAGGACAACTGCTGAATCAATTCCCAATTTTCCATATCAGGTAACTGAGGGTCCGCTATAATTAAATGAGGGAAGTTCCTTTTTGAAAGCCAGTACATAGCTGAACAACCATCTGGAACTGTCACAACCTGATATTCTTTTCCAAGTACGGTTTGTAACAAGAACCGGATCGCTTTACTGTCATCAACTGCTAAAATTTGCTTTTTCATGGGCAGAAGTCTAATATAAATTAAGTTTGAAAAGACACTTAATTTCTCACTAGGATTGAAATTGGAATTGGCTATAATAGATATTGGCTTCAACAGGAATAAACCTGGGTATATGGCCAAACAACATTAATAGGAAATTAGGATGGTAATCAGGCGTATTGGGGGATTTCAAGGATGTATTGGCTACGGCGAGCCACGTTAGAACCTGATTTTCAAAGGAATTGAACTGAGCAGTACGAAATTATACGATAAAAGTAGTGAAAATTTCCTATAAACCAAATATCCCGCGACCATTTTTTTATACAGTACAAATATGTATTAATCCACTATATAAAAAAATACCCATAATAGGGTATTTTTTACTCCATCTTTTGGCGAGCTGCTTTTTCCCACATTACTGATTGTTTCTTTTTAAGGAAACGGGAAAAACCTATAAACACGGAAAGATTCATGAATAAAAAATAGTACGGGACATACAAAACCTTGACCATAATGTTACGATTAGCGAATATCCATCCGATGATTGCAATACTATACATCATTACCTGCCCTTCAAAGAAAAAAACATAAAATGAATTTGTCTCCTGCGTTACAAGCACGGCATTCGACAAAAAAAGAAGCACCAGGCAAACAGGGCAAAGCGTCCACCTAAGAATTCTGTGCGATATAAATTGAAATGATAGAACCGGATACTTAAAAACATTGAAGAGATCTTTTACAATAATCATTGCTTGGAAAGCTCCTGCGCTGATTCGTATTTTTCTTTTTTGTTCATCTTTCATGGTGGCAGAAGATGATTCCATTGCAAAAGCATTTGGCTCGTATTGGATAATATATCCTTTCATGCAAATCTTGAGCGATTGCACGAAGTCTTCGATAATAACATGTTCTCCTGCATCTTCAAAGAGGTCCTTTCGCACTGAAAAAAGTTCACCTGCTGCACCAACAACTGAATAAAGTGCAGCGTCCATTTTTTTAAGAAATGATTCATATTTCCAATATAGACCTTCGCCTACTCCCGCGGCCATAGAATCGGTAGTAGATATAACTTTTTTTTCTCCTGCAACACCGCCTACTTTTGGATCGCGATAATGTTTGATGATTTCCTTTACACAAATTGTATTGAGTAGTGTATTTGCATCCGAAAAGATTACGTAACTAGTTGTCACAAACTTCATGGCTCTGTTCATGGCAGCCACCTTTCCCCTTCGTTCAGGCTGATGTAGCAGGATTATTCGTTGATACTTGCCGATAATTGTTGCTGTCTGATCAGTTGATCCATCCGTGATGAAAACTATTTTAAGTTTTGATGGAGGGTAATCCAGTTGAAAAGTATTCTCTATTTTCTTTTCGATGAAATCTTCTTCGTTGAATGCCGAAACTACAAGGGTTACATCCGGTTCAAATAATTGATTCTCGCCAGGGAACTTCTTCGAAAAAAAAATTTTCTTTAGTTTAACAAGACAATAAATAAGTATCCCATAGCCGATATAGCTATAAAACACAATAAACAAACTAAACCAAAAGACAATCTTGAAAAAAGCCATTCTTTAAGCCTGAATTTGACTAATATAAACGCGATGCATTGCCCGATGGTATTTATCGGAGAAGAATCTTTCTTTATCAGGGGCGAAATTAATATTAATGAGATATTGCCACCCCAAATAATTTTGCTTTTTGAAAATAATTGCTACTTTTGATGCGGTCAAAAATTTGTGGATACGCAAATTGGCTATTTTAGTATATAAGAAAAAAAATTAATAACCGATTGAAGGGTTAATCTTAGCGCAGTCTTGACCTCCTTTACATACCTCCAATATTCTTCTTCCCAAAATTTATATCCTTAAAAACTGGCAATGCTTTACCTTTTTTTTAAATTGAAACTACAAAACTTACCATGGATCTCATTTACCTCGTCAAAGTTCTCGTTCGACGAAAATGGACGATTATATTCTGCCTTATTCTTGGAATAGCTGGTGGATTACTATTTAGTTTTTTTGCACCAAAAAGATATTTATCCAACGCACAATACTCCACTGGTTTTTCGCAAACGCAGAAAGTAAGTTTGCAGTTAACAGAAATATTTGATGTCAATCAGATAGATTTTCGCTTTAACAACGTAATCGAAACATTCAAGTCGCCGATAGTATTAGCGATGATGTCGTATGATCTTTTGCTTCATGATCTTGAATCCACGCATCCATTTACAATTCTTACTGAGAAGCAAAAAAAAGATACTGTATATCGGAAAGCAGATTTTCAAAAAGCAAAAGAAATCTTAAGGGACAAATTGCTTAATTTAAAATTACTCACTACATATAATCCGGATGAGAAGAGGGTATGGGACTTGATGAATTTATACGGATATGACGAATTCAGTGTCTTGAAGCAATTAACAGTTGAAAGAATTCCTAAAACGGATTATATCAATGTTTCATTCAGTTCGAAAAGTCCTGAGCTCTCTGCCTACGTATCAAATGTAATTGGTATAAAATTTAAAGAATTTTACAATTCACTTACTTCTACAACAACAAAACAGTCTCTTTATAAATTAGACAGTCTTCAGCAGAGCAAAAGAAAAGAAGTAGACGAACTTAGAAGCAGGCTTCAGGTATATAGAGCAAAAATAGGAACGCCGAATCCTGGAGACGCTGCAACTGCGGCGATGGCCGGTTACCAGGAGTTATCATCTTCATTAACGAATCAGCAAGCGATTTTGAATGATTACAAACAGAAACTTAGCTCTGTGATCGATCAGTTGGCCTCGATGAATACTGTTACAACCGCACCAACATCTGCGAACACAAATAACGCCGACGAAATCCTTGTGCTTCGTCGCACGAATGAATTATTGGCCGCTCAGTTGGCCCAGAAAGGTGGAAACGATCCTGACATTCAAAAGAAAATAAATGACAATCTCAGCAGGATAGTACAGCTCGGGGCATCTGGAACAACTGCGAGTGCAACTGCTCAAAAACAGGTCGATAAAAAAGAAGCGCTGATCAAATCAAAACTTGAACTCGAATCAAACATTGCATCGACCAACCAGAATATTGAGATGTACAAAAAGAGAACTGAAGAGTTTCGTAAAATAGCTTTTTCAGGCGGTGGAGAAGAAGTTGTTGCCAAGGCATATGAAAATGATCTCACTACTGCAGAAAAAGAACTTGAAAAATATAATAGCAGTTTGTTTGCGTCTCAGGATATAGATGTAGCACCTGATTTTAACTTCAAACAAATCATACTTGGTCAGCCTGCTATCAAAGCGGAATCATCTCACGGGATATTGATAACCGCAATAGCAGGTATATCGATGTTTTTTTTATCCAGCCTTTTTATCATTATCCTTGAACTTCTGGATACCTCATTAAGGACACCTACCATATTTCACAAAGAAACCAAACTGAATGTACTCACTGTCGTAAATAAAATCGATCTGCAGAAGAAGACATTGAAAGAGTATTTCGATTTCGATTCCAAGAGTGACCGTGAATACACTTCCAACACTTTTATCGAAAACCTGCGAAAGCTGCGTTACGAAATTGAATGTAGCGGTAAGCGCGTAATATTACTTACAAGTCCAAAAGCCCAGGAAGGCAAAAGTATTATTCTGGAATCTTTGGCCTACACTTTTAGCATGAGTAAGAAAAAAGTGTTGCTGGTGGATGCAAACTTTTCTAATAATACTTTGACGAGGGAATTTGCGGCAAAGCCTACTTTGGAAAGTTTTAGCATGAATGGGCATGATAATGGAATAGAAAAAATCTGGGGTATTACCACCCTTACAAGTATCACCAATACAGATATCATCGGATGTGATGAAGGAAATTATACACCTTCTGAAATCCTTCCTAAAAATAATTTGCTTGCGAATCTTGATAAAGTAATTCATCACTATGATTTTATTCTCCTAGAAGGAGCTGCACTGAATACGCATGCCGACAGCAAAGAAATCTCAGAATATGTTGACGGAATAGTAGGAGTTTTCTCAGCGAAGAACGGCATTGGCGAGATGGATAAAGAAGCCATTCATTTTTTTAGAATCAATGACAGTAAGTTTATCGGAGCTGTATTGAATAACGTGGATGAGCAAAATCTCGGACTATAATCATTGTATTTTGGTTAAGCCCATTACAGTTTCAGGAGGTTTGCTGAAAACCATTTCTTTATTATTAGTGATTTCTGTTGGATAAATTATATGGTGAATGACCGATTTGCGTTATTAAACCGAGTTAGAAACCAGATAAAGTAAAAAGCATGTCGGCAGCATCTTGAATTGCTGTTAAGACCTATCCTTATGGAGCATAAGTTTATACGAAATAGAGATATCGTGCTGTTCAGCTTTCAGCCATGGGAGTCTGATATAGCTTTCAATTTTAAGGACATGGCGTATGAGCTTGCACGTTATAACAGGGTGCTGTTTGTAAACAGGGCGGTCGATAGAAATTCCATTTTTCGGAATGCCATCTTCAATAGGATAAAGGGTGGCAAATCCATTGTGCGCGAAAAAGGCGCGAACATGGAAATGGTCGAAAAAAATCTCTGGGTATTGCATCCGTATTCCATACTCGAATCGATCAACTGGTCGCCTTCTTATCAACTTTTTGATTTTATCAATAAAATAAACAACAAACGCCTCGCTAAAGAAATCGGCAAATCGATCGAGACGCTTTCTTTTTCGGATATCATTTTTATAAACGACAACGATTTTTTCAGAGGCTTGTATCAAAGAGAGCTGTTGCCATATGAAAAGTATATTTTTTACATCCGTGACTTCTTAACGATCCAGCCTTTCTTTAAAAAATATGGTCCTCGTTCAGAAAAAGAGATGTTTAAAAAGTCAGATATCGTGGTTGCTAATTCAGCATATCTGGCAGAGTATGCCAAACAATGGAATCCGAAGAGTTATGATATCGGACAAGGATGTCATCTTGAAAATTTCCTGGTTGAAAATTTGCCTGTGCCGGCTGATTTGGAAAAAATCCCGCGACCGATAATCGGTTATTGCGGAGCCATTACTTCAATGCGACTGGATATTGACGTGATCAAACATATCGCAAGTTCGTTGCCGAATTGCAGCGTAGTTCTCGTTGGACCAGCAGACTCATTTTTTGAGAAGCTAAAATCAGAAAATCAAAAAAACCTGTATTTGCTTGGCGGTAAAACACCAGAAGAAATACCCGCGTATGTTCGTCATTTTGATATTTGCTTCAATCCTCAAGCAGTGAATCAACTGACGATAGGAAACTATCCCAGAAAAATTGATGAATATCTTGCTTCGGGAAAGCCTGTGGTTGCTACAGCCACAGATGCCATGAGAATGTTTAGTGATTACACATTTCTATGCTCCACAAAAGAGGAATACGTGGAGAAAATCAATCTGATTCTTTCTGATGAAAATATGTTTTCAGACGATCAACAGGAACGAAGAAAAGATTTTGCACTGCGACATACTTGGGAAAATTGTATTGGACTTTTGGGAGACGCTTATTATCAAACAGAAGATAAAACCCAGCTTGTGTATGGATAATCGTGAAGGACGAACAAAAAGACTTTTTGATATTATTACTACCGTGGCAGTGATAATGTATCTGCTTTTTATTTTTGTAAAATTCGTGTATTTGTAAAACGATGAGTCAGCATTTAGTAAGGAAGAGATCATCATTGGGCGATGCTTTAAAGTATCATTTTCTCGAAAAGAAATTGAATACGGGCTGGGGCTACACATTACTCGCTATACTTGCAATAATCACCGCTTACGCCACGATGATTGATTTCAAAATTGGTTTGGGAATGGTGATTTTGTTTGTTGCAATATTAGTAATCATCATTTTTTTGAAGTATCCCTATATCGGATTTTATTTCATGATTTGTTTCTCGTCGATAATTATTACACTCGACAGACTCGTGCATCTTCCATTTCCTTTTAACGTATTTTTGGAACCTTTTACATTGCTTTTGTTTCTTGGAATTTTGCGGAGTTATGATTTAAGAAAGCAGGTTGACAGAAGATTTTGGACAAATCCCATTACCATCGGCCAATATTTTTTGTTTGCTTATTACATTATTGAGCTTTTCAATCCGGCTATGCTTAGCACATTGGGGTGGTTCAGTTTTATCAGAAAGCAGCTAAGTTTCTTTATTTTTTATTATGTAGCCTATAGCTTGCTAAACACGAAAGCAAGGATATACAATTTTATTTATTTCATGATTACGCTTGCAACACTTCTCGCGTTATACGCATGCAAGCAGCAATTTATAGGTTATGCGGATTTTGAATTGCGTTCGGTGGGAACAGGCGGCGGTTATATACTACTCTTCCAGGGAGGTCTGCTAAGAAAATTTTCTGTGTTTTCTGATCCCGCTACTTCCGGAATTTATTTCGCTAGCATAGCCATGATGTGCATCATTCTGTGGATAAGAGACCCGGATAAAGTTCGCAGACGTTGGCTAAGTTTCGCGATTATAGCCAATATCCTTGGTTACAGTTTTTCCGGAACCCGTACAGCCACTTTAATGATCGTTGCCGCGATCGCATTTTATACGATCGCAACTGCGTATGAAAAAAAGACAATCGCCTTCCTTATAGTTTGTATTTTAATTTTTACAACGATCATGACCATGCCTTATCAGAATGTGGTCACAAATCGTATTCGCTCAACATTCGATGGCACGAAAGATGCTTCAGCCGCTATCAGGGATTATGACCGGCACCAGATACAACCTTATATTCACGAACATCCGATCGGAGGTGGAATATATACTGCGTGGGCTGAAGGGCCGAAATATAATCCTGGCCATTTTCTTGAAACATTTCAGCCGGATAGCGGATATGCAAAATCTATGGCGGAACTCGGGCCGGTTGGGCTGGTGGTGCTATTAGTATTTTATTTGATAGTTATGCGACAGGGCATCCGGAATTTTTATCGGACAAAAGATCCACATATACAAACTTTGTGGATGAGCATAACGATCATGCTCTTTACATTATTCGTTGCTCAATATTCGCAGCAGGCGATCACTCAGTATCCCATAATATTTTACTTTTATGGAAGCTTGGTGGTTTTAATTAAGTTATCTGACTATGACAAAGAACCTAAACCTGAAAAATCTCAAATTTGATATTATGCATCATTTTCTTTTCGCGTTGCTCGTATTATTTTCAAGTGCAGTGTTTGCTCAGCAGCCGCAATCGTCCCAAATAAAAAGAAATTCTACCTATCGCTTGAATTCGGATACCAGCAAATCTGTTGATATTCGCGAAAGACTTGTTCAGCTTGCCCTACAAAACCCGACATATGAAATGGCTGATCACGCTGCAAATGCCGCAGAATACCAGGTTCGCATGGCAAAAGGTAGTTGGTTAAATATTTTCCAGGCTGCAGGTAATCTCAATGAGTTTACCATTAACCAATTAACCGGAACAGGAAGCGCCGCAACTCAAAATATTTATTTTCCGAAATATAACCTTGGCCTGACAATCCCAATGGACATCTTTTCACGGCAAAAAAATACTGTAAAAATTGCAAAAGAAAATTACCTGATTGCTGAGGCGCAAAAAAATGACAGGTTCAGGCAAATCAGAGCAGAAGTACTGACAAAGTACGAAGATTATTTGCTGGATAAACAAATGCTCGATTTTCAAAGTATAGTAGCACAGGATCAATTTACATTATACAAAAGATCTGAAAAAGATTTTCAGGACGGAATTATTAAATTAGAAGAATTTGAAAAAGCCTACAAAGGTTGGGTTGAAGAGCAAACAAAGAAATTGCTATATCAGCGCAACTTGAATGTGATTAAACTCGATTTGGAGCGTATTATAGGCGTTAAATTAGAAGACGTGCTCCAAAGCAAATAGAAGTAAACAGACCTTCTAAAAAGCGCTTTGTTGTTCATTTAAACCCCGCTGGTTATTTTACCAAACATAGATGGAAATCAGTGTTTTAGGATATAATAACAAGTAAACTTTAACGTTTTCTTGATCCATTCTTTGTAACTTTGAAAAAAAGAGATATTTTGGGGAAGAAGTTTAAGATATATCCCGATATTATGAAAATTTTCTACATAATAATCTCTATTATCCTATTATTGACCGTCCAGGTAAGAAGCCAAAATCGCTTTGCACCCTCACCTGACCCGGAAATAAAAAATATTAAGTTTTATCCAAACCCTGCGATTTCAGTAATCAATTTCGACTTCCAAAAAAAATACGACAAAACTTACTTATTGCAGATATACAATTTTCTTGGTAAGAAGGTTTACGAAGCACCTGCTGCTGATCAAAAAGCTGTAATAAATTTGTCAGATTTTTTCCGCGGTATTTATATTTTTCAACTCAAAGATCAAAGCGGAAAAATTGTTGAATCAGGGAAATTCCAAGTGACAAAATAATTTCTGATTTCCATCTCCAAAAAATTCAACCCTTTCGTAGTGATATTTTCGCGCAGCGTAGTTCTATTTCATTTCTAAAATTGGCCATCAATTATTCTACCTGCACGATCAAAAATTTCAAATAATTCGTATTCTCCATGTCCCAGATGATAGGATGATCAGGCGCCTGGGTTTGAAACGACACCTGTCGCAATTTTCTTTTAGCGTCTTTTGCTGCCATCTGAATTATTTCTAAAAAAAGTTTTGGTGGAACGAGGTTTGTGCAAGAGGATGTCACGAGAAATCCTCCCTTGTTTATCAATTTCATGCCGCGCAGATTTATTTCTTTGTACCCGGTGATTGCTTTTTGAATTGTTTCGCGACTTTTTGTGAATGCGGGAGGATCAAGCATTACAACATCATATTGTCTTCCTTCTTTGCTCCATTTTTTTAAAATATCAAATGCATTCACAGCTTTAAACTGCACAATATTTTCAAGACCATTTAAGGCGGCGTTTTTGGTGGCGCTATTCACCGCATTTTCGGAAATATCGAGGCCCAAAACAGATTTAGCGCCATAGTGTGCTGCGTGGATTTCAAACGATCCGGTGTAAGAAAATGCACCCAGCACATCAGCGTCTTTGACGATATTGCGAATCGCTCTTCGGTTGTCGTGTTGATCTAAAAAATAACCTGTTTTCTGACCATTTTCAATATCGACATTAAACCGAAGCCCATTTTCATTGATGACGATATTTGTGTCAAAAGGCTTCGAAAGAAATCCTTTTTTTTGCATGAGTCCCTCTAGTTCACGAACCGGCACATCGTTCCTTTCATAAATTCCCTTTGGATTAAAAATTTCCTCGAGAGCTTTCACAATAGCTGGTTTCCAAACATCCATTCCCAATGCAAGCGTTTGCAAAACAAAATAGTCGTTGAACTTGTCGATGACCAGTGATGGCATTTGATCAGCTTCACCAAAAACAAGGCGGCAGTTTTCTACGTATCCCAATTTTTTCCGATAATTCCATGCTTCTTGAATCCGCTTTTGAAAAAAGAATTCATCGATTGAATCAGACTTTTCACGGGTTAGGAGCCGTACGATTATTTGTGATTGCGGATTGATAAATCCCTGGCCGATAAATTTCTTATCGTGCGCAAAAACGATTACCGTATCTCCGCCTTTAACATCACCTTCGATTTTGTCCACTTCGTTTCCAAAAATCCAAGGATGACCATTTTCGACCCGTCTGCTGATCTTCTTTTTCAGGTACACTTTTATCATGGCGCAAAAATAGGTTACCAGAGACTCAGGAAGCATAAAAACTAACACAGTTTCCAAGACAATTTGTCTCAAAAACAATGTTGGCAAAATAATTGACAACCTTACCTTTGCGACAATTTGTAAGTATATGAAAGAGAAAGACGTAAAATTTTCAGACGAGAGTGAAAACTCTAAAAATCGAAACGGTCACGATCCGATTGTTGATATCAATACGGATGAAAATATGGCTGGCACCATGCATTTGAACGATGCCATCGAGGAGGAAGATAAAATAGAGGAACTTCAGGCTGAGATACAACTTCAAAAAGACAAATACCTGCGCCTCATCGCTGAATTTGATAATTTCAGGAAACGCAAAGACAGGGAGCGTGAAGAATTGATCCAAACCGCAGGCAAAGAGGTAATCGTTTCTTTGCTCGAAGTATTGGATGATTGCGATCGTGCTGAAAAACAAATCCAGCAAAGCAAAGATGTAAGTGAAATTAAAAAAGGGGTTCAATTGGTTTTTAACAAGCTTCGATCTGTTTTGCAAAGCAGGGGACTCAGGGCGATGGAAAGTATCAATACTGAATTTGACGTAGACAAACACGAATCTATAACAGAGATCCCAGCACCTTCATCCGAACTAAAAGGAAAAGTAGTCGACGAAGTAACAAAGGGATATTATCTTAACGACAAAATCATTCGCTTTGCGAAAGTGATTGTTGGAAAATAAATATAATGTGAGAACAGATAAATCTGAAAGTGTACATGCTTTGAATTATCGCTGTACACTTTCAGATTTATATGTTTTCATATTCCCCACAATAATATTATGAAAAGGGATTATTACGAAATACTGGGAGTAGCAAAAGGTGCTTCGGAAGAAGAGATAAAAAAGTCATATCGCAAAGTGGCAATGCAATATCATCCAGATCGCAATCCGGGAGATAAAGGTGCTGAAGAAAAATTTAAAGAAGCTGCTGAGGCATACGAAGTGTTGAGTGATTCTGAAAAACGTGCTCAGTACGATCGGTTTGGACATGCAGGTTTAAATAATCGCGGCTTTAATGGTGGCACGGGAATGAATATGGATGATATCTTCAGTCAATTTGGAGATATTTTCGGTGAAGATATTTTCGGAAGTTTTTTTGGAGGAAGAAGGGGAGGAGGATCGTCTCGTTCGAGGGGTGTTCGCGGTAGTAATTTGCGAATAAAAATTAAACTCAATTTTGAAGAAATTGCAAAAGGCGTTACCAAGAACATTAAGGTAAAAAAACATATTGTTTGCAATACCTGTAGTGGTAGTGGTGCGAAAGATAAGGGCAGCATTCAAACATGTAATACTTGTGGTGGAAGTGGACAGGTGCGCCGAGTGAGTAATACATTTCTTGGCCAAATGCAGACGGTTACGACATGTCCTACCTGCAATGGAGAAGGTAGTATTGTGACAGCCAAATGCACAAGCTGTAAAGGCGAAGGAAGAGTTTTTGGAGAAGAAACTGTTACAATAGAAATTCCGGCGGGTGTTCAGGAAGGTATGCAGTTGAGCGTGTCCGGAAGAGGAAATGCTGGGGAACGAGGAGGATCTGCCGGGGATCTCATCATCCTTATTGAAGAAGAGCAACATCCCGAATTACATCGCGATGGTTTGAGTGTAGCGTATGAACTGCATATTTCATTTTCAGATGCCGTATTTGGAACACAAGTAGAGGTTCCAACGATAGATGGAAAAGCTAAAATCAAAATTCCTCCTGGCACACAAAGTGGTAAAATATTTAGGTTAAAAGGAAAAGGATTTCCTTCTATTAATTCTTACGAGAAGGGCGACCAATTAATACATGTAAGTGTATGGACGCCGCAACATTTGTCTACTGAAGAAAAAGCAATGGTTGAGAAATTAAGCCAATCTCCAAATTTTCAACCAAAGCCCGACAAAAATGAAAGAAGTTTTTTTGATAAAGTCAAAGAAATGTTCAGCTAAGCGGCAAAAATTTATTTCTTCTTAAAGACGGGATTCTATTTAACGTAGAAGCATATACGCAATTTGTCAAACTTGCTAATTTGCATTATCAGAAGCGAGGGCACAATACTTTGTATTTTGCCGAATTGTCCCGGTTGAGGAAACCGATATAAGCAATTGATATCTCAATTCCGCCTCTTCCCTGGCTGACTGTTTCAAGCGGAGATATATTCACATCATAACTTAGCGCCAAAGAAAGTGGAAGCATGTCTAATTTGATCACAGGAATAAATGCATCTTTCCAACGCAAAAAAGCTCCGACGTTTAAAATATATTTCGGATCATCTGTAAATTCTCCCAATTTATAAGAATACATGGCCCCACCAATTGTTTCGCGTGCATCTCCCTGCATTGAATGATCTGCCTGCAAAGTTAAATACGACAGTTCGCTTACATTGATTTTTACTCCTGCCGAAAAAACATACTTAGGATCAAGTTCTGTCTGTGCATTCTGATAAAATGAATTTCTTGGACGATTAAGATGATGATAAGCTGCACCAAGAAACATGCTGTTTTGCTGATCTGTTCCGAATGTCATGTTGAAGCTCATGCCGACACTTCCATCCCAATAATGCACGTCAGGTGTCGGAAAAGTTTCCCCATCAGCCAGACTTGGATTATATGCTGCTCCGTCAAATTGATTGTTGGTTGTAATTTTTGAACGATCAATTCTTTTTTCTGCATATCCTCCCATAAAACCCAAGGACAGATACATCGTCTTTTCACTGCTCAAAGATTTGTGATAATTAAGCGCCGGAAAAATTTCGCTGGTGGTCAACCCCGCCGTTCCGGCTTTATCATACAATATCTGCATTCCCACAGTTAAAAAATCGTTGCTTTGTCCAACTGGCATTTTGTATTCTCCGTTGAAAGAACCAGTTCTATATGCGTTGGTAAAACTATTCCATTGGTCCCGATACACGCCTTGTATACGATAGTCACCAGTGAAGATTCCGGCCAGTGAAGGATTGCGCAACAGAGGTGCTTCGAAAAATTGTGAGAAATGCAAATCCTGTGCGAATGCTGATTGCATAATAACAATCAGTATTGCGAGAGAAGCGATTTGCTTTTTGTATGGAAAAGATATTTTCATTTTTCTGGGTAAAGTGATTTTTTCTTTATCTGATCAGGGTAATATTTCCATGATAAGGGATTAACGTTGAATTGTCGCAAATGATCTCGATTGTATAAATGTATACATCGGATGGTGCTTTCTTACCATTGAAATTTCCATCCCATCCCACCGATGGATCATTCGGAGCGAAATCTCTCTTCTCGAATACTATTTGCCCCCAACGATTATATACGATCATCGACGGAATAATATTTAATCCTTTTCCACGAACATAGAAAACATCATTCATACCATCTCCATTTGGTGAGAATGTATTTGGCACAAAGAAATTATTGTTATCACAAATCACGGTTATCTTAATGCTATCTGATGCTGTACATGTTCCATTATTTGTTACAGTGCTGATATATGTTGTTGTGTTTTTCGGAGTTGCCAACGGCGATAGGCAGTTGGTGCAACTCAATCCAGTTGTCGGGAACCAATTAATCGACACAATATCCGGCGATCCGGAACCAGGAATTTGATATGAAGAACCGACCGCGATCGTAACATCAGGGCCCACATTTATTGTTGGATAATTGAAGACGCTTATTTGTACATATTGAGTATCGCTGAAACAGAATTTGCTGTCGCTGCCAATTACCTGGTAGTTGGTAGATGTAGAAGGGGTAGCTATTGGATTTGCAATATTTGGATTATTTAATCCTGCCACCGGTGACCATCTATATACATCGGTGCCACTTGCGGAGAGTTGAGTACTTTGACCAAGACACACTGAATCTGCTGTAGGATATACGGAAACAGTTACAGGGCCATTTACTTTTACGACGATGGTATCAGTGGCTTGACAACCATCGGGACTTGTACCGGTTACATAATAAGACGTAGTAACTATCGGTAATGTCACAGGGTTTGCACAATTAGTACAACTAAGATCGACATTCGTCGGCGGTAACCACTGGTATCCCGCTGCACCTGTTGCATTAAGAGTGAGACTTTGACCGAGACAAATCGTTGTGTCGGCTCCCGCTGATACATTTGGTATTGGATATATGAAAAGATCTGCCGAATCCGTAGTGCTACAATTGCTACTATTGGTGGCCGTTAGTTGCACGATATAATGTCCCGCCTTATTATAAATTTGCGCAGGTGGTGTTTGCAGCAGCGATGTCTGGCCATTATCAAAATCCCATGACCATTTGTATGCTGAGGTATCAGGAACAATAACACTACCTGAGAAATTTAGTGTGGCGGTCACGCATTGTGAAACAACTCCGTTGATACCGATTACCGGATTAGCAACAATTTTGACCAAACTGGTTGTAGAATCCTGGCAACCGAATTGAGTGGTTACAACCATCTTAACAGTGTATGCTCCTGGTGTGGAATAAAAATGCGACGGATTTTTAAACATGCCTGATAGTGTCGGGCTTCCATCTCCAAAATCCCAGAAATAATTTGTTATAACTGTGCCAGTCATTTTATAAGATGTATCAGTAAAGGAGATACTTCCGTTTGTGCACAGTACATTTTTATCCGATATGAATTTTGCTTTTACGCTATCGATAACAATTGGGAGACTACCGGGAACCGCCACATTACAATTCAGGGAGTCTACTAATTTCAATACAGGTAAATAAGTGCCGGGTCTTGTATAAGTATAATTTACAGAAGGATTAGTATTTTGAATGCTATCACTATTGCCGAAATACCAGATATACCCTACAACGCCACTTGTCGCCACGCTAAAGTTAACTGTTAGTGTGTCACATCCTCCAAGCGGGGAGTATGTAAAATTCCCATATGGACCATTCACTACAACTTTTTTCGAGACGGTAGCAATACAACCACCGGGGCTTGTAACAGTAAGTGACGGGAAGTAAGTATTTGGAATTCCGTATAAGTGCTGCGTATTCAACGAGTCAGTTACGCCTTCATTCGGTCCGAAATTCCATAATACAGATTTATAATAGCTACCTGCAAATGTGAAGTGAACCAACAATGGTGGACAAGACGCCACAGAATCATCTATTTTGAATGCAGCAACCGGGGTATCTATATTTATGTAATTTGTTTTTGTGTATGTGCTCGTGCAGTTATACATATCCGTTATCTTCAGTGAAACAGTATATTTTCCGATCGATGAATAGTTATGCAAAGGCGGATTCGTTCCAGAATAAGTTCCATTTCCAAAATCCCAGGAATATATTGGTGCGAAACCTCCAACAGAAGCATTGGTAAATTTGATCAACGAACTTGGGCAGAACATGGAATCGATAGTAGTGAATTTTGCCACTGGAATAGAAACTGTGATGTAATTACTTTTTACTAAACTGTCCACACAACCAGATACATCGGTGACTTTTAATTTTACAGGATAGATTCCTTGGGTCGAATATGTATGCGTTGGACTTTGTTGTGTTGATGTTGAACCGTCGCCAAAATCCCAGAACCAGCTTTGTATTGCCACGGTACCTGTGGATTGATCCGTAAAGTTGGCCGTTAGGCTACCACACGACTGCGTAACCGGAGCTGTGAATTTCGCGGTCGGTCCGTTCACTTTTATAATGTGGGTTGTTGAATCAGGACAACCTGTAGTATCTGTAGCAGTTACTTTTACATTGTAGGTTCCTGCTACTGAATAAATATGCGGATAACTTCCGTTTCGTGTTGGACCAACCACGGGAGTTCCGTCTCCAAAATCGTAGTAGAAAAATCCAAAATTGTTCGGATCGGCCGGAGCTGGGTTTGTATAAAACAGCGTGTTCACACAAATCGGATTAGCAGTGAACACGAAAACTGTTCCTTGCAAAACCTTTATGAGCTGACTGCTTGAGTTAGAACATCCTGCTCCACCGACTAATAAGGTAACCGTATACGTTCCCCCAATAGCAGGATAGATATGTAAAGGTGGGTTAGGTCCACCAGTATAATGCGGTGATCCGTCACCAAAATCCCAGTCCCATGAAGTCGCGCCTAGTGATGCATCGGTAAATGTGTATTGATTTTTATTCGAGCAATTATAACTATACTTGAATTTTGATTGAGGTGGGTTAACAGTAACGTAATTAACTTTCGTGATAGAATCCAAACATCCATTGTTATATGCAATTAATTTGACTGAATAAGTGCCCGGAGCGGTATAAACATAAGTTGGACTTTGAGTCGATGATAAGCCTCCGTCTCCAAAATTCCATAACCACTGATTTGCTCCTCCCGTGGATTGATCAGTGAATTGAATACTTTGGCCAATGCAAACAGTCAAGGGAGTTGCAGCAAATGCAGGTGTGGGTTTAACTGTTCCAACTTTTATCGTATCTGTGTATGAAGCCGTACATCCTCCCGTAGAAGTAATAACAAGTTTTACAGTGTATTTACCTGCACCATAAACTTGCGTTGGAGGGTTTGGACCATTATAGGTATTTCCGTTTCCAAAATCCCACGAATAACTTGCAATACCATCGACCACGGTATCGACAATCGTTGGGTTGAAATTGAAAGGAGCACAACCATAACCAGGCAAATTGCTGATTCTTACTGTTGGTGGCACCACTTGGGCGAATCCTGTTTTTACAATGAGGTTGCTACATCCTGACGCATTAGTTGCAGTGAGCCTAACATTGAATTGTCCAAAAGTTGTATAAGTATGAGAAGGATTCTGCAGCGTTGATGTCGTGCCATCACCAAAATCCCATAACCAGCTTGTTGCGCCAGTAGATTGATCCTGGAAATTTACAGTTAACGGAGGTTTACAACTGGCCACGTTAGTTCCTGTGAATTGTGAAACCGGTGGATTTACAACATGAATTATTTTGTTCACAGAATCATTGCAACTGGCAAAACTATTATTCAGGCGAACAGTATAATTTCCAGCTGCAGCATAAGTATAAATAGGATTTGATACCACAGATGTGCCGCCGTCTCCAAAACTCCATGATGAGCTGTTGGGTGTAGGCGAAGATGTGTTCTGAAATACAACAGCAGCTCCTACACACACACTATCGGGAGCAGTAAACGTGGACGAAACAATTCCGGAGTTGATTACTGTCGTGTTTGTAGCCGAATCAATGCAGCCGGCGCTGCTGCTCGCAATCAACGTGACAGGATAGGATCCGGCCGCTGCATAAACATGCGATGGATTCAATATGTTTCCAGCTGTAGCTCCGTCACCAAATTTCCAGCTATATGTTATTACTCCAGGACCCGAAGTCTGGTTATCAAAAAATGCAGTAGTTGGCGGTTTGCAACTGGAAGATAAGGAATCACTAAAATTTGGTAGTACTCCGGGAGTAACTACAATATAACCAGTTTTTGTTTTCAAACTAGCTGTTCCCTGGCATCCGAAGTTATTTGTCACCTGTAGGTTCACCGCGTAGTTTCCGGGTAAATTAAATATATGTGATGGATTTGTTGCAGATGATACACCGCCATCACCAAAAAACCATGTGCGTGATGTGATAGTAGCCCCGCCTCCACCTCCATTCGAATTATCGGTGAAGTTTACGTGGAATGGAGCACATCCTAACGTATCCATTGTAGAAAAGTCGGCAACAGGTGTTGGATTAACTGTAATTGTTATTGGCAGAGCAGCACCACTACCGCTCGCATTTGTTGCAGTCAGATTAACAATATATGTCCCCGGCGTATTAAAAACGATAACTGGATTCTGACCATTACTTGTTGAAGACGAAACATTAGGTGGCGCGCCGCCAAAATTCCAAGTCCAGGTAAGTATAGGGCCATTAGTTGCACTACCAGAAAAGTTAACAACCAAAGGCGGACAACCTGAATAGACAGTCGCCGAAGAACTAACAACAGGCGCTTGACCATTCACAATAAATGCGGTCAAGAGACTTATAATAAAAGGAAAAAGTAGTTTTCTATTCAACGGAAGGGCCATTTTGAATTATGTATTTCTTTGAGTGTTTTCAAAGGGAACAGCACAAATGTCCTCAAAATGGTTGAAGAATAAGATACTGGTCTTAGGGATTAAGGGTACAAGATCCTTAGATATATTATATCCTTTTTGATCTGTTGAAACAAATAACGTGGAACTATTTCCAAAATTGTTCATAACATCCGACGATACCATTCAAAAATTAAAATCCTACGGGTTAACATTTAGAGATACGATGAAATTGACCCAAAGGTATTCCCGCAAAATTGAAAGTTTCTCTTGTTAAATCTAACGATATTGAAATTGATGATTGAATTAAACCTATTAATCTTCCGGTTGCTAAAAACAGGCCTGCAGATATTAAATACGCGGTAAAAAACTATTGTTTGTGTAAGTTAAGAATATTTGTGTTTGCATTAATTGTCGTACTAGCCGCTACAGAATCGACATAGCTGTCCGTAATCTTCCAAACCGCATTTAATTTATCGATTGGTGTAGCTGCCGAAGGAAAGTCCGAAGTGATGGTTTTGTTGGACACATTGCCGGACCAGGTTCCATTGTCTACGTTGCTTGCCTTTGTGCCCGTTACTGTTCCATCGGAGTTGAATTTAAAAACATAACCTGAAAATGATGGTGTGATATCAGATCCATTTTCGACATACCTGGTCACGATCCATGTACCGTTTGTAATCACACTCTCAAGTGCATTCTGTTGTTGCTGCTGAATATATTTCTTGCAGGATGGAGAAATGCCTGCAATCAATAATAATGAGATGAAGATTTGTTTTTTCATAAGAGGATCTTCTAATAGTTCAAAATTCGTAAATTTTACTGTATTTGTCAATAACATACTGCATAAAATACCCAATATTGAGTACTTCCCCGCTGGCTTTCATACATAACTCTTCACTTGTATACATACGTCCAAATTGATGTATTTGGTTTCTTAACCATTTTAAAAGTGGGGCAGTATTTCCATTTTCTATTGATTCATTGAGGTCAGGAATTTGTTTTTTAGCCGCCGCAAATAATTGAGCTGCATAAAAACTACCCAAACTATATGTCGCAAAATATCCAAAGCTCCCGTGACTCCAATGCACATCCTGCAAACAACCTCTCATATCATCAGGCACATTTACATCCAGATATTTTAAATATTGTTCGTTCCAATAAGCGGGAATATCATGAGTGGTGAGTGTTCCCTCTATCAATTTTTTTTCAAGTTCATACCTGATCATAACATGAAAATGGTAAGTCAACTCATCGGCTTCGGTCCTGATAAATGAAGGAACCACTTTGTTGATTCCCTTGTAAAAATTTTCTAACGATGTTTTTTTAAACTGTTCCGGAAAATATTGTTTCAATGTTGGATACTGGTATTTCCAGAAGCCAGAACTTCTCCCAATATTATTCTCCCACAATCTTGATTGTGATTCATGAATGCTGAGGGATGCATATTCACCGCACGGTAATCCATATTCGCTTTCAGCAAGTCCTTGTTCGTAAAGTGCGTGACCGGTTTCATGAATACAACTCCAGGTCATGTTGTTAAAATCATTTTCATTGACACGCGTAGTGATCCTCACATCGTTTTTATTAAAACTTGTTGTGAAAGGATGTTCAGATATGTCCTGTCGCCCGGCTTCTTTGTCAAACCCCAATTGATCTATCAGGTAAATTCCGTAGTTCCATTGATCCTGTTTAGGAAAATGCTGATATAAGAAAGAGTCATCAACCTGTTTCTGCGTGGTAATCTGATCAAGTAAATTTTTTAAAGAAGGCCTGACTTCGGTAAAAGTTTTATCAAGCAATTGAACGGTACAGCCTTTTTCAAATTCATCCAATAAGGCATCATAAGGATGCGCTGAATAACCCAGGATATCTGTTTCCTGTTTTTTTAATTCTATTAACTCACTAAGATCTTTTTCAAAAACGGCAAACGAGTTTTCTTTTCTTGCCTTAATCCAGGAATGAAAACTCTTTGATATTGTTTCGGTCATCGATCTTACAAATGAAGGAGTATATTTTTTTTGTTTGTTATAATCTTCATAACTAAGTGACACATTTTTCTTTTCGCTTTCGCTAAGATTATTTTCGGATTGCAAATTTTCAAGTATGTCGCCAAGATTTTTGTCGGTCGATAGTTGATGTATCAATTCCGATAATGTTGCAATTTGCTGACCCCGAAAAGCGGCGCCCTTTGCCGGCAAATAAGTTTCCTGGTCCCATTGTAAAACCGCCAATGTGTTTTTTACGTCGGCAATTTTTTGCATGTGTTGTTTATATTCCGGATAGGTACCCATAAAAGATTCTATTAAATGATAAGCTGGAAATTTATGAAGAAAATCCGGATATGAATTTTCATAAATCAAAAAATCCGGTTTAATGATGGTTCTTTAGATTTGTATTAATTTGCCACCGTATGAACAAAATTCGTGTTGCGTTAGTGATCTCCATCATTCTTTCATTTCCGACACTCCAGTATGGACAAAAGATAGATTCGATGATGAGCATTTATGCGGATCATTTTCCGCAGGAAAAAATGTATTTGCAATTTGATAAGAACGTATATAATCCCGGTGAAACGATTTGGTTTAAAGCATATCTTTTCATGGGCATTGAGCCGTCACCGATCAGTAAAAATTTTTACGCTGAGCTATCGGATGGAAATGGAAATATTTTGCAAAGAAAAATTTCACCTTTTTTTGAATCTACTGTAGCAGGCAATTTTGATATACCTGTTAAATACGCAGGAAATCATCTCCACGTCAGAGCGTACACATCGTGGATGTTGAATTTTGATACGGCCTTTGTTTTTGAAAAAGATATTCGGTTGCTTAACGCTTTAAAGGATTCTGCAAAAACTAACACGATGTCTTCTTCCTCTACGGAAACATATTTTCAATTTTTTCCGGAAGGCGGCGATATCATAGCTGGTATAGAGAATAATATTGCTTTTAAAGCAAACGATCAATATGGTTCGCCAGTCAATGTAAAAGGCGTCTTGAAAGATGCTTCCGGAAAGGATGTACTGGAATTTAATTCCGTTCATGATGGCATGGGAAAATTTTTGATAACTCCAGAGAAAGACGATTCATTGTATGCATTATGGAAAGATGAGAAAGGGATCGACCATCGCACTCCGTTTCCGCCAATAAAACCTGATGGAGTATCCATGCGTATCATGAATACTGGTAAGAAGGTTTTTTTCTCCGTTTCAAGATCGGCAGACAAGGCTGAACAATATGACCGGCTCACCGTAATTGCACACATGAATCAGCAATTGGTTTATAAGGCAGTGGTAAATCTGAAAGATAATTTTATGAGTGGTGGATCGATTCCGGTAGACCAATTGCCAACGGGCGTTTTACAGATAACCGTATTTGCAAACAATGATCTGCCCGTCGCCGAACGTGTTGTTTTTATTAACAATCATGCTTATAATTTTTCACCGGAACTTATTGTTACAACAAAAGGTGTGAACAAACGCGGATTAAATATTATCGATATCGCAGTGCCGGACACATTGCGGACAAATCTTTCGATGGCGATTACTGATGCTGACGTTGATGGAAAGAAAACAAATGACGATAATATTATTTCCAGGTTGTTGCTTACAGGAGATATTCGAGGTTATGTACATGATCCTAATTATTATTTTTTAAATGCAGCCGATAGTACTGCTCAATTCCTGGATCTAGTTATGTTAACACATGGCTGGCGGCGTTTTAAATGGGATCAGGTAGCTCTTGGAAAAATTCCGGTAATTAAATATCCGGTAGAAGATCATTTGTCTATCACTGCTGAGGTGTTGGGAATTGATCCCTCTCGAATTTCTCGTGATGAAAACATGAATGTCATTCTTCAGAAAAAAGATTCCAGCGTTGAAATGATGACTGTGCCAAAAATATCTCGTAATAAGTTTGGTGTTACCGGGCTTGTATTTTATGATACCGTGAGAGCATTTTATCAATTCAATACAAATCGTAATCTCTCTCGCGAAGCCGCAGTTGTAATTAATAATGGCTTGGTGAGGGGATACATAAAAGTAAAACCACTGTTAGTTACATATACCGGATGGACCGCGGCAGATTCAGCGCTATTAAGAAAAAATAAATTTATTGCTGAAGAAACTGCAAGAATTAAAGAGAACAATGATAAAGTGAAAACGCTTGCGAGCGTTACGGTAAGAGCGCGACAAAAATCGGCTGCGCAAAAACTCGACGAGGAATATGCATCCGGTTTGTTTAGCGGTGGCGATGCTTATGTTTTTGATCTGCTGAGTGACCCGGCATCTGGGGGTTATCCTGATATATTCAGTTACCTCCAAGGTAAAGTGGCAGGATTGCAGATCACGCAAGCTGGCGGTCAGACCTCATTAACGTGGCGCGGACAGTCACCGTCAGTTTATTTGAATGAAATGAAGGTTGATGCGGCGCAACTTACCGGGCAGTCAGTAGCTGATATTGCAATGGTAAAAGTATTTCGTCCTGGTTCCGGAATGATATTCGGCGGCTCCGGCTCCGGGGCGATTGTAATCTACACAAAGAAGGGGGAAAAAAACAAACCAGACCCGACGATCAAAGGTTTGGAACAATCAAGAATCATCGGCTATTCAGTAACAAAACAATTTTATGCTCCGGATTATTTGCAAAAAAATGATTTCGATAACGACGAGGACATCCGGAGTACATTATATTGGAATCCTTTAATTCTAACCGGGAAAGGAAGTCAGAAAGTAACGATCCAGTTTTTTAATAATGATATTTCAAGAAGGCTGAGAATCGTGCTGGAAGGAATAAATGCCGAAGGGAAAATTACAAGGATCGAAAAAATAATCCAATAAAATAAAGATCCAAGCTTGTCACACATAAAGTGAGACCATAATGGATTGAATTATTTTTTTGGAAAATTTGGATCAGCCATCACCTCTTCAATTTGCAGAGTGTGTCTCCTGCAGTGAGCCGCAATCACAATAAGCCACTGATAATCGTCCAACATCCCGAGCGCATGAGGCATAAAATGACTCCGCAAGTCATCATTAGTGGTGTTTACATAATTCATGTTTTTGTCTCTTCTTTCAATAAAAGCTTTTATTGCTTCGTCGGTCGTTTTAAATTTATTTGACGGTTTTAAAAATTCAGGTGTAGTTCTTTTTTTTGAACGGTCTGTCACAAAGGGCCACACTGCGTCGTCTGCAATTCTCTCTTTTGGAGTTTTGGAAGAATCAACCGGTTGTTTCAGATCTTCCTGTATAATTTCCATAAATGCATCTTCCGCAATTGCGATATGTTCGATGCATTCCGCAACACTCCACCTTTCTGGTGAAGTTTTAAAATTCAACTGGACATCTGAGAGGTCTTTTATATCATTCAAAAAAATATCCTTGGACTCTTTAAAATATTTAATGGCCGCATCTCTTTCCTTTTTAGTAATTGTATCAGTTGAAAAACTGAAAAATATCAACACTAGTAGGAGGCCTGCAATTTTCATTGTATTTTTTTGAAATATAAATTCAATGGGCGAGGAATAAGCAGAGAAAGGTACAACAAAATCAATATTGCAAAAGCAAATGGGAATTCGATAATTTATTAGCCAGGATAAGCGATAATGGGTAAGAACGCATTAGCTTTATCTTTTAAAATATCTAATGAAAATAGAAGAAATTATTTCTTGTCTCGAAGGTATTGCAAATCCCGTATTGCAGGAAAGTTATGACAACGCGGGTTTGCTTACCGGTGATAGTACCGTTGCATGCTCAGGTGTTTTGATAACGTTGGATGCCACCCAACCTGTCATAAGCGAAGCAATCGAAAAAAAATGTAACCTGATTGTAGCGCACCATCCAATTATTTTTGGTGGGCTCAAAAAGATCAATGGAAAGAACTATGTCGAGAAAACCATTATTAGCGCGATCAAAAATGATATCGCTATCTATGCGATACACACTAACCTGGACAATATACTTCAAGGCGTGAACGGGAAAATCGCCGACATGCTGGGACTGGTGAACAGATCAGTGATGATTTCAAAATCAGATACGCTAAAGAAACTTTTTACTTTTGTTCCGGTGGATTATTTAGAAGTTGTGCGAAATGCAATTTTCAATGCCGGTGCAGGTCAAATTGGAAATTACACTGAAACCAGTTTCAGCGGCGAAGGAATTGGTAGTTTTAAAGCAGGTTCTGGTGCAAATCCGTTTGTTGGTGAACAAAACAAAAGACATTACGAGAAAGAATTCAAAATTGAAGTCATATTTCCTGCTTATAAAGAACAGTCAGTTGTCAATGCACTCAAGAGCGCTCATCCCTATGAAGAGGTAGCATATGATATTGTAGAATTGGCCAATGAATATCGGGATATCGGGTCTGGGCTCAAGGGAGAGTTGGTGGAACCAATGAATGAGCAAGATTTTTTGTCAAATATTAAAAAGGTTTTTCGGGTGCCGGTTATCCGTCACACACGGCTGACGGGCCGGCCCGTTAAGAAAGTCGGTGTTTGCGGCGGCGCAGGTAGTTTTCTCATTTCCAAAGCTTTAGTCCACAATTTAGATTTCTACATTACTGCCGATGTCAAGTATCATGAATTTTTTGATGCCAACGATAGGCTGGTAATTGCGGATATTGGTCACTTCGAAAGCGAGCAGTTTACAGTAGAGCTTCTTTATGATATTTTGCGGGAAAAATTCCCTAACTTTGCCGTCCTTAAATCAGGTACAGGGACCAATCCTGTAAACTATTATTATTAAAAATTATGTCCAACGTAAAAGAATTTTCAGTTGAAGAGAAATTATCCTCACTGATCACACTCCAAAAAATTGAATCCAGGTTAGATGAATACAAAGTGTTGAAAGGCGAGTTGCCCATGGAAGTGAGCGACCTGGAAGATGAAATTCAGGGTTTGAATTCCCGTCAAACACGTATCGAAGAAGAGATTAACGGCATACAGGAATTTATCAACAAAAAGAAAGAAGCTGCTAAAGAAGCCGAAGCGTTGATAAAAAAATATGAAAAGCAAACGGAGAATGTAAAGAACAGCCGCGAGTTCGAAGCGATCAACAAAGAGATCGAAATGCAGCAGCTTGAAGTGAAGCTCGCTGAAAAGCATATCAGGGATGCTAATGAAGAAATCGCGGAGAAAGTCCAACAGCTCGAGCGCGCAAAAAAAGCCCTTGGTACAAAAGAAGGCGTTTTAAAAAATAAAAAAGACGAGCTGGAAAAGATCATTGCTGCTACTGAAAAAGAAGAAAAACATTTCACCAAATTATCTGCAGAAGCAAGAGAAAAAATCGAACCACGCTTATTACATTCTTATGATCGCATTCGTGGTAATTATCGTAATGGACTGGCAGTAGTTCCGGTTGTGCGTGATGCCTGCGGCGGTTGCTTCAACGCAATTCCTCCACAACGTCAAAGTGAAATCCGTCAACGCAAAAAAATAATCGTATGTGAAAACTGCGGTCGTATTCTTGTTGACAACGATTTGAATGATGCAGTCGAAGTAAAATAATCGATCTGTAAAAAATAAATTTAATAGGAGGGCGCATTTATGCGCCCTTTTTATATGCTGTCATGATTCAATTTTCTGGATTGGCTGGACTATCTTGCAATCATGAGATACATCCTGCCTGCATCCCAAGGTTGCATTCTAAGGAGATTTTTTATGCCGCTTGCTTTTCTATTCATTGCTTTCACACCAGGCTTTGCTCAAAAAAAATTTGATTTCAATAATAATTGTCAGAAGGCTTATAAAGAAATTATTTGGTTAAAATTAAAAAGCGGACAAGAGATACTTGATAATGAGAAAAAAACGAACCCAGATAATCTCATTCCTTATTTTCTCGAGAACTATATCGATTTTTTTATTCTTTTTTTTAACCAGGATCCGGCTGAATATAAAATCAGGAAGGAACGAGGAGAAAATCGTGTGCAGTTGATGAAGTCAGGTCCTGCTTCATCGCCGCTTTATTTATTTACGAGATCGGTGATTCAATTTCAATGGGCCGCGGTGCATATCAAATTTGCCGGCAATTGGGACGCCGCATGGGAATTTAGGCGATCATTTATTAACGGGAAAGAAAACCTGGAAAAATTCCCACAATTTTCGCCGGCCATCATGCTCAATAGTGCAATGCAGGTTGCCGCGGGAACAATTCCGTCGGGATACAAATGGCTCAGCAACTTGTTAGGCATTAAAGGAACCATTAAACAAGGAATGGGCGGACTTGAAAAATTTATTGAGCAAAATGATTCCTGGGCGCAATTATTTCGTGATGAAGCCATCTTTTATTATCTCTATCTGAAATTTTATATTGAGAACAAAAAAGAAGAAGTCTTTACTTTTATATCACAACAGCAACTCGATATTAAAAACAATCATTTATTTACTTATCTCGCCGCAAATCTTGCAGTGAATGATCAACAAGCTGCATATGCGCAACGTATATTGGAGCAGCGGAACATGTCGGCTGATTATCTCAAAACTCCGGTGTGGGATCTTGAAATGGGATACGCTAAAATTGATCATCTTGAACCTGATGCCGCGATATATCTTGAACGCTTTATCAACGAATTCAAAGGAAAATTCTATGTAAAAGATATTTTGCAAAAACTTAGTTGGTTCTATTACCTGCAAGGCAACGCAGAAAAAGCAAAGGACTATAGAAATCAAATATTAAAAAAGGGTAGCCTGGATACTGAAGCCGATAAAACTGCCTTCAAAGATGCAAAGACCAACAGGTGGCCCAATGTATTGTTATTAAAAGCAAGACTATTGAATGACGGCGGTTATCATAAAGAAGCTTTGCAAATTCTCGAAGGTAAAAGCTCGTCTGATTTTTCACTTTCCGAAGACAAATTAGAACTTGCCTACCGTCTTGGTAGGATTTACGATGACCTTGGTAGAAAAGATGAAGCGATCGCTGCTTATTTAACAACCATTAAACTCGGCCAGCAACGCAAGGAATATTTCGCAGCGAGAGCCGCATTGCAGATTGGTTATATATACGAAAAAAGAAGTGACAAGCCAACAGCAATTGCATATTTTGAAAAAGTGATTGATATGAAAGATCACGACTATAAAAATTCGCTCGATCAAAAAGCAAAAGCAGGTATCGCCAGATGTAAAAATGAATAATTTTTCCACACACAAATAATCCATCATTTAGTTTACTTAAATGAAATCGTACATTGCATTATGCTTAAACAATTGCATATTCAGAATTATGCCATCATAGATGATATCGTTATCGATTTCTCCGAAAAACTAAATATTATCACTGGAGAAACTGGTGCGGGCAAATCTATATTGGCTGGTGCATTGGCCCTGATTCTGGGTGAACGTGCCGACACTTCTGTTCTGTTGCATCGAGATAAAAAATGTTATGTAGAGGGAATTTTTCTCACAGAAAATAAAAATGAAATTAAAATTTTCCTGGAAGAAAATGATCTGGATGCAGACGAGGAACTTGTTATCCGAAGAGAAATAGGATCGAATGGAAAATCCCGCGCGTTTGTAAATGACACTCCGGTAAACCTCGATCAACTGCGACAATTAAGTTGGCTGCTGGTCGATTTGCATCAGCAATTTGATACACTGGAACTGAGTGATTCGGGCTTTCAAAGAGAGGTGTTAGATGCCCTGGCCGGACATGCTGCCATTTTGAATAAATACCAATTAAGCTATCAGCAATTAATAACAGTAAGAAAAGAATTGCAATTGCTTCAGGAGAAGCAAACGCAGGCCGACAAAGAAGCAGATTACAACAGGTATTTGTTTAACGAATTGGCCGAAGCCAATTTTGAAGATGAGGAATTGGAGAAACTGAACAACGAGTTAAAATTGCTGAATAATTCAGAGGCAATTAAAAATACTTTATCGAAAGTATATTATGATCTGACTGAATCTGAGCAGCCGGTTGTTCAACAATTAAAATTATTTTTAAATCAATTACAAACATATTCGTCATATCATAGTGCATTGCCGAATATTATCACACGTTTGCAATCTGCCCAGGTTGAATTGCGCGATATTGCTTCGGAACTTGAACACCTGAATGACCAGGTTCAATATGATCCGAAGCGAATTGAGTTTATCAATGAAAGAATATCTGCGGGATACAGATTATTGAAGAAACACAATGTTCAGTCAACGGGCGAATTATTGATTTTACAAAGAGATCTCGAAACTAAATTAAAAGCTGTGTTAGATATCGCCGAGCGCATTAACACGAAGGAGAAAGAAACAGCCGCTCTGCTGGAACAAACAAAATTATTGGCGGTATCAATTTCCAACAACAGGCATGCACAGGTAAAAAAGCTGGAGCAGCAAGTGAATGAATTACTAATTCAGGTCGGCATGCCAAACGCAAGATTAAAAGTTCAGATAAAAGAAGACGAGTTGAATTATTTCGGAATGGATGCTGTCGAGTTTTTATTCGACGCAAATAAAAGTAATCGCTTTGAACCAATACGAAAAGTTGCATCCGGGGGAGAATTAAGTCGCTTGATGCTTTGCATTAAATCGCTTATTGCAAAGTCAATGGACTTACCCACTTTATTTTTTGACGAAATCGATTCGGGTATTTCCGGCGAAGCCGCAAAACAAGTTGGAATTATTTTGAAAGATCTTTCTAAAAAAAGACAAGTCATTTGTATTACTCATCAACCACAGATTGCAGGCAAGGCAGATGCACATTATTTTGTTTACAAAGAAATTGGCGGTGAGATGATCAAAACAAATATTCGATTGCTTACAGGCGACGAGCGCGTTATCGCTATTGCAAAAATGCTCAGTGGTGAAAAACCTACTGCAGCTGCCTTGGAGAATGCGAAAGAAATGGTATCAAATTGATATTTTAATAACTCGGATGAGAACCCGCTCCTTGGTTATATTATTTATTCTGGTCATTTCGCTCGTGCCCGCATTTTTTGTAAATCGAGTTCTACAAAAAAAAATAAATCCCCGGAAATCATTAGGCAGGCTGATGGTGTATATTTTGTCGGCACTTTGTTTTGTTTTTTTCTACACGTTTTTGATAGTAATGCTAATATCACATTTATTCCCGCATTCAATGAAATAACTTCTTATTTTTACGCCTACAAAAATCAACAAGACTCTATGCCATATAATCTGCTGAAAGGGAAAAAAGGAATAATATTCGGTGCATTGGACGAAAAATCGATTGCGTGGAAAGTAGCATTAAGAGCGGTAGAAGAAGGTGCACAAATTACGTTGTCAAATGCGCCTATTGCATTGCGCATGGGGAAGATCAATGAACTGGCTGCGCAATGCAACGCTAAAGTAATACCTGCAGATGCCACCAGCCTGCCAGATCTCGAAAAATTGTTTACTGAAAGCATGAGCATACTAGGTGGAAAGCTTGATTTTATTTTGCATTCCATTGGTATGTCACCGAACGTCCGTAAACGGGTTCCGTATACAGATACCAGTTATGAAAATTTTCAAAAAACACTAGACGTGTCTGCATTATCATTTCACAAGGTGATGCAAACCGCAATGAAGCTTGATGCGATCAACGAATGGGGATCAGTAGTCGGACTAAGCTACATCGCTGCCCAACGCGCGTTCCCGGGATACAATGATATGGCAGATGCAAAAGCGCTGCTTGAAAGTATCACAAGAAGTTTTGGATATGAATATGGATTCAAAAAGAAAGTTAGAGTGAATACCATTTCGCAATCACCAACCATGACAACTGCTGGTAGTGGTGTGGAAGGATTCGATGCATTTTTTCATTATGCAGAAAAAATGTCACCATTAGGAAATGCGAGTGCAGACAGTTGTGCCGAGTACTGTTTGACTTTGTTTAGCGACTACACCAGGATGGTAACCATGCAAAATCTTTTTCACGACGGTGGTTTTTCATTTACCGGGGTAAGTCATCAGGTGGTAGAAGAAATTATGAAAAAATAAAATTGTTCATGAATAAAAAAGATAAAGCCGCTTCTGCTGAAGCGGCTTTATCTTTTTTAGAATATTTAAGAATATCAATATTCATCTTCGTTAAAGAAGAAATCTTCTTGTGAAGGATAATCCGGCCATATATCATCGATGCCTTCATAAATTTCTCCTTCGTCTTCCAGTTCCTGCAAATTTTCTACTACTTCGATGGGTGCGCCTGAACGAATGGCATAATCTATTAACTCATCTTTTGTTGCCGGCCATGGAGCGTCTTCAAGGTAACTGGCTAATTCAAGTGTCCAGAACATCGTTTCCTTTTTTAATTTTTCTGAATTTATTATAAGGACAGAAAGAAATCTTATTTAAATCCAGGTTGCTTTCAGTCTTCTGCCTGCCTCTAATTTTTCGCAAAAGTAATTTTTATAATCAAACCACCAAATACCTATAAAAAATTAACGTATGCTATGGCCGGATTATTATTGCTGGTTCGGCTGCACCTGCCTTTTTTGAGGCAACGGGTATTGATTTCCACAAAATTCGCTGGAGATTCAATAAAATTTGCATGTGAACCTGTAGGTTTGCGTTTAATGGCAACAATAGGAAACAATCACGTATTGAAGGCAACGAATATTCAGAAGTACTACGGGGATCTATGGGTGTTAAAAGGCGTTAATGTCGAAATCGCGAAAGGGGAAATTGTAAGCATTGTCGGTCCTTCAGGATCGGGTAAAAGCACTTTACTGCACATTCTTGGAACACTCGATGTTGCTGCGGAAGGAGATGTTTTTCTGCGCGATAAAAAGATAAACGTATTAAAGAGTAAAGCTTTGGCTGCATTCCGCAACAAGCACATCGGTTTTATTTTCCAATTTCACCACCTCCTTCCGGAATTCAGCGCACTGGAAAATGTTTGTATTCCCGGTTGGATCGCCGGAAGAAAAAAAAGAGAGGTTGAGGAACAAGCTAAAAATTTGTTGTTAACACTTGGTATCGGAGAGAGATTGGATAATAAGCCGGCTGCACTGTCTGGTGGAGAGCAACAGCGCGTAGCAGTCGCAAGGGCGCTTATTAATAGTCCCGATATCGTTTTTGCGGATGAACCCACAGGCAATCTCGATTCAGCCAATGCTGAAGAATTGCATAAACTTTTTTTTGACCTTAGGAGTAAATTCCAGCAGACTTTCCTGATCGTAACCCATAACGAAGAATTGGCAAGAATGAGCGACCGGACATTGCATATGAAAGATGGGAAAATAAATTAGCAAATTTACCAATGTGCAGATGTGCGAATGGGTAGTTGATTGAGTTGACTTGTTGAATAGTCCATTATGGATCGGCTAGAATTAACTTGGGATCGGGTTTGCTCACCCAATTAACTTATCGACCAGTCAACTATTCAACAAATCAACTCAATCAACTACCCATTCGCACATCTGCACATTGGTAAATTTGCTAATTATCATGTTCTCGGTCTCCACGGAATCTCTTCCGCTCCCAATTGTTTGCCAGTATATCTTGCTAATACAAAAAGATAATCGCTGAGGCGGTTCAAATATTTTAACACGAGTAATTCAACCGGTTCTTCTTCATGCAAAGCAACGCAGCTTCTTTCGGCTCTTCTGCATACACAACGAGCAATATGGGCGGTCGAAACGGTTGGGTGTCCGCCGGGCAAAATAAAAAATTTCATCGGTTCTAATTTCTCTTCCATTGAATCTATTTCTTTTTCAATCCCAGCAATATCCTCTTCACGCAACACAGGGATTTTCATTTTGAGATTTTTTTGCGGATCACTCGCTAACACCGAGCCAATGGTAAACAGACGATCTTGTATTTCTCTCAACATGGTTTTACTATGTTCATCTGGCAATTGATCAGCAAGCAGGCCAATGAAAGAATTCAATTCATCCACTGTTCCATATGATTCAATGCGCAAATGATTTTTTGGAACTCTTGTTCCCCCAATTAAACCTGTTTGACCCAGGTCTCCCGTTTTAGTATATATTTTGAAGGCCATTGTTAGCGGATTTTAATGGTGGAGTGATTGCAACGCGCAGTTTGCATACTGCAACTGTTATATCGATCGACTGGATAAATGAATTAACTGCAATAAGAAAAAGAAAAAATAATTGCACACGATAAAACATGTTGCAAAAAATTATGCAGGTTGATAAACGCGGGCTGTTGTTTTATCACTTTCAATAACGCCATCTCTAAGACGAACAATGCGGTGAGCGTAGTTCGCGATATCTTCTTCGTGTGTTACTAGTATCACAGTATTACCGGCCGCTTGTATTGCATTAAAAATCTCCATGATTTCAATGGATGTTTTTGTATCAAGATTACCAGTCGGTTCATCTGCAAGAATAATTGAGGGGTTGTTTACAAGCGCCCTTGCGATTGCAACACGCTGACACTGTCCGCCCGATAATTCGTTCGGTTTATGGTGGCTTCTTTCAGTTAAGCTTACTTTTTCCAAAACTTCCATAGCCATTTCCGTACGCCTTTTTTTTGTGATGCCTGCATATACCAGTGGCAACGCAACATTTTCTGCAGCGGTGAGTCTGGGAAGAAGATTGAATTGCTGGAACACAAATCCGATTTCTTTATTTCTCACTTCTGCCAAATCATCATCGGGCATCTGGCTAACATCATGTCCGTTCAAAACATAAGTTCCCGATGTAGGTGAATCAAGGCAGCCAAGGATATTCATTAAAGTGCTTTTGCCCGAACCCGAAGGCCCCATGAGCGCTACATACTCGTTCTTGGCAATATCCAATGAAATACCCTTCAGCACAGGGATTGCCTGTTTACCCATGAAATAACTTTTATGGATATCCTGAAGATGTATAATACTTGTGTTCATATTATTTTTTTTGTCAGACACGGTCAGTAATGCCTCACATTTATGCTGAAAGATTCTTTATTACTTTAGGGACTTTAAAATATAAATCGTCTGAAAGGGGTGCATTTTTGAAAGCTTCTGTGCGGGATGTTGAAACTTCTATTGTATCATCTCTAAAAACGTTCACTTCATCACTCATCTGCATCAGTGGCTCTGTTCCCTTAATATCCAACTCATTTAGTTTTTCAACAAAGCTCACCATTCGTTGCAGATCCTTTTTGATTCCTTCTTTTTCTGCCGCATTGAATTCCAAACAGGCCAGGTTAGAGAGGTTATCTATCAGTGCGTCGTTTACTTCCATGACAAATTGAATATTGACAAAAATAAAGGTTTCGGTTGTACTTTTCAGTTAAAAATTGATTGTCTGGATATGGCAATTGACAGATGGTAAATTGATATTTTAAGCAGTTTTTTGATTGAAGTATGATCGATCCGGACTTTCTTCTTATAAATAACAAGATCGTTGAATTTAATGATCCCATACCATCTTAAGGCGGTCCGAAAAACTCTCAACTTTCCTTATCTTCGCCGTCTTTATGGAAAAAAAGAAGGATATAGTACTGAGCGGTATCCGTCCAACGGGATTTGTGCACCTGGGAAATTATTTTGGCGCTATCAGTAATTGGGCGCGTATGCAGGATGAATTTAACTGTTATTATTGTCTGGTCGATTGGCACAGTCTTACAACACATCCTGATACCAGGGAATTGAAACGCTCAGTGGTTCGTTTGATGGCTGAATTGATTGGCAGCGGCCTCGATCCAAAAAGATGTGTGCTATATATTCAAAGTGATGTTCCCGAAATTGCTGAACTATATCTTTATCTGAACATGCTCGCATATCAGGGCGAGTTGGAAAAGACAGCAACTTTTAAAGATAAAGTGCGGCAGAATCCAAATAATATAAACGCAGGTTTATTGACATATCCCGTTTTACAATCAGCAGATATTTTAATTCATCAGGCTGTGAAAGTGCCAGTGGGTAAAGATCAGGAACAGCATATTGAAATGACGAGGAATTTTGCTGAAAGATTTAATCACCGATATGGCAATGTGTTTCCTCTGCCCTATGCATTTAACTATGGCGATGAGTTAATAAAGATCATGAGTCTTGATGGTTCAGGTAAGATGAGCAAAAGCGAAAACCAGATGAACACCCTTTATCTGGCTGATGATGACGAGATGATCCGGAAAAAAATCATGAAAGCAAAAACGGATAGTGGACCTTCCTCACCTAATTCGGTAAAACCTAATTATATTGATGGTTTGTTTACATTAATGAAGATCGTAAGTGCACCCGATACCGTAGATAAATTCGAAACTGATTTTAATCATTGTACCATTCGTTACGGTGATATGAAAAAACAACTTGCCGAAGACATGATTAAATTTGTTTCACCCATTCGCGAAAAAATCTCAGTGCTCGAAAAAGATGAAAAATACATGGCGATGGTTATGGAGGAAGGCGCGACCAAGGCTCGTAGCAGTGCAAAGGCAACTTTGCAACTGGTGAAAGATGCAATGGGACTGAAATACTATTAATCTGAATTTTGATTCAGAAAGTTGCTGAATTATATCTTTATTTTATATTTTACATGCAGGAATGGCAAAGAGTAAGAAACCCAAACATATTGCAGTAGCCGGAAATATTGGTGCCGGAAAAACAACACTAACAGAAATGCTCAGTAAGCATTATCGATGGATCCCTCAATTCGAGGATGCAGATCATAATCCATACCTGAACGATTTCTATGAAGACATGCCACGCTGGAGTTTTAACCTGCAAGTTTTTTTTCTTAATAGCCGCCTCAATCAACTCTTAGAAATTTCGAACGGTACAGAAACGGTCATACAAGACAGAACCATTTATGAAGACGCGCATATATTCGCTCCAAACCTTCATGAAATGGGACTTATGAGTAAACGAGACTACAATAATTATTTTCAATTTTTTCAAACGCTGAAACGCCTCGTGCAGCCTCCGGATCTTCTTATTTACCTTCAGGCTTCAGTACCTACACTTGTTGGACAAATTCAAAAACGCGGGCGTGAGTATGAAGAAAATATCCGGCTGGATTATTTAAAAAGGCTGAATGATTTATATAATAAATGGATCGATAGTTACAAAGAAGGAGCCTTACTCGTTATCGATATTGATAAAAATAAATTTCCTGAAAACGAAGAACACCTTGGCGAGATCATCAATCGTATCGATGCCCAGATATATGGGTTGTTCTAGTTGTAGTTTGAGTATTTCTTCAGGGCATTTAATTCACTACTTACTTTTTTCAACCATTCTTCCTGCTTGATTTTATTGATCGAAAAATTAGTTTCCTTATCATATTCTTCCTGTCTTTTGTAATATTCCTGCATCAGTTTTTCATAAATCTTATTTACATCCTGGCTGAAATTATTTTCATCGGGTTTATATGATTTTAGTGACCTGTTCAACTTTCGTGCATAAATTTCAGCGATATCAAAATGCGCCTGCTCATGCGATAAGATGTAATCATTCTTCACACGACCCCAAGATTTGTTTTTATCAAAACTGCAACGGATATGGTACACCGCCTCATTATTATGATATTCACAATCGATTTTTATATTGGTGCTTGTCAATGCTGCCGCGCCATCACCTTTGCGCGGTTCTGCTTTAAAATCATTCCAGTTCAACTTTCGATCCCAATGCCAATCAATTAAAGAATCCTGACTTGCTGATGATAAACTGATCAACACACAATAAAAAAGCGGAAACATAAATTATTTTACAATTAGATATAAATAACTTGATGAAGTTAAACGGGCAAGAGAATTAAAAAGTACAAACAATGTGTGAAAGCTACAATAAAAAAACTCCATCGAAAAATGATGGAGCTTTATTGCAAACAATGTTAGAGACCAGATAAGATCCTTTGATTTTGGGTGCCAAATTGTGAAAATTATTTTTAATTATAAAATTTAATTTGATATTTTTTAAAGTTTCGGTCCGGACGCCAAAATTTCTTCAGAAACGGCCGACTCATATTTTTTAAAATTCTCGATAAAACGAGCTGCCAGCAATCTTGCTTTCTGATCATATTCAGAAGAGTCGCTCCATGTATTTCTTGGATCCAGTATGCCGGAAGGCACATTTGGACAGCTTTTTGGAATGGCGATTCCAAAAATCGGGTGCTTTTCGTACTCGACTTTATCCAGACTACCCGCTAACACTGCATTGATGATTGAACGGGTGATGGATAATTTGATTCTGGTTCCAACTCCATATGGTCCACCACTCCAACCCGTGTTGATGAGCCACACTTTTACCCGGTTCTCTCTGATTTTTTGCCCAAGCATTGCTGCATATTTGCCTGGATGCAGTGGCATGAAAGGCGCTCCAAAACAAGCGCTGAAAGTTGATTTTGGTTCGGTAATACCGGTTTCCGTGCCTGCAACTTTTGCTGTGTAGCCAGAAATAAATTGATACATCGCTTGTCCGGGCGTCAATCTCGCAACCGGGGGCAAAATGCCGTAAGCATCGCATGTTAAAAAGAAAATGTTTTCAGGCATATCTCCGATCGAAGGAATCATTGCATGATTGATATGCGTTAAAGGATAAGAAACCCTTGTATTTTCCGTGACGCTGCCATCATCAAAATTAATTTTATTGGTGTTGGAAAAGAAACGAACATTTTCAACCAACGCTCCCGGGCGAATTGCTCTGAATATTTCAGGTTCACTTTCAGCGCTGAGGTGAATACATTTTGCATAGCAACCACCTTCAAAATTAAATATGCCATTGTCCGTCCATCCATGTTCATCATCTCCAATTAATTTCCGGCTGCAATCAGTACTCAGTGTTGTTTTGCCAGTACCACTCAACCCAAAAAATAAAGCAGCATCACCATTTGCGCCGATATTCGCTGCGCAATGCATCCCGAGCACATTTTCTTGTTGTGGTAAAATATAATTGAGAATTGAAAAGACAGCTTTCTTGATCTCACCGGTGTAACCTGTTCCTGCAAGAAGAACAATTTTTTTAGTAAATGAAATGATAACTGCATTTTGATTTTTAGTTCCGCATTCTGCAGCGTTTAATTTTAACCCGGGCGCCGAAAGAATTTTCCAATCAGCGTCAAATGTTTCTAGTTCTTCGTCTGTCGGCCGGAGAAACATATTGTAAGCAAACAGGTTCATGGAAGGAGTTTCATTAATGATCCTGATATTCATCCTGTATTGCGAGTCGGCGCAGGCATAACAATCTCTCACCCATATTTCAGGAAGCGCATTTAAATAGTCGATGGTTTTCCTAAAGATGATGTCAAAATATTTTTCTTCTATCGCCTGATTAAAATCATTCCAATGAATCGTGCTGGTAGTAATTTCATCGCGTACGATGAAACGATCTTTCGGACTTCTTCCGGTGAACTCACCAGTTTGGATAACAAGAGCTCCTGTATCATTTAAAACACCTTCATTTTTGCGAAGGCAATCTTCAACTAATTCGTCAGGGGCTAACTGATATCGAATGGTGTCGGCAACGCGTAAACCGAGCTTGATCAACTTATCTAAAGGGATAGTGATAACAGGGGCAGACATAGCAATCGTGTATTTAGGTGACAAAACTAGAATTAAATTTTATCTAAAACAAAGCGGTGTAAGGCTGTTTAATTTGATAATTTAGAATTAAAACGATATTTGGTTAGAAATATTTTACAAACAAGAGCGCGGTCGGAAAGTGGTTTTTCAAGGAAAACTAACAACTGTTAGTATTAGATAATTTTTTAATTTATTTTTATTTTTTTGAAATGGGTGTGAATGGCGTGTAACTCAGAGCGCGGACCTTAGTTGATACCGTTTGAATAATAGCGTTTGATGATCGTGCATCAAAATAATTACTTTTACAAATCTTACTACAATACATCTGAATGAAATATCTGCCATTAAACGCCGAGATCTTTAATAAGAACCGTGAGAGATTTTCTAAAGAATTACTACCTGCATCGATTGCCATTTTTGTAAGCAATGACGAAGTGCCCACCAACGGAGATGCAACTTATCCTTTTAAACAAAACAGTGATTTGTTTTGGTTAAGCGGAATCGTGCAGGAAGATAGCATGGTTATTATTTTTCCGGATCATCCTGATCCAAAATATCGTGAGGTGCTTGTATTGACCCGTCCTAATGAATTAAAAGAGAAATGGGACGGAAAAAGATTGCGCGCCGACGAGGCCAGAAAGATTTCAGGAATAAAAACAATTGTTTGGGTAGACTCTATAAAGGCATTGTTGCAACAATGGATACATCTCGCAGATAATATTTACCTGGATTCGAATGAGAACGACAGGAAGGCAAATTTTTTTCCGACTCATGAATATAGATTTATTGATGAGATGAAAAAGAGTTATCCGCTTCATCACTATCACCGCTCCGCAAAAATTATGAAGAGTCTGCGTGCAGTGAAAACTGCATTGGAAATAGAAGTGATGCAGCAGGCAATCAATATCACACACAATGGTTTTTTGCGCGTGCTTAAATTTATACGACCCGGAGTTATGGAATATGAAATAGAAGCAGAAGTGCTACATTCATTTTTATCTCAGCGTGCAACCGGTCCAGCTTATTCAAGCATTATCGCCAGCGGCGATAGAGCGCGGACGCTTCATTATATTTCCAACAATGAACAATGCCTCGATGGCGAAATGATCCTGATGGATTTCGGTGCCGAATACGGTGGCTACTGTGCCGATCTCACAAGAACAGTTCCGGTGAATGGCAAATTCACGCGTAGACAGAAACAAGTTTATAATGCTTGCCTGCATTTGCACAATTATGCAAAAAGTTTATTGAAGCCTGGTATTACCATTATCGATTATCATCAAAAAGTAGGAGAGGAAGCCAGCCAGGTTTTTTTGAAAATAGGTTTGCTGAAAAAAACTGATATCAAAAATGAATCGCCAGAACAGCCAGCGTATTCAAAATATCTTTATCATGGTATTTCTCATCACCTGGGAATTGATGTGCATGATTTAGGTCCGCGTACTGAACCATTGAAGCAAGGAATGGTGCTCACCGTTGAACCGGGAATTTATATCGAAGAAGAAAAAATGGGTGTTCGCATTGAGAATAATGTATGGATCACGCGCAATGGTAATAAAGATCTGATGGAAAAAATTCCAATCACTGTGGAAGACATAGAAGCAATTATGAAATGAACCATGATTTGCGTGATTTAAAATGATTACTATGAAAGTTGAATAGTTGACTAGTTGATTGAGTTGAT
>JAFDYD010000044.1:0-14233 GCA_018267615.1 Bacteroidota bacterium | reverse complement strand
ATCAACTCAATCAACTAGTCAACTTTCACTCATAATCATTTTAAATCATAAAAATCATGGTTTAATCTACATTAATATTACTTTACATCGATGAAACAAATACCTAATCTGATTACTTTACTAAATCTTTTTTTTGGTTGTCTCGCGATTATTTCTGTTTTGCAAAATGGAATTTCCGTTATGTATAGCGCTGATGGATCGCAGTTAGTAGATATGCCTGAGAAAATATGGATGGCATCTATGTTCATAGGTCTCGCCGGCGTTGCTGATTTTTTGGATGGATTTGCTGCGCGATTATTTAAGAGCGATTCAGCGATTGGCAAAGAATTGGATTCATTAGCCGATGTTGTAAGTTTTGGGGTAGCTCCGGGAATGATTCTTTATCAATTCCTGCGCATGAGTTACATGAAGCAGGAAAATGGTCTTGATATTTCTATGATGTGGTTGATGCCTGCATTACTTGTTCCCTGTGCCGGTGCGTACAGACTCGCGCGATTTAACATTGATAGTTCCCAAAGTCACAGTTTCAAAGGAGTGCCGATACCTGCTGTGGGTTTATTGATTGCATCATTTCCTTTAATTTATTGGAACGCTGACAATGAGACAATCGTAGGCTTATTACTCAATAAATGGATTTTGTACGGCATAATTTTATTCGTTTCTTATTGCATGATCAGCCGTTGGCCATTGATGGCATTCAAATTCAAAGATTTTTCATTCAAAAATAATTCTCCCAGATTTTTACTCGTGTTGATTGCTGTGATCTCAGCCGTTTTTTTGCATTGGCTGGCTGTGCCGTTGGTCTTCATTTTTTACATTGTCTTATCTTTGGCGTTCAAAAACAAAATATCATGATTTTTACTGTTCAGGTAAAAGTAATGCCGTTGAAAGAATTGTTGGATCCGCAAGGTAAAGCGGTTATGGGCGGCTTGCAGAATTTAGGATTGAAATCTGTTAGCGATGTACGCATAGGTAAAAATATTTCGCTGCAAGTAGAAGCAGATTCTCCCGATAAAGCAAAGCAGATTGCGGAAGATGCCAGTAAAAAATTGTTGGCCAACCCGGTGATGGAGTATTTCGAGATTTCGGTAAATTAATTGTCAGAGCCAGGATTTATGAGATGGATGAGATGATTGGGATAATTTAAACTGAAAAAAAATCTTGTAATAAATATCTCAATTATCAGGTTCATCTTACAAATCCCGGTTCAGACTCATAATAATTCATGCTTTACATTATTCCTTCTCCAATTGGCAACTTGCAGGACATCACGCTTCGTGCGTTAGAAGTATTGAAAAAAGTAGACTTGATACTTGCGGAAGATACAAGGACATCTTTGAAATTGCTGAATCATTATCAAATTCTAAAGCCACTTTCTCCTTATCATCAGCATAACGAACATAAAGTTGTTCATCATCTCACCGATCAATTGTTACAGGGAAAAACCATGGCGTTACTTACGGATGCAGGAACACCCGGCATTTCTGATCCTGCTTTTTTGTTGGTGAGAGAATGCATCAAAGTAGGAATCAAAGTTGAGTGTTTGCCCGGTGCGACGGCGTTCGTACCTGCTTTGGTAAATAGTGGACTGCCTATAAACCGTTTTGCTTTTGAAGGTTTTTTGCCAATCAAAAAAGGAAGGCAGACATTATTAAAAAAATTGTCAGAAGAAGAGCGTGCCATGATTTTTTATGAATCACCGTTAAGACTGGTCAAAACACTTGAAGAATTCATATTGTTCTTTGGGGCAGAACGGCCATGCTGTGTGAGCCGGGAACTGACCAAGATATACGAAGAAAATAAAAGAGGAACGTTGACAGAGGTCGCCGAATATTTCAAACAAAAAACTGTGAAAGGTGAAATTGTAATCATTGTACAGGGTAAAAATTAATTTTAGGTTTTTTTAAAGGGAGCCATCCTTGAAAAAGATCCATATTTGTGAATGACAACAGGAATTATAGTATGAATAAATTTTTTAGTTTTTTTGTTTTCACCGGAATAGTTTTCTTATTATCTGCGCAGATTGTTTTTGCGCAACCTGACAGATGGCAGCAAAAAGTAAAATATGTGATGGACATCAATATGGATGTCTTAACCAATCGGTTTACCGGCAAACAAAAACTTGAGTACTCAAATAATTCTCCTGATACTTTACACGAAGTTTTTTACCATTTATACTGGAATGCATTTCAGCCCGGCAGCATGATGGATAACCGAAGCATCGAAGCCGGTAAAGTAACTTATTCAAGAAACAAAGACGCTGCAGATAAAGTGGATTGGGATCCGCGTATCGCCGATAGGATATCACATCTTAAACCAAATGAAATCGGGTATCAAAAAGTTTTGTCTTTAAAGATGAATGGCGTGCCACAATCATTCAAAGAAGAAGAAACTATTTTGCAGGTGAAGTTGACGAGGCCGATTCCGCCAAGATCAACAGTATCATTCGAAATGGAGTTTGAAGCGCAGGTGCCATTGCAGATAAGACGTAGCGGACGAGACAATCCGACAACGTTGGTTCGCTACTCAATGAGTCAGTGGTATCCGAAAATCTGCGAATATGATTATGAAGGATGGCATCCCGCACCGTATGTGGCGCGCGAATTTTATGGAGTGTGGGGAGATTATGATGTAAGCATTTCGATAGACCAAAAATATATTCTCGGTGGAACGGGATATTTACAAAATCCGAACCAGATTGGATATGGTTATGAAGCTCCGGGCACAAAAGTGACCCGCCCGGCAGGAGATAAATTAACCTGGCATTTCAGCGCGCCCAATGTACACGATTTCATGTGGGCCGCCGATCCGGAATTCAAACATCTTACGCGCAAATTGCGGAACGACTTAACACTTCATCTTCTGTATAAACCTACAAACGCTCCGGATGCATCATGGACGCGGATCCTCGATAATATTTCTGCGGTTTTTCCTTTTGTTGAAAAAACGTTCGGACAATATCCTTATAAACAATATTCGGTTATACATGGGGGTGATGGAGGCATGGAATATCCAATGGCAACCCTGATCGACAAGCCATCCGGTTATATGCACGAGCTAATGCACGCTTGGTACCAGGGTATGATGGCGAATAATGAGCAGGAATATCATTGGATGGATGAAGGTTTTGCGCAATATGCAGCCGCCAGGGTTTGGGGTTTTTTAAATAAAGATTCTATTCCCTCTTCTGTATTCAAAACAGAATACTCGAATTATTTTGGATACCTGAAAACAAATTTGCAAGAGCCTGCCAGTACTTACGCAGATTATTTCGCAACCAATTTGGCGTATGCGGTTAATAGCTATTATAAAGGAGCCATTTTTATGGAGCAGTTGGGGTATATCGTGGGCACGCAGGCGCTCGACAAAATCCTTCTCGAATATTATCGACAATGGAGATTTAAACATCCGAATCCAACAGATTTTTTTCGTGTAGCCGAGAAGGTGAGTAATATGAAATTGGATTGGTATCAAAATTTCTGGTTCAACAGTAATAAAACCATTGATTATGGTATCGATAGTTTGTGGGAGGAGAACGGTAGGGCAAAAATCAGGTTGAAGATGGTTGGAAAAATCCCGATGCCCATTGATGTTGAAATGCAATTTAAAGACAGCACGAAAGAAGTTGCTTATATCCCGCAGTATTCTATGTTTGGCCAAAAACCGATAGAAAGTAAGGCTATTCCAAGGGTCAGTTATGAGCCATGGAAATACACCAATCCATTGTATACTTTTGAAATCAATCATCATCTGACGGATTTGAAAGTAATTGAAATCGATCCTTCTCAGCGGATGGCGGACGTGAACCGGACCAACAATAAATTAGAATTAAATTGGTAGTAAAATAAAAGGCCACCTGTCTGCAGATGGCCAAATTTCGACAACTTCGTTAGGTTTGTGGTGTATATAGGGATCGGCACAAACTTTTCTCGGATAGTGTAAAATGATTAAAACGATATTTGATAGACAACCTCGACGCTAAGATAATGTGATATTAGGGGTAAACCTATACCACTTTGTGGGTAGTTTGAGGATTTATTTAAAAATTAACTGAACCGTGATCAATGAGATTTGAGAAGATTGTGAGTAAAGGGTAGCAGGTATTCAAAAATATTTTCATATTTCTCGCATTTCCCCATAATCTTTACAAATCTTATTAATCATGGTTCTTCTATCGCCCGAAGAACTTGTTAATAGCTTCTACACGATTGTTTACGTGGAGCTTTTCATAAATATGATAGACATGCTTGCGGACGGTTTCCTGGCTAATAAACAAATGCCCCGCAATTTCCTTATAAAGAAGACCTTTTGCCAGGAGTTGCAATATTTCATTTTCCCGGTTAGATAAAATACTAATGGATTTTCCCTGGGCATTATTATTTTCCATCGCTTTATTTTGAAAAGCCATCGTCACTTTTCTTGCGATTTGACTGCTCATTGGAGCGCCGCCCTGGTATAATTCTTTAATTGCGTCGAGTAATTTATCCGGCGTGGTTTTTTTGAGAATATATCCATTTGCTCCTGCGCTTAAAGCTTCAAATATTTTCTCATCTTCCTCATAAACCGTACACATCATAAATAGAATTTCGGGATGCAAAGGTTTGAGCTCCCGGATACAATCTATCCCACTCTCATTCTCCCCCAGATTGATATCCATCAACACGACATTCGGCTTTATGTTCGGAATTGTTATAAGCGCTTCATCCAGGCTGGAACAGCTTCCCACGAGATCGTATCCATCAGCCATCAGGATGATCTGTTCAAGAGCAGATCTGATTTCGTTGTTGTCATCGACGATACATACAGCAATTGGCATGGTGTAAAGGTCTAATGAATTGACGGAAAAAAAATACCATTTTGTGGTAGTTTCACCTTGAAGCTACCGTTTTTTAGCGTTTCATAAAAGGTACGTAAACGATAAACTTGTCGTGAAAATATGCTTGTGCAAAAATATCAAAGATTTCCATCACACGCGGGCGCGTTCCGCTTTCAGAAATTTCATTTGCTAAGTCGCCGCCTTTTAAACAAACAAGTCCGTTAGGTATTGTTACGCTTTCATCGGTGACCTGTAAATCATCCATTTTTCTCAACAACGGTTTTGACCAGGTCCATAATTCTTTTAATGGAGCAACGGCCCTGGATACAACACAATCAAATTTTCTTTTTTTGATCTCTTCAGCCCGTATATGTTGCGTCGTGAGATTTTTTAATCCGATTGCAGAAGCAATGGCCTCAACCACTTTTATTTTCTTCCCGATGCTATCTACCAAATGAAAATTTGTTTCGGGAAAAAAGATGGCCAGCGGTAGTCCGGGAAATCCACCGCCTGTACCAATATCAATCACTTCATTTCCTTTTTTAAATTCAAAAGCTGCAGCAATGCTTAGTGAGTGTAAAATATGTTTTTCATACAGGCTGTCGATATCTTTCCTGGAAATAACATTGATTTTATTATTCCAATCACGATATAAATCATCCAACGCAGCCAACTGCTGCAATTGTTCAGGAGAAAATTCAGCAAAATATTTTGTGATCAGTTCCAGTTTGGCCTCGGTTTTTTCCATAATGCAGGTACAAAGATGAGATAATACACGAACATCCATATATCCAGCAATAGCCACCAACCGAATAAATCTTTTTCGTTTAATTTTTTCATCGCTTTATAAAAAACAATCGCCTGGATCGCAAAACGCAAACCAAATAAAATCAAAGCGAATTTCCAATTAATGAATAAGGCAATAATAAACGCAGGGTAAAATAAGAAATGTGAAATTGAATAGGCTCCAAGCAAAACTTTATGTCCGGTTCTATAAAACTTTCCTGTAGTGTAATGACGCGTTTTTTGTTTTATCCATTCACCAAAATTTTTTTTGGGCTCGGAAAGCGTGAACGCATCCGGATCAATTACAATATTGGTGTTCTCTTTCGTCGCGACCATATTGATGAATAAATCATCATCACCGCCTGGCAGATGATTGATATTGGAAAAACCTTTGTTGCGAAAGAACAATTCTTTTTTATAGGAAAGATTTCTTCCAACGCCCATATACGGTGATCCTGCTAATGCAAAAGACAAATATTGAAGGGCCGAATGAAAAGTTTCAAACCGGATTATTTTATTTAGAAATCCGGGCTTGGCTCTATATGGACTATATCCAAGCACAATCTGAATTCCATTTTCATATCCATCCTGCATTTTTTGTATCCACAATTCACTTGCTGGCACACAGTCAGCATCAGTAAGCAACACGATCTCATATTTTGCTTCCTTGATACCCATACTCAATGGATATTTTTTTCCGGGAATCCCGATTGCTTCGTATTCAAGATTGACGATATGAAGATCCTTAAACGTTTTTTTAAATTCATCCAACAAGTAACGCGTATCATCCTGGCTATGATGATTCACCACAATCACTTCGTGTGTACTATGATATGTTTGCACCAATGATCCGGGCAAATTGGCAGCGAGATTACCGGCTTCGTCTCTTGCGCATATTATTACGCTCACAGGATGCTCCTGCGATTTTGCGCGAGAAGATGGTTTAAAAAAGGCGAGCCTTTGAAAGAAAAATAAATAATAAAAGAGTTGTATGAATGTAACCAGGCTAAAAGCGGAAAAAAGAATTTCTCTCCACGACACATGGCTATACAATTGGTGCATAATCAGTCTGGGGTTTGGCGGTCAATAATCTTTGGCGGTTAATGCGCGAAGATAAGAAGAAGAATGTGCAAATGTGCAGGGTCAGTTGATTGGTCGATTGGTCGATTGGTCGATAGGTTTTGAACCATGATAAAAAAGGATTGAATGATTGTCTTGAATTTTAGATTGTTGAAATAATTTTTTTAGAAGATCACTTTTCCAATTTCAAGGTTCATGGCAATCCTCCAATCCTTTTTTATCATGGTTCAAAACCTATCGACCAATCAACCAATCAACTCACCCGCACATCCGAGCGTTGTTCTTATCTTGCAGCTTCATGGCTACGCTACAATTTCAACTCCAACAAACCGATACAAATTCCAAGGCCAGGGCGGGAATTCTCACAACAGATCATGGCAATATTCTCACGCCTATTTTTATGCCTGTGGGAACTGCGGGCAGTGTAAAGGCCGTCTCGAACCAGCAACTGAAAGAAAATGTAAAAGCGCAGATCATTCTTGGGAATACCTATCATTTGTATTTAAGGCCCGGTCTCGAAGTATTGGAACTGGCTGGTGGTTTGCACCGCTTTAATGGATGGGATCTGCCTATTCTTACCGATAGCGGCGGCTACCAGGTTTTTTCTTTGTCGGGCACAAGAAAAATATCAGAGGAAGGAGTACTGTTCCAATCGCATATCGATGGATCGAGGCATTTATTTACACCGGAAAATGTGATGGACATCCAACGCGCTATCGGAGGCGATATCATGATGGCTTTTGATGAATGTCCGCCATCGACTAGCGATCATGACTATACGAAAAAATCGATGGAACTCACGCATCGCTGGCTTGATCGTTGTTTCACCCAGTTTAATAACACAAAAGATAAATACGGCTACACGCAAAATCTTTTTCCAATTGTGCAAGGCGGTATATTCGAAGATCTGAGAAAACAATCCTGTGATTTTATTTCATCGAAAGATGCTACGGGAAATGCAATCGGCGGACTCAGCGTTGGCGAACCTGATGAAATGCTTTATGCAATGACTGCATTATGTTGCGAACATTTGCCGGCAACTAAACCTCGTTACCTGATGGGAGTCGGCACTCCATGGAATTTATTAGAATGTATCAGCCTTGGCATCGATATGTTCGATTGTGTGATGCCAACAAGAAATGGAAGAAATGCAATGTTGTTTACGTCAAAAGGTGTAATCAATATCGACAACAAAAAATGGGAAAAAGATTTTTCGCCGATCGATGATGGTATCGATTGCGAAATGAGTAATCATTATAGTAAATCATATCTGCGGCATTTAATGAAAAGCAAAGAAATTTTTGGACTTACTATTGCAAGCGTTCATAATCTTGCTTTTTATCTTCATCTTGTTACCGAAGCCAGAAAACATATTCTTGCGGGAGATTTTGCTTCATGGAAAAATGAACAGTTGGTGATTCTGCAGCAAAGGTTGTGAGTAAGTTGAATGGTTGATAAGTTAGTGAATCTATTCTTTGCGTCTTAGCGGCTTTGCGCGATAATTTTTTCTCGCAAAGCCGCTAAGACGCAAAGAATAGATTCACTAACTTATCAACTCAATCAACCCTACTCATCATGGTTCAAAACGGCGACTTATTTCCTTTCCACACATTATTTCCTTCGTTGATATCAGGAAGATGATGATCGGGGTCAAGCGTTGCGGTTTGTATTTTGCTGGTGGAATTATAAAAAAATCTCCAGCTATTTCCGTGTTGCCAAATTTCGACAGGCAATTTTACTCTCGCTACTTTTCCATTCTCTTCTTTGATTTCGATTGTAACGGGCATGGGTAGCTTCTCAAGATTTTCTATCGTGATATAAGAACCGTTTTTCGGATCGCCCTCTGCATAGTCTATACTTTTCAATGCCTGGTCTAGTTTCCAATTATTAAAAAACCATCCGCGCCAAAACCAATTTAAATTTTCACCGCTGTAATTTTCTATTGCATGAAAGAAATCCCATGGAGTTGGATGTTTGTATGCCCAGTTATTGATATAGTATCTAAGGGCACCATCAAAACGTTCTTCTCCCAAAATTTCTTCGCGCAGCAAATCGAGTCCCATACCGGGTTTTGAATACAGGTTGGTCCCGATTCTGGGTACACTCGTGACATCGGCGATGGTCATCACGCTTTCGGTTGGTTCTTCATATATTCTTCCAATATTATGTCGGTTCACAACAACGTTGTCAAATTCTCCTTTATTGAAATATTTATTCGCGACACCATTGATGAAAGTGTTGAAGCCTTCATCCATCCATGGATATTCTCTTTCATTACTTCCAACAATCATCGGGAACCATGTGTGACCAAATTCATGACTGGTTACATCCCACAAACTTTTTCTTTCATCGAGTGCCCCGCAAAAAACAATACCCGGATATTCCATTCCACTCACATTGGTCGCTACATTCACAGCCACTGGATAAGGATATGGATACCATTGCTGCGAATAATGTTCAATACAACCTTTTGTAAATTCTGTACCGCGCTTCCATCCCGAATCCAATGCGACTTCCATTGGATACAGAGACATTGCCAGCGCTTTTTTTTCTCCGGGCAAATTGATTCTTGCAGCATCCCAAACAAAAGATGATGAAGCGGTCCATGCTACATCTCTTGCATTTTTACATTTAAAATGCCACGTGATTTTTTCTTTAGCAGGACGTGATGATTTTTCCGTGACTTCTTTAACAGATCTTATCACAATTGTTTTATCGCTTTCTGCAGCTAATTTTAGTCTTTTGATTTGCTCACTGGTCAATACGTCCGCAGGATTTTGCAATTCACCGGAAGCACCAACAATTTCTTTCGCAGACGTAGTGATATAGAAATCGAAATTTCCATACTCTAAATAAAATTCACCGGCGCCAATATATGGAAGCGTGTTCCATCCAACAACATTATCAAATACACACATACGCGGATACCATTGACCGATGGCGTATATCCATCCATGTTGACTATATAATCTTCCCAACCTGTCCGTTCCGTATTCAGGAATTTTAAACGAGTATTCGATTTTAAATTTTGCAGAATCTCCATTCGCTTTGATGGCTTCGGGCAACATGATTTTCATCCGTGTATCGTTGATCAGGTAATCAGCTTTTTCTTCTTTGCCGTCGTTTATTATTTTGACGGATTTGATATCAAATCCACCATCGAAATCGTTTCGATTTGCATAACGACCGCCGGTTGGTGCTGTCGTTGCGTTTCCTATTGAATTTGCTTTGTAAATATTCTGATCGAGTTGTAACCATACAAAAGATAATTTTTCCGGGCTATTATTTTTGTAAGTGATGATAACGGAGCCACTGACCTCATGTTTCTGATCATCCAATGACACATCTATTTTGTAGTCGGGACTATTCTGCCAATATTTTGGTCCGGGTTTTCCACTGGCGCTTCTGATATCGTCTCCATATGCTGGATATAATAATGGAGCAAATGCTTCGTGCTGATCATATTTCGATTCCGTCTGTGCGACCCCCTTTGTTGAAACAATCTCGAGCGAACACAGGATAGCGAATAAATAAATTTTCCTCATATGTAGTATAATAGCGACAAAGATAATTTTTCAGCAATAAGAGACTAATGAAATTTGATAAGCGGGGATTGAATAGAAACGAGCAATAAGCGAGTTGATTAGTTGATTGAGTTGATCGAGTTGATAGGTCCATTGGTCAATAAGTCGATTGGCTGAGAATATTCAACCAACTTTCTTCTTATACCATAAGCCTAACCGGCTATTCAAGATTTCAACTTATCAACCATTCAACCAGTCAACTCGATTTTTTATTCAATAACCCTCACATATCACGTAATTCGTTTTATATTTATTTTATTTTGACAGATAGCCGTTGCTTTCATTATGAGAAAATCTTCGATTGTTGTAGTCGGAAGTTCCAATACAGATATGGTTGTATTGGCAGATCATTTACCCGGCGCCGGTGAAACCGTTCTCGGTGGTAAATTTTTTATGAACCCAGGTGGCAAAGGTGCTAACCAGGCGGTTGCCGCTGCGCGCTTAGGCGGCGCCGTTACTTTTATTGCCAAAACCGGTGATGATATTTTTGGAAAGCAATCATTAGAATTGCTGAAAGGCGAAGGTATCGACACATCTCATATACTCACTGACAAAGAAAATCCATCCGGCGTAGCTTTAATCACCGTTAATAAAGATGGTGAAAATTGTATTGTCGTCGCTTCGGGCTCGAATGCAGCATTAACCGTTGCTGATCTTTCCACATTGAAAGAAATTATTCAGCAGGCAGATATCGTTTTATTGCAACTAGAAATTCCCGTGAGTACGGTCGAATATGTTGCCGCGGTTGCCGCCGAAGCAAAGGTGAAAGTAATTTTGAATCCCGCACCGGCTGCTGTTTTATCCGACCATTTGTTGAGGCAGGTCAGCATCATTACACCCAATGAAACGGAAGCGGAAATGCTGACCGGTATTTCTATTATCGATCAGGAGACCGCGATACTTGCTGCTAAAAAATTAAAAGACAAAGGTGTGCATACAGTAATTATTACCATGGGCGCTCAGGGTGCTTTGTTGTTACAAGATGATTTATGCGTGATGGTTCCCACGTCAGTGGTAAAAGCAATCGATACCACTGCAGCGGGAGATGTATTTAACGGTGCGTTGGCGGTAGCGTTATCCAAAAATATTTCTATTCGTAATGCGGTGGACTTTGCCTGTAAGTCGGCAGCTATTTCGGTTACACGTCTGGGTGCGCAGGCTTCTGCTCCATATAAGCACGAAGTTGTTTGACGATCGTTTTTTTATTTTATAAAAACTTCTTACAAGGCTCATATGAAAAAAATCTTTTTCCTTTTTGGTTTATTCTATCTGAATATTTCTGTTGCGCAAAAACCTGTCTCTATTATTTTCGATACGGATATCGCGCCGGATTATGATGATGTTGGTGCAATGGCTTTGTTACACGCATTTGCCGATAATGGCGAAGCAAAAATTCTTGCCACGATATCCTGCAATGCATTTGAAACAACTGTTCCTACATTGAGCGTTTTGAATACTTATTTTAAAAGACCCGATATTCCAATTGGTGTCACAAAAACAAAATTGCCTAATAAAGAATGTCAACAGCAGTGGGCACAGGCAATCATTCAACAATTTCCACATGCACTATCTTCCAATGATCAGGCTGTTGATGCGATTACTCTGTATAGAAAAATTCTTGCATCGCAACCCGATCTGAGTGTAACCATTATCACTGTCGGATTTTTTACAAATCTTGCTAACCTGCTCGATACAAAGGCGGATGAATTTTCTCCGCTTGATGGAAAAGAACTCGTGAAGAAAAAAGTAAAGCAATTGGTATCGATGGCAGCACGTATTGATAAAGACGGAGTAAGTGGTTATGAATTCAATGTACTTGTGGATGCGCCGGCATCTAAAAAAGTTTTTGCGGAATGGCCAACCCCGGTAATCATGAGTGGATTTGAAATCGGTGAAAAAATATTAACCGGCATTCGCCTGATCAATAACCAATCTATTCAGAACAGTCCGGTGAAGGAAGCTTTTCGTGTTGCATTGGCGAAAGATGGAAATACAAAAGGCCGCAATAGTTGGGATGAAACGGCGGTATTGGTTGCCGTTAGAGGATTGGAACCCTGGTTCACATATCGCAAATTAAATTTTGATGTGAAGGAAGATGGAAAGGATGAAATTATTCCGGGAGAAAAATTTATGTATTTGCAATTCAAACAGAAACCCAGTGAAATAGCGATTGTAATTGAAGATTTGATGATGCATCAACCTAAATAGAATCGTGATTTTACTGATTCTACTTAATCAATGCATCAGAACAATCAGAATAATCGTATAAAATCCCGGTTCAGACAATGAAAAAAAATAAAACAGCCATGAAAAAAATAACAACCTGCATAATATGTGTTGTTGTCATGTTATGTAGCAATGCGCAATCAAAACTTACCCTTACCAAAGCGCAACTGAAAGATAAGATCATGGGTGGATGGGCCGGACAAACTATCGGAGTAACCTTTGGTGGTCCGTATGAATTTCGTTTCCAGGGAACATTTATCGGCGATTATCAACCATTATTATGGTATGATGGGTACCTGAAAAAAACAATGGTGGAGAATCCTGGATTGTATGATGACTTGTATATGGACCTGACCTTCGTGGATGTTTTTCAAAAATATGGACTCGATGCTCCGCTCGATTCTTTTGCAAATGCGTATGCGCATGCCGGTTATATGTTGTGGCATGCCAACCAGTCCGGCCGGTATAATATTCTTCATGGTATCAAAGCTCCTTTGTCTGGTTATTGGATAAATAATCCGCACGCGGATTGTATCGATTACCAGATTGAATCTGATTTCGCAGGGTTGATGAGCCCTGGCATGCCAAACACGGCTTCAGCGATCAGCGATAAGATCGGTCATATCATGAATTATGGCGATGGATGGTATGGTGGTGTGTTCGTCGGTGCGATGTACACTTTTGCTTTTGTATCTAATGATATCAACGATATCATCGCAAAAAGTTTAAAAACGATTCCGGTAAAGAGTGCATTTTATCAATGCATCACCGATGTTGTGAACTGGCATAAAAAATATCCGAACGACTGGAAACAGACATGGCTCGAAGTGCAAAAAAAATGGGCCAATGATATCGGTTGTCCCGATGGAGTGTTCGCGCCTTTTAATATCGATGCAACTGTAAACGCGGCTTATGTGGTTATTGGATTGTTGTATGGCGACAAAGATTTTACAAAGTCGTTGGAAATTTCTACGCGGTGCGGACAAGATGCGGATTGTAATCCTTCTACCGTCGGCGGAATATTGGGCGCGATGATTGGCTATCATAAAATTCCTGCTTATTGGAAGATGGGTTTAAAAGAAGCGGAGAGCATCGATTTTAAATATACGACCATGTCACTCAATACCACTTATGAAACCAGTTTCAATCATGCATTGAAAAATATAGAAAGAAATGGTGGTAAAATAAATGGTGAAAATGTAACAATCAAATTGCAGGCACCCGTGCCCGTTAGATTCGAAAAAAGTTTTGAAGGACATTTTCCAATCTTAAAAAAACCAGTGAGTTGGTCTGCGAGCAAGGACGAAGTTGATTTCGATTTCGAAGGAATCGGTTTTGTGTTACTGGGAGATGCATCGATATGGGATAGTCATTCGGATTATGTTTTTAATACAGAATTATATATCGATGATAAGCTGGTAGAGAATCCTCAGTTGCCGGTAAACTATACCTCGCGCAGAAATGAAATTTGTTGGAAATATAATCTGCCAAAAGGGAAACACACTGTGAAATTGAAAATATTGAATCCTTCTAAGGAATATGAAATAAAACTCGGAGATGTTATTATTTATTCTGATAAGCCTGTCAATGGAATAGAAGCAAACAGGGTGACTCGTAATTAGTGTTGAATAAGATTTGGTGGGAGGAATAAAAAAATCGTCTAACCCTCACCGTAAGCCTATATGTGCCTACGTGGTAAATTTTTTTCACCACATAGGCACAGTAGGCACATAGGTACACA
>JAFDYD010000043.1:4020-22802 GCA_018267615.1 Bacteroidota bacterium | reverse complement strand
CCTCTCTCCTAAAGGAGAGGGGCATCGAGCGAAGACTGATTTGCAAATGATTTTCGAAATAAAAAATGAACCGAACACAACATTTTTTCTAATCTTCAATCAATTTATTTAAAGCTTTCACGCAACCCCTCTCCTTTAGGAGAGGGGCAGGGGTGAGGACTAACCCGCTAAAAATTTTTCGAAATAGAAAATATATCGAACCTGGCATTTTTCTCTCGCAGTTAACTTTATTTGAAGCCCTCACCCCAACCTCTCTCCTAAAGGAGAGGGGCAACGAGCGAAGACTGATTTGCAAATGATTTTCGAAATAAAAAATGAACCGAACACAACATTTTTTCTAATCTTCAATCAATTTATTTAAAGCTTTCACGCAACCCCTCTCCTTTAGGAGAGGGCAGGGGGTGAGGACTAACCCACGAAAAATTTTGGAAATGGAAAATACATCGAACCTGCCATTTTTCTCGCGCAGTTAATTTTATTTAAAGCCTTCACGCAACCCCTCTCCTTTAGGAGAGGGGCAGGGGTGAGGACTAACTTATGGAGAGCAGTCGCACCGATATCTCATTTTCGTACATCTTCCGTCCGAAATCGGACAGTTTTTGATTTATAATCATCTCCAAAAAGCTGATTAAAACCTACATTTAATCTGGCATTTTATTAGTGTAAAGAATAGATTGAAATCGGAACTCTGTAACTTTTTTGATTTTCCCGGCGTCTTTAAGAACTTCGCTGAATGTAAAATTTAAACCAATCACATGATAAAAAACTATTTCAAAACCGCGTGGCGCAATTTGATGAAAAATAAATTTTATAGCGCCATTAATATCAGCGGGCTCGCTATTGGGTTGTCAGTCGGCATTATGATCCTTCTTTGGGTACAGGACGAGTTGAGTTATGATGGGTTTCATAAAAATGCAGCAAATATTTACAAGATCAATTCTCATATAAGCACCGGAGCCGATGCGCAGGTTTGGGAAGGTGCACCCGCACCGCTGTCAATGATGGCCAAACAAAGCATCCCCGAGGTAGTTAATACCGTTCGAGTGGGAGACCGGTGGGAGGAAATTTTATTCGTGTATGGCAATAAGAAATTCATCGAAAAAAATTCTGCCTGGGTTGATTCTACTTTTTTCAATGTTTTTGATTTCAAATTAATAAAGGGTAATCCTGCAAAGCCATTTGTAGATGATAATTCCATTGTGGTCAATGAGTCTCTTGCAAAAAAATATTTTGGTACAGTAGACGCTCTTGGAAAAATATTGGTAAATGGTAAAGACAATTTTGTAGTATCAGGCGTTATGCAGGATTTTCCACAAAATTCAACGCTTCAGTATGATATGCTTTTCCCAATGAGCTTGTATGGCAAACAATTTACGGCGTCGGGCGGCAATGGCGATTGGAAAACGATTGATGAGGATCTTGGAGATTACTATCACAAAATATTTATCCAGGTTCGGAACAATGCATCGTCTGAAAATGTAGCGAAAAAAATCACCAAATTATTTCATGATAAAAGAGGAGAACACGGTAAGGATAATTTTTTTACACTGCAAGCTTTGAATTCAATGCATCTCGTCGCGTCGGATGGTAATACCGGAGCTTTGCAAAACGTGAGAATATTTTTAGTGGTTGCAATATTGATATTGACGATTGCATGTATTAATTATGTAAACCTTTCCACTGCAAGAGCGATGCTGCGCTCCAAAGAAGTGAGTGTCCGGAAAATGATCGGCGCCGCAAGAGCTCAATTGTTTATCCAGTTTATCATTGAATCCGCCTTGTTGTTCGTATGTGCATCCCTGTTGGCATTTGTAATAATATACTTGTTGCTTCCCTTGTATAATAATATTTCCGGAAAGCATTTGCTATTTAGCCTCACAGACGCAAATGTTTGGATCGTCGTGGGTACCGCTATTCTTGGTACTTTGATCATGGCGAGTATTTATCCTGCATTATTATTATCATCATTCAAACCCATCGAAGCTTTAAAAGGCAAATTGTCTTTTGGAATCGGTAATGCCTCATTCAGAAAAATATTGGTAGTTACCCAGTTTATTTTTTCTGTTGGTCTTATCATCGCAACAATTGTTATCAGTTATCAACTGAAATATATCCGTGATAAGAATTTAGGCTTCGATAAGGAACATGTTTTTTCATTCAATTTGAGAGAAAATATTCATAACCATTACGCGGCTGCCCGCGCTGAATTGTTGAAACAGCCAGGTATATTGGGTGTTACTTCTGCAAACGGGAACCTGGCGGGCGTCAATGGCGCAACTGGAGATACGGATTGGGATGGGAAAGAAAACGGCCGCATGTTTATCATCAACGTAAATACAGTTGATGAAGAATTTATTCCCCTGTTTAAAATGCAATTGGTTGCCGGGAAAAATTTTACTGACGCAAAAACGGATTCGGCTCATTTCATTTTAAATGAAACAGCCGTCAAGCAGGCTGGTATCAAAGATCCAATAGGAAAATCTTTTACGTTGTGGCAAACAAAGGGCACTATTGTCGGTGTTGTAAAAGATTTTAATTATTTGTCGTTAAAAAAAGCCGTCGATCCTGCAATTTTCAAATACGGAAATTCCAATTGGAGGATGTCTGTAAAAACAACCGGACAGGATGCATCAAAAGCGATTGCCGCTACAGAAGCGATATGGAAACAATATTCCAGTGATTATCCACTCGAATATACTTTCCTGGATGATGATTTCAACCAAATGTATAAATCGGAACAGCAGACGGGTACTTTGTTCAATGTGTTTGCGGGCGTTGCAATTATTATTTCCTGTCTCGGACTCTTTGGACTTGCAACCTATACTGCAGAAGTGCGAATGAAGGAAATCGGCATCAGAAAAGTTTTGGGCGCAAGTGTTTTCAATATCACAAATTTATTGGCAAAAGATTTTATCATTTTAATATTGATTTCATTTTTGATTGCTTCTCCTATCGCATGGTTTGCTATGAATAAATGGCTGCAGAGTTATGTATATCGGATACACGTGAGTGGCTGGATATTTCTATTGACGGCAGCATTGGCGATATTGATCGCATTGCTGACGGTTTCCTTCCAGGCAATCAAAGCTGCGATGACAAACCCGGTAAAGACATTGAGGAGTGAGTGAGTAATGCGTGATATTAAGGAGAGAAAGAAATAAAGAACAATCAACAACCAATATTCGATAGTGACTCATTTTGAAAATCATTACGAGTCAGCCCTCACCCCAGCCCCTCTCCTTTAGGAGAGGGGTTGGGGTGAGGGCTCAAATATATTCGAAGTTTGTCACCACACAGTAGGCACATAGTTACACATAGAAATTTCAAAATGAGCCAACACCCAATATTCAACGCTCAAGTGAATCTTGTTTTAATTTGAGCAAGTCTTATTTCTTAACCGTAAAATACAAATTTGTAAAAGCGGGAATTCCTTTCTCTGAAATTCCTTCGATCACTACAACATATCTTCCGGCTGCATCAGAGGAGAAGAATTCAACATCTGCGTTGCCTTCATTTGTTTTGAGAGCAGGATTCCAATAAAGAAGCGTTCTGAAATCCGGTAAGCGGCTTGCGGATTCCTGTGGCGTTTCATAAGATGGAGCATAAAATTCTCGTTGCTGCTGCAACCCGTCGAAATCCAAAATAACAGATCGCGGATCCAGCGCATAACCATTCATGTCACCTTTGTACGTCTTGCAATCAATAATTCCAAAATAACTCATATTGCCTAGGAAATATTTATGAGTCACCACATCAATGGTTTTTATCTTAAAAGGATCATAGTTCATGAATTTGTTCATGTCGAGCATGGCCACTCCGTCCAATAATATCAATGGATCTGTTTGAAAAGGCATTCGATTATTTCCATTCATTACATGCAAATGAAATGAACCACCATAGTTTACCACATTTACTTCTCGTATGTATTCACGAAGCACTTCTTCCATCGTAGAAAATCTTGTGAAGCGATCCAGTGTGTAGGAGAAATCAGGTTTTAAAAAGAAAGGCGCTTGATCTTCCCTGTAAAGTTTAAAACTGTCCAGCATTTTTTCATGATATGCCTGTTGAACCTGTGCATAAATATTTCTTTTACTCAATAATACAGAGTCAAATTTGCTGACACTAAAAGCCGGTGCAGGATATTCGGAAAATTTGGTTGAAAACGGAGAGATAAAATTGATCGACGCGTTGCTATCCGGCGACTGTAAAATAAATTCCCTGTTCCCGAAGGAATTTTTGATTTCAAAATTCGCAATTCCTTCTGCATCGCTTACTGACGACCAGAACCTTGTATCCGATCCGGGTATCGATAGAAATACGGGAACATTTCCGACAAGCGAACCCGTCCGTTTATCGGTGATCCTTGCAGATATGATTTCTCCATTGTATTCAGGCGCATAACTCAAGAGCGGTTTTTTTTCCTGTAGCACTTCACTCCACACAAACCTCCGCCATCCTTGGGTGAGCATGAGATTATCGATTGCTTCTCTTGCTCCTTCACCATCTTTAAAATACCATGAAGGCGATTCAATATATCCTTTCAGATCTGATGTCAAAAGAAGATAGTTCTGAATATTCATTTCATCAGGTTCCTGCAAAGAGTCGAGCCTGTAGATCGCAGTGGACATTTTTGAAAAAACCGCCGCTCCTTTTTCATTTTTTGCGTTGATATGAATTTTTATTTTCTTCCTTCTTTCATAAATACTGGTGTCTGTACTCGCATCAATTTGAAATTGTTTGCGCGGAAAAGTGAAATAAAGCCTTTCGCAAATCGGTTGATTATTTTCGAATACCGTGAACTGCGTGATACCTTCATCCAAAATATTTTTATCTACCTGTACAATTCCTGCTCCATTCGCCAGTACAACAGCCGAAGCCATCTTGATAACACCGCGAGTATGCGCAAAAATATAAAGCGGGGCATTCGATTTCGAGGCGATATGAATGATCAGTTTCTCGTCTTTGGTCTCGTCAATTCTCATCACGGTTCCAACTGCCAATGATGATGGCAACTGCTTTGTGATTGTGCTCCCGTTTCCAAGTGTTATCTGCGCCCGATAACTATGACCTGCCATGGGTTTCAGCATGAAATTTCCCATGCCCATTTTTCTTGTTTCGAAATGTAGCAGCGTGTCTTTTCCATCCAAAATAATTCCGTTTCCTCCGATTCCTTTTCCATGTTGGTCAGTAATATGAAAAGCAATCCTGCTTTCGACCCCATCGATCATATTTCCTCCTTCTGGAAAAAAACCGACATCATATGTTTCTGCTACCGAAATTGAACTATCATTTCTGTTTTCCTGGATATTTACGATGCCAATTAATTTCTCAAAAAAGAAGTGTTCATCAAAATTTCGCATCCATTGCGTATAGCATCGAAGCTTATAATATCCTGTATTTAATGCTGATGGTATAGTGAATGAACCGTTGCCATCGGATTTTTCCAACGAAACCATAGTTTGTATCACCGGTTTGTTGGTATGATCGATCAATTCCACATACGCGATTTCGCTCAATTGCAACGGGCGATGAAAAAATCCATCCAGATAATATATTTTGAACCACGCGATCTCACCGGGCATGTACATATTCTTGTCGGTGTGCACGTATAATTTTTCCTGTAGATTTGTTTTGCGCCAAACATCCAATGCCGACGATGGAGAAAATTGTTGTGCGTTCAATCCGGATATCGAACCAATCACAATGAACAGGTAAATATATAATCGCCGTTTAGTCATTTTTCATGCTACAATTTTTATGGCCAAAATGCTGGTTTCACTCGTGTCCCTCTCAGTGAACAATCAACACATTTCGCATCCGATGCAACGTAATTGATGATATATCCGCTGGGTGGTGGGTCCGATGGATTTCTGTCTCTGTACTCCACTGGTAAAATAAATGGCGTTACGCGATCGGGATAATAAAGATTTTTTACGGCATAATCTCTATCGTTCGGCACCGCTTGTATTAAAAAACATCCTGAATTATAATTCCATCCCGGCAACTCTTCATTATGGATGAATAATCTTTTCTCCTGTATAGCGCAGATGGATACATATCCAATTACGATTTCACTTGGGTTGGATGGACTATGTATATTGCCCTGCAATTCGGTGGGCTGTGCATCGAACACACTTCCCAATTGCTCAGAATTTTTTTTCATCTTTTCCATGAACTCATAAGCATCTTTTGTAAATGCAAATTGCCGGACGTTGACGCTATACAAAACACTCAATGGTTCAGCGCCAGACGCGATGTCGATCAGGTTTTCGGAAATAGTATCTACTGCATATTTGATGGTTGAACCGAGTAGTATTTGCCTTGATGTATCCGAACGCCAGCATTGATATTTGCTGCTGTCGCGCAAATAGGGTTTTACCTGGTCGATATACGTAACCCAATATGGGTCATTCGGTGTGTCGAATTTGCAATTCGGCGCCCAATCGGAATGTATCTCCCAAGTCTCAATATAGTCCCACATAAAATATTTTGCGATTTGCTGCGGGTCGTGTGTGTTGACTGAAACATGTAAGCCATCTGATGTTCTGCTCCACGCCACGCTGTCAATCGCGGGGTTGCTATTGACGCCGACAAAGTCCGAAAGATATTCTCTGTCGTTTGCAACAATTCTCAAACGATATTTTTGGTTCGGGTCCACGTTGAGATTGTTGATTTCATAATCACCTCGTGCTACTTCTACGAGCGTGTATGCATTACCGTTTTCATCTTGTACCATCACCGTCGCGCCTGTTTCAACAGCCCGGGTTCCGTCAGAAAGTTTTGTAGTTCGCGATAATGCGATCTTTGTATTTCCTCCACCACTGTTGATGACTCCTTCTACCACAAGGTAACCGAGGTTAGGCGTATTGACAGGAGAAATGTATGCTTCCCTGCAGGTAAGAAAAATAAAAGCGAATATGATGATGAATATTTTTTTCATTTTTTATTTTAAAACCTGATATTAAAATTCACGTACGGAATCGCGCTTCCGAAAATAGAAAGTTTATATCCGTTGATACTTCCATTCTCGGAAACATAATAAACTGAATACGCATTTTTTCTTCCTGTTAAATTGTACACGCCGATGGACCATGAATTATGTGTCTTCTGATATATTTTGTGATTTCCTTCGATGTTCATAGAAAAATCAGCGCGGAAATAATCCGGTATCCGGTAAGCATTTCTATCTGCGTACAATGTTCTCGCACCATTGCTAAAATAAAACCTGCCGATTGGTAAAGTGATTGGCCTGCCGGTACTGTATGTTACATTGAGCGAAACGCTAAACCGATGGTTGATTTTGTAATTGCCGATCACAGTGAGATCGTTTGGTTTGTCATAATTGGCAGGATAGTATTGACCTTTATTTACAATTGAACCCTGTGTTGAATCATCCATTTTTAAAAATACCCTCGACCATGTATAGCTGATCCATCCATTTAATTTACCGCTGGTTTTTTTCAATAGAAATTCTATGCCATATGCTTTTCCTTTGGTAGCCACCACATCTGTTTCAAGATGGTGATTCATGATTAGCTCTGCACCGCTTTTATAATCGAGATAATCCTTTATTCTTTTATAATAAACTTCCAAAGATGTTTCGATGGTATTCGATTTGAAATTTTTGTACAATCCCAGGGACACCTGGTCGCCCATTTGCGGTTTTATATTCGGATCGCTGAGTTTCCAAATATCGGTGGGTGCCATCGCCGTTGTATTCGATATGAGGTGTATATATTGTGTTTGCGAATTATAGCTGGCTTTGATCGAAAAACTATCATTGAAGGCGTAACGCAACGATGCGCGGATTTCCGGCGCCGAATATGTTTGAATAATTTTTCCTGAAGAATAGTCTTTCACTCCGACACTGTTTTCTTCCGTTTTTGGAATTCCGGCAGGGTAGATATTTACCTGCTGCGGACCGACATAATTATACATCGAATATCTCAACCCGGCTTCTGCTGACAGTTTACGGGTGATCGTATAACGGTCACTAATGAACGCCGCAGACTCTAGCGATTGTTCGGGCGAGAGGCGGTCGGGAGCAACGATCGATTCTTTGCTATCTGGCAAATAGGAGCCGGGATGAAGTTTGTAATAAAGTGCAGTCACCCCAAATTCAATCGTGTGTTTGTTGTTGAGATAATAAGTGAACAGTGCTTTGAAATTTGCCTGGTTGATATCAAAACTAAGCTTGTAAGCATTGTATGCAGATTGATCACTGGAAATACTATATTCATAACGATCATATCCACCAATAAAAATACCAGTGAATTTATTATTGAAGATATGTTTCCACTTCAATGAAATATTCTTATTGCTGTAACGATAAATCGTATCGTTATTCAGGTTGAACCGGTCGCTGCTGATATAGCCGGTGAGATAAATATTGTTTTTCTTATTGATCTCGTGCGTTATTCCAAGATTGATATCATAAAAAGAAGCGCGACTGTTTTTATATTGATCCGGCAATAAATTCAATAACCAGTTTGCATAAGTTGTTCTTCCTCCGATAATGAATGAAGATTTGTCTTTGATCAAAGGTCCTTCTATATTCAACCTGCTTGTCAGAACACCGATGCCTGCGGAACCTGAAAACTCTTTTTTGTTTCCTTCACGCCCGGTGATATTTAATACCGATGAAAGTCGTCCGCCATAACGGGCAGGGATACTGCTTTTGAATAACTCAACGTCTTTTACGATCTCCGGGTTCAACGCGGAAAACATTCCAAAAAAATGCGAAGGATTATATATCGTCACATCATTGAATAAAATAAGATTCTGATCGGGAGAACCTCCGCGCACATTTAAACCAGTGCTTGCTTCGCCTACTGTTTTTACACCTGGTAATGCAATCACGGCGCGCAGGATATCCGGTTCACCAAACACAACCGGTATTTGTTTGATGGCGCTGATATCAATTTTTTGCAGGCCCATTTGCGGATTACGGATATTGCTCAGCTTCTGTGCAGTGATGGTTACATTGCGTAATACCATCACGAGACTTTCCAATTCAATATTTATTTTTCCATCGCCGTGCAACATGATTTGTCTCGTTGTTTCTTTTATTGAAATTCCTTCGATCAACAAAACATGCCGGCCTTTCGGAAGAGTCAATGAAAAATAACCGTACTGATCTGTAACCACGCCAGTCTTTAATGTTTCAACAGAAACGGACGCGCCTGAAACCGGTTCACCTGTTTTTATATCCTTCACAAAACCGGCAACAGTGGCTTTGTTTGATTTTTGATCCGAGAGGTTTCGGGTGCCGATGTCGATGATTTTATCCGGTGGCGCAGTCTGAACATTTTTCAGCACGGGAGCTTTTGCTTTTTCCCTTGCGATGATCGTGTCTCCCGTTGTTTGTTTGATGAGATTGTTTGGTACAGAAGATTTCGCGGTGGTGGTGATGCCTATTTTTTTCCCCTTTGTGATATATACTTCTCCATCATCATCTACCAGGTAAAAAAAATCAGATCCTGCAAAAGCTTGGTCAAGAATTTTTTCAAGGGGCTGGGAGGTAATAGAAAAATTTATGCGGATACTGTCTGCTGTTGTAGGATCAAAATAAAAACGAAAACCGGTTTGTTTCTCGAGTTCGGAAACAAATTGCTCCATGCTGGCATTCCTGAAATCTGCCGTTATCAGAGCCGGAGTTTTTTTCTGGGCAACAGCGATGCATGTGTTGAGACAGAGTATTCCCAATAAGGTCAGTAATCGAAACCGCTTCTTCATAAGCAATCATAATGTATCATAGTAGGCAGCAACCTGCGCAATGAAACCTTCGGTATCTTGTTTGAAATTTAAATTTTTTGAACTGATGAAATCTTTGATCTCAGTTTTATGATTCTTTAACGCGTCCGTCAAATCTGATTTGTTATTAACCTGTACGAATCCGTCAGTCGTCTTTAAATAAAAATATGTTTTCTGATCAATAAAGCGAGACACGCCTTCACTCACATCCGTTTTTTGTTGAATACTCTTGATTGTTTTTTTCAGCGCCATGGTCTTACCTGCATATAATTCCTCGTAGAACCCGGTGTTGATGTTTTTCTTCATCATATTATTTTTCTGGCTCCAGATAAATGAATGACCATCGATCGTAAATCGACTGATCTTTTCATTCGACAATTGTACAGCATCATTGTTGTACCAGATCACCACAATATCTTTCAGTTCATTATATTTCATCCAGATATTTTCATATAACACGCCGTCATATACAATCGATCCTGACACCGAATCCTTTGTTTTGAAATAAGGACTTCCTTCCTGGAAATTGTATGTGTATTCTTCATACTCAGATCCGTTATAAAGTCCGGCTGATTTTTGTATTACCTGGTGATAAATATCGATTGCGTGATTGACGGATGATGTAATGAATGAAGTATCGTTCTGCTTATTTTGAGCGGAAAGGATGGAAGAAAATGATAAGGTTACAAGCGTTAGATAAAAACTGCCGGTGTTCAGTTTCATGTCTCCTCAATATAAAACCTAAATTATGAATTTGTCTTATTTTTTCACCCATTTATCGCATATTCAGAACCGCTCAACTAAAATAGGGTGACAACAATTTAAAGGTTGATGTTGCATGGAGGATTTGTTTGGTACTGGATATAGAGGAGGTTATAGTGCGGTTTGATTTTTTTTTAAGGCGGAGGGCGAGGGGCATAAGATATGGCATGCCTTAATTCAACTTATTGTTTTTATTTTTCACACTTGGCCGCATTAGTAATTAATAGCCTGCCATACTCTACACCCTTCAAAAAAATCTAACTGTATCACTACTCAGGAGAGAGATTAGGTCGCGACTATAAATTCTCAATGCTACAAGCAATCATTGTCTTTTGCTTTTAAATAGCCGGTGGCCGGAATCGGCATTTTTACGGCCGGGTAGGGGAGATGGCCGCTTTTTCGGAGATCATCCAATGTTTCGTTTCTAAAATATTTGTGATTCGGGACAAACAAAGCAGACCTTCTCCGGGGAATGATCGATTCATCGTCATAGAAACCGCTGATTAATGTTTCAAGATCGTCCAATACCATATTCTCTTGCATATACGGATGAGGTAGCTGATGCAAAAAATCTGCATCGTATTCTAGTTATTAAATTAGTTGTAAATCCTACTGCTCTTCTGTTGTTCTCGACGAGTGCTTACGGGAAATATTTAGCTGTAGTAGCATTGACGTTTCTTTTGTGAAGATAGATGTTTAATTTATGGTACGATGCTAATGATATGTTAGCTTTTTGTAAATGATGGTGTACACTCGTGAAGAAGACCGTGGAAATTTTTTCCCAGACCGCAGACAACTACCGGCCAAAAAAAATGGTACAATTTTTTCCACTGGTTTAAAAAAATAACTATGATATCGCCAAAACAAATCTTGAAAAAAGTACTGATTATAGAAGATGAAGCAGAAATGTGTTTTTTGCTTGAATTATTGCTGAATGAAAAGGAAACGCGTGTTGAACATGTAAAATCGATCGCTGCTGCCAAAGAATTTCTCCGGCATGATCAGCCTTCTGTGATATTGCTTGATAACCGGTTGCCCGACGGATATGGCATGGAGTTCCTTGTCTACTTGAAAAGTAATTATCCCGATATTAAAATTATCATGATCTCGGGTATGGACCGTGAAGCGGAAGATGCAGCGATAGAAAATGGCGCTGATCTTTTCATGAATAAGCCTTTTACAAGAGAACACCTTACGCAAGCGCTGTCATCGCTGACCTCATAAGGCATAACGCTAAATGCACAACGCTAAACGCATAGTGCATCGCGTTATGCGTTCAGCGTCATGCGTTCAGCATTAATTAATTTCCCGCAAGCACAATTTTATAAACCTCATCCGAATTGTCATAGCTGTTTTTGAAATGAACATAAGTAACACCCTGATCAAAGACACATTTTATAATTTCAGTGTGTGGACTTTCCACATATCGCAAATCTAATTCGAGCGTTTTATCGTCTTTCCAGGAATAGCTTCCTGCAATTTCATATGGATCTAGACCAACACGGTTTCCCTTTGCTGTAGCGACCAGGTAAGGACCAGGTTTTGTGGTTACACCTTTCACCCATTTGCCTTCTCCAAATCCAAGTGTGTATGTGGCTATATCATTTTTTAAGGTGAAATAACAATTCCCATCTTTGAATTCGAAACTCATATTTCTGATCTTGACACTTCCTGAATCCACCGCATATTTTTTTCCGGAGATCACCGACTCCATCGATGAATTGCCGGCTGTAGCTATTGGCAAAGAAAGCGCCGCAATTTTATGGTTCAATGTCGCTAATGTTTTTGCATCGGCAGGAAGTGCTTTGGGTTGAAAGGCTGGCAACAAATATTTCCAGATCAAATTTATTTCTGACTGCATATTTTTTGTTTCTGCAGTAGCTATGATCACAGCATCCTGTTCCGGCAAAATGAGAATATATTGTCCGAACGCACCATCGCCACGGTAACTATTATTCCTGCTTCTCCACATTTGATAGCAATAACCTTGCAGCCAATCACTGGAATCTTTTTTTGCTTGCGGAGCCGAAGGATCTTGGTCTATTTTTTTTGTCGATGCTGCGTCTACCCATTCCTGTGGTAAAATCTGCTTGCCTTTCCACATTCCTTTTTGCAGGAAGAGTTGTCCGAATTTAGCCATGTCCTCCGTCTTCAATCTCAGCCCCCACCCACCCGTATTGATGCCTTGTAAATTCGTTTCCCAATCTATTCCTTCGATTCCCAATGGATCAAATAATCGTGGCTTCAGGTAGTCGAGAATTTTTTCGCCCGTCACTTTTTGTACGATGGCAGACAACATAAATGTTCCCGCAGAATTGTACAGGAATTTTGTGCCGGGCTCAAACTTGATGGGTGTATTTAAAAAAGCTTTGATCCAATCTTCATTCTTTATTACATCACCTGTTGGATCCATCGGCATTCCAACACTCATACTGAGTAAATCTCTGACTCGTAGCGAAGCGAGGTAGGGACTTACTGTATCCGGAATTTCACTTTTTGGGAAAAATGAAATGACTTTATCATCGAGCGAAAGTTTTTTTTCTGAGATCGCAAACCCGACGGCTGTGGCGGTAAAACTTTTACTGACCGAATACATTGTGTGTTTCAAATCCGATCGATATGGATTCCACCATCCCTGCGCAATGATTTTACCATGACGAAGCACCATGATACTGTGATATTCATTTCCCGAGCCAGGAACAGCATCCAGAAAATCAATAATCGCCTGGGAAGATACTCCCTGTGATTCTGGTGTGGCTGTAGGTAAAGATTTCTGGGCAAAGATCCCAACGCTTATAGAGACAAAAAACAAGGTGGTGATTATTCTATTCTTTCTCATGACGGTGATAAGTTGATTGAAGATGAGATAATAAGTCTAGGTACAAAACACAAGGTACGAGATAAAAGAAAACAAGGTACAAGAATCAGAATTCCTGGCAGTAAATTATTTTGAAATTTCTATGTGAAACTATGTTCCTATATGGCGAAAAAAAAATTGCCAAACAGAAATTTCGAAATGCGTCACTACTTAATTCTTGTACGTTGTCTCCTGTGTCTTAGATCTTAATCCTTTCAACCATTATTCTGCGGGCGACATCCATTCCGCTCGTGAATGCAGCTTCAACAGTTCCTCCGGTTGCACCTTCATAAAATCCTTCTCCCGCAAAATAAATTGTTTGTGCTACCGGCTCATTGAATATTTTCCTGGTATCGACCGACTGCACAGTCGGGAATGAATATGCTCCCAATGAAAATGAGTCATTAGACCAGTTGAAAACATGCGATTTGATGATCAGAGATTCTATTGCTTCAACAGGTTCTCCAAAAATATTTGCCAAAGATTGAAATGCGATTTTTATTATTTCGTCATCGGTTGATGATTGAAATGTGTTGCCTCCTAACCAGCCAGTGAGCACATGATCCTGCCCAGGAAATTGCGTCCACCATGTCGGTACTTTTTCATCCGAGAAAATAAAACCGATCGATTTTACTTTCTCTTCCCAGAATGCTTTCTTGCATTCCAATAATATTTTGATAACGGTTCCGAAACCAATTCCGTCGATTGCTTTCATTTGCGGAAGTGCCGGCGCAAAGGAAATACGGCCTGCCTGCAACACTCCTAAAGGAACGGTAATGATTATTTTACTCCCGACATATTTTTTGCCTTCTTTCGTATGCGCCGTTACTTTGTCTTTTTCCCATTCTATTTTTTGAACTTCATTCGATAAGTGAACTTCACCGCCTTGCCGGATGCAATCGTCTGCCATCGCCTCCATTAATGTTGAATAGCCGCCCTTTACCCGGAATTGTTCTGCGTTTTCTTCGGTTATCCATTCCTGGTATAGTGCAAGTGTGCTGACTGTTTTTGGATCTGCCAGATCAAAACCTTGGGCAAAGCGCGTTGCAGTTTTTCTCAATGCCTCGTATTTATCGTCGCTAAAATTTATTGATAGAAATTCTGACAATGAGATGTCTTTTTTTAAATTCCCCATGGCGTCAATTAGTTTGTCCCAATGATCCACAAATTCATCTCTCGGTTCTACTTTGCCATTTTGTATCCTTGCCATTATCCCGGAAGTTTGAAAAAACGGAATGCTGTAGCTGTTTAATAACCCAATTGTTAAAGGCAATTTTCCATGAATGAATTCAGCGCCTGCTTCTATTAAATATTTTTCACCCTGTGTGGTATGAATTCTTCCGCCCACGCGCCCACGCGCTTCAAGCAGCATTATTTTTCTGCCTTGATGTGAAAGTTCTTTGGCAGCAATCAGCCCTGCAGCGCCTGCACCCACAATTATTATTGGAAGATCGATCATTGTTTGTAAAGCAATTTAGTTTGAAATGCAACTCCTATGCATCTATTTAGGTGGAAGGTTTAGGGCGTAAGGTATGGCATACCTTATTTCAAAATATGGTTTTTGCTTTTCACGATTCACTCTTTACAGAATTCTTATTTAATAGCTTGCCATACCATACACTTTAAACCTTACACCTCGCGATAGCGACTGATAAAAAAATATCGCGCAGATATTTTATATCTCCGGATGCGTATAACCCCGCCTGTAAGGACGACGGAGAAGCACAGTTGCTTCTGCATCACCAACCACAATATGTTGTTGTGGGTCGTAAATAATCGGCCTGCCGATTTTCATCGACACATTGGCGAGTATGCAGCTCGCCGTGGATATATGACCCTCATGGATATCCGCTACTGGTTTTGTTCCGGTATCGATTGCATTCAGAAAATTCACCATCTGTAATCTAGTGGCTGGCGCCGCATTCAATTCAATGTCTTTTTCCTTTAAATCTTCGGGAAATTTTTCTCTTTCGAAGACGACATCTTTATGAATCGGATTTCCTTTTTCCGCAGGATAGAAATCATAGGACATCGTGCTTCCTGCCAATTCTCCCTTGTCTCCATAAATTTTAAATGACCAGGGATATTTTGGATCGGCAGGATTTCCCCATGTTCTATGTTGCCATACACAATTCAATTCAGGATATTCAAAAATGGCTGTCTGTGTATCGGCAATATTTGATTTCGCATTTGTGTCAACGTAAATCCCACCGGTAGATGTTATTCTTGTTGGCCAACCCAGATTTAACATCCACCTTACTGCATCGAACATATGAATGCACATATCACCCATAATTCCATTTCCATATTCCATGAACGCGCGCCACCAGCGGACATGTGGGATGCCGTCATAGGGACGAAGTGGGGCAGGGCCCGTCCAAGTTTCATAATCAAAATAATCCGGCACGGCTTGCAAAGGTGGATTGTCTGTATTACGCATGTGATAGTAACAACACATTTCTACATGAGAAATTTTACCGAGCAATCCTGCGTCAACAATATTTTTTTTCGCATCGATGAGATGCGGTGTGCTTCTTCGTTGCGTACCCACCTGCACCACGCGATTGTATTTGCGCGCAGCGGCCACCATTGCTTCTCCTTCGATCACATCAACACTGATGGGTTTTTGTACATATACATTTGCACCGGATTTCACCGCGTCGATCATGGTCAACGCATGCCAATGATCCGGCGTTCCAATTAACACGATATCCAATTCATTCTCCGAAAGCATTTTTTGATAGTTGCTGTAGAGCTTCGGTATTTTTCTTGATTTTTGTCGCTGACTCACCATCGTTCCCGCTGCTTCCAATATGTGTTTGTCAACATCGCAGAGCGCAACCACTTCCACCGGAGAAACCTGGATCAGTCGAAAAAGATCGCTTTTACCATACCAGCCTGTGCCGATCAAAGCAACGCGCCTGATTTTTCCGGGATCGAAAAAATCAAAATTTGGTTTACCAAATGCGGTCAGTGCCAAAGAAGCCGCCGCTCCTTTTAGAAAATGCCGACGGTCGATGTTGAAATGATTCATGAAAATGTTTTAGTAGTGAGAGATTGAGATTTCTAATATACGTGGATTCGTTGATTGATTGAGTTGATTCTTTGCGATTTTGCGCCTTTGCGTGATAATTTTTTCACGCAAAGACGCCAAATCGCAAAGCTTCTCGTTATGCTATTAATTTGTTAAAAGCCCTTGTTTTGGCATCGTTGCTGAGTTTTTTTATTCGCTCTCCAGTAGCTTAGCGTCGTTCATCTTCGTTTATTCATTAAATTTATACCGACCCATGATGCACTTTCGCAAAACCCCGTCGCCATGACAGCCGAAGATTTTAAAAACAGTATCTTCATTTCAGTATAAATTGAAATTTTAATAATAGAAAATAAGTCACGCGCGAAGCGGGATCAAACACAATCAGAGTATGAAAAATAGTATTGCAGGCATCTTGATGCTTATTTCAACATCAACTTTCGCACAGTTAACCGTTACCGAACAGTTTCAAAAAATCGGAAATGTTCAGCAGGCCGAACAATGGATCAGTGCTAATCAGAATTTAAAACCGGCTATTCTCAAAGTTTCGTCGTTAAAGGACACTTCTGTGTTGACTAAAAGACTATTGCGACAAAATAAGGGCGAGGTTTTTTCTGTGGGTTATGTCACTTATAAAGTGATCGAAGCCACGGAAACCGTTAACTACCGCGCCAATTATATTTTCCTCGACGGAGCTTCATTGACTCCAACGCAGATCGACAGTTTGAAAAAACTGATTCAACAAAAACACGCGGCAGGCGCAACGTTCGAGCAGCTTTCCGACGAATACACGATGGATGGGAACACCACACATGGCGACACCGGTTGGTTTTATGGCGAAGAAATGATGCCGAAAGAATTCCAGGAGGCGGTAAAAAATCACAAGAAAGGTGATATCTTTTCAGTGGATGTATCCGACAAACAATGGCACTATCTCGTCAAAAAAACTTATGACGACGATGATAAAAAAGAGATGACCGTTTTGAGAGCGAACGGTAGATAATCTTTTATTGAATATTTCTTATTGCGCCGGGCGGGATCTCGCCCGGTGTTTTTATTTGCACTAGAATATACCTGGTGCATACATTTCCACATTTACACTATTTTGTTAATAAAATTCTGTACCCACCGGTAAAGTATTATAGACCTTTGCCTAAACTTTATTGCATATGAAAATGAATGAACCTGTAATTCCTGAAAATCCTCCCTCGAAAACAGAAGCAGTTTCATCTACAATCGCTCTATTTGTAACTGCAGTTTTTGTACTGCTTGCAGCCTTTGGTGATCCTAAAAAGCCCAATCCTTTTAATGCTCTATATTATCATATCGTAAGCGGAGATTCGCAGGGCAGTGTGAGCGTTTCAAGATAAATTTCCTTCTTCATTTTGTTTCCGAAAGTATTTTCATTTTCCTTTGCGTATTACTTGGCCTCTTGTTGTCTTTGTGAGAAAATATTTTGAGTTGCACAAAGTCGCGAAGAAAATAAACTCTTTTGTATGAAAATTGCCACATATAATGTCAACGGCGTTAATGGAAGATTGCCTGTATTGCTTCGCTGGTTAAAGGAAACATCGCCGCATATTGTTTGTCTGCAGGAATTAAAAGCTCCGCAGGAAAAATTTCCGGAAAAAGATATCAATGACGCCGGTTACGATGCAATCTGGCATGGACAAAAAAGTTGGAACGGTGTTGCTATTCTTTCCCGCGTTGGCAAACCGGAAGAATTGCGCCGCGTGCTTCCCGGTGATGCAGAGGATACGCATAGCCGTTATATTGAAGCAACTGTTCATAATATTCTCATAGGATGTTTGTATTTACCAAATGGGAATCCCGCACCTGGACCAAAATTCGATTATAAGCTTGGATGGTTTGAACGATTGACAGTTCATGCAAAAAAGCTTTTTGAAATGAAACAACCGGTGGTGCTCGCTGGTGATTACAATGTAATGCCAACCGAACTCGATGTGTATAAACCTGAACGCTGGGTGAATGATGCATTGTTCAGACCGGAAACGCGCGCTGCATTTAAAAAATTAGTTGATCAGGGCTGGACTGATTCATTGCGAAAACTACATCCCGGTGAAAAAATTTATACATTCTGGGATTATTTCCGTGATGCATATGGACGTGATGCAGGTTTGCGCATCGATCATTTATTGCTGAATCCCAAAATGGATAAGAGATTAATTGCTGCCGGTGTTGATCGCAATGTGAGAGGTTGGGAAAAAACAAGCGATCATGCTCCGACATGGATAGAGATCAAAGATGAATAAGTCTTTTTCTTTTTTATCAATCTAATATCTGGCAGATCGTCATTTCGAATCCGCCTGCAGCGATTCCGTATGAATGTATATTTTGGCGGATGAGAAATCCCCAGCT
>JAFDYD010000043.1:0-3988 GCA_018267615.1 Bacteroidota bacterium | reverse complement strand
TGGGGATTTCTCATCCGCCATATGTTACATTGTCTTATAAGTTGCAGTAGGCGGATTCGAAATGACGCGCTGAGTTTTCTTTCAAATTTTACCGAAGATATCCCATCACATTTCCGCAGCGCATGGCATGATTTTTTTTACGACCTGAATAAAGTCGTTATGAAAAAGATTTGGATATTGGCGATAGCGTCGGCATTATTTATTGGTAGTTGCGTTGCACCACATCATGGTGAGCGCCCGCCGGTTCCACCACATCCGCCAGTAACACCAGCGCCACCTGTACCATAAGGATAGTTGAATGAGAAGGTGTAAGGTATAAGGTGTAAGGTGTAAGGTATGGCATACCATATTTCAATTTCAATTCATAGTTTTTATCTTCTATAATTACAAATTATAAATTAAAAGCTTGCCATACCCTATACCCTACACCCTATACCCCATACCTTCCTCCCTTCAAAATCAAACTAAAACCCTAACGGACTCGTATATTTGATGCAACGGTTAATACCCCGCGATTGTCAAATTAAAAACAGTCTATGCGAACCTGGTTAGCGTTCTTAATTCTTCTTGCTGCATGTAATAAATCTGCCAACGGACCAGGCAGTATTATTCTCCCAAAAAATAATTCTATTGTCGGTACCTGGGAATTAGCGCAGGAAGTCGGTGGATTTGTAGGTATTTTAAATTATCCGGCGGGCAATGGTACAACAATTGAATTCACAAGCGCTGGAAGTTTTAAGCAAGCTTCTGTGGGAAGTTCAACTGTGTTGACTGGCAGTTACCAGGTTACTATATTAGGGTCGCCGAATAAGAAAAATTTATTGGTAAGAAAGTATGATGGCAGTCCGGATCCGATACAGGATTCCGTTTCCGTTTCAAATAATCAACTTTCAATTTCCACTCCGCCGGCATGTTGTGATATTCCCTACCTGACCGTGTATAGAAGAAAGTTTTGATTGATATTAACCCGATCTGTTTGTTGAATGAATTGATAAGCCACACGAAGTGAATTATAGACTTGCTGTCTCACCCTGGCTCATTTTATCTTCGTAAACTTGCGTATAATCTGCTTCATGAATTTTAAATTAATTCCTGCTTCGCAAGAGCATATAGAGATAATAAAAAACCTGATGCAGTTTTATATCTATGATTTTTCGGAGTACGTGGATTGCGATGTTGAAGAAAATGGTTTGTATAAGGATTATCCGCATTTAGATGATTACTGGAAAGAAAAACATCACCGTTTCCCATATCTCATCATCCAGGAGGAGAAATATATCGGCTTTGTATTGGTGAGAATTGTCGAATCCCATCAACGCAATTTTTTTTCTATTGCTGAATTTTTCATCATGAGAAAATACAGGAGGGAGGGTATTGGCAAAACAGTCGCGATACAGATCTTTAATTTGCACAAAGGATATTGGGAGATTTTTCAGCGCGAAAGCAACAAGCCTGCGCAATTATTTTGGAACAAGATCATCGATGAGTATACAAACGGGGAATTTGTCGAGCGTGCTGAAGAGGGTAAACTGATTCAGAATTTTGAAAATTAGCCAGAAGAGATTTTTCGAGTTGCTACTTATTTACTTTTCTTAGTTGGTTTTCCTTTCAGCCTTTTTACATAGGCATAGCTGATATCAAGATTTTTTTGCTTCGCTTGTGTTTTCTAAAAGTGTATCCGGTACAACAGCGTATTCTTTTTGTACAATGCCATACGCTTCCTTTAATTTCGTTTTATATTTCTTTAAAAATTTCTCCAATTCATCTTTAGGTAAACGAATTGCCAATACACCGTCTGCAGAAAGTATTGAATACATATTTCCATGGTATGATGTGTATTTGTCAGCATCACCTTTCAATACAATTTCCGGATTAGTCGCGATCAGTTTCTCGAATAATGCCAGCTTACCTGTAGATGGCTTTTTATTTTTTGCTATGGCCATATGGCATGATGTTTCTTGAAGTTAAACATTTTCTTTTGTGCCTTAGCGTCTTTGTGGTTCAGTTTTTTTGAACCACAAATACACTAAGACACAAAGAAGAAAACATCTTACTAAATTTGTATTTCATGGCAGAAGTGACTTTAAAAGAAAGATTCTCGGCTTTAGGCAACCTTCCATTATTTTTTAAACTGGTTTGGCAAACCAGTCCGGCGCTAACTATTACCAATGCAGTGTTGCGCATCGTGCGTTCTGCAATTCCCGTTGCGATTTTGTACGTCGGCAAACTCATCATTGATCATGTTGTGCAGACCGGGCACAATAAAAATGCTCCTGCAAATTATTTATGGGAACTGGTTGCGCTCGAGTTCGGACTCGCCATTCTTTCCGATGCACTGAGCAGAGCCACGAATCTCGTGGATAGTTTGCTCGGTGATCTTTTTTCTAATTACACTTCCATCAAGATCATGCAACACGCGGCCACATTGGATCTTGATCAATTCGAAGATTCTACCTTTTATGATAAACTGGAAAGAGCGAGGCAGCAAACCATCGGACGCACCGTTTTACTCTCGCAGGTGTTGAGCCAGGTACAGGATCTGATTACGATGGCGTTTTGGTCGGCTGGGCTCATTGTTTTTAATCCCTGGTTGATATTACTTCTTTTTATTGCTGTGTTGCCTGCATTCATCGGCGAATCCTATTTCAACGATCAAACTTATTCGTTGAGCAGGCGACAAACTCCTGAGCGAAGAGAACTCGACTATATCCGTTATGTTGGAGCGAGTGATGAAACAGCGAAGGAAGTAAAGATCTTTGATCTCTCCGGTTTTTTTATCGATCGCTTTCGACAACTTTCGAATAAATTTTTTAAAGCGAATAAACAATTGTCGATAAAAAGATCTTTATGGGGAACGGGTTTTTCAATCTTGGGCAGTCTCGGTTATTATGGCGCGTATGTATATATTATTTCAAGAACCATTTCTGGAAATTTGTCGATCGGCGATCTTACTTTTCTTGCCGGTTCATTTCGCCAATTAAGAAGTTTGTTGGAAACAGTTCTCTCGCGATTCACTGCCGTTTCGCAGGGCGCGATTTATTTAAAAGATTTTTTTGATTTTTTTGAGATTCAACCCAAGATCAAATTGTCTGCTAACGGTCGCCATTTTCCTATACCAATTAAACAAGGTTTTGTTTTTGAAAATGTCGGATTCAAATATTCGAACTCGGAACAATGGGCAAATCGTCATTTGAGTTTTACACTTCATCCCGGAGAAAAATTAGCATTGGTGGGAGAGAACGGCGCTGGCAAAACAACACTGGTGAAATTATTGGCGCGTTTGTATGATCCGACCGAAGGGCGAATTTTGTTGGATGGATATGATCTGCGCGAATATGATTTGGGAGAAGTTCGTCACCAGGTCGGAGTTATCTTCCAGGATTATCAACGATACCAGATGACAGTATCACAAAATATTGCTGTTGGGAATATTACAGAAAAAGAAAATGTGCCGTTGATAGAAAATGCAGCGAAGCAAAGTCTCGCTGATCTTCTTGTACAAAAACTTCCGGGCAAATATGAACAGGCATTGGGGAAAAGATTCAACCAGGGCGTGGAATTATCCGGTGGTGAATGGCAAAAAATTGCATTGGCGAGGGCATATATGAAAGATGCGCAACTGCTCATCCTCGACGAACCAACTTCCGCACTCGACGCAAAAGCAGAATATGAAGTATTCCAACGTTTCGCTGAATTGACAAAGGGAAAAACCGCAGTATTAATTTCGCATCGGTTCTCTACGGTTCGCATGGCCGATCGCATTTTAGTTCTAGACAAAGGTGAACTGTTGGAAGAAGGAAGCCACAATGAATTACTGAATAAGAATGGACACTACGCGGAGCTGTTCAATTTGCAGGCGAGAGGGTACTTATGAAAAAATAGAGCGAAGAAACAGAGCGTGTAGCGGTTAAGCCTCCGTTATCATTTAGCCTGGATGAAATAACTAACTATGTGCTCCTATGTGTCTATGTGCCTCCTATGTTTGTAA
>JAFDYD010000042.1 GCA_018267615.1 Bacteroidota bacterium | reverse complement strand
AGAATCTATGTGGTGAAAAAAAAACCTACATAGTCGAGATTTTCTTCACCACATAGGCAGAGTAGGCACATAGTTGCACATAGACAAATCATAAAGTAATCACCGCTCAAAAACAAGTACCGTCTCAATTTAAAATTTCTATGTGTGCCTATGTTTCTATGTGCCTATGTGGTGAAAAAAAACCTACACAGTCGATATTTTCTCCACCACATAGGCAGAGTAGGCACATAGTTACACATAGGCAAATTATAAAATAATCACTACTCAAAAACAAGTACCGTCTCAATTTAAAATTTCTATGTGAGTCTATGTGGTGAAAAAAAATTACCATATAGACACATTGGCCCAGATAGAAAGCATCTTCAAAACTCAGCTTACTTCCAAATCGAAATACAATTTAATAATAGGGAAAAATAAAAAGAAGGATCAGTGCTTACTTAAAAAAATGAACCATCGCAATTCCGAACGAGCCTTGGTTATAAGTAGGCATCATCATTGTCTGGAGAGGTTTGTTCTTCGAAAAAACATTTTTGATTTTAGGATATAACCAATAAGTAAGTCTTGTAGAAGCAATACCGAAACCAGCTCCGGCAACCACATCATTCAACCAATGTTTGTTGTTATACATTCTCAATATACCGACGCCTGTTGCAATACCATATCCTGCGATACCATACCACGGTGATACATCTTTATATTCCTGCCGTAAAAATTCTGCAGACACAAATGCCTGCGCAGTGTGACCAGATGGAAAAGAGTAATAGTCCGAGCCATCGGGTCTTTGTTCATGCGTAACACCTTTCAATCCGAAGACCGCTGCATTTGAAATCACGGATGACATCAAATAAATCATACTGCGATCCAGCAAATTATTTTTCCCTTTTATGCCCGCAATATTCAATCCATAAACTGCCGCCGCCGGAACCCACATTAAATAGTTATCAATATGCAATTGCTGATGCGGCGATTCTATCCAAATCTCCTTACGAATACGCTCATTCACATCCAATGTCGGATCCATCTTCGCTGCGAAATAACCAGCAGCTATTAATGAAACGGGAAGGATAAATGTTTTGGTTGGAAATTTCTGCTGAACATACTGGCCGCGCGGTAATTCAAACTTGAAATGATCATACGAATTGTAACGGCTGATCTTATTGGAGTCGATATTGTCCTGAACAGTATATTGCGCGTTTGCCAATTGACAACAAACGGCACAAGTAAGAGTTAAAATAATCAGGCGCATAGAATAATTGAACGCAAAACTACACAGAAAATTTCGGCAGATCTTAAGTTTAACAATCTTATAGATTATTGGAAAGCTGGCTGGACAAGCCTTACAGGCTCAAATGCACAGACTTGAAAAACAAAGGCTTTAATGAAACCCACGATCTCCAGCCGCTCGTCGGCATTCGAAATATTTAAGAAACTCGTGCTGCCTGCGTATGCGTTTTTCTTTTTGTCGAATATGCTGAATGAATAACGGGCTTTATGAGTTCTATCCTGGATCGCTTTTTCAATATAAGCATTCAACAGCGACGTCGAATGAATTTGCGCGGGTGAAAATTGGATGAGATTTTTATTTTCCGTAGCAACGCTTAGCAAATTATTTGCATCCGCTGCTTGCAATGGTTTCAATAATGCGATTTCATTTTCGAGTATGATATCTTCTAAAAATGGAAATTTCATGAAAACTATTTTTTCACTGTCAACGTTTGATCATTTTGTCTTTCACAATTTCATTCATCACTTTTTCGCGCAGGTTCTGACTGATCGAGATTTTATTGTTTCCGATATCCAGGATATTTCCATCAATGCTTTTTATTTTATGAATATTCACGATAAAAGATTTGTGAACTTTTATAAACATATCTGACGGTAATTGTTCTTCCAGGCTTTTGATAGTAATATAAACCATCTTCTTTTCCGTATTCGTATATAACATCACATAGTTCAACATCGCTTCGGCGTACACGAGATCCTTATAAAAAATTTTTTCAATCTGGTTATTTGATTTTATAAAAAAATGATCGTCGTTATTATTTGTTTTCGATTCTCCGCCTTTTTTAAGTTCTCTCATCTCCTTGGCCTTGTTGCACGCTTTTAAAAACCGCTCAAAAGCAATTGGCTTTACGAGGTAATCCAATACATCCAATCCATAAGCATCGGCGGCATATGCAGGGTAAGCGGTTGTTATAATAATGTCAGCTTTAGATCTCGAGCTTTTCAGAAAATCAAGGCCATTCATCTTGGGCATATTAATATCGAGGAATATGATATCGATTTCATGCGCGTCTAACAATGGTAAAGCGCGCAGGGGATTTTCTGCCTGACCAACCAACTCGATATAATCGATCTCTTCTACAAATTCCTGCAACACTTTTCGTGCAACCGGTTCATCATCCACAATAATACATTTCAGTTTCATACCAGGTCGATTTTTAGTTTTGTTTCGTATCGTTCTTCATCTTCTTTTGTCGTCAGTTCATATTTGCCCGCATATAACAATTCCAATCTCCGTTTTAGATTGGCAATGCCGATACCGTTTGAATTTCCGTTGATACCATTTTTTTGTACTTCTTTGGTGTTGATGAACGAACTATACAATTCATTTCCTTTGAACCCTATTTTGATACATATCTTATTCTCACGGTTTGGAAAATTACTTACAAATTTGAATGCATTTTCAATAAGAACAACCAGGAGGAGCGGCGCAATTTCCAAACGGGATTCTGCCGTTTCTATATCGGAATGAACCACTAAGTTTTCATCCTTGCGCAAACGTTGAAAAGCGATATAATTTTTTATGTAAATAATTTCTTTGGACAAATTCACCTTTTCCGCACCACATTCATACAGCTGATATCGCAATAATTCTGAAAATTGAAGCAATATATTTCTGGCAGTCTGGTTATTCTTATCAATATTGCCATATACCGTATTCAATGAATTAAACAACGAATGTGGGTTGATCTGCGCTTTCAAATAATCGAGTTCACTTTTGATTCTTTCCTTTTCCATCAACTCCATTTCCTTTTGCGTTTGCATCCTGTCGATGAACAATTTTACTACAGTTGTAAGAAAAACCCAGAGCCCGATATTGACAAGCGAATTGAAATATAGCAGTCCAAAATTATCGATCGGGGCATCATGAAAATAATGCAGGTTCATTTGAATGGCCAGTAAGGACCTGAGTAAGGCAGAAACCGAAATACATAATATCGTACTCGTGGCAAATGCCAGGTATCTTTTTTTAAGCAGAAAGCGCGGGACAAGCAGGTGATTGATCACATAAAAATCGGCCGTGATAAAAATCAGGTAGCAGAATTCAACCGTCATCGTTTTAGTGAGGCGAATGGAATAGCTGCGAAAAATAAAAACCCATAATACATATATCGCGATCCAAAAACTCAGATGAAATATGACTTGCCTGTTTTTCACTATTTCTTTTTAATCAAAGATACCAAGGCCAGGCAATTTGGAAATTTTATTACACCAACCATGGAATATTCGTGATCAGCAAGGTAGATAATCAGGTAAAATCGGTAGATCATGTAATTGATTTTCCCAATATAGAAACGGCATAGATTTTTGCAGAATTATTTTATTAAAATAAAGAGCATGAAAAAAATGATTTATTGGTTCCTGAACCCGCCCGTAACGGGCCAATCATCGATCATGCTGATCCGCCTAATGGCCGGCTCAGTATTTTTTTGGGAAGGAATTTTAAAATTCGTGTACACGAACCAGGGCGTTGGAAGATTTACAAAACTAGGTTTCCCATTTCCAGAAACCACAGCACATATTATCGCAACAGGCGAAATTATCGGGGGACTGTTCCTAATGCTGGGATTATTCACCCGGATTGTGTCTCTCTATTTTATTATCCAGATGATTGTTGCGGTGCTCAGCACAAAGATCAGTTTGTATTTTGGAACGAGTCCTTTACCTGCGCCACCAGCTCCGCCGAAGATGGGCATCTGGGCCGTGCTGCATGAAATCCGTTCGGACTATGCACAGATTTTAACCTGCTGTTTTTTATTGGTAGAAGGCGCTGGAAGAAGATCGCTCGATTTTATCATTTCAACCTCGAAGAAATTGTATGTAATCGGCGATAGACATTTATCGGTTTCTCAATAAAAAATAACCTAATGTCTCTTTGCGCCTTTGCGTCTTTGCGCGAAAATCTCTCGCTCGAATATTCGGGAGATAAATTTTCGCGCAAAGACGCAAAGGCGCAAAGAGAAATGCCCGCTCGCTCCTGTTCGCTAGAAGTAATTACTTAGTAAAATTTTGACAGCACTATCAACGGGTACCCATCGCTGTTATAAATCTCCCGGTTATGCACATCCGTTAATAATTAAGTGTTGCGGAGATCAAAACTATTATGGAATTTAGGATCAGACCATTGCTATTAAATAGGGGCTATTCCGAAAGGGTAGCCCTGTCTATTTTGTAATGTTCCTCAATTACTGCTGTTGAAGCCACGATTCCTGGATCGCCTCGGTGATTTTTTCCATGATGCGCGGGTTTCCTATTTTCCCTTCTTCAATTTTCCATGTGATTGGAAATTTTTTTAATCCTTTTGCCTGGATCACGGGTCTGTTACAACTGAGTATAATTTTCCTGTTCTTGCCCTCGACCTCATAATATTCGAGCGACTCATTTTTCTTAATAAAGCTTACATAAAGCCTCGTCACTTTTCCATTTATGGTTGGAGTAATTATAAACTGCATAAAACAACAAATATATAATTGATTTTAATCTCCCTCTGCGACCTCCTTTTCTCTGCGTGCTCTGCGCGAAATATTCTTTAAACTTTTTTAGATCTGTTTTTCGATTTTCTTCCTTTCAGATAGTCTTCACGGATTTTTACAAGATCTATTTTTGCACAATCACCAATTAATTGCCGCACTATTTTTGACGGCATTTGTTCCTCACTTTCAAAATTGATACATCCTTTTTGAAAGCTTGCGGTATTTAAAAGTGATTTGTATTTCGAGTTCAATTCACTTGACCCATATATTGGCAGAACGTGTAATGACATATAATTCTTTACACTCGCCAGCGCGTACTTCATCATACCCCTGTCTTTATATACGATCATTTCCTTCCCCATCATGGGTTCCACAACCGGCTCAACAGTCTTGTCTTCTTCAATAATGATTGAATGGATATGAAGCAAAATATCCCAGCGCTCTTTGGACTGAGCGGCCATGTATTGTTCAATTTTTTTGTCCATAAATAAAATGAAGTATGAAATATTTTACGACTATCCCAAGATACAAAAGTTCTGTCGCATTGATACCTGATATTGTCGCAATCAGCACTACCGGGTTTGTGTCACAGGCAATATTTTTGCACCATCGATATGATTTCACCGCAACAGTGAAAACAAAACAATGTTAATTTTTAAAAATTGATTTTATGGCAACAACACAAAAGATAATCCCGCATTTATGGTTCGACACGCAGGCAGAGCAAGCAGTAAATTTTTACACTTCCATTTTTAAAAAATCGAAGATCATCAGGACCAGCCGCTATGGCAAAGAAGGACAGGAAATACATAAAATGCCTGAAGGAACTGTAATGTCTATAGAATTTGAATTAGCAGGGCAAAGATATACCGCGATCAATGGCGGACCGCTGTTTACGTTTAACGAATCTGTTTCTTTTATGGTTAGCTGCAAGGATCAGAAAGAGATCGATTATTACTGGGAAAAACTCACTGCCGGTGGCGACAAGAATTCACAACAGTGCGGTTGGTTAAAAGATAAATACGGATTATCGTGGCAAATTATTCCCGCAATATTATCGAAACTTGTAGCAGACAAGGACCCGCGAAAATCTCAACGCGTGATGAAAGAGATTATGAAAATGAAAAAAATAGATCTTAAAAAACTCAAAAACGCATTTGATCTAAAATAGGCATAAGCATTATCAAGACATCTTGATCAAATTTTTCGCAGGTCTTCATCATTTTTTTTCAACTCGTCATTTCGAATCCGCCAGTAGAGATCAACATTATTTTTAATGTTACGGCGGATGAGAAATCCCCAGCCAACCAATTTGGAAATTCCTGTAAATAGTTGGGGATTTCTCATCCGCCTTATCATCGTCACAAGACAAATCTCTGCTGGCGGATTCGAAATGACGTAGCCTAAATATCAAACTGTACCACTATCAAACTTCTTTCTTATTTCATCGCTAAAAATTTTTTAGCATACCCGATTTCGGGCCTTTCAATATTTCCTGTATTCGCTATCGCCAATAATTGCTTATAAAAATAAATCGCTTTTTCTTTATTACCTGATTTCTCTGCTGCAAAACCTGCCCCATATAAACTATTAAACCGGTTGGGAGATTTTTTCAGCACCGCTTCATAAGATTGCAATGCATTTTCATATTGTTTTGATTCGAGCAACATATCTGCTAATAATTCTCTTGCGGGCAACACTTCGCCGGGAGTTACCGGATGCTTTTCGGTACTGTCCTCCGAGTCAGCAGCAAGCTTCATTAATGTCAATGCTTCAGTTTTACTTCCACCATAGAATTGAATCCAGGCCTCGCCTGCTTTCACTTGAATCGACACCTGTTGTGTTTTATAACTATCCTTTTGTTGGGCGAGCGTATCGCGCAATTGCTTCAATATCGACAGTTCAATCCCTGCTTCTTTCATATTTCCGAGATGAGCGGCTCCAAGCAATCGCGCGAAATGCACAATCGATTCCTGCCAGGGAAATTTCTTCCATGGAAAATTTGATGGATGGATTTGTATGTTCGCTGCACCATTCCAGTTCTTGTTCTCCAAAAAAAACCGGGACGGAATAGCCGCAAAAGCATAAGCCACTTTAAAATTAACCGGGTAAACTTCGTTTATAGTATCCAGGTAGTTCAAACTTTCTTTTGCAAGTCTATTCTCACCTTTTTGCAAATAAGCATATACGAGGTAATCCAATCCATGCAGCTCTTCATCCCAATGCCCTTTGATGCCTGCCTGCTCCGCATAACATTTCGCAGATGCCACAGACGCGAGATTTGATTGTATGCATTCATCCCAAAGTCCAAGTCTCGTAAAAATATGTGATGGCATATGCAACGCATGCGCCGAAGACGGAGCAACCGCTGCATATTTTTTTGCGGCAGGTAAAGCCAATTCAGCCAGCCCCGGATAATCGTACGTGTGAATGATATAATGAATGATTCCGGGATGATCTGGCTCCGCCGGGTTTAATGCAGTCAAAATCGATGCAGCTTTTTTTTGATTGACATAACTTTTATCATTTGGATTTGCTGAGGCATCCAATGCCAATGCGTAAAAAATAGCGGCTTCTTTGTCGTTGGGGTAATTGTTATAAATTTTCTCCATTGCTTTTTCATATTTCACGCAACGGGTATGATGATCGATGGAATTCCAGTCTTTGTAAAATATGGCAATGGCATTGATATAGTCGGACTCTCTTGCTGTTTTTTTCGAAATCGTGTTTGCAATTTCAATCGCTTTATTTCCTTTTGCCAGTTCGGCTTCTGTAGGCGGAGTCCATAGCGCATGAAAATTACACATCGCCACACCCCAATAAGCCATCGCACATTCCGGGTTCTCATCTATAATTTTTGCAAAAACTTTTTCAGACTCATCATACTCGAAAGAATGTAACAATTCCACCGCGAGATTGAAATCTTTTTTTATTTTCTCGCCACAACTCATTTCAAAATCAACGGAACCAAATTGTTTATCAGTCGCGCCACAGGAAATAATTTCACCTCTTTTCAGGTTCACTTCGCTGATTGCCTCTTTAGACGGAGCCTTATTTCCACTATTACAGCTCACCAATACAGGCAATGAAAAAAAATAAAATAAACGCGCAACGTTATTGAATGAATATTTCATAATAACAAAAACTTTTGAAAACCATCAACGATCGACTAAGTTACAAAAGCTGATGATTACTGCGCAACTAAAAGCGGGGTGACAAATTTTTATTTTACTTTGTCAGCCGGCATCCATACAACCGTCTGCTTTGACTGATGTTGTTTCCCAATAATTTCAGCATACAATTCCGGGCGTCTTGCTTTGATATAACGATAAGCGCCGGCATCAATCAATTTTTGGGGAATGATATTGGCCGTTACAAAATCATTATCCAATGAACGGCATTCTGCGAGTATATCTCCAAACGGATCGAGGATCATGGAACATCCATTCTTTACCTGATCGTCATCCATTCCGATTGCATTAGAAAAAACGACGTAGACTCCGTTGTCATAAGCTCTCGCTGGGAGCCATTTCATCAACCAGGCGCGCCCTTTCATGCCATCGAATTCCAATCGCAAAGAAGTAGGATCGGATTCACGATTTTCCCAAAGAGCCGGATTCACATAACCGGCACCCGGCCGCGGGGAAGGTGTACACATCGTTACATGCGGCATGAAAATGATATTTGCTCCCAACAAAGTAGTGGCTCTTACATTTTCAATAATGTTGTTATCATAGCAAATCAGAATTCCGCATTTCCATCCCCGGATTTCAAATATGCAATACTCGTTTCCCGGTTTTAAGTGGGGATTGATAAAGGGATGAAGCTTCCTGTATTTTGCAACGAGACCGTTCTTGTCGACACATACGTAAGCCTTGAATAAATTATCGTCTTTATCTTTTTCAAAAAGTCCGGCGAGAATAATAATATCATATTTGCCTGCTATCTCCTGCAACTTCTTAATACTATTTCCCTCGGGAATATACTCGGCAAGATTCAGCATTTCTTCTTTTGAAAGGTGCCTTGCAAATGTGTATCCCGAAATGGAACATTCGTGAAATGCGATGACGTCCGATCCTTCTGCCGAAGCTTTTTGAGATAATTTTTCTATTACACCCACGTTGTAGATTTTGTCACCGCTCCTATGCTCGAATTGAGCCGTAGATATTTTCAAATTGTCCATAGCTAATACTATTTAGATTTTAGACAAAAATAATTTAATGGCTTTGTTGCAAATTGTACAAATCCGACATTAATAGAGAAGGTCGAAACGATACAAGATTTACGGCAACTTTATCGGCTTTGTCTTTGTATAAGGTGGGAGTTAACCCGGTATGCTTTTTAAATTCTTTTATGAGGTGCGATTGATCTGCATAACCGGCTTCGTAGGAGAGTTGGGTAAGATTTGTATCGCTCCTATTACTGTTGAGATGCTTTAGAAAATTATGAAGTTTTACGATATTGATAAATCTTTTCGGATTTACGCCGACCGAATCCATAAACTTTCTTTCAAGATGTCTTTCTGTGTAACCGGTAAATTTTACAAGCTGGCTCATCGAAATGATTCCTTTATTTCTAAAAATATAATTCAGCGATTCGGGTATTAAGAATTCGATTGAATTTTTTTTATCTGAAATCAACCCGGCAAAAAATGAATTTAAGATATTCACTTTGCTTTGAGCAGATGTTGTTTCAAATATAATCTCAGCAAGCTCCAAACCTTTTTTCCCAAGAATATCTTCTATGCCGATAAAAAGATTGCGCAATTCATGAGCCGGCAACCCAAGTAGTTTGTTTATTCCCGCAGGCTGGAAAACAACGATGATCAGCATCGTCTTGTTTGCAACGTATAAGTCTTTGAATTCGGTGATCTGCCCATACAAAAACGAACTGGGCAAATATTCCGAATGAATATTTTTTTTATTGTCAATTGTCAGGTTTTTTCCCGGCGAAAACACGATACCGGTATTGCCATCGGAGAATAAGCGAAGTTTTTTGATGCCGGAGCCGCTAGTTTCCAGGAAAAGATAATGCTTGATAAAAGGCAGAAGTTCTTTGGAAGGTGCTACTTGCATGCTTTCGGAATTCGTGGCGCGATGAAGTTGACGCCATACAAAGATACTGGTTTGTGTTGAGAGGTTAACTAGTTGATAGGTTGATTCGGTAGTACTAACTTTTTTGAAATTTCTATGTGTCTCTATGTATCTAATGTGCCTATGTGTAGAAAAAAATCACTACCGCACTGCGTCCAAAAACATTCCCAATTTATACGTCATTGGAAAACCGATATTTAAACTGTCAGCAATAAAATTGGCAAACGGAGTTTCGTGGCCAGTCATCATAATAAAGTATCCCAGCCTTTTATTTTTCTTAAACAATTCGACAGTTGCATTCGGTATAAACTTGCGTTGCGGTTCCGGTTTAATTTCTTCGAGTGCATTTTTTAATCTATCGAGCTGACCAGCAGACAGCAATATTTTTTTCGGAGCGTCCAAAAATCTAATATTCACACTATCTGCCTGCGCAACGATTGCCTGGTATTTTTTGTATTCAGCACTCGGGCCACAGGCTGCAAAAAAAATAAAACTACAGATTAAGAGGTTCTTCATATTTGACACTTGTTACACTACCGGAAATATTATTAAATTAAAATTTGAGTGGCGGGCCAACAATTTCCATTCCATGTGTTCTCCATAATTCTCTCAATGTCTGTTCCTGGTTTTTTGGAATGTCTTTTCCGAGTTTCGACATCTGCAGGAAAAAATCTTCCATCGAACCTGCAGGCTGAAAAAGCACAAGCATCTGCGCTTCTCCTTCACTGATTTTTGCAAATGCATGCGGAATGGTTCTTGGTGCAAATGCAGAGTCGCCGTCTTTTATATGAAATGTGTCCTCTCCTACTTTCACAATGAACTCTCCTTTGATCACATAAAACCATTCGTCCTGGTTATGATGGATATGAAGCGCCGGACCGCCTTTTTCTTCGCGCACGGTATCATAAATACACAAATCCCCATCAGTGTCTTTTGCGGAAACTTTGCAATCAAATCTTCCTCCCATGATCAGCAATTCTTCCTGGTAGCGATCCTTACCCGATTCGGATTTGAATCCTTTTTTTGGCCGGTCCGTTTTTGCACGCTGCGCATCTGCCACCAATGCAGATGCAACGAGTGGAAATTGTAGAAAGTGGCGTCGTTTCATAAATCTAATTTAGGTTAGTCATGAGCGTTAGCATTTAGATTAGTGCATATTACCAATAATTTTCAATCTTTAATTACTTTTTACCTCGGCAGCTTATAAACCATCGATTCATAAGGCCGCAATACAATATTGCCCTGGTCAAGAGATGGAGGTATCTTATAATTGGATAAAAGCAAATTCGCTTTGCTCAAATCTATTTTAATATTTGCCTTTGCATTTTTTGAAGTGAAATTTAACAGTATTAATAATTTCTCTCCTTCCCCAGTTCTCGTGTATGCATAGACGTCAGGGTTGGTTTTGTCCAGCAAATCATATTTCCCATATACTAAAGCAGGATGCGTTTTGCGGAGATTAACCACATTTTTAAAATAATTTAGTACTGAGTTTGGATCTGCATTTTCTGTTTCTTCATTTATCGTTTTATAATTTGGATTAACCTTTATCCATGGTGTGCCACTCGTAAATCCCGCATTGGTTGAATGATTCCACTGGAAAGGTGTTCTTCCATTATCCCTGCTTTCAAAAGCTTTTAACTTCATAAACTTTTTAAGATCTCCGCCGATATTCTTTTGGTGCTCGTATGCATTCAACGTTTCAATGTCCCGATAATCGCGGATATCATCAAACCGGATGTTTGTCATACCTAATTCATCACCATAATAAAAATAGGGCGTTCCCCGCATAGTCATAATGAATGTAGCAAGCATTTTGGAAGATAGGTCGCGGAAAGGTGGACTATCATTTCCAAACCTGCTCACCATGCGCGCCTGGTCGTGGTTGGAAAGAAAAATAGAAAGCCAGCCATCATTTTGAAATGCACTATCCCACTTGCTAAACACTTCTTTAAAATGCAGCAGGCTGTATCCTTCGGGCTTTGGAATATCAACACCGTCGAATGCATAGGTCATATTCAATTCGTGGCGATTACTATCAACAAGATTGTGCGCATCTGCAAATGAATTTCCTGCACCTTCCGCAACGCTCATCACATCATATTTACTAAACACTTCATGATACATTTGTTGCAGGTATCCATGTAAGTTTCCCTGCATTGCATAATACAGGTTAAATTTTTTTTCAAAACCATTTGGAAATCCAGGATATGTAGTGTCTTTCGCGGCAAATTGAAAAGCGTCCAACCTAAATCCATCGATGCCTTTGTCTGCCCAGAATTTCATGATATCAAAAACTTCCTGGCGCAATGTTGGATTTTCCCAATTCAGATCTGGTTGTTTGCGCGAGAAATAATGCAGGTAATATGCATTCGTCAAAGAATCATATTTCCATGCATCTCCATTCACATCAAAAAGACTGTATCGATACGGTGGTTTTCCATTTTCAGCATTCCACCAATGATAATAATCACGATAGATATTGTAACGCGAACTACGACTTTGTTGAAACCATTTGTGTTCGTCGCTGCTGTGATTCAAGACGAAATCCATTACGAGTTTAATTCCTCTTTCGTGAAGGCCTTTCAACAACGCATCAAAATCTTCCATCGTTCCAAAATCTTTCATGATGTTGCGGTAGTCGCTCACATCATAACCATTGTCGTCGTTGGGTGAACTATAGATTGGGTTTAACCAGACAGCCGTTACGCCGAGACTTTTTATATAGTCCAATTTGGATATAATTCCTTTTAAATCGCCGATACCATCGCCATCGGCGTCCTTAAAACTGCGAGGGTATATTTGATAGATGATTGCTTCCTTCCACCATTTTGCATTTGGATTCGCGGAAGCCGGAGACTGGGCGAAAGTATTTTTTGCAAAAAATGTCAAGATGAAAAACGAGATGGCAAACCGCAAGTGTTGTTTCATATCGAAGCTTTCAGGTTATCTAAATGCGAGAATTTATCCAAAGATGGATAAAATTTGCAAATAGAAAAAGATTCGAATTTTTGATACTGGAACCAGGAGATATTTCATCATCGCGCGTCATTTCGAACGTAGTCTCGTAACGAAGCGTAGAGACGAAGTGAGAAATCCCCCGCCAGTTATGGGAATTTCCCAATTAGGTAGCTGGGGATTTCTCATCCCGCCCTATCATCGTGACTGGACAAATCTCTGCTGGCGGGATTCGAAATGACGCGCGGTGATAAAATATCAAACTTTACCACTGTCAAAATTTGCAGATGACTTTCGATCGAAGGATAGCAGTAAGTCTGAACAGGTTTAAAAATGATTTTTCTAATTTGTCTTTACAGCTTTACAAACGTAAGCGTTTTGCTTTTCGTTTTGATACTGAGTTTGCCATCGGTTTCAAAACTATATGCCTGGGCATCTCGAATATTATCGACAAATTCTTTTCCCCAGGATGTTTCGCCGACTTTGGTCATACTTAACGCAGGGATAGAAAGTGATTGATTCGCACCGGTTGAATAGTCACTTGGTGAAATATCGTTGGTGGGTGTATTTCCCTGGAAAAAACCATTCATCATGTTCACCGCGGTAAATGAAAGATCAACATCTCCCTGGATCGAAGGCGCCTTTGTTGTTACCGTTCCGGAACTGTTTTCAGTAACGGAAACCATTCTCCAATTGCCTTGCAAAGAACCCGAAGTATTATGAGCAGAGTTTGTCTTTTGACAGGCAAAGAAAACGAGAGCGGCGGCAAAGCAGAATAATTTATACTTCATATTGGCGATTTTTTCTGAAGTTACTGACAAGGATAATGACAAAAACGCTGCAAAATATCTGGATTAAAGAGCTTTACAATCCAATTATTTCACCCAACCCCTTTGCCTGAATCCTGAACCCTGAATCTTGTAACCCGAATCTTCGGCAATCGTACAGTTTGATATTGGAGCAACGTCAAACTGAGACACTACCGAAGATTCCGCCTTTCCGTTTTATCCCCTTTCTTATTTACCTTGCGCCGATGCAAGAGAAGACGTTAACACTCGCAAAAAAAATCTGGGACTACCATCATCTGAATCATACTCTCGAAAAATCCGATTGCATTTTTGCACTCGGGAGTCATGATTTGCGAGTGGCGGACCGTGCAGCAGATCTTTACCTGGAAGGATGGGCTCCATGGGTTATTTTTTCCGGCGGACTCGGAAATCTCACCAAAGAAATCTGGAGTGAACCGGAAGCGGATCAGTTCGCAGCCATCGCCGTGAAACGTGGCGTTCCGGCAAAAAATATCTTAATTGAAAATAAATCTACCAATACCGGAGAAAATATTTTATTTACACAACAACTGCTTAGTGCCAAAAATTTCGATCCGCAAAGTTTTATCGTCGTCCAAAAACCTTACATGGAGAGAAGAAGTTATGCGACATTTAAAAAACACTGGCCTCAAAAAAAATTGCTTGTCACTTCACCGCAACTGTCTTTCGATGAATATATAACCGAGACGATCACCGAGGAGAAACTCGTTAATATTATGGTGGGTGATTTACAGAGAATCAAATTATATCCTGCAAAAGGCTTCCAGGTTTACCAGGAAATTCCCGATGATGTGTTGGAAGCTTATGAAGAATTGGTGAAGATGGGTTTTGATAAACATATGGTGAAAGAATAATCTAGGGTGATTTTTTCAAATAAAATAAACAACAATGAATGTCGAAATAGTCAATAAAGATTTCACGCTTGACATGTATGGTTTTTCCGGAACTGCCGTCAATAAAGATTATGCAGGCACTGGTTTTAAATTAATGGATAAGTTGTGGAAGATTGTTAAGTCAACTGGTTTGAAAAATAAAGGCCTCAATATTTGGATTTATGAAACCAACGAGAAAATGTTTGCAGGTGTTGAACTTTATGAGAACCCAACCAATGATACCGGGCTGGAACGAAAACAAATTACGCTGACCAAGTATGCCTACTACAAACATATAGGCCCTTACAGTCAATTGCGCCAGGCGGGACAAAATATGACTGACGAATTAAAAAATAAGGGCTTCGAAACAATCCTGCCGTATATAGAAATCTATGGTCATTGGACAAACGATGAAACCAAATTAGAGACGGAACTTTTGATGAGTTTACAATAAATCAAATGCGAAGTTTTGCGGAAGATATATTGTTCGATATTAGAGTAACGTCATTTCGAATCCCGCCAGCAACGACTTTGCACAATGCAATGCTTTGGCGGGGTGAGAAATCCCCAGCTAACTAATTGGAAAATTCCTATAATGAGCCGGGGATTTCTCACTTCGTCTCTTCGCTTCGCTTCGAGACTTCGTTCGAAATGACGCCGATGAAAATTGATCGTATTTTATAAGTGATATTTTTAAAAAATAACGCAACGCACATTGTTCAATTATCCAAACGGATAATTTACTTTTATAAACAGCGCCACTCCATTCAAAAATTCTTTATGAAAATTCGTTTGATTTTTATTTTTTTGATTTTATATGTTTCTATCACCAACGCCCAGGAAACACAGGTTCTACATGCAGGAAAAGATCTCACCGATTATTATACCTATCGATTCCCTTCATTCAGTGATGGAATTATTTTCCTAAAAAATGGCGAGCAATCAGCCGCCAAAATGAACTTCAATACTTTTTTGTGGCAAATGCAGCTTGCGAGTCCAGCGGGCGACACATTGACTATCGGAAGTCCTGAAGAAATCGATTCGATCATATTGAATAACCATTTATTCTTTTACAATAAAGAATATATTGAAGTCATTGCCGGTTCGGATTCGCTTCGATTAACCGCAGTGCAAAGAGTTGTGCATATCGATGTAATTGTAACAAGCGCCCTCGGCGAATCTTTACGTCCCGCGCAGGGCAGCGGCTACGAACCTTTTATTGTAACCGGCTCGAAACAACTTGAACTCGCAAATGATTTGTCTGTGAAAAAAGAGACGATTTATTCACTGGTTACAAAAAATGGCCCGGTTATTCCCGCTTCCCGATCCAATTTTCTGAAAACATTTGCAAATGACAAAACAAGTATTGACAGTTTTTTAAAATCGACCAAGATTAATTTTAATAAGCGCGACGACCTGGAGAAATTATTTCTGTTTTGTATTAGTCGCAAGATGTAACCGAAGCTTTTAATTTTTAAAATCACTATATGGCAAAGACTGTTCTTATAACAGGCAGCACAAGCGGCATTGGACTTGCCATTGCAAAAACGTTTGCGGCTAACCGTTATAATATCGTTTTCAACGGACTTGAAGCAGACGGAGAAAAAATTGCCACTGAAGTAGCGGCAAAATTTAATACCGCATTTCTTTTTTCCCCGGCAAATTTATTGGACAAGGGTGCGATCAGTGTAATGGCCGAATCAGCCATTCGCAAATTCGGAAGCGTTGAAGTGCTCATCAATAATGCGGGTATACAATATGTGAGCCCAGTCGAAAATTTTCCGGACGAGAAATGGGATGATATTATTCATATCATATTAACGGCAGCATTTCAATTGACCAAAGCAATATGGCCTGTGATGAAGAAAAATAAATTCGGAAGAATAATCAATATCGTGTCTGCGCATGGATTGATTGCTTCTGCGAATAAAAGTGCTTATGTCGCCGCAAAGCACGGACTTGTCGGTCTTACAAAAACACTTGCCATGGAAGGTGCTGATTTCGGAATCACGTCCAATGCCATTTGTCCCGGATATGTACAAACGCAAATTGTAGAAAAACAAATTCCCGACCAGATGAAACTGCACAACATGAGTCGCGAAGATGTAATACAAAAAATTATGCTCGCTGGTCATGCCATTAAAGAATTCGTTAACCCGGAAAGCATTGCAGAAACTGCTTTTTTCCTGGCAGATAATCCCGCTTCAAAATTTATCACCGGTATATCATTGCCCGTCGATGGAGGATGGACAGCTCATTAAACCATTTGTTGGTGCAAAAAATAGAAAGTGTCACAGAAATTAATATTTGAAGACGCTCTCTATGTGTACCTATGTGCCTACTGTGCCTATGTGGTGAAAAAAAACCTGCATACCCAAGATTTTTTTTTCACCACATAGGCACAGTAGGCACATAGTTACTCATAGAAATTTCAAACTGACCCACTACCGACCCTCGCCAAATTTTGCCCATACTCAATCATTTACTATATTCAACAACTATAAATTTAT
>JAFDYD010000041.1 GCA_018267615.1 Bacteroidota bacterium | reverse complement strand
CTGCGTGCTCTGCGCGAAATATCTATGTAAAGAAAGAATCTAAGAAATTAAATTAGTTTTCAACCTGACACGCTACTAACAATTCGTTTATTCATCAAAAAGGAAAAAGTTTCTATTTCGCTGCTGACATAGGGTTGTCACAACCTAATTCTATTTTGCGCCATCAAACAAATTTGCCAAATGAGTACAGAAATCGTCAAAAAATTTCAGGTGATAGGTATTGCTGTGCGCACCACCAATGAAAACGGACAAGCTGCAACCGATATCCAGGCATTATGGAACAGGTTCATGCAGGAAGGAATATTGGAAAAAATCCCAAACAAGATTGATAACACAATCTATAGCATCTACACGGATTATGAAAAGGATCATACCAAGCCTTACACCACGATTCTGGGATGTGCGGTTAGTAGTCTTGATGAAATTCCCGTTGGTATGCAAGGAAAAATCATCGAGCAATCGACCTATTCAAAAATTGTTGTGCGGGGGAATATTTTCAAAGGATTGGTTTTTGAGGCGTGGGTGAAAATCTGGAATTCTAATTTGCCAAGAACATTTACGGCTGACTATGAGGTATATGGTGCGAAGGCGCAAAATCGGGAAGACGCAGAAGTGGAAATATTCGTCGCAGTTAAATAGGATTTTTTATGTGCATCTATGTTTCTATGTGCCTATGTGGTAAATTTTTTTTCACCACATAGGCACATAGAAACATAGGTGCACATAGGGATCGTTTTCAAATATCAGTTTCTTTCCAAAGACAGACAATACCTGGAGATTAATCTGTCGCCGTGTTACAACCAAACTAATCGCAGCTTAGTTTTATATTTGAAGACAATTATTCAAATCACATGTTCTTATCATCCCCAAAAAATATACTGAAAATATTTTTATCCTTCGTTATTATCCTTGTGAGTAGTGTGTCGATGGCCCAATATGTTTTTCCTGTGCGGATAAGCGCTGATAAAAGATATTTACAGGATCAACGCGGCAAACCATTCCCCATTTTAGGGCGTACTGCATGGTGCATTATTTCGCAGACCGTACAGGGGCAGCATACTTTCATCGAGCATACAAAATCTTTCGGTTACAATGCCATCGAGATGAGCGCGATTTGTCATTGGCGCATGGGAAATCACGCGCCATTCAATGGCAAAGGAGATTTTCCATTTTTAAAAAAGATGGATGGCGCAGATTGGAAAGATTCGCTCGATTACCACGCAGGAAAATATTCTCCAGATTTCACGACGCCAAATGAAGCCTATTGGAAATACATGGACGAATTCATCGCTTATTGCAATAGTAATGGGATATTAATTTTTTTCTTCCCCGCTTATGTCGGTTATCAAAATAGCGATCAGGGTTGGATGGAAGAACTCGTCGCGAATGGTCCAGATAAAGTAAAAGCTTATGGAACATGGATTGCAAAAAGATATCAACATGCAAAAAATATTGTCTGGATGTTGCTCGGTGATGATGGAAAATTTTCTCCCCAAAAAAGAGAAGCAGAAGCTGCATTGATTGCAGGATTAAAATCTGTTCCTGATCAACAGTCTATTTATTATAGTGCAGAATCTACCAGTGGAGAAAATAGCGCCGACAATGAATTTTTTGGAAAAGAGATGACGTTGAATGGTGTTTATAATTGGGTAAATAAAATTCCTGCGCAGGGTCGCCTCGCTTATGCGCGGCAACCGGTGATGCCTTCATACCTGCTCGAAGAACCTTATGACGAAGAAGGTCCTGATGGAAATAATTATAATCCGCATGCGATACAACCCGTCAGGCGTTTTCAATGGTGGGCGTGGTTGTCAGTCATCGGCGGTTATGTTGCAGGCAATGGATATATCTGGCCATTCATCGATCCTTATTGGCAGCAGCATTTGAATTCCAATGGTGCAAAAAATATGCAAGTGCTCAATGGTTTTATTAAATCGATTGAATGGTGGAAACTTGTTCCATCCGGATTAGATGGGATGAAAAATTTGGTGATTGCTGGAAGCGGTGCGGATACGGCCGCTGATTACGTTGCGAGTGCTTGCACACGAAAAGGAGATTTGCTTGTTGCATATATACCGCCTGCAAATAGAGGTAAAATTACAATTGATGTTTCTGTTTTGTCTGCCGGGTTAACTGCAAGTTGGTTTGATCCGACAAACGGACAATACAGATCGATCGGTGGTTCAATCAATCCAGGCAAAGGCAGGCATGATTTCGAAATTCCGGGGGCAAACAGTTCTGGAGAAAGAGATTGGGTGCTGGTGATAAAGAAAAAACGGTGAACGTGAAAGATGAAATTCAAAGCTACGTAATAATGTTTCAGGGAAAGGACGCGAAGGAATATTCAATAATCAATCAATATTCAATGTTCAAGGTTTAAGGTTTAAGCAAAGTAGGTTTTCCCTTGAGAATTGAATATTGATTGTTGATTATTGAATGTTCCCTGTCGATTGCTTACGCGGCGTTTTAATTTTTCCAGCGATCCTTCATTAGTTCTTTGTATTAATCTGAAGACTTGCCGGTGTTGGACTATTATGATAACTTACTCGTGCCGATTCCATGCGGTAGATACGCGCCATTCTGCGAAGTCTAAAAAAAATAGTTACCAGCAAAAGGCCTGTTAACGGCGCTGCCCAATAAATCCAATAATGAGTAAAGTTCAGGCTGACGAGCGCGGGACCGAAACTGCGTGCGGGATTTGTACTGCAGCCCGACAATGCAGTTTCAGCCCACACCAAAATGCAGTATAAAAATGGAATACCAAACGGGGTATAATTGCGTAAACTTTTTGTACCGATAAAAATATAGAGATAAAAAATCAGGCACGCTGTTGTGAATACTTCTCCTGCAAAAGCCTTCATCACACCCGCATCACCCGGTAATGTTATTCCGAATTGCACGCTCTTCCCCATATCTCCCCAAATCAATAAGAAAAAAGCGCCAATGGCGGCCCCGATCATCTGCGCCACTACATATCCGATCATCGTAGTCATTTTCATTTTACCACGTAACCAAAAAGCGATGCTTACCGCGGGATTAATATGTGCGCCACTTATTTTTCCAACCGGAGAGATAGTAACGAAACAACCAACGCTGCCAAATAAAAAACCGGTGATAAGCCTGCGAATTTGTATCGAAGGAATTGCCTTGGCAATAACAGAATTTTCTCCCCAGTTAAAAATCACAACGCTCAGTCCAAAGAAAATCAGCAATGCAGTTCCGATTCCTTCCGATAAAAAAAGTTTGAATTCAGATTTTTTTGTACTCATGAATTTTTATTGGCAGTCTTTCATTGGTCGTTCTACCAAATCCTGTTTTTTTTCATTCCATACGAAACAATGTTGTTCTATCAAAACCATTTTATTGTTTACTAATTTATAGGTTGCAGTTGTATGTATTGTTCCCGCACAACACTCATTATGTTCGATAATGCGTTTTGTTTTTTGGTTGAATTCAAGGGAAACTCCTTCGAATTTTGAATCAAAGAATTCTTTTGTGATGCGATCATATAAAAAGTAAACTCTTGAAGTATTTGATCCGGCATAGCTTTGCTCAAAAACTGAAAAGTCTTTTATGCCGTCAAAATTATAGTCGTCGACCTCTATATTATCCAAACCAAAGAGTTGGCAATCTGTTTTGATAAATTGAATTAAACTGTCTGTTTTCTTTTGTAGAATCTTAACTCCAGTGACTCTGGGATAATAGCTGTCTTTTGTTTTTGAGATTACCAATTTGAAATAATAATTGTTATATGAAACTTGTTGTATGATTTCTCTGTCTGGCCATTCAACATTATCTCCATCTACAAGCTCAAACTCCTTATCTAATTTTATAGGCAGCTCCTTTTTGGTTTTTAAATTTTTCCAGGTGCCGGATATGCTTTGATTTTTCTCATCAAACTTTAAAAAAGTTAAGGTTGCAGAAGTGTCTCCAAATTCATTTTTTTCAAATAAAATCAATGTGTCTTTGTGTCGAATTCCATTTGCGACAATCGGATCGTCAAATTTTTGATAGGCATAAATTGCAGTAGCTTCTTTGAAAACGACATCCGCAACTAATTCAACCGGATATTTTCCGATATAGCCTTTATAGTTTATCTGCCCGTTAAGAACAATTGTACTTGTCAATAATAAAATTGTCGAAAAAAGTTTGAACATGGTCGGCGAGAGTTATTCCTGATGCACTAATTTATGATATAGGGCGTGAATGGAATAATTTAGTTAAGACGCTGATCTGAAAACTAATTCGATTTCTAAAATTATTTTTCAGATCATGCACTTCTTCTTTGCGCTTTGGCGTCTTTGCGCGAAAATTTCACGCTCGAATATCTGGGAGATGAACTTTCACGCAAAGGCGCAAAAGCGCAAAGAAGGAGACTTTACTTGAATTTTAAATTCAAAGAAATAATATCCGAAGTTAGATTTGTTGTTTGCATATAGTGCCCATACCGAATTTCAAGTGCGCTTAGACTTTTTATTAATACTCCATTTGGCGGCGCTATTCTTATGCCAGCTCCAAAAGAATGACTTGTGAATGCGGCCAGCGCATAATTGCTGGTGAAATATTGATCCGATGGTGAATGAACCTGGTATGGCGCAAAATAATCTGCAGCCGACTGTACATAAAACCTGTAGAAAGGCGAAAGGGAAAAAAATGGTGTGATCTTTATTGGCACTTCGATATTTGCAGTGTGTGAAATAAGTCCCCAGCTGTCAATATAAAAACGATAATAGGTTCTTATAATAATATTGTCACCCGCAAAATAATTTAACCTGAACCCTATTGGGAATTTAAATCGCTGCGACGGCAAATTTTCGATTGTATCTTTTCCGTTATTAAAATATACACGATGAAAAGGCAATCCAAGATATCCGCTTTGATAAACCAAATCAAGCACTACACTTCCCTGCATACGTTGATTGATCACTTGCGAAAAAGAAAATTCTGCCGTTAACGTATTTCTCGCACTGGAAGGCACTTCCACTCTTGCACCTTTGCCGACAACCTGGCCTGTAGTATAACTTAGCGCCTGCGTGCGGCCGCTGGCTGTTGTAACATAAACAATACTGTCTCTTGTTGAACCTGTTTTTATAGAATCTATCGGAATAAATTCTGTAGGTTTAATCATTTTGATCTGGTCAAAATAACCTGTGAGCTTTACGCTAAATTCACCGTTGTTATGCGTCTTTTTTGAAAAAGAAGTATTGAGACCGATTGAGTGATAATAATTATTTTCGGAAGAATAATAAGTGCCAATACCAAATTCAGTGCCCTTCTTTTCATTTTCGATGGTCCATTCCACTGTTGGATATATTCTTGTTCCATTATTTCTTGCTTTACCATTTGAATCTACAAAAGCCTGGGAAGCTGCAGTATGATAATCTATGCCTAAACCTGCGGTCAATGAATTTTTTCTTTGTCTTGCGTCCCATCCAACAAATTTGACATCCAAGCCGGTTGCAAAATCTGTCACATCACCAATTCCTTTGCTGTCCGTTCTGCCACCCATCACGGCTGATTTATCTGCTGATTGATTATAATAACTGGAAACGAAATTGACTTCGTCGAGCTTCAATTTTTTTGGCTTGTAATTAGAGGTGTCTTTTACAACAAACTGCGAATGCGCATGCAGCAGCATTAAATACATTCCAACTACGGTGAGGCAAATCTTTTTCATATCGATGTTTTACTTCAGCTATGGGTTACCGTTATCTGTTCGTCAGTTGCACCCGCAACCGCCGCCTGTTTTTCCTCCGTTGGCGCCCGAAGAACCTTCGCGGTAGGATTGCGCATTAAGTTCATTTTTTTCAACCTTCCTATTGGAAAGTATCATTTCAGAATCATTGATGCGACTTTTCTGATATTCTTTCACGTGCGTGCAAGACGCGAGTATTATTCCGGCAAGAGGCACCGCGTAAAATTTTATCAATATTTTTCTGCGCATAGATATTGTTTAAGTAAAATGAATATTATTTGATTTGTAAACAATGTCATTGTCATCTACAATAATCGCCTCGATGCCTTTTATTTGATTGATCATATCAAGACCGGCACGAATTCCCATAATCATCACAGGCGTTGTCATTGCATCTGCCAATTCCGCATTGGTGGTGACGATGGTTACACTTTTAATACCGGTAACAGGAAGGCCTGTCCGCGGATTAATCGTATGCGAATATTTTTTCCCTTTGATCAAAATATATTTTTCATAATTGCCCGAAGTGGCGATTGCCAGGTCGGTGACATTCATATATGAAAATATTTCTCCTGCTGCATTTGGATTCACAACACCGATTGTCCATGGCTTCCCATTCGGCTGATAACCCCAGGTCGTTAAATCACCCGATGCATTTACGATACCGCTTGTTGATCCCATTTCCCGCATAATAAGTTTGGCTCGTTCTGCAGCATATCCTTTCCCGATGCCACCAAAACCAATGCGCATTCCTTTTTCTTTTAGAAATACAGTTCTTTCTTTTTTATCGAGATCGATGTTTTTGTAGTTCACCAACCGTACCATTTTCTTTGCTGTATTTTTATCAGGAAGCGATTTCATCGTAGTATCAAAATTCCACAAACGCTTATCGATTGAACCATAAGTAATGTCAAAAGCGCCTTGTGTGATCTGGGAGATCCTGATGGAGCGTTCGATAATATCAAATGTTTCCTGCGACACGGGAACGGGCATTATGCCTGCATTTTTGTTGATGGCGGCCGTTTCGCTCTCCTCGCTAAATGTGGTCAATAGTCTTTCTATTCGCTGAATTTCGGAGATGCCACATTCAATACATTCGTTGGCAAAATTTTCGTCTTCATCAACGGCGCTGATCTGGAAACGATTGCCCATTAACTTCAGGCTCTTGCTGAAAACATTTTTTTCGCTGATGATATTATCTGTCTGAGTTGATACCATTTTTTATTTCGGTCGCAAAAGCATCGACGGTTTCATCCGGAAAACCATCCCAATCTTTCAATACTTTTCCATCTGCATTTAGCAAAACAGTGAAAGGGAATTTTCCTTTTGGATTATATTGCTCAGCCATTGCGTCGTTCAATTTTTGTTGATCTTTTGTCAACTGATTTTTTTTCATTCGGGGAAAATCTGCATTCACAAGTACGAGATCTGCGTCGGCCATTTTTTTGAATGCATCGTTTTCAAAAATTTCTTTGTGCATGCGTATGCATGGACCGCACCAGTCAGATCCTGAAAAATTAAGAAGAATATATTTGTGTTGTGTCTTTGCGATTTGTTTGGCTTCGTTGAGATTATAATGCCAATCCGGAACGGTTAGAAAAAAGGGCAGAAGTAGGGTCAGCAAAATGGTTCTCATGCAAATTTTCTTTCGTCAAAATTATCGTAAAGAATTCTAGTTCTGTTGTTAGTCTAAAGTTAATACGTTGTTTGAATTTCGAAAGTTGCTTTTCAAAAAATTATTGTCTCGAATAACGCGCACTTTAAATTTTATTTAACAATGAAAGCGTAGGGGGTACTCCAATTTTAGGTGAGAAATTTTTAAATCAATTTTTTATTTCTCATAATGTGATCGTCCGTGATTTTCCTTTGCTGTTTGTGATTTGTATCGAGGAAATATTTTTATCAAGGGTGATAAATCTTGCCGACTGCGACAGGAAAGAACTTCCATACCCGGTTTCGCGTTTTTGTTTTTTCCCATTCTTATATATGATGATTGCGGACACATCATCTGTATTTAATGGTAGGAAGTCAAAATTTTTATTGGATTGAAAAACTTTCAGTGTTCCTTTATGCTGACTCGCTGCTATTAAATATTTGCCATCACTGCTTCGAAGCTTCACCAGTGCCTTACCATTTTGTGGAATGAAAATCCCGCTCTGCAAAATATTTAATGGTGTGAATTTCCCTTTTCCATCTCCTTTTAAAATCAGTCCGTTCAATGCATCGTACCGGCCAAATGAAGGCACAGTGCCGTAATCGTTTGTGTTCATACAAATATCAAGATTGCCATCACCGTCAAAATCATCGGTTATCATTCCATTGATTGCTGAGTACTGAGCCATATCCGGCAAAGGTTCCATTTGAAAAGTACCATTGCCATTATTTTTTATAAAACAACTTTTAAAATTATTCGCCGAGTATTTGATGGCATCTTCCAATTCCTGAGGAGTGAACAGTTGATCAAAGGTCGCGTTGCCGAAATTTTTATATGATAGAAATCTTTTCTTCAGGAAGGGTAGTTGTGAAACGACATCATCACGCGCATCGGTTACAAATTCTTTTGGTTCGCCGGCTTGCTTATCTTTTAAGAACGAAGTGAGCATGCATTGTATGATGCCCTGGTTATAAAAATCCTTTGCGTAAATAGATACCGGGTATTTGTCACTTGCTTTATAAAAAGAATTTTCTCCAAGGTTGCTCACTATATAGTCGATATTGCCATCGTTGTCAAAATCGCCGGCGGTGATACTGTTCCACCATCCGATTTGATTTGCAATTTGTGAAGACGGTGTAATGTCTACAAACTGGCCATGATCGTTTTTCAAAAATTTTAAAGGCATCCATTCTCCTGCTAATACGAGATCCTGCCAACCATCGTTGTTGAAGTCGGTCCAGATAGCATCACACACCATTCCAACATTCAATAATGGCTTCGCCACGATAGCTGTTACATCAGTAAATTTCACAACGCCATCTTTTGTGTCATTCCGATAGATCACACTTGAAACCGGTGCGGGATAGTTCCATGGAAAGACGCGGCCTGCGACAAATAAATCCAGGTCGCCATCATTGTCATAATCGATTGCGCGCACACAGGATTTGCTGATTACATTTCGTGGAACCGCTGTCGTATTTAGCGTAAAATTTCCTTTACCATCATTGATATAAAATTTGTCCTGGTAAGCACTGGTGTTGGGAGCATTCTCATAGCCGCCGCATGCTATGAAAAGATCGAGATCGCCATCATTGTCGGCATCAAACAAAGTGAGACCCATATCGTCCCAATTCTTTTTATTTTGACCGGGAAGAATATTCTTGTTGATAAACGTTCTATCTTTTTGTTGTAACAATAATGTAGTGGGGTTTGAACCGGATCCGCCAATGAATATATCATCCAATCCATCATTATTGACATCTCCTACGGCCATTGCAGGTCCGTATTCCGAAAATTTGTGGGGCAATAATTTTTGAATACTGAAATCGATGAAATCTGTTTTCTTGTGACTGTATTTTATTTTTGTTGAATCGGCGATCGGCTGAAACAATGCGGAGTCTGATGTTGCATGTGTTCTCCAATCATATATTTCACCCGCCATTTTATGAGAGACCGTTATTGTTTGATTGGTCTCAACATGTAAGAAAGTTTGTTTTTTCCCGTCGGGCCATTTAATAATCATCGAATCAAGTTTGGATATTTTTCCCAAACCGAAATGCGCATCCATTTGCATCGTGGAAAGATATCCGCGATATGGTGTTTGCTCATACACTTGTTGTTTCCCTTCATAGTATAATTCAATCCATGTGCCGAGGCCGTTTCGATTCAATGAATCACCCCTTAATTTTATCGTGAGATAATTCGATGCGTTTCCGGAATTGTTTTTGTAAATAAGGGCCTCATCATTGATATTATTGATTACGAGATCTAATTTTCCATCGTTATCCAGGTCCGCATAGGCGGCACCGTTAGAGAACGATGGTGTTATCAAACCCCAATCGTCGGTAACATCGCCAAATGTTGCATTCCCTTTATTTTTAAAAGCGTAATGTTTTAGCTTTACCTGTGGTATTTTACTCAATACTTCCTTCTTTGTAATAAACGCAAATGATTTTTCACGGAATGCGATAAAATCATGATCCGTTAAATCTTTTGGAAAACCGTTTGTAATAATGATGTCACGCAATCCATCATTATCGAAATCCTGCACAAGCGGCGCCCAGCTCCAGTCCGTTGAGGAAATGCCCGACCAATAACCGATATCTGCGAATATCGGATCACCGACCGAATCATTGCTTTTAATACGCGGCCCCATATTTAGCTGCAACGTGTTGCGCACATATTGATATTGATAACCGAAAGAATCATTGTTGAGATAATTTTGATAATTGTATCCCGACATCAATAATTTCTTTCGATAATTATCTTCCGGATCCATATCCATTTCAACTACGTCAGACAGGCCATCGTTATTGATGTCGATTACATCCTGTCCCATACCATTGGCAGAAGTATGTTTGAAATAGGTTGATGCTTTATCTGTGAAAGTGCCATCATGATTATTGATGTATAAAAGATCGTTCGAGAGAAAATCGTTTGCTACAAAAATATCTTTCCAGCCATCTTTGTTGAAATCTGCAATGGTGGCGCTGTGACCGTATCCTTCGATGGTAACGCCGGCTTGCTTTGTAACATCGGTAAATACCGGGTGATGTAAGGTTTCATTCCAGTCATTGCGATATAGGCGACCGGTACTCGGCGCAGATCCATCTTTTATTTTTGGACGATAGATAGAAGGATTTTTGTCCTGGTCCATTTCATTCACGGTGATGTACACGTCAAGATCGCCATCGTTATCGTAATCAAAAAAAGTAGCCATGGTCGAAAATGATTCATCATTCAACCCATATTCTTTCGCCATTTCTTTAAAAACAGGAATGCCATCTTTATTTACTCCCTGGTTTATATAGAGAAGATTTTGTCTTTTTTCTGCCTGGGGTAATATTGTCGCGCAAACATACATATCGAGCAAGCCGTCGTTATTGATATCAACAACCGCAACACCGCGGCACCATCTATTGTTGCCATCTACATTTGCGATTTTTGTAACGTCTTCGAATTTAAAATCGCCTTTGTTCAGGTAAAGTTTGCATGGCACCTGGTTGCCTGTAAAATAAATATCCTGGAGTCCGTCATTATTAAAATCGCCGATACCAACACCGCCGCCGTTATACATATTTGGAAGATCGAACGGATTGATGGTATCGTTTTCGATAATATGATTGTTGAAATGTATATTGGAATGATCAGACGAAACGAGTTGAAATAAAGTTTTATTTCTATTGCATGCAATGATTAGAAAATACGAGCAAATAAAAATAAACGTGGATTGAATTTTCATGTAAGATCTTTACAGGGGCATCATCTGGCATCAAAACAAACTTACAAAGAAATAACGTGGTTGTACAACGTTTATGAATAAATATCATAGATTTGCACACTATTAAAACTAAAAAAACACATCATGAAAAAACTATTGTTAGTAGCAGCAGTTGCTGCGTTTACATTCGCATGTAATAATGATAGCTCAAAGTCGTCTACAACTTCTACAGACACTGCCGCTGCAAAACCTGCGGATACTGCGGCTACAGCTAAGCCTGCTGCCTTGAAAGAGGGATTGATGCAATTGAAAGATGGCAAAATGATGATCGTAAAAGGTGGCGCCTGGGCAGCGATGGATGCGGCGGTAACATGCACCAATGGTCGTAAGGTAGATGTTAATGGAGAAGTAACGAAAGGAGATAAGAAAAGAAAAATGGAAGAAGGTATGATGATTGACCAGGATGGTCAGATGATGGATAAGGATGGAAAATTGATGGATACGAGTGGATGGGATTAGTTGAAAAACATCACAGAAAAATAATAAGGGCCTGGATATTTTCCGGGCCTTTTTATTTCATCGATGTATAATTGCTTACATAGATTTTAGAGTTCTTGTGAAAGTTTCGCCATGAGTGCCAAAATTCATTGTACGATTGTACGGGCAAAAGTTTTTTTCCTTTCAACGATCCGGCGATGCATATTCCGTCCATATTCCAGCTTGAATGTGTGCTTTCATCAACCAACAGATCGTTATTACCGCCGATTTGAAAACTCAGCACGGAACCATCAACCCGACGATCATACACATGGAAAGAAGCGGTATCATTTTCGATGGCCAATAAGATTGGTAGTTTGTCCACCGAATCCTGGATAATTTTTTTCTGCAACAATTCATTCCAGTCATATGCCTTTGTCGAAAAATTATTCATCACACCAACGATCCATGAATTGTTTTGCCAAGAAACCGTATCTCTTCGCACAAGGCTACTCTGCATCGTTCCTTTATCATAATCTTCCAATCGGAAATAATTATCCATAAAAATCGTATCCGGTTTCATCACCAAAGAATTTGGATATTGCCTGAGCCACGAAGTCAATGTCAATTGTGATGATGGAAATTCTGTGAGTACATATCCTTTTAAAGGACCTGTGATTGCAGTTCCTGTTGCCTGTTGCCACCAGCTTTTTGTGGTCGCATCTTCAAATACTGCATTGAAATGATCCATGCCGACAAGCCGGAAAGATTCTTGTTTTCCATTCACGATCGGGCTATATACACGACCCGTTCTGCAAACTGTACAGTAAGTAATCATTACCGGAGTTTTTCCAATCGTGTCCATTACCTGGTGATGATAGCCGATCAATTGTATCGGATATGCTTTTGCCTGTCCGTTGATCACCACGCCGATAATTAATTTTGATTTATCGATGTTACCAAGTGTTGCATTAGCAAATGATTTGTTCACCGGTTGATAAAAAATCTTATCGGCCTGCAGTCGAAAATTGAAAGAGAAGAAAACGATTGCGTATAAGATGAGTATGAATGATAACAATATTTTCTTCCATGTGCGACCATTTCTAAAAACACTGATCAACGCAAAACACAATAGAAGCAATGCGAGTATCCTGATCCATACGATCGAGTGATCGATCCAATATGCATAAGAAACGGTATTGCTAACCTGGCTGCCCGGGAAGGGCATTAAAAAATAAACGCGTAAAATTTCTGCAGAAAACAAAAGAATTATTGCAGTGAAAAGAATCAGTCGCTTCACATAAACGGGAAGTTTTTCCGAAAAAGCAAAAGCAGGTTTTAGCGTCAAGGCAGCAGCAATTCGTTTCACAGTTGTTTGGCTAATTATGGCAAGTAAGTTAAGGCAAAATGATTAGGAATGCAAATGTGGGAGAATGTCTGAACCAGGATTGTCTGAACTGGGATTTTTGGGATTAATAAGATGATTGTGATGATTTAAAATTATTTCTTAACGTATTTTTTAAACTATCCCAATCATCTTATTAATCCCAAAAATCCCAGTTCAGACAATCCCGGTTCAGACATTTGCCATATTCACTAGTTCGGTTCTGTCAACGGCAATGGAAACTCTGTCCACACGTTATCATCCGGCCGGTCGATCGGCAATTGATTCAGCCTATTGTACCGGCGCATATCGATCCATCGATGTCCCTCGTAGAATAAAGAATATCTTCTTTGATTGAGCATTTCGGTGATCAGCGCGTCATGCGACACAACGCCGGAATAATTATTCAACCCATGACCCGTCCTGATAATATTAATTGCAGTAACTGCATTCGACAAGCTATTTGTCTGAATATTTGCCTCCGCATAAATTAAAATCAATTCTTCATTGCGAATGATAGGAATCGGAGCGGTACTCGATCTGTATACCCATACATCGCGGTCGCTTGTTAAGCCGCCGCTTGATGCTGCAGAGCCACGCAATGTTGCTTTTCCGATACGGTCATCATTCGCTTCGATATCCGCTGCATAACTAGGGTGGGCGAGACGAACCTCACCATTCTGATTTTGCGGAAAGAAAGCCGAATTGAGTTGATCGCCGGAGCCAGTTCCAAAAACATGATTCACGCCAAGCGAAAAACTTCCGTTGAGGTCAAAGAATGAATTATCCAAATCATCGAGTGCATCGGTCCAATGCTGCCTGTAAACAGCAACTCTTGCTGCAAGCGCACGATTGAATTGAGCAAGACCGGCTGCATCATTGAATCCATCAAATCCTCCGAGTGGAAAACTAACTGTTGCTGATGCAAAATCAGTATTGGCGGAATCCAGCAAGCTACTGATAGCTGTCAATGCATCGTCGTATGTTACGATGGTGCCCAGGTTGTTGGGATCTGCAACTGCTATACGTATTCCATTTGAATCTGTAAGGTTCAAATTCATCAACAATTGATAGGCTTTGATCGTTCTTGCAAATCCTATATACCCGCTTTTTTCTGCGCTGGTGATGGATGTCGAGTTCTGCGCAGCCTCAACCAACGTATTGCAATTTTTGATGACGCGATAACGTGATGACCAGGGATTGGTAATATAAAAATTGTTATTACCTAAAGTAGATGCGCCGCCACCGAGGAGATCCGTGGTAAATCGCGGCTCCGCTCCAGAGAAACGATACATTTCCCTGCCAATCACGCCCACATCATCAAGATACAATCCTACATTATTCCGCATACCCGATTCCGTTCCGCTGACCAGGTTGTTCAACTGGTCCTTGGTTGCATTGACTAAAAAATCTTCGACGGTAGGATTGTTCAGGTTGCCATACTCTTTTTTGCATGACCACAAACTAACGGTGATGGCTACCAGAAATATTGAATATATTTTTACTTTCTTCATAACTAAAATTATTTTGATTAGAAATCGATAGAAATATGGAAATCACCACGCTTGGTTGAAGGATAAGGATCCACATCAACACCCGTAGAAAAACCAGTTCCGAAATTCGATACTTCAGGATCATAGCTTTTATATTTGGTGATGGTAATAAAATTGTTGAGTGAAACACCTACGCGCAAACCTTTTACAAACTGCACTGGTAATTTCGGGAATGAATAATACAACCCGATTTCGCGAACCCGGAAATAACTTGCATCCTGCGTGAACTGTTCTGCGGTTACACCTACCTGTGAGAGTCGATAGTATCCATCAGGTATGCCGGCTTTGTTGGTAACCTTGTCGAAGTCGACACTGGTTTGTCCAAAATCCGCTTCCAGGTTTGTAAGATTGATATTATCCCCGCCGTTTTTCCAATGGAGCAGGAAGCGAAGGCTCAGGTTGTTGAAAAAAGTAATTTCATTATATGAGCTCATTTGGAATTTCGGTTCCTGGTCACCCCATGTTGCTATGCCGCCGCCAGGTCCACCGATTCCGAGAATTTGTGTTGCCGATTTTCCTTCCTGGATTTGGAATGCACCGATCACTAATCCAAACGCGCCTTGTGGCACTGGTGGAATGGTTAACCTTGTAACCAACGATCTATTGAGCCAAAAATTGACTGAAGTATTCCAGCGTATATTTTTTGTTGAAACCGGTTGTGCATTCATTCCGATTTCTACGCCGCGGTTGCGAAGATCGCCTGCATTCAACCACTGTGTTGTATAACCTGAAGAAGGTGGAAGATTATTCAACATCAGGAAATCATAAATCTTCTTGGTGTAATAAGTGACCTCAAATCCGAGTTTGCCATTTAAAATGCTGAAATCAACTCCTGTTTCAAATTCCGTTTGTCTTTCTGGTTTGATGCCTGGTTCACCTTTTTGCACATCTACGATTGAACCCGGGTTACCCACAATATTTGAAACAACCATTGACGTGAACTTGCTTCCGTAAGCTGGCACATTGTTGGCTTGTCCGTATGCTGCGCGCAATTTCAGATTCTGGAAAAAATTTCCATCGCGCATAAAATCCATACGTGTCAGGTTCCATGATACTCCCGCCTTCGGATATGCGTAAAACTTAGTTGGATCACCGTTGTTGCTGGATCTGTCAAAACGAACACCCGCAGTCAATGTAAACGCTTCGGCGATATCAGCCTGCTCCTGAACAAATATTCCACTGTTTTGGAATTTTGCGCGGAACTGTTGTGCTGTCAATGCGCCGGCCTGGTTCACATTCGACTGACCTGAGATAACCTGCGTTGCGATATCGAGTATATTGTTGAAATCACCTGTTTCCTGCGTGATACCAGCGGAAGTAGTGAATACTAATTTTGAAGAGGCATTAAATGTATTTACGAGCGAAGCGATATAGTTTGTATTTAAATTCGTTGTTGAGCCTTGTAATGAAGTTCCTTTATTAACTGATTGGAACTGCAGCGCACTTGGGAAAAGTGCATTCGTTGCAAGATGATAAAAATCGAATCCTCCTCTTGCAATGAATTTTGTGATACTGCTGTTTGATTTTTGTAAAATCGCTTCCAGGTTTACGCCTGTAATAAATCTGTTGACCAATTCATTGTTCCTTGCGAGTGCAATTGTCTGCAAGGGGTTGGAAGCAGCGAATGGATTATTGGGAAATACGCCATTCTTATCTGCGTGCAATTCTGCAAAGCTTGGTGTGAACGCGAGTGCGATTCCATATGTAACACCCGCATTGTCATTTCCTGTCAATCCTCTGTCGGCCGACGAATTGATATAATTGGTGCTGATGCCAATCTTGATATTGTCGTTGACACGATGATCGACATTTAATCTGAAACTCGTATTTCTATAACCTGTATTTTTTACAATTCCTCCTTCATCTTTTTGCGCGGCAGAAAAATAAAAATCTGTTTTTTCTGTTCCACCGCTTACGCTCACAACAGTATTACGTGCAAATCCGGTGTTGCCATAAATTTCTTTTTCGTAATCGTAAATTGCACCTTTTGATTGTGCATCTAGAAATTGTTGACGAAGCGCTGCACCAAGTGTGCTATCATTGCCACCAAGACTTGCTGCGCGGTCCGCCGTGAATTGGCGCACACCAAGTAATTTTCTTGCTTTGATAAAACCAAGATCTTGCGAAACCGTAATTTTCGTTCTTCCTTGTTTTCCTCTTTTTGTTGTGATAATGATAACACCTGCTGCAGCCTTCGATCCGTAGATCGCTGCTGCGGATGCGCCTTTGAGAATTTCAATATTCTCTATGTCTTCCGGCCGGATATCGGCAATCCTGCTTGATGGGTTATCTTGGTTGGAAGTTAACGCTCCTGTGGCCAGCGCATTGGTTACGTAATTTAATCCCGCAGATGTCGACGTGTTGTCGATGAACACACCATCGAGCACATATAATGGTTGTGATGTTCCATATACGGAAGTGAGTCCTCTTAATCTGACTGACATGCCACCACCGGGTGCACCGGTATTCGAATTGATATACGCGCCCGGAATTTTTCCTTCCAGAGCTGCATCGAATGTTTGCGGTGGAGAGATGCCATTTAATTCTTTCGAAGAAATAGTTGCTACTGCATTGGCAAGATTTCTTCTCTTAACAGAAGTGCTCAGACCAGTGACTACAACTTCGTCAAGTTTTGTGATATCCTCTGAAAGTTTTACCTGTAGATCCGTTGTATTCGCATCTGTCTTTATCGTTTGGGTTTGAAATCCGGAAAAGCTAATTAAGAGTGTGGCATTTGCCGGCACATTTAATTTGAATTTTCCGTCGTTGTCTGAAACTGTTCCCTGGCCACCACGTTGAACCGTAATCGTGGCTCCCGGAACAGGAAATCCTTTAGCATCAGTTATTGTTCCAGTAATCGTTTTGGTTTGTGCAAGTATGATTGTTGGAATCATTATCAAACATATACTTGCAGCAATAAAAAATAATTTCCTCATTGCTGAATGTTTTGGTTTTGTGAATAGCAAAATCATTTCCGTCATGATTATCTTTTGATATAAGCGTAAATTCAAATGAACTTTTTTGAATAATTCAGCAATGATATTCGGGTGGATAATCGATCGGGGAAGAAAAGTTCATCGGGATGTCCGAAGATAAATGGTATCGTCCTTTCAAATTTTTAAAACAAATGACGAAGGTCAAAGCATCGCTTTCGATATAATATTCTGCTGATAAATTTTTTGCGATATTGGACAATGGGCTCGATTTTTTATTTTGTCCTTCGTTCTGTAGATCGCTGATCAATTTAAATATGTCGACATTGGTCTTCTCTAATTTCGTAGCAATCATATTCGGCAAACACAATAATTCCAGTACACCATCATACACTCTCCATTTTACAAAACTATATTGAACGCGATTGATTTCGACCCGGCCATTTACGCGTTTAAAATTGAGATCGTTACTTGCGTATGAAAGATCATGGGCTTGGATAGAGATCGAAATCAATTGTGCCTGATCATAATTTTCATTGTCCAGCAGATGCTCCATTTTATCATTTGCGCGATCTTCCATAAATGCAGCAACCAACCGGTATCCAAACCAGTTAAAGGTGACAATGAGTAAGAGAAATATGGTTAGCAATCTTCTCAAAATATAATAGTTGCTTTTGGCTGTAGCTAAAAAATTTATAGTGGTTGGTGTTGCGAAAAAATATGTCGGCCATATCCATTCTCGGCAACTTGTTTTGCCCTTGGCGGGTAAGTGCTGAGATCAGTAGGTGTGGTTGCGCCTAAACCATCTACATAACGATTGAACATACAAAATGCCGCAGCAATCAATACCGTGTCGTGGATTTCTTTGTCCGTTGCGCCGTTAGTGCGTGCATTCTCTACATCTTCGGTTGTCACTTTTTTGCCGCCCTGCTGTACTTTTCCGGCAATCCGTAAAAGTGATTTTAGTTTTTCGGTTATAGGTGCATGTTGGTAATCGTGTCTAACCTGGTCGACGAGGTCGCGATTTCCATCTAAATAAATGCACGCAATTTCTCCGTGGGAATGATGGCAATAAAAGCAATCATTCAGATAAGAGACATGTGTCGCTATTAATTCTCGCTCAGCCGGACTCAATCCTTCTGTGTCTTTTAATAAAGCATTTGCAAGGTCGCCCATAGGCGCTGCGGTTTCCGGACTAAAGGCCATCAGGCCGCGGATACCCGGAAGATCGTTGTTGACGTTAATGTATGGCATTTGTGAATTTTGTTTTATTTGAAATATATGTTGTGTTGGTTGATAGAGTTAATTCTTTGCGATTTTGCGCCTTTGCGTGATAATTTTTTTCTCGCAAAGGCGCAAAATCGCAAAGGGTCAAACCCTCACCCTCCAACAGCTACGCTCTTCTTACTCAGCACATCCTCCGCCATCTTCGTTCCTTCGATGCGTGATTTAATTTTTGCAAAAGCAATATCTCTTGCAGTAGAAACATCATCTGCAAAAGGAGAGAAGCCACAATCGTCGGTGGTTCCAATTTGTTCCCATGGAATTTTTTCTGCTGCTTCAAGAATCAAATCGCGAACATCTTCAGGCGTTTCAATTCTTGGATTCAGCACATCTATAACGCCGAGGAATACACGCTGACCGGGACGCAAATTTTCTTTAATAGAAGCGAGCACGGATGCTTTATCTTTTTCTCCGGCATATTCCAGGTAGAAATTCGTTGCATTCATTCCGAAAAGCAAAGGCAGAAGATCTGCATAACTGATATCTGCGCTATGTGTTGAATCATGATCTCCGCCGGGGCATGAATGCACACCGATGCGCTTTCTTTCTTCTTCACTAAACCGGTTCAGCACCATATTATTTAAATCGATGAATGATTGAAGTAGTCCGCCGCTTGGATCAAGTTTTAATGATAGTCTTGCTTCTGTAAAATCGATTTGCACATTATAAGCACCGCTATCAAGACTTCTTCGAATATCAGCCGCTGCTTCATTAACGAGGTCCTGGATGAATTGGTCACGACTATAACCTTCAATTCCTGCAGCAGGATATAATAAACTCAATGCAGATGCTGATATCACTGCTTGTTTCACCGGCATTGCTGTTAATTGTTTTGCTTTGCTGAGATACGCATCCGCGTATGTTTCATAACGGAAAGGGCCAGCCGTAATTACTGGTAGTTGCCGGGTATGGCCATCTTCAAATGGAATCACAACACCGTCAGGAGCAAGTGTTGTCATGCCGGCGATGGGATAGGCGACAAAACTTGGTTTAGTTTGCTCGCCATCTGAGATCACCGGCGATCCTGTTGCTTCAAGATTTTTTATGGTGTCTAGTAGTGCAGCGTCAAATAATTCCTGCAGCCCACGATCATCGAGTTGGCCGCTTGCATGCGCCTTCACTCCTAAGATCAATTCTATCGGGCGTGGAATACTTCCGATTGGTTCCGTTTGAATTTTCATAAATCACTTTTTTTAGATGAATGAATTGTTTTTTTAAATGCTCTCCGTGTTTTTCATGAGACCTCAGCCTTTTCATCTTTTAGTTTTCACCACGAATTTTGTCGAGACATCCTATCAGCCATTCATTTGTACAAATCAAAATCAATATATCCTTCTTCCGCACGTTGTGGTGCACGGTTTACATAGTAGTTTCTGTCTTCCGGGGCCCATGTTGCCAAGCCATCCACATAACGGTTGAACATGCAAAAAGCCGCCGCGATCAAAACTGTGTCATGAATTTCTTTGTCTGATGCGCCAAGTTTTTTTGCAGCTTCTATCTGCTCTTTTTTTACATACTTGCCGCCTTTTTGTACGCTTGCGGCAATCGACAACAGAGATTTCATTTTATCAGAAATGTCAGTCGATGCATAATCTTTTTTGATGGCGTCGATCTCGGGTATTCCACAGTTCAGGTAATGACCAGCGAGCGCACCGTGCACATTCTGACAAAAGAAACAATCATTGAGAGAAGATACGTATGCTCCGATCAATTCTCTTTCGCCGCGCGACAATGAATTATTATCATTACGCAGTAACATTTCTGCCAGTTCATTTAACGGTTTTGCGGTAGCGGGACTAAACGCCATAGGTCCGCGGATGCCGGGTAAATCAGGAAGATTAATATGTGCCATATTTTTTAAATTTTTGTTGGTAGCGCATAACCTTTCGTGCTCATTCTTACTCCCATTTCTTCATAGGCAGCGGGATCTGTTGGAGTCCAGCTTGCAAGTCCGTCAACATACCTGTTGAACATTGAAAATGTAGCGGCGATTAAAACAGTGTCATGGATCTCGCGTTCGGATGCACCTTGTTCACGCGCAGCCGCAACATCTTCCTCTGTAACTTCTTTCCCCAGTATCTGTACTTTACCGGCAATGTGTAAAAGCGATTTCATTTTTTCGGTTACAGATGACCGTTGCATATCCGCCAACACCTCATCGACAATATTTTTTTGATCGCCATACAGACAGCGCGCTGCGGCCGCGTGACTGCTCATGCAGAACATGCAATTGTTTCGGGATGACACATACGCCGCAATCAATTCTCGTTCTGCTTCGCTAAGTGGAGACTCGCCGCGTAGCAGTACCTGCGCCAATTCGTACAGGTATTGCCCGGTCTCGGGCCGAAACATTACCAGGCTTCGAATTCCTGGCACTCCTTCTGGTACTTGTATATGAGGCATAGTTTTTATTTTTTATTGAATGATTGGTGAATCATCTTAACACACCAGATGCTTTTATTCACCATAATTATATTAGTTTTTATCGTGGCCATTTTCGATCTCCGTCGTTCCAGGATTCAAAATCGTCATCACGAGACCGATCGCAAAAACAAAAGAAAAAACGAAAATTGCATTCCCATATCCGCCAAAAAAACTTACCAGGCTTCCTACAAAAAACACGGCGAATGCAGTAAACAGCCGACCGATATTGAAGCAAAAACCTGTTGCTGATGCACGAACCTTTGCCGGAAACAGTTGAGGGATATAAACCGAAAGCGCTCCCTGGCTAATTCCGAAGAACAATGCAAGGAGCGCGAGTTCGAAATATGCCGCGCCAGAAAAATTGATGTTGAGTTTAAAAAGAATAAATGCCATTACAAAACACACACTGAAACATGCAATCATCGTACGACGTAAACCAAATGCATTCACAACCCAACCGGAAATAAATCCACCCAGCAATCCACCCGAACCTAATATCATCATACTGATGCCACGTCCGTGTTGCGCGTCGTTTTCCGATGATACTGTTTGCACCCAGGTAGGAAGCCACGAAAAAATCGCCCACAATCCAATCAACATTGTGCCAAAAATGATCGACCCCAAAACAAGATTCTTCCTGTACTGGGCCGACAAAAAATTCCCGGTATCAATTTTCGGGTGTCCATCACTGTTATTGCGATCATTACCGGCCGATCCGCGGAAGACGAAGGTTGCGAATATCGCCAGCAGGGATGGAACAATACCAATCAAAAATGCTTGTCGCCAGGTAGAAAGGAAAAAATTAATCAGCCCAGCAGAAAAAATTCCAACAGGAATTGATACAGAAAGAATGCCCAACATCACTGCACGTTTTTTGTCCGACCATCCTTCTGCCACCAATATCGTGGTGGCAACGAGAACACCACCCACGCCAAAGCCCGACATAAATCTGCAGGCCAGCACCCAATACCAGCTTGATGCAATCGATGTTAGCAATGTAAATATTCCATAACAAGCTGTGCTCAGTATAAACGATCTTTTTCTTCCGGTTTTGTCGCCAACAATACCCCATACAACACCGCCGATCGTCCACCCAAAAATAAAAACAGCATTGATATACGCACCGACATCGTTTATTTTATCTGCTCCAACGTTCTTCATTAATTCTTGTACGACGACGGGCAAATACACAGACATCAAGGTGGACACAGTTCCACCAAGCATGCTGCTTAAAAAACAAAATACAAACAAGGTGATATAGTAAGATTTTGTTTCGCGGATCGCTGCATACGAATTTTCGGAAACAGCAGATACACGAATTGATGCACTTTGTAAATTTCTTGTGTTGGGCGTTTTCATTTTACTTCTGTTGCGGTTTTTTTCAAATGATCATATCCCTGCGGCAATCGATTGTATCCATGTTTTACAAGACGATCCGCGAGTGCCTGGTAAAATTCAGGTTGCGGCGGAGTAACAGTTGCAAGTCCATCTACATATCGATTGTACAAACAGAACAACGCAGCGATCAGTACTGTATCATGAATTTCAATATCAGTCGCGCCCTCTTTCTTTGCTTTTTGTATTGCTTCGTCAGTTACATTTTTCCCGTTTTGCCGAACGAGTGCAGCAATTTCTAAAAGCGCTTTCATCTTTTCGCTCACCGGCGCCGATACAATATTTTCTTTCATGCGTTGTGATGTGTTGCTCTCACCGAGCAATGTATCTGCCGCTGCCGTATGAGCTGCAGTACAAAATTTGCATTCATTACCGTAAGACACGATCGTTGCAATCAATTCCCGTTCACCTTCAGACAAAGTGGAGGGGCCACGCAATAAAACTTGCGTCAGCGAGCGGATAGGAGCAGCTGTATCTTTTCTATATTCGAGCAAGCCGGTTATGCCCGGTAAATGCGCTTCGAGAGATATATAAGGCATTGCTTATAATTTGATGAAACAATATGTTCAGGATTTTGGTAAACAGTAAAATAGAAAGATGTGATGCATTGTATCGTCAGCGTTGACCAACGTTCAAAAAATCACACAGAGGAATGGTTAAGCGAAAAAATCTGGAGGATGTTCTGCAGTGAACTGGTATAAAGATGTCAGCGCTTCGGCGTAGTTGGCCGGGCTTTTAATAATTTGCGAGGCATGAATTGTCAATATCAATGCATCGTTTACAGTATAATCGTCTGTTGAAAAACTCTTAAAAATATTCGGATGAGAAGGCGTTTTTTTATTGGATTCGTTTGCTTGCAAATCATTCATCACTTTAAAAAAATCATTCTTTACCTGTCGCAACATCGTAGCTGTATGATTAGGGATGCAGTACAATTCAAGTGAATCATTATAGAGACGCCGTTTCACAAACTGATATTCTATACCGCGTACCTCAACCTGGCCATTCACACGTTCAAATTGATTGGAATTGTTATAATAAGAGAGTCTCGAAACCGGGATTTTGAAAAGCAAGAGTTGTGATTCATCATATTTATTATTGTCGATCTCGCTGATCAAGGTATCGTTGGCACTGCTTTCAACATGATTTACCCACAAGCGGTAACCCACTGAATTGAAAAGAAATAATCCCAGAAGCAGTATGGCAGCAGTCCGTTTCAAGAAATAGCAATATACAACTATTTTCATTTAACAAAATTTGAAAGGTTGGGTAATGGGGTATCTTGAATTTCCTATGGGTACCTATTCACCTACTATGCCCATATGGTAAAAAAATATTACCCCACGTACTCAGTGGGCTAATAGAAGTTTCAAACCGATCCGCTACCAGATATCGCTCTTCTGAAAATTTGTTATTTTTATTTCATGTGGTTCCGGAAACCTCATATCCTGGTTGCCTGCAGTTTTATTTGTAGCGCGGGTTTGGCGCAACGCTATCCATTCGTCAACTATACTCCCAAAAATGGTTTGATCAACAGCAGAACGAAATCTGTTTCCCAAGACAGCAAAGGCAGAATGTATTTTCTCACGTTTGGGGGACTTAGTGTATATGATGGTCAGAAGTTCGAAAATTATTCGATGTCAAATGGACTTGCAAGTGATTTGGTCAATGATATTTTTGAAGCTGCTCCCGATTCAATGCTTATTGCTACGAATAGCAACAAGTTGAATACACTTGTGAATGGCCGGGTGAATTTCTTTGAAACAGCAGATCATTTTTGTCCCGTCATCAACAAGTTTTTCAAAGCCGCGGATGGAAATTTATATGTTGTAAGCGATGAAGGGCTTTTTATTCTTGAAGAAAAAAAATTTAAACGAATTCCTTTGTTTGAAGGCACAGCTGAAAGTAAGGACCGATTTCTCAACACAATTATACAATGGAATCATTATTTCCTGATCACAGCATGGGTAGGCGCCGACGATGTTCGTTTAATTATATACGATCAACTCGAACACAAGACGCTGGATGTATCACCGCCGATTCAAATAACCGGCGCTACCATCAATGATCGTGACCAATCTGTTTGGCTTGCATCTGCAAATAATTTATATCAACTGGATAGCTCATCTCTTCAACAAGGAAAAATAAAATTAATTTCAAAAAGTGCCTGGAAACAATTGGGTCCGGGACAGATCATTGGTGATATTTATTTTGACCGGGAAAATAATACATGGCTTCGCGGAGCGGGCATGCTCATTAAGATCCCGCCACGTGGCGAGTATCAAATCATAAGCAGTTGGCAGGGACTGGAGTCAAGCAATATTGCCAGCCTCTATTTTGATCGCGAAGGAGTATTGTGGATAGCGACAGATGGTAGCGGCATCATTAAAATGATAAATACGGATGTAAGCATCGTAAGCAAACTTTCAGATAACGACCGTGCCGATATTTTTACTTTGCAATGCGTCAATGATACCACCTGGGTGTACGAGAAAAATAAAAATTCGATATCATTCATTAGCGGCGGCAGCATCAGGAAATTTAATCTTGGAAAAAAAATAAGTGCCAAGTCTATTCTTATTTTCGGCAAAACACTTTACCTCTCCGACGCAAATCGCCTATATAAAATCAGAGACAATAATCACGTCGATGCATATGCGCATCCAGAGGAAGTATTGCGACTGCCTGCGGATGATATGCAATTTGAAACAGGATTCATCGACAGTCATGGCATCATACATTTTAGTGTTGTGCAAAACAAGACATTTTATCTGCTCGATATTTTTACAGATTACTCAACTTCATTCCATAATATCAACCAGCTCATTGATCGGTTTATTGAAGACAAATCCAATCGCCTTTGGGTTGTTACCCGCGCAAAAAGTTTATATGCATTCGAATTGCATCCTGAAGACAAAAAAAATTATTTACGCATGCTTCATGATTACAGTCCGGAATTAAACATCCCGGATCCGAGATCAATGACGCTTGATAGTTCAAATAATATTTGGATCGGGACGAGGAACAGCGGTATTTATTGTGTCGAAATGGATAAGATGAAAATAAAATCAATCCGTCAGTATAGCATACGCGAAGGATTGACGGACAATTTCGTTTATTCATTGGCCTGCGACGGCCACAATAATATTTGGGCAGGAACACAAAATGGGTTGGATAAGATCAATTGCATCGGAAATAAATGCAGTATCGAGAACATCACACGCAACAACAATATTTTCCAAACGATTTTTCATGTAGATATCGATTCAAAAAATACTGTTTGGGCAGTTGGTAACGAAGGCAGCGCCATCAAAGTAATTAACAGTGACCGACAACCGGGTAATTTCACGCCGAACCTTTTGCTGACATCCATACGAGTGAATGGAACCAATCTTGATGTGAATTCAATTCCTTCACATTTCAGTCATTTGCAAAATAATATTTCATTCAACCTGGCTGCCCCGTCATTCATCGATGAAAAATCTATTAATTATCGATATCAACTGAATGGTATTACGGACACAAGTTGGAGTGAGCCATCCAACAAAGCCAGTTTCGATTTTTTAAATCTTGATCCGGGGCATTATAAATTGATCGTGAAAGCAATTTTCCCTTCGATGAAGTATGCTGAAAAATCGCTTAGCTTCCCGTTTATTATTGATCCTCCTTTTTGGCAAACATGGTGGTTCAGGTTAATTGTTTTTTTAGGTGTGGCAGTTGTCATTCTATTGCTCATCAGGTCTTATGTGAAAAGAAAATTGAAAAACCAGCGTACAATACTGGAACGGCAACAGGCGATAGAGATAGAACGTACGAGAATTGCCACAGATATGCATGACGATCTCGGTGCCGGGTTGACAAGGATAAAATTTATCACAGAAAACATTTTGGAAAAGACGCAAGATGAAAAAGTGAGACCCGATGTTGAAAAATTAAAAAAATCGTCCAATGAATTGGTTGAAAAAATGAGTGAGATTATCTGGGCGATGAATGAAAAAAATAATACGCTTGAAGACATGCTATTTTATCTTCGTTCGTATGCAGTCGAATACTGCAATGAAAATAATCTTGCTTGCAGTTTTTCTTTGCCAGAAATCATACCGGCAAATATGGTGAGTGGTCGTGTGCGGCGCAATGTATTTATGATTGTGAAAGAAAGTTTGCATAACGTGGTGAAACACGCGACCGCAAAGCAAGTAAGCATTACGATCGATACTGGTGAAAATTTGTTGGTGAGAATAGCAGATGATGGTTCTGGTTTTGGAAAACAGGAAGCCCGTACCGGAAATGGTTTAATAAACATGAAAAAGAGAGCCGAAGCAATGCAAGGAAAATTGATAATCCAAAATAACCCGGCGACAATCATAAAGCTTGAAGTTCCTATATAACAAAAGTGTTATTGAATCGCAATATAAATGATGATTACTTTTATGCTATGCCTGGTATAACATTAAGTATTGTAGAAGATCTTTCCGAAGTGCGTGAAAGCCTGGAAAACCTGGTCAGGGATTCTGATGAGTTTCTTTTTATTTCTTCCTATCATAATGCGGAGACGGCAAGAGAGAGAATTCCTGAAGAGCAGCCACAAATAGTGATTATGGATATCAACCTGCCGGGCATGTCTGGCGTAGAATGCATCCGGAAAATCAGGGATGCTTGTCCGCACACTCAATTTATCATGTACACGATTTTTGAGGATGACGACAAAGTATTCGATGCTTTGGAAGCCGGCGCACATGGATACCTGCTGAAAAAAACGCCGAAAGAAAAAATCCTGGAAGCTCTTATCGAAATGCATAATGGTGGCGCGCCGATGAGTACTGATATTGCAAGAAAAGTGATTAAATCATTTCAGCGTCATCACAAATTTGATTCGAAAAAAAATCTGCTTACTCAGAAAGAAACAGAAGTACTTCAGCTTTTAGCAAAAGGTTTTTTGTATAAGGAGATCGGCGAAAAATTACATATCTCGATCAATACGGTAAAGCAGCATATTCATAATCTCTACGAAAAATTGCACGTGAGTAATAGAACCGAAGCGATTAACAAACTATACGGGAAAAAATGAGAATGAATACTCTGTCATTCTTCGATTAGATTATCATTTAAATGTTTCGCGCAGAGCACGCAGAGAAAAGGAGTGCGCAGAG
>JAFDYD010000040.1 GCA_018267615.1 Bacteroidota bacterium | reverse complement strand
CGTGCTCTGCGCGAAATATTCTTGGAGTTCAAACCAACACGCTAATATAACTTATATCAAACTTTACACTATTAGACAACCTCACTTAAATATTTTCTCAACAAACAAATTCATCACTTCTAAAAAAATCAAAATAATAATCACCCACTCAAGCAGGTTGCTGTTTCTGTATTGCATGATGTCTTTAAACAACTCGAGATTTTCTTTTACGATACCCAATCCTTCCTGGATATTCCTAAATCTTTCCTGCAAATCGAATGTACGTTTCAACCCGATATCGATTTTGTTTAGATTTTCATCTTCCCATGTTTCTGCGGGAGAGTCGAAAATATACAGGTTCTCTGTGATCCTATTCGTAAGATTCAGCGTTCTGCCAATATATTTTGTCAATGTGCGTCCCGAAATATCAAGCTTCCCTTTTTTCTCAAGAACTTCTGTGTGATGGTTGGTTTCTTCGAGTAATTTACTGGTTTGATCGGAATAATAATCGAGCGCGACGGATTGCGATACGTTCAGCATGATCAACCTGAATATTTCTACATTCGCATCTGTAATTTCAATTTTGTTATAGCCGAATTTATTTTCTTTTGAACCAACTTCGATTTGAAATTCTTCACTTAATTTTTGCTCAAACAGGTTCCTGCAATAAGGAGCAATCGATTGAATCACTTCACCGATTTTGGTTTCTTCATAGTTTAAAAAACAAACCACTCCATATTTAAAAATATATACAAATGCAGAGGGCCCGGTTTGATAGAATAACTCATCAGCATCCGCATGCAGCAATTCAATGGTAAGAAATTGCCTGGTCGATTTAATGTCTATACTATCCGCTATTTGATATGATATAACCTGCAACATGTTATGTAGATTTAAAAATGGATATTCGGAATGCAGGGTACAGAAATTAATATCTTTAAGTACTTGATAAATTAAAATCAGCGTGCGCCCGAGTGATGAGTATTTGTTTTCTCCCAGACACATTTTCCTCCCACGAAAGTTTTTTCGACGTTCACAGATGTAAGCATTTCGGGTTTTATGGTCAGAGGATCCTTGTCCAATAAAATAAAATCAGCCAGTTTACCTTTTTGCAAAGAACCAATATGCGATGTGTTGCCAATAGCAGCAGCACTCATAGTGTAAGCTTTTAATGCTTCCGCAATGCTGATACCTTCATGCGCCGCGATAATATTTCCTTCATTATCCTTTCTTGTGACAGCAACCTCAGCTCCTTTGAAAGGATTAAAATCTTTTACCACGGGTGAATCAGAAGAAAGCGCTGTGAGGATGCCGTGTTTTAAAACAGACCGGACCGGATAGCAACGATCCAGGTAATCTTCGTCGAGATATTTTATAAAATTTTTACCGAGTTCACTGATAAAAATTGTTTGCATAGAAGTGGCAATATGGTGCTCAGCCATATCGCGTAAATGTTTTTCTTCGGGTAAACCTAAATGTTCGATGCGCTTAATTGCGTTTGGAAATTCCCGATTCAATTCCTTGTATGATTCAACGACGAACTCGATAGCAGCATCACCGATTGCATGTGTAGCCACGCCCAAACCATTTGCCATGGTGGCTTTGCAGAGTTTTAAATATTGTCCTTTTGCCAATCTTAAGATTCCCCGCTCTGAAGAATTTTTATAAAATCTTTTTAAGGCAGATGTCTTACCGCTCAAACCTCCATCGCTAAAAAATTTTACTGTATTTACATTGAACCCGTCCGAAGAAAAAAATTCCGGCAAGGGATAGGCTTGTCCGCCGCCATCAGGCAATAATATCGGTATTGCATTCAAACGAAATCCCAATTCATCATCTTCATGCATCTCGTAATATGCGTCGAGTAATAATGGATCTACAGCAGGATCGGTAGCGGCTGTAATTCCATAACTATACATCTCATCGCGTGCCGCAGTGACCATCTGCTTTAATTCTTTTTTTGTATATGCGGGAATATGATTTGTAACAAGACCCAATGCTGTTTCAGCAAAAATACCATTCAGTTCACCGCGACTATTTTTATAGATCATCCCTCCTTGCGGCGCTATTGTTCGCGAAGAAATATCACATAGTTCCAATGCTTTTGTATTGACCACCGCAATATGCGCGCAAGTACGTATCAGGTAAACTGGCTTATCTTTTATTATTTTATCCAGATCATCTTTATCAGGCATTCGTCCATCTTTCCAGGCAGCTTCGTTAAAACCTCTCGCAGTGATCCAGTTCACTTCAGGATGACGAATATTAAAAACCTCAATCATGCTCAACATTTCATCCAGACTTTTCGCTGCGCGCACATCAAGCATAAAAGTTTTTAGATTGCCGACTTTCCAAATATGAATATGCGTATCATTTAACCCGGGCATCAATGTTTTCCCTGCAGCATCAATGACCGTAGTATTAGGATGGATAAGCGATTTCAAAGAATTAAAATCTCCAATCGCTTCGATACGTTCGCCGTTTACCGCGATCGTGTCGGCATTTCCTTTCACAAATCTATTGTGAAAAGAAACCAGGTTGGCATTATGGATGATGAGAGAAGACAAAATATTTTATTTCTGAGTTTTTTTTAAAAAGGTAAAAGGTGTAGGGTATAAGGTATGAAATACCTTATACCTTATACCTTATACCTTATACCTTTTACCTAATAGCCTACCTTTTCGCTTGCGCTCTTGCGATTGCGGCTTCCAATACATTCAACCCTTCAATTAATTGTTCATTACTGATTACAACAGGCGGCAATAGGCGAATGCAATTGCTAAATAATCCCGCGCGGATCATGATCAATCCATTTGATACTGCGTCTTTGATCACTTCCAATGTCACTTCCGCATCGGGTTGCTTCGTTTTTCTATCTTTCACAAATTCCACCAACCGCATTGCACCGAGTCCTCTTACATCACCGATGATGGAATATTTTTCTTTCCATTTTTCCAGTGTAGTACGAATTATTTCACCAACTTCATTTACTCTCTTTAAGAAATCATCACTTTTTAATATGTTGATCGCTTCGATTGCAGCGACGCAAGCAAGTGGATTGCCTCCGTAAGTGCCACCAAGTCCACCGAGATGTGGAGCATCCAGTATTTCTGCTTTCCCGGTAACTGCACTGATCGGCATACCCGCTCCAATTGATTTCGCACTTACAACAATATCTGGAATTACATCACTATGTTGAATCGCAAATAATTTTCCTGTTCGCGATGCCCCGCATTGTATTTCATCCGCAATAAAAACGATTCCATATTTGTCGCATACTTCCCGCAGTTTACGAAGATAGGCACCTGGTATCGGTAAGAATCCGCCTTCACCCAATACCGGTTCGATGATGATTGCAGCCAGCGATTCGGGATCAACCTGTGATATAAAAGCTTCATCTAATTTTTCAATGCAGGAAGAAATATACTCTTCTTCACTCATACCGTTTGCTTTTCGATAAGTGTTTGGTGAAGGAATACGATAGATATCCGGAACATACGATCCGAAACCTTTTTTGAACAAAGCATATTTACTGGTGAGGCTCAACGTTAGTAAGGTTCTTCCATGATAAGCACCTTCGAAACACAATACAGCATTGCGTTTTGTATAATATTTCGCTACATTGATCGCATTCTCCACGGCTTCCGATCCGGAATTCGCAAGCAATGTTTTCTTTTTGAAATTTCCGGGTGTGAGACTATTCAATAATTCTGCCAGTTCAACATAAGGCTCCATCGTAGTTACCAAAGAACAGGTATGAATATATTTGTCCAACTGTTTCTTGATTGCATCAACTACTTTCTCATTGCGATGGCCAATGTTGATCATACCGATTCCGCCGGCAAAATCGATCAGTTGATTTCCATCCACATCCCAAACCAGTGCTCCTTCTGCCCTTTCAACAACTACTTCTGTTGATTTTGCAAGACCAGATGGCAATGCATTCTTTCTTCTTTCCAATACCTGCAAACTCTTGGGACCGGGCAATGCAGTTTTCAATTGTATTTGCGACATAAAATTTATATAGTTTTAGAAAAATGATGACAACTTATAACGAAACCTTTATTCAGGTATAACCGATGTGCATCGAATCGTTGATAACCAGAATCGAGTGTGACAACATTAAACCCTTTTTCTTTTGCTTTTGTTTCTACATAATCCAACAACATTCCTGCATATCCTTTTCCCCGGTAACCGGGCAATGTCGAGAGATCATCGATATAATACTGTTTCCCGTTGTATAATAGTTGTAGGTAACGGTAACCAATAGCCGCAACAGCTATACCATCTTCTTCAATAAATGCAAGTGTATAACCTTCATTTATCATGGCTGTAACAGTAGATACAAAAACATTTTTATCGAGATGAGGCCGCAGGGCTTTTATTACATCCCAACATTTTAAAATGTCGCTCTCAGTCTTTGCAATTTTTATTTCACTATTTTTCACTGCTCTAAATTTCTTTATTGATATCAATTTTAATAAGTACGCCATAATTGCCACAAACGGGATCGTTTACATAATCAGGAATTAAAGCGATCGGTTCAAAACCTATTTTCATTTGTGGTGTGATCGTTGGATCAAACCTTTTTCCGGCTATCAATTCCTTATAATATTCTTCACCACTGATCTGCTTACTCACTGCACCATAACCACTCAGCATACCAACAGTGAGTTGTCCCTTCAATCGCAATTGCCTGGCTATTTCGTGACGTGCGCGATATAACACTCGTGCCAGACCGAGTCCACGGTAATCCGGATGCACACCAATGTCCAATCCATATAACCAATCTCCATTGGGATTGTGATTGGTCAACCAGCCGCCTGCAATTGTTTCTTTAAATGTGTGATGATAATCTGAAAAATCAAAATCACTACGCATGGTGGTCGTCATTCCTATTACTTTATCACCATCTGTAATTACAAATTGTCCCTCGGGAAATATTTCCAGGTGATGCAAATAATGTTCGGCTCTTATCAATTCGTCGTCAGCTAATGTTGGGAAAACAATTTTCTGAAGTTCGCCGAGTTGTTGCGCATGTTGTGGTTGCATATGTTGCACCACCAGGCCTCCTTTGATTTCTTTGTAATATGTTCGTATGGCAGTATGCATAAAATAAGATTTAAAAATTTAGGCCATCGTGTAGCCAAGGATAATATAAAGAATACATGATAATGCAAATGCGATTAACGCATATGGCAATTGCGATAAACTATGATCAAGGTTATTACATTCTGTACTTTGTGCAGTGAGAACAGTTGCATCGGAATACAAGCAGGCATTCGCGCCAAATACGCCAGCGCTGATCACTGCTCCGCAATTGAGCAGGATATTTGAATCAAAATGTTTTGCCAATGGAACGATCAATGGAATTGCAACAGCATATAATCCCCATGATGAACCCGTCGTTACGGAGATCAGCGAAAGCGAAGCAAATGCAATCACCGGCAATAATTGTTTGTTGAGATAAGGCGATGCCGCATGTAATACGTATTGGGTTAATCCCATTTTATCATTCACTTCTTTCAATACATAACTCATCATCAATATGGCGAGCGCATATACCATGCTGTTAAATCCGCTGAATAATGTTTCAGATAACTGGCGGAATGTTCCGAGCCGGATAATCAGGTAATATAAAAAAGTAAAACTAACGGCTACCAATACTCCTTTTAGTGCGTCGATATCAAAATATATTGTAGCAGCTAGCAACACCAGGATGGGTAGCAGAAAAAAAATCACCTTTGATTGTTTCTTCGGATTGAGTGGTGTGATATCAAGTGCCGAGGACGCAATTATTTCTGACCGCCTGAGTCTTCCTGTTTCCATCGCCAATATATCTGCCGCTTTCATTCTACCAAACCATGGAAAAATACCATAGATGAATAATGGAATGATGAGTACTGATATATATCCGTAAGCAACATAAGGAATCATTTTCCAATAAGTAGCAAGGCCGGTTCCTTGTGTTGCTACATCGGATTTCTCCAATATATTACCAATAAAAATTGTCCAGGTAGAAATGGGAACGATCACACACCATGGTGGCGCGGTGGTATTTACGATGTATGCGAGTTTTTCTCTTGGTATTTTAAATGCGTCTGTTATTTTTCTCATGGATAATCCCACTGTGAGCGCACTTAGATAATCATCCAAAAAAATAGCGAGACCAAGTCCCCAGGTTCCCATCAATGCACTGCGTTTTGTTTTTAATTTTTTCAATGCCCAGTCGCCGAATTTCAAAGTGCCACCGCTTCTCACCATCAACCCGATCAATGAACCATATAAACCGCATACTAAAATCACCCACACAGAATCTTTATCTTCCAAAACGGATTTGAATGTATCCACGAAATTGGTAAAAAAGTTGGTGTGCGTATGTAAGCCAATGATGATGAAACCGACGAGGCATCCGATCAGCAATGCTTCGAAGGAAGATCGCATGATGATGGCTAGTATGATAACAACCAATGGCGGAATGAGTGCAAGTGCGCCGTAATCCATCCGGAGTTTTTTTTATTTAGAAATCTTCTTGTGTCAATTATAATCCGCCGATGCTGATTAATTTTTTCTCCATGTATTCATACAATCCTTCCGATCCGCTTTCATGTCCCTGCCCACTATATTTCCATCCGCCAAAAGGTGATTCTGTTCCATGCGGTGCCCATTCATTGATGCCGACAATTCCAAACTCAAGTCTTTCCGAAACATGCACTGCAGTTTTTAGATTGTTGGTGAATACAAATGCCGCGAGTCCATATTCTGTATCATTTGCTTTTGCGATTGCATCATCGATGTCGTCGAATGAAAACAGCGGCAGAATAGGTCCGAATATTTCCTGTCGCGCCAAGGAAGAATTTTGATCGAGCCCGCTTACTACAGCCGGCCTGATGAAATAACCTTTGGCAGGCTGAGAAGGAACATCACCGCCGGTTAATATCACTCCATTTTCTTTTTTTGTTTTTTCCAGCAGTGATAAGACGCTGTCTCTTTGTTTTTTTGTGATGAGGGGACCAACATTTACACCTTCTTCAAAACCTCCGCCTACTTTTAATGCAGACACATACTTCGTGACCAGACTGGAAAATTCTTTGTAAATATTTTTATGAATATAAAATCTTTGCGGAGCGATGCATACCTGGCCGTTATTCCTGAAACGCGCAGTAGCAGCGGCTTTTGCTATAGCATCTACATCAACATCATCAAATATGAGTACAGGTGCATTGCCGCCGAGCTCGAGAGAAAGTTTGGTATGCGTTCGCGATGCTCCGTCCATTAATAATTTTCCAACTCTTGTGCTTCCTGTAAAACTTATTTTTTTTAATAACGGATTATCGAGCATCGCATCTCCGATCGCCGCTGCATCGCCGATCAATAAATTCATCACACCTTTTGGAATACCCGCATGATTCAGCGCATTCACCATATGAAATGCTGAGAGCGGAGTATCTTCAGCGGGTTTTGCAACAACGGTACAACCTGCGGCCAGTGCGGCCGCCCAGGCACGCGCGGGATTATATGCCGGAAAATTCCATGCTGTGATTACGCCGATCACACCCATCGGCTGCCATATTACGGAACTGCGTTTATCCGGTCTGTTAGTCGGAATAATTTTTCCATACGCCCGTTTTGCTTCTTCCGCATACCACTCAAAAAGATTTGCAGCAACGGTCCACTCGCCTTTGGCTTCTGCAAGGGGCTTACCGCTCTCGCTGACCATATCTTTTGCAAGAGGTTCAATATGTTCTCGAATATAAGTCGCGGCTTTTTTTAAAATATCCGCCCGGACATAAGCAGTCGTTCGACTCCATGTTTTGAAAGCAGTTGCTGCAGCGTCAATAGCGATATGACAATCCTTTCCGTTTGCAAAACTCATTTGTCCAATCACGTCTTCCGTAGCCGGGTTGAGGAGATCGAACTGTCGTTTGTCAACGGCATCGATCCATACGCCATTTATAAATAGTTGGTTCATGTGCTTTTTTTGTGTGAGACGTGAAACGATAACCGTGAGATACTCTCGTTTATCGTTTCACGTCTCACGATTCGGATTTATTTTACGACCCCTTTGTCAGTTCTTCCAATCCTTGTTCAATAATATCCAATCCTTTTTGTAATAATTTTTCTTCAATCACGAGCGGACTCAATACACGAATAATATTTCCATTCACACCCGCACTGATCACAATTAGTCCATGAGCTGCACAATAAGCGATCAGTTTTTTACAAAGTGCAGCGTCTGGTTGAAATGGATCTTTTTGTTGCACAAGTTCAAATGCCATCATTGCCCCCAGCCCGCGCACATCACCGATTGCTGAAAATTTTTGTTTCATCGAATTGAAACGTGTTCGTACAATTTCACCAACTTTCTCTCCGAGCTTATTGATATTGATTTCTTCCATATAATTTATTGTTGCAAGAGAGGCAGCGCAACAAATCGGGTTGCCCGGGTATGTGCCGCCGATGGTTGAAGGCTTACATGCGTCCATGATATTTGCTCTTCCGATTACAGCACCAATCGGCACTCCACTGCCCATCGATTTTGCCCATACAGAAATATCAGGTTTCACATCGTAATGTTCATAAGCGGCCCATTTGCCTGTTCTTCCAAATCCGCTCTGCACTTCATCAAGTATCAATAATATTCCGTACTTGTCACAAGTATTGCGAAGACCCTGCAAATATTTTTTGGGGACGACATTGAAACCTCCTTCTCCTTGCACTGGTTCGATAATAATTGCCGCTACCTGGTCGGCGGCCACTTGTGTATGAAAAAAATTCTCCAACTCACGCAGATGCATATCCGAGAAATCATCGAGGCTCATTTCATTCCCATAACGATAATGGTCAGGGAATGGAACACGATAGACTTCCGGGGCGAAAGGGCCGCATCCTGATTTATAACCAACTTTGGATGTCAACGTCATCGCCATCATCGTGCGTCCGTGAAATGCATTGTCATAACAAATGATCGCTTGTCTTCCCGTTGCCTGGCGTGCAATTTTGATTGCATTCTCCACGCTCTCAGCACCGGAATTCGTTAGCATCACTTTTGTATGTTCACCATGTGGTAATAAAGTGGCCAGTTTTTCTGCCAGTTGTAAATAGATATCATACGTTGCCACGTTGAAACTGCAGTGTATCATCGTCGCGGCTTGCCTGGCAATGGCTTCTACTACAGGTTGCGGACAATGGCCGGCATTGACAACGCCAATACCTCCGGCGAAATCAATCATTTCTTTTCCATCAGCATCTGTGATCATCGCACCTTTGGCGCTAACTGCAGTGGACGGATTAAAAATCCCAATTGCATTTGGAACAAATTTCTTTCTGCGATCCAATAATATTTTCGATTTTTCCATTATAGATAATTTGCTTATTCGATTCTACGCTTTAGCTTTTATTTTTTCTGCGATCATATCTGCCGCAATTCTTCCTGTTTGTGCGGCGCCATTCATATATCCCTGAAAATCGAGGCTCACATGTTCTCCTGCGAAATAAATATCGCCAAGCGGAACTGCTTCCCAACCTGCAAGTGTACTCCACTGCCCTTTTTTAAATGAACTATAACTTGCTTCACTGAACGGGTTTTTGCTCCAGCAGAATTTTGAATTTTTGCCAGTATATGCCTGTTGGGCTCCAGTATAAATCGTGTCCAACGCAGGAATAAATTTTTTCGATAAGTCTTCACCGGTTTCATTGCATATATTCTCGATGATATTTCCGCCACCAAAAACAGTGAAGCTTCCTTCTTTCAAAGATTGTGACTGACTACTATCCCAGCCACAACCAAATGCGAGATCCGTAAATGTGTATCCTTGCATTCCTGCACTTCTCCATGGTTTGTCGCGCATGCCCATGATAAATTTTCCGCTATTGCCATAACCCAATTCTTCAATACATTTTCTTTTTTCCGCCGGCATATCGATATCACATTTTATTTTTCTGAGTATCGAAAACGGAAGAGCGAGGATCACATAGTCAGCAATTATTTTTTGTGTTGTTCCGTCTTTGTCAAAAGTCAATTCATATCCTTTTGTTTTGTCATTGCTGATTGCAGTCAGTTTATATTTTAGCTGCACTTGTTCTCTTACCTGTTTGTATAATTGATTGGTGAGATGTTGACTGCCTCCTTTTATTTTAAAAACTTCGTGATCATCTCCAAACAATTCATAATCTTTTCCGGATTGCGAAGGATCAGAAAACATAATTAGAAAATTGATGGCGGATTGCTCAGAAGCTTCCATGCCGTATTCTCTTGTAAGTACAACTGTCAAAAAATTATACAGCCATCCTTTTATACCGATACCGGAAATGTATTCGGAGATGGATTGATTGTCCAGGTGACGAAAAGATGCCGCAGTCGTATGATTTATTTTTTCTGGTAAGGAGTGCATATCTTTTTCGATCTGTGCTGAAAAAGGCAACAGCGCATCACGCAGATCTTGTTCATCGAGATGTTTCCCATCAAAATAAAATGCTTTGGGTGATAAGCTGTCTCTTCGCAGATCATAAAAATCGACATTCAGTTCCTTTGTGAGCTGAATAATTTCGGTGTGTGTTGTATCGACAAATTCACCCCCGAGATCAGTGGTGATATTTTTTCCAAATTGATTTTCCAACGTAAGCATTCTTCCGCCTGTTCGCGCAGAAGCCTCATACACGGTAGATTTTAGTCCGAGTTTTTTTAATTGGTACGCGCTATTCAGTCCAGCCATACCCGCGCCTACTATTGCAATTTTTGTATCATCGGCTAAATCAAAAGAAAATGTTTTTGTGAATGAAGGTAGCAATGCGACCCCACCAGCCGTAAGTGCCGCATCTTTTAAAAATTGCCTGCGGCTATTATCGCCGGGTTTTGTTTTGTTATATTTTTCTTCTCTGATGATATCGGCAAATGTTTTTTTTAATAAAAACGTCAATGGACTGCGTGGCATAATTTTGTTTTTCGTTTCAGAATTCATCGTGAGACGGGAGACGTGAGACGTGAGCGATTGTTATCTAACGTTTCGCATTTTTTAATTTCACTGTTTCCCGAATTTCATTGCTCAATATCCCGGGTTCTGTGCAACAACTCCATTCGTTGCCTCGATCTCTCTTTGTGGAATAGGCATGATTGGATTTACTGTTGCGCCTAATACCGTTTGCACCATACCTGTTCTTGCGAGGTCGAATAAACGATGGCCTTCAAAATTCAATTCGGCCCTGCGTTCATCCATCACCGCATTCACGTATGCAGCATTGTTAGGAACATTACCGGGAGTCAAATCCGCCATACCTCTGTTTTCACGAAGCGTATTCAAATCTGCGAGACCAAGTGTTCTTCCCAATGCTTCTGCACGTATCAAATACATTTCTGCGAGACGAATGATATATGCAGAATTATCTTTTGTTGCTTCACCGCGATATTTTTGCGTACGTCCATCAGGCTGAATACTTGGATCTTCGTTTACAAAATCAACAAGCGCAGAACGTCTGTCTGTTGGTCTGTTTTGGAAGAAATTATTCAAATCCGCAGCAGCAAGAAATTGCACTTCTGTACGAAGTGCATCGGGACGTACATAGGTTACTATATTATAAACGCTTGGATTTTGCAAATCGAATTTCAATTCGAAAACACTTTCCGATGTAAGTTTATCAGTATATATTTTGGTGAAATCGTCCGGACCAAACAATGAAAAATTGCTATCGCCAATTACATCGCCCGCCATCACTGCTGCGTTTGCATTATCACCATAATACAAATAAACTCTCGCCAGCAAGGCTTTTGCTGCAGATGCCGAAGCATATTGATTTCCATTGTACGTATTCATGGAAGAGATCGCTTGCTGCAAATCAGCAATGATTTGTTTGTAAGAATCATCAACGCTGCTTCTTGCTATTGGATCTTTCGGTGCCTTTGCCGTTGTAACGATCGAAATACCGTAAGCCGATGTTTTGTCCCAATGTTCTCCGAACAAACGCAACAAATCAAAATGTCCCAATGCGCGAATGAATAGCGCTTCACCAAGTGTATTGCTTTTTTCATCAGGATCGAGGTTGGGAACGTTATCGATGTTCTCGATAATTTTATTTGCGGTATAAATGCTATTGTAGATCGCGATATAAATGTTTTGCGGATAGAGATTACTGGTTTGAATTATTTTAGCCGCGATATCATCCAGGTCAACCACGTTATAGCCACCGGTGGTGCCATTGTCAGAATAGCAATCAACCAACAATGGATAAGACGAACCATAATAATTTTTATCCTGCAATGTGTTGTACATCCCGATGCGTGCATTTCTTAATCCAGATACATTGGAGAAAACATCAGGATCTGCAACCGCATTGGGCGATGTAACATCCAGAATTTTTTTGCACGAACTGCAAGTCGAAAGAAAAATAAGAATGATGAATATATGATTGCGCATAATAATTTTTTTAGAAGTTAAAGTTTACACCAAATGTCAACGTCCTCGCTTGCGGATATGCGGCATAGTCGACTCCTGCCGTTTCTGGTGCACTGCCACCATTCGAACTCACTTCCGGATCAAAGCCATAATATTTTGTCCATACCCAGAGATTTTGCGCCTGGATATATAAACGAAGTGAAGTGTAAACTCCCGGATGTTTTGGTCTGAATGTGTAACCAAGATTCATTGTCCTCAACCGTAAGAAAGATGCATTCTCTACAAATTGAGAAGAGTTTTGTCCGTAGTTCTGAAAAATAAGTGATGCACGTGGAATATCTGTTTTGTCTCCCGGCTTCTCCCATCGTTTATTCACCACCGTTGCATTGTTCGCATATACCTGGTAGAGATTATTGCTTGCGTCCCATCCGCCATCACTCCATCCTAGTGTTTGATATGTTGTTCTAATCAAATTGTACACCTTGTTTCCGATACTATACTGCATCGAGATAGAGAGATCCCAATGTTTGTATTTGAAATCATTTGTCAAACCGCCAAAATAATCTGGCGCGGCTTTTCCAATCACCTGCTGATCATCGGAAAATTTCGGATTGCCCGTTTCGGGATCAACACCTAAATATTTATATCCCCAGAAAGAACCTTCCGGTTGTCCGACTTTCAAAATATGTGTTGGGAATAAATCTGTGTATGCACTCAACAGTTCATTGTCGGTGTACAGAGATTTGATTTTATTTTTGAGATAGCTGATATTGAAATTCAACGACCAACTAAAGTCTGTTGTCTTCACAGGATATGCCATCACAGAAAATTCGATGCCTTTGTTTTCGATATCACCTGCATTGGTAGTGACGGCTGAAAATCCGGATGTGCCCGGCAATACAGCTTGCGCGAGCAGCTTGGTACGATTGCCTTTGAAGTATTCGATAGAACCGCTGATTTTTCCATTGAGAATTTCGAAATCTGCGCCGATATTAAACATCTTGTTACGTTGCCATGTCAAATTTGAATTGCCGATATTGCTCGGACGCAAACCTGCATTGCCATCATATCTTCCCGGCTGCCAATAGCTCTGGTATTGAAAATCGCCAATTTCCTGGTCGCCGGTCAATCCATAACTCACTCGCAATTTTAAATTCGTGAGCCATGATGAATTGGCTAAGAATTCTTCTTTGGTTAATATCCATCCCGCGGAAAATGCTGGAAATAATCCCCATCTTCCGGAAGGATCGAATCGTGATGAACCATCATATCTCGCACTGAGCGCTAACAAATATTTATCATTATAACTGTAGTTCACTCTTCCTAAAAAAGAAACGAGTCCCCATCCAAAATCAAGCGCTGTTGCAGAGGTGACCGTGGATGCAGCGGAAATATTTTCTAAACCACTTCCTGCAGGAAAACCCTGTGCTTTGATGGCAGTTTTTTCATAACGCGAAGATTGAACGGTGAAACCACCCAACGCAGTCAGGCTACTTTTTCCAAAAACGTTTTGATAAGTCAATGTGTTTTCGTTCAGCCATGTCAGATTTCTGTATGTGCCTTTGATTGCTTTACCACCAACCGGTTCACCATCTGTAGTAATGGGATCAAAAAATTGATCATCGATGATGCTCGAATAATCTGCGGTGAATGAAGAACGGAATCTTAACGGTTTAATGATATCGATATCAGCGAACGCAGTTCCTAAAAAACGATAATTGGTAGTGAACGCTTTTATTTCTTTTGCAGATTTCACAGGGTTATCACTCAGCCAGCTTGCTTCGTATTGTGTGAAATCGGTATAGCTGCCATCGGGATTGTAAACGGGCATCAAAGGTGATGCGCCGATTGCATTGGTCACAATTCCTGTATATGTATCATCATTGAAACTCCTTCTATTACGGCCATATGTAAACGCAGTATTTGCGCCGATATTGATTCGATCATTTACTTTGTTATCAATATTCATCCGGAATGACGCGCGCTTATAATAATTTTCAATCACGATTCCCTGTTGATCAAAATAATTTCCTGCAAGAAAAAATTTCGTTTTGTCATTACCACCTCTCGCAGACAATTCAATATTGTTGATCGGAGCCGTTCTGAAAATTTCATTTTCCCAATTTGTATTGACACCGGTGTTCCAGTTGGCCGGAAGCGGGTTGGTCAATACAGCAGGGTCGAAACCAGGATAGAGATCGGTGAAAGGCGTGGGATCTTTCTGGTAAGCGATCAAATCCTGCTTGCGTGCATCTTCTTCAAGGGCAACAAGTCCTTTGCTATCGAGAAAAGGAATTTTTCGCGCTACTTTTTGAATACCTGAGTAACTATTAAAACTGAATTCCGTTTTGCCATTTCTTCCACGCTTAGTTGTGATCAATACAACACCGTTTGCAGCACGCGCTCCATATATAGAAGCAGAAGAAGCATCTTTCAATATTTCGATAGATTCTATATCATCAGGATTAATATCACTGATAGAACTGATGTTCTGACCCTTCCCCTGTTCCTCACCGTTAGTATTGTAAGAGGTAGAAAGAGAAGAATTGCTTTCGCTAATCATTGGAACTCCATCCACAACATACAATGGGTTACTTGCTCCGCGCACGCTTACAAGCAAACCCGCTCCTGGCGTACCCGAAGGAGTGGTGACCAATATACCGGGAACTTTTCCCTGTATACTTTGTGCAAGATTCGATACAGGCTGATCTTTAAACTCCTTGTTGCGAATGGAAGAAATAGCTCCCGTGATATCACTCTTCTTTTGTTTTAGATAACCAGTAAGAACCACATCACCCAGTACACTCGCGGTTTCCTGCATCTGGATGCTTAGATTTAAATTACCTTCTCCAAAACTCACTTCTTTATTTGAATAGCCAACGCTACTACAAACAAGTTTACCGGAATTTGTTTTTGCGTGTAATACAAAAGATCCTTCGCCGTCGGTTTGTGTCGACTCAGATGGTTTGTCTTTCAATTGCACAGTAACTCCGGCCAAAGGCTGACCGTCTTTGCCTGTGATTTTTCCTTTGATAATGATTTCCGATGCCTGTGAAAAGGAAGATGAGGAACATAATAAATAAAGCCCCAACATCATGAAATGCAATAGTCCCGTTTTGAATTTCATAGCAGAAAATTTTGGTTTTTTAAAGCAGCATGATAAAAAAAGGCAAGAAATCAGGATAAGGTCATAAATTTCAATTAGTCAAATGAGTTTAAATATAAGTCAAAAAATTATCGCTAAAAGAATATTTAAGGTTGATTCTCACCCGTTTGATTTGGTCAGAATTTAGTAGATTCGTTGGTCAAAATCTGACCGCATTGTTTCGCCGACCGGAAAAACGCCTCCAAACATCTCTATCCAAAAAATAATTCGATGATTTTATCTGACAGGATTAAGAAAGCAATACAGGATAATTCTGCTATTTTACTTGCGCTGAAAGGAAAGACCACGGAAAATAACTGGGAGAAATTTACGCGGACACATTTCAATCTTGCTGCGAGAGCGATCAACAAACAAGTAACAAAAGAAGTATTGACGAATCCTGATATGGTTGAAATGAATATGATCATCGGCAAACAGAATCTTGAAAAGCAAATGCATAATCTGCGTTGCGCAAATGCGTATGAGTTCATTCGCTACCTGGGCAATCTGAGTGAATACAGAATTTTTAATTGGATCAGCGGAAAAACATTGCAGAGTTATTGGAATGGAGGAGAAGCGAAATATGTCAAGATAAATACATTGCTTCTTTTTTTGAAAGTGCCTTTTGTAAATTGGGAAGAATGGCAAAAAGATGAAGGCAGGAATACAAGTCAGTATCATGATCAGTTATCCAAACTGTCTTTTAGCAGTGCGGGATTCAACAAGTCATCTTTGGCTATTGTTAAGAGCTACTATCTTGGAAATTATTTCCTGTATTATCAAAAGACAGACGGGAGTGAAAATATTATTAAAACAGCTTTTATTTTAAAAGAAAATGAAAGCGGCCAGGTATATGTGAAATCGGTTTCTGAAGGACATCGTTACCAGGGAAAGGTGATTGGAATCAGGGACGGATGTCTTTATATCAATTGTCAGAATCTCGATTTTGAAGAGATGGAACAATATATATTTAATATTGGGTTGGAGACCAAGCCGCAGGTCTTATTCGGCGTTTCAAATACAGTGAGCGTAAAAAACCGGCAGGCTGTTGCTTTGAAAAATATTTTGGTAAAACAACCCACGAATGAACCCGGGTTTGATGAGATACCTGAAACGGAAATTTCATTCTCAAAAAAATATACATCCCAATCAGAAGAAGCGCTTGTGGTGAATTATCTAAAAAAAACAGGTAACAATATTATTATAACACCGAGTTGTTGCAGTTTAAAGGATTTATAAACCTGGCGGTCAACCGCATAATTGCCCACATGTTGATTTCTCTCATTTCACCCATTGATGGCAATCATATATAAGCGCGTGCTTCTTGCGTTTCTTTGCTAACCTAATACAATCATATTATGCAAAATATTTTATTGGCTATAAATGCTGCTAAGCCGAGCAGAAGCGCATTGGATTTTGCCTGCTATATCGCGGGATTGACCAATTCACCTTTGACTGCCATCTTCCTGGAAAATTTAGTTGCTGAAGAAAAAATGGGCGTCGGAGAAAGACATGCCACAAATTATTTTAACTGGCAGGTTGAGGAAAATTCACCAGCCTATCAACATAAGTCAAAACTTATGCAGGAGCATATCAACCAATTCAGAAATCAGTGCAACAGCGAAGGAATACAAGGGAATGTTCACCTGGACAAATGGGTTCCTGCTGAAGATATAATAAATGAGTCGGAACATGCAGATGTTTTAATTGTAGATGCGGACACTTCGTTTAAAAAACACCAGGAAGCACCGCTGGCGGGTTTTATCAAAGAAATTCTTGATAAATCCCGGTGCCCCGTAATTATTGCACCTTCAGATTTCGATACCGTCGAAGAAATCATATTTACGTATGATGGAAGCAAATCGGCGGCGTTTGCCATAAAACAATTTATCCATTTACTACCGGAGTTGCATAAGAAGAAATTGATAGTGGTACAAGTAGAAGAAACGAAAGGTTTGCGTAGCGGAACCAAACATATTGAAGAACTACTTAAGGAACATTATGTCAATTTCAGATTTGAATATCTGCAAGGCGCGCCCGATGCAGTATTGCCCGGGTATCTTCAAAATAAAAAAAATGCTTTTTTTGTTTTAGGTGCATATGGTCGTGAAGTTTTAGCCGGTCTATTTGAAAAAAACCTGGCAGAATCATTATCAAAAAATCTTAAGAGTCCAATTTTCCTTGCGCATTATTAATTTTTCATTCGCACTCAGAAAATAATAAGATTCAGGCATGAAGATTACCGGTCGAAATCAGAAAGAGATGAGCCACAAAAAAAAATATATTCAACCAGCTGAAGTTCCTCAACCAGATAGAAATCCCGAGATAAAACCCGATGCATTGCCGGAAGAACCTTCAATTCCTGCCGATGATCCTGATATCGCTCCGGAAACGGAACCGCGCGAGCCTTCACCATTAGAAATTCCTCACGACAAGAATTAACGGTAGTGGGTCAGTTTGAAACTTCTATGTGTAACTATGTGCCTACTGTGTCTATGTGGTAATTTTTTTTCACCACATAGACACAGTAGGTACATAGTTACACATAGTTGGAGTATCTAACGATGAAATTATATTTCAAACTGACCCACTACCGAATTAACAGCAGGATTGCGGAAAAAATGAACTCACCGGAATAACTATTCTTTTTGTTGATCTACATCCGTAGTGAGAAAATGATCGTTTGTTGACGCTAATCATAATTTCTTTTGATAGTCATCATAGGAATAGCATAATCATTTCTTCAGATTTGTATCTAAAACTATTACCATGTCAACCTTTATAAAAAGATTCAATGAAATTAATATGAACGATCTTCCATTGGTTGGAGGTAAAAATGCTTCGTTGGGCGAATTATTTACGCAATTATCAACAAAAAATATTCTCGTGCCCGATGGCTTCGCTGTTACGTCTTCCGGGTTTTGGCATTTTCTTGATAACAACAAATTACGAAATGACCTACGGACGATTTTAAACGGATTGAACAAAACGGATTTTTCTAACCTTCACGATATTGGCAAAAAAGCGCGGGAAGCTATATTGAATGGAATTATGCCGGCAAATTTAACTGAGGCGATCATTAGTGCTTATAAAGATTTGTGTCACCATTCCTATTTTGAAGTTGCGGTACGTAGTAGTGCTACCGCGGAAGATTTGCCGCAGTCAAGTTTCGCTGGCCAGCACGAATCCTATTTAAATATTAAGGGAGAAAATGCTTTATTACAGGCAGTACAAAATTGCTTTGCCTCATTGTATACCGATCGTGCAATAAAATATCGCGAAGACAATGGATTTCCTCATGAAAAAGTAGCGTTATCAGTCGGAGTACAGAAAATGGTTCGTTCCGATATGGCATCTTCTGGTGTTGGCTTTACGCTCGAACCAGAGTCGGGTTTTAGAAATGTAATTCACTTGGCAGGTGTGTGGGGTCTCGGAGAAAATATTGTCCAGGGAACGGTAACGCCGGATGAGTTTTTAATTTTTAAACCTACGTTGGTTCAAGGCAAAAAAGCAATTATCAGAAAGACGTTGGGCAGCAAATTAAAAACGATGATCTATGATCAGCAGCATGAAAATGGAATCACAAACGTAGATACTCCACCGGAAAAAAAAGAACAGTTTGTACTAAATGACGACGAAATCAGCCGATTGGCAAATTGGGCGCTGAGTATAGAAGAACATTATCAAAAGCCGATGGATATCGAATGGGCGAAGGATGGTATCAGCGGTGAAATATTCATCATACAAGCGAGACCCGAAACAGTACATTCACAAAAAAATCCACTTCAGGTAAGAGAATATAAACTGATTGAAAAAGGAATAAAATTAACTAGCGGCGAAGCGATTGGTTCAAAAATTGGAATTGGTGTTGCCCGAATTTTAGATTCCCCGAAAAATATTGATAAACTGCAACAAGGTGACGTGCTTGTTACAGATCTCACAAGTCCCGATTGGGATCCGGTACTAAAAAAAGCTGCCGCTATTATAACCAACAAAGGAGGAAGAACAAGTCACGCTTCCATCATCGCGCGCGAATTAGGCGTCCCTGCTATTGTTGGCACCGGAGATGCAACAGAAAAAATCACCGATGGACAAATCATTACTGTGTCGTGTTGTGAAGGAGAAAAAGGTTTTGTGTACAAGGGAAAAGTTCAATACCAGGAAACAGAACTTGACTTTTCCAATACCAAACTGCCTGAAGGCACAGAGGCGATGATGATTGTTGCCGATCCGGAAAAGGCTTTCAAATTATCTTTTTATCCAAACGATGGAGTTGGCTTGATGAGAATGGAATTCATCATCACCAATTCAATACAGATTCACCCGATGGCGCTTGTAAAATTTAATGAACTAAAGAATGAAGAAGTCAAACAAAAAATAGAATCGCTTACGCATCATTATCCCGACAAGCAACAATATTTTGTTGACAAGCTTGCGCAGGGAATTGCATCGATTGCCGCCGCATTCTACCCGAAGGATGTTATTGTGAGAACGAGTGATTTTAAAACGAACGAATATGCAAATCTTTTAGGAGGCACAGAATTTGAACCGCTGGAAGAAAACCCAATGCTTGGTTTTCGGGGGGCGTCCAGGTATTATAATGATTTGTATAAACCCGGATTTAACCTGGAATGTAAAGCCATAAAATTAGTAAGAGAAGATATGGGCCTGACTAATGTGAAAGTAATGATACCGTTTTGCAGGACCGTTGAAGAAGGAAAGAAAGTGATAAAAGTGATGCAGGAATTTGGATTAGATCGCAACAAAGACGAATCACTTGAAATTTATGTGATGGCAGAAATTCCCAGTAATGTTTTACAGGCTGATGAATTCGCAAAACTATTTGACGGATTTTCTATAGGCTCTAACGACCTTACGCAACTGACGCTTGGTATCGATCGCGATTCTGCGCTCATCGCAAATTTGTTTAACGAACAAAATAAATCCGCAAAACAAATGATTGGCATGATGATCAGCAATGCAAAGGCGTCTGGTACAAGAATTGGCTTGTGTGGACAAGCTCCAAGCGATTTTCCAGAGTTTGCAAAATTCCTGGTTGAACAGGGCATAGATAGTATTTCATTTAATCCCGATGCAATTTTGAAAGGGATAGAAAATATCATGACTGCAGAACAAATTTTATCAAGAGTAAAAGAAAAAGAGATGTTGTCCATGAATTAAATGGAATATTTAGTCAACAGTATTTTCTGTGAATGTGTTCGAATGCTCGCCGCACACTTTTATATGCATGTTTTTCTACTTCTACATGCTGCTATGTGATAATTTTTTTCACCACATAAACACAGTAGGCACATAGTTACACATAGAAACTTGTCACCACCTAAAATGTCTGCTTAAAAGCCGAATTAGTCCACTTTGCTGTTTCGTGATTGGAGACATGGCAACCGCCGAAATATTTTTACCAAATAAATTGAAAAATTAAAATATTGAACCCATGAAAAGGAATTCCTGGTGATCAGCGACGGGAGGAAACAAATAAATATAATACCTCAATTTTTTGAGAGGTGGAAGGTGTGGGGTATAAGGTATGGCAGCTTTTAATTAATAATATTGCTTAAGCTGAAAAACAAAAACTATGACTAGAAAATGAACTCTGCCATACCATATACCTTACACCCTACACCCTACACCTCCACCATCCACCTCTCAAAAAAATTAAATTAAGACACTGCCGTTTCAATTGCCAATTTTTATGCTCTCTAAAAAATTTATCTTAGTCCAATTCCATAATTTCGATCATACTATTCATCAAGCAGAAAAAGCCAGTTATGTACAATAAGCAATCGCTTACCATATTGCAAAAAGCACTCGATAAATTATCGGAAGGTTTCTCCCATCTTCCTTCCTTTGAACAAGAGATACCTGATGATGTTGAAAAAATATTATTGGAAGTAGCGGAGCGAATGCAAAATAATTTCCCCTATCATCATCCGTTGTATGCCGGACAAATGCTAAAGCCGCCGCACGAAGTAGCGAGACTTGCATATATGTTGTCTATGTGGATCAATCCAAATAACCATGCCCTCGATGGCGGAAGAGAGAGTTCAGCGATGGAAAAAGAAACGGTTGCGGAAATCGCACTGATGTTTGGATGGCAAGAATGTCTCGCGCACCTGACGAGCAGCGGCACATTCGCAAACCTGGAAGCGCTTTGGGTTGCAGGAAATATTCACCCGAAAAAAAGAATTGTGGCATCCGAACTGGCGCATTATACGCACGAAAGAATTTCTCATGTGCTTGGTTTAAAATTTCAAAAGATTGCATGTGATAAATCCGGGAAGATGGATTTGAAAAAATTGGAGGCGCAATTAAAAAAAGGAACGATCGGAACCGTAGTCGTTACCATGGGCACGACGGGAATCGGTTCTGTTGATCCGCTTCCCGAAATATTGGAACTGCAGAAAAAATATCAATTCAGAATTCATCTTGACGCTGCGTATGGCGGTTATTTCAGGCTGGCCGACAATTTACCGGAAGACACTTTGAAAAAATATGCGTTGATGCAGGAAGCTGACAGTATTGTTGTCGACCCGCATAAACATGGTCTGCAGCCTTACGGTTGCGGTTGCATTCTGTTTAAAAATCCAGAGGTCGGAAAATTTTACAAGCACGATTCGCCTTACACGTATTTCAGCAGTGCAGAACTGCATTTAGGAGAAATTTCCCTCGAATGTTCCCGCGCAGGTGCCGCCGCTGTTGGCTTGTGGGCCACACAAAAATTATTTCCATTGGTAAAAGGCGGGGCATTCTCCAAAAAGATAAATAGCAGCCACAACGCGGCTATGATGCTCTATAAGAAAATAATTTCTGATAAAAGATTTATCATTTTACAAGAACCGGAAATAGATATTGTCATCTGGGCGCTAAAAGAAAAAACAATCAGTGCAGTCAATAGAAAATCGAAAGCGATATTTGAAAAAGCAGCCGAAAAGAATCTACACCTCGCACTATTAAATTATCCTGTAAGATTATTGCCCACACATTGGCGCTCGATCACAAAGGACGAGGAATATGTCACTTGTCTCCGGTCCTGCCTCCTGAAACCGGAACACGAAAACTGGATCGAGGATATCTGGAAAATTGTTACAGAGAGTCTGAGTTAGTTTTTAAAATATGGCTCATCCAATATTAATTTTTTTTTGGTACTACATCATCAATTATATTTTTCCTATCTTTCAAATATCATAACAGTAGTTTTTCAGTTTATGGTTTTTGTTAAGCTTTGAAAAACACACGCCCTGGTTATTTTTGACCGGGGCCCTTTTTTGAAGAGCGGAGAAACAGAGCGGAGAGCGCATACACCCTCGCTACTCACCCTGTTTCTCCGCCCTGTTTCTTCACTCCATTTCGCCGCCCTGTTTCTCCGCTCTATTCTCCGCTCTTTCTCTATTATAAAACAAGATGCATCAAAAACATTTTTCTGAATTGTTCCCTGGTTCCCGGATAGTCCAATTCGGTTTCCGCAACAATTTCAAATCCTCTTTTTGTATAAAACCCAACGGCTGGACTACTTTCCATCGCCTTCAGCCAGATAATTTCTTTTCCCTTTTGCTTGGCAAAAGACACTATAAAATCGATAACAAGTTTTCCAAATCCTTTTCCGGATGCTTCTTTCACAAAATAAATTCGTTCAAGTTCCAATGCTTGCTTCTCCGAAAAATTTTCCGTCGCGCTATCTATGTTGAGCTTAACGAGTCCAATATTTTCCTGCTGCTCGCTGACCAGGAAGAACACCGAATTTAAATTCATCATGTCATTGTGAAATTTTTCTGCGCTAAAATTTGAATCTACATAATTCTTTCCATGATCAAGCCATAAGTAAGAATAATGGGCGAGATAAGATCTTGTTGATACGTCAATTAAACTTTTAATATCGTCCTTATTGCAAATTCGAATTTTCATCCGTTATGTTTATAAGTCTTGTTCGTGGCCACTTTCATATTAGAGTGACGTCATTTCGAATCCCGCCGGCAGCGACCTTGCATAATATACTGCCTTGGCGGGTGAGAAATCCCCAGCTAACTAATTGGCAAATCCCTATAAATAGCTGGGGATTTCTCACTTCGTCTCTCCGCTTCGCTACGAGACTTCGTTCGAAATGACGCTGGAAAAAATATTGAACCACACCACCAACAATTTGTGTGTTCAAGATACAACGACAGCTCTATGGTTCATTCTTCAACTTTAAAAAAACCAACGAATCATTATTCCGTGCAATCACCAATGTTTTATTTCCGTTTGCGTCTTTAATCCAATTTGCATGCCTGCATTCTCCACTAATTGAATTTAATTCTGAAGAATATTGAAATTGATGCGTGCTTTTATCGAAGTAAAAAAAGGTTGGATTCATGGCGTCATACCTTCCCTCGTAAGGTAACACACCATAGAAATTTCCGGACGCAAGAAATAAGGTTTGATTTTTTAATGGAACGGACACAAACGAAAAGACCGGGGCGAGCTGCAATTCTTTTGGCAGACTTTGCATCGTGAAATTTCCTTTCCCATCGTTGATAAAATAAGATGAGTGTAGTGTCTCCGCTTTTAGTACGGTGCAGTTTTGCAAAAGATCGCCGAACATATATTGAACCGTTTTACCCGCCACTTCATCATAACTCAGGTGACTCTTTTTTAATAACGGTATTGATCTTTCCAATTGATCCTTTCCCAAAAAAGAATATTCCTGGCCATTGACAGCGTAAGTCATGATCTGCTCAATAGAGCCGTTTGCATCAAAATCTTTGATATACAATTTCAGCGGATCTTCTTTGCTTGCAATTAGTTTGGAATTTGTTCCCCAATTACCACCGATGATGTCCGCGTATCCATCACCGTTAATATCTGTTGCCAAAACGGTTTGCCAAAGTCCCGCCGACCCGCCAATCTCAGTAGCTTTAAGACTCCCTTTATTATTTAAGAATATTGTAGCCGGCATCCATTCACCAGCAACGACCAAATCATCCCAGCCATCATGATTTAAATCTGTTACAGTAGCTGACGTAACGATTCCTTGTTCATCCAATGAAAACATAGAATCCGCCGCCTGGGTAAAATGCCCCTTGCCATCATTCAATAAAAGATAAGATCGTTGCTTTTCGTATCCGAATTTTTTTGCGGTAGTAAATCCACCGATAAAAATATCCGGATTGCCATCTTTATTGAAATCTCCGACTGCAATACAGGATTTATTTTTTAGAATTTTGGGAATCGCATTCAAATCTTCCGAAAAATGTCCCTTCCCATTATTGATGTATAAATGATCAGCGAGATTGGGATTGCCATCTTCATATTCATTGCCTCCGCTCACCGTATAAAGATCAGGATATCCATCATGATTCACATCGAAAAAATATGCATCCACATTTTCGCTTCCTTTATTCTTCACAAAAACAGCGGTATCCGATTTAATAAATTGTCCAGCCCTGGTCTGTATCATCAGGCAACCCGCATGTTCCTTTGATCCGCACACAAAAATATCATCGAGTCCATCTTTGTTAATATCCGCGACCGCTATTTTCGGTCCACGGGTAGATTCCATATGCGGTATCAGGTATTGATCGTTAAAATCGATAAAATTATTTTCTTCGTGCTTCCATGCAATACCCGCTTCCTTTTTTATCTCGACCGGCAAATTATTTTTTCCAGGGAAGAAAACATTTTTTGAAAAATCGGATTTCGCATCGTCTTCCTTAAATACGAGTGATTGGTTTGCGGAAATATTTTTTATCAACTGGCATTTCTGGCTTGGCCAGATTAGCAAAATGCTATCGACTGTTTTCAAACTATCCAGGCCAAAATGCATCTTCGGCTCCGATGAGGACATAAAACCTCTTGTCAGCATCAACTGCTGATACTGAATTCCTTTTTTTGTGTAAACGTAAGCTTTGACGCCGATGCCGGAAGTATTCGCTTTGGCACCTTTGAAAGAAATCGAAATATAATTTTTGCGCGGTAAATTATTTTTTAAAATGGCCGCCGGTTCATTCAGGCAATTCAACACAACATCGAGGTTGCCGTCGTTGTCAAGATCCGCATAAGCGGCACCGTTATATACGCCTTTCATATCCCCCGTTCCCCATTTCGCGCTCATGTCTTCAAAATGAAGTTCACCATCTCCTTTGAAAAGATAAGGATGCGATAGTCCATCGGGCATTTTATCGAGCATCGCTTTTTGAAATTGATTGGCATCTCCGAAATCTGCCGGGTTTCTTACATTGGAGAAGAACATGATGAAATCCAGGTCCAGCGGGCGCTTTGTAATACCGCTTGAAATAAATAAATCTTTGTTACCATCGTTATCGAAATCTGAAAATAACGGGCTCCAACTCCAGTCGGTTGCAGAAACACCTGCCATCAATCCAACATCGCTGAAGCTAACTCCGTCTCCATTGTTTCGTTGCAGACAATTTTTTGAATATTGATTTTGATATCCATTCTTAATTATTTTCTGATTGTATGTATCAAGATGTTCTCCATTGCCATATGTCTTTAGTGTTTTTTCTTCACCGGGTAACATATCTGCAGTGACAATATCAAGCTGACCATCATTATTAAAATCAGCAATATCATTTCCCATACTATAGCGGCTGTAATGTCGGAAATGATTAGCGCCGCTCTCGGTGAAAGTTCCGTTTCCGTTGTTGATATAATAATAATCGTTTTCGTGAAAATCATTTCCGATATAGATATCTTCCCACCCGTCATTGTTCAAATCGCCAACAGCGATTCCAAGTCCATAACATAATTTACTCTGATATATTCCTGCTTGCGCAGAAACGTCTGTAAATTTTCCTTTGCCGTTGCTCATATCGTTCCTAAACAAACGTTCGCCTGAATTGGAATCAAATTTTCTTCGAAAGCTTGTATCAACGATATTCTGATTGGGATGTTCTGATTGATTTAGAATAAAACAATCGAGATCGCCATCGTGATCATAGTCAAAAAAAACAGCTTGCGTGGAGAATCCTGAAAAGTCCAACCCGAATTCATGTGCGCTTTCCGTGAATTTTCCATTGCCGTTGTTAATGAATAGCTGATTATGCCCTTGCAATCCATGCATATTTGCAATGGCGCAAACATAAATATCCAACAAGCCATCTCCATTTATATCAGCCATAGTTACTCCGGTACACCAATCCGCATTGCCTGCTACGTTTGCCTGTTCGGTGATGTCCTCAAATTGAAAATTGCCTTTGTTGAGATATAATTTATTCGCGCCTTTGCTATTCGATGTAAAATAAATATCCGGTAAGCCGTCGTTGTTGATATCGCCGATTGCAACTCCACCGCCATTATAATAATAGATATAACTCAGAATACTGAGATCCTTCCGATCGCTTTGTTGATTTATGAAATCAATATGAGTACTTGAAGAAGAGAGCGCTTCAAAATCACGATGCTTCTGCTGTCGGCAAGAAATAAAAATCAGCAGTGGAACAAACAGGAAGCGTAAATATTTTTTTCTTGGCAGCATTATGTGATGAAAATATCTGTGAGAAATATTGTGACTGATTATTAGCTGGGGATTTCTCACCCCGCAAAACTCTCTAATATTTTGAGTCGTTGCAGCGGGATTCGAAATGATGGCGTAAGATGCTCGTCATTTCGAATCCGCCGGCGGCGATTTGCTATAGCACAATGTAACGGCGGATGAGAAATCCCCAGCTAATAATTAGTCGCAATAACTTTTGTTATTATCCAATCTATTTTTACTTAATCAAGTCTCAACTCGTAGTCCAATTCATAATTTCTTACCTACTTAACATTCTTCTTGATCGTCTTCACCAATCTAAAAACCGACTCTTCATTGTCTTCATAATCCAATAATTTTTTATCTACTGAATATAAAAACATGGCAGGATATTTTCTCGGTTTGAATTTTGAAATGAATTGACTTAAATTATCCTGTAATACAACCACATTTTTTTGCGTCTTTAATTTTGGTCCGTAAGTCGACATAAACTGTTTTATTTTGTCAGGACTGTCCATTGAAATTAAGTAAACTGCAGCGTTTTGAAATGACTTATACTGTTTATCTATGTTATTGACGGCACGTTGACAATGATCGCAATCAGAATCGAAGAAAATAAAACATAGCATTTTGTGTTGGGATAAATCTTTATTTGTAAAAACCGTGTTATCAAGTCGCGAAAATTGGAAATTAGGCAGCGTTTGCGCGGGCGTTTGACCAAAGACGTTAGCAGTAGCGAACAGGGTCAATAAAAAGAAAATATTTTTCATTGTGATGTGTGTTTGTTTATTCTTTTATAATAATAAAGGGGGAAGGTAGACACTTTCCCCCTGGTAATTGAGAAAATAACAACTACCTGCTTTTGCTTACTGCCAAGTTTTTATAAAGGTTTTCCCAAATATTTTAATCCTGTTTGTTTTTTGATAGATCCCGAACCGTCAAAGAATTGATCGTTGCGCTGCCATTCTTTGCAAAAACCGACAACCCATTTGCATCCGCGTCGGGAAATATGTAGGTTGTAATTACTTTTTCTCCATCGTTCAGGAAAACTTCGAGTGAAGATTTGTCGAATAGAATCTGAATCCGCAAAGAATTATTCTTCACCACACCATCTGCCGATTCCGAGAGAAAAGTCTTTTTATTTTTTGAATTCGCTGAAAGCGTTTTATCCACATACAATGCTCGGCTCGAACCATTATAGCCAATAACAGTTGCTGTTGTCTTGCCGTCCTTTCCTTTTTTACGTCCGATTTTAAAACCGAAATCCGTACCCTGCTTTATCGAAACGGTGGCGTCGAGCCAAAAAGCATTTCCCGGAATTGATTGCAATTCTTTTTCTGCATTCGCAATTTGCATTCCGTTTTTCTTAATGACCTCACTTGAAAAATGATCAAGATTTTTTTCGATTAGAGAAGTGGGAGTTTGCACCAGGCGATATCCATTTTTTGTATTGCGAACGCTAAGATCTCTTGGTATCGACATCTGACCTCTCCACGGATAAGTTGGCTGATCGCCGGGCACCATCCATCCGATCAGTATTTTTTTATTGTCAGGCACACCGTTCCAGGGTATCGCGGCATAGAAACTATCTCCACCATCAACCGTTAAAATCGTATCGGCAGGTGAATCATTTTTGAATACACCTTTTTCAAAATCGCCGACGAAATAATGCATATAGGTTCCTCTTTTTCTGCCCCCGGCAGAAATCAATAAAACCCATTTCTTTTTCCCAGGCTCTCCATCCACATTTAATTGAATCAATGCGGGACATTCCCAATATCCATCCACAAAACCTGCATTTCCAAACTCGCTCAGCAAATCCCATTCTTTCAAGTTCGTCGAGGCATAAAATAACGCCTTGTGTTCTGCAGGTAACACGACAACCATCACCCATTTTTTTAATTCTTCGTTCCATGTAACATTCGGGTCACGAAAATCTCTTTTTTGTAAATCGATCACAGGATTTTTTGAGTAATCAGTGAAGGTGAGTCCGCCATCATTACTATAAGAAATAAATTGGGATTCTTTTTTTTGATATGGCTGATGCGCGGTGTACACTGCAACGAGACAACCATCTTTTTCACAAAAGCCGCTGGAATTATTTGCGTCCCAAACCGCACAACCGGAAAATCTCCATATCGTATCTGTACCATTTATTATTTCCGGGATTGCAATCGGAAGATGTTTCCAATGTATCAGATCAGTACTTGTTGCATGACCCCAACTCATATGTCCCCATTTATTTTCAAATGGATTTTGTTGATTGTACAAATGAAATTCACCATTCAAATAAATCAAACCATTGGGATCATTGGTCCAATTTTTTGCAGGAGTGAAATGATAAACAGATCTCCATTGTGGAGTAGGAACCTGCTGATCCTGCGCCAGACTTCCCTTCCACAAAAAGAAAAATAGTAAGTACCCGATTAGATTTTTTTTCATCATTGGTCGAAGTTTTACTTTTTAAAAAACTAAGAACGAAGAGTACAAAGTACTAGGAACAAGATACAAGGTACAGGATACAAGGTACAAGGGAGGTCGCAACTTGTGCCTTGTTCCTTGCACCTTGTATCTTTTCCCTTCTAACTTCTAGTACCCTTTATTCTGAATATAAAGTCCATTCGTAAAGGTGATTTGTTCTTGCGGAATTGGAAAATATTCGTGTTGATTTTTTGTAAAATGAGCGCTGCTAAGAAATGGATGTCTTGTTTTTTCCGTTGCGAAAAATGTGTTGAGTGTTTCTGCTGCAATGCCCCAACGAACAAGATCAAAAAATCTTGGGCTCTCCATCGCAAATTCAAGACGACGTTCCCATTGCAAAGCTTTCAAAGCAGTTGCCTGATCCCATACTGCAACATTGACTCCTGGTTTATACACATCAATTTTATAATTCGACGGAAAAGTTCCATCCAGTTTTTTCACAAGACCTGTACTGTTTGCAGCGCGCGTTCTGATTTGGTTGATCAAAGGCAATGCTGCAGCTGGATTTCCTAACTGAATTTGTGCTTCAGCATTCATCAACAAAACATCATCATACCGAATGATATCCATGTTCACAGAAGAACCATAAAAAGGCCCGAGTTTTTTGAAACATCCACAAGTTGCCAATTGCAATTCTTTCATCGTTCCAAATCCACCGTACACACCCGCTAATCTTTCCCAACTATGATCGTAAGGAACAGCAGCATTGTATTTAAAAGGATGTCCTTGTATACCGATCGTGTGATCGATACGTGGATCAACAGTTACTCCATTCGTAGTCAGATCTGCATCTGTTAACGCAACATTATTATATGTATCGAATTTTGGAATCCCATTTGCATCTGTACTGAATGCATTGACCAATTCCTGGCTTGGAACATGGAATGCGCAACAACCATACTGTGGAGCGCCGGCAAAATAATTTAAGCTGGTCGACATACTAAGCCTTCCTCCGATCGCCGTTCCATCATTGATAGAATACTGAATAGCGAAAACAGATTCGGGACTGTTGTCATGACCATCTAGAAAATTAAATGCAAAATCAGAATTGAGCGCGTAGTTTCCTGAATTGATCAGGTCGTTTGTCAACGTTACCACTTCCTGCAATTTATTTGCATCGATACCGATTACATTGTAATTATCATCCTGTGTGTATGCATGATAGAGCAATGCTTTGGCGAGATATGCTTTCGCAGAAAATTGGTTTGCTCTTCCTGGTTCGCCAGGTTGTGTTGTTGGCAAATCAGCAACCGCGGCTCTGAAATCATCTTCAATTTTTATCCAGAGTGAATCATTGGACATCGTGTTCGACACTTTTAAAATTTCATCATTCGTCAGTGATTCATCGAACCATGGAATATTGCGGAACAAAACTTTTAATAAGAAAAACATATGTCCTCTCAGGAAACGCATCTCTCCTATTCTTGTCGTGCGTTTTGGAAATTGCGCATCTGTTAAATTATTCAAAGCTCTCAATGCCGTGTTGCATCTTGAAATTGCAGAGAAAGCGCGGATCCATGTACCGGGAAAACCAAAATCGCCGGCGCCATTGTTGGATGAGTTCACCAAATAAAATTGTTCGTACTTATCCATTTGTTGTTGGTCACCGATATCACCCCCACCTTTATATGCGTCGCCGCCGCGTATGCTTCCGTATTCCCACATACTCGTGATAGGTGCATCCCACCAATCGTTGGCTATTCCTGCATACGCTGCAGTAGCGAGTCCGTCAACCGCAGTTGGCGAAGAGAGATCCGATTGCGATAGATAACCTTTGGGCTGATAATCCAAATATTTTTTGCAGCCGAAAGAAAACAGGATCGCTGTAAATAATATGATTTTAATGCTATGATGTTTCATAATTTCTTTTTTAAAAATTAAAAGGTTGCGTTTAAACCAAAGGTGACTCCTGTTGGCACGGGCCATAAATCAAATGTGTTTGCCCGCTCAGGATCCTTCGCTGAAAATTGTTTTGATTTAAATGCAAATAAATTCTGACCTGAAACATAAATCCGCAGCGCTTCCAATTTCATTTTGCTGGCAATATTTACAGGAAGATTATAACCCAGCATCACATTGCGAAGTTTGAAGTAAGAAGCATTTACATAGTAGAAATTTGATGGTCTATCCTCACCATTATGATTTAAAATGCTCAGGGCCGGAACGCTCGAGTTTTTATTTTGCGGAGTCCATGCATTCAGTGTAGCTGGTCCGAAATTGGTTCTGACATTCGCAAATGAATTGAAGAATTTTGTCGGATCAAATCCTGTCTTGCCCGCAACACCCGATCCGAAAATAGAAAGATCAAAATTTTTGTAGCCGAATTCAAGGCGAATTCCATATTCAACTTTTGGCAACGTTGTTCCCAACCATGTTTGATCGTTCGCATCAATTTTACCATCAGGTCCAGTCAGTTTTCCATTTGCATCTACTCCGGCGATATCGGCATATTTGATTCTTCCTGCACCTTTCAATGCACCGTCCAATACGCCTGGTTGCGTAGGCGCCGCTTGCGCTTCTGCAGAACTCTGGAATAATCCTTCTGCTTTGTATCCGAAAATAGAAAATTGCGAATGGCCGACGATCGAATGATTTGCGTCACCAGGATAAGCTGGACGAACGTTATCCGGAATACTGGTAACAACATTGTTCCAATGACTCGCATTTGCTGTAACACTGTAAGTAAAACCGCTTGCTGTTCTGTTGTGATATCCGAGCAAAAGTTCCCATCCTTTATTGTTCATATCCGCACCGTTAAAATATTCTGTTTGTCCTTCGCCCAAAGCTGCGGCAACTGGTGGTGCAATTAAAATACCTGTTGTATTTCTATTATACCAATCGAAAGATCCAACTAACTTCTCATCAAAAAACCCAAAGTCTATACCAACATTTGTTTCAGTCGATTGCTCCCATTTCAAATTTGGATTTCCTTTTTGAACCTGTGCAAAACCGGAAGGCAACGTCCCTGTATTAATTCCTCCGAGGTCATACGCAGTTCCGATATTCAACCATGCCGGAAATGCGGGACTTGCAGTACCGTAGTTTGCTTGCAACAAAGTGTATGCTGATAAATTTCCGATCTGTTGATTACCTACCGTTCCTCTGCCTGCTCTGATTTTCAAATTTGATATCGAAGCAGAAGTTGCAAGATTTCTAAAGAAATCTTCTTTGTTGATTCTCCATCCCAAAGTTGCAGCAGGAAAAATACCGTATGGATTATTTGTTCCAAACACGGACGATCCATCACGGCGAATGGTGAATGAAGCGAGATACTTGTCGCTAAAAGAATAAAACACTTTTCCGAATTGAGATTGCAACCTATATCCTGTTGCCGATCCATTGGTGGTTTGTGAACCAACCCCAGAACTTAGCTGAAGATAATTTTGTGTTTGCAGAGCAAAATTTGTTGTAGCTGCGCCGAATGTTGAGAAATCATTGGCCACCTGCTCCACGCCGGCAAGCACGTTCAACCTGCTTCTGCCGATTTCAAGATTATAATTTAAAGTGTTGGTCCATGTTAATGTAAAATCTTTTGATTGTTGCAATGCAAGACTATTAAATGATCTCACCGGACCTTCGTCTCCGATCAACGCTGCATTTTTTGCGAGCAGATCAGCATAGTCAAATCCAACGCTTGTATGAAAAACCAAATGTTTTACTATTTCCAAATCGGCGAAAACATTTCCAACGACGATGAATTGATTTCTTGTATTGAAACGATTCAGGTATTGCATATCAACCGGGTTATTTCTATCTGTATATCCTGCGCCAATTGGACCGCCATATGTTCCATTGGTTTTATAAAGCGGAATCGTTGGAGTGAGTGTTAGCGCCAAACCCGGAGTTGCTGCACCACCGACATCATTGGTAGAATTGATTTGCGAGGTTCTGCTTATTTGCACATTTTCTCCAATTTTCAATCTGCCGTTGAATGCAGATGTATGCGAGTTGATCCGTGCATTGTACCTGCGAAAATTTGTAAACTGGATCAGGCCATTGTTATTATAATATCCAAGATCAATTAAGAATCCACTCTTTGATGTTCCTGCAGATATGGAAAGATCAGTATTTGCGATGGTTGCTGTTTTAAATAATGCATCCTGCCAGTTTGTATTGGCAACGGGTTCTGTACTATCGCCGCCGACGAATGGAGCGATATGGACGGTATTCAAAACAGGATTCAGATAATCACCGTTCCAATCGTATGTGTAAATTTTACTCACGAGATTATTTGGATCGGTGCTGTCGTTAACTGCAGCTCTCCACAATGCAACGCCTCGGTCGTGAGAATTCAAAACATTTTCCTGCCACGGTTTTTCTGATTGAAGCGTGACACCGGAATTGAGCTGAATTCGTACTTTATCTGTACCGGAAAGTCCGTCTTTTGTTGTAACGATGATGACCCCGTTAGAGGCGCGCGATCCATAAATAGATGCAGCCGAGGCGTCTTTCAACACCTGGATCGAAGCAATAGAACTCACATTCAAATTTGCAAAATCTTCATAGCGTGTTGTCGGTACACCATCGATGATATACAAAGGATTGGTATTACCCAACGTATTTACACCGCGAACTAATATCGTTGGTGCGTTACCGTTACCACCGGTAGGTGAGCCGTCTGTTTGTATATAGAGGCCGGGAACCTGCCCCTGCAAAGCAAGCATCGGGCTTGATGATGGCACATCTTTGATTGCCTTCAAACTTACAACAGATACAGCACCTGTCAGATCAACTTTCTTTTCTGTTTTATAACCGGTAACAACAACCTGGTTGAGATCATTTGCGGCCGCTTCCATTTCAAGCACCAGATTTTGGGTGGCGGCAGTCACTTTGACTTTTAAAGATGTCATACCAATAAAAGAAACCGTAATGACATCCCCGACGCCGGCTTCAATAGAAAATTTTCCGCTGGCATCAGTGGCAACTGCTTTTGTATTGGCATGCACAGTTACACCTTGCAAAGCTTCGCCTGTGGCTTTACTTTGCACTTTTCCGGTGATAATTTTCTGTTGTGCAAAACTGAACAATGCAAGCAGCAGCATTGGCAGTAAAATCTGTAATTTTCTCATAATTGAAATTTTAATTTTGAAAATTTTTATTTGCATTTATTTTGGTTGTTCAGCGTACGTGATTAAAATATCTTATCAATTATTTCTTAATAATATTTTGTATTTCCCCGATATCGTATTCCGGGCAGGATCCTGTATAACTCGCAATCAATGCGCCCATCGCGCTTGCAAATTCCAATGCGTCGGATGGACTTGCTCCTTTTGATAATTTTGATATCAGTCCCGCTAAAAAAGCGTCTCCACTTCCGATGGTATCTTCTAGTTCAACTTTAAAACCCGGATGCGCATAAAATTTACCATCACTATAGAATATTGAACCGGCTTCACCTTTTGTAAGAACTATATTTGGAATCCTGAATTTCTCCTGCAACATTTTTATTCTTTCGTTTTCATTTTTATAATCGGAAAACCATCCTGTCACCAATTCCAATTCTCCGAGATTAAGTTTTAGCAGATCCACATCACTCATCAGTTTCTCAATAATTTTTCTTGTATAATGTGGTGATCTCAGGTTTATGTCCAGCACTTTGTATTTTGCAAGCTTGAGTAATTCATATAGTGTATTCCTGCTCTCATTATTCCGCGTGATCAAACTTCCAAAAACAAAATATTTTGCATTCGCCAGCAATTCTTCAAAGGCATCGGACCAAGCTATATTATCCCAGGCCACCGGTTTCCTGATATCATAATAGACTTCGTTGTTCTCTCCTGCTATTGCGTTCACTCTTCCGGTATCCAATTCAAAATCCATTTGAAAAAAATCGATCGGGATTTCATTTCGCTCCATGAGATGGATTAGTCTTTTTCCATCATCATCATGTCCAATCTTTGTTATCAATGCCGGATTTAAACCAAGTTTTTTTAAGTGATACGTGATATTCATCGGTGCTCCGCCGGGTACAATATCTTCCGGCAATACGTCCCATAATATTTCACCATAACAAACCACGTCGTACACATTCTCCTTTGCATCCATAGCATCGATTTGAGAAAATTTATTCTAATGCAGCACCAGTGTGTGTTCAATTTGCTCTAATGATTTCCCTTTCGTCTCAGGCATCACCCTCCAAACAAAAATGAATTGAAGACACATCATAATACAGAAAAACAAAAACGTATTTCCTCCACCCGCTTTGTCGGCCAGGTATGGAAAAGAAAAAGCGATAATAGTCGCCATAATCCAATGCGTACTGCTGCCAAGCGTCTGACCTTTTGCTCTTACCTGGTTTGGAAATATTTCTGAAATAAAAACCCAGATCACCGCGCCCTGTGAAAAAGCAAAGAATGCGATGTACACAAACAAGTATAACGGTACCGTCCAACCGTTAAAATGCGCGGCATAAAAAGAATAAGAAACCATGCCCAGCGTGAATATCAAACCAAAAGAACCGATCAGCATGAGTGTCCTTCTTCCTATCTTATCGATAAAATTCATCGCGAGCAGCGTGAACGTAAAATTGATAAGGCCAAGTCCGACGGTCGATAGCAACGAAGAGCCGGTGCTTATTCCCGTCATTTCAAAAATCCGCGGAGAATAATAAATAATTGCATTGATTCCCGATACCTGGTTGAATACCGCAAACAGAATTGCCAAAGAAACGGGCGTGCGATATCTTTTCGCAAACAACGATTCGTTTGGTGACAAAACTTTTTCTTCTTTTTCTGTTTGCAGGATTTCTGATACTATTTTATCCGCCGTGGCTGGATTGATGGTTTGAAATATTTTCCGCGCTTCTTCCACTTTGCCTTTCTTCGCGATCAGCCAGCGTGGACTTTCCGGAACAAAACGGAGTAAAAACAAAAACAAGGCAGAAGGTATCGCCTGCACGCCGAGCATCAATCGCCAGGAATGCTGTCCGCTTTCCGTGATCAGGTAATTTGATAAATAAGAGATGACGATTCCAAATACAACATTGAACTGGAAAAGTCCAACCAGTTTGCCCCTCTTTTCAGCCGGGGAAATTTCAGATATATAAATCGGCGCAGCGACTGATGAAGCACCTACACCAAAACCACCGATCAAACGAAAAAATAAAAAGACGTACCAGTTGTAAGAAAATGCGGTGCCTAAAGAAGAAACAAGGTATAGCGCTGCTATTAAAAAAAGTGTCGTTCTGCGACCAAATTTATCTGACGGAATCGCGCCGAGCAATGCGCCAATGACTGTGCCCATTAAAGCGATAGACACGGTGAGACCGTGTTGCACATTATTTAACTGCCAGTATTTTTGAATGGATTGTTCAGCCCCGGAAATAACAGCTGTATCAAATCCGAACAGAAAGCCGCCTAAAGCAATAACAATCGACCAGAGAAAAACACTCTTATTCATATGGCAATTAGTTTCGACATCAAATTAGCGGCGTCGAAACCAAAAGTCTTTATGAAATAATTCCATAGTGTTCGAAAATCGTATCCGATCGAAATCTTTAATTAAATCGCTAGTTATTAGTAAAGTATAGAAAATAAATTCCTTGCTTACACGTCGGCACTTATGTTTTTGAGTCGTGAATTTTTAAATTCGTACCAGTGTTAGGTCCGTAGTAAACTATATTTGTGTAGGAAGATTAGCGATTAATATATAATGATACAAATTTAGAAAGACCATTTTGTGCGAATCGCTGAAATTTAGACGTATGATTGCTTTGCTACCTGTCAAAAGAAACAGACATTTCTCGCGTTCCTTCTTTTTTCTCAACAGGCCCCTACTTGTGATAGGCCTCATCATTTTTTTACATTCATGCGATACTACAAATACGGAAAAGAAATTCCGGATCGGTTTTGCGCAATGCACAGGCACTGAAAACTGGAAGAAGGCAACAAGAGAAGGCATGCAAAGAGAATTGTCGTTTCACCCGGGAACAGAATTAATTTACCGGAGCGCGAATGATAACAGCGATCTGCAGGTGAAACAAATAAAAGAACTGCTTGGACAGAACATCGATATATTACTGGTGTCGCCAAACGAAGCCAAACCGTTGACGGCCGTTGTTGAAGAAGCATATAATAAAGGAATCCCGGTGGTAATCATCGACAGAAAAACGCTTTCCAATTTATACACGAGTTTTATCGGGATCAATAATTTCGAATTGGGAAAGATGGCCGGCAATTATGTTGCAAATCTTTTCCAGGATTCATTGAACATTATTGAAGTCATCGGGCTAAAAGGCTCAACACCGTCCAGTGATCGGCAACGTGGATTTGAAGAAGCGATTCAGTCAAATCCCAAAGCGCGTATCAAAGCGCGACTCTATGGCAATTGGCTACAGGATAAATCAACGGAAGAATTTCTGAAAATACAAAATCAGTTGTCTCCGGGTGATGTCGTGTTTGCGCAAAATGATCCCATGGCATTGGGTGCGTACGACGTGTATAAAAAATTAGGGATTGAAAAAAATGCGCGATTTTTTGGAATCGATGGTCTCGCCGGACCGGGCGGAGGAATTCAACTTGTATCCGACAAAATCTTGCAGGCAACATTTCTTACACCAACAGGAGGTGAAGAAGCCATCCAAATCGCATTTAAAATTTTAACCAACCAGCCGTTTAATAAAGAAAATATTCTCCCAACCGTAGTAATCGACTCGACGAATGTGCGAATCATGAAATTGCAGGCAGACAAAATAGATAACCAGCAGGATGATATCGAAAAGCAGTCTAATTTATTAAAAGAACAACAGCGCATTTATCATAACCAAAGAAATCTTCTATATGTCGCCATCATCGGATTGATACTCGCTCTAACGCTTGGAGGAATTGCTTTTTATTCTCTACGCAGCAATCGAAAAATAAATAAAAGACTTGCCTCGCAAAATGAGGAAATTCTTTTGCAAAGAAATCAATTGATAGAGATGACGGAAAAAGCAAAAGAAGCAACGAATGCAAAATTTAATTTTTTCACGAATATCTCTCACGAATTCAGGACGCCGCTCACTTTGATTCTCGGGCCATTGGAAGATATTTTATTATCACCCAAACTGCATTTTACCATAAAAAGCAATGTAGAGCTCATTCATAGAAATTCTCTTCGGCTATTGCGATTAATCAACCAGTTGATGGATTTTAGAAAGATCGAAGAAAATAAAATGAAGCTGAAAGCCACGGAGAATGATATTGCTGAGTTTGTAACAGAAATTGCAAATGCATTCCAGGAAATTGCCAGGAAAAAATCAATTTCATTTAATATCGTTTCCAAAACAAGAGATTTAAAAATTTGGTTTGATGTGAATATGCTTGATAAGGTTCTGTTCAACCTCCTTTCAAATGCATTCAAGTTTACACACGAACATGGAATTATTAATATCACTATTGAGAAAGATGCTGCCGCAAACCTGGCTATTATCCGGGTGGAAGATTCTGGTGTTGGTATGGCGCCCGATGAAGTAGAACATGCTTTTGAATTATTTTACCAGGGACATAAAACAACATTCAAAGGCACCGGGCTCGGACTTTCACTTTCAAAAGAACTCATCAATCTACATCGCGGCGACATTACTATAAAAAGTGAAAAATGGAAGGGAACGACTTTTACGATTTGTCTCCCGATTGGGAAATCGCATCTTGATACCAGCGAAATTTTTAGTGAACAAAGTTCGCCTCTGGAAACTTATGAAGATGTAAAAATATATACAACAGATATCAACCCGGTTTTACCGCACGAAGAAATCAGGCACAATGGAGATATGCATCAATCCGTTTTGATCATTGAAGACAGCGATGACCTGAGAACTTTCCTGAAAAGACGTTTGGCTTCACACTATGAAGTACATGAAGCGCAAAATGCAGCTTCTGGAATTTCTCTCGCATATGATGTTGTTCCTGACCTGATCGTTTCTGATATCATATTGCCAGGCGACGATGGTCTGCATCTTACGGAAGTTTTGAAACAGGATATCCGCACATCGCATATCCCGATTATTTTGTTGACCGCAAAAGGCGCCATTGAAGATCAGATAAAAGGAATAAAATTAAAAGCTGATGCTTTTATCGTCAAACCATTTAATCTTGAATACCTGGAAGAAACAATCAGGAACCTGTTGAACAATCGATCCATGTTGCGAGAGCATTATACCAGTGAACTGCCATCGGAATCGAGATCGAATACATCTACAAAAATTGACAGGAAATTTATTAATGAATTTATTGCGATTGTAGAAAGCAATATCGCGAATGATGAATTTTCTGTTGACGATATTTCGAGAGAAATTGGCATTTCGAGAATTCAGCTGTATCGGAAAGTGAAAGCGCTAATCGGTTATAACGTGAATGATTATATACTGAACGTGCGATTGCACAAATCAAAATTTATGTTGAAGAATTCGGAATTTACAATTTCCGAAATTGCTTATAAGGTTGGATTTGCATCGCAGGCATATTTTTCAACCGTATTCAAATCTAAATTTTCCATTACACCGTCGGAGTATAGAGAGAAGAAAAAAACTTAGTTCTATTCTTTGCGGCTTTGCGGCTTTGCGAGAAAAGTTATCTCGCAAAGGCGCAAAGTCGCAAAGAATAGAAACTAAACAAGAAATTTCTCCAATGCGTATTTGATGCCGTCAGAATTGTTATCAAGCGTAACAAAATCAGCAATGTCTTTTACTTCTGAAGGAGCGTTTCCCATTGCAATTCCCAATCCGGCAAACTGGAGCATCTCAATATCATTATAATTGTCACCGATTGCGATCACGGCATCATTCCTTAAATTATATTTATCAAGCAGGAATTTCATAGCAGATTTTTTTGACGCCGCAATATTCATAATCTCCAGGTAAGTCGGTTTTGATTTATAAATATTAAGCAGGCTTTGGTATGATGCCTTTAGCGTTCGTTCGATGCTGTCGATCTTTCCAGGTTCACCCATCAATAATATTTTGTTGGGCCCGCTATTCTCCTGCGCGAATCGATTAATCAAAATATGAATGTCTGTGACGTTTGTTTTTGTTCCTGTAATTTCTTCTTCTTGCCTTGTCCACTCGCTATGCCGATCGGAAATCCATTTGTCCATATCATATAGACTAACAGAAATATTTTCTCCAACTGCAGTGGTCCAAATCCCTTTGAGTAAGGAAGGATGAATCGAAGATGTTTGCAGTACCGAAGATGTTGTTTCAACAAATTGATCCAGTATTAACGCGCCGTTATAACAAACGACCGGAGCATTTAGGTTCAGTTCATCGTAGATTTTTTTTAATCCCTGTGGTGGTCGTGCGCTGATCAATATCACCGGGATTTTATTGATCTGATTGACACGCTGAATTGCAGACAGCGTATCCTTCGATATTTTGTGATCGGATGTCAGAAGCGTGCCATCGATATCAATAAATATAAGTTTGTAAGTGCTGCTCATTTGCCTAAGTAGTAATAAAAATAGGCAGATATTTTTCAATTTCTACAATCAATATTATCCGGGATTTGCATTTATCATTTTGATGATGGCTCGCACTGTCATTCTATCGCCAGGTTGTAAAACAACACCATAAGATTCCAGCAATTGAATCAGTTCCTTTCGCGAATGAACGCTGGTCATTTTCCCTTTGCGCATAACTATCAAATCTTCATCCCGCACAAGCCCGGATTCTTGCGACACGTTAAAGAAGTTATCAAAAATCTCTATGTCGCCAGTTGTCAGTTTACGGTAAAGTCTATTATTATTTTGGAGATTGAAGAAATAAGTTGAATCGCTATTTATGACTGTTGTGTCGGCACCTGCTAGTGTAATCGAATTAATTTGTGTGAATTTTATTCTCGAAATCAACGGACCTTTTTCAGAAGCATAAAATTTAAAATTGTACCCGGGAAATTCCATTTCTGCATATTCAAAAATTCCCTGCAATTTTTTCCCATCTCTTAGAATAATATATCCAGGATGTTTTGAATAGTCGATTGCATATTTGGATGATCCGATAATAACGGGATGCTGGGCTCTTGTTATTAGGGTTGATAGCAAACAGATGAACAATATTAGTGAGACGCGATTCATGCGTTGATAAAGTTTGAAATAGTGAAAAGAAATCAACTGCCTAAAACGAACCTATACAAATTTCTAAAAATATTCGAATACAAAGTCAGATTTAACATCTGATTATGTAGCGAAAGGCAATCCTGCTATTTATGGTAAGACCTGCTATCGGCAGGAGCTTCTTTTCTGTCAAACATTCCGTAGTCTCTCACAACTTGCGCTATTCGCAAATGATAATCTTTAAAAATATATTCTCTGCCTTTTAATTGCGCATTGCGATGCACTTCCAGATTGCGCCATTCCTGTATGGCTTCTTCGCTTTCCCAAAACGATAAGGATAATATTTTTTCCGGGTGATAAATACTTTGAAACCTTTCAATAGAAATGAAACCTTTGATTTTCTCTAATTCAGGTTTTAGGCTTAATGCAATGTTTAAATACTCATCCTTATGTCCTTCTACTGGTATAACTTCAAATATAACAGCAATAGCATGCTTGTTTGTTTCTTTCATGTTCATACCAAATTTTAAAAAGTGAAGTGTTTCATCATATAATTGATACCGGCTTTTTTCAAGATGCATGACATGTGTGCCTTTTTCAATCACAACATATTTTTTGTACGGTGCGTTTTCTAACGATGTAAATAGTTTTTCTCCATCGGCATTGTTGGGATACGCATCCCATTCACCCCTTATTATCAAAACAGGTGCTTTAATATCGGCCGGATTGTAGTATGGCTTATTATGCAACATATATTCTACATCCGGCGCATACCCATTGGGAAAACGAACACTATCCGATTTATTTTGTACCGCTAAAGTATCGGAATGCAACCAAATACTACCCCATGTTTTAAAAATTTCCGGTTCCAATTGACAAACTTTTCCTTTGGGAGTTAAATTTTTCATTTCAGTTATTCTTTGTTCCGGCGTCATTGCTTCATAAGGGCCTTCAATTTTTTCAATTGCAGACGTTTCCTGTCTTTGTGTGATAGGGGCAAACAAAATTAGTTTAGCAACTTTTCCAGGAAACTTAGTTGCATACAATGCGGCCACAGAACCGCCCCAGGAATGAGCGATCAAATACACTTTTGATTTTCCTGTCCGCCGAATAATAAACTCAGCAGCCTTATCTACATCCTTATAAATATCCACAGCACGACCAAGAGGACTTCCAACAGGCAAACCTATTTTCATTTCCGAATACCGATCCGCATTCCCATAACCCAAAAAATCGAGCGCATACACATCATACCCATTCTCAGCGAGGTTATCCATCCACGAATAATTATTCATCCTGAAAGCAAATGCTAAGGCAGAAGGAAAAGAAGCGCCATGAAGAAAGAGCACAGCGTAATCATTTGAAGTAATTGTTGGCGCTTTATGCATCAATGCAATTTGTAACCCTGTAATGCGACTTTCAGTTTTTATGATCTCGTAGTTATTCATGCTGTTGATCTTTAAACTATCATTATTTGTTTGAGCAAAGACTGCCGTTATAAACAGTAAAAAAAAGAAACTCGTAAAACTATATTTCATTTGCAGGTTTTGAATAGCCGCGGAGTTCAGGAATGATTATCTTTAACACTTCATTTTATACTTAACTATAGATGTAATTATATGGAAAAAGAAATTGGATATATCACGTCTCTCATCGGCGATCCGGTTCGCACCAATATTTTGTGGACACTTTTGGATAACAAAGCATATACTGCAACCGAGCTGGCGATCAGTGCAGACACATCACCACAAAATATCAGCATGCACTTAAACAAATTAGTAAAGGCAGATTTATTGGTGGTTGAAAGCCAGGGCCGGCACAAATACTATCGGTTTTCAAAGCCAGAAGTTGCGTACGCCATAGAAGCCATCGGAAATCTGCTTCCCACCGAGAAACATAAAAAAATTGTGACGAACATCGATAACTCCTCGATAAAATATTGCAGAACTTGCTATGATCATTTAGCAGGGAGAATCGGCGTGTTGATTACAGAAGCTCTTTTAAAACAAAAAATAATAGTAGAGAATACAAATACTTACAGCCTGACAAAAAAAGGAAATATTTTTTTCTCGGAACTTGATGTCAACATCGACGACTTAAAAAAACATAGAAGAATTTTTGCAAAACCCTGTCTCGACTGGAGTGAAAGAAAACATCATCTTGCTGGCTCGCTTGGCGCTGCCCTGCTTGATAAGATGCTATTATTGGATTATATCCGCCGGACAAAAAAATCAAGAGCGATTGTAATTACATCCAAAGGACAAAAACACTTATATGAGAAGTTTAAAGTTTCTGTGTGATGATCTTTACTGAGAACGGAGAAATAGAGCGAGGGAACAGAGTAGAGAGTGCTTAACCTTCCGCTCTCGTCCTACTCTCACACCTTTTGAACAAAAATTATAAATTTATTTTACGACAAAGCACTAATATATTTCCAAACAACCACACTGGCAATTGCCCCGGAAATTGGCGCAACTATATAGAGCCACAAATGATCTAAGCGAGTTGATACAATCGCAGGCGCTATTGACCTTGCAGGGTTCATGGATGCTCCGCATACGGGTCCAGCGAACATTGCTTCCAATAATACAACTGCACCGATAGCCAATCCTGCAAACATTCCCTGCTCTTTTGAACCATGAGCTACATTGAGTATTACAAGCATCAAAAAGAAAGTGAGAATAAACTCAAGAACAAAAGACTGCATTTCACTGCCTGCCGGAAGCGTTGAACCCAAAAGTTGATTATCGGGAAACAATAACCGCAGCATTAAACTTGCTGCTATTGCACCGATAACCTGGCTTGTGATGTATGGCAAAAGCTTTTTCAGTTCAAACTTTTTGGCAATAGTAAAAGCAATAGTTACGGCAGGATTGAAATGAGCACCTGAAATATTTCCCAAAGCATAGATCATCGACATCACCGCGAAACCAAACGTAATAGCAATTCCTACATGAGTAATTGCTCCTCTCGACTGCTCGTTAATGATTATTGCACCAGTGCCACAAAACACAATCGCAAATGTTCCTATCGCCTCGGCTATGTATTTCTTCATAGATTTTCAGCAACAAATTTTTCGCAATACTCTTTAATCATTTTTCTTACAGCCCTGAATTGTTTTTGAATTTCTTCTTCTGTGCCTTGCGCTTTTGCAGGATCAGGAAAGTTGTAATGAAATTTTTTGGCATTTGATGGAAAGAAGGGACAACGTTCTTTTGCGTTGTCGCAAACCGTGATCACAAAATCAAAATCTATATCCCGGTATTCGTTAATATTATTTGAAGTGTGACCTGAAATATCTATACCATCTTCTTTCATCGTTGCAATGGCACGCGGATTCACTCCATGTGTCTCTACACCTGCGCTATAAATCTCCGCTTTGTTTCCGGCAAAATATCTTAGATAACCTTCTGCAATCTGGCTGCGGCAACTATTGCCCGTACATAATACTAAAATCTTCTTCATGGTAATTTTATTTGCAACAATCCGTACCGCAGCACTCTTTCGGTTTCTCGGAATATACGGTAATGCTAAATATGCCGGTGTTGCCGGTTTTAAAATTGGTTAATTCGGTTTCGTTCAAATAATTTTTCAGAATATCATCTGGAATATTGATCGCTTTTTCTTTTTGCAACTGCACATTTGTAAATCCATTTTCCTTTATCAATTCGAGATACACTTCTTTTTGTATCGCGCCGGAAACACAACCGGCGTACATTTCTGCATCCTTACGCAAGGCATTGGGAAGATTGCCTACCACAACCACATCTGAAATACTAAAATGTCCTCCCGGTTTCAGCACCCGGAAAATTTCTTTGAAAACATTGTCTTTGTTTGGAACAAGATTTAGTACGCAGTTGCTAACGATTACGTCGGCAACATTTGATGTTACGGGTATTTTTTCGATATCACCTTGCCTGAACTCAACATTATTAAAACCTAACTTCTCTGCATTCAATCGCGCCTTATTGATCATTGCAGGTGTGAAATCGATTCCAATTACTTTTCCTTCTGCACCTGTTTCCGCCCTGGCAATAAAACAATCATTTCCGGCACCGCTGCCTAAGTCAATCACGACATCACCTTTTTTTATTTTTGCAAATTGTGTAGGCAAGCCGCAACCCAAACCTAAATCTGCATCGGGGTTGTAGCCTTTTAGTTCGGTGTAATCATCACTCATTATATTGTACACTTCAGTCGAACAGCAACCAGAACCACAACATGAGGACTGGTTGGTGTCTTTGTCCTGCAAAGCAATTTCACTGTACTTCTGCTTTACCATTTCTTTTACTTGTTCATCTGTTTGCATATCGTTTGAATTTTGTTGTTTTGTAATATTATCGTAATATGACGATTATTATTGGCAAAAAAATATCAGCAACATTTCGTTGCAGACGCATGATAGCTTACGAATAATTCACTGAGCAAACTTTTTGCAGTGTTCCATTCTTTTTCATCAATGCAGTAGCAAACCTTAACTCCTTCGATATCACCTTTTATCAGTCCTGCTTCTTTCAGCTCTTTCAGATGTTGGGATACGGTACTTTGAGATAACGGTAGTTCGTCAACAATATCTCCGCAGATGCATGCCTGTTTTTGAATCAGCAATTTTAGTATCGCCACTCTTGCCGGATGCGACAATGCCTTGGCATATTTTGACACCCTGTTGTCTTTTACTGAAAACTCATCGGATTTTGTTGCCCCCATCGTGAATATTTATAATCGCAATATTACGATTAAATTTGAAAACACAAATATTTTTCTTTCGCTGACTGATTTGGAAAGTGAAGAAACAGCGCGGGAGTGCCCACCCTTTGCTTTCCGTGAGGCACTTCATAATATAGAAATCATTCGGACAACCCGAACTATTTTATAATTTAGAATAAAAAATTGATCACATCCAGCGACAATATACCGCAACTTGTTGACCATCTCTTTCGCCATGAGGCGGGTAAATTGGTTTCAGTTCTCACAAAAATTTTCGGTCCACAAAATATTGACCTGGCAGAAGACGTGGTGCAGGATTCTTTGATAGAAGCTATGGAACACTGGCAATATAAGGGCGTTCCCGAAAATCCTTCAGCGTGGCTGTTTCGCGTAGCTAAGAACAAAGCATTGAATATTATTAACCGTGAAGGCTATCAAAGAAAATATGAATCGGAAGTATCACATTTTCTCAAATCCGAACTCACGCTTGATCCGGCACTGAATCATTTGTTTTCCGACCAGGAAATTCAGGATGACCAGTTGCGAATGATCTTCACATGTTGTCATCCCGCAATTTCTCCCGATTCACAAATTGCACTTGCATTGAAAACACTTTGCGGTTTCAGCATTCCCGAAATTGCAAAAGCATTTCTGACCACTGAAGAAAATATCAACAAGCGATTGGTGAGAGCTCGACAAAATATTCGTGATGCAAATGTATCTTTTGAAATTCCACGCGGCAATGAATTGGAGAAACGTCTCAATACCGTTTTAGAAACCATATATCTTTTATTCAACGAAGGATACAGCGCATCAAAAGGCAATGACCTCATCCGTTACGAACTTTGTGAGGAAGCGATTCGTCTTGCACAAATCATCATTGCAGATAATAGTATTCAGCGAAAAGAAACTGTGCATGCACTTATTGCTTTGATGTTCATCAACGCCTCGCGTTTTAAAGCACGACAGGACTATGATGGCAACATTCTCACCATGGAAGAACAGGAACGTTCACTGTGGGACAGGCAAATGCTTGACACTGGCATCGGACATTTGTCAGAAGCTTCGCAAAACAACAGCATCAGCATCTATCATATTCTTGCAGCCATTTCAGCACAGTACAGTATTGTGGCGTCTTATGAAGAAACGGATTGGAAGAATATTCTATCGCTTTATGACAGTTTGATCTTACTGGATAATTCCCCCATCATTTTACTCAACAGAGCGATTGCAGTTTCAAAAGTGGAAGGGGCGACACAAGCTTTGGCAGAATTGGAAAAAATCAAGTCCAATCCTGCTTTCAAATCCTATCATTCATTTTATTCAACCGAAGCGGAGTTTTATATGGATATGGCAGATTATAAAAATGCAATCATCTCTTTGGAAAAGGCAATTGAGTTGGCACCGCTTCAATCACAAAAAGAATTGTTGGGAAAGAAGTTGAAATTTTGCGGTGAAAAAATATTTTGAGAGCCATGTCCTTTTTCCAGGATTTCATTTGTCAATCGACATAAATAATAAAAAAATGAAAGAATATCTTTTGCTCATACGCAGCGAAGGCGATTGCGCCGAAACCATGTCGCCTGAAGTTCACAAAGCGCATCTGCAAAGAGTAATCAACTACATCGGGAATCTCAAAGATACAGGCAGACTGATAAGCGCCCAACCATTGACCATGAAAGGTTCCATTATACAGGGTAAAGGAAGCGCTTTTAAAGATGGACCTTTTATCGAATCAAAAGAAGTGATTGCAGGTTATTTTCTTTTCAGAGCGAATGATTATGAAGAGGCAACAGAGATCGCAAAATCACATCCCATTTTGGAGGATGACCCGACCACAAGAATTGAATTGCGGGAAATCAAAAAAGAAGATGGCATAAACTGATCGCCGAAAACTCCATATCAAAAGGGCAGCAAAAAATTGCGGCCCTTTTTTATTTTAAAAAAAATCAAGCGCCATGTCCTTTTTTAAAAAAAGCGTTTGTCATCATCATACAAAACAAAATTGATAACAAATTAAAATCATTAACAATGAATCTCATTCAAACAATTCAGTTCCCCGGAGTTTCTGCAGAGAAACTTTACAATGCCTATCTTAACTCAACCGAGCATGGTAAAATGACAACCTCTGGCGAAGGCGCAGATAAAACAACGTACTATCGTCCCCGCGTCGGCAATGTAGCAAATGCCCAGCTTGGTGATGAACTTCGTTGCTGGGGTTTCCAGGATGAAAAAGGAAACCAGGTTTACAATCTCAAGGCAACTATTTTAGAAATGGTGCCCAACAAGCTGATCGTACAAACCTGGAAAAATCTGCCATTTACATTAGCCACTAACAAAGATTTAGTGACAGATCTTCCTTCAACACTGGTGCTCAAATTCAGAACAACTGCTTTCGGTTCCGAAATCCAAATGGCGCATATCAATGTCCCGGACTACGAAGTTTTTATTGAAATGACTGGAGAAAGGGATGCGTTGGGCAATATCATCAATACACATTGGGGTCTGCAATACTGGGAGCCGATGCAAAAATATTTTGGCTGCAACCAGTAAACGTGTCTCTTTTTTCAAAAAGCATTTGTCATACAAGAAATCAAACAATCAAAAAAATAAAATTAAAAATTAAGAAAATGAAAGAGTTTATGTTATTAATCAAAAATCAGGGTGACGGCAAAGCAGCCCTTTCACCCGAAGAGCAACAACAATTTCTCAAAGCTTGCCAGGTTTATATCGAAGACCTGATGAAAAACGGAAAGTTAAAAAGTGCACAGCCGATTATTCGGGAAGGCGTGATCCTTTCATACAATGAAAAATCATTTACCGAAACTCCTTTTGACAAAACAAAAGAAGTCCAGGTGGGTTACTACCACATCCTTGCAAACGATTTGGATGAAGCCGTAGCCATTGCAAAACGAAATCCTGAATTTGCTTTCATCAAAGGAGCAACAATTGAAGTGCGCCCACTTAAGATGCTGGAGCAGACTACACAGTTCAGGTATCCAACGAAATAAAGAGCCAAGTAACAGTACCGGGAGCGAATAGCCCTTCACACTTGAACATTGATTGTTGAATATTGATTATTGAATATTTCTTTCTGATAATCTAAAAGGAATATTCAATAATCAATATTCAACAATCAATGCTCAAGTCAAACCCGACGCTTGTCTAGAACTTTAAGTTGAGAAATATCAAATGAATGGGTGATATAGATCAGTCTACTAAAATTACAGGGTACATAATTTAGCCCTTTCTCAACTCATATATCTGTTATGTACCAACAACCAACAGTAACTGTCGATAAAAGAGCCTTATTACTCCTACGCATCAGCATCGGGGTCATTTATATTTGGTTTGGAGGCCTGAAATTCTTTCACGGATACAGTCCCGCTGAAAGCCTTGCCATCAATACCATCAACAAACTCACATTTAATTTAATACCCAACCCCGCTAATATTGTTTTGCTCGCTATTTGGGAATGCCTGGTCGGCATTTTATTGATTGCAGGTAAGGCAGTAAAAACTGCGCTTGTGCTCATGTTCATTCATATGATCTGCACATTTACGCCATTGCTCTTTTTCCCTGGTGACTCATTCAAATATCCTCCGTATGGTTTTACATTGGTGGGACAGTATATCATGAAAAACCTCATCTTAATTTGCGCTGCGCTGGTAATTTGGCCTGCTAAAAAAAATGAACACCCCAGTGAAAAAAATAACGAGATTATTAAGAGAAGGCATTTTATGTTGAAGGAAAAAAGTGAAAAAGAATCAGCACGCGTGTAGCAATTGGAGATTCCCAAAAATAAATCCAATATTAGTGGTTGATCAGTTTGAAGTCTCTATGTGCACCTCTATGCCTATGTGGTAAAAAAATCACCACCTTTCTGATGATACTGAAAAGCTTCGTGCCTTAGTGTATTCGTGGTTCAAAAAAATTGAACCACGAATACACTAAGGCACGAAGTGTTGTTGAAATGCCAAATTTTTGACAATGACTTTGTTGAAATTCCTATGTGAACCTATGTGCCTACTG
>JAFDYD010000003.1:137774-140808 GCA_018267615.1 Bacteroidota bacterium | reverse complement strand
GTCTTCGACCGCCGACGGGGTTTTACTCCTGATGGCGAGAGATAAAGACACGGTAAAAGTATTTCAATAAATATTCCGTAACTTTTCTTCTTAACCTAAAAAACGATTGATATGAAAAAATTACTCATCGGCGGCATTGTCGGCGGTATCATCATTTTTATTTGGCAAACACTGTCGTGGACCGTGTTGGATTTGCATCGTCCCGGTATGGACTATACTCCTAAACAGGATACAGTTTTAAATTTTCTCAATTCACAATTTTCTGAAAACGGAACTTATTACATGATCAGTACTCCGAAAGGAACAAGCAATGAAGAAATGTCGAAGCGTATGCAGGAAAGAATGGGAAAGCCCTGGGCGCTGGTTGACTACCACAAAGAGCTCAAAGTAGATATGGGCATGAATATTTTCCGCGGACTAATCACAACTATTTTGATGGTGATATTTGCTGTCTGGATATTGGCTAAACTTTCACCAACAAGTTTCGCTGCAACATTTGTCGGCACTTTGCTGATTGGTTTAATTGTTTTTATCAATTCACCATACACTATGCATATCTGGTATCCGAAAGCTGATATCATGGCTCACCTGACTGACGCACTCGTTGCATGGGGACTTTGTGGAATTTGGCTTGGTTGGTATCTAAATCGGAAATGATTTATTTCGTCAGATACCAATGGGAAAATGCGGGAAAAAATATTCAATAATCAACAATCAATATTCAATGCTCAAGTCTACATTTCAAAATCGCCGATGGAACTTAACTTCAGTATTGAATATTGATTGTTGATTATTGAATATTTTTTTACTCTTCGCAGCAATAGTTCTCACAAAAAAAGTATCGCAGGATCAGCTATACCGGTCGTTCCTCCAAGGATAAGCAGTGCTTGAATAACCTCTCTCTTCCCAAAATCCTAATCTATTTTTCTTCATGAATTCAATTCTGCTGATCCATTTAGAACCTTTCCACGCATAGAGTTGTGGTGTTATCATTCGCAGCGGACCGCCATGCTCTTTTGGCAAAGGCGCATCATTATAAGTATGAACTAACAATACATCTGGTTTTAATGCTTCTTCAAGAGAAACATTTGTTGAATAATCATCATAGCCATAGCACATGATATGTGTGGCAGTTTCTTTGGGCTGAACAAAAGCTGCAAGATCCATAAACCGAACGCCTTTCCATTTCATATTCAATTTTGACCAGGTAGTAACACAATGGAAGTCGGACACATCATCTGATTGTGGCAAATCCATAAACTCTTTCCAGATGAGTGTAACCGGATTTTCAACTTCTCCATCAACGATAAGTCGCCATTTATCCAGTGATATATCAGGTTGCGTTCCGAGATCCAGCACAGGCCACTTCGTTGTTAAGGTTTGTCCGACAGGCGTCACTGGCATTCCATGACGATTTAAATTTCCATAGCCCATGGGTTTATCATCTGCTACGGAAGGCGTCAGTTTCATTTTATTTTCAAAACGGGCCTTCAATTTCATTCTTGCTTCAACAATGCGGTCTAATTTTTCCGATTCTTCCATATCGTCCGATTTTATTTAAGATAGGACTTTTTTTTGAATCGTGAAACCAGATCCAGCGATCACATGAAGACATTATTGAAGTAATTGAAATCCTGTTTTTCTCATACGCGTTACAGACGGCGACAATACTTCATCCGAAAGAATTTCTGCATGAAATCCGAAACTCTTCAAAAATTCAATTATTTGAAAAGATTCCACGAACCCGTATTTGGTTTGCACACGTAATATTTTATCACAATCATCTAAATCAAAATTCGCGGAATAGCCGGAAAAGTTTTGATGAATCTCACAGATGAGCATGTCAGCATGAGAACTATGTTCAACATTTGTTTTAAAAACTTCTATCATCACAATTATATTTTCCGGTCTCAGTGGCTTAAAGTGTAGATTTTTTACCTCGCTGATGCCGCAGTTGTTGTTACCTTTTGTTTTCTATGATAAAAAATATAAGATCCGAAAAGCAGCACAAAGAAAATCAGGAAGAACGCTGAGCCGGCAGCAGGTGAACCTATTGCTATTCCTGAATAAAAAGCGCCTGCCAAATCAAAAAACAATCCGGCATAGGCCCACTCTTTTAATCGCGGAAATCCGGGAACCAATATCGCGATCACTGCTAAAATTTTAGCAACACTGAGAAACGCGATAATGTATTTCGGATACCCGAGCTGTGTGCTGATAAGATCTATCGATGCTTGTGGATTCAAAAATGCAGAAACACCGGAGAAAAGCATTAGTGCAAGAAGCAAACCTGTAAAAATCCAATACCAGATTTTGTCTTTTTTCATATTGATCGTTTTAGCGTTAAATATTTATTTTTTAGGTTGATTGTATTCATAATTTACCATCCACTGAATGCCAAATCTGTCTGTGACCATTCCGAAGTATGCACCCCAAAAAGCTTTTTCCAATGGCATTACAACTGTGCCGCCAACAGAAAGACTATTAAAATATTTTTCCGCTTCTGCTTCGCTTTGTGGGTTAATCGTAAGCGAAAAATTATTACCCACATTTAGTTTTTGTCCCATTGACTCCAAAATATCGGTAGCCATCAAAACATTTCCATTACCTAGTGGTAATGCGATATGCATGATTTTTTCTTTGTCGGCGGCAGACATCTGATCGCCGTGTGGTGTGTCCTTAAACCGTTGAAGACCGAGAAACTCTCCGCCAAAAACGGATTTATAAAATTTGAATGCATCTTCGGTATTGCCGTTGAAGTTCAAATAGGGATTAACTGTTATCATTTTTTTAAAATTTAATTTTGAAAGCCTATTTGTATTTATTTTCCGACGATACAAACCTAGTCCCAATATCTGAATTCAAAAGGGTGTGAAAACGGCAATTTAAGGGGCCGAATGCGACGATATTTTATAGTGATCCAAGGATATTTATAATACAACATTATTTGTGCCGGAATGTTGGAATGATCGGGTACACCAGACTGTTAGATGTATTTGCCGCTCACTACTTTTGAACCATGATTGAAAGATTG
>JAFDYD010000003.1:0-137732 GCA_018267615.1 Bacteroidota bacterium | reverse complement strand
CAATCTTTCAATCATGGTTCAAAAATGAGTGAGCGTGCCAACTGTATTGACTAATCAATTCCTCCTGAATTTTTAATAAAAACTGTTCGCATTTTCCTGTCGGACGTATCAACAGGATTTTTATTTTCTTTTGCTATGTTTTTTATTTTTTGCTTTTTTATTTCTTTTACTTTTTTCTGTGGCTTGTAGCTCCTGGAGGTAACTGTCGAGATTATCCAACCTGCTCGTCCAGATTTTCCGGTATTGCTCCACCCAATCAGAAACAATACTTAACTGTTGCAGTTTTGCTTCGCAATAGCGCTCACGGCCGTATTGCTTCATCACTACCAATCCACATTCAGTAAGTATTTTAACATGTTTGTAAATGGCGGTGCGACTCACATCAAAACTTCCGGCCACCGCATTTACATTGAGCGACTGCTGCGCGATCAGATTTAAAATCTGTCTTCTCGTGGGATCGGCTATTGCCTGGAAAACATCTCTACGCATAAAAAATGCAACCTTTTGGTTTCAAATATATGAAACCTTTTGGTTGCACAAAATTTTTCTTAGATATTTTTTTCCAAAATCGCGACACCGCTGTCTTGGTTTCACTTTGTGCCTTTGTGCCTTCGTGGTTCAATTTTATTTTGAACCACGAAGGCACGAAGGCACAAAGTGAAACTGACATATTATCAAACATCAGCTTTTGGAAGAATCGCATGGCACCATACACCACATTTCATCCATCGTTTTATACCATTCAACACAGGGTTTCCCTGCAGCAACTCTTTTATCGATCATTATTTCTGCAAAAACATCTTTGATGCAATCGGTTTTGTTTGTCCAGTTTTTCACAACAACAACGAGATATTCACCCTTCTCTACTAACTTGACCGGGTAGCCATATTTTTTCCCTTCGCCATCAAATTTTTCTTCGGCTAGCGCATAATACAAAATACTTCCATCGTTGCCGAATTCACCCACACCGTAATAAGACCGGGATTCATCTTTAGGAAATAATTTCAGAAGCGACTCAAACGCTTCTCCTATTCCATTCGGGAAATTTTTTACGCGAAACCCAAAGGTTTTGACATCGTCTTGCAACTTGTATGTATCCATATGGTTTTATTTTATGAGTTGTAAACCTATTTCTATGCTATTTATTTTGACGGGTGCAATTGCGGCAATTCCGGGTGTTGATTGCGACAATGGCATTCCATAATTTTGATATCATGAAACATATATCCATTTTAATACCAAAAAAAGCAATCCTCGGAAGCCTCGAAGGCTCGAGGCAACTACTTACGCAGGTAAATCAATTTTTTCTTGCCAGGAATGAACCGGCTCCTTTCCAGGTGCAGCTCGTGGGACTCACCAAAGAAACTCAACTGAGTGGAGGATGTTTCACTGCTAATGCAGATGTGTTGATGAATGATGTGAAAAAAACTGATCTTATTATTATACCCGCATTTGACGGAGACATTGCAACTGCGTTAGAAGCAAATAAGAATTTTTTTCCCTGGCTCGTGCAACAACATCATGCGGGCGCAGAAATAGCAAGTCTTTGCATGGGCGCATTTATTCTTGCGGCAACGGGCTTACTGGATGGAAAAAAATGTGCAACTCACTGGATGGCTGCGAATGCATTTCAGAAAATGTTTCCTGACGTGGATCTTGTCACAGAAAAAATTATTACAGACGAACAAGGTTTGTATTCAAGCGGTGGAGCATTTTCTTACCTGAATCTGATTCTCTATTTAATAGAAAAACATGCGGGACGAGAAATGGCCGTGCTCGCCGCAAAAGTGTTTGCCATCGAGTTGAATCGGGAAACACAATTATCATTTATGATTTTCCAAGGCCAAAAAGAACACGAAGACGTAGAGGTGAAAAAAGCGCAGGAATTTATTGAGCAGAATTACCAGGAAAAAATTACGGTGGACGAACTGACATCTAAATTTTCTGTAGGCAGAAGAAATTTCGAACGACGTTTTAAGAAAGCAACCTCCAACACCGTCATTGAATATATTCAACGTGTGAAAATTGAAGCAGCTAAGATCAGTCTTGAATCCTCACGGGAAAATGTAAACGAAGTGATGTACAAAGTTGGATACACAGATAACAAAGCCTTCAGAAATACTTTTAAAAAGATCACTGGATTGTCGCCAATACAATACCGGAGCAAGTACAACAGAGCCGTGTGAGAAGAAGATAACAAAGTACAAGATACAAGGTGCAAGATACAAGGAACAAGGGGCTGCATCTTGTTCCTTGTTCCTTGTATCTTGTTCCTTGTACCTTGTATCTTGTACCTTGTGTCTTGTATCTTGTACTTTGTGCCTTGTGCCTTGCTCACAGATATCTTAGCCACTTATTATCCCTGTGTTGCTGTTTGTATTTTCCATACCATTTACACAACGGATATAACACCAATATAACGGCAATCCATACCGCATAAATAGCCGGAAGCCCAATGCCACTTGGTGCAGCCGGCCGGCCGAATTGCAAAGGACCGAATTGAAAATCCTTTACGCCGAACCCTTGCATAAACAACATCACGAACATCGATATATGGATAAGGTACATATGGACGATGAAATAAAATAACGGAACTTTTCCATACACAATAAAAAACTTTGAGACACGGTTTGAAATTCCTTCTGCAAATGATAATGTTAGAAAGGTTATACCCAGCGTGGCTAGATCAAACAAAAGAGATGGCGGGTACTTTGTGAAGTTCATAAAAGATAGAAAAGTAAAGATCATGTTTTTTTGTGTTGACCATTTTATAGGATCACCATAAATATTTGTGAATCGGATTATCACAAATAATAACAAAGCTAAACCTCCGATTTGCAGGAAAATCTTTTTTCTTTTTCCAGGAGAGAGTTCGAATAATTGCCCACAACCATAACCCACTAAAGTAATTCCAAGCCAGGGTATCAATGGATAACCAACCAGGAATCCAAAATTGGGTGTGACGGAAAAAAAATTCAAACTGAATAATACTGATGCAAAAAAAGAAAGCACCGGATTATTTGGGAATGAGATACCCTGTAATAAATTATGCCCGAAAATAATTATCAACCCGGCAATGGCAATATTCCGCGGGTGAAATTTCAACAACAAAGAAAGTACCACAAGGCCAAATCCAATCGCACAAATCACTTCCATGATCAATGTGCTGAAATGAAAATCAAACCATAAACCAAAATTCACGACTGTAAACTCAAGTACAATCAGCCAGATTCCCCGCGAAAGCAAAAAAAGCCGGGCAGCTCCGATATCCGAAGTTCTTTTAAAAGAGATATAGGCGGAAACACCGGAGAGAAATACAAATGTAGGCGCACACAAATAAGTGATCCATCTTGTAAAAAATAATTCCGGTGTTGTCGTTTGGAGATTTGTCGGACTCTGGCTTACCGAATCAACATGCATCATATCACGCACATGATCGAGTGCCATAATAACCATAACCAATCCGCGGGTAAAGTCGATGCTGTGAATACGTTTCATGATGACAATTCAATTCCGATTTTGTTGGCGGATCAATAAAGTTGAAGATAAAAATCAATTCTCGCAAACCGGTCATGTAATGTTTGAACCTGAAAAGATTTCAATTAAAAATAAACTGGTATAGACTTGTTGTCAAAATGTACGTGGGGAAAAACTGATCACTAAAATTTTTCTCCGCTTAGATTCAGTTTACATCTTTCTTGAGCGATGCATCGGTTACGGGGTACACATGTACATCGCGTTGCTGGAACGGAATGACGATTTTATTTTGTTTGAATGCAATATCAACCCGTGATATCACATCACTCTTTGTTACCAACGACTGTCGAATATCTTTGACCCAAAACATGATATCGAAATCGACGGAGCTCTGGTTAAACTCTTTTATAATTACGACCGAAGCGGGATATTTTAAAATACGATCGTCGTTCCCCAAAATTTCTTCCAATATCTTTTTCGTGAGCATGAGATCAGTTCCATAGGCTACCCCCACTGTAACCGTCATTCTCCGGATATTCTTCCCCGTGGTCCAGTTAATCATCTCTTTATTCAATATTTCTCCATTGGGAATAATCGTGCAGGAGCCATCGACCATAGTTACCACACTGCTTCTGAATCCAATTGATTTCATCGTGCCGAATTTTCCCTGTATCTCGATAATATCGCCAACGTTCACAGGCTTTTCAAATGCGATGATCAAGCCACTTACCAAATTATTGACGAGCCCCTGCAATCCGAGGCCAATGCCTACCCCCAGTGCACCAATGACGATGGTTATCCTGTCAAGCGAAATGCCGGTTGCGGCAAATGCGAGATAAAGTCCAATGGTGATAATAAAAATCCTAATTAAAAGTATCCAGCTGCCTGCAGCTATTTTTGTTTTGCCGGATGCAGGTCGCGTTTCATCTGGTTCCGATGTAAAAAAAGAAACCACTCTTGAAAGCGTCACCGAACAAAAAAGTATCACCAGGAAAAGGAATAACCCGTTTACCGAAAATGTATAATCGCCGATGGTTCGTTCACGCGTGAGGAATTCATTAAAAGGATCTGATACCTGCTTGAATTCGTAAAAGTTTTTCGCAACTAAAATAAACCAGCCGACAATAACAAGAATATAGAGAAACCCGGGAACCCGGTCGCCTACTCTTTCAAAATTTATGTACAAAAATCTTTTGTCGGGGTGTTTATAAACCTGTGACGCAAGAACGAGCCCTTCATTGATCAGTCGGATCGCCCACAAAAATGAAATGGCAATAACGACGCCTATAAATCCAATTGTCAGTAAGGTTTTGGAAAAATTATACCTGCCATATATATTAAAGACAAAAGAAGCAGTTTCTGCCAATGTTAAAAATGCAACGAAATAGAGAATTCTTTTTTCAAACATTTCCAGGCGATGCCCCCTGAGTAATATAAACGTTCCATATATCGCGCCAAAAAAAGACATTGCAAGCATCAACAGTCTTTCAAACCTCGAAGCCTGGAGAACCAGGTTGTCGGCGCTTGCAAGAATAAATAGTGCCGTCAGCACCAGCCAGAATCGAAACCAATAAACTGTGATAAAATTTCTGAAAATGACTGCCAACGACAATACCGAAATAAACCATAAACAAAACCCAAAAATAAACGGAGGGTCAATGAAAATAAATTGAAAAAGACTCACTACAATAACTACGGCAGACAGGAAGGGATACCTTAGTATTAATTTCTCGCTGCGCATATTCCCGGAAGTATTTTCCACTGGCACACGGCGCTTCAGTGAACGGATAAAAGCCGTGGCCACCACGATCAATATAACGATAATGAATATGCGAAAAATATTTTCCCGTAAATAAGATTTAATTGCGAGCCTTTCTTTGATGATAGAAAAATGAAGAATATCGCTAAAAGAATGCTCATCCGAGGGCGTTTCCCAGATATTTGAAAATTCGCGTTCGAAGGTGCGCGACGAAAGACGTTTTCTATATCCATCGATTTCTTCGGCAGCAGCTTTAAGCTCCACGACAAGAAGGTCGACCTGGTTTTGCAAATTTGTAAGGTTTACAAGTGCCTGGTTGATGGCTGTATCGACCGGACCAATTTCGCGCATGATCACGCGCAGTTTTTTTATATATCTGACAAGGCTTGCAGAATCGGCAGGAAGACTATAAACCACCGTGTCGCTGTTTAATGAATCGATTCTTTCCCTGAAACCCGCAAGTTCGTTTGTGTATTTGTCTAATATATTTTTTCTTTCAGAAATATCCGCTATCAACTTAGACAAAATGTTTGAAGAAACTGTGAGATTTCTTTGTGTTTGTATGGCTTCTGCGTTGTACAAAATACCATTGCCTGCAATATTCAGCGAGGCTTGATTACTCACCAACTCGCGCGAAATTCCAGATGTGTCGATTCCTTTTTTCAAGTATGCTTTTGCCTGCCGCACTTCCTTTTGTATCTCTTCGATAATACGCTGTTGGCGAATTGCAATTCGTCCAGCGTTGAAAGTCTGAAATGCATCCAGGGCTTCGCCCGCAGCAATTTTTTTTACAGCCCGAAGCTTATTACTGAAAGAGGTGTCGGAGTTCGTAATTTGAGCAGATGAATCGGTTCGCTGTGCAATAGTTGCTATGCTAAGAGAGAAAAAGAAAACTAAAAGGAATGATTTAACTCGACAGATTGCTGACATTGTTATCCGGAATTAGTTTATACCGTTTTGCGAAAACATCACATCCTGTAAAAAACAGCTATCCATAAATATAGCGATTTTTATTTCGTAACCTTGTATCCCTGAGTAGCTAGTGCTCGACGTTTAATTGTCAAAACATAATATTTGTTTTCATTACAAGCTATGAAAGTCACAACACTTATTTCTCTGTGTATTCTTTCCCTTCATGCTTCTGGCCAGGAATATGTGGCAACTCCACATGGCCTTAGGGATCGCAACGATACCGCCAACAGCTATTTCATGATACCGGCTCCCAATAAAACCGCCAAAGAACTTTACGACAGAGCTCTCCGATTTATATCAGAAAATTTTTCCGATCCTAAAAAAGCGATCACAGAAGATATCGATTCGACAAGTTTAAAATTCGATACGTATGTTCCGTATCTTTTGACATACAATAATTCCGGTGCTCATTTGGGAATTGAAGCATATTATACGATCAGCCTGCAATTTTTTGATGGAAGATTTCGATATGAGATCATAAACCTTTTGATGAAAGGCCAAGACAGCAAGTACAAACTTCTTTTCCAGGGTGGTTTTCTAGAAGCATATATCGTGTATAATAAAAAAGGGAAACTATTCAAACCACAAACCAAATACGATATCGAAAATTATTTTAATTCGGAGGTAAAAAGAATGACTGACTATCTGAATGGAACAGCAAATTGATTTTTGCGTTTTTGGGTCTTTGGGCGATATGGTATTCGCGCAAAGCCCCAAAGCGCAAAGGTTAATGCAAAGCATCCCTTATTCTAAATTCCCGCCAGGTAATTTTCCAATTGATTGAACGTACCGCCAAATCCCTGCACCATACTTTCCCGAATTGCATTGAAAGTATCGATTTCTTTTTCAGAAGCATTGATCGGTTCGCTCACTAATGTCAAAGTAGTAGCTCCATTATTTTCGGACAGTGTAATCCTGACCAACATTTCTCTCGGTACATCGATTCCTTCAAAAGGTGGTTTGATGATTTCACCTTTTTCATTGGCAAAAGAATTTACCCAGACAATACTATTGGGCGCATCAATTTCTTTATAATGGAAAATTCCATAGTTGACTTGCGCACCCTTCATTTTGTAGTGAAAAAATCCGCCGGGTCTAAAGTCAAGTTTTATCACATCGATCGGAGCTTCGACGGGCCCCCACCATTTCGCCAACGCCTCAGCATCTGAAAATGCATCAAAAACTTTTTTCCGTGGTGCTTTGAATGTGCGCGTCAATGTGAAGATTTTGTCTTTTGGTTCCATATTGGAATTATTTTACGTAACCGATTGGTTACAAATATATGGAGAGTTTTATGATCCGTTGCAAATCTTTTTTACCGCTATAAATCATACAGCTCAGAAAAATTTCAAACCGAATTCGTCAGCAATCGCTGCTCGTTTCTCTTTTGAATCAGCAGCATGAAATTTATGGAGAAAGTTTTCCAGCATCGCAGGAACGGTGATCATCAAAACAGTAGCGCCGTTTTCGCTTTCGACGTCCCATTCGTGTGCAATATCGCGAGGTAAAAAAATAAACGATCCTTTTTCGGCATGAAAAATATTTCCATCGCATTTTACAACAATCTTTCCTTCGACCACATAAAAATATTCGTCTTCTTTTGTATGCAAATGCAATGGTGCTCCACCGTTAGTATGGGATTCAATCAAGGTCAACTTGCCTCCGGTAGACGATATAGAAGCTTTCACACCGGCATCGTGTTCTGGTAATGATTCACCTGCGTGGAGTATATATGGTTTGAGTTGAGACTTGTTTGAACCAGACATAAAGAAAAAATACTCTATCTTAAAAATAAGTTTTTCTTAAAGGGTTTAGACATTTCCGGAAGATAATTTCTGGCAATTGTTTGAAGAATGATTAATAAATGAGTGCTTCAAACACTAAAAGGCTTGCCCTCTTTAATCATTTCTTTTTTTATTCCCTCGATCACATCATCGAGATAAAATTTCAATTTGTCCGGATCGGTTGTTTCAATTTCTTCACCATTGACAGCATCACTGACTATCATCGCGTTCTTTTTTATGAATGCGTTCCGCTTTTTGATCGCCTGCAGTCCCGCAAAATGAATGATATTAATAATATTGGCGCCTGTAAGTTCATATTTTTTTACATGATTCGGGATATCATCATAGTCGGCCTTATCCGGGAAAGATTTTTCCCAAATCTCTTTTCTTTCATCCTCGTTTGGAATGTTAAATTTAACCAGGTCGTTAAATCTTCTAACGAATGCATCATCAATATTACTTTTCATATTAGTTGCTAAAATAACCAGTCCGTTGAAATCTTCGATACGTTGTAGTAAGTATGACACTTCCTGATTTGCATATTTATCGTGCGCGTCGCGCACGTTTGTTCGTTTGCCAAATATTGCATCGGCCTCATCAAAAAATAATATCCAATCCTTATCTTCTGCCCTGGCGAAAAGCAATTCCAGGTTTTTTTCCGTTTCGCCGATATATTTTGAGACCACCATCGACAAGTCAATCTTATAAACATCTTTTCCGGTTTCATTTCCAAGAACATTTGCGGTAAGCGTTTTCCCAGTTCCGGGCGGTCCGTAGAATAAAACGCGAAATCCCTGTTTCGCTCTTTTACCCATGCCCCATTGTTTCATCAATTGAGGATTAAAGTCGATCCATTCTTTGAGATTTTTATAATGCCGCCGGATTTCTTTATTCATCATGATATCTTCGTGTGTGAGTTGGGTAGTGATTTTTTTTGCCGGGAAACTTGTACTGAAATGTGGAGGCGCGGAGGTTCCAAAAAGAAAAAGGTCAATGTAATCCATCGCCATGGTTATCTTTCCGCTGAGCATTGGTTCTCCTTGCTGAAGTTCTTCCAACCATAAAATTTTTTTTCTTGCAAAATCCTTGTCAGACCAAAACAACTGTTCCACTTGCGTGCGTCTTTGCCAGTCATCTCCGGACAAAAGAAAAACGGCCGTTTGTCCAGTCGGCAAAAATCCGCGAAAATTTTTTCCTCGTACTCCACCGATTTCCGGAAAATCGCCAGAAGCCTTTATTTTTTCCTGGATGGCTTTGTCAAACAATTCAGGGACTGCATGAGGTACCAGTCCGACAAGCAATAAAGTTGCGGCATCATTGTCGAGATTTTGTTCAACGACAAAATCTTTTACAGGCAAACTCCACCGATCGATTGGTGGAAATTCCGGCTGACTATGTTCGCCGAGCCGATAAGCAATCATTTCTTTGAGATATTGAAATTCAACAGGAAGATGATCCGCGTTGAATGTTGTAATTTTTTTGTCCTCCATATTATGATCTTTTAAAAATTCTTTATGAAAATCACTATCTCCATGCTGCATATGATCCACCCTTTTTGAATTATTCCAAAAATGCCGGAAGAAGGATTTTGTGTTTTGAAGAAACATATTTAATCAATTTCTTTTATCATATTAACCAGCAGCAGATATCTTTTGCATGAATTCCTTTGCCAATGCTTCATAATCCTGCGCGCCATGAGAATTTTTATCAAAATGAAAAATATCGGTTCCGGCTTCCTGAGACTTTGCGAGCTGGATGTTATTTCTTATATGTGTGTGAAAAACTTTTTCGCCGAATTCCTGTTCCAATACACTAAAAATATGACGGTTCATGATCTTTCTTTCGTCATAGCGGGTCAAAACAAATCCCAGCAGTTCCAATTTATTGTTTAGCTTTTTTATATTTTTGAAATGATGCATAAAACTTCTCACTCCCTTCAATGGAAGAAACTCCGCTTGCATTGGCATCAGGATATATTGACTGGCAACAAGTGCATTGACAGTTAGCATTCCGATAGCAGGCGGACAGTCAATTAAAATAAAATCGTATTCATTATTAAGTTTTTCCAACATCCACGTGAATACCTGTTCTCTGCCATACACACTTACCAGTTCCAGTTCTGCACCAGCGAGCTCAATAGAAGAAGGAACCACATGTAGTCCGGATTTAGTTTCAACTATCACTTCTTTTAAATTCCCGTTTTCTCCTTTTATTTCTTTTGATAGCTCGGTAAAAATATTTTTTTCCGGCTCATTGGTTATACCAAGCGCTTCGGATAAACTTGCCTGCGGGTCGGCATCAACCAATAAAATCTTTTTTCCTTGTTGATGCAATGCCGCAGCTAAATTGATTGAGGTTGTTGTTTTTCCTGAACCTCCTTTTTGTATGGCGATTGAGACGATAGACATGCAAACAAAAATTGATTTTGAGATAAGGTTTCGAGAAATATTATTACTTTATTTTTCAAGCGGCTGGCAAACAGTATCGGTGCCACGCGCGAAGAAGCGACAGGAAGCACCCGACATCACTTGTTCCAGGTTCATCGGAGTTACCATCCCGTCGGTCCATTTTCCAAATGTGGATACCGGAGCATTTCCTTTTACCTGCTTTGCAGCAACATCAACATCTTCGTTTGCTGCAACACCCCATATTACAGATTTTAATGGCGTAAAAAAACCACTGTCACGAACGCCAAGCACGATTGTAAAATTCATCTGCCATTTATAACTCTGCAAAACAAATGGACCGCTCTTGGGATCAGGATATCGCAAGGGGAAAACTGCTCCTGGCCAATCTGAAATAAATACATTCTTCGACTGCGTATCCGGCTTATTTATAAAAAGACTGGCACTGTCATTTGAAAAAGTTTCAGTGCCTGAATTGGTATCCTTGCACGGAAGTTTGAAACAATTAGAATAATCCAGCATCAGGCTCTTATTTCTATTGTCAACATATTTTGCCTGCCGGATATCACCATTCAAGACCTGTAACATTCCTGCTGAACTTCCACCCAATAAACTTGTCAGCATTACATCTGCGCTGGCCGACATAGCAGGATGGGTTCTAATAAAATTATTTCCCCGAAAGTCTAAAAGTTTTCTAAATGCAAGCTGACGGGGCGTCGGCGTTGCATGCGCCCCGATTTTCAGATTCGAAATAATTGCATCTGAAAAGGGGAGTAATTTATTTGCGATAAGCGTTTTTTTGAAAAGGGAAACATCCACACGCCTGTCGCGTGCTGCGCCTTCTGGTGTTTTTTCCGGCGACAATCTTCTCTCATTCACATTGCTGTCTACAATGATGCGATCCGAAGATATTCCTTCTGAAATTAGCGCGGACTTAGTCGAGTTAGCGCGTGCTATCGCCAAAGCGTGATTAGCATCCTGTGATCCTGATAAACTGGCGGCGCCAGATACCCTGATTTGTATTTCAGAATCCGTAAGAAGTGTTTTTTTCCATTTAGGCGCAAGCTCTTTTAATTTTTCCTTATGTTTCTGTCTTAACGTGATTTCACCGGCGCAAAAGTTCCACAAAGAAATTTCTTCGTTACGACTTCCGCCGGATTCGCCGATTTCAAAAATCTGACCCGGATTCTGTGCGCCGAATTGCGCCTCCGGCGTATCGGTATTTTTACATGTATCCGTTACAGGTGTTGGAGGCGGGGCTGTTTTTTTTTGTGCCACCGGGTCAGCTCCTTTTGCTGTTTGTGTTTCTTGCTGATCGCTATTTTTAGTAAAGAAAAAAGAATCACTCTTTTCTTTTTGGAAAGACGAGATGTCTTCTGAATTATTTCTTTTAAAATCTCGATCTGCTCGCATTGCGATACTATTTAAATTTTTTAGATCAATGCATTCATCGATACAATATCTTCAATTACTTTATTATTGATTTTTACGATTTGCAATCCCGCAACATCCAAAATCGTGTTGGAAATATTTTTAGTATCCCCGCTTATGCGATCAATAATATCCACGCCATTTTTCACTTGTATGGCAATTATTTTTTTTGTCGCAACAATCGGGTAGCTGGTTCCGGTTTTACCGCGATAAGGATATTTATTGATAAGTTTTTGCGAATTAAAATCACGGATATATACTCCGGTGAAATTTCCAACATCTTTCAAATCTTCCTCCTCTTCTTTGTCTTCAGGAATTTCTGTATCCTCCGGATCACGGAAAGCAACAAAACAGCCGGAATCAGCAGGGCCAATTGTCAGATCGACGGCACGATCGGCTGGTGCTTTCGATCTGATTTCTTCTTGAAATCGATCTTTGCCGCTAAGCAACACCTCAACAGGAATAATTATCGCACTGTATGCAAAATCACTAAAAAAAAATCCGGTTATGGCAATTTGATTTCCAGAAAGATTGACAAAACTCCTTGGATGAAATGAGCGAGGTGACTCCATATTGGAAAAAAAAATTTCTTTCCCATCATTTAAAAATCCTCGGAGGTTACCGTTTTGATGCAACGTAGTAATGGTCAGTCCATCAACAATAATGAATCCACATCCGAAAGAAATTATTTTCGAAGTATTAACTGCAAAGAGATCTATTCCCAGTCCTTCGCGCCAACGCGTAATATGAGTGCCACCTTTTGCATAAACCAATACAGTTCTGCCATCGGGAGCAACCTTTAACCATTGTATTTTCTCTTCCGTAGTGAATCGTTCGAAAAAAGTTCCGTTCTGAAAAATTTCTAGAATATTATTATTTGCATGAACAAATGTTCCGCCGGAAAAAGAAAAAAAATTATCGTCTATTACCAAACACATAAATATTTTTTGAATAAAATTAAATCAACATAAAAAGTCAGCACCCTTTGCTTTGGCCTCCGGAGTAATTTCTTTAAGTTTATTTGCTACATCAGTTAATTCTTCCTCCGTCAATGGGACATTCGGATCGGGGTTACCTTTCGGTCTGATACTTACGTGCTTAAAACCTTTTTCAGCAAGTGGACCTCTACCGGGCGTATCCACCGCTATTAAACCTTTCTCAGCAAGTTGTGCCTCAGTAATCGCACCATGATTCCCATCTGCATTTTCGATATTTTTGCGCACTCCCAAAAGTCTGCCTGCTTCATCTATATTTTTTGTTCTCCAGGCCGATGCTCCATCTACATCACCTGCATCATCAGGTTTCGGCATACGCGGTTTTGGGCCATTTGGTGTAAACCCCCACAAAATTTCTGTATTGTAAACACCGTCATTAAGTCCAGGAGTAGCATTATGAACCCATATTGAATCAGCACCATCACCGACAAAATAATTGTGCGCCTCCTCAATATGTAAGTTATAGGTGTTCACAGGTTCGGCAAGTTTTTCACGATAAATATTTGTAAGCGTTATTGTATGCTCGCAGAGTGAAATCAAAGAGTCACCCACTTTCAAATCTTTTGCTTGTGTCCATCCTTTCCCAACAGAAAAAATCGGATGATTTCTTGTTGTAACAATCTCATATGCTCCGCCTAGTTGCAAATGATAAAGTGTATCCGTGGAATCCTGCATGCATTCTATCACTGAATAATTATGTAGAGATTGATTTTCTTTTTTAGCAAACACTTTTTGTCCTGGCACAAGATGTTCAATGCATATCGGGCCATCCGGTGTTTGAACGATTGTTCCGGCAACAAAACAATAACCACGTCTTTTTGCTTCTGCTTTTGCTTCTTCGATCCGCTGTTTTGCCTGGTCGCCGGTTTCGCCCTGTCGTTGTTTTTCTCCTTGCTTAACCAGCTCATCCACACTTAAAGTCTTTAATTCTTCGGGCGTATATTTTTTTACCGGCTCTTTGGATTTACCTTTCTTTGGTTCTTTTTTTGGTGGCTCAACTTTTGGCTCTTCTGTTGGCGGCTGCACTTTCGGTTCATTACTCGGAGGTTCAACTTTTGGCTCCTCTGATGGTGGATTAACTTTTGGTTCTTCCGAAGGCGGTTGCACTTTCGGTTCGTCAACAGGAGGTTCAACTTTCGGCTCGTCCGATGGTGGTTGAACTTTTGGTTCGTCAGTCGGTGGTTTTAATTTCGGATCTTCTTGCGGCGGTGTTGTTTTCGGATCTTCTTTCGGCGGATCCGTTTTTGGCTGCTCCTTCGGCTTCTCTATGGGTTTATCTGTTTTCGGTTCATCTTTTGGTGTATCAGTCTTTGGCTCATCTTTTGGCTGATCTGTTTTTTTCTCATCCGTTGGAACATTTTTATTCGGATCTTCTTTTGGCGGTTCTGTTTTGGTTTCTTCTTTTGGTGGATCCGTTTTTGGCGGTTCTGTTTTTTGTTCTTCTTTTGGCGGATTTGTTTTTGGAGGATCTTGTTTTGGAGCTTCGCCTGATCCCAAACGTTTGGGCTCTGGTTTAGGAGGAAGAACGTTAGCTCCTTTGATTTTTCCAACTACCATTTTCACGAGCGCACCCAATAACATAAATATAAGTGCAATCACCGCGGCAATTCCCATTCCAATGGTGCTTGCTACGATTTGCATATAATCTCTTTGCTTTTGCCTTTCAGTTTGTCGCGATGTAAATAATTCCAGGAATGCTTTCAATACCGATGCGCTTTCAGCAAATATGAATGACCAGAACAATGCTTCGCCAATGGCCCACGACAATTCGGCCCCTGCTGCCGCGCCAGCCAACGCTCCTGGTACTCCTCCGCCAAAAATGGCGCCACCGATCGTTCCAATCAAGATTAGCAGGATGGTTACATATCCCATCAGCAACATCAAAACATTATTCAGTCTGCGCCACAGCGCCAATGGGAAATCAAGCAGGATTAAAAAATTATCCCAGAGATCTGCAAAGAACCCACCGAAATCATCGAGTATGCTTCTCGGCGAATGCAAATTATCCACTGCTTCCGCCCAATCGGTGTTCCACATTTCATAAAATTCATTTCCAATTGCTTTAATTGTAGCAGGTGGCCAAAACATATTGACGACCGTATCCCATAGCATTGACCGGATATCTAGTGCGGAAAGTTGCTGACCAATAAGATCTTCAAGCGCATTATTCACTTCATCACGGCTTGCTCTGCTTCTCTCAACTTTTTCTTCCGGCGCTCTTTGAATAATTCCTCCTGATACGGAAGATGAAGAAGCACTCGCACGGGATAATGCCTCCTGCATTTTTTCGTCTTTCTTTTCTCTCGTCTTTGCCGGCGCCTCAGCAATAATTTTTGAAGCGATTCCATCGAGTACCGGCTTTAATGCAGCTTCCGGATCTTTTACAAGCAATGAAACAAAATCATATACTTCTTTTAAGGTCTGCACCATTTTTATTATTGTGTCGATCGCAAAATCAATAACACGCTTTACAAACCTTTCAATCGATTCCAACAAATCATGGACAAATGAAGTGAACTCATCCCAGAATTTTTTCCAGAAATCACGAATGGTGATCCAAAAAGAATGAACTGTATCATAAAGACCTCTTACCGCATCCTGCATGAAACCCGGGAGCTGGCGAAATGCCCAGTTGTCCATGAGCCCTTCTACTGTATCAAACAAAGTATCCACAAATCCCGATACTGCATTCCAAATGCCGCTTGCTATATCCATTAACCCGTTTATCGTGCCCTTAACAATTTGCCAAAGCAAATTCGCGCCGGACGTTAACGCGTTCCATGCAGTTTTCAAAATACCTGCATCCATATTTTTCATTGCACCCGTTACCAGTTCAAGTGGATTTGTGATGTTCCCCAGCGCATTTTTTAGGGTTGATTTTATTTTGTCCAAAACAGTGGATGCAAAATTTTCTATTTCCTTGAATTTATCTTTCAACCATTCATAGCCCGAATTCAATAAACCCATGATTTTGTCGAAAATCCATTTAAAGGCATCTACCGCTCTGTCTTTCACCCATACCGCTCCTTCCTTCACTTTTTCGCCTGCAAGTCCTACCGCAGTTTCCGCTCCACTAATGCTTATATCAAATTCATATTCGCCGCCTGTAAAAGGAACATCCAAACGCTGGATGCGAGACTGATTCGTCTTTAAATAATCATTTGCTGGTTGCGGTTGCTTTTGGATATCGCTTCCATTCTGTTGTACGACATGAGTCAATTCATGCGCCAGCAAATGCTTACCTGCATTTGAATCAGTATCATAATTTCCAGCATTGAAATAAATATCACTACCATGGGTAAACGCTTGCGCATGCAAATCTCTATTCATATCCGCAGCAATTCCATCGTTATGAATACGAACACCGCTAAAGTCAGTTCCAAAAGAAGATTCCATTTCATGCCTGGTGTCATTTGGCAACGCAGAACCGGAGCCTTTGGAACTTTGCAAAGATGATTCTATGTGGGGAGATGCCGTTTGTGCGGAACCATCAGATTTCTTCTGCAATTTTTCTTCTTCGTCACAGGATTTGCATTTACGCTGAAGTTTTTTTTCTTCTTCGTCTGGCTCAGCGTTGCTGTCGAAAATAGGCTTCCGTAATAATTTGTCCATCGCACTGCCGGAATCTTCCTCGTCTTTTTTCTGCAATCTTTCTTCTTCTTCGCAGGATGCACATTTAAGTTGCAAAAAAGAAGCAGAACTATTTCTTGCAGTGTCGAAATTTTTTTCTGTCGAACGCTGCACCACTTTATCTGCCATAGAATCTGCCTGTCGTTCGTATGGATCATCGGGCGCGCCAACCGTCAATTTCGTTTGTATGCCTGGTTTTTTTAAAAAAAAATTTTCTTTTTCGGGTGAATTAAAAAATCCTTCTTCCCCGCTTTTCGAAAAAAACGGCGACTCATTTTTTGCAATGGTGGATGCCGGCTTTGACTCTGTCGCTTTCATTTGCTTAGCAAGAATAAATTTTTATCTCCACTCAACTCTCAATATATCCTTCATCCAGGGCAGTCTTATCATACTCAAACTCCATGGCAGGTAATCCAGTAAAACATCAATCGAATTTTTTTCTACCTGCACATATATATTTCCATTCTTTGAAAATAATTTTCCGCTGCGCTGTAAAAACCCTTCACGCAAACCGGACAACGAAGTATTTTTTAAAATATCCCACTGGTCGATCGCCGCCTGCATCATGTCGTCGGCTTCTTTAAGAACATTTTCAGGAATATTTATACTGTGTTCAACTGGCTCTTCCAATGGGTATGAACATAATATTTTTGCAATTACCAATTCATGTTCGCCGGACTCGGTTCGTCCGGTTGCCAAATAATGCAAAACATAAATTGCCATTTGTTGTGCATGTATATCGACGAATTCGCCTTTACCGACAAATTCCAAGCGGCTGAATAGCCTGTTGAGGAATGGATGAAGAAGTACAAGCCCGGCATTCGCGACGAATATGCCTTCTTCTTCAATTGTTATTTTCCGCGGAATATCTGCTGCCTGCTTTTCCATTTTTGTTATTCGCTCCCCTATGCGATCTTCCTGTATGGGAGCAATGATTTTTTCCATTAATGGAAGAATGGTTTTGAGTTGCGATGACAATTTTGGAGGCAACTTCCTTTCTATTTTATTTTCCTGCAGGAATAATGAAATCATTTGCTCATCTAATTTTCTTTTTGTTCCTGACCTCACCTGCGCGGATGCCAGCATGATCGTCCTCATCCATAACGCAGACTTTATTTCACTTGTCCGTATAGATAGAGATGCAGCTCCTTTTTTCAAATACATTGAAAGAATTACAAGTTCATTGATCGTTTCAATCAAATAGTCTTGTTTAGCTGCCGTAAAAATTTCCACAAGCTTCAACAAAAAAGCCTCGCGGTGCTGGCCCACGATTCTCTTCAACACAAAAAAATCAGATTGAATTTGCTGCTGCAACAATAGAACACTCTCAAAATCCGTGGCCAGTGTTTCGAGAACTGACCGGTACCATTGATCATCTATTTGCTCCGTGTTCCAGGGCAAATATCCTTTTTGCATATAGAAAATCCATTGCCCGAAAACCCCTAAACTTTTTGATATCCTCGCCGGTTTTTTACTGTGGTAACCCGTATTAATGGATTTGTACAATTCCTCTTCAAGTTTCGAGATCAATCCAATGGTCCATTCATTTTTCCCGATGCTCCTTTCGGAGATAATGCCGAGATCGATTTCAAGTCTGTCTATCTGGATAATTTCGTCTTCGCTGCTGATCTTATCAAATTCCTTTTGCAATATCGGAACAATATGGTCCCAATAGTGCTGACTAACGAGCTGCTGTAGCCGAAAATGATCCAGCTGTTTGTCAAGCGTAAGTTCAATGAATTGTTTTTTGATGATGTGCTTCATGCCGGCTATGCGTTATGAAAAATATTCTTAATTTTCTTAAAATCGATCGTTGGTTCGAATGCCTTTACCTGGTCGCTTTCCCAATGATCATATAAAGCGTTCGTATCAATCTTATTTTTTTTCAACAATGCAATACTATCTTTCACTGCAATGATTTTATCGATATCTTTTCCATTGAAACAAATCGAATCCAGGTATTTCGCGGTAATATTTTGGATGATGGTCTGCTTATCGGATTTATTTAACCCCTTTATTTTTTTTGCCTTATTGGTTTTATCATGAATGACTTCCAATACAAAAGAGGCATATTCTTCCGGAGTGGGCTTTGATTTTTTTAGGAATATCAATGCATTTGCTGTCACTTTACTGTTCTCGTTCCTCGACAATACTTTTTTAATATGTGTTTCGTAGCTATGAGCCCGTGACTGCACCAGTTTAAATTTATCCTTACGGTCAGGGATATCCGCTTTCTGCTCCGGTATTTTATTTTCAATAGCAGCTGGTTTTTTTTCTTTGGCTTCCAGTCCGGCAATTGGCGGAACGGTTTCATGTTTTGCGGACAATGCGACTCCCGAAGATTGATTCAAAAAGATGATGTCTTCCATCGGCTCGCAATGTGTGAAATCATATTCCTGCGACTGCCCCCAGCAGAAAAGTTCATTGATCTTATCGGTCATATTAAAACTACTGCAAGGATCTTCCTGCTGATCAAAACAGGATGGAGGCTGATCATTATCGCATGAACAAGGTTTACATGTATCACATTCGGCCAACGGCTGATATCTTTTTTTGAATACGAACCTGAGAAAATCACAATTCGAATCCGGCGCGCAAAGTTTTTGCGCCATCCGTAATGTCCATTTTTTAAAATAATATTCGAAGCAACAAAAATCTCTTGGGTTCAACCAAAGAATACGAAGCAGCACATGCGCCGGCGCTTCACGTTGCAAAAGTTTTTCAACAATCTTCCTGCTGGACTCACTGCGAAAACGTTCGGGCCAGGCCGGCATCGCAATTGTTGCTATAAAAGAATAAGGGTCGCATCCCGGGGTAAAGCAAATGACTTTTTCTTCATCGCAAGGATCTATATCTCCACCCGGCTCCCATTGAAAATGACAAATGCTGCCGTCCATGCAAGGTTCAGGGAAACCATCACATCCGCAATCGCCTTCATTATTATCCTGAGTCGGTTTACAACGTGGTCTCAACAAAATATGTTCAACCAAATGCAAACCCTCAGTGTTGATACATTTTTTTGCGCGATCAACCGCCTTGCAGGCCATTTTTTCACTGCAGTAATTTTGTGGATTGACGGCAACAATTTCGTTGAGACAATAGAATGGATTTCTCCTGTAGATACTGACCTCATTGCCTCCCGCAACAGGATTATTGTTGTCAAAACAAACCGTATTAACCTCTGAAATTATTTGGAGAATCTTTTTTGGAAATTCGATTGCACTTTTCAATGACAATTGAGGATATAATCCGATACCGTACGAATTCCAATTGCAATCATTGACCGGTTTATAATTTTCATAATTGGCAAGCAATACCAACCATCGCGCATAAAAACTCAATGCATCGCAACAGTTATCAAAACAACAATCACTTTGCCAGGCAACATAACAACCAATCTTACAGCCCGGATCTTCGCAAGGTGAATCTGACTTACGTGGAGAATAACAAGGATCATCACATTGTTCATCATCGCAACCAAATCCCGGCAATCTTATCTCAACAAAATATTTTTTCTGATCCGTTCCTGAAGAGCCGCATGGATCCTCTTTCCTGATCACCGGAAAATAACAGGCAATTTTTTGCAAATTAATTTTCCACTCTTTCAGTTTGACCTGATCATCGTAAGGAACGGCCAGCTTATAATATGTTTCCTGCTTGTCTGTCTTGTAACGATAATTGAGTTGAAATGAATTTTCATGTTTGATATAGTTGCTGTCGTTGTAAACTGATTCCAGGAAAGCAATCAGCCAGTCGCAACGTGAAAAATCTAAGTTCTTTCTGCTTGTGAAAATTCTTGCCAGCGGTTTTTTCGCCAGGTCATGCAATATCAATTCATCACCATTGACTTCCAACAATTCAAAAAAATTAAACGCAGATGATTTATAAAGATTGTTGAGTACAGTGTCTCTGCGCTCCGGCGTTTCGTATATACACGGATGAACCAATCCCGAATTACCGCAGGCAACAAAAAAGCTATTGCCGCAATTTAACCGGTTTAGGTAGCTGTGAAATCCAGATTCGCTTTGCGCGGTACAAATAAATTTCTCCACTCCTTGTACACCCCATGCATCGTCCGGTGTTGCAAATCCATGTGCGCTGATGGCAAGCACTTCGCGGATATAGATGTGAAAACTGCAATTGGTTAAATCCCATTCGATATAAAAATTTCCGGCATACTCCAACAGGATCAATAAAAATTGAAAATCCTGCATGGCTTTTGCCGATGTCCTGTACAACTTGTTACTTCGCCAATCGGCTGTGAACGTTTTACTCGCTGCATCAATTTCTCCGACGACAAACTGGTATTTATTTTTCCTGATATATCGTATGGGATAACTGGCAGCAAGTGGAACCAGGTCTTTCTGCACTTCATACCCGCCAAACTCATCCAAGGTTTCCCCGGGTACAAACACGATGCTTTTACTACTATCACAGGCATCATTACCCTGCACAAGAATTTCCTCCATACTGATGAACTGACCGGTTCCATAATTTTTTTCGAACCTTGCGTATTTCAGAACGATCAGGTAATTTTCATTGAACGCATTCAATGCATCGTCTTCACTCGCATATCCGGTTGTGCTTTCGAATAAAACAAGATCCCTACCTGCAAGTGCGCCCTGCGTATATTTCCTGTTGTTGCATTTGACTTGATAGTGATACCATATAACTTTTGTTTTAGGATCTTTTCTTTCACGGATGATTTCGCCCCCGGTTGCAATATCAATATAATTGTATCCCGCAACAGCTCTTGTGATCAAAACATTCTTTGCATTTTCTGCATCAGCCTGATTAGCGAATGTGTGCACGTGAGTAGCCAGGAGGTTGTCCTTATCCACCAATTTATACACGTAATCTTCATCAATATTTACACGATTCGTACTGAGCAGTTGGTCAAATGCTTTGTCCGTCGGATTATTAACCTTATCGAATAATTCCTGGCTGAATGACAAAATTTGTTTCGCCTGCGCAATTTTATTCTCATCAGGTTTTTCTATATCAACGGCACATTGAATTTTTTTTTCTTCTGTGTTTAAAACCAATAACAGTTTTTGTTTTACAGAGCGCACTTGCAAAGAAGGGATATTTGCATAGAAATCTTTCGCGCCCTTCCACGCTTCATCTTTGTGCAGGTAATGTTGCTGGCTGGTATAGTCAATAGTATTCCCGGAAAGATCTTCGGATCTGTAACGGAATTCCCATTCATCTGGCAAAGGGTCCGTAGTGTACAATTTGTATGTGTATCCATTGATCTCAGCAACCAATTCATTGATTTTATTTTTTGCTGCGTCTCTGGATGCGAAAGCATCAAAATATATGGCGTGCTTTTGTCCCTTATTGTTTACAAAAATCTCATGTTGCTCTGTCTGCTTGTTCAACTCAACAGTATAATTGGATGCATCCGGCAAAAGAATTAATAAATGCCGGTAACCTTCTTTGGCCAATTTCACATTATCGTATTTATCGATGGAATCGAACTGCATTGTTTCGATTTTATTCAATGCAGAAAATTTCTTTTTTTCTTCTTTGAGGTGTATGACTTCCGTGTCCTTGAAAATAAATTGGCGCTCATCAATGAATAGAAATGGAAACTGATCGTTCGATACAACAAGCAATTTATCCAATTTTATTTTCTGATCAATTTTAACGAACTCGTTCGGATCATTGAGAAAAGAGGCCATCTTACCAACCACTTTGCGGTTGTATTCCTCAGCTGTTTCTTTTTGCAGAAAATGTTCTTTGCTTTCCGCAATGGGGTTGCCCTTATAATCAACAAAAAAATCTTTATAAATATATTTGCTGACAAAAATATCTCTTGATAAATCCGGCCGGAAATTAAATACGGAAGAAAGCGTATTACTGAAATCAACAGCCTTTTGTTCGTCGGCAAATAACTGCTGCGATCCATATTGGTTCCCGAAATCATCTTCCACAAAAACCTGCCACTGCTGTTCATGTGAAATATATCGCAATTGAAATACCGGGTCGCCTAATTTTTTATACACCGAATGAAAAGATGCAAGCGCTTCATCTTTCTTAACGATTTTGTTGTCGACCGCAAAAACCTGGTTGAAAAAAGATATCGTGAGTTGATACAACGCATCGCCTTTCTCAACTACAAAATTGCATAGGTAATGCCGCTTCCAGTTTTCAATACCTGCTAACGCTTTAAATCTCTTTTCGAAGCCGGAAATATTATAGCTCCCCCATTTATTTTTTAGATAATCATAGCCTTTTCCCCTGTTGCTGCTGAGATCATCATATTGACTCAGAAAATTTTCTTCTGCCTTGATTTGTTGAACCTGCAAATCATAAGCGCTCAAAAACGGAGCGGTTAATAAAGCATAATCTGTAAAACGTTCGGCAAAGCGTGCAAGAAGATGATCGAGAAAATCCTGCCTGCGGCTTGCATACAATTCCTTGTCTTCAACAATCAACTGGAGATATTTCGCATAAGCATCCAGGTTAAAATCAATATCAAAAGAAAAATATACAGCATCATTTTCACAACAGGTGCCCATAAAGCTCCGGCAGTTTTCGGGAAATGTGGCAATATATTTAACCGAGGCTGCCGCATTGGCCGCCGACTTGCTGTCTTTATAATAACTTTTGCTGATAAGCGCAAATTCCGGAGATGAAGTCATGATATAAAAGAACCAGCAATCATCATTGTTAGAAACGATAACCGGTTCAAATGTTCCGTACAATAGATCATCTCTTAACTGGTTCACAGCCTGGTCCCGAACGGCGATATAACAGAATTTATATTCCGGAAAATCTTTCTCGTCGGCATTTTTACATTTTCTTTCAAGATCCGTGTTTTGTAAAGTGCCTGCGTCGATGAGCTGCTGAAGTTTTTGCCGGCTTGTCGGATATGCAACAATGCTTCCTTCCAAGCCGAGACTATTATCTGCACCCGCTTCGTTTCTGAAACGCAAAAGTTTTTGCAATTGCGGTGCATCGGTAAGCTGGTTGATAAAATAGGTATGGTTGTCAGTTCCGGAAGAAGATAATGCAAACAACGACCGGACATTTTTTAACTGTGTGAGATAATTCGCAAGCAGCTGATCAAAAAATAAAAGGAATCCTTGCAGTTGAAGTGCCTGCGCCTGTCGTTTTGCAGGTGCATTTGTCGGCAGTGATCCCTCGCTGATGCCATATACCTTCGGAAAATCATTTTGAATTGAATAATAATCTGCAAGATCATTCCGGTAAACTCCTTCCGGAAATTCCGGATCAAGAAAAGCAGAGGGTTCTGTATACAAGGCCTTCTGCTGCCCGGAACGTTTCAATTCAAAAAATGATTCGAATTTTTTCAGATCCGTTTTTACAGGCAATCCATTTCGTGTGAACGTGATGCCAGAGCAAGACGTGGAAAATGAAGGAATATAATTTTGTGGTAACTGAAGTTTCCACTGCTGAACCGATTTTTTATTATCACAGCAGGTGATCCATCCCAGGTTGCGCACATTACTTATTCCGTCGATATCAAATAGAATATGATAAACATCCGAAAGATGCAGTTCTTTTCGCAGCGTCAATTTTTCAAACTCATCGGTGTCAACAAAACCATGACTTTCTGTAACATTAAAAGGACGTCCCGCAAAAATTTCATCGATGGTTTTTTTTCTATCAAGCAATTGTTGCAGCGAATAAAATTTCGGTGATGGTGAAAAATATTCTTCGAGCACTTCGACCATCTTTACATATACATCTTCCGCATCTGCGCTGTCTTCCAATTCGATTTCTACGCATAAGCCGATTTCAAGATCGCAAAGCACTTGTATGTCTATGAAATCTTCACATAAATTCCGATGTGCCATCAATGACGCTTTCACGTTCTTGACAACATGTTCTTTTTTATGTTTGTTACCAGCATATCCATTTTCAAGTTGAATATATACATGGTATAATCCATTCAACATCTCGCAGTCGCATGGACCTTGTTGCTGACCGCCTTCTGCAGCGCCGACTGCAGGATCGTTATTTGCAGACGGACAAAAAACTACCGGTGATGCCTGATCGATTTCGAGCCAGGCATTCTTAACGCCTGTGATATCGACCAACAATTTGCGATAATCGGTTATGGTTAATGGATTATTCCCGAGAATCTCTGCAGGAGTAAAAAAATTATTGTCTTTTGATTTATCTGCTGGATCGCGCATAAACAAATCCTGCGCGGGGAGATTGGTTCTATAACCAAGATCAAGCAAAGCATATATGAGGGATTCTAAAATGGTGATCCCGGGATCGTGAACATTGTGATCGGTCCATACTTTTCCGGAAAGATTTCCCAGGTAAGCAATAGCGCCACTTCTCAGTTTATTAAAATCGAGATAATCAGGAAATCCTGAATTGTTTTTACTAATCGTCTTATTTGTCAAATCATCTGCCATGAGTAACTTTCTTTTCCATTGCTATTTGCAATAGTCAGTAATCAATGCCGGTTTTGTATCGCATGGTGCAACAACCGAATCCTGTTCTCCGCATTTTTTATAATCAGTGGACCATGTTTCACATCCCGGTTTTTCAATACATACTTCTATATCTCCTGCAATCAAAATAGATCTTGGTGTGTCGGGGCAAATCTTAACTGCATCTGCGCTTGGCGACTGGTTCTCTTTTGCCATCCTGAAATCGGTGATAAAATCAACATAGTCGCTCGTCTCGAGTAACCTGATAATATCTGAACGATAAATGCATTGACCGAATGTGAGTTTATCATACAATCCGACCGCCCAGGGCGCAAGGAATTCCCGGATGTCTTGTTTCAGTTTTTCTTTGAAATAATTTTCATCTTTCCCTTTTATGAGTTGAACACGCAAACAGAAATTAATTTTTTCATACCGCGGATTCATCGCGCGAAAACGTACAAAAGGAGAAATCCGCTTGCGGATATAAGTTTGTATGTCTTCAATCATACTCACGGGCACTTTTGGTTCGAATGAATTTCCCGCCTTTAATTTGTTGAGATCAGGAATAACGGCGAGTATGATATATCCCGGCGCATAAGGGAAGTCGTTAGAATAGATATGCGCATTCAGCGCAAAACTGTGATTGATGCATTTCGCTTTATACACTTGTGGAAACGCCTGGAGCGCCAGCCGTTCATAATCGAAGGCCTGAATTCCACGTCCCTTGTGCCGCAACGTTTCACTGACACGAACGTAAAATTGTTTTTCAATTTCCGGAACTGCACCGTTGAAAGAATCAAATGGCTGCCCAACAGATTTCACCGATGCATCTGCATCATTCAGTTTTGAAATGCTGCCGGCTACTAGCGGTTTCGACAAACGCAATTTATCATTCGCATCATCGTTGGTGAATGTAGAAAGAATAGCCTGCGGAATGATCGCTATTGTTTCGCTCACGGCCCTGCTGTTTTTTGCAATTGCCGCTTTTATCCAATGCAAATTTTTCGGCATTACGGTATTATCTTTCGTCATGTTTGCGGGCAAAGACAATTTGATGATACCGGATGTAGTTAGATTTTTAGTAGCGTCGTCGATCACTTCAAATCCATTACGAAGGGGTTTCCAAATGTTACTGTCGAGATAGTACCAAAAAACATCTTCCGGATCTGATTCGGAATCGGAAGTAGCTTCTGCGAGTTGAAATAAAATATTGAGATTATCTCCGGGAACGAGATCTTTCAATCCGAGAAATAAAGTCCCTTCGTCGCAGAATGTCGGGAACAGTGTAGGCTCCAATTCTATTTCTTCCGATTTGTAAGTACCAGTATACGGATACAGATGGATTAGATCAACGTCCGCAAGGTTTGCAGCAGCTTCATAGTCGAGAGAAATATTACTGATGGTTGGAGTCCATGGTTCATTAGGAATTAATGCTTCCAGTTTATCACGGTTGACTGCAGTAAAAAAAGGGAACAATGAATTTGCTGCAGTAAGGCTTGTAATATCAACAAGCGCTGCGTTTGCTGCAGTTTTGGTGTTGTTCGCTTTTGTGTTTGCATCAGCTGCATCGGCAGTCGGGTCAATGGTGGCCGCAATATCATCAACGGTTTGTTGTGTTGCTAATTTGGTACTGTCCGCATTATTCGATGCGTTGGTAACATCCGTCGCCAAAGAGTCTATGATATTAAACGCATCACTAAATACAAAAACCGTGTTGGAAGAGCTGTCTTTATAAACTGCATTGGTCAGCAATTCATTTGGCAACCTGCCCAATGCCATCATTTGCCTGGCGAGTACAATCGCGTAGTCCTTGTGGCAGAAATCCTGGTTTTGCAGATTGATTTTTAAAAATCCATTCCTGGTATTTACATCGAGCTTTGTAACCTTGTCTTGTGTAAGTTTGAATTTTTTATCGAGGCCGGTAAAAAAACTGTGAGAAACCTGGATCGTTTGATCGAACCCGGTTCTTGCACCACAAAATGCAGAGCTACCATCGTCTTCGAAGAGTGGCCGATTATTAAATCCGTTATTAAGCGTTGTAGTGAGCGGTGGTGGATTTGGAAGCGCGTGCGCATCTTCCGGTGTCCATTTTCCATTTTCCATTACCGCGATATTGATCTGGAAATCGTCTTTGTTCAATCCAAAAACAGCTCCTCTTAAAATATATGCTTTGTAATAATCGTTAAAATCGCCTGGTTGATCTTTCCATTTAATATTAACAAATAACTGATTCCAGTTCTTGCACAATATTTCGGGTGAACCAATATAAAAATTCGGACCGACAAGATTTTGGGGTAAAGGTTTTGGATTTACAACATCGAAATCGGGCACATCGGGTCTTGTACCGAAAGGATATATGAGTCCGTTGACATCCATAACACTTTCATCATTCTGAACGACAAAATTTTTAAGCCCGCATACGTCTACTGTAATAATGGATTTAGCAGCATTTGACGCTGTATCAACCAAAACATTTCTGAAAAAATGATAAAGGGAAATTGTGTGTTTGTCTTCCGGTTCAGTAATTACCAAACAACAATCCGGCGTTTGTACGCAACAGTTAGTACCGCTATTTGCGGGTGGTGAAGTTTTATTTTGTAATGGAATATCAATTAATTTAATCTTATCGTCGAGCTCAATTTTAGCAACAGGTTGAGTTGTACCAAAATCTTCATTTAGTTTTTCCTTATCATAAAATGTAACCGCCGGCTTGTCAGGAGTCAGCACCGCTTTCATAGTAAGCGTAAATCTGAATTTACCACCTGAAAAACTCAAAGCGCCGAGTGATATTGAAAAATTCAAAGGAAAAAGCGGATCACCAACAGGCTTTCCAATAATTGGTTCTACCCAATCTTTTTCTCCGCTGAATAAAAGATTTAGCGGCTTTCTTGGTTTTATCCATACAGATAATATTTCTATTTCAGCCGGAGTGAAAGCAAGAAAATAATCCGCCTCGAGGCAAATTCCTTCGTATTTATCTTTTTGACTTGGGCAATTTGTGCAATAATCAATCGGTTTCCCCGGATCATAAATTGGATTTTGTTCGAGGAGAAATAAAGTGCGGAGTTTGGCAGCTAAATCGTTTCCAATTCCTTTTTTTACAGCCTGCTTCAAAAGATCCTGGTTGAAATAATAGTAAGTAGCCGCTAATGCATTATTGACATCATTAAAAAATTTCTCGGGGAGATAGAAGTTAGGATACGTTTCTTTTACAGCAGCCGGACCCGCATTATCATCACAGCAGTTCTTCGGCGGACCTCCTATCAGTGAAGCGATTTCGTCGCACAAAGAACTGTCCAGGTAACAATCGAGATCTATATTAATTGTCCTGCTGCTTCCCGCCTGCAGGAAGAGAACTTGTGAACCGAGTATGAATCCAAGTCTTGCATTTGGATAAGGCTTGATCAGTTTTGTTTCCGGATCAATGTATTTACTATACTTTGCTCCTACTGTCGGAAAATTTTTAGGATCATCCGGGAAATCTTGTTCAACTCCATCGGCCTTTTCAGCAACAGGCGCCATATATACCCCTTCTATATAAGTTTGCGCATATGCATCCTGGTTATTCAAAAACAATGTTCTCTTATCCGCTATTGTTGTTTTCGTAACAACAATATCATCATCCAAAGAAAAAAGCATTTCCTGTTTATTATCGTCCTTTCCATCTTTTACTTTGATCCCTTTTTTTACCAGGTAATTTTTTAATTGCTTTTGAATTTCAAAAACGATATGCGCTTTATCGGGCACTGCGGCCGCCGACTTAAACTGCAATATGTCTTTGTAGAAAAAATCAAGATGTCTGCGCGTATATTTATTCAGGTCGTCCTGCAATTGCCTGAACATATTCAAAAATGCAAATAACAATGCAAGTTGCGGCTGATGTTTTTTTTGCAATTCTTCTTTGAAAGGAATAAAACTCTGCTCCAGGTTTTTTTCCGCACCTATCGAAAGCGTTTTTATCGCATCTAAAAACGCAGGATATAATGTCGTAAAATCATTATAAAGATTATTGATCCGCTTGAATTTATTTTTTGTACCGGTTTTGAATGAATTGTCAATCGCATAGAGATCCGTGAGTCCGATACCCCACACTTCATTTTGTTGAAGACTTGTAAAATCAATTCGCTTGATGGAATACGATTTCATGGCAGCGTTTGCATAGCGGATAAATGCCATAACAGGCTCTCTCAATTTATTTTTTATCATCACTTCAATGTCGGATTCCAGTGGAAGTCCGCTGTCTTTCAACGTCAGATGCCAATCATTGATCTTATTGATGAACCGGTAATAAATAAAAAAAGTGATCAATTGCAAACCCGTTGCGGATGGTTTCTTATCAAAGAGCGAATTGTATAATGCAAAATTTTCTTCTGCATTTTGAACCGGGTATTTTATAATTGATGCAATTGCAAATGGAGTGCTGTTCTTAAAAAACGGTTGCCAATCGCTCACGTTGAGATCAAGATCGTAGTAATTAATGTGGCGCGACAGTTGAACAAAATAATCAAGCAGGTCTGCTAAAGTGCGGGCATCGATTTTAGCCGCGCCGGATAACAGCTCGTCCATGATACGCTGCCGCTGGCTGGTACCGGGATCATTTTGAAAAGGATGTATAAGACAATTGCAATCTAACATGGAGCTTGAATGATTTTTTTGATATTCGTTTTAAACGAGCATATACTACACCGGCCCTGTGGCTTCATTCAGATAATAATCATACACATAATTAAATCTTGAATTGGTTTCAGGAATTACATATTCAACGGTGATGGTAAATTTCCCTTCAATCAAATCTGATGAATCGGCGGCAGTTACATCCACATTCTGCGCCACGATGCGTGGCTCATAAAAAAGAATTGCATTTTCTACATGATGTTTTATAATTCCAATCAGGCTGTTGTTCAGCGATTCAAACATATAATCATTCAGGTTGCAGCCATAATCGGGTTGCATCACGCGCTCACCCAGACTGGTTGAAAGAAGTATATCCAGACTTTGATTGATATCGTCAACATCGCTGACCATTTCAACCTGTCCCGTTTGATTATCGAATGTTGGCGGAAACGACCAACCGACACCTAAAAACGAATTGAATGAAGTGCTCATAATATTTTTTATTTATCCTCCAATTTGTACTGTCGGAAATCCTCCAACAATCACACCGCCATGCGCTGTTAAATCTCCTTGTCGCGCTGCGGGTCTGCCGCCGATCAGGACTGTAAAAGAACCCTTCACAATGGAATCAGGCGGACCTGCACATACACATATGTCTGCAATCACGGCTGCAGGTAATCCACCGATCAAAACTGTAGGCACACCCGGGCCTGTTATCGGGCCCCCCACATGTGGATTGGGTGTTGCCAGTGGGCAGGTATGCATATCCGTTAGTCTTGCTGCTGATGGCATGATTGTTTTGTTTAATCTTGTGACTGCTGGATTTTTTTTCACCACAAAGGCACAGTAGGCACATAGTTACACATAGGGTCGTCTATGTGTAACTATGTGCCTACTGTGCCTTTGTGGTGAAAAAAAATCTGGCTGAATAATCATCTAAGAAAAATTTAAATCCCTGATTAATTTATTTTAACCGGCAATCCCGTTATTTCAGTCGGCCCCTGCCCTGCAAGTTTAGCCGTAGCTCCCGAAATACTCACATCAGCATCTGCTTTCATGGAAAGAGATGGTCCACTGATAGACAACGACGCACCTGCACCCAGCGTGAGCACTGCGCCTGCTTTTATATCAATATTCGCCTGACTTTCCATACTTATACCAGAAGGTTGCATCGTGATTTTATTCTGACTCTGATCCAAAATTTCAATTTTCATCCCTTGCTCATCAAGTGTAATACTGTTTCCTGCAGGTGTATCTATCTTGATGGTTTTTGTATCATCATTAAAACTCAGATGCATTTTACTTCTCGTAGTAAATCCTTTTTCATTATTAGCATCCTGCGCGGTAATAGGCGCGGGTTTGTTGCTGCTGTTCAACATGCCGAGAACAACTGCGTCGCGTGGATCATCATTGATAAATCCGACGATGACTTCGTCACCAATTTCCGGGCGAAAAAAAGCGCCGCGATCCGCACCTGCATCGAGGCTCGCCACACGTGTCCATATTCCACTCGCATCGTTATCGATTACGGGAATTTTTACCTGGATACGATCCTGTCCATCCGGATCGTTTTCCAGTTTTACGACCACACCGATTTGTAAGCCGTGAATGGAACCCACCAGGCCGGCCGATGGCGCATCATCCATATCTTTGTGCAGGTATGCATACCTGTTAGGATCGAGCCCAAATTGTATTTGCGTTTCCCAAACGCCATTTCCGATATCTTGTCTTACGGCCGTAACATAGGCTTTACCATTAAAGCGATCTCCCACGCCTGTGATCTTTAATGTATCGCCGGGCTTTATATCGCCGAATCCAATACATTTCACTCTTCCTCTTACCTTCGACAAGCGACTGCGCAACATGATACCGTTGGTCCAGTCTTGCAGTTCCTGTTCCAGTTTATGACCACTATGATGCATTTCATAATTATCCGGACTGATTGTATCGGCAATATCACTTCCAGAAATATTTCCAAGTTCTGTGAATGAAACAGATGATGTATCCGCCTTGAATAATTGCTGATTACTATAATCCCATGAAGAAGCATGCACATTTTTAAATTGATAACGCGCATCGATCTCCGATTCGAATTCCAAAATAGAAGAACCATAATTCACTTGCAAAGCTTCTTTTGCAGCAATAGCGGGTTTCACAATTCTGATCGTGCCATCTTCAACCAGCACAAGCATTCCGTTCGCTTCAGCGCGCAACAATAAAAAATCCCAGTCGGAAATATGATGCTGCACAAGCTCTTTATGTGTGAGCGTTGTAGTTTGCGGATCTGATTTGAGTTTATACTTCTCAATCAATTCATCAAAAACCTGGTTGTCTTTTACATTTTCATAATAATGACTATGCCTGCCAATGGTCATCTTCACTGATTCATCATGGCATTCGATATGCAACTGTGTATGACCGTTAGCCTTTACTTTTACGGCATGACGGGTAATCATCCCTTTAAATCCCATCTGGTTTTTTGAATCACGGCCAATGTTGACCTGGATTTTTTTCCCTGGAGCAAAATCATCCTTATTGCTGATATCAAAATTTCTCTGTGATGCTTCACCATCACGGAGAATAATTTTTGCGATGGATACGCGATTCACCTCCTTTGAAATAGAAAGCGAAAAAAGTTGATACGTCGGATCTGCCTGTTTGCCATCAACCAAAATATTATATGTTGCTACATCATATTTTGCCGGGTTCGGTATTAGCAATTCTTCTCCCATTATTCTTCATTTTTATTGATGGGTGGAAAATAGATTTCAGTACCCGGTTTTATTTTTCTCGGCGTAGTAAGATCATTTGCGCGCGCTACCTGCAGAAAAAAATTCGAGTCGTTGTAAATATTAAAAGTCATGAGGTCAAGACGGTCACCTTGCTTTGCAACCTGGTAATGGGTCAGGTCTGGCGAGCTGATTCGTTTTGCAGCAGCAGCCGCTACATCTGTTTCATATTTTACAAATGTTGCAGTGACCTTGACACGCAGCGGATCACCATTTGGTTTGAACAATGAATAGTTTACATCCAAATGTGAAAGCAGGCAGGGAAAACGGACTTCGGATCCCCAACGAACAATCAGGAATCTCGGACGATGTATTTTTCCCTCATACTGATACACACAATCCGTAAACTCCTTGAGTTGTTTATGCACATCCATATCATTGTACTTCTTCACATATCCTTCCATCGTCTTTGTTCCATCCAATACAAATTCGATTTTCAATTCTTCTGGTGCCGTTGATATATATTTCGGATTGGTGTTAGGTTGTCCATGACCCCGGCTCTTCTCCAATTCTATATGACTCGTTTTTGTAAATGTTTCCGGGTTTATCGGTGTTGTAAATGAACCTGTCTCTTTCTTGAAATCATTTTTCTCGAAAGAATGAATAATTAATTTCGACAAGACTTTTGAATTGTTATCTGCCATGTTTGTCTTTTATTATTTCAAGAATTTTTTCAACGCAAGCGTTTATCATCGCTTCGCTCGGAGACACGTTATTATTTGCAGCATCGCCTCCTGCTGATCCCGCGCTGTTTGAGTTTTCAGGAACAATCGTAGCTTTGATAACAAGTTCCCTGACTTCAATGCTCATAATTTAATTGTTTGTGAATATTAAACGATTATAATTCAACTCCAGCGTTTCAATAAGTACAGCGCCCTGCTCCGCATTTAATTCTCCTATTTTCCAACTGCGCGGCCAAACGTTATTGATCGTCCAAACCATCAAAGGTTTGTGCAGTTCATTCAACAATTTGATCGTTACCGTTGGTATCGGAACTACATTCTCATCGTCAAAAGCTCTTTTCAACCAGTCGGTGATGCCGGATTTTCCGGGATTGAGAAGTCCGCGTTTCAAAATCAACGGTCCATATTTTCTTCTTACCGGAATAACATGTTCAAAGCGATTTTCACCGCCTTCCTTCACGGGTTCTGTATCCAATGTGGAATCCAATCCACTTACAGATTGAAACATCACGTCCACATCTTTTCCATACACGCTGAATTCCACTTTGAAATGAAAATTGACGGTTTGATAAAAACTATCCGGCATGATTTGCATTTTTTATTATGGCTTGGCTTCAACAATGGTGAGCCCTTCATGAACCAATGTCATTGTTTCAATAGCGACTTCATTTCCGTCTGCCTTCAAATCGGTGGATTGAATTTTTGACGGCCATGCTTTGGACAATGCCCAGGTGATGATCGGCTTGTGTTCTTCATCCAGTAATTTGATATTGACATCTCTTCTGAATTTTTCCTTCCCTTCCTGGAACATGAAAGTTTTCTTCCACAATTCGAAATATTCGAAATCACCCAGGAATGTTCCGCGCTTCAATGTGATATCACTGTACTTCGTCATGCCCGGTTGTTTCGTTTTGTGATATACAGGACTACTTCCTTCACGATATTCGATCGGTGTTGTTTCAAAATCAAGTCCACTCACTTCCGTAAAACCGACACGCGTGCCTCCCCATTCCAACTGAAAATGAAATTTGGGAAGCGGATAATTTTTTTTGGGATCGTCTGCCATATATTTTATTTTAATTGTTTAAAATGATTAATTTTTATTTGCATCTAGCTACCGGATCCACTGCTTTGATTGCACTAACCAAACTAGTTTTGCAAGCAAGCAACGCTTCTCTTTTCATCTTGAGCTTGTTTAATTTCGGCATCAGTTCTTTCAGTTTGTCGTCATCTTTCTGAACCCAGCCCTGCACTTTTATTTTGAAAGAATTATTGCAGATCGGGAAATCAAATGTTGGTTTCAATTCGCATTTTTCATCATCGCAATTATCCTGCGAGCTGCCACTCTGCGTTTGCTGCGACTGGTTCTGCGTTTGAGTACTCGTAGTTGTGCAATCAACATCGCAGGCAAATGCATTATACCATTCGCAGATAATTGTTTTGAACCCGTAATAAACAGCTCCTTCGACCGTGGCGCAGGGAGTTTGATTATCGGCACAAGGATCGTATGTGGTATCATCGCATGGACAGTCTTTTGTCGAAATATTATTTCGAATGAGATTCCCTATCCTGATCGCATCAATAATATTTTTAACAACATCATCCCTGGTTTTGATAGTCGCGTCCAGTTTTATTTTGTAGTCATCCAGGTATTTTAATATACCCTGACCCTTTACGAGACATGGATCATTATTGCGGCTGATGCAATTTTGCAAACTGTCGTAGATCGTTTTCAGTTTATCGATCTGCATGAATATATCGCGGATCATACAAAAAAGAATTTCGATTGCTTCCACTGCTTTGCAGGAGTTGTACCAGATTTTTTCGGATTGAACAGCAATTAATTTAAGCTGGTGGCAAATATCTCTCGCAAGTGTTTCCGCTTTGTCTAATTCATCAACCCAACTTTTGTATTTGTCGCGCCGCGCTGTAATAAAATCAACTTTATTTTGCAATTGTGTGGCGCATTCAACTGCGTGGTTATAGGCGGGATTCACTTTGTTTAATTCATCCTGCCAACTGTCATAACAACAATCGGAACAACAGGGATCTTCCGGATTATTCGATTTGCAGCAATCGAGTATCGTTTCCTGGTCCCAACCGGTGGCGATGTCTACATAATTATGTTTCGTGAGCATAATATTATTTTTTTAGAATTAATTAATCGCAACCTTTTTTAATTGGTGGCGGTGTTGGTTTAGTTGGATTAGGATTATCTGCATCGCAGCAATACGTTTTTTGCACTTCTTCGCAGATATCACAGATTTCCTGTTCGCAATTTTTGAGTCGCGGTGGACAACCATCATTGCAATCCTTTGTATTTTGAGTGTTGCCACTTTTGTAATTATTACTGCTGTCCTGGTTATTATTCGTGTCGTCTTTTGGAACACAGGAACAGGTTGGACAACAAAGAAAATCTGTAGTGTCGTAATATCCTTCGAAGTTGGCTCTTTGTGTATTCCTGTCGATTGCTACTTGTGTAATTGTCTTGACCGACGTAACGAGATCATCCTGTAATTTATCGAGCTCAGTTTTTCTCGTCTTCATCGTATCGCTGATCTGTTTATCGAACGCCGATGATTTTGTTGAAAGATCTTTTTGCATCTGATCCAATGCATCGATGTTTGAAAATATCTGGATGCCAATTACGTCCGATGATGACTGGAATATTGAATCGATATCTTTCCACAAACCTTTTGGAACACAAATCAATTGTTTTATTTCTGTGTCTGCATCCTTACATGCGTCGATAGGCTGCTTTTGGTCATCGCAATTTTCGCTACTCTTACCAGTAAGCGCTTTTTTCTGACCGTTGTTACATTTATCACCGTAAGCGGTATCGAGTTTGCCCGCGGCATCTTTGAGATCTGTAAATTTTGTCTTCAGATCTTTGATTTGTTTGAACAAATTCGTTAAGGTAGTATTCAAGCTTTTGTTCCAATCTTTCAACTGGGCAACAGTTGCTTTTACCGAATCATTCGTTTGGATCAATTCCGTGCCCGTACATATTTCAAAATTGCGATAGCGCCTGTAGTTACTTTCAGTATGGAGAAAGATGCATCTCTTTTCCTGGTACACCTCGCTTTCGCCCGTGAATTTTGTTTCGAGTTTCGCAACTGTTCCCTGGCTATCATACAGCAGTGAACAGAGTGTTGCGCGAACAGTATTGATACTAACCTGCGTGGCATTGTCTTTGTCCTTACAATCACTGCAGCCGCAATCATCCTTTTGATCGGTTTTGTTGCGGTATTGTTGTTGCATCGTGGTCATAGTATTTATTTATAAGGTTTAATAATTAAGATTCCTGGAGCATTTTATGCATGAAACGAAGTATGATGAATTCAGCAGGCCTTACCACTGCCATTCCTATTTCTATAATCATTCTTCCTTCCCACAGATCCAGTTCTGTCATGGTTTCGCCGAGACCGACATGAACAAAAAAAGCTTCCTTCGTAGATGCACCCATCAGTGCTCCGGCTTTCCATTGTTGTGTCAGGTAATTTGCGATCATTGACTTTACACGCACCCATGTATTTTCATCATTAGGTTCAAACACAAATTGCTCAGTTGCATTTTTCACTGACTCTTCAACCATATTAAAATATCTGCGCACAGGAATATATCTCCACTCGTTATCATTTCCTGCGAGTGTTCTCGCTCCCCACACAATCGCGGGTCCGCGACCTTCGAATTTCCTGATCACATTCACTGATTTGCCATCGACAGGATCAACATTCAGATTTTCCTGTTCCGCGTTTGTAATTAAATATTGGGGCTCGATCGCATTCACGATATTCACATTTGCCGGCGCTTTCCATACACCACGTGCATTATCGACCTGCGCATAAATACCAACCATCGCGGAAGATGGTGGCAACAGCATCTGAACATTTGTCAACGCACTTTTTGCCTGGAAATACAAGGCATTATTTCCTTTCTTAAGATCGGCGAGTGTTTGTGCGCCGCCGGGAGCATTTACAAGTTTGATGGCCGCATCATTGTCCGTTGTCTGATCACCTGGCATTTTATAATTAAAATCGACTCCTGTTTTTATTCTTGGAAAATATACTGCGGCATATTTCAAATGATCGGTATCACCACCGAGAATATTTCTCAATCCGCCCGAACCGGCAATGCCATTGATATCAAGATCCCAAACATCAAGGTTATTCGGATCATGCCAAACATCCATTACCGTAAAACGATCCTGTAATGTGAAACACTGAACAATTGCCGTCGTATATACATCATAGTAATCAGTCGCCGTGTCGAGATTCACTGCATCCGGAAAAACCAATAATGTAACTTCATTGATCTTCGCAACCTCTGCCAGTCCATCTTTCAATTTCTGTGCAACAATAACACCGCCGCCATTTGTATAATTGTCAACCGAAGTAATCCAGCAGGGACCACCGCCATTGGCGAAGAACATTTGCAATGAATAGTGCATCAAAAATTTCGACCTCGCTGTTTCATCAACGACGCCAGTGATATCCGTTCTCGTACCCGACGTAGCAAATGTTACTGACAAACTCTGTGTTTCCGGATCCGGGAATCCGTAATACTGTTCATACTCCAGTAAAGATTCGATACGCCATGGCTTGTTCAACAGATCATCGGGCTGTTGCCATTGCGCTTTTTCAGTGTAACCGATAAAAGCCGGAATGGCCGTTTCAACTGATGCAATGGACGGTGGGAGATGCGGAATTTCTTCTATATATACTCCCGGTGTTTTGTAATCTGCCATAAAATTTATTTTTTAAATTTTGATTATTGGATGATTATGGTATGATTGGAAATAAATCTGATCTCGCTACTTTGATATCAAAACAAAGCCGGTCCTTATCGTCTTTTTGTATTTCATAGTTAGTTGGATTGGGCAAATATTTTGTTTCCGTTCCGGTATCATTAGTTAGTATGAAATAAGTTTTTGACAAATGCTTCGGTTCTTTCGTCTGCAAAATTTTATCGACCTTAAAAAGATAACCGGTCAAATCAGAAATCAAATCGAGTTCGTCTCCTTTATTGTTGATGTATCGCCAATAGCCAAACCTGCTTTTAATTGGGATTTCAAAAACAGGTGCATCGGTTACCACTCCGCCGGAGTCTTTTCTTGTTACCAGGAAGCCGTCATTCGCGAGTAAATTAAATGCGGCGTTTGTAACTGCAGCCCTGATACTGATAAGCGCCCATGCATTCCTGTTATAAGAATCTTCGTAGAATATAATATTCGAAATGGAAGAATACCCGTTGGTGCCACTCACTTCTAATGAAAAAATATAATCAGCAAACAACGCATCGTCAGGGGTAATCAGCAGTTCAGCATCATCCGAAAAATTCAATGTAAAATTTCTGATCGCTTCGGCAGTTGTGATAGAAACCGATTTGATAATATTCCCGTTTTTATCTTTCAGTGTAAAATCTGCCTGCGTGATATTTGTGTCGCTGGAAAATGCATAGTTGAATTTCAGCGGAAGAAGTAATCGATCATTTTCATTGGCGAAAGATTGTCCAGCTACTGTTTTCCAGGCATCCGCCGCGTTTTCATCTTTATAATATTCTGTGATCGTGGTGCCAGACAATGCAAGTTCTCCTTGTTCGTAGTCGTATCCAGAAGTAGTTGCTGATATATCGTTGGGAAGAAATGGAAATATTTTTGCACCGGCTAAATTTTCATTGGTGAAAAAATAAGACGATGAAACCGGTCTGTTGATGCGCACGTTGGTATAAACATCTACCAGGTTATTTTTCCGGGAAACGATAATGGGTATGCGAAGATTTTCCAGTAGTGGAACAAAGGGTTCATACAAAACGGAATTATCCGTTTGCACCTTTGTGTTCACGCGCATCAATACTTTGCATCCGGAATATGACGGTAGAAGTTTTAAATTATATTCACTGCTTGTAGCTGCAAAAGATTCCGGGAAAGCAAAATCAAGATCCCGATCGATAGATTCGCGATCATTGGTATATTCTCCCGATAAAAAAAGCAACCTCTTTTGCTGATCCGGCTCGTCGAATTTCGTCACGCCACTCTCATCCGTGATAAAAAATTCGTGCATCAGTTTTATTTCAAAAAGAGTTTTATATACAAGCGACATATTTTATCTTAAGGGTTAGTTATTTTAGTTAGGTTAGTTTCAATTTCTTCGATCAATGGCACTTCACGCGCAATGGCACGTTCCGTAATAGCAACCAGTCGCAGTTTGTACATGGCAAAAGGAATTTGTCTGCCACCCAGCGATCCCCACAAATAATTGATCTGTTCAAAAGTGAGTGTGTATAGTTCCATCGTGAATCTTAAATCGATAATATCCGGATCAGTTAAATCCGCACTTCCCGCCGAAACAGAAGATGCGATTGAAAAAGAATTTTTGCTTTGAAGAAACTGAACGATATATGAAAGTCTTCTTAATGCAAGGCGATAACTATCGCCGGAATAATTGCAGGTAAATAAAACGTAGAGATTAAGATACACCGGAGGATTGCGATAGACAGCACGATTGGTAAATGGTCTTTTGAGTGCCGGTTGATTTTTCAACGAACTTTCTTCCTCAATATTCACCAGGGAAATAATAATATTATCGGCAAGCCCGTTTCCGCCTGATGATTCAAACAGTCCAACATTATCAATAATCACATTTGCAGAATCCTTAGTAGAAAGAAAAGATATCAGCTCATCTCTGAGCAATATAAGAGCAGTATCAATCATGTTACTGATTAAATAAGGTAAAAAGATTTCCTTACCGGCAGAAAATGCCGATTCAGGCTTTACAATAAATAAAATTCAGGGCCTTTACTAATCAGAACTGGGGGGGAATTATGAACATTGAGTTATCAAAAAGGGCATGGACTACAACAAAACCTTACGGTTGAAAACTGCCATACTTTAGTGTAATGAATCAGTCCGACATGCGCAACAAAAAATGCTCGCAGAAAAATCTAGATAAAATAAAAAATAATTTTCCGGATTACTATAGGTATTTATACGGTTTTTTCAGAATCTCAAAAAAAAATTAAAGCCGGAAAATGATTTTAGTGCAATTGTCTTTTGTCTCTCACTAACCTTTGGACGAAATAGTTTTGAGAAGGTAAACAAAATTTCTACACAAATTTTAAAATCGTAAAAAAACAAGGCAATGTTCGCAACAATACTATATCCGGCTCGGAACAATTACGCTATTTCTATTTAAGAATAAAAACCAGACAGATTTGGTATCAGGATAATTTGCAAAGATTTGCGCGAGAAAAAGAATTGATTCTTTGCAGTTTCGTGCCTTCGTAAATATTTTTCTTGCAAAGGCGCGAAGCCGCAAAGGATCAATCCTTCACTCATTCATCAAAACTATTTTCCCGATATGCTCACTGCTTTCCATTAACGCATGGGCTGCAGCAGCCTCACGCAATGGAAACCGCCTATAGATAATCGGTTTGAATTTCCCACTTTCGATCAGCGGCCATACATTTTTTTCTACTTCTATTGCCAGCGCCGCCTTGAAACTGATTTCCCGCGCACGCAACATACTACCGGTAATGGTCAACCGCTTTTTCATAATCGTTCGGACATCAAATTCACCGCGACTTCCTCCCACTGCATTGATAAAAACCAGCCTTCCTTCCGGGCGAAGCAGATTTATATTTTTTGGAATATAGTCACCCCCAACCATATCGAGTATCACATCCATCCCTTCCTTGATAAAAACTTCTTCAAAATCTTTTTCTTTATAATTGACGCACTCAATAGCACCGAGTGCAATACAGGCTTCGCATTTTTCTTTTGATCCCGCCGTTGCAAACACATTTGCGCCAAACGCTTTTGCCAATTGAATGGCAGTGATGCCGATGCCGCCGCTGCCACCATGTACCAAAAAATTTTCACCTGCAGCTAGTCTTCCCCGTTGGAAAACATTATTCCAAACTGTAAATACCGTTTCAGGAATTGTGCAGGCTTCCGCTTCATCTATATTATCCGGGATGGACATACATTGTCCCGCATCAACCACAGCATACTCCGCATAACCTCCACCTGACAGCAATGCACATACGCGATCGCCTTTTTTCCAACGTGAAACATTTGCACCGCATGTTACGATTGTTCCTGCTACTTCCAATCCCGGAATATCGGGTGATGCACCTGGAGGCGGAGGATAATTCCCCGCACGCTGAAATAAATCGGGGCGATTTACTCCCGCGGCCTTTATTTTAATCAATACGTCATTGACTGCCGGCTCAGGAATTTTTCTTTCCTGCATTTCTAAAACTTCTGGTCCGCCTGGTTTTGAAATGATAATGGCTTTCATGCAAAAAATTTATATCGGCAAAGATAGATGAGTTGAGGGGTTGAGAGGTTGAAAGGTTGAGAAGTTGAAAGGTTGAAAGGTTGAAAGGTTGAAAGGTTGAATAGTCGATTGGTCGATAAGTCGAGAGGTCGATTCATTAATGCGTGGCGACAATCAACCTATCGACTTATCGACCTATCAACTTATCGACTTATCGACCTATCGACTATTCAACTATCTTACATTGCATAATATTTACCACCGCATGCAACAATCACCGCAGATCATCGAACAAACAAAAAAATGGATCATGGATGTAGTGATCGGATGTAATTTCTGTCCCTTCGCTGCAAGAGAAATGAAAATGAACAGCGTTCGTTATCATGTGGAAGAATCTTTGGAGCTGAATGTTTGCCTGGAAAGTTTTATCAATGAATGTTTGGTGTTGGACAATAATGAAAAGGTTGAAACTTCTTTCCTGATTTTCTCTAACGCATTCAAGCAATTTGATGATTACCTCGATTTGGTTTCTTATGCTGAAAAATTATTGAAAGAGCATGGTTATACCGGCGTTTACCAGGTAGCGAGTTTTCACCCGGAATATCTTTTTGCCAACACAAAAGAAAATGATGCTGCGAATTATACCAACCGTTCCATATACCCGATGTTGCATCTGTTACGTGAAGCCCGGATCGAACAGGCTTTGGCAAATTATCCGCACGCAGAAAAAATCCCTGAACGCAATATCAATTTTGCAAGAGAGAAAGGAGAAGCTTATATGAAAATGCTGAGAGAGAGTTGTGTGGTTGATTGAGTTGGATGGTTGATTGGTTGAATAGTTTTGAACCATGATTAAAGGATTAAAGGATTATCATGAAGTTCTTATCAATTGCTAAAGTATGATCAATGATCACATTGTCTTTAGTAAACTTCATGACAATCCTTTAATCCTTTAATCATGGTTCAAAACTATTCGACCAATCGACTTATCGACTGATCACCTACCAGGGCAAAGAATATGTCTTTACAAAAGTATAAGCCTTCATCGCTTCGATGACTCCTTCCTTCACACCAAGACCTGAATCTTTTATTCCACCGAAAGGTGAACTTTCAATTCTGTATCCAGGCACTTCATTAATGTTAACTGTTCCCACTTTCAATTCCTTTACAAAACGTGTAATGTACTCCATATTTTTGGTAACGACACCAGAAGACAAACCGTACGCAGTACTATTTGACAAAGCAATTGCATCATCAATATCTTTAAAACTCATGATGGGGGCTAGCGGACCGAAAGATTCATGAACAACCATATCCGCATTGCGCGGAACGTCGACAATAACGGTCGGTTCGAGCAATGCGCCTTTCCGATTTCCTCCCAGTACAACTTTTGCTCCTTGTGCAACTGCTTTCTTTACGACTCCCTCCAAATAGATAGCCGCAGCTTCGTCGATAACAGTTCCAACTACTGTCTTGGGATCAGCAGGATCTCCGCATATATATGACCGTGATTTCTCAACAAATTTTTTTGTGAATTCATCTTTTATCTTTTCATGAACAAGAATTCGTTTGACGGCAGTGCAACGTTGACCGCTATTTCTGTAAGATCCTTCTGCTGCAAGATGAACTGCGGTATCCATATCAGCATCTTCCATAATAATAAGCGGATCGTTGCCGCCCAATTCTAATATCAATTTTTTATATCCCGCGATCGACGCAATTCTTTTTCCAATTGCAACACTTCCCGTAAAGGATACTAAATCTATTCTTGGATCTTTTATCAATGCTTCGACGACTTCCGAAATCGGTCCCAACAAAGTGCTCAGCATATAATGCGGTAGTCCCGCTTCATACAACAGCTCGGTGAATTTAATTGCGGTTAATGGCGTTTTTTCAGAGGGTTTTAAAATCACGGGCGTTCCGACTGCAACAGCAGGCGCAACTTTATGCACCACCTGGTTGAGTGGGTGATTGAATGGCGTAATGCAAAGACCCAATGATAATGGTTCACGAAGTGAAAATATTTTACGCGCTTTGCCTTGCGGAGAAATATCACAGGAAAAAATTTGTCCGTCGTCTTTCAGACTCTCTATGGCAGAAAACATCAGCACATCATGTGCGCGCCCGGTTTCATACAACGCCTCCCGCATCGCGAGGCCGGACTCTTTGCTGATGCAGGTTGCAAATTCTTCTTTTCTTTCAATCAACAACTGTCGCGCTTTCTCAAGGATATTATATCGCTCGTATCTTGATAATTTTTTTCCTCCTGCAATTCCTTTTTCTATCGCATGCATGGCATCAGATGCACTGGCCATTGTAACTGTTCCCGCAACGCTGTTATCATAAGGATTCCTTACTTCTAACAGTTTATCAGATTGAAGTGGCGTTCCACCAATATAACTTGTCATCTGAACGGAGCCAGCCATGAATATCAATTTTTATTTGTTCCGTTAATTGTAAAATCAAACACGTTGAAGTTGCGCGGATCGCCTGCGGCTTTCATCGCATACATCGGATTCAATGGATGAGAGATAATCATCGAAATCATTTCTTCATATCTGCCACCGTGAGAACGCAAGGTTCCATCCAACGCCGACAAATCATGATATTGCGGACGACGACCCAACACAAAATCCCTGGCGGAGAGCACAACAAGATCACCAATTCTATCTGCAGGTTGTTCTAATAATAAAACAGCACTGGCTCTATCATACACTTCAGTAATTCCATGTTGCCTGGCCAACCATTCTTTCACTTCAGAAATTATTTGTTTGTTTTGAATATGAACCACAACATAAGATCCCAATGCGCCGTGATGTTTTACATAAGGATCTGTTATCGGACATATCACACGAAAACCTTTCCCAAATTTTTCTTCAAGCATATCCTCGATGAACAATACATTAGGTTTTCCTTCGCTGTTAACTTTTGCATTCATACCGTGATCAGGAGTAGTGCCGATAATTGCGTTCAACTTTAATAATTTTCCCAACTCATTATCCATGGCTTCATAAAATGCAAGAGATTCTTCTGCCTCAGGTATATAAGTGTGTTGCATATAATCGGTGAGCGAGAGATATAAAAAATCAGACATGCCTTTTTCAATCAGTGCAACACCCGCGCGCAATACGAACAAACTTGCATCCGGACTATAAATTTGCGGCGTTGGATAACCGACTACTTCTTCGACCCTTTCAATTCCATGCGTTTCTTTTTTTGCCTGGTTTGCTTTCTCTGCGGAAAATGCAATGCCAGTCATTTTATAAGACAGGATATCTCTCAATTTTTCTTTTGCGGTAACTACCGCAACTTTTCTTCCGGCATTAGCTGCCGCTGCAAGAATCGTATCCGCACGGAGATACTGTGCTGAGTTCATCATCACTTCTTCATCGCGGGACTCATCATAAAAAAAGTTTCCGCAAATACCATGAACAGCCGGGGTAACACCGGTAACGATCGATGAATTATTTACGTTGGTGAATGATGGGAGAGCGCCACGCACCAAACCACGAAAACCTTTGGTGATCATTTTTTTCAGGTTTGGCATTCGATCGCGCGCCAGCGACGCATTGTAATATTCATCTGCAGATCCATCCACACAAATCACGACGATTGGTTGTGCGGCAGGATGGTATGTTTTTCCGTTTACAGAAAAGGATTGGGTTGAAATGCTCATGCGTGGTTGTTTTTGACCAGGATTGTCTGAACTGTGATTAACGGGATGATTGGGATAATAAGAAACCAGGAAGTATTAATAGTATTTCCTAGTAATCCCAATCATCCCGTTAATCACAGTTCAGACAATCCCGGTTCAGACAATATTAATCCAAAAATATTAAGATTGTAAAATTAAGATTTCCCCGACGAAAGGATTAATAACAAGATAATATTTGAGTGGAAGGCTGATGTGAAGAAGAGAGCGGAGAAACAGAGCGAAGAGCGTACAACCCTTCATTCTTCGCTCTGTTTCTCCGCTCTTCTCCTCAGCCCAACTACCTTCCAAGAATCTTCTTTGCATTATCAGAATATAGTTGTTTCAGCATGTTATCTGAAAGACCCAGTCCGTACAATGGCCAATGATAATAGAATTGTTCTCTTTCATAAAAATGTTCATCGGAGGATTCGAGAATGCGGAATGTTATCCGGTACATTTGTTTGGAGGGGCCCATATCGGTTCCATATACGAGGCGGCCGGCATATTTTTCCATGAATGATTTTGTATAACGTGGTACCGGGGCAATCTCACCATAACGGGCAGCAATATCCGCGTATAGATTAGGGTAACGGTCGAAAAGTTTTGCAAGCATGGACAGATCAGAACAGCAGTTTGCCAAATGACAGGCGATAAAAGTCGTGCGCGGGTTATCTCTGACTGCATTCTCCAAAGTAGTAACGAGTTGGTCATGATTTAAAATGCCATCTTTATTCATGTCCACTTTCCATGTCGCCGCATTAAGCAAACCATCATTGGTTGAATCACTCGGAAGATACATCCATGCATCTTCTGCAACATGAATACTGATCGGCATTTTTAATTCGCCGCATCTTTTGATCAGCGGTTTCATGCGCGGATCATCGATATGCATTCCATAACCAGGTGTTGGAAGAGAATATAATTCTCCGAGTCCTTTATCACCGAGTTCACCCACACCTCTTGCCCCTTTCTTATAACATCTTTCCAATTCAGCAACTGCGCGCTGTGGCCATCCCGGTTGTTCATAACCGGTATAGTCAAAGCCGCACCAGATTTCAAACCTGTTTTTATAACGGCTATAATTATCAACGATCGAATCAAACGATTTACCGGTTGTATAAGTAAGAATGATTGATTTGGCAATACCAGTTTCGTCCATCGTCTTCACCCATTGATCGATTTCTGCATCTGTTTTCTGATCATCATGAGAATGAAAATCAATAACAGGATATTTTGCTTTATCAACTTTTGAAACAGGTGTTTTGTAAATAGAAATCGGGCGGAAGTCTTTTAGAGTTATATCATCGACGTTTTGCGAAACTGACAAAAGACTTAAAAGTAATGCTGGCAATATTAGTAAGTAACGTGGCATAAGTGAATATAGGAAAGAACTGCGATTTAACCGAGTCAAATCCTTTGCGGCTTAGCGCCTTTGCGTGATAATTTTTTCTCGCAAAGACGCTAAGCCGAAGAATAGGTCCTGCTTCTCATTTCTGATTCACCGGCGTTTCAATAATCAAAAATTCAGATTGTTCTTCGCAGCGAATTGAAAAAGCATCAACATCCCACAAACCCAAAGCATCGCGCTCGGGCAATATTTTGCCACCGAGAGAAATACTTCCCTCGATCAAAAAAATAAAAACGCATTTGTTCACCGGGTTGAGTGAATATGATATCTCATTCCCCTTATCAAAATATCCGAGTGAGAGTTTTGCATTTTGGTTGATCCAGCAATGCTCCAATCCTTCTTCATAAGAAACGATTGTCGTAAGTTGATTCTTTCTTTTCTCTTTGGGAAAACTTCTTTGCTGGTATCGTGGATTGATATTTTGTTGTTTGGGCTGAATCCATATCTGCAAAAAATTCACATCATGGTCCCCGATATTATATTCTTCATGTTTGAGTCCACTGCCCGCGCTCATGATCTGAACACCTCCGGGTTCAATAACAGTGCTATATCCCATAGAATCCTTGTGATTCATTTTTCCAGCCAGTAGCACTGAAATAATTTCCATATTGATATGCGGATGAATACCAAAACCTTTACCGGGTTCAACGTAATCATCATTGAAAGTGATCAGCGTCCCGAACGCACTTTTCATCGGATGATAATAATCACTGAAGCTAAAAACGAAATTGCTTTTTAACCATCCTCCATCTTTTTTTCCTCTTTCAGAAGCAGGGAAATGATGTATCTGCATAATTGCATTTTTTAATCATTGCAAATTAAGCATTCAGCCCTTGAATGTTGAATATTGATTGTTGACTATTGATTATTTATTTGCGAATATTGCAGGAAATATTCAATATTCAACAATCAATATTCAATACTCAACTAAAAAATCGCACATGTTAATGCAACAAACAATGCGGTGGTTCGGTCCGGCTGATCCCGTTAGCTTATGGCATATTCGTCAAGCAGGCTGCGCCGGTGTTGTTACTGCTCTCCATCATATTCCGGTTGGACAAATATGGACGACAGCGGAGATCAACAAAAGAAAATTGGAAGTGGAAGCAGCGGGAATGACATGGACAGTTATAGAAAGTCTGCCCGTTCATGAAGACATCAAAAAACAAATTGGCGATTACAAATTATATATAGAAAATTACAAACAGAGCTTGCTGAATATTGCATCCTGCGGATTAAAAGTCGTGACTTATAATTTTATGCCGATACTCGACTGGATGCGCACCGACATCAATTATGAAATGCCCGACAAAAGCAAAGCCCTTCGTTTTGAAAGGTCCGCATTTATTGCATTTGATCTTTTTCTATTAAAAAGACCGGGTGCCGAAAAAGACTATACAAAAGCCGAAATAGAAAAAGCCTCGAAACGTATCGAGCGTATGACGCAAACAGAAAAGGATACGCTATTTAACAACGCGCTGCTCGGATTACCAGGAAGTGAAGAACGTTTTACCGAAAAACAAATCCTGGAAGCGATCAAAACTTATGAAGGTATCGATGCGAAAAAATTAAAATCGAACCTCGCTTATTTTTTACAACAGGTAGTTCCGGTTGCTGAAAAATTGGGATTAAGAATGGCAATACATCCCGATGATCCTCCCTACCCTATTCTTGGATTGCCAAGAGTAGTAAGCACTGAACAGGATGCAAAAGATGTATTGAATGCAGCGCCATCGCCTGCCAACGGACTTTGTTTTTGTACAGGCTCCTATGGCGTGCGTGCGGATAACGATCTACCGGGCATGGTCAAACGCCTGGGTGATCGTATTTATTTCCTGCATTTGAGAAATACCAGCCGCGATGGAAATGGAAATTTCTATGAAGCGGATCATCTGGGAGGCGATGCGAATATGTATGAAGTAGTAAAAGAAATTCTATTGTTGATGAAGAAAAGAGGTGAATCGATACCAATGCGACCAGATCATGGACACCAGATGCTGGATGATCTGAACAAAAAAAGCAATCCCGGATACACTGCAATTGGCAGGTTACGCGGACTGGCGGAAATAAGAGGCTTGGAGTGGGGAATTTTTAAGAGTATGCGTTGAATTATTGATCAGTTGGTTGGTTGGACTTTGCGAAACTTGGCGACTTTGCGTCTTTGCGAGAAAAATTGTCACGCAAAGACGCCAAGTCGCCAAGTTTCGCAAAGTCCAACCAATCAACCAATAAACAATTCACCTATCCACTTCTTTCAACTCGACGAAAACCATTAATTTTGCATCGCAATTTCCAATATGAACAAACTTCTTGCTCTTGTTTTCATAATGTTTCTTGCATCCTGCAAGCATGAAACAACTATTCACCCAGAAAGAAAAAATATTGTGGAAACGGTATATGCGTCCGGAAAAATTACCGCCGAAAACGAATACAGTTTGTTCGCGCTTAGCAATGGAACTGTCGTTAAAAAACTCGTGAAGGAAGGTGATACTGTAAAAAAAGGCCAGGTAATTTATATTATTAATAATGATGCGCCTGCGGCGAAACTGGATGCGGCCCGAAGCAATTTCGAAAATGCACAATCAAATATTTCAGATCAGTCGCGTGTATTGAAGGATTTAAAATTATCCATGCAAAGCGCGGAGACACGTTACGAAAACGATTCACTTCAATATATACGGTTAAAAAAACTTTTGGACCAGGGAATTGGAACTCAAAATAATCTCGACAATGCGCGAGCTACTGCTTTGATTTCTGAAAATCAAAAAAAATCTGCCGAAGAAAAATATTATTCGACACTCAACGATCTGCATGTAAATTATCAAAACGCAAAGAGCCAGTTGACCGGTGCAAAAACCGATTTAGACAACTATTTCATCCGTGCTGAAGAAAACGGTCTTGTTTTCCAAACCATGAAAGAACAGGGTGAAGCGGTAAAACTCAATGAGGCTGTGGCTTTGCTTGGAGAAACCAAAAGTCGTCTCATCAGGCTGGCTGTTGATCAGCAGGATATCAGCCGGCTCAAAATCGGACAAGAAGTATTATTAAAAACAGACGTAACAGGCAGCACAATTTATAAAGCTTCCATTTCAAAAATTTATCCCACGATGAACGAAACCGACCAGACATTCAGAGTGGACGCTGTTTTTTTGGATAATACCGATCAGCATTATATCCATAGTTCGGTAGAAGCAAATATCATTATCCAGAAAAAAAACAATGTGCTGGTGGTACCGCGGCAGGCATTGGTTTCCGACGACAGTGTACAGGTAAAAGAATCAGGAAAAATAAAAACGGTCGCTGTGAAGACGGGCATACACACTTTGAATGATGTTGAAATAATTGAGGGGTTGAACGAATCATCGTCAATCGTTCTTACACAAAAATAAAATGGCTCTACCCGTAAATCTCTCCATATCAAAAACACATTTGCTTACAAGAAAAAAGCAAACGATCGTTGCGATGCTCGGTGTAACGTTCGGTATTGCGATGTTTATCTTAATGATCAGCTTCATGCAGGGTGTGAATCAGTTCCTCGAAGATACCATGCTCAGTGCAACGCCGGATATCCATATTTATAATGATGTAAAAACAGATTTTTCGGTTTCGGTTGCCGGACAATATTTCAAAGATTCAAATCAATTGGTAGCAGTAGCGCATCCAAAACCAAAAGAGGTTACGCTGAATTTAAAAAATGCGGAAGGTATCATGGCAGATTTGAAAAGAGATCCGCAAGTGGCAGCTATTTCACCTTTACTAAGTACACAGGTATTTTATAATTATGGTCCCGTACAATTAAACGGATTTATAGATGGCGTAAATATTACGGAAGAAAGCAGGCTATATCATCTCGCTGAAAAAATGATCGATGGCAAACCGGAAAATTTACTTACCACGGATAATGGGATTTTAATGGGAAAAGGATTGGCCGATAAATTGAATGTCCGCACAGGAGATTTGGTTTCTCTTGCCACACCAACGGGAAGCACTATGCGCTTTCGGATTGTAGGTATTTTCCAGATTGGCGTAGGTACGATCGATAATGTAAAGAGCTATGTAAATATTTCTGCCGTTCAACAACTGCTCGGAAAAGACAGAAGTTATATCACCGACATCAATATCAAACTGAAGGATAATAAACTTTCGAAAATTGAAGCGGCAAATTTTGGAAAGAAATACAATTATGTTTCTGAAGATTGGGAGACAGCTAATTCATCAGTGATGGCATCGAACCTGATCAGGGACGTACTCACTTATGTTGTAAGTATTACGTTGTTGGTGGTTGCGGGATTTGGTATTTATAATATTATGAACATGACGATCGCCAGCAAATTAAAAGACATCGCCATTTTGAAAGCGCAGGGTTTTGCAAGAAGAGATATCGTGCAGATATTTTTATCGCAATCGCTCGTGATCGGTTTACTCGGCGCAATAACAGGTTTGATACTTGGATTTTTTCTTTCTTATCTCTTGTCTCGCACACCTTTCCCGGCTAATAATAATTTTATTTCGTTGAAATATTTCCCCGTCATTTTTAGACCGGGTCATTATATTTTCGGGATTGTGTTTGGACTCGTCACCACGCTGATTGCCGGCTTTATGCCTTCGATGAAAGCATCGAGAATCGACCCGGTAGCAATTTTAAGAGGTTAGCATATGGCTGAAATTCTTCGAGCAGAGCATCTGAATAAATATTTTTATGAACCGGAACCTTTCCAGGTGCTGCAGGATATTAGTTTTTCTGTAAACAAAGGAGAATTCGTTTCGCTTGTCGGAAAATCTGGTAGCGGGAAATCAACACTATTATACTTACTGAGTACTCTCGATACGAAATACGAAGGCAATATCATCATTAACGACGTAGTTGTTACTGGCCAAAGTCAAAATACACTTGCAAAATTCAGGAACGAAAATATTGGTTTTGTTTTTCAATTTCATTTTTTGTTGCCTGAATTCACGGCTATTGAAAATGTGATGCTGCCGGCACTGAAGCTGAAAAAATATTCACGCGAACAAATCGAAGAGATGGCAATGGATAAGCTAAAGCAAATGGATATGCAGTCTTTTGCCAAAAAACCATCAGGGAAATTATCCGGTGGACAACAACAACGAGTAGCAATTGCGCGTGCGTTGATCAATGATCCACTCATTATTATGGCAGATGAACCAACAGGAAACCTGGATAGCAGCAATACAAAAATTGTGTTTGATATATTCCAGCATCTCACGCGTGATAATGGGAACACCATTATAACAGTTACACACGATCCGGATTTTGCACACAAGGCAGATAGAATTATCGAATTGGTTGATGGTCATCTCGCAAAATAAATTTCGGAAAAGGAACAAGATACAAGGAACAAGGTTCAAGGTTCAAGGTACAAGGTACAAGGTTCAAGGTTCAAGGTTCAAGGAACAGCGGGTCACCATAATTTCTTGTGCCTTGTATCTTGCCCCTTGTTCCTTGTAACTTGTATCTTTGCCGCAATCGCAAACTCACTGCCATGCGCCACCTTCCATTAATCATCCTTTCTTTATTTATTTTCTCATCGGCTAGGATTTTCAAAAATAATTTCACGAGCGATCACGATCACCCCACCGCTCGTTCCATCGATTCCACCAGGGAACTTGGAAAAAAAATTTTTTTTTCAAGCTGCTATGCATGTCACAAAGATTCCGGCGCATCTCTTGCCCCGGGACAAACAATCTTATCAGCAATGACGCCGCGCGCTGTCTTTGCAGCATTGACAACCGGGAAAATGAAACCGCAGGCCGCAAATCTTTCCGAGTCTGAACGCAAGGCAGTCGCCCAATTTGTAACTAATCGTGTGCTCACAGAAACCAGTTTTCCAAAAGATGCTTACACAAGTTTTTCATTCACCACAAACCCAGCTTCTGCGTTCGATCATTCCGGTTGGGGAAATAATTTAGAAGGAACCGGGTATAGGAGCACCTCACAGGCAGGCATAACCGCAAATAATGTTTCTTCATTGTCCCTAAAATGGGCATTTGCTTTTCCGGATGGAACAGTTACGAGAACAAAACCTGCAGTAGCCGGCAATTGGCTGATAGTGGGTGGACAATATGGTGAAGTGATTGCCATCAATAGAAAAACAGGAAAGATCGGATGGGTGTTTACTGCCAGCGCAGCTATTCGTGGGGCCATTACCGTTAGAAAAACCGCCACTTCCATGGTGGCATACTTTGCAGATTTTACAACAAACGTTTATGCCATAGATATCAAAACCGGAAAACTGATCTGGAATAAAAGGGCCGGGTATGAACAAAATGCTTCGATTACGGGCTCCGTGGCAGTTTATGGTGGTAAAGTGTATATTCCTATTACATCTTTGGAAGTTGCATTGGCTGCTAATGGAAACTATGCGTGCTGCACTTCTTCTGGCGGCGTTGTTGCATTAAATGCAAGCAATGGTGATGAGGTATGGCGATATCGTGTAATCACAGAGCCCGCAAAGGAAAGCGGGAAAAAGAAAAATGGAAAACCATTTTTTGGTCCTTCGGGTGCACCTGTTTGGTGCAGTCCAACGATTGATGCAGCAAGAGGAGTTTTATATATTGGCACTGGCGAAAATTACTCTCCGCCAACAACAACATCAAGTGATGCGGTGCAAGCGATCGATTTAAAAACCGGAAAACTTATTTGGAGTTTCCAGGCAACAAAAGACGACGCATATAATGTCGCTTGTCCGATGTTCACTAATTGTCCAGGCAAAGGACCCGATCTTGATTTTGGTATGGCGCCCATTTTAGTGAAACGAAAAGATGGAAAAGATATATTGGTTGTTGGACAAAAATCCGGAGTTGTATTTGGATTGAATCCTGTTGGAGGAAAAATAATCTGGCAAACACGAATTGGCAAAGGTGGAAAACTCGGTGGAATACACTGGGGAATGGCCACTGATGGAAAATATGTGTACGCCGCCAATGCAGATAATATTATTGCGATCGATACTACAGAATCGCACAAACCATCGCCGGGTATTTATGCATTGGATGTAAATACAGGCAAACTTATTTGGGAAGCGCCTACTCCTCCATGCGAAGGAAAAAATTGTGCGCTTGCCAATTCCGCCGCGCCTATTGTTGTTCCGGGAATTGTTTTTGCAGGATCTCTAGATGGACATATCCGCGCATATGCATCGGCGTCAGGAAAAATTTTGTGGGATTATAATACGGTTAAAGAATATGAAACAAGCAATGGCCTGAAAGGAAGTGGCGGTGCAATTGACGGACCTCCACCCGTTGTTGCTGATGGAATGTTGTTTGTCAATTCGGGTTATGGAATGTTCAATGGAGCGTCGGGAAATGTTTTGCTGGCGTTTGAGGTGAAGAAGAATTGAGGTTAACTTATTTTTCAAACTAAAACATGGCCCCTTGACATACTGTATACTATTTATTAATACACTTATTTTTTGAAAACGCGACGAGAAAGTTCAATTTTTCCCAGGTGTTAAATCACCCTGACTAAAATGATGTTTTCCTGATACTCCTATACTACTAAATTGGCATTTTTGAAATAAGTAAATTCAGGAACGTATTCACCGTGATCGCCCCTCACTGTCATTCGTTATACATTTTACAATCTCAAAATTCACTTGTTTCTTTAAAAGGAAACTTTTACCTTTACAAATTGACTCGATGAATAAATTTGAAGTTGAATTTTTGCCTGCGGCAGTAAAATTTATGGAAGGGTTGGATAAGAAATCGCAGAAAAAATATACTACAATATCCGCAAGGCACAAGTAACAATTGATCCCGAACTTTTCAAAAAATTGACAGATGACATTTGGGAGTTTCGGACACTTCACAATCGGATTTACTATAGATTATTTACTTTTTGGTACAAAAACGATGGGAAACAAACTTTGGTTTTAGTGACACATGGGCTAATAAAAAAAAGTGATAAGACACCGATTGCTGAAATTGAAAAAGCCAAACGAATTAGAAGACAATATTTGGAGCAAAAAAAATAGTTATATGCGTACAAAGAAAAAAATGAAACCGATATCACTTGACAAAATGATCGACAAGCATATGGGTAAAATCGGAACGCCAACACGAGATAACTTTGAACAAGAATTGAAATTGGATCTATTGGGACATGCCATTAAACAGGCACGTCTCCATCATAACCTGACACAAGAACAATTAGGAGGATTGATAGGTGTTCAAAAAGCACAGATATCAAAACTTGAAAATAATTTTACGAATGCACGTTTCGATACCATAATCAAAGTCTTTAACGCGTTACATGCCAAGGTGAATTTCAAAGTTGAACTTCCAAAAAAGAAACTGAAAGTTGCATAAGTGGCAGTACCTATTAATCCGGATACTTATCATGCCCTTTCTATAATACTTGTTCCCGCACTACCGGCAACAATTGCCTTCTTCGCGAGATTATAAAAAAGAGAAGTTTCAACGACACCGGTAATCGTTTTCAATAAAGGATTGATTGTGGAGAGTTCTGGCCATGCATTAAACCATATATCCAGCAGGTAATTTTTATTCCATGTGATCAAGGGTTCCTTTTTTTGTTCATCCATTCTTTGTGTAGTGCGAACTCCTGGAAAAAGTTCTTTTATTTTTGCGGCAACAAAACTCGTTGCTTCCGGAAGCAATTCAATTAAAATAGAAAATTTCGTGTCTAATTTTTCTGCGTACTTCGAATCGTCCCCAATCAATATAAATTCTTTAGCCATCGAAGCAAGCAGTTTTTCCTGCGTATGAATTCCTCCTGTACTTTTTAGAGCATGAAGATCCTGATCGAACTGATCGCAGCCGTCAAAACAAATATCGACAGATGAAATTGTTTTCATGTCCATAACTGGGATTTCATGATGCAATAGTAATTGTTTCGTGTTAAAAGAAGAAGTCGTCAGTTTTATATCCAAGCCTTTTTTTATTTCTATTTTCAAAAAATCAACCATGTAGGCGATGGTCGATCCCGCGCCCAATCCCACGGTTGATTGATTTTTTACCAACGTTATTGCTTTAGCAGCTGCTTGTTTCTTAAAATCCATAAATCGATTTGAAATAAAAGTAAGAGATGGCACTTGCGTATTCTTTAAAGCAGTCTTGTAAAAAGATTTGCTCAGTTACACACTTGCAAATTCGCATAATTTAATAATATCTTCCAATCATATGATTTTCCACAATCATTTTTTTCATTTCAGCGGCATCGATTGAACCCTGTTTTGCATAGACGATCTTTCCGCCTGGCTCCACCAAAATGGTATAGGGTAATGCGCCTTGCCAGTTTGGATCTATTGCTTCAATTAATTTGTATTTGTCGTCTGTGTTAAAAATATAATTCTTCACAGATGATTCCTGCTTTTTTAAAAATTGCAGTGCCTTATCTTTTTTGGTAGGATCATCGGCGCTGATGCTGATGAATTCAAAATCTCTTCGTCTATACATCCTGTTCATAGTAATGAACTCTGGATATTCAGTAACGCAGGGACCGCACCAGGTTGCCCACACATTGATCAATCTTAACTTATCGGAGTTATTTTTTATCAAATCTTTTATTCCTGCTACATCGATCGTGTCGATGCTCACCGGTTCTTTTGCCCATTCAATTTTTGCTTTGTCGGCCCAGCCACCTTTCTCCGCCCATTTGATGGAGCAGCCGAAAACTTTTGTCGTTGTCACAGGTACTTCCTTATTAGCCAGCAGCGCATCCAATGCATTTCTTGCATCAAAAGTGGTTGGCGTCTTGGTTGGCTTTTCAACATCGTCTATCCGTCCCTGGTAGCGCAACTTCCTTTGCTTATCAAAAATAAAAATATGCGGAGTTGCAATAGGTCCATATGCACGGGCCGTCACTTCCGTATCGCCATCATATAAATAAGGGAAATTGTAGTTCTTTATTTTCGCACGCAATTTCATTTCTTCGTACGAATCGCTCATGTCTGTATAGCCCAACTCGTCCAATGCAACAGATTTCGGATCGTTCGGCATGATCGCAATCACGGAAACGCCTTTGCTTGCATAATCTTTTGTCAACTTGATAACCCGTTCTTCATATGCCTGTGCGGTTGGACAATGATTACAGGTAAATACGATCGCCAAAATATTTGCACTCTTAAACGAGGAAAGTGTATAATGTTTCCCATCCACCCCCACTAAATTGAAATCCGGAGCCTGCGCACCGATGGCCAGCGTTTTGTGTTCGTCGGCAGGTACAAAAAAAGAAGAAATGAAAATTGGAAATATCAACAAGCTAAGCGCTTTCAGAAAAAACATATTTCGCATGGCAGAAAAATTTATGAAAAGTTACAATTTTAGAAAATGGGATCGCTTGTTTTATTGGAAAAAATACCAGTGATGTAGTTTTGATGTAGTACAATTGGTATGATTGATCTATTCTTTGCGCCTTGGCGTCTTTGCGTGAGATATTTTCACGCAAAGACGCCAAGGCGCAAAGAATAGATCAATCAACTTTCCCCGATCAATCCGTATCCACATTACTGCTCGAAGAAAACTGCAGCAAGAACTCAAAAAGATTTGTTTCCGTAGAAAGGTGTAATTTTTTCCGCAACCGATAACGGCTTATCTCCACACCACGAACGGAAATATTCATCAGCTGTGCCATTTCCTTGCTCGATAAATTCATTACTAAGTAAGCGCAAAGTTTAAGCTCATGCGCGCTGAGGTTCGGATATTTCGTTTTCACCGTTCGCAGGAAATCACTGTGCACTTTATCGAAGTGAACAGCAAAATGATCCCAATCCTTATCCATCTTATTCTCTTCATCCAATATGCGCAATATTTTTTTGAAGTCTTCCGGCGGTTTGTCTCCGTTTGTCCCTTTTTTCAACCGGCCCATTTCTTCTTTTACGTTGGCCAGCAATTCTCCTTTTTGAACCAGGTGCATCGCCACAGAAGCCAGTTCTGTATTCTTATGTTCTATCTCAACCCGCAACTTTTCATTTTTCAGTTTGATAATTTCCGCCTCAGATTTTTCCAATTCCAGTTGATGCAGATATTGTAACTGTCTTTGCTCTTCTTCGTGTTTTTTCTGTTGCTGCAGAAATATTTTCTTTTGCCACCGGTAGGCGACATATATAACTACAAACACCAGCAATGCATATAAAAAATAGGCCCAATAGGTTTGATACCATGGCGGCAAAACAGTGAATGAATAACTGCTGATTGTGGATTCATTGATTAAATTATTTTTTGCCTTGACCTGGAAAGTATAATTGCCCGGCGGCAAATTGGTATATTCATTTTCTGTTTTCTTCGACCATGCTGACCAATCTTTATCAAACCCCAACAAAAAATGCGTGTACTCGATACTGCTTTGGTGACCCGTGGCAGGCGAGGAATATTCAAAATGAATCGAGTTCACATTGCTGGCAATTTTTTGAACCGCATCTGCGGGCTGATCCATGATATCATTCACTTCCCCAAAGTATCCGCCAAATACAAGGCTGTCTGTTTTGCCGGATGTTCTAACAGATCTGATTTGCACCTGCACTTTGTATTTGTTCTTCTTATATTGTTCGTAGTTGATCAGGCAAAATCCTTTTTCGGCTCCAACAAAAACGTTGTACTTGTTATATGGATTGATATGCTCATACCCACTTACCATTTTTCCATTTAGCTCAGGGAAATAAATCGTTTCAGGTTTTGCTCCCGAGAAATCCACGACACCAAGATTTTTTTCTTCTATAAACCAGATATTGCCATCGGAATCTTCGTTCAGGCAACGAATATTTCTCTCTCCAAAAAAAGTTTTGAAATAAGGAGATATATTAAATGCATCTGTTACCGGGTTGTATTCATAAACACCTTTTTCGGTACAAATCACAATCCGGTTTTTCACCTTGAACAATTGATTTTTTATGTTTGAAGGGAGACCATTTTTTTCTGTGTAGAAACTAATTTTGGGATGACCCTTATCAGCAAGATCAATTTTATACACTCCCTTGTATTGATGAGCTATCCAGAGATTATTATTATTATCAATCGCTAAAAATTGCGAACGTTCTGTAAAACCGGGAATATTACCTGTTGAAACAAAACTTTTGTTTTTGTATTCAAGTATATCCACTCCGTTAGTATTTCCTGCCAAAACTAACGGCGATGGTAATACGTTCGAAAGTGGCAGGAAGGAAAGATAACCCACAGGTGTCCTGATCGGAATTGCAGCACTGTTTTCTATCCTGAACACACCATCATGATGTCCAAATAATAAAACACCATCGATCTCACTCAGCGCCCATGAAGAACCTTTCGTATTACTAATAGATTGAAATTCGCCATTTACAAAACTTAAATCAGTCTTATTCGAAATAGGAACCCAGTAAAGTCCATTCGAAGTAGCTACATACAATGTATTATTATAAACGATGGAAGCATAGCCCTCACCTTCGTTTAATTTTTCAGGGTAGATATGTTTGATGGAATTATTATAAGCGATGAAATCAATTCCATTATCAAGTCCCATCCAAAGATTATTATCCTTGTCGATAAAAAGAGTGAGTACATTATTGAGCTGCAGTCCTTCTCTCCGCGAAAGGTTTTGTATTATTTCTCCTTTTTTGTTCATGATATAACAACCATCCAGGTTGGTGCCGACAGCAATCCAGTCCTTATTCACAGGTATGCAAGTGAGGATGCGTTCTTTTAAAAAAGGATTATTGCCTGCAACCGGGAACGATGTGATTTTATCATTCGCGAGAATAAAAAAACCGCTCGTTATGGTTGTGATAAAAGAACTGTCTTTGCCCAACGGAAATATAGAGCTTACCAGGAAATCTTTTGGCAACTTGCTTTCTTTCACGAACGATGACCAGACGCCGTTTGTGAAAGTCAATAAGCCATTCTTCAAATCCTGTGCTACGAGTTGAGAATTACTGAAACCCAAAAACTCCCATTCGCTATACGCGGGATAAACCGTGATCGATTTATTTGTGTATTGAAATATTTTTTCCCTGGACATAAAGAAAATGGCGTCTCCCATTGAAACGATGTACCATATGTCTGAGAAAGAAGAATTTTTTTCGGATAGCAAAGGTTTCAAAGAAGTGTAAACCAGCTTGCCGTTCTGATCTGGAGAAAAATAACCAAAGTCGTTTTGTCCACCTGCGTAAATCTTATTATCCTTTCCGATAGCGACCGACCGGACGATGGTTTTATTAGGCAGCGGATATATTCTCCAGTAAGCGCCGTCGTATGTTAAAAGCCCTTCCTGGTTTGCAAAATAGAACACACCATTTTTCCCCTGAACGATTCCCCTGTTCTGGGTTCCCGCATTGTAAATGTCTTTCGTATAATTAATAATATCCGGTATGCCAATCGTATTTTGGCCAGTGGATTGAAAGAATCTGAAGAAAATTATTAGTGCTAATGTTGTTTTCTTCATGGCAAACAAAAAGGATAATCAATTTAAAGAAAAAATCTGATGTAGCGAAGATGTGGGATAAAAATCAATAATCCAAGCTTTTAGCTTTGTGATGTAGTATTGATGTAGTAGAAAAATGAAACTGCGACAATTCCGAACATATTTTTGTAAGCGCTTCTTTAGTTTTGGAGATTCTTGTCATTCATTAATTAATTATCATGAAACAAAACTTCCTGCTTGTAACAATTAAACTCATCCTTTTTACTTTTTTAGTTTCTTATTCTTTTGCACAACAAAGCCCGATTGGAATTTTTGAGGGCAACACAGATGTCGGCACCAACGTGAAGACAGGTTCAGCAACTTATATTCCACAAACCCAACAGTATATTATTTCCGGCGCAGGTTATAATGTATGGGCCGATCACGATGAGTTTCGATATGTCTGGAAAAAAATAAAAGGCGATTTCATTCTTTATGCCCGCGCCGAGTTTTTGGGCAATTGGGTCAACTATCATCGAAAAGTTGGCTGGATGGTTCGCAAATCTCTCGATGGCAATTCGGCGCATGTGAATGCGGTGGAGCATGGCGACGGGCTCACATCGCTGCAATTTCGCAGAACAGCCGGAGCTCAAACTGAAGAACACAAACTGAAAATGACAAAGGCTAATATTTTGCAACTCGAAAGAGTCGGCAACAAATTCATCATGCGCGCCGCGATTTATGGCGAGCCCTTTCAAACAGACACTTTAAGTGATTTGGATCTTGGCGACGAAGTTTACGTTGGACTTTTTGTTGGATCACACAATTCCGATGTGCTCGAAACCGGAGTGTTCAGCAACGTGCGCATCCAGGTTCCGTTCAAAGGTGTTGCCGACAATAATACACAAATGACTTTGGGAAGTAATCTTGAAGTACTTGAAGTTGCTAGTGGTAGCAGGGAAATTATTTATTCAGTTCCTTATTCTATCCAGGCACCAAACTGGACCAGCGACGGCCAACGTTTAATTTTTAACGACTACAAAGGTCTTCTTTATAATTTCGACCTCACCACTCGCAGTCCGCAACTACTCAACACCGGTAGTATCAATAATAATAATAATGATCACGTAATCTCTTTTGATGGAAAAATGCTTGGACTGAGCAGCTCAGTACAAAATCTCGGTGGCTCCATTATATATACTGTTCCGATCACCGGCGGAACGCCAAAACAAATAACTCCAAAAGGTCCCTCCTATTTGCATGGATGGTCGCCGGATGGAAAAGTGCTTGTGTTCTGCGGATCGCGCAATGGCGAATATGATGTGTACAGTGTTCCCGCTGAAGGCGGAAAGGAAATTCGTCTCACTGATTCAAAAGGTCTTGATGACGGTCCCGAGTATACGCCGGATGGAAAATATATTTATTTCAACTCCGTGCGATCGGGCAGCATGCAGATATGGAGAATGAAACCTGATGGAAGCAACCAGGAACAGGTAACGAATGATGAGTTTAATAATTGGTTCGCGCATATTTCTCCGGATGGAAAATCAATTGTATTCCTTTCTTTTTTGAAAGAAGAAGTTCAGCCAGGCATTCATCCGCCTTACAAACATGTATATATCAGATTGATGCCTTTTGCAGGAGGCGCGCCGAAAGTGCTTGCATATGTTTACGGCGGACAAGGAACGATCAATACACCTTCATGGTCGCCCGATAGCAAACGAATTGCATTTATCAGTAATTCGGATATGAAATGAAAATATTGATTTGCCTTTGTGCCCTTGTGTCTTAGTGGTTCAAATTCTTTTTTTGAACCACTAAGAATACACTAAGGCACAAAGGCAAATCATTCACCCAACTTCAACTCATACAATATCAATTTTATGATTACAAAAAACAGACGCGAGTTCTTAAAGAACGTAACGTACATGACGGCGGGTTCATTTTTTCTTTCACAACTTGCAAAAGCAAATTCATATAGGAAAGTGAAAGATGTAGGTATTCAATTGTACACGGTGCGCAAAGAAATGACGGCCGATGCAACAGGAACTTTAAAATTATTAGCGAAGATGGGTTTTAAAGAATTGGAATCTGCAAGAAGTGAGAAAGGTAACTATTATGGACTCAGTGCGAAAGAAATAAAAAAAATCACAAAAGATCTTGGAATGAATTTGAGAAGTGGGCATATACATGTTGATAAAGATTTACAAAAATCACTTGACGAAGCAGCGGAGACAGGACAGGAATACATTATTTCCGCTGTATTGCCAGTAGATGGACAAACCATCGAGAATTACCAACAAAGTGCCGACCTGTTTTCAAAGACAGGAGAACAATGCAAAAAAATGAATATCAAATTTGGTTATCATAATCACAGCACAGAGTTCGTGAAAGTGAATGACAAAGTTTTGTATGATGTGTTGCTGGAAAGAACCGATCCCACATTGGTTCATATGGAAATGGATTTGGGATGGGTGATTGCTGCAGGATATGATCCTATTGAATATTTTAATAAATATCCCGGACGTTTTCCTTTGTGGCATTTAAAAGATATGAGCAAAGCCACGAAAAGCAGTGTTGAATTCGGAAAAGGCGACGTAAATATTTTGAAGCTATTACAAAACGCAAAGAAATCAGGTATGAAGAATTTTTTCCTCGAGCAGGAAGAATATTCTGTCAGCGCACTTGAAAGCGCAAAATATGATTTTGACTATTTGATGAAATTAGAAGTTTAGGTTTTGGCAATTGACTACACCCCGTCGGCGGTAGCAGGCCCCGACGGTGGCTGTAGTAAATCTAGAGTGAGGATGAAGAGTGAGTGCGATAGAATCCTGAGCGTAGTCGAGTCCTGAATGCAAGAGAATCCTGAGCGTAGTCGAAGGATGAGCGAACTCAAAGGATTTACAAAATCATTTTCCAATAAATCAATATCTTGTACTTCAAAATATTTCCTTCTTGAAATGAACAGGCGTACAGTCATTAAAAATTTCCTGGTATTCTCAGCGGGCGCTACGCTGATCCCTTCATGCATGCACGAAGAAACCAAATCATCCATCTTATTAAAAAATATAAAAATAAATGGCGACCAGGAAAAAATGATATCGGAATTATCCGAAGCCATTATTCCAAAAACTGATACACCTGGAGCCAAAGATCTTTCGTCTCATCTTTTTGTATTGATGATGGTTGATGATTGCGCTACGAAAGAAGATCAGCAAAAATTTATGGCTGGTATGAACCAGTTCGAAGCGCTTGCAAAAAAAGATTATGGAAATTCGTTTGCTACATGTACATCATCCCAAAAAAATGAGTTGCTGAAAAAAATTGAAAATAAAAAAGAAGTGTCGGAAAAAATCAGTTCTTTTTATGCAACAACAAAAAGACTCACTATTCAAAGTTTCACATCATCACAATATTTTTTAACCAAGGTGCAGGTGTACGAAATGATACCTGGCCGTTATCACGGTTGTGTTCCTGTAAAAAATAATTCCTAATCATGGGCGACAGTAAAGAAAAACGCACATTCGATGCAATCGTTATCGGTTCGGGTATGAGTGGTGGATGGGCCGCAAAAGAATTCTGTGAAAAAGGATTGAAAACGCTGGTACTTGAACGAGGCAGAGACGTTAAACATCTGAAAGACTACCCGACCACAAATATGCTTCCCTGGGAATTCCAGCATCGGGGGCAGGTGCCAATGGAAATTCAGCAGGCAAATCCAGTAGTAAGTCGATGTTATGCATTTCGGGAAGATGCGATGCATTTTTTTGTAAAAGATACCGATCACCCTTATACGCAGGAAAAACCTTTCGACTGGATTCGCGGTTACCAGGTGGGTGGCAAATCGATTATGTGGGCGCGACAAACACAACGTTGGAGTGATTTCGATTTTGAAGGTCCGGCCCGTGATGGATTTTCCGTTGACTGGCCGATCCGTTACAAAGACATCGCACCGTGGTATAGTTATGTTGAAAAATTTGCAGGAATATCCGGTAACAAAGATGGTATCGCCACTTTGCCCGATGGAGAATTTCTTCCGGCGCTCGAACTATCATGTGTAGAAAATTATTTCAAAGATTTTGTTTCAAAAAATTATAAAGACAGGCATGTGATTTACGCGCGTTGCGCTCATCTTACCGAACCACAGCCCATACATCTCGAACAAGGAAGGGGCAAATGCCAGGGAAGAAATTTATGTCAGCGTGGTTGTCCATTCGGCGGTTATTATAATTCGAATTCAACGACGATTCCCTGGGCGGCGAAAACAGGCAACATGAAGTTACGCCCTTTCTCCGTAGTGCACTCCATTATATATGATGAACAAAAAGGCAAAGCAACAGGCGTTCGTGTGATCGATGCGAAAACAAAAGAGACAATTGAATTTTATGCGCCGGTGATTTTTCTGAATGCTGCTGCCTTCAATACAAATCTGATTTTGTTGAATTCAATATCCAATCGCTTCCCACATGGATTGGGAAATGATAATGGATTATTGGGAAAATATGTCGCGTTTCATAATTACAGGGCGCGCATTTCCGGAAAATATGATGGCTTCAAAGATTTTGAAACAGACGGACGCCGACCTACCAGCGCATATATACCGCGCTTCAGAAATGTATTCAAACAAGAAACAGATTTTTTGCGTGGTTATGCCGCAGGCTTTTCCGGTTTTCGTATGCATGAACAAAATAGCACGGATGGTTTTGGAGAAAGTTTGAAAACAAATTTGATGAAGCAACCGAAATTGGGAGCTTGGGGAGTTGGTTCACATATGATGGGAGAAACAATTCCAAAAGAAACCAATCACCTGCAATTGGATAACGACAAAAAAGATGAATGGGGAATTCCTCTGTTGAAAATTTCTATCGACTATGATGATAACGATGATAAAATGGTGAAAGATTTTATCGAGCAGATGTCGGAGATGTATACAAAGGCCGGGTTCACTGATATCAAAACAACAGATAGCAAACAAGCGCCCGGATTAGATATCCACGAAATGGGCGGAGTGCGCATGGGCCACGATCCGAAAACATCTTTATTAAATAAGTGGAATCAACTACATGCATGCAAAAATGTATTCATTACAGACGGAGCGTGTATGACATCCACTTCAACGCAAAATCCATCGTTGACATATATGGCGCTCACTGCCCGTGCGGCTGATTATGCAATGGATAAGCTTAAGAAGAATGAACTGTGAGAAAGAGGAATCGTGATTTACCTGATTATAAAAGATTATGAGGAAATTATTATCCTTACCTCAGTTTAATCTTTTATAATCGGCCAAATAATGGTTCATAATTTTTCAAATTGCGGAAGATTATTGGGAAAGTACTATCGTCACTTCAGCTTAATCTTTTACAATCAGGTAAATCATGGTTCATATTTGCTCACATTTTTTTCTGCTGATGTAGTTTTGATGTGGTATAAAACAACGCGTAGAAATAATTCAGCCATAAATTCGCTTGTTATTTTTTTACTACACATAAAATTTTTGCACTTCCATCTCTTCACTTGCACATTCCATTTCATATACTAAATACAATCAACATGAAATTTTCAGCCTTAATTATTCTTGCCATTGTTTGCAATATTGCGATTGCGCAAAAACCCGTGGGCATTTTTGAAAACTATACAGATGTCGGCAATCCGAAAATTGCGGGATCAACTATCTATAATGACGCGACACAGACATATACATTGAAAGGATCCGGTTATAATATCTGGTTCAACAGAGACGAATTCCAATTCGCCTACAAAAAAATGAGCGGTGATTTTCTACTTACAGCAGATTTTGATTTTGTTGGTGATACTGCCAATGCAGTCGGTCACCGGAAAATAGGATGGATGATTCGTGAATCGACTGACGGAGAAGCAGCAAGCTGGAATGCATGTAAGCATATCGATGGACTTGTTGTACTTCAATGGAGACCTTTCAAAGGAATGTATATGAGAGATCCGGAAGAGGAATTTTTCTATCCAAAAAAAGGTGGTCAAACGATACAGTTGGAAAGAATTGGTAAAAATATTACGATGCGTATTGCACATCGCGGTGAACCATTCCAAACGATCGGCACTATTCAAAATGCAGATATGAAGGATACCATCCTGGCGGGAATTTATATCTGCTCGCATGACTCCACAAGTTCCGCTGAAGCAAAAGTGTGGAATGTAAGAATCGATAAACCTGTGTATCATGAATATTCTTCCAATCCACACGTGGTTCAAACGCCATCAAATGAAGTATTGGGATGTAGATTGGAGATTTTGAATGTTGCTGATGGTATGAGAAAAGTTATTCGCGAATCAGCAGGCCGCTTCGAGGCACCGAACTGGATGCCCGACGGAAAAAAATTACTCTTTAATGAAAATGGTTCTTTATACACCATTCCCATCGAAGGTGGTACACCTGAAAAATTGAATACGGGATCAGTAGACAGAAACAATAATGACCATGTCATTGCATTTGACGGAAAAACCTTAGGCATCAGCAGTCATCGACAAGGATTGCCGGGAGGTGGTTCAACAGTTTACATACTGCCATTATCAGGTGGAGATCCAAAATTATTAACCGAGAATACGCCATCGTATTTGCACGGATGGAATCCGAATGGAAAAGAAGTTGTGATCGTAGCACAACGCAACGGAAGTAAAATATACCAGTTGTATAAAGTTGCATTGAAAGACGGGAAAGAAACTGCATTGACAAATAATGCAAGCGGACATGTAGATGGCCCCGAATATTCTCCGGATGGAAAATATATTTATTACAACGCAAATCAGTCAGGCACCATGCAGATCTGGAGAATGAAACCTGACGGTTCCGACAAAGAACAATTAACGTTTGATGATTTCAACAATTGGTTCCCGCATATTTCTCCGGATGGAAAATGGATGGCATTTATTTCTTTCCAAAATAATATCGATCCGAGTGGACATCCTTCATACAAGCACGTACTTTTAAGATTGATGCCACTTACTACACCGGGTGCACCACGCGTAATGGCCTATTTATTCGGTGGACAAGGAACGATCAATACACCTTCGTGGTCGCCAGACAGCAAACAAATTGCTTTCGTAAGCAATTCTGAAAAGGCCTCGAAGTAGAATGCCGATAACAACTGCGAAATGAGAAATGAGAAAGTGGAACATCAACACTTTTTTATTTCTCATTTCCTTTTTTTGTCTAATCCCCGTTCTCATTTTCTATTTCCTATTTTCTATTCTTTCTCTTTGATGTATTGATGATGTGGCAAAAAACGGCCATTTCCTGCTTTGCCGAAGATTGTGATGTAGTGTTGATGTAGTATAAAACTTTCAAATCGGGGTTCTTCAAGTATAATTTTAGTGAAGCGTTTTTTCCATTCAAATGCGCTACCGGGAAAGTTGTAAATACAAGTGCCCCGCAGAAATACGATTTATATTTTCTAATCGACAAAACACAAACTGCTTATGCCATTAAAAACTAACAGGCTTGCCAGGTATGTTTGCTTCGCAATTTTCTTTTTGTGGAGTTGCAGCTTATTCGCTCAAAAAACTGTTACCGGCAAGGTAACCAACAACGCCGACAAACAACCGATCGCAGGCGCATCGGTGCAGGTGAAAGGATCCAAAACTGTAACAACATCCGATGCGGATGGAAGTTTTCACATCGTGGTTCCGACAAGCAACAGCACGTTACAAATTTCAGTTGTCGGATACAACAAATTGGAAATCCCCGTCGGAGAAAGAACTGATTTAGGAGAAATTGCTTTGATTGCATCTCCAACTAATTTGAATGAAGTATTCGTTACCGGTTATACTTCGCAACGGAAAAAAGATATTACTGGTGCCGTTTCGGTGGTGAATGTTGCTGACATGAAACAAACGCCATCGGGAAGTACAGAAGCATTATTACAAGGGCAAGCTTCAGGTGTTACTGTTTTTAGTACAGGCCAGCCCGGTGGTGCTGCTGTAGTACAAATTCGTGGTATCACTTCAGCAGGTAATACATCACCACTCATAATTATTGACGGAGTTCCAGGAAATATGCACGATCTAAATGCAAACGACATTCAATCGATACAAGTATTGAAAGATGCAGGCGCTGCAGCCATTTACGGTGTGCGCGGATCGAATGGTGTAATCATCATCACAACAAAAAAAGGATCGGGCGCGATGAAGCTTTCTTATGATGCGTACATCGGCACGCAACAACCGCTGAGCAAAGGCTGGAAACTTGCTTCACCAACACAAACAGGTGAGGCGAAATGGGCACAAGCTTTTAATGATGGACTACCTGCAAGTGATCCGCAATATGGAAGTGGTGCAACGCCGGTGGTTCCGTATTATATAACTCCTACAGGTGCAGCACAGGGCGCGCCCAATACAAGTCTCGCGGACTATAATCTCTATAACAATCATATCACCTTGGCCGCACGAAACGGCAACAATTGGTTCAATGATATTTTCAAACCTGCACTTATCATGAATCATAATGTTTCTGTAAGCGGTGGTACTGGTAAATCATCTTATTTTTTCTCCTTCAATTATGTTGACCAGGAAGGAACATTGATTGAAACAAGCTTGAAGCGTTATTCAGTAAGATTCAATTCTACTTTCAGTTTGTTAGATGATCATATCCGTATTGGAGAAAATGCGTTTGCTCTTTACAAAACAAATCCAGGATATTTCAACGCTCCTGGTGTAAACAGCACGAATTCTATTAACGCAGCTTATCAACTTCCTAATATCATTCCTATACATGATATCGCAGGAAATTATGCAGGAGGCATTTCAAACGGACTCGGTAACGCATCCAATCCAGTTGCGATACAGGAACGACAAGCGGACGACGTGAATCAAAATTACCAGATCAGTGGCAATGTATTTGCCGACGTTGATTTCCTCAAACATTTTACAATACACACCAGCCTCGGCGGGCTAATCGATCACACTTACAAAAATGGATTTGCGACAACACCATATGAAAATGCTGAAAATAATCACGCAGCAAATTTGTATTTGGAAACTTATGGTTTGAATACAAGTATGATCTGGACCAACACACTTAAATACGGAAATAAAATAGGTAAACATGATTTTAATATTCTTGGAGGTACGGAATATATTTATGGAATCGGCAGGGGTTCGCTAGCTACAAGAGGTAATTATTATATCACCGATTCAAGCAATTTAACAGTAAGTCCAAATTTAAGAACATTGAATTTCGGACAAGCTTCTACACAAACAAATAACTCCACTATCATTTTGGATAATGGATTTGCGACACCTTATCAACAAGCGTTGTTTTCATTGTTTGGAAGAATAGATTATAACTATGATGGAAAATATTTGTTGAGTGCTACCATTCGCCGAGATGGTTCTTCTGCATTCGCGTCTGATCAGCGATATGGTAATTTCCCATCCATCACTGCTGGTTGGAGAATTTCGCAGGAATCTTTCATGCAAAATATTACGTGGTTGAATGAACTCAAAATACGTGGCGGCTGGGGAAAATTAGGAACGATCAACAATATCAATCCTACCAATGCTTACAGTTTATACGGTCAGCAAATCAATCAATCTTATTATGATCTCAATGGTACGAGCAACACTCCGGTACCGGGTTTGTATGTAAGCCAATACGGCAACCCGAATACTTCCTGGGAAAAAGATGTTCTTACCAATATAGGATTCGATGCAACTATTTTAAATAACAAACTCGATTTCAGTTTTGAGTGGTACAAAAAACTGATTTCTGGTTTATTGACAAGACCAAGTGCACCCGGAACAAATGGAGGCGCGCTTGATCCATTTATCAATTCCGGAAATATTCAAAATACCGGAATCGATATGGCACTTACATATCACGGTGTAGTGAATAAAGATTTGAGATTTGATATAACAGGTACTTTCACTTCTTACCAGAACAAAGTTGTGAGCCTACCTCCTGGAACTTTATATTTTGATGAAACCGGCGGTGGACAAACAGTGGTTTCAAGATTGCAACCGGGACATCCTATTGGAGCTTTTTTTGGTTATAAAGTAATTGGTTTGTTTCAATCATGGGATGATGTAAATAAATCTCCGACACAACAAGATGCAGCGCCTGGAAGATTTAAATACTCTGACGCAAATGGAGACGGAAAAATAGATAATAACGACAGGAATTTCTTTGGTAATCCGAATCCAAAATTTACTGCGGGTCTTAACATCTCGGTGAACTACAAAAACTTTGATCTTTATACGTTCTTCTATGCTTCCGTTGGAAACGATATTCTAAATGGAGTTAAATCTTCTACTGATTTCCCGCAGGGATTCAATAACCAAATCAGCGAGGATGTTGCACTCAATTCTGCACGACTCATTAATTCATCTGGTCAGCCTACAAACTTCAACGATCCAACAGCGCATGTGGCAAATTCCGGAACCAAAGTGCCGATGCTCGAACTAAGTAACAATTTCAGCAATAGCCAGGCATTTAATTCTTACACAATGGAAAGCGGATCTTTTTTGAGATGTAGAAATCTCACCATTGGTTACAATATTGTTTCCAATAGTATGAAGCGTTTGCATTTTGATAAGATCAGAATTTATTTGCAGGCTCTCAATTTATTCACCGTTACAAAATATTCAGGGTTAGATCCGGAACTAAATCCAGGTGGCCAGACTGTTTTCGGTATTGATGGAGGTGTTTATCCGAATAATCAAAAGACCTACAATATTGGTGTAAATGTCACAATACATTAATCTATTTTAATAAAATTATTTATATGAAAAAATTATTTAAGTGGATAGTGCCTGCAACAATTGTTTTGATTGCATTAATTGTCTACGCATGCAACAAGAAATTAAATATATCGCCGCAAGGTTCTCTGATCGCCGAGAACGTCACCAACAATTCAGGTGTACAGGGATTATTAATCGGAGCCTATGTACTTTTATCGGGAGAAAATGTGCCGGGACAAAATCTTGGAAACGGTAGTGCTGCATCTAACTACGTATATGGTAGTGAATGTGCTGATGAATCGTATAAAGGTTCAACACCGGGTGATCAGCCCGACGCAAATCCGTTGTTGACCTGGTCTCTCGCACAAGCCGGCACCAGTTCATACCTGGACGAAAAATGGGTTGTTCTCTACACAGGAATTCAAAGAACAAACGACGTGATTCGCACGATGAGACTATCGAAAGATATTGCGCCGGCAGATACTCTGGAGTATGAAGCAGAAGCAAGATTTTTACGCGGCTATTATCATTTTGAAGGAAAGAAAATATTCAACAATTTTCCTTTTGTAGATGAAACTATTTCGTACACAAATGGAAACCTCAACGTTCCCAATGTTGATGCAGGCGGTAATTATATTAATATCTGGCCACAGATAGAAGCGGACTTTACTTTTGCAATGAATAATTTGCCCACCAATCAACCCAATGTTGGCAGAGCAAATAAATGGGCTGCGATGGCGTTCCTTGCAAAGACATATATGTATGAGCATAATTACAGCGCAGCAAAACCATTATTGGACCAGGTTATTGCCAGTGGCACAACACCCGACGGCAGAAGTTATGCGCTTACTCCACTCTACCAAAGCAATTTTAACCCAGCAGAAAAAAATAGTGTGGAAAGTGTTTTCGCTTGTCAGACTTCTGTAAATGACGGTTCAGCAATTTCTACGAATGGCGGCAACGGTAATACCGGTGATGAATTAAATTTTCCTTACAATCATGGTCCTGGATGCTGCGGATTTAATAATCCATCATGGTCGCTTGCACAAGCATATAAAACAGATGCGAATGGCCTACCTCTTTTAGATGGAAGTTCAACCAATGCGCCGTTTGTGAGTGATGCATCCAACCCATGGACAGGCACTGTAGATCCCCGTCTTGATTGGGCCATCGGCAGACCTGGCAAACCATTTTTCGATTGGGGAACTATTGATTCAACATGGATTCGTAGTGTACCTGATGACGGATTATTTGTTCCGAAAAAAAATGCATATGCGCAAAGTCAACAGGGAAAATTTTCGTCAACCGAAACAGTGTTTTGGGGCGCCGCCGAAGTAGCAGCAAACAATGTGAATCTTTGCCGCTTCGCAGATGTTTTATTATGGGATGCTGAATGCGAAGCGCAAGTCGGTAGTCTCGACCAGGCACAGATCTACGTAAATATGGTTCGTGCAAGAGCAGCTAATCCGAATGGATTTGTTTATTTAAATGCGGCGTATGATGCAAACACCAGCATGTATTCTCCAAAAACGACGCCCGGAGACAACTATTCGGTAAAGCCATACCCGGCAGGTACTTTTAGTTCTAACGGCCAAGACTATGCGCTAAAAGCTATTCAAATGGAAAGAAGACTGGAACTTGCTATGGAAGGACAACGGTTTTTCGACCTAGCGAGGTGGGACAATGGCTCAGGAACGATGGCTGCAACCCTGAATGCGTATGCCACTTTCGAAAAAACCAGGAACAGCAGTTTTTTCAGAGCAAATCCTACGGCTCAATTCACGAAAGGAGTCAATGAATATTTTGCGATTCCGCAAATAGAACTAGATGCAGAGAATTCTACAGGGAAAATTGTCCTAAAACAAAATCCAGGATATAACTAAGTTGAAGTGAAATTTTTAGCAGGTAGTTTTTAATGATTAGGTAGGGCCCGGCCCTACCTTTTTTTTCGTTTATTCACACAATTTCAGATCATCGGTATTCCTGGTACTAAATTGAATCAGCTTCACTTTACCCGCAGCGTTATAATGCAACACAAGCGTTCCATAGGCCATCACAAACGCATCCCATGTATCATCTTTTATTTTTGGATTACCGAGCCATTTGAAGAGACTGCTTCTCGAAGCCCCAATGAGTGGAATGCTAAGCTGTCCTTTCAATTTTTCACCGATCTCTATATAATCGCGACTGGTAAAAAAAGAAATATCACGATCCTTATAAAAAACGCCACCACCACATTTAGAAGTTGCGGTCTCTTCTTCCACACTGGTAAAGCATGGTAATGCATCTTTGATTTCAGGAATATTGACATCTGGTTTTATATTATTCACTTTGCCATTCAGGATATCAACTACAAAAGTGCCGCATTTAGGTTTAGCTTTCAATTGTCCCATCGAGATGGATGAAATACAACTGATCAAAAAAAGAAAAATGATGTTTTTCATGAATGAAATTTTTAGATGAAAAAATACCTCAATTCCCATCCGTGGATAGAACGCTGATACTATACGGTTTCGTATAAGCAAAATCCTTGCTAAAATCAATTTTGTAAGATGCATTAACGAAAAAAATTGATATCCCATTTGATAAAAAAATCAGGGGCCAGCTTGATTTTCACTTTCAAATATTCCTACATTGTATAGACGACATTATTGTGCTGATTTGTCATTCCAAAATTTTATTTTCATTATCTATAATAAAAAACATGCTACATAAAATCTTCAACAAATACATTGCGATTATGAGCGTGACAGCTTGTTTTATTTCTACAACAATTTTTGCGCAGGACAATTCGCAAACGATTTCTCTTTGGTCAAAAGGAGCTCCCGGTTTTGAAAATCGAAGAAATGAACCAGAGCAGGCAAAAGATTATTGGGTGAAAAATATTCATAACCCATCAATCACTGTTTTTCTTCCTCCAAAAGAAAAAGCCAACGGCGCCGCGGTTGTAATTTGTCCGGGCGGTGGTCACCGTGAGCTCGTGTATAACGCGGAGGGAAAAGATCCTGCGATTTATTTAAACAGCATTGGTGTTGCAGCAATCGTGCTAAAATATCGGTTGGCGCATGAAGAAAATTCTCCGTATAGTTTGGAAAAAGAAGTGAAGCAAGATGCCTTGCGTGCAATGCGACTGGTGAGAAGTAATGCAAAACTTTGGAACATCGATACGGCGCGCGTAGGCATCATGGGTTTTTCTGCAGGTGGTGAAGTAGCAGCGCTGATTGCTTATGATGCTGATAACGGTGATGCAAAAGCGCCAGATCCAATCGATCGGTTAAATGGGAAACCAAATTTTCAGATACTGATTTACCCGGGTCCACGTGAAATACCGGACACCATTCCGTCGAATGCTCCTCCCGCTTTTTTGCTGGTAGCAAATGATGATCCTTGTTGTTCTGTTTCCGTTCTAAAATTATTACAGATATACAGAGCTGCTAAAGTACCGGTTGAAGCGCATATTTATGCGCAAGGAAATCATGCATTCAATATGGGATATCGCTCAAAATTAAATTCCATCAAAACATGGCCCCAGCGATTGACAGATTGGTTGAATGATAATAATTTTTTGCAGCTGAAAGTAAAATGAAATGAGGAAGGCACAAGGTACAAGACACAAGGTACAAAGTGTCGCGACACCTTGTACCTTGTGTCTTGTACCTTGTGCCTTTCGCTTTAAATTGCATTCACCACGTTCCTCGGTGTTCCCTTTATTATCGAAACAACATTCTCAAAAGTTACCTGCATCAATCGTTGTCTTGCTTCGTAACTGATCCATGCAGTATGGGGTGTTATAATACATTCCGGCAAACCGATCAGCGGATGATTCAGAGGTGGTGGTTCAACAGATAACACATCCAATGCCGCGCCTGCAAATTGTCCTGACTTCAACGCTTCTGCTAAATCCTGTTCATTGATCAATTGGCCCCTAGATGTATTGATAAGAAACGCCGTCGGCTTCATCAATGAAAATAATTTTTTGTTGATGAAACCATGGTTATCCGGTGTCAGTGGACAGTGAATCGAAATACAATCACTTTCTGCGAACAGAGTTTCGAGTGTCACACTTCCAGGTGTTCCTTCTTGCGTTGACCTGTTATAATAAATTACCTCCATCCCAAATACCTCAGCAATTTTTCCCGTTTGTTTTCCAATTCGTCCATAACCAATGATGCCGAATATTTTTTTACTCAATTCCATAATCGGTGATCTCGTATAACACCAATCAATAGACGCAGACCAATCACCTTGCCTGACACTTTCACTATTTTTTCCCACTTGATTTGTCAATTCCAGCAATAATGCAAAAGCATGTTGCGCTACAGAATCCGTTCCATAAACAGGCACATTGCATACTGGAATATTTCTTGCTTTGGCGGCTTCACTGTCAACGATATTATATCCAGTTGCAGTAACCGCGATCGCTTTGAGATCAATCGCAGCGGAAATAGTTGCAGCATTGATCGGTGTTTTATTTGTTATGATAATTTCTGCTTCTTTGCAACGCTCTGCTACAAGAGCGGCGGGCGTACGATCATAATACATTACCTCGCCCAAAGCATCAAACGCTTTCCAACTCAAATCACCCGGGTTTAAAGTATATCCATCTGTGATAACAATTTTCATCCTGATTTTTTTTCTTGATCACCCAATAAAAAAGAGGCACAATGCTACAAAATTATTTCCTCATAATTCTTTTGCGCTTTCCTAAAGGCGGTGTCGCGAAATGTGTGAAAAATACTCTTATAAAAGGTTTAAAATCAAGCCTCCCTGTTTTAAGTTTTCTTTAATAAACTTACGGGCATGTATAAGGTCTTACATATGTACCAGCTGAATGGTATAAATTATAAATCTTAAAAACATCAAAAAATGAAAACGTTATTTACTTTGTTAATGGTCATTTTAATCACCATTACAGGAATCGCAAGTTGCAGACTTTTTATGCATTTTCATTATAATGTTTCTGCATTACTTACATTGACAGCTATTCTTTCGATTATTTTTTGTGTGAATATTTTGAGTAACAGAAAAATCACACTAAGTTAATTTTGATGATTTATTTTCGATATCCCCTGACAAAAAAATAGCAACAGAATTCTCAACGATTTCTGTTGCTTTTATTTTATGTCCACCATCCTTTTTAGAACTTTCGCATATTAGAATCAATACTGATTGGTATCATCATCAATTGTGGGTTTTTATAATCATACCTGGAATTAAAAAGCCAGTTATACAAATGAGTTGTTCCACTCAATATCCAGTTTGTTGATGAAGGCCTTGGCAGATTTTCAAAATAATCCGCAGTTTGTACTTTCACCTTAATAGCCACAACGGTTTGCTCATCCATTTTCGACTTCATATCATCAGAAATGCCAGCCACCGATTCTATTTCTTTTTTATTCGCAACAATTGTTGCATTTCCCTGGACCTTCAAATAAAAACCTTTGCCTTTTTTGAAGAAATCCAGCTTCGCTGAAAACGTTTCATCAAATGCATTCACATGTTGCGAAGGCTTTGGAATAATAAACCAGATATTTCCGGCATCATCCGCTTCAGCCGATGAAATAACATGCGTCGGCATTTTAACCAATGAATCGCTGTCTGTAAGGAACAAGGCGCTTTGCAATTCCTGAATTTTTTTCTGAAGGAATTTTATTGGTAGTGTTATCATATCTCAGTTATTTATGCGCTTAAGAAGGGCAACGGCTGTACCAAAATGCGGCAACACTGATTATAAGCGACTTAGGAAGTGCCAAACTCGTATATTTTTCCGACCGTGGGATTGCCATTCCAAAAGCCAAAAAAAGCGGTTTTTTATCCCCAAAAGCTTTGAAATATGAGAGATTTTATTAGGTAAAACGATGCTTTTGCCGAGTGGATTTGCTCTATATAAATCAGGTGTTCCTATTGGAAAAACTGATTCAAAAACGAGTCAGAATAATCCTGGATAAAGTGAATAATATTATTGAAGTCCGCGAATTCATCTTTTGTATGCATGGTTGTGATAACAATGCATTTCATGTTGGCATTTGCAGCAGCCTCAACGCCTTTGGGCGCATCTTCAAAAACAATGCAAGATGCCGGCTCCACTTTTAATATTGCAGCCGCTTCGAGATAGGTTTCCGGATCGGGTTTACTGCGCTGCACATCATCTGCACTTACGATGGCTTTGAAATAATGGCGAAGATCCAGGTTGTCCAACACAAAATCGATATTAAATGTTATTGCCGCGGATCCAATACCCATTAATATTTGGTGTTGATATGCACGTTCGAGGAAAAGATGCAATCCATCAATTAATTTCAGATGTGGCCTATATTCTTTTTGATATCCTTTTTCCTTATCGACAGAAAGACGATCCATTTCCTGCTGTGTGAACCGGCCTTCACCAAAAATTCTCATTAATACCTCCGAATTTTTTCCGTACATCTCTTTTTTTACCTGCTGATAATCCAGTTTTCCTCCAAGTTCATTATTGACAAGATAATGCCACGCACGAATATGATATTCCATATCATCAATCATGGTTCCGTTGAGATCGAAAATAAAAGCCTTTGGTTTTTGACTCATCAAAAAAACTGGCTACGATTCTTTTTATAAAAAAATTGCCACAGTACAAGCTGCATATTGCAGCGATGAACTGTGGCAGTAAAATTATTTTATATGCTTCTTATTGTTTAACCAATTTTACTATCCTGTCATATCCTCTACCTTCGATATGCAACATATACACACCCGCAGCGCCTCCAGGATTTATATTAATAAAGTTATCTCCTGATTTTGCTTTGATAGATTGGTTCCAATAAACCTTACCGAGCATATCCGTTACCGTTAGTGAAAGATCATCAACACTGTTTGTATTAACCTTTATCCTGATCATATCAGTGAATGGGTTGTTATAAACAACAAGAGCATCACTTTTTGAATCTCCGGAAACGGAAATCACCTTTGTATATTGGAATTTTCCATCGAGGTCCACCATTTTCAATCTGTAGTAAACAGTGCCAGTAGGTGCGGAAAGGTCATTGTAAGAGTAATCTGTTGCAATGGACGAAAATCCTTTCGCTTTTACAGTACCGATAGATGCGAAGCCGCTTGAAACATCAGCAGATCTTTCCACTTCAAAATGAGAAGCGTTTTCTTCCTCTGAAGTTGACCATATCAATTTTACAGTTCCATCATCATTTCTCGAAGCTGCAAATTGAGTAAGCGTAACAGGTAAGGTACTACCCTGCGCAAATGAGAAAATATTGTGTACGGCATCAAAGCCGCTGGTAGCAGGGCCATACACCACACCGGATGCGCATTGTGCCGGACTTGGACCAGGTGTGCAATTAATTATATAAGGATCGAAAAAGCGATCTGTTCCAGCTCCAGGAGGAGTAACGGGAGGACCTACCGTTGGATCACCATATCCATTTAAATTCAAAACCATATCCCAAGTTCCGATAGCGTAACTCGGCGGATTTATTAGATAGTAAATGCCGGGGCCAAAAGCCGGAGTCAGTGGTCCAACAGGAACGTGAACGCTGGTAAATCCGGTAGCGTCAGCAAATGCAGAAGAAACCATTGATATAGTTGATCCCTGTGTTAAATCCAGTTCATCATCAACATATAAAACTGCGTTCTGAAACATACTCAAAGTAGAACCGGCATCCAAAATGGCCCAATAGTCCAGATGTAAAACAGTCGGATTAGCTCCGCTATTTCCAGTAAGAATAACTGTACTACCACCATTGAGATACGCTTTGACATCCAGGGTCACGTCTCCATGTAAAATGATTTGACAATGCGTGCATGCAGTGGCCAAATTCGGCTGCTTCAATCCTACCCACGTATTTACATCTGATAATATTCCACCCGCGGCTACCGTTTCATAAGTTTCTGCTGCAGTATAAGGTGGTTGAGCATAAGCTACATTAACACAAAAAAAACCAGAAAGGAATAACGATACCGCTAAGTAAAATTTTTTCATAATCTAGAAATTAAAAACGATCTGCTGCATCAATTGGCTTGATGATAAAAATGATTATTACTTAATTTTAATCTAAAGGGTAACAGAAACTTTTTCTACAAAAGCTGAATGGCTTTAAGTGGATGGGATTTTGCGAGCAATGTAGTGATAAAAACTTATTAGTAATGAACAGATTCCGAGATATTAACAGAGTGTGCAAAACTTGTGCAAAAACAAACAAGTCCGGGATAAAAAAAAGTCAGTTTTCATAGGCGCAATCTCAAATTTTTATCCCCTGATATGATACGCTTTGGGTTGAACAAATGCCCTGATACCCTGGTAAGATAAAGTTGTTCCTAAACCGGAATTTTTTCTACCCGACCATGGCAACGCGGCACTTACACGATCGCAGCAATTCCAATACACAGTGCCCACATTCATTTTCCGCATTACAGCATCCGCACGATCAAAATCTTTCGAATAAACGGCGGCAGTTAATCCATACTCGGTATCCAACATCAGTTGCACAGCTTCATCATCACTTGCAACTTTTTGTATGCCCACTACCGGACCAAAAGATTCTTCCGTCATCAATTTCATTTGATGATTCACGTTTGCCAACACAGTCGGTTCAATATAGTAGCCGGCACGATCTGATTTTTTTCCTCCTGCAAGTAAAACAGCGCCTTTGTCTGTTGCATCCTTAATTTGCGAGAGCAAAAATTGTACCTGCTCCTTTCTGCTCAATGGACCAATATCGACTGGCTCCATTGGCGAGCCAATCTTTAGTTTTTTTGATTGCTCAACATAAGAAGAAACAAAACGATCATAAATTTTTTCATGCACGTAAATTCTTTCTACCGCGCAGCAACTCTGCCCATTATTATACACAACTCCTTCCAACGCCGCAGCCGCAGTTTTATCGATATCCTCTACATCATCCATTACATAGAGCGGATCTTTTCCTCCAAGTTCAAACTGACTGGGCACTAATTTCGATGCGATTTTTTCGGCGATGTATTTTCCGGTCTTGTAACTTCCTGTAAAAAAATATCCGTCGAAAGGAAGCTGCAATAAATATTCTCCCACCGCCCCTTTCCCGATTACTGTTTGAAAACATGCTTCTGGCACTCCTGATTCGTATAGCATTCTTGCGATATGCATACCCGTTAGAATCGTATATTCAGAAGGTTTATAACAAACTGCGTTCCCCGCAATCAGCGCCGGGATGATCACATTCATTCCTACGAGATAAGGATAATTCCATGCGGAAATATTTGCGACAACTCCCAACGGATCGTAAACAATTTTTTCGCGCGTGGCGCCTTCCGTAACTACCCATTCCTCTGCAAGATATTTTGCTGAGTTATCAATAAAATATTGTACACGGGCACGAGCTCCATTCAATTCGTTGTAAGACTGCTGCAATGGTTTTCCCATTTCCCGCGTAAGAGTTTCTGCAAGATCCTTTTTTTGCTCTTCCAGCAAAGCATGAAATCGTTTAATACAGGCGATTCTTTTTTCAACGGGAACAGCAGCCCATTGTGGCTGCCCTTTTTTTAAAATCTCGAATTTCCCTTTCACTTTTTGAAAATCATCTTCCGCGATTTCCTGGATCAACTCTTCTGTTGCCGGATTGATAATATGCATTTTGAAATTTTCTTTTTAGTTATCGTTTGAAAGACTAAGATTTTCCAATCTCTATTTCAGTAATTCTTCAATAAACCGTTCCTTAATATTTTTAGACAATGGAGAATTTTCAAGTTGCATTCTAAACATCCTTTCCGGATGCCATTGAACACAAAGAAGAAATGGCTTGTCTGGATGATCCGCCCATTCAAATCCTTCTATTACGCCATCTGCCGAACGCGCGTTTACTGCAAGTCCGTTGCCTAATTTATCTATTGCCTGGTGATGTGCGCTGTTCACCTTTCCATGATCCACTCCTGTAATATCGTGCAACAATGTGTTTTTCTCAACAATAACCTCATGTTGCTTATCCTGCTCCACTTTACAATGAATTTTATTTCCTGGTATCCCCAAATCCTGTATCAACTTACCTCCGAGCAACACATTCACCAATTGAAATCCCCTGCAAATTCCAAACACCGGCAATTTATTCTCTTGCGCGTATTCAAAAATTTTTTTTTCGAAACTATCGCGATCAGGTTGAAATCCATCTGTTGGCTTTCCATCATAATCGCGGGCACCATTGTATAAATCAGGATTGATATCAACACCACCGGTTATAATAAATCCATCACAGTTTTTAATATCTGCTAAATTATTTTCTTCGAAAGAAAGTTTAACCCGATCCAATGTATTGGCCGATTCTTCAGGAGCAAACCATTCCCAGTAATAAGAGAAATTGGTTCTGCTATAACTGATCCCAATCTTTTTTTTCATAAAAAATTATAGTGCCTCCAAATAGAGTTGTTTAAAGTTTTCCCGTGTTACCGGTTTGGGATTATTCAGATGGCAGAAATCATCAAAGGCAAGATCGGCGAGCGTTTCAATATGTTCCGGCTTGACACCGATACCTTTCAACTGAAGCGGAAGATTTGTTTTTTTATTCAACTCAAATAAATGTTGTACCACTGCTTCTCCATCTTCATTTTTCAATTCCAGCACACGAGCCATTTTTGAAAACTGTTTTTCCTGCCCCGAAACGTTGAATCGCATTCCGTATGGCAAATTTACTGCATTGGCCAATCCATGGTGCGTATCCAGTAGTGAAGACAAAGGATGTGCCAGCGAATGTACAACACCCAATCCCTTCTGAAATGCGACTGCACCCATTAATGAAGCAATCATCATTTTACTTCTCGAAGCGAGATCCGGTTTGTTAACTGCATCAGCAATCGATTCATTAATCAGCGCGATGCCTTCAAGTGCGATGCCTTCACAAAGCGGGTGAAATCCTTTAGCAATATATGCCTCCATATTGTGGGTCAATGCATCCATCCCGGTTGCAGCAGTAATAAAAGGAGGCAAATCCATCGTCAGCAAGGGATCCGCAAAAACAATTTTCGCAAGTAATTTAGGAGAGAAAAGAATTCTTTTCTTATGCGTTTCATCTTCGGCGATGATTGCACTACGTCCGACCTCACTGCCGGTTCCACTGGTAGTGGGTATGGTGATAAAATGAGGCACTTCTTCCGTCACATATTTATCGCCGCCGATCAGATCATCGTAATCAAATAAATCTTTATGGTGATTGATGCGTAATGCAATTGCTCTTGCAACATCCATCGCCGCTCCGCCGCCGATACCAATAATTGAATCTCTTTTTGTCGATTTAAAAAAGTCACCTCCTTTTAACACGTCAGATTTAACCGGGTTCTTATGGATGTCAGAAAAAACCTCAACAGAAATTGATTTCGCCGCAAGTTCATCTTTTATCTTTTTTAAAAAACCAAGTTGCGCAACATTCGGATCCGTTACAATCAGCGGTCTGGCGAGACCGTTAGTAACCAGGTATCCCGGCAACTCGTTAATAGCTCCAGCTCCAAATCTGACAATGGTTGGAAAATTATATTGTCTTACTACGTTGAAGTCGATCATAAATTTTTGTTTTTTGCTGAACGCTGAACGCATAATGCTTAACGCTTAACGCACAGCACCTGCGTTTAGCGTTCCGCGTTTAGCATTGAGCGTTTAGCGTTTAAATTATCTCCAGATATCTTTTCAATTCCCAATCAGTAACCATTTTTGAAAACTGCCTCCACTCCCATTCGCGTGTCCCGGTAAAATGTTCAACAAAAGTTTCACCAAATAATTCTTTTGCAACGCTGGATTGTTTCATCGCCTGTGATGATTCCCACAAATTAGCCGGCAACAATCCATTCTTTTTATCCGCATATCCATTACCGATAGTTGCCGCAATTTTCAAAGGCAACTTTTTCCTGATACCATACAATCCTGAGGCAAGACACGCAGCCATCGCGAGGTAGGGGTTTGAATCTGATCCGACAACTCTTGTTTCCAGCCTGGTTGACTGTGCGCTTCCAGGTAATGCTCTTAATGCTGTTGTCCTGTTATCTATTCCCCATGTGATGGTTGTCGGCGCCCAGGCTCCTTCTACCAAACGTTTATAACTGTTCACCGTTGGCGCATACATTGGTAAAATATGAGGAAGACAATATAATTGTCCCGCTATATAATTTTCCATCATTGCACTGATACCAGTTTTATTTTTTTTATCGTAAAACAAATTCTGTTTGCCGTCTTTCGACCACAAACTTTGATGTACATGTCCGCTGCATCCGGGTAATGTTTCGCTGCACTTAGCCATGAACGTAGCTAGAATCCCATGGCGATGTGCAATTTCCTTTACACCACTTTTGAAAAGCACTGCTCTGTCCGCGGCTTCAGGTGTTCCTGCATATAAAATTGCGGCTTCATACACGCCTGGACCCGTTTCAGTGTGAATGCCTTCCAATGGCACGTTGAATTTTTTCAACATGTCAAACAGATCGTGAAAGAAAGAGCCTTTCTGTGATGCTCTTAATATAGAGTAACCAAACATGCCATGTGTTATCGGTTGCAGACCTTTAAAACTGCCCGCTTGTGTTGCAACAGGATCATTGATAAAATTGAACCATTCAAACTCCTGTGAAAAAGAAGGAATGAAGCCTTCGGAATTAGCTTGCCTGGTAATTTTTTTTAGCAAACTCCTCGGACAAACAGGCAAGCCCTCGTCTTTATTACCAGAAAAATCTGCCAGGAAAAACGGGAGCCCGTCTTCCCATGGCACCTGCCTGAAAGTTTCTATGTCGACAACAGCTTGGGCATCGGGATAGCCAGTATGCCAGCCTGTAATTTTTGCGTTATCATACGCAACATCGCCTGCATCCCATCCAAATACCACATCACAAAATCCAAAACCCTTTTCCACGATACTCCGGAACTTGTCAAAACTGATCACTTTGCCTCTCAGCACACCATCAATATCAGTAACAGCAAGCTTAACTTTTTCTGTGTTCTGCTCAGTGAGTTGCTGAAGAATTTCAGCGATGGTTTGTTTGTTGTTCATCATCCCTTTTTTATGGAAATAAAATCAAAGATAGCAAGCGGAGGGATGAAGTTAGTAAAATTGAACCATGATTTGACTGATTGGAGAGGATTATGAGGAGAGTTGAATCGTTGACTTAGTTGAATAGTGAGAGGCGGAACGCAGACTTGAGAGTGAAATGTGAAAAATTGTATCCTATAATTTATTTGTCACGTCTGCCGTTTCACGTCTCACGATTCAACTCTCCTCATAATCCTCTCCAATCAGTTAAATTATGGTTCAGTTGATCGCTTCGTGCAAATCAATCTTGCAATTAATAATAAACTGATCTGTTTTGATGAGAACTTTTAATTCATGACTGTGCGGATATAGCAGGTTGAGTCTTTTACCAATATTTTGCAGGAAAACATTTCCGCCATTGGCGAGCGTGGAGCTATCTACTGGTTTACTCCAGGCAACACTGATGTACAATTGTCCCTCAACAAAACGAATTTCGAGATTCAGAAATTTATCTTTTAAATCAAGCAGTGATAATTGACGAAAACTATTTTCAACCAGTGACAAGATGATAAACGGAGCGATTCTTTCGCCAGACATATTCCCGATAATATTTACCTGTACTTTCAAATTGTCATTTCCCTCTTTTTCAAGCGCAACATATTCTTCAATCAATTTTAATTCTTTTTGCAAATTCACCTTGCCCTGGTTGGTATCATATAATATATATAACAAAAGATTTTTTATTTTCCGGATCATGCCGGGAATGACAATGGGTTTTTGCTGAGATAACAATTCCACTTTGTCCAACGCATTGATCAAAAACACAGGTTTCATTTCACCGTTATGAAGTACCGGCTCAATTTTGCTCTTTTCACTTTTTATCAAATCAACTTCCTGTTGTTTGATGTACCACATTTTCCCCAGTTTGATTGCGGCAGTGAGACATCCTTCCATATTGATCTGGCTAAACAGGTAAAAGAAATCCCATATAAAGTTGCTTGAATGTTCCATCTTGGAATGCATCCCGAAAGAAGCGTATATCGCGGGATCTACATAATTCGTGTACAAGCGGAAGCAAAATATAAATACAAGACTTAAGAGCAACCATAATAAAACAAAGCTGATATATTTTCCGCGCGATAGATAACGTGGTATCAAAAAATAAATGATAGAATAACAAAAAGCCATATCCATTGGCATGGATAAGGTCTCGACAATGATCGCTGGAACAAACGCTTTGAAAAAAGGAAATTTTGGCCAGGAAAGTGTTACAAATATGGTATAATACAAAATCCAACTACCCCAGAATAAAATATGCCTGGCAATCCTATACCTTGGATTATTCGAAAATATGAGCGGATAAATATTCATGCACAGTAGAGCTTACAAACTTTTCAAAAAGTACGGTTATTATAATAAACCGGAGGAAATTATTTCTTTGCGCACTGCTAAAATTGAAATGAAAACGGCAGGTCATTACGCAACCTCATCGCACAATATAATACTCTCCGTTTTTTTTCCAAACGATACAACAGCGTTTACATACCTATTATATATATACAAACGCTTCGCTACTTACATACGAGCTCCATTCGATCATTCACTTTTCAGTTTTGCCGGAGCAATCCGTTGTTGATTTCAAAAGGAAGGTTGAAGGCCTGGTTCATTTCATAGCAGGCGGCATGGGCAAAGCACGAATGAATGGCTAAGGTTGTAAGTATATTTAAAATACCGTTGTAAAAAAACTTAAAGCAGTACAAAAAGAAACTGAACCATGTAAAATCGATACTGAAAATGCAAATATGATGGACAAAAAAAAGCAGGTAGTAGAAACCACCTGCGAGTCACATGAGAAAACTTCTATGGACAACTAATAAACTCCGGAGAGGTTGTCCTCTAGAAAAAATTTAATACTCCGGAATAATTTTTTGCATTAACTGCGTTGAAATTATAATAAGTTTTTCCAAGCATCGTCATAAATCCTACTAAACACTGATAAAAATATTCTAAAGGCAGCTTTTTAGCGTTTAACCCCGACTGTTAAAGTTATACTATAGAAATGGTAGACTATTACCATCCTTCATTTTTTAAAAAATTTTCAAAAAACAGTCCGTTTTTCCAGAATTATTGAATGATCTCCATTAACAAATTTTTTTTTCAATTCGGTTCGATTCCAAAATTTCCTTCTTCAGTCACGAATAATCATCCTTAAGGAATTTAGGAAAGTATTATGAACAGCAATTGATCAATTTAGCTTGTCATCAAATTTCAGAGCGCACACCAAAATTTTCATTCAATGAAAAAAAACACCACGCACGGAGCATACTTTCCAGGATACGTGCGATTGCACAGGTGTCACTTCTGCCAGTCATTTTTTCAATAATTAATACATAACAAAACAAAACACTGCACATGCGAACTTTACTCATTCTGTTATTATTTACCGTTTCGCTTTGTGTTACTGCACAAGCGCAAGTCGTTTCAGGCAGGATTACAAATCCCAAAGGCGAGCCTGTTTCATTCGCAACGGTCAGAGTCAAAAACAGCAAAGTCACGGTGGCTGCTGATGTTGACGGAGCATTTAAGATCAGGGCCTCGACAGGGCAAACGCTGGTCATCAGTGCGGCGAACTATGCAACACAAGAAATCATCGTGCAAAATCCGGATAATATTTCCGTGACATTACAAGTACAAGAATCCGGTTTGAATGAAGTAGTAGTAACTGCGTTGGGCCAATCAAAAAGCAAAGCAAAAGTGGGTTACTCTACTGCGTCATTTAATAGTGAAGCAATCACAAGAGCCTCACCGGTGAGTATGCTTGATGGATTGCAGGGAAAAATTGCGGGCGCTGATATCTCGACACTTAGTGGTACACCCGGTGGATCTACTAAAGTTGTTTTGAGAGGATTCGGAATAATCGGCGGTGGAGGAAATCAGCCGCTGTATGTTATCGATGGTATTCCACTTAGCGACGCGTTGTTGAATGTTGCAGCACCAGGCGGTAACGGTCCGGCACTTTCCGATTATGGAAATGGTATGAATGATATCAATCCTGGTGACGTAGAAAATATTACTGTGTTGAAAGGAACTGCTGCCGCTTCTCTATATGGGTCGCAAGCAAAGAATGGTGTGATCCTGATCACAACAAAAAAAGGCAAGGCAGGAAAAATGAAAATTGATTTCAGTTCTACTTTCAACCTTTCTGAAGTTGGAAAACTACCAACGTATCAACAAGAATTCGGACAGGGATGGGGCGGTACATTTATTTTATCGGAGAACGGAAGCTGGGGACCAAAGCTCGATGGTAAAATGAGACCATGGGGCGCAACAGTTGATAACTCACAATTGATAAAACCTTTCGTGGCACGAAACCTCAGAGATTTTTTTGATTGGGGAACAGAGTCAAATAATAATATAGCAGTGTCTGGAGGAAATGACAGAACGAATTATTATTTCTCTTACGGCAATGTATTCAGCGATGGAATTTTGCCAGGCAGCACAGATTATTTGCAAAGACACACACTGTCATTGCGCACAAGTACGACTTATGAAAATTTTTCAATCAGCACTTCTCTTAATTATATCAACAGGGATCTGAACACGCCTGCTAAATTTTCACTGTCTCCATTTGGAAATGATGTGTATACACAGTTGTGGCAGTTGCCCGTAGATATTCCAGTGAAAGATTTCAGGGCTTACAATAATAAATTTTTCAACACCGATAGTTATTTCACTCCATACGCAGAAAATCCATACTACGATTTATATGAAAATGGAAGTAACCAAAAATCAGACAGGGTTTTTGGAAAAATCGACATGACTTATAAATTCACAAATGATTTTTCTGCACAATTTCGTTTCGGTGGTGACTTCTCCAATGCGAGAACAAAAATTTGGAACGCTGTTAATGCCCCTTCACCTGGAAGTTGGAACTCTGGCAACAATGTTGAAGGCGCAGCAAGAAGACCAGATATCGGTTCTTACCAGGAACAAACGGACCATGTAGGTATTTTAAATGGCGATTTCATTTTGAAATATGTAAAAGATCTCAGCAAAGATTTTACATTAGATGTTTTGGGTGGTTTGAACTATTATCAAACACAGGCATCAAACGTAACTGCCGCGATCCAGGGACTCACTGTTCCTAAATTCTATAATCTTTCCAACTCAGATAATCCTCCAACAACTTCTGCAGGATATGCTGAAAAAAGATTGATCGGATTATACGGACAGGCAATCATTGGTTTCAAAGAGCAGGTATACCTGACCGTTAATGCGCGCAACGACTGGTCTTCTACACTGCCGATCGATCACAATGCATTCTTTTATCCGGGTGTAAATTTATCATGGGTTGCTTCACAAACATTCAACCTGACTAACACCCCGGTTTCATTGTTGAAATTCCGTGCGGCATATGGAAAGACTGGTGCTGATGCAGCCCCATATCTCGTTTATCCAACGCTTACACAAACAGCGATCAACGGAACGAATATTTATTCCGGTATGCGTTATGGAAGCGTCACGTTTCCATTTAATGGCGTGAACGGATTTACAATAGCCAATAATATCGGTAATCAAAATCTCAAACCTATCATCACAAAAGAAATTGAGTTGGGTTCTGAAATGAGATTCCTCGCTAATAGAATCGGCCTTGATGTTGCTTATTATGATAAGCAAACCGAAGGTCAGATCTTCACTGTACCAATTGCACCTTCTACCGGTTATACCGGGTTGGTTGAAAATATCGGAGTTGTTAGCAACAGAGGCGTCGAACTCACATTTGATGCAACACCTATTCGTTCCAAACTGGTGAATTGGAAAATCACTTATACGTTTGCAAAAAACTGGAACAAAGTACTTAGTTTAACACAGGGACTTGACAAAGTAATCGAACAAACAGATGGCTTGAGTGGCGGAATTGAATTTGATGCGATCCCCGGCAAACCAATCGGACAATACCTGAGTCCATATCCTGTATTCGCACCGGATGGAAAAGTAGTAGTGGATCCAAACACCGCGTTTCCGGTACAAGCTGCTGAAAAAGTTGATATCGGAACATCACAACGTGACTTCTCAATGGGCCTCGTGAACGTTATCACTATTCAGAATTTCCAACTCGGATTTTCACTGGACTACAGAAAAGGTGGACTGATGTATAGCGGTACTGCTGACCTTACGCTCTTCACAGGTAATGCGCTCGCAACTGCTTACAATGATCGCAAACCATTTATAATTCCGAATTCAGTGAATATGACAACCGGCACAGACGGCAAACCTATTTACACTGAAAACAAAACACAAATAACGGAAGCGAATTTCAGTAACTACTTCTATACAAATAATAATAAAGCGCTCGCTTATCCGATGAGGCTTATTGATAAATCTTTCATTAAGCTCAGAGACGTCACAATCACTTACAATTTACCAAAGGCATGGGCAAGTAAAATAAGAGCATCAAATGTTTCTTTAACTGCCTATGGAAGAAACTTCATACTGTGGGTACCAAAATCAAATCCATATGTTGATCCTGAAGTTTCCAATTTGGGTAATGACCTCGCGAGTGAATTTGGTGAATATGGCGCAGGTGTTGGTCCAACAACACGCACCTACGGCTTAACACTGAGAGCTAATTTTTAATCTTAATTAAATTTTTAAACTATCAATAAGATATCATGAGAATTCCGAATAAAATTATCGCATATACAACAGGGTTAGTGTTATTACTTTCCGGTTGTAAAAAACAGTTGGATATCAATCATGACCCGAACAATCCGCCAGTTGACCAGGCTACGCCAAAACTGGTGTTCCCGGGCGCAGTGATGTCATCCGCTGCTACTATCGGAGGAGAATATGCAATACTTGGTATGTTATGGTCTGAATTTACGACCGAAGATGCATTTTCTTCGCAATACCGAAATCTTGATTCCTACAGCGCTACTTCATCCGATCTGAATACAAACTATGGTGAGTTGTATACCGGCGCGCTGAGCGATTATCAGCTTGTTCTTGAAAAAGCAGTTGAAAACGGAGACTGGAACTATTACCTGATGGCAACCGTAATGAAAGCATATTCATATGCCACACTGGTTGACCTATACGACAAGATACCATTTACGGAAGCATTGCAGGGCGATAAAAATCTACAGCCAAAATTCGATGATGGCCAATTGATCTACGACAGCTTGATCAATGAAATTGATGTTGCCCTTGCACAGGACTTCACTGCAAGAACCAATACTGATCCAGGAGCATCTGATTTTATATTCGGTGGCAATATCGATAAGTGGAAGGCATTTGCAAATACATTGAAATTGAAATTGTATTTGCGCATGGTAAATGTAAATGATGCAGCGGCTCAGGCAGGTATTACCAAATTGTATAATGATGGAGCAGTTTTCTTAACAGAAGATGCAGGAATCTCGACATTCACGAGTGTGCCGGGGAAACAAAATCCATTTTATTCTTACAATATTTTCTCGTTGAATACAACTAATAACCTCCGGGCAAGTATTACTTTCCTAAGTTGGTTAAAAGCAAATGGCGATCCTAGAATCGTTTCTTATTTCGGAAGTCCCACAGCGGTCGGTATTCACCAGGGAGATTTTCAAAATACAACAGATCCTACTTATGCGAATGCGGCAACATTTGTACAGGCTCCTACAGATCCCGTACAATTTATTTCAGGACCCGAATCTTACTTTATGCAAGCTGAAGCGAGAGAAAGATATTTTAGTGGAGATCAGGCGAAGGCACTTTACGACGCCGGCGTTACAGCAGCTTTTAATTTCTGGGGATTCGACGCAAGTTCGTTTATTGGTTCAGGTGATGTTTATGAATATCCAACAGGCGGAACCTTCGATGCTAAACTCGATGCCATCATCACACAAAAATGGGCGTCACTTCCCGGATCACATGCATTGGAAGGATGGCTTGAAAGAAACAGGACTGGTTTTCCAAAATCAAGTCCGGTGTACTCAACCGATCCCGCTTATGTACCCGGTGAATTTGTAGTTGCGAAGGCAACTATCATCGGACAAAATTATCCGAAGCGTCTTGTGATTCCAGATGAAGAAAGATCAACCAATAAAAACACACCGGATCAAGTACCGATTACAGCACCAGTGTGGTGGGGAAAATAAAAATTCTAAATCTTAAACTAACACGAGATGAAATATAAAATCATTCTTTTTTTATTGGTCATAGCAAGTTTTCTATCATGTAATAAAGTCAACATAAGGCAAGATGATCAGTATGTAGGCGTATCAAAGATTACTTATTATGTCGTACTCACGTTGAAAGGCGATCCGATCATGTCGATTGTAAAAGGTGACACATTCACTGATCCCGGTGCCACTGCAAAAGCAAACGGAACTGACGTACCCTACACTGCAGATGGAACCGTTGATACAAACACGCCCGGACTATACGTAATTACTTATTCCGCCGTGAATGCAGACGGATATCCCTCTTCTATAAGCAGACAGGTTGTTGTTCTCTCGGCCCACGAAAATCCAGGCGTGGATATTTCCGGAAGCTATGATTATGTCGGTAGTTCAACATTCACTTCAACCATCACAAAAGTTGCGGAGGGCGTTTATACTACAGATAATTTATGGAGTGGTTTAACAACAATTCCAGCTACAATCGTTACGCTCAACGGAACGGATATAATTATTCCAAATCAGTTATCAGGTTTTGGAGAAATGTTTGGAACGGGAGTACTTAACGGCAGTGGAAAATTAGTGTACACAGTGAGCATTCCTTCAGCAGGTCTCAACAATGTACCCAGAACATGGCAAAAACAATAATCATAAAAAGTTCAAAATAAAAACATGAAAAAATTAATATTGATCGCAACTGTTATCATTGTTGTTTTCACTGGTTGCATAAAAACCGAGGCTCCAGGCGGTACAACAGCAAAAGCATTGGCCAACGAATGGTGGATTACCGTAACAGCAAATGGCAATGATATTTTGGGAGGACATGTTGCACTATCGACATACAATTCAGCGCCCGACCAGGATTCCATCTGGATTGATGACGGAGGAAATTTCTGGAATTTCAAATGCAAAGCAAGAGCCGATTATAAAGCGCTGACCTTTTCAACTACGGATGCGCAGAACGATTATTACGACAGTAAAGTGACATTGTCAAACGGTAAAATATTACCAAATGCAGGTCATTCGAAAACAGGAAATATTACTGACAGCATTTATGTCGAAGCAAAATTTAATGACGATCCGGACAACCTCACTTACATCATTGCAGGTACTGCCAGAACTTTCCGGGCAGAGGACGATTATTAGACTGAGGCTTAGTCACAAAAGCACTCTACCGGTTAAATAGAATATGCCGCAGGACAAGGAAAAAACACTCCTTGTCCTGCGGCTTCTATTTTTATACAACTGTTACAAATGATTCCTCAACACGAACCGATTTTAAATTATTACAAATAATTTCCGCATTTTTTTAATCTGGTATAGATATTTGAAATTTCTACGTACCCGAAAAATTGCACATCGGAAACCAATTATCTCCGCTTATAACAATTAACTTTTAAAAACGCATTTAAATTTAGTACTTGCTGCTTCTTCTACTACACGCAACTCCCAAGGCTGAAATTTGAACACTAAAACTGACAATACCCTAACTCAACTGAAATGAACAGGGAAGAAATTATACAAGACCGCAAGGTCAAATTGGTTGGCGCTCCATTGTTAGGCATTTTGATTCCAAATATTGCAGGCCTGATCAACAATTCGCTTTATTCTCCCGGCGAGTTGGTGATTTGCTATGTGTATTTTATGTGTATCGCATTTGTCATATGGCAGGGAAATGTATGGCTAATGTATTTTATTCGAAAAAAATATGAATGGCGATATAACCTTTATTATAAAATTATTCTCTTTCTTTTCCTCGCGAATATTTGTTATTCCGGCCTTCTATCAGGATTGCTTTTGTACATATGGAAAATATTTTCGAAAGAAATTTATACAGGCTGGTGGCCAATTATCAATACATCATTGATCATCATCGTTGCGTCGAGTTTTATCACGAATATTTATGAGATCATTTATCTTAACAACGAACGCGAATATAATTTGACAAGAGCCGAACAGTTGAATATCGCAAAAGCGCAGGCTGAATTGGAAGCTTTAAAAAATCAAATCGATCCCCATTTTATTTTCAATTCGCTGAACACACTTTCATTTTTAATCACCAGGGATCCGCAGAGTGCAAGACTGTATAACGATACGCTCGCTAAAGTGTATCGTTATATTCTAGGCAACAAAGACAAAGATCTCGTGTTATTAAGAGAAGAAGTAGAATTTATCAGCAACTATTTTTACCTGCTGAAAATTCGCTTTAGTGAAGCAATCAATATGGAAATAGAAATTACAGATCTGGCTGCAGAAGATTTCCTGATACCGCCGATTTCTTTACAGACTCTTGTTGAAAATGCAATCAAGCATAACGAGTTTACGGACAATAACCCGATGACAATTAATGTTTCTGTTTTTTCCGGTTACGTGGTTATCAAGAATCCTATCAAACCAAAAAATTATGGCGCCCCTACTTCGAAAATCGGCCTCAACAATCTCGACAATCGTTATAGGCTCATCACGAAACGCAATATCATCATTGAAAATAATTTTAAATTTTTTACAGTTAAATTACCCATTTTAAAATTTTAATTATGAAACTGCTAATCATCGAAGATGAGAAACCGGCTTTTGAGAATCTTGCAGAAGAACTATGGCAGATCGACGAGAATATCCAGGTGATCGGCTCGTGCAGCAGCGTCGATGAAAGTGTGAAATGGCTTGGATCAAACGCTCAACCCGATCTCATACTGATGGATATTCAATTGTCGGATGGACTTTCTTTCAATATTTTCAAATCATGCAATATCAGTTGTCCTGTTATTTTTATTACTGCATATGATAAATACCTCACGCAGGCATTCGATTATAACAGTATCGACTACCTGCTGAAGCCAATCAGCCAGGATAAATTAAAAAATGCAATCCGGAAATACAAAACCCTGCAAAATTATTTCGTAAATAATCATTCTGCAATTTTGGATTATCTAAATAACCAGGATAAGAAAAAATCAAGGATCCTTGTAAAACGTGGAATGGAATTTCAAACGGTGCGTGTTGAAGATATTGTTTATTTTTTTACAGAGCACAAACTTGTTTTTTTGGTAGACAAGGACAACAGGAAATATCTTGCCGAAAAAAATAACCTGAGTGAACTGGAAGAAGAACTGGACAAAAATTTATTCTATCGCGCGAATAGAAAATATATTATCAATGCCAATTTTGTAAAACGATTCAAGCCGCTTGATCGCAGCAAACTCAGCGTGGAACTGCAATTGCCGATCAATGAAGAAATCATTATCAGCCAGGAAAATTCTTCTTCGTTTAAAAAATGGATAAGTGAAATGTGACCTCACCCTCGGTCCCTCTCCTGAAGGAGAGGGATGCCCAAATTCGATTATGCTTAATTGAAAGTATCTGTTTATTTAAAAAGCTATTTTCCCTAACAGACTTATAACTACTAAAATGATTCTCACAAAAAACCATGAGTATCTGAACTTGGATGTCACTTTCCTAGAGGAGTGCTGTGCCCGGATTCGGTTATACTTGGCTGATAGTATTTGTTTACTAACAACATCCTTTTCCAAGTAAACTTGTAAGGATAAAAAGAATTCTTACAAACAGTCGACGCTATTTGAGCTTGGGCATCCCTCTCCTTCAGGAGAGGGACCGAGGGTGAGGTTAAAAATAAAGCAGAAACGCTGTCCCCTGCCCTTCTACACTTTGCACCTGTATATTTCCTTTGTGCAACATCATGATCTGTTTGCAAAGACTGAGTCCAATTCCGCTTCCGTTTTTACGTGTGCTGAAAAAAGGAACAAATATTTTGTCAAGTAAATCGGGAGGAATTCCCGTTCCATTATCCGCAATTTTAATCACTGTTTTGTTATTGACAGCCGAGCTTCCGGTTAATACAATTCGCGGAGCTGGTTTATCTTTCACTGCTTCGATGGCGTTGATCAAAAGATTGATCAACACCTGCTCTACAAGACTCGAATCCACTTCCAGCGAAAGATCAGGATCTTTTAAAATAATTTCAAGCTCGATATTTTTTTGTTCGAGTGTCGGCTGCATCAAAGAATTGAGATTCTCAAAAAGATCACGTGCATAAATTCTTTTCAGGTTTGGAGAAGTGATCTTATTCAGGTTACGATAGGTTTCGGTGAATTTGAGAAGCCCTTCGCTCCTGCGGCGAATCGTATCGATTCCTAATTCCAGATCTTCAATTGCGCCAGGCTGTTCTTTTAAATGATCAACGGATTTGTGGAGGCGATCCAGCATCGTATCAGCAAGGGAAGAAATCGGCGCAACGGAATTCATAATCTCATGCGTCATCACACTCAATAATTTTTGCCATGCACGCGCTTCAGTTTCATCGAGCGCCTCGTTCACATTTTGAAAAGCAATCAGTTTATAAATCTTGTTATCCGTTTGAAAGGCGGTTGCAGATAATAATGCTTTGAATATTCCATTGTCTTTTGAAATGGAAATTACCTTGCTTTCCCCGGGACGAAGCGCCAATACCTCATGGTACAATGAATCATCGCGCCTGGATAAAGAATGAATCGTTTTGAGATACGGAATACCCAACATCCTTTTCAGAGATTCATTCATCCAGCCAGTTTCCCCGGTTTTGTGTTCGTAAGAAAGAATTCCTGTTTCAACAAGCTCCAGTATTTTTTGAAGATATACGTATTGAGTTTCTTTTTCTTTGCTGATGACCTTGAATGTCGAATTGATTTCATTAAACCCTTTACGAAGTGGTTTTAATTCCATCGGCGCATGTTTCTCATCAAAATAACGGGAGAAGTCGCGGTAATGAATAGATTCCACAAACTGTTCTACTTCATCCTGCGCTTTTAGATTGAACCGATAGAAATCAAAAACCTGGAAGATGATCACCGGGACCATGATGGCGAGGTAAACGAACTGCGCCTTCACCACTATAAAAGAAGCGATAGTGATGGTGAGGAACATAAATATCACCCTGATAACTATGCGTAGTTCGAATCTTTGCAGCATGGTGAAATGAGAATCTTAGATTAAAGGTAAGAAATCCTCACCCTCAGTCCCTCTCCTGAAGGAGAGGGATGCCCGGATTCGGTTATACTTGATTGATAGTATCTGCCAATTAAAAACATAATTTTCATTATGAACTTATAAATCTTAAAATAATTTTTACAAACACTTACGACTATTTGAATTTAGGCATCCCTCTCCTTTAGGAGAGGGCCCGAGGGTGAGGTCTCAAATATCATATTTACTCAGCCTTCTATACAACGCAGTTCTTGTTAACCCAAGTTCTTTTGCGGCTTTGGATATATTGCCGTTATGTTTTTCGATCACTTTGAGAATGGTATTTTTTTCAATGGTACTCAAGGTAAAATCTGGCGTATCGTCGGGCATATCTTTGGCTGATTCGAGCGGCGAAAAAATCAGGTCAGTCGCTTGCAATTTTTCACTCTCAGACATGATCACTGCTCTTTCAATCGTGTATTGCAATTCCCGCACATTACCCGGAAAATGATATTGCTTCAGTTTCTCCAATGCCCTTGGTTCAAACTCATTTGCAGGTTTCAAATATTTCGCAGAATATATTCTTGCAAAATGTTTGGCCAGCAATATCACATCGTCCCCTCTTTTACGCAGCGGCGGAACAATAATTTCAACGGTGTTGATACGATAAATCAGATCCTTTCTAAACCTGCTCTCGTTAGCAAGTTCTGCAAGCGGAAGATTGGTGGCACAAACAAGCCTGATATCGATGGGCACCGACTGGTTTGTTCCAAGACGAATGATCTGCCGGTTTTGCAAAACAGATAATAATTTTGCCTGCTGGTGTAATGTAATATTCCCGATTTCATCCAAAAACAACGTACCGCTGTTGGCCGCTTCGAATCTTCCGACACGATCCTCACGGGCATCTGTAAACGCACCTTTCTTATGACCGAAAAGTTCACTCTCAAATAAAGTTTCGGTCAACGCACCCACATCCACTTTGATAAAAGACTTTTCGGAACGCAATGATTTTTGATGAATCGCTTTTGCAATAAGATCCTTACCAGTGCCATTTTCCCCAAGTATGAGGATGTTCGCATCGGTAGGCGCAATTTTTTCAACCTTATAAAAAATATCACGCATCGCTTCAGACTCACCAATCAATTCCGATCCAATGACAGAATCACTGGATGTGATGGTGATCGAAGCATTCTTATTGGTCTCTTTTCGTTTCAAAGCATCTTTTATAGTCCCAATCAATTTTTCATTGTGCCAGGGTTTGACAACAAAATCTGCGGCCCCTTCTTTCAGCGACCTCACTGCAAGATCAATATCTCCATAAGCAGTAATCATCACAACGGCGGCCTCGGAGCCGAATTCTTTGATTTTTTTCAGCCAAAACAATCCCTCATTGCCCGTATTGATCGTGCTATTGAAATTCATATCCAATAACACGATGTCATAAGGATGCTTTGAAAGCATCGACCGGATGTTCTCAGGATTTTTTTCAGTAACCACTTGCGATGCTTCTGTCTTTAATAACAAGCGCACAGCAGTGAGCACGTCCTGATCATCATCTATCACCAATATAGAAGCGTTTTTTAAGCCCATGTGTAACAATAAAAATTTTTACCTCGTCTTATGCAACAAAACAATGCCACAAGTTTACTTTAATATAATAATGTGGCAATTAATTTTTTATAAGAAAATGCTTAAAATTGGGTTGTATCGAAATCGTACAGTCTGTGTATCGGAAACGAACTAGTTCGTACATTTTAGCGACTTAAAATGCTGTATATCATTATTATTATATTTCTGGCATGTGATTGATAGAATAGGGAGGAAGAAATTTTCTTATGTAGTAGTAGAATAATCACCGGGTATGTTTATACTTGGTGCTTTAATCAAAAACAACTTCAAACAAAAAGTAATGGTAGATATTATTCGAAAGAAAAAACGCTGGACGACCAAACGAATTTTAACGATTGCAGGTGTTGTCGCGATTATATTACTGGTAGGCGGTAGCTATTATTTCACTTCCGGTAAATCGAGACTGAATGTGGACCTGGAACGCATCAGTGTAGATACAGTAACAAAGGGATCTTTCCAGGAAACAATTCCGGTAAATGGCGATGTGATGCCTTTTACCAGTATTTACCTCGACGCATTGGAAGGTGGCCGTGTGGAAGAAAAATATGTGGAAGACGGAACCATTTTGAAAAAGGGTGAACCGATTTTGAGATTGTCAAATACCAGCCTCGAATTAAACCTGGTAACTCAGCAAACCGCAGTATATAATAATATCACTCAAATGCAGATTGCCCGCAACGCGGCTATTCAGAACACGGTTACAAAAAGACAAGGACTCACAGATGTTGAGAGCCTGCTTAAAGAAGCTGAAAGAATTTACACGCTCGATAAATCGCTGTATGCAAAAAAGGTAATAGGCTCGCAGGAATTTAAAAAAGCCGAAAACGATTACAATTATTATTTACAAAAACTGCAATTGACCCAACAGATCCTCGAACAGGATTCTGTATCGAACGCACAGCAATTGGATCAGGCAAAACAAACTTTACAGGGCGCGCAAAATGCATTGCAGATCATGAATAAAAAAGTGGGCGACTTAATTGTAAGAGCGCCTGTAGATGGACAACTAACTTCGCTCGACGCAGAGATCGGAGAAAATAAAACACAGGGCCAGCGGCTTGGACAAGTGGACGTACTCAGTGGTTTCAAAGTGAGGCTCACGGATGTCGATCAGCATTATATCTCGCGCGTATATACGGGACTGATAGGTCACTTTACGTATGCTGACAGTACTTACACTTTAAAGATTACAAAAGTATTTTCACAGGTAACTAACGGAAGATTCCAGGTTGATATGCAGTTTGTGGGAAAAGTTCCGAAAGGAATTCGCCGTGGTCAGACCTTACAGATACTACTTGCATTGAGTGATGAAAGACAAGCGGTGTTGGTGAAAAGAGGTGGCTTCTACCAGCAAACCGGTGGCAACTGGATCTTCAAAGTAAGTGAAGACGGAAAAACAGCTTATCGCACAGATATACAACTGGGCAACCAGAACCAGGAATATTATGAAGTATTGCAAGGTTTGAAACCAGGCGACAAAGTAATTACCAGCAGTTATGAAAACTACGGTAATATGCAGGAGCTGGTGCTCAAAAAATAACGAAGGTTCATTTTTAAACCCTGTTTTATGAAAAGAAAAATTTTTTACACATTAATTTTTATCCTTTGTGCCAGCCAATATGCAACATCAAAGGAGTTTTCTGCGACAGGTAAAAAAGAAGAGATCGAAAAATCGGCAAAGGTTTTAGTCATCAAGAAACAACCCTGTGAACAAGAATTGGCATCGCTTTTTCCGCTTGTCAATTTCTTCCACCAGGTTTCATAAGAAATTTATATTTTAAAACTTAAACATTCACCATAAATAATAAATAAATGATCAACATCACCAACCTCGAAAAAATCTACAGGACCGAAGAAGTGGAGACAATCGCGCTAAATAAACTTTCTTTTGAAGTAAAGGAAGGAGAATTTGTTGCGGTGATGGGACCTTCCGGATGTGGAAAATCTACACTGCTCAATATCCTCGGGTTATTGGATGATCCGGATAACGGCAGCTTTCTCTTCAACGGTATTGAGGTAGCTCATTTCAATGAGCGTAAAAGAGCGGACCTGCGTAAGAAGAATATCGGATTTGTGTTTCAAAGTTTCAATCTTATTGATGAATTGACAGTCTTTGAAAATGTTGAGCTTCCTTTAATTTATCTCGGTGTAAAAGGCGAAGAAAGAAAAAAACGCGTAGAAGTGGTATTGGACAAAATGCAGATCATGCATCGTCGTAATCACTATCCGCAGCAACTTTCCGGTGGTCAGCAACAGCGTGTAGCCGTGGCAAGAGCGGTGGTGAATATGCCGAAACTGATTCTCGCGGATGAGCCTACAGGAAATCTCGATTCTTCGAATGGTAATGAAGTGATGCAGTTATTGACTGATCTGAATGAACAAGGCACTACCATTATAATGGTAACCCACTCTGAACATGACGCTCAATATAGTCATCGCATCATTCGCATGCTCGACGGACAAACTGTTACAGAGAATATACTGGTATAATTCCGTTTCATTCCCGGAAAACCGGGAGTATGCAATTCATTTCTTTTTCATCTCTCCTGATCTTTAAAAAAAATCAGGGGAGTTAAAATATTTCTACCAGGAGTACCCATGCGACCATGCTTACATCGCCTGGCGCAATTTGATGAAGCGTAAAACATTTTCCTTCATCAATATTTTCGGTTTGCTCTTGGATCTATCCTGCTATACGCTAATGATTTAATCCTGGCCCGGACAACCGCAACACTCTACTCACTACCAGGATTTTTTCAACTCCATTTGATCGGAGACAGGGATTTTATTTATTAATAAACCGTATCAATGCTTAAAAATTATTTCAAGATTGCCTGGCGGAATTTACTTAGACACAAAGGATATTCTGCAATTAATGTCGCCGGACTGGCGATCGGCATTAGTGCGTGTTTGTTATTATTCATAGTTGTCAAATATGAATTGAGTTATGATAAATTCCAAGATAATTATGCACGCATTTATCGGGTATCCACCCAAGATAAATATGCCGACGGCATCGAATACAATCCGGGCGTTCCCGTAAAAATGCTGGAAGCAATGCGAACACAATTCCCGGAAATTAAGACTGCGGGTATCGATGCCAGTTATGGCAGCCAGTTAACCGTGTTAGGCGATGGCAAAAGTACCGACGGCAATAACAAAAAATTCATAGAAAAATCCGGGGTGTTTTTCATGGATCAACATTTCTTCGAAATTTTTCATTACAAATTTTTATCGGGAAATGAGTCGGTATTACAGGCGCCCAATAATGTAGTATTGAGCAAAGAGGTCGCAGAAAAATATTTTGGTGACTGGCAAAACGCAATTGGGAAACTCGTCAAACTCGATAATGCGATTACTTTAAAAGTTGCGGGTATTATAGAAAATACTCCGGCTAATTCCGATCTACCGCTAAGCGTATTGATTTCCTATGAAACAGTGCGACAAAATCATGATCTCTATAATTTTCATGAAGATTGGAACAACACTTCGAGTAACTTCCAGGTATATGCGCTTTTGCCGCAAAATGCTTCCCTTTCATCTTTCAGCAATTTGCTAAAACAGTTTTGTGAGAAGCAATATAAGAATGACCGCCACGAAAAAAGATTGCATTTCCTACAGCCGCTTAGTGAAATGCATTTCGATACGCGCATGGAAAATTTTGGCGATCATATTACTTCCAGATCAACGATCACCACTTTGGTTTTAATTGGCTTGCTGATCATCATCATGGCTTGTATCAATTTCATCAATCTTTCTACGGCACAGGCTGTGAGCCGTTCTAAAGAAGTTGGTGTAAGAAAAGTTCTGGGTGGTAATCGCTTTCAATTATTTTGGCAGATGATGGGTGAAACAGCCCTGATTGTATTATTGTCCGTTTTGTTAGCCATGGCAATTTCAAAACTCGCGCTGCCTTATATCAAACATATTTCTTCCGTAACTGAAGACCTGTCCGTTTTTACATTGGGAAATATCATTTTCCTTGCCGGTATCGCCGTAGTAATAACTTTCTTCTCCGGATTTTATCCCGCATTGATTCTTTCAGGATTCAAACCAGTATCGGCTCTGAAAAATCGTATTACATCCGCCACCATCGGCGGCATATCATTGAGAAGGGGATTGGTGATTTTGCAATTCGCAATTTCGCAGGTGTTGATTATTGGAACCATCATTGCAATTAGTCAGATGAATTATGTACGCAACGCCGATCTTGGATTTAATAAAGATGCGATTTACGTACTGAGTGGGAACTCAGACAGTGTAAGCTTATCCAGGCAAGTCGCGTTTAAAGAAGACTTACTTCGGCAGCCGGGCGTACAGGACATTACTTTTATGAGTGATGTTCCTTCTTCTGATAATAATTGGGGAACGAATTTCGCGTTTGACCATAAAAAAGATGCAGACTTCATTCTTTTTCTAAAATTCGGAGATGAAAATTATTTGAAAACTTTTGGTTTGAAGTTAGTGGCCGGCCGGAATTATAATTATGAAAATAGCGATACGATTAAAGAAGCGTTGGCTAATGAAACGCTCATCAAAAAGCTGGGTATTCAAAATCCTGCAAACGCCATTGGAAAAGACATTCGCCTCGGCGGTAGCAATTGGATAAAACTGGTTGGAGTAGTAAAAGATTTCAAAACAAATTCGCTCCGCGAATCAATCAAGCCAATAGTGATTGCAGGCAGGAGAAAGTCTTACGAGCGCACCGCAATCAAAATGCATAGTTCAAATTTATTGGCGACACACAATGCCATTGAAGCATCATGGAATAAATTTTACCCGGAATATGCCGTCAGAGGAAGTTTCCTCGACGAAGACATCGCCAAATTCTACAAAGAGGAAGAACAGCTTTCCCTTCTATATAAAATTTTCGCGGGACTAGCCATTTTTATTTCTTGTCTGGGTTTGTATGGACTCGTCTCTTTCATGGCTGTTCAGCGCGTAAAAGAAGTTGGAATAAGAAAAGTGCTCGGTGCCAGTATCGCCAGTATTGTTTACCTCTTCTCGAAAGAGTTTACGGTATTGATCGGAATTGCCTTTGTTATTGCAACGCCTGCTGCATGGTATATGATGAATAATTGGCTGAATAATTTCGTTTACAAAATCAATATCAATATAGGAGTGTTTGTGCTGGCGGTTTTGATCTCAATCATCATCGCCCTTATCACTGTGGGATATAAGGCGGTGAAAGCAGCCGTGGCGAATCCGGTGAAATCGTTGCGGTCGGAGTAGAAGTTGAAAAGTTGATTGGTTGAATGCAACCACCCCGTCAGCGGTCGCAGACCCTGACGGCGGTATGTATTAAGAATGATCTGGCACCACCCAGCACTGAACAAACAAATTGTTTTAAATATAAATTCAAAATGCAACAATCTTTTCATTTAATCCGACTATAAATTAAAACCAGCTGATTATGTTCAAAAATTATTTAAAAACGACGATTCGGAATTTATGGAAAAATAAAATCTATGGCTTCCTCAACATATTCGGACTGGCGATTGGTATTACCTGCGCCGGTTTGATTTTTTTATGGGTGGAAAACGAATACAGCTATGATCACTACAATACTAAAAAAGATTATTTGTATTGGATCCGCGAAAACCAGGCTTATAACGGTAAGATATATACGTTTAACGCAACGCCGGGGCTGATGAGTCCTGCGATGAAGGCGGAGATACCCGGACTTGAAAATACTGCAAGATGTACCTGGGAGCAGTCGGTATTATTTTCCCTCGGTGATAAATCAATTTACGAAACAGGAGGTTTTACTGACTCAGCATTATTCTCGATGTTCACCATTCCGTTCCTGCAGGGAAATTCCAGGACGGCATTTAACCAACTCCATTCGGTTGTGATTTCGGAGAAGATGGCCAAGAAATTTTTTGGGGAAAACAAAGATGTCGTCGGAAAAACAATCAAGGTAGACAACAGAGAAGACTATATGATATCGGGCGTGTTCAAAGATTTCCCCGATAACTCAAGTATAAAATTAGACTGGTTCGCTCCGTTTCAAATTTACCTTGACAAGAATAGATGGCTGAACAATTGGGGCTCCAACGGCATACGCACGTATGTCCAGCTGAAGCCGACAACCACAATAGCTTCTATCAATAAAATTTTATACGGTTATATTCAAAAGAGAGCGCCGCAAGCGGTCGCCCGTCCGTTTTTATTTAGCATGAACGATTGGCGCTTGCGAAATGAATTTGAAGATGGAAAACAAACCGGCGGCGGAAGAATAGAATTCGTGAGGATGTTTACGATCATCGCATGGATTATTTTACTCATCGCATGTATCAACTTTATGAATCTTGCTACAGCGCGCTCAGAAAAAAGAGCAAGAGAAGTTGGTGTAAGAAAAGTGTTGGGGGCAGAAAAGAAAACGCTGATCGCACAATTTATCGGCGAAGCCTTTTTTATGTCCTTGCTCTCTGTGATATTGGCCGTTGGATTCATGCTTTTATTATTACCATCTTTCAACCTACTTGTTGAAAAACAACTCATACTTGGGCTAACCAATCCATCACATATTCTATCATTGATCGCGATTGCAGCTACCTGCGGATTAATCGCCGGCAGTTATCCTGCACTCTATCTTTCTTCCTTTAATCCTGTTTTTGTTTTTAAAGGAATAAAAATGAAATCAGGCAGTGCATCATTAATCCGGAAAGGGCTGGTGATTTTTCAATTTACGATTTCCATCATACTAATCATTTGCACCATTATTATTTTTCAACAGGTGCAGCATGTAAAAGACAGGGATCTTGGTTATAATAAAGATAACCTGATTCAGATGGAAGTGCAGGGCGATATGGGAAAACATTTTGCAGCCATTAAGGACCAATTGCTTGCAACCGGCGCCGTCGAAGCCGCATCTTTATCCAGTCTGCCGATGTTGGAAATGGGCAGCAATACCGATGACTATACCTGGGAAGGAAAAGATCCGGATAAAAAAATCCTAATCACGAATGATTATGTGGGACCGGAATATATTTCAACAACGAAAACAAAAATTATTGAGGGGAAAGATTTTCAATCCGAAGCTGATAGCAATAAAGTAATCGTCAATGAAACATTGGCAAAACTAATAACCAATGGAAGTGCCGTTGGAAAAATCCTCCGTGCCGACACCAATAAATTTGAAATAATCGGCGTGGTGAAAAATTTTGTGTACGGCGATATGTACGGCGGTAGTGATCCTCTCTTATTTGTTTGTTATCCGCAATGGTCAAGCTTCTTATATATCCGCATCAAACCAACAGCAAACAAGGAGAATGCGATTGCAAAAATAGAAAACGTGATGAAAGCAAATAACCCGGGATATCCATTCGATTACAAATTCGTAGACAGTCAGTTTGATGAATTATTCAAAACCGAATCATTGATCAGCAAATTATCACGGGTGTTTGCAATGCTGGCAATCATCATTTCATGTTTGGGCTTATTTGGACTCGCAGCATATACAGCGGAACGCAGAACAAGAGAGATAGGTATTCGAAAAGTATTAGGAGCATCTGTGCCGGGAATTGCAGGATTATTATCAAAAGATTTTTTACGGCTCGTGGTGATATCATCAATCATTGCTTTTCCATTTTCGTGGTGGGCGATGCATAAATGGCTGCAGAACTATGCATACAGAATTGAAATCAATTGGTGGGTATTTGTACTGGCAGGAGTTTTGGCGATACTCATTGCCGTTATAACGATCAGTTCACAAGCGATACGCGCCGCGCTGATGAACCCGGTGAGGTCGTTGAGATCAGAGTAGAAGTTGAATAGTCGATAAGTTGAATGGTTGATAAGTCGATTGCTGTTGAAGGTATTTCATTTTATGAAGGGGTTATCCCACTAGCTCCGCCCTGAAAGGCGGAGCTTCATCGGTACACCTGCGAAAACAATTTTACGCGAAAAAAACTGAGGCTGATTGACCATTTCTCGTTTCAATAAAAAAGCTTTGTATGCTCAGAAATTATTTTCTCATCGCCATCCGCAACCTTAAAAAAAATAAGGTTTTTTCGTTTATTAATATCCTGGGGCTCGCCTTGGGTATGACTTGCAGCTTGTTGATTTTTTTATGGGTGCAAGATGAAAAAAGTGTAAACGCTTTTCATGCAAATGGAAATCGTTTATACAGCGTATATGAGCGCCAGTATTATGATAAACAAGTGCAAGCTTCTCATACAACGCCCGGACTGATGGCTGATGAAATGAAAAGAATATTGCCGCAAGTGGAGTATGCATGTCAATTTGCATGGAGCACGACAAATACTTTCCAGGTAGGAGAAAAAATCCAGAAGGAAGAAGGTAACCACGCAAGCGCCGACTTCTTCAAAATATTCAGCTATCCGTTAGTACAGGGAAATGTGGCTACAGCATTAAATTCTCCTGTTAGCATTGCGATATCGAGAAAAATGGCCAATGATTTTTTTGGAAGCGCTCAAAACGCAATCGGCAAAACCATTCGTTACGAAAATAAAAAAGATTTCACGGTGTCGGCCGTGTTCGAAAATTTGTCACAGCATGCTTCGGAGAAATTTGATTTCCTCATAAACTGGCAGTATTTCATAGATGACCTGGATTGGTTAAAAAATTGGGGGAATAATGGACCAAACACATTCTTAGTGTTAAAAAAAGGAACGGATCCCATTGCATTTGAAAAAAAGATTGTTCACTTCCTCGACAATTATAACAAGGATCAATCCGCCGGATTTCATATTGAGTTGGGCATTCAGCGCTTTGATGACATGTATTTGCACTCCAATTTTAAAAACGGAAAACTTTCCGGCGGAAGAATCGAATACGTGCGTCTCTTCAGCGTGGTCGCAATTTTTATTTTATTGATCGCATGTATCAATTTCATGAATCTGACAACTGCGCGCTCCATGAAAAGAGCAAAAGAAATTGGAATACGAAAAGTTGTCGGCGCTGTTCGTACTTCACTGATCCGCCAATTTATTGGCGAAGCAATATTGCTTGCGTTTTTAGGAGTACTTTTTGCGTTGGTATTAACATGGTTACTTTTGCCTTCTTTTAATGAACTCACGCGAAAAGAAATTTCCTTTCCATTTTCGTCATTCAATTTTTGGCTAGGTATCGTTGCACTCACATTGCTCACAGGATTTATTTCAGGTAGCTATCCGGCAATATTCTTATCATCTTTCAATCCGATAAAAGTTTTAAAAGGAACATTGCGTTTCAGCTCCAAAGCTGCTTTATTTCGCAAGGGCCTTGTGGTTTTTCAATTTGTTCTCTCTATAGTGTTGATCGTTGGAACAATTGTCATCACAAAACAGGTAAATTATATTCAAACAAAAAATCTCGGATATGACAGGGAGAACCTGCTCTATATCCCCATGGAAGGCGAACTTATCAATAGCTATGATGTGTTTAAAGCGCAGGCATTAAAAATGCCCGGAGTGAAATCGGTGACCAGCTTGTCCCAATCACCGACCTCCATTAATAACGGCACGTCCGGTCTCGATTGGGATGGCAAAGATCCAAATGTGGTAACCAGTTTTACATGGATACAGACCAATTATGATTTGATCAAAACAATGAATTTAAAATTGGTGGATGGGCGCGACTTTTCCGAATCGTTTGCCACAGATTCTTCGGCATATATTATAAATGAAGAAGCGTTAAAAACACTCCAATATAAAAATCCCATCGGCAGGCGTTTGAAATTTTGGGGAAAGGATGGAACGATTATCGGTGTTCTAAAAGATTTTCATATCCGGTCTTTGCATGAACCAATCAATCCAGTAGTGATTCGCCTCGGAGATAAAAATTCTTTTGGAAGTATTTTAGTAAGAACCGAGGCCGGAAAAACAAAACAAGCAATTGCTAGCCTGGAAGCATTGTCCAAACAGCTCAATCCAAAATTTCCGTTCACATATCAATTTGCTGATGAAGAATTTCAGAAGTTGTATAGAAGCGAACAGGTGATCACAAAACTTTCGGGGTATTTTTCTTTCCTCGCAATATTTATTTCTTGTCTTGGCCTGTTAGGTCTCGCGATTTTCACCGCCGAACAACGCACCAAAGAAATTGGAATCAGGAAAGTGCTTGGCGCAAGCACTTCTTCCCTATTCACCTTATTGTCGAAAGAATTTTTACAGTTTGTATTGATCGCCATTTTTATTGCAACACCCATTGCATGGTGGATGATGCACGCATGGTTGCAGGATTATTCATACCGCATCGATATCTCCTGGTGGATTTTTATCCTTGCTGGTTCAATGGCGATATTGATTGCATTGGCAACAATAAGTTTCCAGGCAATAAAAGCAGCATTGGCGAATCCGGTGAAGAGTTTGAGAACGGAGTAGAAGTTGATTAGTCGATTTGTTGACTCGTTGAATAATTGAAATATTCGGAGAATAACCCTCACTAGCTCCGTCCTTTAAGGCGGAGAAAAAGAAAGCTGATTGGTTGAATGCGACCACCCCGTCAGCGGTCAAAGACCCTGACGGCGGTGAGTAAAAACGAATATATCACATGAGAATTTAAGTAGTCAATTAGATTCTCATTAATAATTTATAATCACCGACTATGTTTAAAAATTTTTTTATCACCGCGTGGCGAAATTTGTTGAAAAACAAAACTTACGCTTCATTAAATATTATGGGGTTGGCGATTGGTGTTGCAGTTTGTTTACTCATTGGCGTTTGGCTTCATCGTGAATTGAGCTTTGATAATTTTCATCCCAATGACAATGAGATATTCCGTATTTCAAATACATTTAAAAGCGAGAGTGAATCATTTTCACAAGCTCCAACGGGACCTGCATTTTCACAATTACCGCGATTATTACCTGCGGTTAAATCTTCTTGTCGAATTTTCTTCAATCAATTCAACACAAAAATTTCAGACCGGCAATATGTAGAGAGCAGCGTTATCGAAGTGTCACCAAACTTTTTTCAATTTTTCGGATTCAAATTGAAAGAAGGTAATCCAACACAGTGCTTACAAGCAGCCAACCGTGTAGTGCTTTCCGAAAAAACGGCTATCAAATATTTTGGTTCTGAAGATCCGATCGGCAAAACAATTCTGGTGAATGATCAGCAATCCATGGTCGTTAGCGGCGTGGTCGAAAATGCGCCACTCAATTCACAAATCCAATATGACTTGATCTTTTCCGAAAAATACCTGGAAGAACGAATGATGCAACAATATAAAGAAGACATAAACACTTATTGGGTAGGTGGGTGGGCCTTTGTTTATGTTCGATTGCAAAATCCATTACAACTTGAACAAACAGAAAAACAAATCAACAGCATCGCCGCAAAATATTCCGAGAAAGATTGGAAGGAAAATAAAATGTCTTATTATTATTTTCTACAACCAATCCGCGATATCCATTTGAAATCGCATCTCCGCTATGACGCTGGCAATAACGGCAACCTGGCACAGGTGAGAGTATTTTCAATTGTTGGAATTATCGTGCTGTTGCTTGCTTGTGTAAACTATATCAATCTCACAACAGCCGGAGCAATTAAGCGCGCGAAAGAAACTTCCGTGAGAAAAGTGATAGGCGCTTCGAGATGGCAATTGATACGACAATTTTCAATCGAAACATTTATTCTCTGCGCGATTTCGGTTTGTCTCGGCGTTTTGCTTTTCAAGTTACTATTACCCGCGTTCTCCGCGTGGATAGGAACAGATTACCGTTTCCCACTCAATGTAACCACCGTTACGATTCTCGTTTGTTTTATTTTCTTAATCGGAATCATTGCCGGGATATATCCAGCAATTGTACTGTCTTCCTTCAAGCCGGCTGTTGCACTTAAAGGAAATTTTTCGCAAAGCATTCGTGGTACTATCATCCGAAAAAGCCTCGTTGTGTTTCAATTCACCGCGACGATTGCGTTGATCGCCTGCATTTTTATTATTAGTCAGCAAATGGGTTTCGTAAAAAATAAATCACTTGGTTTTGATGGAAGCGCAATTGTGCAAATAGATTTTAACCGTGATCAACGCGTGCAGGATCGATACACTGCGATTCGGAATGAATTTTTAAAAGATAAGACCATACTGAATGTGAGCAGGCATGAACAGAATATCGTTGGCGGAGTGAGTAATGGATGGACGACCACTGAAAACCTCAAGGGAGAAGAAATATCAACAAGCCTTTATCAAATGTATGCAGATGCGGATTATTTCAATACCTACGATATGAAATTAGCGGCAGGGAGATTTTTTTCAAAAGAAATTCCGACGGATACAACTAAATCGGTGCTGGTGAATGAAGCTGCTGTAAGAACATTTGGTTGGGGCAAACCAGAAAATGCGATCGGGAAAAAATTTGGTAAAGGAGATCATACACGTTATGTAATTGGCGTAATCAAAGATTTCAATTTCGAAAGTTTGCACAAACCTGTTGACGCACTTATGATAGGATACGCGAAAGGGTCGAACTTAATTTCACTCAAAATAGACGCATCCCATATTGATGAAGCTATCAATCACCTGAAAAAAACCTGGGCGTCGATTGTGCCCGAAGTTCCGCTAACCTATTCTTTTGTTGAAGAAAGAATCAATGAGCAATACGGCAACGAACAAAAGATGGAAGGAATTTTTTATGGATTCTCTGCACTGTCGTTGCTGATTGCATGTCTCGGTCTTTTCGGACTTACCACTTTTGTCGTAGACAGGAAAGTGAAAGAAATAGGAATCCGAAAAGTGCTGGGCGCGAGCGTTACTGGAATTGTAAAATTATTATCAGCAGATTTCTTAATGCTTGTGGTGATTTCATTATTGATCGCGACGCCGCTTGCATGGTACTTCATGCATAAATGGCTGGAGGATTTTGCATATAGAATTGATATCAAATGGTGGGTATTCTTATTATCTGGCATAATCGCCATTTTAATTACAATTATTACCGTGAGTATGCGCGCAATAAAAGCCGCATTGGCAAACCCGGTGAAGAGTTTGAGAACGGAATGAATGTAAATGTGGTGAATGTGAAAATATGAAAATGTGAAGAATGTCTGACCCACTATCTCCGCCCTTTAGGGCGGAGAAAAAGAAAGTTGATTGGTTGATCGGTTGAAAGCCATCACCCCGTCGGCGGTCGAAAGACCCCGACGGCGGTGTGAAAAATCGTTAAAGATTAAATGAAAAAGTAAAGTCGTTGGGTTTTATAAAATATCCATCTCACAGAGAAAACAATTCAAAATAGCTTTAAACAATCGTCATGTTCAAAAACTATCTCAAAAGCACTTTTAGAAATCTTTGGAAGCATCGCGTTTTTTCTTTCATCAATCTTACCGGACTGGCAGTCGGCATGTCGGCATGCTTTTTAATTTACCTGTACGTGACGTTTGAATTAAGCTACGATGCATTCAACACGAAAGCAGATCGAATTTATCGGGTAGTATGTGATATCAAAACTCCGACCGAAGTTTTAAAATTCAGCGTCCCTTCCTTCGCAATGCCAAAAAATATTGCAAGCGATTTTCCGGAAATACAATCATTCGCGAGAGCAACAGGTGATAATTTCCTAGTGAGAAGAGGCAATATCAAATTCCAGGAAGACAATGCCTTCTGGGGCGATTCGACATTGTTTGATGTTTTCGATTTCAAAATGATAAAAGGGAATCCGAAAACTGCTTTGAAAGAACCATTCAGCGTCGTATTCTCAGAAACAGCAGCAAAAAAATATTTCGGCAGTGAAAATCCTATTGGGCAAACATTACAAATATTTGGGGATGGACAAGCAGCAACTGTAACAGGAATCATAAAAGATATTCCCGAAAACTCCACTATTAAGGGAGATGTAATCGTTTCCATGTCCACCCTCACAAGAAAACTTGCGCCAAACATCGAAGAACAATGGGGCAATTTCGGTGCGGCCACTTACCTGCTTCTGAAACCCGGAACAGATCCTAAAAAACTGGAAGCAAAATTTCCTGCGTTCCTTGAAAAAAGAGACGGCACAGGTATGAAGCAAAGCAAAATGTTTTATAGCCTTTTCCTCGAACCATTGCGATCTGTGTATTTGTACTCAACACGCGATGGAAGTAAGACTGGGAATATAGGAAACGTATATATATTCTCGATCATCGCCGTATTTATTTTGTTGATAGCATGTATCAACTTTATCAATCTCACTACGGCAAGATCTGCTGAACGTGCAAAAGAAGTTGGAATCAGGAAAGTAGTCGGTGCAGAAAAATCCAATTTAGCATTGCAATTTATTGGAGAGTCTGTCATGCTATGCCTGATCGCATTTTTGTTGAGTACTGGAATCTGCGCATTGTTGCTTCCTTCATTCAATATGCTTGCCGGAAAAACCATCAGCCATGGCATTTTTCAGAATATAAGTTATATACTCATTCTTTTTTTCGGAGCAATTGGAATCGGATTGCTCGCAGGAATTTATCCTGCGTTGGTACTCTCTTCATTCAAACCTGTTGTTGTACTCAAAGGAAGATTTGTGACAGGCACCAGAGGAATTATTCTTAGAAAAGGATTGGTCGTCGCACAGTTCACCATTTCAATTGCATTGATCATCGGTACGATCATTGTTTATACACAAATGAAGTATATGCGCAGCCAGGATCTTGGTTTTACGAAGGACCAGATCATGGTAATCGATTCACAAGGCGACCAGCAAAAAAATGCGCTGAGACAGGAAATAGCGAGCATCCCTACTGTAAAATCAACTGCCATGTCATCGAGCGTTCCGGGCGGAGGAAGGCCGACAGCATATTCTGAAATCGAAAACACAAAAGGTGAATTACAAATCGCCAATCTCGAATTGTATTTTGTCGATTTTGATTATATCAATCAATTCAAAATAAAAATGGCGGCCGGAAGATCTTTCTCAAGAGATTTCATGACTGATACAACACAGTCGATGATATTGAATGAAGCAGCGGTAAAAATGTTTGGTTATGCTTCGCCAGAACAGGCTGTGGGCAAGCGTTTCAAACAATGGGGACGAGAAGGAAAGATCATCGGAGTTATGAAAGATTTTCATTTCGAAGCGTTACAAGAAACCATCAAACCATTGAGTATGCGGATTGAACCAAATGGTTGCAATCTTATCTCAATAAATGTTTCTGCAGCTAATTTGCCTTCTACCATTGCAGCGGTTGAAAGCAAATGGAAAACATTGATACCAAATCGTCCATTCAGTTATTTTTTTATGGATGAGTTTTTCGACAAACAATATCGCGGCGAAGAAAGATTCGGGAAGTTGTTCTTGAATTTCGCAGTACTCGCGATTTTTATTTCCTGTCTCGGCTTACTTGGTCTCGCATCGTACAGCACCATGCAGCGGACAAAAGAAATCGGTATCCGAAAAGTGATCGGATCGTCGACGAGTGGTATCGTTAACTTATTATCAAAAGATTTCTTGAAACTCGTACTCATTTCTTTTTTCATCGCAGCACCTGTTTCCTGGTATTTTATGCATCGATGGTTGCAAGATTTCGCCTATCGCACGAATATCAGTTGGTGGGTATTCATCATCGCCGGCGTATCCGCATTGTTGATCGCTTTATTAACAATAAGTGTCCAGGCAATTAGAGCTGCGGTAGCGAACCCGGTAAAGAGTTTGAGAACGGAGTAGATGTTGTTTAGTTGATTGGTTGAATTCATCCACCCACCCCGTCAGCGGCCGAAGGCCCTGACGGCGGTGCAAAAAATATGTAATTAAAATTTAAAATAGAGTCACAGGTATTCATTAAACAAAGTAAAACATGAAAAAAAATCTCATCTTATCATTATTAGTATTTGCAGCGCTCGCTACCCGCGCGCAATCGGGAACACCATACATGACAAAATCTTTCGCCGGTGAATCCGTGAAAGAAGTTGAAGCTAAAACACAAGGTGGTAGTATTTCCGTTGCTGGAAATGCAGGAGAAACAAGAGTGGAAGTATATGTTTCCCCAAACAATGGAAGGGAATTCAGTGTGTCCAAAGACGAAATCCAAAAGAGACTCAGTGAAGATTATGACCTGAGCGTAACCGTTAGTGGCGGAAAGATCAGCGCAATCGCCAAAACAAAAGAAAAGAACATGAATTGGAAACGCGCGTTGAGTATTTCATTTAAAATATTTGTACCGCAAAATGTATCGACAGACCTTTCTACAAGTGGCGGAAGTATTAACCTGTCTAATTTGTCAGGTACACAATATTTCAGAACGAGCGGCGGAAGCCTGACTGTTGAAAGAGTTTCCGGGAAAATCAACGGTGGAACTTCTGGCGGAAGCATCGATGTATCGGATTCAAAAGACGATATCGATCTGCACACAAGTGGTGGAAGTATCGTTGCAGAAAATTGTACCGGCAAAATCAAATTAAACACTTCGGGTGGTTCATTAAGACTCCGTGGGTTGAATGGAACCGTAAGAGCTACAACCAGCGGCGGAAGTGTTGATGGAAAAAATGTCATGGGTGAACTTGTCGCACACACATCTGGAGGAAATGTTGATCTCCGCGAAATGTCTTGTAGCCTGGATGCATCCACAAGCGGAGGAAATATTGCCGTTGATATCAAAGAACTCGGAGAATATGTAACCATCAGCAATTCATCAGGCCATGTTGACCTCGAACTTCCAAAAAATAAAGGGCTGAACTTAAACCTGAATGCAAACAAAATCAAAACAGATCCACTTAATAATTTCAGCGGATCGATGGAAGAAAATCAGTTGCGTGGGAAATTAAATGGTGGCGGCGTGCCGGTTACTGTTGATGCAGGAAGTGGAAGAATTAATTTGACATTTAAATAATGCTGAACGCTAAACGCACAACGCTTAACGCCTAACGCGTCTGCAAATTGCGTTCCGCGTTTTGCGTTCAGCCTTTAGCGTTTAGCATTTACCTGTTTTAAGAAGTGAACGATGACACGTGAATTTATTTTCATCGCATCCTTCATCGTTCAAAACTAAATAATCACCATGCTAAAAAATTATCTCAAAATTGCCCTTCGAAATCTTAGGAAATATAAATTTATTTCCTTCATCAACTTATTTGGACTAACGGTGGGCCTCACCTGCTGTCTTCTCATCGTAACATATATCCTCAACGAATTGAGCTATGACAGGTTCAACGAAAATGCCTCGCGGATATATCGCGTAACGAGAAGTTTCAATACTGCAGACGGAATCGAGAATCTGCATCTGAGTGCCGTTGCGCCTCCATTCGGGCCATTATTAAAAAATGATTTCCCCGACATACAAAAAATGACCCGTCTTCTGAATAATGGATCAACTTCATTGCGTTACGAGGAAAAATTATTCCTTGAGAAGAATGCTTTTTTTGCAGATGAAAACTTTTTCGATTTCTTTCCTACAACAATCACGAGAGGAAATGCAAAGACTGCTTTGGCCGAACCGAATTGCGTTATGATATCGGAAGAAATCGCGAAAAAATATTTTGGCAGAAATGATCCGGTTAACCAGATGGTGAAAATCGACAATGCATTAAATTTAAAAGTGACAGGTTTGTTCAAACTATTGCCTTCGAATGCACATTTCCATCCTGAATTATTGATTTCATTCAGCACATTAAACGATTCAACGGTGTATGGAAGAAAACAGCTTGAAACAAATTTTGGAAATAATGCATTCTACACTTACCTGATGTTTCCTGAAAATTACCCGGTAGCAAAAATTGAATCACGATTCCCTGCTTTCCTGGACAAACACTATCATTTTCCCAACGAACCTGCAGGATTTAAAGGATCTACAGCCACAAAATTATACCTACAAAAACTAACAGATATCCATCTGCGTTCACACCTGGATGATGAAATAGAACCGAACGGTGATATAAAGAGAGTTTATATTTTTAGCGCGATCGCTTTATTTGTCTTGCTGATCGCGTGCATCAATTATATGAACTTGTCAACCGCACGATCCGCGTTACGCGCGCGTGAGATCGGCGTACGGAAAGTTGCCGGCGCACAGCGCAAAGAAATCATCGCACAGTTTCTGAGCGAATCGATTTTCCTTGCTGCAATCGCATTGATATTTGCGTTATTGCTGACTTGGGCAATTCTTCCCTTAGTCAATTCTTTACTACACCAGTCTTTCTCGATTAAGAATTTATTGCAGGCACCGGTGATCATTTCAATATTGTTACTTCCTTTTGTCGTGGGTTTATTGAGTGGCATATATCCCGCCTTATTCATGTCATCATTCAACCCGGTATCAGTCTTAAAAGGTTCATTCAAAATTGGAAAAGGAAATATTTCATTTAGACAGGTGCTTGTGGTGGCGCAGTTTTCCATATCCATCATACTCATCATCGCAACGATGGTCGTTTTTCAACAATTACGATATATGCAAAACGCATCGTTGGGTTACAATAAGGATCATCTCGTGACGCTGCCCTATACGTCTGCATTGAACAATAAATACGAATCATTCCGCAGTGAACTTTTTCGAAATCCGAATATCAAAAATTTCGGTCGCTCTTCCCGCATTCCAACCGGAAGATTATTGGATGATATGGGCGCAAGTATTTTATCGGGCGATTCACTCAAACCGATCAATGCCGATCTTAAATACATAACCATTGATTATGATTTCATTCCAACCTATGGCATCAACATGGCCGCAGGAAGAAATTTCTCGCGCGATTTTTCTACCGACTCTGCAAACTTCATCATCAATGAAGCTGCTGTTAGCATGTTGAATTGGAAAACACCGACAAACGCAATCGGCAAAGACATCGCATATGGCGGCGTTCGTGGAAAGATTATTGGCGTGACGAATGATTTCCATTTTGAATCAATGCACCAGAAAATAATTCCGCTGATCATGATCCGAAATTTCGGATTCGGAAATCTTACCATTAAAATTTCCGGCAACAATATTCCCGCTACTATAAAGTATATCGACGATACCTGGAAAAAATATCTTCCTGAAACACCTTTCCAATACAATTTTTTTGATGAAAAATTTGCCGCCTTGTATTCAAGCGAACAACAGCAGGGAAATATATTCACTGTTTTTTCATGTATTGCCATTTTCATTGCATGTCTTGGATTGTTTGGACTTTCAGCATTTGCAATAACACAACGCATCAAAGAAATTGGAATAAGAAAAGTTTTGGGAGCCAGCGTAACCCAGATCACAACGATGATGTCAAAAGACTTTTTGAAGTTGGTAGCGATTGCCGCTGTCATTGCATTTCCAGTTGCGTGGTATGCGATGTATCAGTGGCTGCAGGATTTTGCCTATCGCATTCACCTTGCATGGTGGATATTCCTCGCAGCGGGAATAGCCGCGACACTGATTGCTTTTATAACGATCAGTTTTCAAGCAGTGAAAGCCGGGTTGTCAAATCCCGCGAAAGCGATAAGAGCGGAATGATAATGTGCGAATTTGAAAATGTGCAAATGTGCGAATGATTAAATCGTAAATCTATTATTAAAATAAAAAATAAGTAACTCACATTTCCAGGCACCCTTCTCCTTCAGGAGAAGGGTTGGGGATGAGGCAAAACCAATTCACATGCAAAAAAACTTCTTCAAAATCGCTTTCCGAAATTTGTTCAGGCAAAAAGCATATAGTCTTTTTAATCTTCTCGGATTGTCGCTTGGCATTGCCTGCGGCCTGCTGCTTACGCTCCATATTAAGCAGGAATTGAGTTATGAAAAAAGTTTTTCCAAACACGACAGGATTTACCGGATGGTGAGCACCGAATGGTCCAAATCGCAACCATTGCTGGCCGACGAACTGAAAAAATTTTTTCCAGAAATAAAATCGACGGCTCGTATATCGCAAAGTGGAGGAGACATCATAAGCACAGGGTTCAACACACAAACTCAGGCAGTGGGTCATCCGGCGGATCCTTCCATGGTTGATATGTTCGATTTCAAAGCAATTGCCGGCGACCCGGTCAAAGCGCTCACAGAACCTGGTTCCATTCTTATTACCAAAAGTCTCGCGCAAAAATTATTTGGCAACAAAGATCCCATCTCACAAAAAATAAAATTTGACGATCATAATGAGGCTTTTGTAAGAGCAGTTGTGGAAGACTTGCCTGGCAATACTCACTTGCAATTCGATTACCTGATGTCGATGTCAACCTTCATGAGGGATTTGCCTGCCGAATGGAAAAATAACAGGGATTGGATGTTTGGTTGGACATATGTTGAATTCAGCCATCCTGATGACATCATCAAAGCAAGAAAAAGGCTGAAAGATTTTTATATGAAATATTATGAAGGCATGGGCACAAAAAAAGAAATTGAGGAAAGCGCAGCCGGCGGCAGGTTCCAGCCAATAACAGATATTCATCTCAAATCGGATCTGATACAGGAAATGGGTGCGAACAGCAGCATCATCTACGTTTATATTTTCATTGCAGTGGAAGTGCTGATACTACTGATCGCTTGTGTAAATTTTATCAATCTCTTCACCACACAGGCATTGAAAAGATTAAAAGAAGTGGGGTTGAGAAAATTATTAGGCGCCACCAGAAAACAAATCATTCTTCAATTCATGGGCGAGGCGTTCATTCTTACTTTGTTGTCAGGCTTACTAGCGATTCTTATTTACCAGATTTCACTTCCATTTTATAATAGTGTTACCGGCAGAGAGGTGAGCATGGGAGAAATATTCAAACCGGTTAATTTAGCAATCATCATCGGCATTGTTCTTACAGTAGGATTAATATCCGGTTTGTTCCCCGCGTTTTTCATTTCTAATTTCGAACCTATTCATTCTTTAAAAGCAACTAAAACGCCTAAGTCATCTGCGAATTATGTACGCAAGGGATTAGTGGTATTTCAATTTGTTGTTTCCGGTTTGCTGATTATTTCCACCGTATTGATCTACCAGCAAACACAATTATTCAAAAATAAAAAATTGGGGTTTGATAAAGACCAGGTGATGATCGCAAAGCTCTATGGAAAATTCAAAGAAAAAATTCTCAAGAACCCGGATGTAATAAAAAATGAAATTTTGAAAAACCCCGATATCATCACCGTTGCCAAAGCATCAAATGTAATCGGCGACGGGCTCAGTGTGGAATCTGTTGTGCCTATCGATGCACCATCCGGAAAACAATATCCTTCGGTAAAAGTGATGCGTGTGGATGAAAACTATATTCCTGCATTGAATATCCAAATGAAAGATGGAAGAAATTTTTCTACGGCATTTAATGATTCTTCTGCATTCATCCTCAATGAACGTGCTGCTGAAATATTAGAGATGAAGGATCCCGTGAATAAATTGGTTGAAAACACGACGATGAAGGTGAAAGGGAAAGTTGTGGGTGTTGTGAAAGATTTTCATTTTGCTTCGCTGCATCACCAGATAGAACCATTGGTGCTCGAGTACAAACCGGAATGGGCCGAAGCCATGTTTGTAAAAATCAGGGCTGGCAAAACTGCAGAGGCAATTGATTTCATGAAAAAGAAAGTAGAAGAAATATCTCCGAACACTTTGTTTAGTTATAGTTTCCTCGATGAAAATATTGCACATCTCTATAAGAAGGAAGATAATATGAGCAGCATTTTAAAAATATTCGCTGTATTAGCGATTATCATTTCCAGTCTCGGTTTGTTTGGCTTGATCGCGCATTCCACAGAAACAAGAACAAAAGAAATTGGAATCCGAAAAGTGATCGGCGCGAATGTCGGCAATCTCATCGGTTTGCTATCAAAAGATTTACTTGCATTAGTATTATTGGGAAATTTAATTGCATGGCCAATCGCATGGTATGCCGTGAATAAATGGCTGCAGGAGTTTACATACAGGATAGATATTGGCTGGACAGTTTTTGTCGCATCTGCAATCATTACTGTTCTCATCGCGGCATTGACAATCGCATATCATTGCTTGAAAACGGCAAATGCCAACCCGGTGAAATCATTGAGAACGGAATAGACGAACGTGGAAATGTGAAGATATGAAAATGTGAAAATGCATTCACCCCGTCAGCGGTCGACGACCCTGACGGCGGTGTCGACAAAATTGATTTGTAAAAAATATTTGATTCGTCAGCGAGCCGCCACACTAGCTCCGTCCTTCAAGGCGGAGCTAGTGTGCAACAATAAAAGGATTTTTCAGTCTAATAATAGTAGTTCGAATTTTATCAGCATCAAAACCCGACGCATGTTTAAAAATTATCTAAAAACTATTTTTCGCAACCTGCGTAAAAACAAAACATTTACTGCAATCAATATCGCTGGATTATCCATTGGCATGGCTGCATGTCTGCTCATTTTGCAATACGTGAGTTTTGAATTGAGCTACGATCAGTTCAATGAAAATGCAAAGGACATCTATCGTGTAGCGAACGATCGTTATCAAAATGGAAAACTGATGCAGCATGGAACAATCACTTATTCAGCAGTGGGCCCGGATATGCAAACTGATTTTCCCGAAGTGATCAATCATGTCCGTGTTGTACCTGTCGGAGAAGTGATCATTACTTATAAAGACAAAAAACTGGAGGAATCAAATGCAATGGCTGCGGAAACTTCTTTGTTCACCATGTTTAATTTTCCATTGCTTGCCGGTGATGTGAAGACGGTTTTGAATGAACCGAATTCAGTTGTGCTTTCGACAAAATTAGCTGAAAGAATTTTTGATTATAAAGGAACCGACTATAACTCGCTCATCGGGAAAACATTTGTGATCTCACGTGATTCATTGCCTTATAAAGTAACTGGTATTTGCAAAAACCTTCCTGAAAATTCTCACTTGCAATTTGATATTGCAATTGCTTACCCCACATTGTACCGCACCTACGGTTGGAAGGAAGCGGAACACGATTATAAAGATTCGGACTTCTGGCACTATATCCAATTGAAGCAGGGAACAAATTATAAAGCGCTCGAAGCAAAATTGCCTGCGTTCAGTCAACGTCACTTCCAGGGAAATAAAATTTCAGGAAGCGATGAAAAATTTTTCCTGCAACCACTTTCGAAGGCCCATCTCTATTCAGATTTTGAATATGAAATTGGAAGAACAGCGAGTGCAACTGTTGTATGGGGATTATTGATCATCGCGCTGTTTATTATTTCGATTGCATGGGTAAATTATATCAATCTTTCTACCGCGAGATCTGCCGACAGAGCAAAGGAAGTAGGTGTCCGGAAAGTTGCAGGCGCTACGAAATCGCAGCTGGTTCGACAATTTTTAGGCGAGTCATTATTCATCAACATCATTTCTTTGGTAATCGCTGTCGGTTTTGTGCTACTTGTTCAAAGAAGTTTCAACAGTCTTACCGGATATGATTTATCACTCTCCTACTTGTTCCGCAAAGGTTTGAATGGATATGCAATTAGTATTGCGTTGATCGTGCTAATCATTGCAGGAATTCTTATTTCCGGTTTCTATCCCGCTTTCGTGCTTTCATCATTCAAACCGATTTTGGTATTGAAAGGAAAATTCAGCGCATCCAAAAAAGGAATCGCATTGCGAAAAAGTTTGGTGATTGGTCAATTTGCGATTACGGTTGCATTGATTATCGGATCGTTTGTTGTGTACAAACAATTGAAATATGTAAACAGTCAGCAACTTGGAATGAATATCGACCAGATGCTGATGATCAAAGGACCATCTCTTACAAAACAAGATTCCACTTTTTCTTCTACACAGGAAAGCTTTAAAGAAGAAATAAAAAGAATTCCAAATGTAAAAGCAGTCACTACGACTGACCGGCCACTCGGAAATGAAATGGCGCGTGTTTTTGATGTACGCCGCACAGACGCAACAGATGCAAATATGAAATTCACATTACGTAGATTCGGTGTGGGACATGAATTTCTTGCGGCATATAATATTAAACTTTCAGCAGGAAGAGATTTTGCGTTTACTGACTACAATGGTGACTGGCAAAAAATACACAATATCATTTTGAATAAATCTGCAGTCAAACTACTTGGATTCAAATCGGATGAAGACGCTGTCGGCAAAACAGTTAGATTCTTCGACAAAAATTGGGACATTATCGGAGTGGCGAATGATTTTCACCAGAAATCACTTCACTACGCCATAGAGCCACTGATCATGCATCCGAGTAGTGGCGTTTATAGCCCGATATCAGTAAAAGTGAGTTCCGCAAATATCAACGCGACCATTGCAGCTATCAAAGCAAAATATGATGCTTTCTTCCAGGGAAATCTGTTCGATTATTTTTTTCTAGACGAAAAATTCAATGATCAATATAAAAATGATCAGCTGTTCGGAAAAGTGTTCGGCATATTTGCCAGCCTTGCGATTTTTGTGGCATGTCTCGGATTGCTTGGACTTTCTCTCTTTGCAACGATACAACGCACAAAAGAAATTGGTGTTCGTAAAGTATTGGGTGCTTCCATCAGCGATATCGTTGTACTAATTTCTAAAGATTTTATCCTGCTTGTTGTAATTGCCTTGGTGATCGCGTCGCCGATTGCATGGTTTATCATGAATCGATGGTTACAGGATTTTGTATATAGAATCAATATCAGTTGGTGGCTATTCTTACTGGCAGGCTCACTCGCAGTTTTTATTGCACTCGCAACGATCAGTTACCAGGCAATCAAAGCGGCGATGACGAACCCGGTGAAAAGCTTGAGAGCGGAATAGGGAGTTGGAGGGAGGAGCGGAGAAACAGAGCGAAGAGCGGAGGGTTGTGCGCTCTTCGCTCTGTTTCTTCGCTCTTCCCTTCAACCACATAACGAAAAGTAACTTTTAGCTGAACGGCACGTCTGATCTGATTACCGCCGCATAAAACTATACATCATGCTAACACATTATCTAAAAATTGCGCTTAGGAATCTTTGGAAGAAAAAAGCTTTTTCTGCAATCAATCTATTGGGACTTACAGTCGGATTGAGTTGTTGCTTAATGATTGGTTTGTACATCAATCACGAATTGAATTATGACAATTTTCAGCAAAAAGGCAATCGGATTGTTCGTGTGATTATGGAATACAGTTTTAGCGGCTCGGTGAACCGGGGAAATTTTACAAGTACGAAAGTGTATCCCGCATTCAAGAAAAATTTTCCAGAAGTGGAAGAAGGTGTGCGCATGTCGCAACGGTCGAGGATAGTAAAATATGGTAATAAGCTTTTCGACGAGAATCGTTTTTTATTTGCTGATTCAACTTTCTTCGATTTGTTTTCTTTTCCGTTATTGGAGGGAAACAATCAAAAGGCCTTATCGGGATTGAATAAGGTAGTGCTCACCCGTTCTACAGCCACTAAATATTTTGGCCAGGACGACCCTGTTGGAAAAATAATCAATATTGGAAGTGACGGGGATTCTTATGAAGTAACAGGTGTTATTGGAGATTGTCCCGCCAACTCGCAAATCAAATTCGATTTTCTTGCATCGTTCTCTTCATTGGGTGAAACGCAGGAAGAAACTTATTACGACGCAAATTTCACGACGTATTTGCTTTTGAAAAACAAGAATTCTGTAGAATCATTGCAGCAGAAAATTCCTGCATTCATGAAAAAAGAATTGGGGAAGGAATATACAGCGGACAATTATATCACATTTTTTCTAGAGCCATTTACCAGGATTCATCTTTACTCTCCCTACGACGGTTTTGAGCCGAATGGCAGCATTACCTATGTGTATATAATTGGTGCAGTGGCCTTGCTGATACTTGCCATCGCTTGTTTCACCTATATTAATTTAAGTACCGCAAGATCTATCGAACGTGCAAAAGAAGTTGGAATCAGAAAAGTATCAGGTGCATACAAAACGCAAATCTTTGCTCAGTTCATCGGAGAGTCGTTGATTCTATCAGTAGCAGGATTATTGCTGAGCATCGTCGTTGTGATATTTTTGTTGCCTGCGTTTAATCATCTCGCAGAAAGAGAAATCCATATCTCCGCGTTGTTGTCGCCTTTCTCAATTATTTTTTGTTTACTCATTATCATTTGCATCAGTCTTTTGGCAGGCAGTTATCCCGCGTTTGTTTTGTCGTCTTATCAACCCGTGAAAGTGCTTAAAGGTTTGCCGAAGAAATCGGGATCGGGATTATGGTTGCGCAAATCGCTCATCGTTTTTCAATTTGTGATTTCCGTATTTCTTATTGTGGCTACGGCCATCATGCAGAAACAACTTTATTTTATTCAACATAAAAAACTCGGATACGAACGTGATCATGTATTGGTATTGCCACTTGACAGTAAAATAATGACCAATATTGTTGCCTTTAAAAACGAACTGAAAGCTACAGGATATGTAAAAAATGTTTCGAGTGTACGCGATGCGCCCACGCATATACTAGGTGGTTATAGCATGAATAAAGAAGGGATGTCAGACGATACTCACCTGATGGTAACAGCAGATCCGGTGGATGAAGAATTTATAAAAACAGTCGGACTAGAATTAATTGCGGGAAGCGATTTCACACAACAAGACATCAAAGATGTATGGGATGTAAAGGAACAGAAAGATAGAAAATACCATTACGTATTGAATGAGTCCGCCGCGAAAGCGTTGGGTTGGACGCCGCAGGAAGCAATTGGTAAAAAAATGTTTTTGGGAGAACAACGGCCCGGTTTTGTAAAGGGTGTGGTAAAAGATTTCCATTTTTCTTCCATGCACGATCCAATTAAACCGCTCGTAATTTTCCAGGAAGAATGGGGCAATTTCAGATTATTGGTAAGAATTTCTTCCGGAGATATTTCCAAAACCATTTCTCAAATTGAATCTAAATGGAAAACATTTGCACCACATCGTCCATTTGAATATTATTTCCTCGACGAAGACTATGACAAACTTTATGGCGCAGAATTACGCACAGGAAAGATCATGAATATTTTCGCAACGATTGCAATACTGCTCGCCACACTTGGATTATTTGGATTATCCGCATTTACAGCGCAACAAAGAACCAAAGAAATCGGCGTAAGAAAAATTTTGGGAGCAGGAATGTTCCAGATCGTCGGATTATTATCAAAAGATTTTGTGAAGTTGGTTGTGATAGCAACGCTTATTGCTTTGCCGCTTGCGGGATATATGATGAATAAATGGCTGCAGGATTTTTTCTATAGAATCGACATGAGTTGGTGGATATTCGCCATCGCAGCAATATCATCGGCACTGATCGCACTGATCACGGTAAGCTTCCAGGCTATTAAAGCCGCAGGTTCAAACCCGGTGAAAGCGCTTCGGACAGAATAAAGTTGATAAGCTGATTGGTCTATTCTTTGCGATTTTGCGCCTTTGCGTGAGATATTTTCACGCAAAGGCGCAAAATCGCAAAGGATAGACCAATCAACTTTTTCCGCGTGCTGTGTACGAAAATTTTCTTCTCCCTGTATCAAAAACGCACACATCTTGTATCGGAAATGAACCAATTCATATTTCTTTCGTGACGCTACTGTATTGTAAATCATTCGTCTTTCACAACGGCATGTGATTGGATAAATTCCGGTCCGTAACCCAAACCTGATCTCAATCGTCCTACACAAATTCTAAAACCTGCACCATGTTCAAAAATTATTTTAAAACCGCTTTCAGGAATTTCAGGAAAAATAAATTTTATACAGCTATCAATGTGGTTGGACTTGCTGTTGGCTTAACCACCTGCATGATGATTATGCTGTATGTGCTTGATGAATTGAGCTATGACAAGTATAATAAACAAGCCGATAATATTTACCGGATCGATAACGAAATCAAATTTGGCGTAAATCATTTTGATCTTGCAGTAACTGCCGCTCTTGAAGGAGCCACAGCGGTCAGGGAAATTCCTGGCATTTTACAATATACCAGGATGCAAAACCATGGCGATGTATTTATCAAAAAAGGAGGAGAGAAAGTAAATGAACCGAATGTTGCATGGGCCGATTCTACGTTGCTGCAAGTATTCACCTTACCGCTGATTGCGGGCGATCCATCCAACGTGTTGAGAGCTCCGCGAACATTGATCATTACTGAAAAAATTGCAAAAAAATATTTCAATCGTACGGATGTAGTGGGAGAAAGCCTGGTATTTAATGACAGCATCAACTATAAAATCAATGCGGTGATAAAAGACATCCCGGAACAATCTCATTTTAAATTCGACATCTTTATGGCCGCCAGTGAAAATGCAGAGAGCCGAAGTGATAATTGGTTAAGCGAAAATTGGCACACGTATATTCTTGTTAAACCTGGCACAGATATGAAGAAACTGGCGCAGGCATTGGATAATATGACGTATAAATATATCGGGCCTCTATTAAAAACAGTGCTCAACCAAAGCATTGAAGAGTTCAAAAAAACTGGCGCATATGTTCGCAATGGGCTGACACCACTCACCGATATCCACCTGCATTCGAACAAAACGGACGAAATTGGCGCCAATAGCAGCATCCAATATGTTTATATTTTTTCTGCCATCGCGGTGTTGATTTTATTAATTGCCTGCGTAAATTTTATGAACCTCTCTACCGCACGCTCTTCAAACCGTGCAAAAGAAATCGGCGTAAGAAAAGTATTAGGGTCGATGAGAAACCACCTTATTCAACAATTCTTAACCGAATCACTCATCATCAGCTTTTTTTCTCTTCTGCTGGCTGTTGCCATCACTATATTATTGCTTCCTTATTTCAATACGCTTGCCGGAAAAAATATTAGCATCGAAATATTGTTCAAACCTTCCATGCTAATTACTTTGGTGGCGTTGATGATTGTTGTTGGATTACTTGCCGGAAGTTATCCTGCCCTTTTTCTGTCGGCCTTTCAGCCGATTGAAGTGCTTAAAGGAAAGCTGGCAAAAGGTTTTAAAGGATCAGTCTTAAGAAATATTTTGGTGGTGATACAGTTCTGGATTTCTATCATACTCATCGTGGGCACTATTGTTATCTATAACCAGCTCAGTTATATCAAAAATAAAGATATTGGCTTCAACCGGGATCAGGTGATGATCGTTCAAAATATCGGATCTCTTGGATCACAAGCCGACCGTTTCAGGGATGAAGTAAAACAAATCAGCGGCGTTGAAAAAATTACGATGACAGCTTTTCTGCCCGTGGATGGTTATCGCAGTAATGATGCATTTTTTACATCACCTTCACTGAACCAGCAGGACGCCATCTCGATGCAACGATGGAACGTAGATGAAAATTATATTCCGGCAATGGACATGAAGCTGACCGAGGGAAGAAATTTTTCACCGGAGTTCCTGACCGATTCCACAGCCATTATTATTAATGAAGCTGCCGCTAAATTCCTGGCTACAAAAGACCTGCTAAATAAAAAATTATATGAGGTCGACAATATCGAACAAGGGAGAAAATTGATCGAGTTCCATGTGATCGGTGTGGCAAAAAATTTCAACTTTAATTCACTACGTGAAGTGGTCACGCCACTGGCATTGTGTTTCAAAAAAGAAAATAGCGGCATGGCATTGCGATTAAAAACAACCAACCTGAATGCAGTCATTGACCAGGTAAAAAATAAATGGCAGTCACTTACAACTTCACAGCCCTTCAGCTACCAGTTCATGGATGAGCAGTTTAATAATCTCTACAAAGCCGAACAAAGAACGGGACAGATATTTATCACGTTCGCGATACTTGCGATTGTGATTGCATGTCTCGGTATGTTTGGACTCGCAGCATTTGCATCTGAACAAAGAACAAAAGAAATCGGTGTCAGAAAAGTATTGGGAGCAAGTGTAAGCAATATTGCAACGATGTTATCAAAAGAATTTTTCAAACTGGTGATGATATCGGCATTGCTGGCGTTCCCGGTAGCCTGGTGGGCAATGACAAAATGGTTGGAAGATTTTGCCTATCGCGTTAATATCAGCTGGTGGATATTCGTGTTGGCATTGGTGTTAGTATTGGTAATTACATTGATCACCGTAAGCTTCCAGGCGATCAAGGCCGCTTTGCTGAATCCGGTAAAATCTTTACGGACTGAATAAACCTTGATTGTAAGATTTTGAAAGATTGCTAGGAGTATCGAAAAACTAGAGCATCGATCTGTTGAAATAAATGTTGCAGACTCCGTCAGCGGTCGAAGACCCTGACGGCGGTCGCGCGAATATTTCGTATTCCACGAAACGCTTCCACAGCGATCTGTATCAAAAGCGTACACATCTTGTATCGGAAATGAACTGCTTCGTAATTCGTTTGGTAACTACTGTATTGTAAATCATTTACCTTCCAATCCGGCATGTGTTTGGATAAAATTTTCCTGTCTTCTGCTACACATTTTTTTGTTTTCAAAACCACAATCTTTGCCGGTACAGAGTTTTTTTAGCATGAAGATGCAGATGGTGGACATGAGAAAAAATTATCGCGATAAATCAACATTATGATTTTACACTATCTTAAAATTGCCATCCGCAATTTGGCCAAGCAAAAAATTCTTGCCTTTATCAACGTATTTGGATTATCAGTCGGCATTGCGTGCTTCAGTTTGTTCTTGCTATATGCTGTCAACGAATTCAGTTATGACCGCTTTCATGAAAATGCAGATCATATTTTTCGTGTTGCACAATGGTGGAGCGGCAACAAAGATCGCGGACCCAGTGGTGACGCCTCTGTATCCACTCCGCTCGCGCCCGCATTGAAACACGATTTCCCTGATGTCGAAAATTTTGTCCGCATCAATGATGGTCCGGAAAGATTCGTGCGTGTAAATAATAAAATCAGTAGGGTGCAAGTGTCTTTTGCGGATCAACAGATCTTCAAAGTTTTTTCTTTCAAATTAATTGAAGGAGATAAGGACAATGCACTGAAAGGAGTTCAAAATGTTGTCATCACACGAGACAAAGCGCAGCAAGTGTTCGGAACAACCGATGCAGTAGGAAAATTGATTGATATCAAAATGGATGACAAGTTCGTATCATTCAAAGTCGGAGCTGTTGCCGAAAATATACCGACCAATTCTTCCATAAAATTCGATATCATCGGCAATCTTGATTATGTGCTCGCTAATGGATTCGAAAAAGAAAGTATCAACAATTGGAACATGACGATCGGCTTGGCTGCCTATGTGCAGCTTCGCGACGGAAGTCGCCTGATGAATGAACCAGAACGACTTTCAAAATTCAGGAAAAAATATTTTCCCGAAGAAGAAGCGGAAATGAAAAAAGCCGGTGTATGGGATGGGAAAGGCGCGTCACCAATAAGTTTTATTTTACAACCCTTACGCAACGTTCATACGAGTACGAACATGGATGAGGCACCGGGAACATCTACCAATCCGAAAAATATTTGGATATTGATCAGTATTGCCTCAGGTGTATTACTGATTGCCTGCATCAATTTCACGACACTTGCAATCGGCCGTTCTGCGGGAAGAGCAAAAGAAGTTGGCGTTCGCAAAGTAATTGGAAGTGGAAAAAAACAATTGATATACCAATTTCTTACCGAGTCGGTTTTGTTAAGCATATTATCTGGCGCTATTGGTTTGTTCATCGCTAATATGTTATTGCCGCTCTTCAATCAATTATCAGAACGGCAATTGAAATTTTCGTTCGAACAATTTCCTGAAATAAGCTGGTTACTTGCAGGATTGATATTAATTGTAGGATTGCTCGCTGGCAGCTATCCTGCTCTGGTGTTATCTTCATTCAGACCTGTCGAAGTATTAAAAAACAAAATCAAATTGGGCGGCTCAAATATTTTTACAAAATCATTGGTGACAGTTCAATTTGTTCTTTCGATCGGTCTTATCATTTCTACCATTATTATTTTTCAGCAATTACAATTTCTACGCTCTACGAATATCGGTTTTCAAAAAGAAAATGTTATTGTGGTTGATGCAACCAGCACTGACACAAAAAATATATTTCCGCTTTTTCGAAATGCGCTGAATTCAAATCCTGCGATCATCGGGATAACAGGTTCTGAAATCGGATTGGGTGCAAACCAGGGACAAATGGGAGGAGGTTATCATTTCAACGATAGATTTTTTGGATCGATTGAATATCCGATCGACCAGGAATACTTACACGTGATGGGCATGAAGTTAATCGCCGGAAGAAATTTTAACCCGGCCATTTCTTCCGATACGATTCAATCGATTATTATAAACGAAGCCTTGGCAAAAAATGAACTCGGGATGAGTCCGGAAAAAGCATTGGGTGTACAATTGAAAGCTGGTCGTGAAGGAAAAGAGATCAAAACGATTATCGGCGTCATAAAAAATTTCAATTTCGAGCCACTGAATATAGCGGTAAGGTCACAGCTTTTCTATATGCCAGGTGACTTCAGACCAAGAAAATTTTTTGTTCGAGTAAAGTCAGGCGATCCTGCTCGCGCGTTATCCAGCATTCAATCCGCCTGGAAAAACCTGGTTGCTGAATATCCGTTCAAGTACAGTTTCCTCGACGAAGATTTAGATCGCTTTTACAAGTCAGAACAAAAATGGAGCAGCATCGTTGGATGGGCCGGTGGTGTCTCTATTTTTCTCGCATGTCTCGGGTTATTCGGACTTGCAGCACTTGCCGCGATCAATCGCACAAAAGAAATAGGAATCAGGAAAGTGCTTGGTGCTTCCGTTTTTAATATCACCAATTTATTATCAAAAGATTTTCTAAAGTTGATTATTATCGCGTTGCTGATTGCATCACCTATTGCCTGGTATTTTATGCAGAAATGGTTACAGGATTATGCATATCGAATCAATATCGGCTGGTGGGTATTTGCATCGACAGGAATCGTTGCATTGATCATTGCGTCCATGACCATCGGTTACCAGGCGATCAAAGCAGCATTTGCAAATCCCGTGAAAAGTTTAAGAACCGAGTGAATACGCGTAACAGGCGGAGTACAATGAGTGTCACATAATTTATTGTCTATATAAAAAAAGAATTTCTATGTTCAAAAACTATTTCAAAATCGCATGGAGAAATCTTTTCCGCAACAAAGGATTTTCCATTACAAATATTCTTGGCCTTACCATAGGAATGACGTGCACCATGTTGATTCTTCTTTGGGTGAAGGATGAACTTTCTTATAATAAGTTTCATAAGAATTATGACAATATCTATGAGATAATTGCCAACCGCGATTTTAAAAACCAGGTTTTTACAGATTATAATATGGTGCTGCCGCTAAACCAGGAGATTCAAAAAAATATTCCGCAGGTAAAAAACGCTATCGTCTCCACCTGGAGTCAATCGAATGTTTTGAGCTATGGTGAAAACAAGTTGACTAAAAATGGCTATACAGTAGGCGGAAATTATTTCGATATGTTTTCATGGAGGTTTATAAAAGGAAACGCATCAACTGCCATCAAAGATCCATCATCCATTGTATTGACAGAATCAGCAGCAACTGCATTGTTCGGGAAAGCAGATCCAATAGATAAAATTCTCAAGATCGACAATAGTGACAACGCAAAAGTGACCGCCATCGTAGCCGATCCTCCTGATAACTCCTCTTTCAAATTTGATTATATCAGGCCTTTCAATTATTCTTCGCCGGATATTCAACGGCAAATGAACGAATGGACCAATTCTTCCTGGAATATCTTATTAGAAGTAGCTCCAGGCACGGATACAGCATTGCTGAATAAAAATATCAACACGATAAAAAAGCAACACGATACGCACGACCAGATCAGCACTTATTTTGTTTTTCCAATGAGCAGGTGGCGCTTGTTCAGCGATTTCAAAGACGGGAAAAATACCGGCGGCATGATTTCTTATGTAAAATTATTTACGATCATTGCTATTATCGTGCTGCTGATCGCCTGTGTGAATTTCATGAATCTTTCTACTGCCCGCTCTGAAAAAAGAGCAAAGGAAGTTGGCATCCGCAAAACTTTGGGTTCTTACAAAAGACAGTTGGTACTACAATTCTTTTTTGAATCGATGATACTTGCTTCAATCGCACTTGTATTTTCTTTGATTGCAGTTTATTTGCTGTTACCTTCCTTCAATTTGCTTGTCGAGAAAAAAATGGTTCTGGATTTAAGCAGTCCGGCATTTTGGGCCGGTGCATTGGCAATCGTAGCAATTACAGGGGTCATTGCTGGAAGTTATCCCGCGTTATATCTTTCATCTTTTAATCCTGTGAATGTTTTGAAAGGAACATTTCTTCCAGGGAAAAAAGCAATTTTACCAAGGAGAATTTTAGTTGTCGGCCAATTTGTTATTTCCATTTTGCTGATATCCGCAACCATCATCGTGTATAAGCAAATTCAATTTGTGAAGAATCGTGATATGGGTTATAATCCAAACAACCTGATCATGATTTCATCAACTCCGGAAACGGATAAAAATTTTGCAGTCATTAAACAGGAATTGTTAAGATCGGGTTTGATCAGTGGCGTTACGAGAACAGGAACAGACATTACGCAGGTACAATGGCGAACGGATGCGCCGGACTGGGATGGAAAACCTGCAGGTGTGCAGATCATCATGGGAGGATCTACTGCAGATGTTGATTTTGCAAAAACAATGGGAATAAAAATGATTGCGGGAAATGATTTCTCGGGAACTGCTTCCGATTCTTCCGCGATGCTCCTAAATAAATCCGCGGTAGAAGTAATGGGATTAAAAAATCCGGTGGGCATGCAGATAAGACAACAAAGAAGAAGCGGAGTTAAAAAGTTTACGGTGATTGGCGTAACGGATAATGTGGTTGCAGAATCACCCTACGAACCGGTGAACCCGATGATGATATTTTACAATCCAAATTGGTCAGGCACTATTAATATAAGACTGAGCAATGGAGTGCAGCCACAAAAAGCATTGCAATCCATGGCGGCTGTTTTCAAAACATATAACCCGGCTTATCCTTTCGAATACAAATTCGTTGACCAGGAATTCGGAAAGAAATTTTTTACAGAAGAATTGATTAACAAGATCACAAATATTTTTGCTGGACTGGCTATTTTTATTTGCTGTATCGGCCTTGCGGGATTGGCGTCATTCACCATAGAAAAAAGAATTCGCGAAATCGGCATCAGAAAAGTATTGGGAGCAACCGTGCAACAATTGCTGATGCTGATATCAAAAGAATTTTTGAAATTGGTATTGCTCGCATTTGTGATCGCGACACCTTTAACTTGGTGGTTGATGCATAACTGGCTACAGAATTATGAATATCGCACCACCATCGACGCATGGATCTTTGGCGCAGTCGGCGCTCTAATTTTGCTGTTGACATTGGTTGTAGTTAGTCTGAACACAGCCAGAGCCGCGATGAGAAACCCGACGAAGAGTTTGAGATCGGAATAGTTTAACGCGGAACGCGGAACGCCAAACGCTAAACGCTAAACGCCGAACGCTAAACGCTAAACGCATAACGAAAGTAGCGTTGCGCATTCAGCGTTAGGCGTTCAGCGTTTAGCGTTTAGCGTTCTGCGTTCAGCGTTCGGCGTTCAGCCTTCAGCATCACCCCACCATATAAGTGCCTAAAACAATTTTTTATGTTCAAAAATTATTTCAAAGTTGCGTTTAGAAATCTTCTCCGCAACAAAGGATTCTCGTTAATTAATATCAGCGGACTAGCCATTGGCATGGCCAGCGCCATGCTCATTTTATTGTGGGTGCAATACCAGGTGAGTCATGATCGCTTCCATGCCAAACTCGACAGGCTCTACCAGGTATGGTCAAACGATGTAATAGATGGTTCTATCCGATCACTCACTGCAACACCCGAGATTATGGCGCCGGACCTAAAAAAAGATTACCCGGAAATAGAAGGAGTAACAAGAGTGAGTTGGACACAAAATTTATTGTCCGATGGCGGCGAGAAAAAATTGGAGTCGGTCGGCGCTGTTGTTGATCCCGATTTTTTGACGATGTTTAGTTTTCCTTTGCTTCAGGGTAATATCAACACGGCATTAAGCAACCCGCATTCTATCGTAATCACAGAAAAACTTGCAAAGAAATTTTTTAATAATGTAAATCCCATCGGCAAAACGATCCGTATGGGAAATGCAACAAATTATACCGTAACCGGTCTTCTCAAAAATATTCCGAGCATTACTCAATTCAGTTTCATCGAATACCTGGCGTCCTATGTCGATAAAACGCAAGCCAATGAAGTCGATAAGGATTGGACAGATATTTCTATCCCTACTTTTGTATTACTTAAACCTGGAGCCTCGCCGGTGAAACTAGGTGCTAAAATAAAAAAGATCATTCCCACACGAACGAATGGCGCAGAAAAGTCGGAAGAGTTTTTATACCCGATGAGTCAGACATGGTTGTATAGTCAATTTGAGAATGGCAAACCTGTTGGCGGTGTCATTGACAATGTAAGAATGTTCAGTATCGTTGCTGTTTTTATTTTGTTGATCGCTTGTATCAATTTCATGAATCTCTCGACCGCCAGAAGTGAAAAACGTGCAAAGGAAGTAGGAGTACGTAAAGTCGCCGGCGCTTTGAAAAGATCGCTCATTGCCCAATTTCTTATCGAATCGATACTACTTACATCCATCGCTGGAGTTTTAGCCATTATGATCGTGCAGCTAAGTATTCCTGCATTTAATCGGCTGATGGTAAACAGCCTGGAAATTAATTATGAAAATATTTATTTCTGGCTGTACCTGGTTGCTTTCATTTTGATTACCGGCATCCTTGCAGGAAGTTACCCTGCATTCTTTCTATCATCATTCAAACCCGTAACGGTATTGAAAGGTGGTTTCAAAAAAATAAATGCACTCGTTACGCCACGTAAGATTCTCGTTATACTGCAATTCACATTCGCAATCGTGCTTATTATTTGTACGATCATTGTAACGCAACAAGTAAAATATGCGCAGGAAAGACAATCCGGGTATGAGAGAGATCATTTGGTTCACGTGTTCATGGAAGGTGAGATCCAGAAAAATTTTCATTTGATAAAAAATGATTTATTAAATCAAGGCATTGCTGTTTCAGTAGCTGCAACGAATTCACCATTGACTCAAAATTGGAGCTCGGGTATCGGGTTAAAATGGGAAGGCAAGGATCCAAATCTTGTCGCCCAGGTCAACCGTTACACCGAGGAAAGTGATCTTATAAAAACCGCTGGCATGAAATTGATTGAAGGTCGCGATATCGATATAAAAAATTATCCTTCCGATTCCACTGCATGTATCATCAATGAATCCGCCGCGAAACTGATGAAATTTAAAAATCCCATTGGTCAGATCATCACCGATGAACCTTCCAAATGGCATGTGATTGGTGTTATCAAAGATTTTATCCAGGAATCGCCGTATGCGCCCATCAAACCCATGATAATCCGCGGACCAAAAGAATGGCTCGGAACCGTGTTGATAAAATTGAATGGAAAAACTCCAACGGCAAAGAACATTGCCGGTATGGAGAAAATATTTAACCAATACAATGCAGCATATCCTTTCTCGTTCGTCTTTACCGACGAAGATTATGCTCAGAAATTTTTAGGTGAAACACAAACAAAAAAATTAGCGACGCTTTTTGCAGGATTAACAATTTTTATTTCTTGCCTTGGTTTATTCGGTCTCGCAACATATATGGCTGAAAGCAGAACAAAAGAAATCGGCATCAGGAAAGTATTGGGCGCTTCTGTAACAAGTATCACTACATTGCTGTCGAGGGACTTTGTAAAACTGGTGTGCATTGCCGTTATGATCGCATCGCCATTGGCATATTGGGCGGCGAGCAGATGGTTGGATGATTTTAATTATCACATCACCATCAGCTTGTGGGTATTTGTATCTGCGGGCTTACTTGCTATTCTCATTGCATTGATAACGGTCAGTTATCAATCCATCCGCGCAGCGATTTCAAATCCAACGAAGAGCTTGAGATCGGAGTGAGAGTTGAGAAGGGCGAAGAAACAGAGTGGAGAGCGCATAACCTTTCGCTCTCCGCTCTGTTTCTTCGCTCTTGTCTTCGCCTTCCTTGTCAAAAATTGACTTTCCCCATCCACCCATTGTATCAAAATCGCACACAGCTTGTATCATAAACGAACTGGCTTTTTCATTGCTGCTAACTAGTGCATTGTAAATCATTTCGATGATCTTCCGGCACATGGTTGGTTAGCATTTTTCTGCTTCACATCAAGATTGGCCCTAGTTCCAAAAAAGAAACGAGCAGTTTCTTTACTGTCACAAGAGAAATATAATTTACAAGAATAAATTTTTAACAACTGCCCTAACAGCAGTCAAATTTTTTTTATGATCAGGAATTATCTGAAGATTGCCTGGAGAAATCTGAAAAAGTACAAAACATTTTCTGCAATCAACATCGCCGGACTTGCTATCGGCCTTGCCTGTTTTTTATTAATTGCATTGTATGTGACGGATGAACTCAGCTTCGATCGCTACAATGAAAACGCAGAAGACACCTACCGCATCAATTGCGATCTTACATTCAATGGATCTGTATTGCGTTTGCCAGTCGCGTCCGATATGACCGGCTCTACATTAAAAAAAGATTATCCACAGGTAAATGAATTTACCCGTGTTTTTGCAAACGGCAGAAAACAAATAAAATTTGGAAATAATTTCATCAACGAACGCAATGTCGCACATGCCGACTCAACATTTTTCAATGTGTTCACGCTACCTGCTTTGCAAGGCGATACCAAAACCGCACTAGACGAACCGAACACAGTTGTGATTTCCGCATCAGCCGCAAAAAAATATTTCGGAACGACCGATGCCATTGGAAAAATAATCCAAACAGATGATAATGGTAAAACGCTTTATAAAGTTACCGCCGTCATCAAAGATGTTCCTGAAAACTCTCATTTCCATTTCGATTTTATTTTCTCCATGAAGAATGTCAATTATGAATGGGGGAATTATTTAAGCAATAATTTTTTTACATACATCGTGCTGCAGCCTGGTACAGACTACAAAGCATTTGAGAAAAAAGCGATAGCGCAATATCTCCAGCGTTACGTATTTCCAGCAGCGCAACACATGATGCAGATTTCGAGTATGGAAGAATTTGAAAAGGCGGGAAACAAATTAAGTTATTCGTTGATGCCTTTAACCAAGATCCATCTATACTCAACAGACAGAGATTTTGAATTGAGTCCAAGTGGAAATATTCAATATATCTATATATTCTCGGCAGTTGCCATTTTCATTCTGTTGATTGCCTGTATCAATTTTATGAATCTAACTACAGCCCGCTCTGCCAATCGTGCAAAAGAAGTAGGGGTAAGAAAAGTATTGGGAACAGATCGGAACAATCTTGTGTTGCAGTTCCTTTTTGAGTCTGTCATGATGGTAACCTTTTCATTGATCATCGCAATCGCGCTCGTAAATATATTATTGCCTGCATTCAACAATATCGCCAGCAAAAACATTTCACTGAATCAAATATTTTCCCCGGCGATTTTGATATCATTGTTTGTGCTTCCACTTTTCGTCGGATTGCTGGCAGGAAGTTACCCCGCGTTCTTTCTCTCACGGTTTAGTCCAGCCGAAGTTTTAAAAGGGAAACTCAACATGGGGAGTAAAAGTAGTTGGTTAAGAAGTTTGCTGGTCGTGTTCCAATTTGCAACTTCTATTATTTTAATTATTGGAACGATTGTGATTTACCATCAACTGCACTTTATACAGAATACCAACCTGGGATTTAATAAATCGCAGGTACTGATCATCAATAATACCTATGCGCTTGGTCAAAATGTAAACGCATTCAAAGATGAAATTACCAAGATGCAAGGCGTGAGCAGTGGAACCATCAGCGATTATTTACCAGTATCTTCCTCGAGAAGCGACTACACGTATTCAAAGGACCAGGTAATGAATAGCCAAAACGGTTTGAATATACAGGTATGGAGCGTTGATTACGATTATTTGAAGACGATGGGCATGCAACTGGCCTCCGGAAGAAACTTCTCACATGATTTCGGCAGCGATTCAAGTGCTGTTATCATCAATGAAACTGCTGCAAAAATTCTCGGTTATGCGAACCCGATAGGAAAAAAGATTTATGAAGTGACTCGCCCGCCGGCACCCTGGACTTCGCATGATATTGTTGGTGTGGTAAAAGATTTTCATTTTGAATCTTTACGTCAGCATATCGGGCCATTGTGTTTTCGCCTGGGACGTAGCACCGGCACAACATCATTCAAGGTGAATGCTCCAAATATTCCCGTTTTATTGGCGCAAGTTGAAAAAACGTGGAAGACATTGGCACCCGGCAAGCCTTTCAGCTATCGTTTCATGGATGAATCTTTTGATGACATGTATCGGGCAGAACAACGGGTCGGAACTATTGCGCTGATTTTTTCGATGCTTGCTATTATGATTGCCTGTCTGGGCTTATTCGGGTTATCGACATTCATTGCTGAACAAAGAACAAAAGAAATTGGAATCAGGAAGGTACTTGGTGCAAATGTTGGCGGCATTGTTCAATTACTTTCAAAAGATTTCGTGAGGTTGGTATTAATCGCATTTGTGATTGCAGCGCCGCTTGCATGGTACTTTATGAATCACTGGTTGCAGGATTTTGCATATCGCGTCCAAATCGGCTGGTGGGTATTTGCTGTTGCAGGATTTGCCGCATTGATCATTGCGTTGGCAACAGTCAGTTTCCAGGCAATAAAAACTGCATTAGCCAATCCGGTGAAAAGCTTGAGAAGCGAATAGCCAAGTGACCCTGTCGGCGGTCGCAGACCCCGACAGCGGTCGCGCGAAAAAATAATATTCGTCCCTTTGCCAATAAAAAAATAACAATGATGTATAACACTGTGTGAAACGATCACGAACAAAAAAAGGTCGATTGGTTGAAACGCATCGACCCTGTCGGC
>JAFDYD010000039.1 GCA_018267615.1 Bacteroidota bacterium | reverse complement strand
GTGCCTTTACTAATAATGTTTTTTCGAAAACTCTTAGTTCAGATATTTCGTAACTTCTTCACTCATCGGGTCAACTCTATTGTGAATTACCGTGATAAGATTTCCATTTTCATCAAGAAGAAATTTTGTAAAATTCCATTTGATAGGATCTGTAAATCCTTTTTTCTCCGCTTCGCTAACAAGGTATTTGAATAATGGATGAATGTCATCACCTTTTACCGAAACTTTTTCTGCCATCGGAAAACTGACTCCATAATTTTTTTTGCAGAACTCTTCGATTTCGCCGCTTGTTCCAGGTTCTTGTTGTCCAAAATTGTTTGCAGGAAAACCAACGATCACTAGTTTATCTTTATATTTTTCATATAATTTCTCAAGAGAAGCATACTGTGGCGTATTTCCGCATTTGGAAGCAGTATTTACAATCAGAATTTTTTTCCCTTTGAATTTAGAAAAATCAATAGTGCCACCGCCGGTTAGCGAAGGAACTTTGAAATCGTACAAGCTCACCGCTGATATCAGGAAAATTGAAAGAATGGCTGAACGTAACATAGTGTTTAAATTTTATATTGAAGGTAAAGTTATCATATCATACAAATATTATACTAAAATAGTTGCCACATAGCAAGAAAATAACGAAAGGTGAAAGGGGCCACTGGGTAACATGCAATGTTGGTGGGTGATTGGCAATTTGGAGTAGGGTATAAGGTGTAAGGTGTGCCATATCCTACACCTTATATCTCACACTTCATCTTTCATAACAACCCAAATCTGATTGCGAAATGGGTCTGGGATTGCCATCCAGATCAAAAGTAATTCCAAGATCTTTTCCAGCATCGATTGCTGGTGATCCTGCTTTGAGATGAAAATCGTAAGATCTTTTTTGATTATTTATTTCTGTAAAAAGCGGATCTTGATTTTGTATGATAGAAGATGTATTTACTCCAACAGGGTTATTTTTTATTTTCCAGAGCGAGTTGAAAAAATTAACATTAAAAAGACTATCACCTTTTTGAAATACCGTTACTTCATCATCCACATTTCCGCCATCGCCCCAAAAAATACAATTTGTAAAATTGGCTGTTAGTCCGGCGGACAATGAGCCAGTTCCCTGATCGATGTAATTTGCTAAAGTTAGTACGGGTAATTTATGCTGGACGTATTCATTCGAGTAACTAACAGCTGTGCAATAAGAAAAATTATAATTGCCGCCATATCCAATAATTATATTTCTTCCACAATTACTGATAAGACAATTGCGGGCTTGAATATTAGTCTGCACTCCCAGAATTCCCGCATCATATATATTGTCGATGATACATTCGTTCAATATCAATTTCGGATTTACATCGCGCGACGGACCTTCCGCGACAATTCCCTGATAAGCGTTTTTAATTACGGCATATTCAAGTGTGTTGTTTACGCTCTCTGTGCCGAAATAAATTCCAGGCCAGCTTCCAGGATAACCATTATAGGGGTTGTCGAGACGATCACTCAAAAAATACACTCGGGCATTGTCATCTTTTTCACCTTGAACTTGCAATGTTCCATCAACTTCAAAAGGTGCATTGGCATGAAAATAAATTTTGCAACCTTTTTCAATAGTTAGAATGGCATTTGTATCGACTAATAGACTTCCTGATATTACGTAGGGCAAATCATTTGACCATACTACGTTTCCACTAATGATTTGATTTTTTAAAAAATGGGCATTTTGTCCCCATGCCTGCAATTGTATATAACGTTTATTGCCATTGAAAGAAACCTGGATACTATCGTACAATAAGAAAGGCAGATTTGTGGCTGTGGGATCTATTTTGACAGAAATAAAAATATATAGACTATCATTTGCGTTGAGTTCAATATTTCCAGCATCTGGACCTGAAGCGCCATCTATATTAATTTTGAAAGGAGAATTAATTCCGCCGGCTAGTTTTATATCAGATAAATTGATTTTCTGATCATTTAAATTAAAAACTTTTATTGACTGTGTAACGGAGCCCGTGGTGGTAAATACAGTATCAAAAAATAAACTGTCTGACGAAAAACCTATTTGCGCATTACTGCTTGTAATGAAAGAATCTTTTTTACAGGAAAAGATGAAAAGAATGGCTGGGATTAATAACAGCGATAATTTATTCATCGGTTTCAAAAATAATGACTATAAATAGTTTTTACAAAGTTGTGAAATTTGGATAGTGGGTCAGTTTGAAATATAATTTCATCTTTAGAAATTTCAAACTGACCCACTACCGAAATTTGACATGAAGCTATGATTGTGCGCAAGCCAAAGTAACGATGCTTACGCGTATTTCTTCTTTCAAAAATTCGTTGGCACACGCATCGAGTGTGGCACCGGTTGTAATAACGTCATCTACCAGTAAAATATGTTTGCCAATCAGATGTTCTTTATTTTTCAACCTGAATTTCCCGCTGATATTGTGCCATCTTTCCATGCGATTCTTTAGCGTTTGTGTTTCAGTGGCGCTGATACGTTCGATGCAATTATTTAAAACTGGAACTTTTATAACGGAAGATATTCCATCTGCCAGCACGGTTGCCTGGTTATATCCTCTTTTTCTTTCTTTGGACGCGAACAATGGCAAGGGGACAAGTGCATCCAAATTGTTGAATCGATTTGATTTTGAAAGAGTTTCTCCAATTATTTTTCCAAAGTAAGTTCCAATTTGTTTTTTTCCTTCGTATTTGAATTGATGCAGTATTTGCTGCAGGATTGAATTTTTTGTGAAGTAATACTGCGCACTGGCCGATTGAATCGGCGCTCGCCCCCAGAATATTTTTTCAATGGGATTATTCGCATGTAATTCAAAATGCGTAACAGGTAATTTGTGCATGCAATGAAGACATATTAATTGACTATCGTCGATCAAATCGGTTCCACATCCAACGCAAATATGCGGGAAAAAAATATGGGAGAAGCTGTTAACTGCTTCTTGAAGGATTTTCATAAAATATAGGTTTAACGAATTAGCGATCTAAAAAAATTACAAATGCCGATTTCAAAATAAGAATTTGTACACTTCATCTACGCGGCTCATGCTGACAATTTCAATATTGAATTTCTGATTTTTTAATCCTTTTTGATTATACTTTGAAACAAGAATCTTTTGAAAACCTAATTTCTCTGCTTCAGCGATGCGCTGTTCAATACGATTTACAGACCTTATTTCACCGCTCAAACCAATTTCACCGGCAAAACAAGTATGAAGAGGAATTTGGATATCCTCATAAGAACTAAGCAATGCACATAATACCGCAAGATCGAAAGAAGGATCCTCGACTTTAAAGCCACCCGCGATATTGAGAAAAACATCTTTCATTCCAAAATGGAATCCTCCTCTCTTTTCAAGCACGGCCAACAACAATTGTAGCCGCCTGTTATCAAAACCGGTTACAGTTCTTTGGGGCGTACCATATACGGATTGCGTTACCAATGCCTGAACTTCTACCAACAAGGGACGTAAACCTTCTATGGTTGCTGCAATCGCTATTCCACTTAACTGATCTTCTTTTTGTGTGATAAGAATTTCACTGGGATTGCTCACAGCTTTCATTCCTTCGTCTGTCATTTCATAAATACCCAATTCTGATGTGCTGCCAAATCGATTCTTCAATGTCCTTAGGATGCGATACGCATAATGCCGGTCTCCTTCAAATTGCAGAACCGTATCAACCATATGCTCGAGTATTTTTGGTCCCGCAATATTTCCTTCTTTAGTGATATGCCCGATAAGAAAAACCGGTGTGTTGGTTTCTTTTGCGAAACGTTGAAACTCCGCGGCGCACTCACGAATTTGAGATATACTTCCTGGTGATGATTCGATATACGGCGATTGTAATGTTTGTATCGAATCAATAATTACCAGTTGCGGTTTTAGTTTTTTTATTTCCTGGAAAATAGTTTGCGTTGAAGTCTCCGTAAGTAAATAAAAATTTTCATGTCCATCGAGTAGACTCGCATGATGGAATTTTAATCTGTCAGCGCGCATTTTAATTTGCTGTTCACTTTCTTCTCCGCTGATATAAAGTGTAGTTGTGTTTTTTAACAATAATCCGTTTTGCAAAAACAAGGTGCTTTTACCGATTCCGGGTTCGCCTGCAATCAATACAATACTTCCAAGAACAATACCACCACCTAATACGCGATTTAATTCCGGATCTGCTGTGATAATTCTTTTTTCTTCGCCGCTGATAACCTCGTTGATCGAAATTGTTTTGATTTCTCTTTTTTCTGTTGAAAATTTTTTCCAATTTGTTTCCTCGAGTTTGTTGTCTTTAACAATTACTTCTTCAACGAATGTGTTCCATTGATCACAGTTTGGACATTTTCCTAACCACTTTGCACTTTCATGTCCACAGTTGCTGCAAAAAAAAGCTGTCTTTGTTTTACTCATGTGATAAAGGTAAAATGTATTGCATTATGAAAAGATAATGTTCAACCTGATGGATGTTGTAGTACACAGATAAGTTTGTGTTTGAAAAAAATTTATTTTTTTCTATTGCACTTTTGAACGTCTGGAACAACTGTTAATGTGAAGTTATGAAGTGGTTTGGAAGTCAAATTAGAGCAAAGTAAAAAGGCCAGCGACTAGCGCTGACCTTTTACTTACTAACCCATTAAATTCTTGCACTAAATTACAAATTAGCGCCACATAACAAAATTAATTTTTGAGCCTGTGAATAACTTTCAGAAAATAAAATCGAACAGAATCAATCAGGAATGCCTATATAATTATTTGATATTAAATGTATTATGGGGGCTGGTTTTTTTAACTGGTTTTTAAGACCTTGAAAATGAACGCAGAAATTCCGCCTTAAATCCTCTCAAAAAAAATATTTTTTTTTGGACATATTTTTCGCACATATGTGAATAAATTCGTATATATTGAGGGCGACTAAGTATTTATCCTGATGCTGAAGCTGGTAAGGGGGTGAAAAAATAAAAGAAGATTTTGAAAAAGTAGAACTACCTGTGTTTATAATTTTATCTCATCGTCGTTGCTGTCAAAAAAATGGAACTCAGTTAGATGATAATTTGTGTTTGCTTTTATTTTTACCGCCTGTTTATATTTCCACCTCCATTTCCATCTCTTTGAACTGAAAATATTTCCTTTTGTTAAATAGGCAAACATAATTGGATGGACTGTAAGGCTAAGATTCTTGTGTTGATGATTAATGAGATAACTTAAATTCTTTTCTATTTCATCTTCGAGAATGAGTGCTGAAGAAATTTTGCCAGTGCCATTGCAGGAAGGACAGATTTCCTGTGTGTTAATTGTGATTTCCGGTTTCATTCGTTGACGCGTGATCTGCATCAATCCGAATTTTGAAATTGGAAGCACCGCATGTTTCGCACGATCAGTGCGCATGAATGTTTCCATCGCTTCCATCAATTTCTTTTTATTATCCGGAAGTTTCATGTCAATGAAATCAACAACAATAATTCCACCAAGATCTCTCAGTCTTAATTGACGTGCTATTTCTTCGGCGGCTTCCAGGTTTGTTTCAAGCGCGTTTTGTTCCTGGTTATTACTTACACTTTTGTAACCACTGTTTACGTCGATCACGTGAAGTGCTTCAGTATGTTCAACAATGAGATAAGCGCCACTTGGTAGGTTCACCGTTTTTCCAAACGCTGCTTTAACTTGTTTTGTAACTCCGAACTGATCAAAAATTGGAGAGCCGTTATTGTAATATGAAACGATATCTATTTTTTCAGAAGCAATGCGCTGGATATAATTTTTTGTGTCATTATAAATATTACGATCGTTCGTCACGATTTTATTAAAGTCTTCATTTAATAAATCGCGAAGCATGCTGGTGGTTTTTGTTTGCTCGCTCAAAATTTTTGCGGGAGCAACTGATCCTTTCAAATTATGCTGGATCAGTTTCCAGGTAGCAACAAGTTCTGTAAGGTCCTCATGCAACTCAGCCGTATTTTTTCCTTCCGCAGCAGTACGAACGATTACGCCAAAATTTTTTGGTTTGATTGCTTCGACAATTTTCTGCAATCTTTTACGCTCATCCGAAGAATGAATTTTTCTCGATACCGCAACAATATCATTGAAAGGAGTAATGACAACAAACCTTCCCGGCAAAGAAATTTCGCAGCTCAAACGTGGACCTTTGGCTGCGATGGGCTCTTTTAATATTTGAACAAGAATATTTGGCTTTCCGTTTAAGACCTCATTGATCTTACCTGTTTTGATAATTTCGGGTTCAACCTGGAATGAGCCAAAATCAAATCCGGTAGGATTGTTATCGTGAATCGCCTGTTGCGTAAACTTGAGTAGTGAACGAGCATATGGGCTCAGGTCCGTATAGTGTAGAAATGCATCTTTCTCAAATCCGACATCCACAAAAGCAGCATTTAGCCCTGGAATAAGTTTTTTTACCTTTCCCAGGTACAAATCGCCAACAGCAAAGCTGGCATCCGCTTTTTCATGGTGCAATTCTACCAGCTTTTTATCCTCTAAGAGGGCTATTTCAACGCCCTGCGGGGCTGCATTTATGATCAGTTCCTTATTCAATTGTAAAATAAAATTTACCAGCTCAATCAATTCATCACCTAAAAGGAAACAATTTGCTGAAGAAGATTTATTTAACTGCCATATTAATGCAGGCAACCTTAGACATGACAATAAAATAAAAGGCTCAGCTCAGAAAGAAAGCCGGATCTATCGGCCGGCTCGAAGTGCTTTACTTGTTCTTCTTTTTATGACGGTTTTTTCTAAGTCTCTTTTTTCGCTTATGTGTTGCGATTTTATGTCGCTTACGTTTTTTACCACAAGGCATGTAGAAATGCTTTTTTAGTTAACTAATAATTTTTAATTCATTTTTTCCTCTACGGAAAGGTTTATTGTAATATTTTAATACGCTGATCGATTTCATGGATCAACTCCGGATTATTGGTCAATTTCTTTACGGCAGAATACCATTTTACCGCATTCGCTTTGTCTCCGCTCTGCTCGTATGCCTCCGCAAGGTTTAATATCGCTTCGAGATTCTGAGGCTGGTGAGCAACAACTTTCGATAAACGCGCGATTGCTCTGTCGAATTGCCCCGATTCTATTCCACCTAATCCCAACATAAACTGGGCATAAATGTTTGTAGAATCCCTTTGCGCAACTTCCAATATTTTTTGAATTCCTTGCATTACTTCCTGCGGACTTTCGGCACCGGCTCCAAAAATATATGTAGCTCCAAGTCCAACTTTCACAGAATCGTTCTCCGGATTCAGCGTTAAAGCTTTTTCAAATAACGCTTTAGCCTGTCTGGCCATCCATCCTTTCACCACAGGATTTCCCTGCGCCCTGAGGTTGTTCAAAAATAATTGGGCAGCAAAGGTGAGCTTTTTTTCAGAATTTTCCAATTTAGCTGCTTCGCCGATATAATAAGCGGCAGGTAAAAAAGAATCTTTGACGGAATCCTTCCAGAAAGAAGCCAATTGACGATAAGATTCCAGTTGCTGATTTTTAACATCTCCCCTGACCACCGCGTTTTCCAGCCGATTGACATACGACAATTGAGAGGGGTTGAGTTTTGATTTTGATGCTTTTAAAATATCCTCTACATCAATATCTTTTCGCTCAGACGACGTTTCTTTTGGAGAGTTGTTTTTTGGGGGGACTGTATTCGCAAAAAAATATAATCCGACAAACAATACTGTACCCAATGCGATTAAAATAAACTGCTGCTTCTTCAATTCAGTAATTTTAGAAGAGCAAAATTACATTTCCTCATCGGGGTTTGGCTGATCTGTTTTAACTGATTGCAATTTTTTTACTTCTGCAACAAATTCTTTTGCGGGTTTAAAGGATGGAATATAATGCTCTGGAATATGTACCGCAATATTCTTTTTGATATTACGCCCGATTTTCGCGGCGCGTTTCTTGGTTATAAAACTTCCGAATCCTCGAATATAAATATTCTCTCCTCTGGACAAAGTGTCCTTTACTTCTTTGAACATGGTTTCTAACGTCACCAGGACGTCAACCTTAGGTATACCTGTTTTATCTGATATTTGATTAACAAGGTCTGCCTTTCTCATGGCGTTTAATTTTATAAGTTTCTGATTTTAAATATATAACAAAATAATTAATCTACAACTTTCTTTCTTTGGAAACTGTATTATGTTAGAACGAAAACGGAGAAGCTTACCTTTCGGATGCTTTCTAAAACGTTGATTATGAATTTTTAATGAAAATTCATTTGATTTGCAGTACTTTACGAAAAACAAAAAATTTTTTAAAAACTTATAATTCGACAAAGTTGGATTTTACCAGGAAATTATTGAAATGGAACAGAGAGAGTAACAAAAGGATGATGCCGTGGAAGGGTGAAAAAGATCCTTATAAAATATGGCTAAGTGAAATCATTCTACAGCAAACGCGTGTAGAACAAGGCTGGAGTTACTATGAAAAATTTGTTAACGCATTTCCAACTATTCATCAACTTGCAAAAGCACCTGAAAAAAAAATTTTCAAATTGTGGGAAGGATTGGGTTATTACAGTCGTTGCAGAAATCTAATTGATACTGCAAAAAAAATTGTTAAAGATTGCGGTGGAAAATTTCCGGCATCATATGATGAAATAAAAAAACTAAAAGGCATTGGGCCATATACCGCAGCTGCGATTTCATCTTTTGCATTTGACTTGCCAAACGCCGTAGTTGACGGAAATGTTGAAAGAGTACTCGCCAGATATTTTGGTGTAACAACACCTGTTGACACTACTGCAGGAAAAAATTTTTATCATCAGCTTGCTTCTGCCTTACTCGACAAAAAATCTCCCGGTATCTATAATCAAGCTATAATGGATTTCGGAGCGGTTATCTGTAAGCCGCAAAATCCGCAGTGTACCGGTTGTGTTCAATCGAAAGATTGCATGGCGTTCAAGAATAAATGGGTCTCCTTATTGCCAGTAAAATCAAAATCGATTGCAAAAAAAACACGCTGGTTTTACTATTTTATTATCGAAACAAATGATGGTCGACTTTATATAAAAAAAAGGGAAGGGAAAGATATCTGGAAAAATTTATATGAATTCGTGTTGTGGGAAAATGGGCAATTAATGCCTCAACAGCAAATTCCGGAGTCAGATTTTGTTACACAATTTTTTGGGAAACAAAAATTTTCCATCGCCGGAATTTCAAAAATTTACAAGCAGCAACTTACGCATCAAACAATACATGGACAATTTATTCATGTACTCCTGAAAAGGCCCTTGTCTTTTTCGGAAAAAAAGGAATATCTATTGGTGAAGAAAAACAAGCTGCATCAATATCCTTTTCCAAAACTAATTACTGCTCATCTGCAAAACCCGGTACAACAATTGTTTTAGTAATTTATAGATAACCTGCGATGATTTTATGTAACGCAGCTAAGTTGAGGGCGCAGGTCTATCTAATCTGTTAATTGATGCAATTCCCCCAGAAAAATTGTCTTTTTTTGTCCGAAAAAATTTAACTTTAAAAGGAATTATTTTCAGAGAGCGGATTGTAAACTTCAAACTTCAATTTATGAGAGGTGTAAACAGGGTAATGCTCATTGGAAATTTGGGAAAAGATCCGGATGTACAACATCTTGAAGGAAACATAGCCGTTGCAAAATTTTCACTGGCAACAACGGAGACTTTTAAAGATAGAGCGGGAAAACTTATTTCACAAACTGAATGGCACACGGTGGTATTGTGGAGGGGTTTGGCAGAGCTGGCTCAAAAATATTTGCATAAAGGCAGCCTTGTATATATTGAAGGCAGACTCAGAACAAGAAGTTGGGAAGATAAAGAGGGAAATAAGAAATTCGCCACTGAGGTTGTGGGTGATAACCTAATCATGCTCGATAAGCGTTCTGATGGTAGCGGTCATTCTCATATCCACCATGAAGGTTTAGAAGGAATGAGCGGACCCGACGCGCCACCTATTGGGGAACCTTCAGAAGATTTACCGTTTTAGATTTTAGAATTACATTTATTAGATTTGTGAACTTTATAACAGGCAGGCCTTTGTTGACCTGCCTGTATGATTATCGTCATAGGATATTTTTAACGAAACCAGCGCATTTTGGATCACCCTTTAAATAACAACCTGCTTGCAGATCATTCTCTGTCCTTATTGCTGATCATTAATGCGCAGGCCACAACCGTTTTGGTTATTCTCATTCTATTTTTCCTAGTCCTCTCTTTTATTGTTTCAGGATCAAAAATTGCTTTTTTTTCCCTCACAGATAAAGACATTAATATTCTAAAAACAAAACAGGATGCATCATGGAAGCGAATCGTTAACCTGATGGAAGAACCAAAAACGCTCCTGGCATCCCTGGTGATAGCAAATATCCTCGTGAATATTGGTGTGATCATCCTTTCCAATTTCTTGATCGACCAGGTGATTCCAATAAAACAAACATTATGGTTTGTGGAATTTCTTATCAAAATAATTATCGTAAGTTTTGTACTAATATTATTTGGCGAGGTAATGCCAAAAATTTGGGCCTCTCAAAATAATCTACAATTCGCCTTCTATACATCCGGGGTAACCGAAATCATCCATCTTATTTTTAAAAGAGTCGGAAGCTGGTTCATGCATCAATCCGAAATATTAGAAGAACTTTTTGGAAGTAAAAAATCCGCCGCCAACAGCCTGGAAGAATTAGATCATGCTATCGATCTTACAACCAATAACGATGCAACAGAAGAAGAAAAAAATATTTTGAAGGGCATTATTAAATTCGGAAATATTACGGTGAAGCAGATCATGAAAACAAGGCTCGATGTAAGTGGTATTGAAGACTCGATAAATTTCCGCGAACTCAAACAGAAGATTGAAGAGCTGCATTATTCACGTCTCCCGGTTTACAAAAGAAGCCTCGATGAAATTACGGGGATGATTCATACCAAAGATCTTATTTCTTATCTCAACGAACCGGATCATTTCGACTGGCACACTTTATTGCGTCAGCCGCATTTCGTACACGAACATAAAATGATCAAAGATCTCTTACAGGATTTTCAGACAAGTCGCATTCATTTCGCTGTTGTAGTTGACGAATTTGGAGGTACCAGCGGCATTGTTACATTGGAAGATATTTTAGAAGAAGTGATCGGCGATATTAAAGATGAATTCGATGAAGATGAAACTGCCAGCAATCGTCTCGAGGATGGAGCTTACGTATTTGAAGGAAGAACGATGATTAACGACGTTTGTAAGGCAATGAATTTGCCTGTCAATACTTTTGACCAAGTGAAGGGAGATAGTGATTCCCTTGCGGGACTTATGCTTGAACTCGCCGGGGAAATCCCTAAATTAAATGATGTGATTACATCAGGTGATTTTGAATTTACAGTGCTTGATGCAGACAGCAGCAGGATAAAAAAAGTAAAAGTTCTAATTAAAATGAATAAATAGATCAGCGCCAAACTGATTTGTAATTTTTAAAAAAATCAAGTTGAACAAAAAATTTCTGCCTGGTTCTTACCTAACGTTTTTTTTAGTTTTTATTTTTAGCCTGACTACTTTCCTGGTTACATGTAATAGTCCATATACGCCGAGACCAAGGGGATATTTCAAAATTCCAGTTCCTAAACATGAATACCAGCAATTTGATAAGCCGGATTATCCATATTCTTTCGAATATCCAACATATGCACAAGTAATCCGTGATACAAGTTTCTTCGAAGCAAAACCCGAAAATCCTTATTGGATAAATATTGATTTTCCTCAATTCAATGCACGTATTTACATCAGTTATAAAGATGTGCGACCCGGGAACTTTGATAAGTTGCGCGAGGATGCCTACAAAATGACATATAAACATACCTATAAAGCCACTTCTATCGAGGATTCTGCAATGCAAACTCCGTTGGGCGTTCATGGTATTTTTTTCAACGTGGGTGGGAATGCTGCTACGGCAAAACAATTTTTCGTCACTGATACCGTCAAGCATTTTTTGCGTGGAGCTCTTTATTTTGACGCGGCCCCCAACGAGGACTCACTCAGTATTGTGAATCAATTTTTACAAGAAGATATGAAACACCTGATAAATACCCTGAGATGGAAGTAAAAGCAACTTGCCAACTCCCTTGGGTAAGTTTCATCTCAATAATTCGCACATTTTCATATTTTCACATTCACACATTAACTCATCGCTCTTTAACTTTGTAACAACTCAAAGCAGTATTATACATGATCGTAATTGATAAAATACTTGTAAGTGATTTAGTCGTCGAAGAACAATTTGTCTGTGATCTCAACAGTTGCAAAGGTGGCTGCTGTGAAGATGGTGAAGCCGGAGCTCCTCTTCAAAAGGATGAACTGAAGATATTGGAAAAAATTTATGAAAAAGTAAAACCTTATATGACCACCGAGGGCATTGAGGAAATCAGCCGCCAGGGGCTTTATCAATATAACAAACAATTCGGATGGGTGACACCAACGATAGAAGGAAAAATGTGTGCCTATGGTTTCCGCGATAAGAAAGGCGTGATAAAATGTGGTATTGAACAAGCATACTACGATGGAAAAGTGGATTGGAAAAAACCAATCAGTTGTCATTTGTTTCCCATCAAAACAAAAACAAGCAGAAACGGAGAAACAACTTTTGTCAATTATGAGCCCAGGGAAGATCTATGCCAGGCAGCTTGTACATTTGGAAAGAAATTAAAAGTGCCGGTATATGTATTTTTGAAAGAGGCGTTGATCAGGAAATTTGGTGAAGAATTTTATAATGCACTTGAGGCGACTGCAAAGCATTTGGAAACGACAAAATGATTTTATAAATATTTATGAGCAGGTTAATTGGTAGCACATTATTGATCTTCGCGATTTTATTTTCTTTCACAACACTCGCCCAGGATTCGGGATGGAAAAAATATTCTATTTCAAAATCAGTAAATGCGTCCAGTTTAAATTATAAAAAATTATTTCACGGAAAAAGCAAAGCTGCACTGGAAAATAATTTGGCCGAATTTTATTTATATAGAAATGGACAACTGATAAAGCCTCCAAAAGATTCGAGCCGCAATTTCTTCACCGCAGGATGTATATGTTTTAAATTTGATGACACACTGCTTTTAAATAGTGGATTGGGACGCGCAGCCGGTGTTGGTGTTGGAATTAAAATTTACCAGGGAAAATTTACCAGTTCATTACATGGTAGTGCTGACGACAAGACGGCCTATAAATTTAAAAAATCGGACAGTGCTTATATGCGTGATATCAATACGCAGCCGGAAACTCAATCTCTTAAATTGTTCCAGAAACCGTCATTCGTAGCTGACGAAACAATTATTGGTGAATATAATGCTACGTTTAAAAAATTTTATCAAAAGATCCGTCGAAAGGATGAATCAAGAAAGTATACAGTCAGGCTAATTTTCAAATGTAAAATTACCAGCATGGATAGCATCAAAAGCGGATTAGAAAACAGCAGTAAATAATATTCGTGATTAAATAAATGTTAGCGATGTCAGAAAATGCTGGATCATTTATTACCAAAAGCAAAGCAAAAGCAACCGATCTCGATCACCGGCGGAAAATAAATTGGAATATCGGTAAATACGATGCGGTTGTAATGCTTGGCAAACAGCAGTTCGATAATGTGCATCTTGCACGAGAACGCGCCAAAAATATCAAGTGGCGTGCCCTCGAAACATTGGATCAACAACTCGAAGATTTTGAATCTGCGCTTACAAAAAGAGGAGGCAAAGTAATATGGGCCGAAAATGCAGAAGAGGCTCTGGAAGAAATTCTTGCTATTTGCAAAGAGAAAAATTGCCGTTCGATTGTAAAAAGTAAAAGCATGGTTACCGAGGAAATCAAATTGAACGATTTTCTGGAGAAACATCATATTGAAAGTGTTGAAACAGATCTGGGAGAATATATACAGCAATTAGACAATGAACCGCCTTATCATATCGTCACTCCGGCGATGCATAAAAGCAAAGAAGATGTTGCAAAACTTTTTCACGATAAGTTGAATACTGATATTGACCTTACTCCTGAAGAACTAACACTGGTGGCTAGAGAAAAAATGCGCGACAAATATGTTCAGGCGGAAATTGGAATTACCGGCGCCAATTTTATTATAGCAGATATCGGCGGCATCGCGGTTACAGAAAACGAGGGAAATGCTCGTTTGAGTTCCTCATTTCCGAAAACGCATATTGTAATTACCGGTATCGAAAAAGTAATTCCGTCCATGACGGACCTTGGTTTGTTTTGGCCTCTGCTCGCAACTTATGGAACCGGTCAAAGGATAACCGTATATAATTCTATTATCAGCGGCCCGCGTCAGGACGGAGAATCGGATGGTCCGGAAGAGATGTATGTGATACTGCTCGATAATGGCCGCACCAACATTCTCGCCAATGAAAAAACAAGAGAGAGTTTATATTGTATACGCTGCGGTGCCTGCCTCAATGCCTGCCCGGTTTATAAAAATATTGGAGGCCATAGTTATAGTGCAACATATAGCGGGCCGATCGGTTCTGTGATCACGCCGCATTTGAAAGAAATGGGAGATTGGAAACACCTGAGCTACGCTTCATCATTGTGCGGCAATTGTACAGAGGTTTGTGCGGTGAAAATTAATCTGCATGAACTACTATTAGAGAATAGGTATGAATCTGTTCAAAGTAATCATACTTCCTGGATAGAAAAAATTGCCTGGAGGGGTTGGAAGCACGCGAGCCTGAGTCGCAAGCTGATGAATGTTGGAAACAGCAAGATGAAGAACTGGATGATCAATAAACTCTTTAAAGGATGGACCGCTCATCGGGGTGATTTGCATTTTGCAGAAAAAACATTTAACCAACAATGGAAAGAGAAAAAACCAGGGTAGAAATACGGTCTTTTGTAGTATATTTTCTTAGTCGGTATTTATGCCGACTTTTTTATTTTTGATTAACGAGTTCATGCTTTTATTCAGCTTATATAATACACCCCGGCTTTCTTACATTATTGATTTCATCAGTAAGGAAATACTCAATGAGCCGATAATTATTACGACGGATAAACAGGTATTCATTCAATATGAACTTCCTAAATTGAATTATTCATCCGAAGAATTTTCCGAACAGGAATTTTTTATTAAAAACACATCGCTTCTTTTTGAAACTGGAATTAAAGAACAACACATAGAATGTTTCGAACTCAATTATTATAAAGTTTTTTTTGAAACCAGCGGAGATTTTCCGTTTGATATTTTTGCTGCTTCGTTTTATTTGCTGAGCAGGTATGAAGAATATCTTCCGCATGAAGAAGATGAGTATGGTAGGTATGCACACACGAACTCCTTGGCTTATAAAGAAGGTTTCCTGCAAGTTCCACTAATAAATATTTGGTTACAAGATTTCAAAAAAGCATTGCTGCAAAAATTTCCTGCGCTGATATTTCGACGTTCTTCTTTTAAATTTCTTCCTACTTACGATATTGATATTGCTTATTCGTTTCTTCATAAAGGATGGAAAAGAAATATGGGAGGATTATTTAAATCAATGGTGAGCGGACAATGGTCGCTCTTCAATGAGCGAATGCAGGTATTGATGAAAAAAAGAAAAGATCCGTTTGATTCTTATGAATGGCTCGATTCGCTACATCTCTATTGCAGAACGAGAGCCTATTATTTTTTTTTAGTAGCAGGTGAGCAAAAAAAATATGATAGGAATATTTCTCCCGATAAAAAAGCTTTGCAAAATCTTATCCGTTACCACGGTGGCGGGTATACAGTAGGTATTCATCCTTCTTGGCAAAGTGGAGATGATGAAGGACTGCTGAAACAAGAACTTGGATGGTTGGAAGAAATTCTTGACAAAGACGTCACGTATAGTCGTCAGCATTATATCAGGTTGCGATTACCTACAACATACCGGGCATTGATCAAAGCGGGAATTGAAAAAGATTTTTCTATGGGATATGGCGGCTCCAATGGTTTCAGGGCTTCTGCTGCTTCATCTTTTTTTTGGTATGATCTGGAGAAAGAAATATCGACAAAGCTTATGCTTTTCCCATTTTGTTTTATGGATGCAACTTCTTTTTACGAACAGAAGTTCACGCCTCAACAAACCTTGCATGAATTGATGAATTATTATCATGCAATCAAAAAAGTCAACGGATTAATGGTCACGATCTGGCACAATCATTTTCTTGGAATCGATCCGCAGTTTGCAGGTTGGAGAGAAGTATATGAAGTTTTTTTGCGGGACGAAGTTTATTGGGATATGTGATTTCATCCGCACATTTGTAAATCCGCACATTAACTCCGGTTCTTCTTTAGAAAACTGGAATTCACAAGATAAATGCCGTACAAGGTAATCAGTCCGCCGATACCGATAAATATTGTAATTTTTTCTCCAAAAAGTAATGAACCAAAAATTACCGCTACTATCGGGTTGATATATGCGTAAATCGATACTTGCGCCGTCGGCAGATTTTGCAAAGCATACAAATAAGCCATGAAGGAAATTACTGAACCAAAAATTACGAGGTAGCCAATGGCGATCCATGATTTTGCAGGAATTTGACTCATTGGAATGTTCCAACCTGCCGCTGCAGAAATAGAAAATAATAGAATTCCGGAAATCAGCATTTGTAAACCGATACTGAAATAAGGATTGAATTCTTTTGCCAGTTGTTTGGTATATAATGTACCAAATGCCCAACATAGGGATGCGATGAAGGAAATCATGATACCGAATCGGAAGTCGACATCAAAAAAATCCTTTAGATGTTCAAAGAAAATCACACATACACCTCCGAAACCGAGTAGTAATCCAATAAGAACTTTAGTTGAAACTTTTGATCTGGTCGTAAAAAAACCAATAATCACCAGCCACAATGGAAATATCGCAGCGATAATGGCACCGAGACCACCAGAAATATATTTTACGCCGAGTGTTGTAAGCCCGTTAGTGAGAAATAAATTCAATACACTCAAAATAAAAACATTCAACCATTCTTTACCATGTGGCCACTTAGCACCTTTAAAAAGAAAATAAATTACATAGATTGAACCAGCAAGAAATTGGCGAATACCTGCAAGTTGAATCGGCGGCATATATCTTACGCCTTGCCGTGACGCCACCCAGGTAGTACCCCAAAGAAAGCTTACGATGCCCAATGCTAAAAGAGCCGGTATGCGTTTTTCACGTTGCTGTATAACCGAAAATTTTAATTGTATGAACGGGGTTTTTAAACGATCGCCTGAATTTGTATCATAAGAACTTCATTCAAATCAGTATAATCGTTTAAAATCCTGGTCAATGTTTAAAATGTCTCACTCCTGTAATTACCATTGCCAGGTTGTGTTGCTTGCAATAATCGATCGAATCCTTATCGCGGATTGATCCACCTGGTTGAATGAAAGCAACGACTCCTTCTCCATGAGCCATACTCACGCAATCATTAAAAGGGAAAAAAGCATCGGAAGCAAGTACAGCATCCTTTAAGGAAAAATTGAATTGTTTGGCTTTTTCAATGGCTTGTCTCAACGCATCAACCCTGCTCGTTTGACCACACCCTTTTCCAATTAATTGTTTGTTTTTAACAAGAGTAATTGCGTTCGATTTTAAATGCTTGCATACGAGATTTGCAAACTTCAAATCGCTTTTTTCATCAGCACTTGTTTCTCTTCCACCAGTTTCTTCCCACTTGCTATAATTTCCTTCATCAGTTTCCTGGGTTAAGGTGCCATTCAATACACTTTTATACATTTTCTTTTCAGCGGCGCGTGTTTTCGAAAGTTGCAAAAGGATCCTGTTTTTCTTTGCTCGCAAAATTGCAAGTGCCTCTTCGCTGAAGGAAGGAGCTATTAAAACTTCAAAAAATATTTCACTAATTGCTTCCGCAGTTTTCTTATCAATTTCAGCATTACTTACAAGTACACCACCGAAAGCACTTTCAGGATCGCCGGCCAATGCAAATTCCCAGGCGTCAGCAACTACAGGGCGGGAAGATATACCACAAACGTTTGTATGTTTAATGATTGCAAATGTCGTTTCATCGAACTCGGCGATAAGCTGTATTGCGGCGTCGATATCTACAAGATTATTGTAAGAAATTTCTTTACCATGTAGTTGAGTAAAAATTTTATTCCAGTCGCCAAAGAAAATAGCCTGTTGATGCGGATTTTCGCCGTAACGCAAATTGTGTGGCGGATCATTCTGAATGACTTTCCATTCGTTTTCAGGATGAAAATAATTGTAGATAGCAAGATCATATTTTGCAACTATTTCAAATGCTTTTGCAGCGAATGATCTTCTTTGTTCAAGTGTAATTGCTGCTTTTTGATCTTTTAATAATTGTTCTAATAATGCGTAATCATTTTTCGCTGCAACTACAGTGATATCCTTAAAATTCTTTGCTGCTGCGCGTATCATCGAAGGACCACCAATATCTATTTTTTCAATGATTAATTTTTCATCGGAAGTGTTTGCGACCGTTTCTTCAAAAGGATAAAGATCGACAATGACAAGATCGATTTCCGGGATTTTGTATTCCTTCATTTCTTTCACGTCCGTTTCATTGTCCCTTCTTCCCAAAATTCCTCCAAATACGGAAGGGTGAAGTGTTTTTACACGTCCTCCCAAAATCGAAGGATAATTCGTGATTTCTTCCACGGGAATACAGGGAATATTCAATTTTTTTATGAATTGTTCTGTTCCGCCGGTTGAATAAATTTTTATTCCTGAAGCGTGCAGCAATTGAAGAATAGGTTCAAGGCCTTCTTTATAAAATACAGATATCAGTGCCGATTGAATTTTCTTAGTCATGACGGAAATTATTATCTAATACAGTTTGATTTGCCTTCAATGAAAGAGCCGCAAAACTACACTAATCCAAATTCATGACAAAAGCAGATGTCCGTCAAAAATCAAGATTTTCAAAATAAAATTTCGCGTTTAAATATTTAAGAGTGAAACACTTGGTGAAGCAAAAAAATTGTCCACGCAATGTTATTATACGTCCTTAAGCAATTATATGGTTATTTTACATTTTGATAAGGCGAAATATAAATTTTAACCAGGTGAAATAGTTATTATGAGCGATTTTGAAAAGCAAATTGTAGGAATTAGTTTTACCAGTCGCAACAGACCGGATTTGTTGAAGATTTGCTTAACCGAAACAGAAAAATATCTTTCGAAAGAGAAATATGACTATGTGATTTCAGTGATAAATGATTTAGGCGATCCGATTTGGGATGACCAGTACGACGAACTTAAAAAGAAATTTCCATTCGTCGTATGGCATAAACCCTTAGAAAGACTCGGTATTGCAAAAGCAAAAAATGAAGGAATAAAAATTATGCGTAATCATTGTGATCATTTTTTTCTTTCGGATGATGATTGTTTTCCGGTAAAACACGGATGGGAAGAATTGTATATCGAAACGGCAAAGAATAATGGTGTGAATCATTTGATGCATCAATTTCCTATCAAGGATAGGATTGAACTTGTAAAAACTGAAAATGGTATTTGTAAATTTATGGGATCTTGTGGCGTCTTTCTCTATTTTACCCGTCACGCTATTGATACGGTGGGTGGTATGCGAAAGGCTTTTAAAAATTATGGCAACGAACACACCGAGATAGCTTTTCGCTGTCATCTGGCAAAACTCCAGGGAAAATGGGGTCCGTTTATGTCGCCTCAATATTCAAGAGATTATATTTATGCAATCGATCTGGATCTGTTAATATTCGGCGTGCAGCCTAAGGATTTCACCATTGACCTCAGTAGTTGGCGCTATACAACCACTGTCGAGGAAATAAAAGAGGAACGCGCGCACAATATGGAAGTTTTTAAAAATATGGAACCATTTTTTGAAGACATATAAAAAAATTTGGCGTTATTCTGGCACGACTTCATTAATCGAAGTTTGTGACCACAAAAGTTGAAAGAACTTCTTTTGATAAGCGAATAAGCAATATCAATTGACATTATCTTCGAACATCCTCGTCCTACGTCGCATTATTTTTTAAATCAACGAAATTTACAGATTATGCTTTTTGAACAGCCACCAAAAAATTTGGGTGACGGAATACGAGTGAGCGCAGCGCAAATCGAATTGCTAAAAAATTGTTACAGGGAAAACAACTGGAAACTTAATTCCCAGCGGCTAGGTGATGAAGAAACACTGTATGCCATAATCCCCACTGAAGACTTAATAACTTTTATTGAAAAATCAGGTATAAAAGGAGCGACGCGTTTCCATATTTATTTCGGTGCGTTTCCAACGCCTTTTCCAGATTTTGCTTTGCTTGCTGGCAGAATAACATTTTGTTTTGTCGGTGTAAACGAAAATGACCGGGTTTATTATGGCGAAGATCAACCCGAATTTGGAATAGCTGGTTTCAATGCAAAAGATCAGGTTGAAATATTTATTGAAAATTATAAAGCAGACAGGCATGCGCATAACAGCATAGCTATTGGTAAACTTGATTCAATTGGGGCGGGATGTAGACTCGACACTTTAAAAAATTTTCTTTCTGAAAAACAAAATGCAGGTTTCGTTCGGGTTTATATCGGCGCTTATCCAGATAATTATAAACCTGAACCGAAACTGTCCATGGTGCAAACAATTGTTTTGGTAAGAGTAGAAGAAGGAGCGAATAGAACAGCTAACGACATACTTAATGGCGAAAACCCAGGTCTTAATTTGTCGCCAATCCTTGTAAAAAAAGAAAAATAGATTGATATTTCGGTACGATAAATTCATACCTGTTGCAATTTATTTTTTTCCTTCAACCAAAGACTGACGACAATTATCACGATGTAAATGAAGATCACCTGAATAAGATTGATATTTAAATTCTCCAACATTGAGAATGGAAGACCTTGCATATGTTCGATAAAACTATTTAGAATAAAAATTAGCCACGCCACAAAGGAGCCTGTAATTTTTGCGACAACAGGAATGAAAGATAAAATGCAAATAAATAATTCACCCACAAGAACAAGGCTGGATAATGGGACCGCGAGTAAATTGGTGAACAGAAAATAATTTGGAAACTGATGAAAATAATAAATCGTCACAGGAAAAGTGAGTATCTGTGCGGCAATCGTTACCGACGCAGATTTCCATATAAGATCAAGGATTTTGTTTTGAATAAATAACCAATTATAGATGGGTTTCATAAAAACAACGATACTCAGAACGGCACCATACGATAATTGGAAACCAACATCCCACAACCAAAATGGATTATAGCACAATAATAAAAAAGCAGAAGCGGCGAGGCTATTATAAATCGAACTTGACTTTGCAAATTGTTTCCCAATCACAATAAAGCTGAACATGACGGATGATCTAAGTACTGATGGCGATGCGCCCGATAAGAAGCTGAACATCCATAGAAAGCTTAATACGATAAAGGGTTTTGTCCAACTTATTTTTTTCCCAAGTTTTATTCGCTCAAAAAAAAATTGAATCAGGCTATAGATCAATGCCAGGTGCAATCCTGAAATGGCGATTATATGTGCCACACCAGTTTGAGAATAGGATTGGATAAGATCTTTATCCAGGTCATCTTTATATCCAATCAATAAGGCTTCAGCAAGACCTATTATTTTTTTATCGATCAAATAAGTTCTGAGAATGGTTAGTATTTTTTGCCGGGTATCAAATAGGTATTTTTTAAAGATGTTTTCCTGTTTTTGCGGCAGGATGATGAATTCGGTTCTTTTTAGGTAAACCTGCCCGCTGATATGCTGAAAAATGCAATAGCGCTGATAATCGAATACCGGGGGATTCCCGAAGTTTTTGATTGGTTGAATCGGTTTGCAAAAAATAATTTTGGTTCCGTACTTTAATGAATCAATTTCACTACCTTTCTGTATATACAAGAGAACATTTACCTTATCTTTTATACCATCATTCCTTATCAATGATTGAACAGTTGCTTCTACCCTGAAGCTTTTTGGTTTTTCACTTACCGGCTCTTCAAGAACCGCTATCCAATAGCTGGTCTTGTATATCGGATCGTTTCTTTTTTTAGCAATCGAATTGTTGTTGTAAAACAATAGTAAAATCCCAATATCAAATATGATGAGGTGGAGCACAATTCCTCTGACCCAGTTGTATTTGAATTGAATAAATATGCTGTAGTGCTTAAATAGAAATAGCAGGAATACAAAAAAAGTAAAAGCGCTCCAGGCAAATTTGGGATCAATAGGTATGAACCAGGAAAATATGATGCCCACAATAAGCGGAATCAACATCCGCACAAAAGGGTTTTTTTTCCATGCAGGGATAATATGATGCGACATGGACAGACGAATCAAGATTTTTTTGAGCTGAGAAATTGTTTATATGAAGAGTGGATTTTAGAAATGCTACGCAATAAAAATTGAGTCTACAATGCGAAGTAAACAAATACGGGAGCTTTTTACTGGTGAAAATGGCGTTGTTTTCACGGGTAAAAAAACAATTTTTTCTACTGTATTTCCCACCGTTAAAAGACGGTTTTTTTTCGTTTTTTTGCACATGACTGATTGACAGTCTTGAGTTTATGAATAATGTTAATTTATAATTGGTTGATTGGCACTTTTTTGCAACTTTCAGTTGAGCAAAGCGTGGATACTTTTAGGTGGTTAAATCATTCTCAAACCTGAAAACATTCACAGTTATGATCACATTTGAAAAAAAATCCTTAAAAGTAGGAAAGCTAGTAGGCTCTGAGCACGTAGAAATGGTAACAGCCAATTATAAAAAAGAAAGATGGGCGCCCAATTCAGAACGCATAGGTAAATCGGATTCATTAAGCGTTTGGTTTAGTGCTGAGGAACTGGAAGAGTACATTAAAATGATTCAGAAAAATGGCGCAGATGGCGTCAAGTTTTATTTTGGTGCTTATCCTGAAAATTTCCAAGAGAGGCCTGAATATTCTGGACGGCAGACAATTGTTATGGTTGCTACGAAAAGCAAGGAGACAGAAAATGGAATTGTCAATAAAGATCTGTATGTTAGAAACAATGGAACTTTGACAGTAATGGGTTTAAATATGGGTTCTTTGTGTCCCCCCTATTGTGGTGGTTTTAGTTTTACTACTAAAACTGTTGGTGACGCTGATGTTGCCAACGTTGATCATACTAATTCTGTTTCAGTTTTTTAATAAGATCAGAAAACGAGTCAGTAGCAAATTTGAAAACCTCCGTTCGGAGGTTTTTTTATTATAGAAAATTGAAAATAATTACTTTTAATATCAAATGAGTTCGCCAACCATACAGATAATTATCGCAGTAATTTGTCTGCTATCAAGCATAACCGTATACTTTCAGCCCAAAGCAGAAATATATTTAAAACTGTTTCCACTTTACTTGCTGATCACAAATGCAGTATCGGCTGTTGGCGTGTACATGGGTGAACACAATATGAACAATACATTGTTATATAATATTTTTTCATCAGTGGAAGTTTTGTTTTATTTCTATGTGCTTTATGAAATGATTCGAAATAAGAAAATAAAAAGGGCTATAGTTTATATTTCGTTCCTGTACCTATTTCTTGCCATATTTGATATGTATAGTGCTCAACAGGCAAATGTTTTTCATTCTTTATCTTATTCATTCGGCAGCTTATTTTTAGTATGCCTTTGTGTATTTTATTTTTATGAACTATTTCAACTTCCGAAGACCAATAGTCTTTCACGCGAACCAGCGTTTTGGATATGCACGTCGATACTATTTTCTACCTGTTGCACTTTTCCGCTTTTCGGATTTGCCATGTTTTTTCATACGCCGCCAAAATTTGTTATCAACAACATTCAAATAATTTTGCTAATTATCAATATTTTTTCATATTCACTTTACACCATCGCTTTCCTATGTCGGATCAAAATCAGCAAATCTATGTTGTCGTCCTGATAGGGGTCGTGTTAGCTCTACTGCTGGTGGGATTTATTTTTACAATTTTCTTTCTCTACCAGCGAAAAAAACAAAAGCAGGAACGTGAGCTTGTTGTTTTGAAAGAGCAATACGAGCAGGAATTGCTACGTTCACAACTCGAAATACAGGAATCTACATTGAAAGGTGTTGCGCAGGAACTTCATGATAATATCGGGCAAGTATTATCGGTTATCAAATTATGGATGGCAGGAGCCCCAATTGAGAAAGATCATCCTGCTTTTGAAGGTGTTCAGAATTCAAGAGAAATGCTGAACAAAGTGATTTATGATATGGCTGATCTCACAAAAAGTCTTCATACAGATCGAATCACCGATATTGGACTTACAGAAGCGATTCGCTTTGACCTCGAAGCGATCAAGCGAACTGGCTTAGTGAAAATCAATTTCGCCGTTTCAGGCAACGAATATCATTTTGCAGAGCAAAAATCTATTTTCCTGTTTAGGATGTACCAGGAAATGATGAATAATATCTTAAAGCATTCCAAAGCCAATCACGTAAATGTTTCCCTCGTTTATTCAACAGATCATAAATTTGCATTGATGGTGGAAGATGATGGCGTGGGTTTTAACATGGAAAAAAAGAAAAGTGAAAAAACCTCATCTTCTTCAAGTGGCCTTGGGTTAAGGAATATGATGAATCGGGCCCGCCTGATCGACGCAGAAATTTCGATTCAAAGCCAGCCACAAAAGGGTACAAAGATTTCAGTGGAAATGCCTCTGAGTAACTAAGCAAATTATTATGGGCGCAAGTAAAAAGATACAAGTTGCAATTGCAGACGATCATACGCTTTTGCGTAAAGCGCTCGCAAAACTGGTGACCTCATTTGAAAACTACGCGGTTCTATTTGAAGCGGACAATGGAAAAGAAATTAAAAATAAAATTTCGCAACACATCATTCCCGACGTCGTTCTACTGGATGTGAATATGCCTGAAATGGATGGCTATGAAACGGCAAGCTGGCTGTTTAAAAACCATCCTCAAATAAAAGTCCTCGCGCTGTCCATGTTTAGTGACGAAAAAACAATTATAAAAATGTTGCGTCTCGGGGCAAAAGGATATATTCTTAAAAATATCGACCCTGAAGAATTAAAAAATGCGCTGGATTCAGTTGTTAAAAAAAATTTCTACCTCTCTGAATATATCTCCGGGAAAATAATCAGCGGTCTGCATAAAGATGTTGATCGCCAGGAAGAGCCTGTTAATCTCACCGACAAAGAAAAAGATTTTCTAAGACTTGTCTGCTCAGAAATAACTTATAAAGACATCGCGGCTAAGATGTATGTCAGTCCCAGAACAATTGATGAATACAGGAATCATCTTTTTGAAAAATTAAAAGTGAAATCCAGGATTGGACTCGTGATGTATGCGATTAGAAATGGATTGGTGGAAGTGTGAACCCTGATTTGCCTGATTTAAAAAATTATGAGAAAAGTTGAATAGTTGATTGACCTGATATTGATTAGTCGAAAAGTCGATTGGTCGATAGGTCGAGATGATAAAACAATATCATAAATAAAGTCTTTCCATTTACTATTACATATGAACCAATCGACGTATCGACTTTTCGACTAATCAACCTATCAACCATTCAACTTCCCTCATAATCTTTTATAATCATGCAAATCATGGTTCATTTGCTCAGATACATACTTCTATCCTTATACAATTGTCTGAAGTAAGGATCACGTAGATCTTTTATGAAACGGATTGCTTCGCCAGTTGATTTCATTTCGGGCCCGAGCTCTTTATTTACTCCGGGAAATTTCTCGAAACTAAAAACAGGTTCCTTAATTGCGTATCCTTTCAGATTTTTATTGAAGGTGAAATCTTTTATTTTTTTTGCGCCTATCATTACTTTGGTTGCAACATTCAGGTAAGGTATCTGGTATGCTTTTGCAATAAATGGCGTGGTACGCGATGCGCGAGGATTTGCTTCTATCACATATACTTTATTATTCTTGATAGCAAACTGAATATTTATTAGCCCCTTGATATTTAATTTGAACGCAATCTTGCGTGCATATTCTTCCATTGTTTCAACAACCAATGGTGTTAAATTGAATTGCGGCAACACAGCATTGCTATCGCCACTATGGATTCCGGCGGGTTCTATATGTTCCATCACTCCCATCACGTGGAAATTTTCTCCATCACAGATCCCATCGATCTCAGCTTCCTGGCATCGATCCAGAAAATGATCAACCAGTATTTTGTTGCCTGGTATATGTTTTAATAAACTGATAACCGCTTTTTCAACCTCATCATCATTAATTACAATTCTCATTCTTTGTCCACCCAAAACATAACTTGGTCGTACCAACACCGGGTATCCGACTCTATTTGCAACTTCTATCGCTTCATCAACAGTATAAGCAGTTCCATAGGAAGGATAAGGAATATCCAGTTCTTTTAGCATATCACTGAACCGGCCGCGATCTTCGGCGATATCCATACTGTCGAAAGAAGTACCGATGATAGGAACCCCTTTCTTCTCTAATTTTTCAGCGAGCTTCAATGCAGTTTGACCTCCTAACTGAACAATTACACCATCCGGTTTTTCATGTTCAATAATTTCCCAGAGATGTTCCCAATAAACCGGTTCAAAATAAAGTTTATCAGCCATGTCAAAATCTGTCGATACCGTTTCTGGATTACAGTTGACCATAATTGCATCATAACCACATTCCTTAACCGCCAACAAACCATGAACACAACAATAATCAAATTCGATTCCCTGCCCGATGCGATTCGGCCCAGAACCAAGCACGATGATTTTTTTATTTTTGCTCACCTTGCTTTCTGTTGTTCCGCCTTTTTCAAAAGTAGAATAGAAATAAGGTGTTTTTGCTTCAAACTCTGCGCTGCAGGTATCAACCATTTTATAAATCCTCGTGATGCCTGCTGCTTTTCTTTTTTCATAGACGTCTTCCTCGCGACCGTTTTGCATGATGCGCGAAATTTGCTCATCGCTGAAACCTGCATGTTTGGCGTCGCGAAGTAATTCGACGGGTAAAGTGTCTAGTTTGTATTTTGCAAGTTCTTTTTCAATATCGCAGATCTTTTGTATTTCATTGATGAACCAACGATCGATTCCTGTTACCTGAGAAATTGTTTTTACGCTTACTCCCAACATCAGCGCATCTTTGATTCGAAATATGCGATCCCACTTTGGAATCTTAATGTACTCAATCAATTCTTCGGCGTGCATTTGGCTCTTACCATAGTATCCGAGACCCACGGCATTGTTCTCAAGACTCTGACATGCTTTCTGAACCGCTTCTGTGAAACTTCTGCCGATCGACATCACTTCACCAACACTTTTCATTTGCAATCCAAGTGTATCGTTTGCTCCTTTGAATTTGTCGAAATTCCATCTTGGCATTTTTACGATAACATAATCTTGTACAGGTTCGAAATACGCGGAAGTAGTTTTTGTAATCTGATTTTTAAGTTCATCCAACGAATAACCGATGGCTAATTTCGCGGCAATCTTTGCAATCGGATAACCTGTTGCTTTTGACGCAAGGGCCGAAGAGCGGCTCACGCGTGGATTTATTTCCACGGATATTAATTCCTCCGTAGCCGGATTCATGGCAAACTGCACATTGCAACCACCCGCAAAATTACCGAGCGATCGCATCATTAAAATAGCTTTGTTGCGCATTTCCTGGAAAGCCGTATCACTTAAAGTCATCGCTGGTGCCACGGTTATTGAATCACCGGTGTGAACACCCATTGGATCTACATTCTCGACCGTACAGATGATAACAACATTATCGTTTTTATCTCTCAACAATTCCAATTCATATTCCTTCCATCCGAGCACTGCTCTTTCAACAAGCACTTCGTGAATGGGTGACGCTTTTAATCCGCGGTCCAATGCCCCATCGAGCTCATCTTTATTCCACACAAATCCGCCGCCTGTTCCTCCCAATGTAAAAGAAGGTCTGATCACAAGCGGGAATCCGATTTCCTGCGCAAATTCTTTTCCTTCCAGCATCGAGTTCGCAACTCTGGAAGGTGCAACGGGAATATTTATTTTAAACATCAACTGTCTGAACTTTTCCCTGTCCTCTGCAACTTCGATCGCGTCGATATCTACCCCTATCAACCGGGTATTATATTTTTCCCAGACACCAAGATCGGCGGCTTCTTTACAAAGATTAAGTGCAGTTTGTCCGCCCATCGTTGGCAACACCGCATCGATCTGATTTTCTTCCAGGATTTTTTCAATGCTTTCTACCGTTAACGGAAGCAGGTAAACTTTATCTGCCATCATCGGATCGGTCATGATCGTGGCCGGGTTACTGTTGATAAGAATTACTTTAATTCCTTCTTCCCGTAAACTTCGGGCAGCTTGTGATCCTGAATAATCGAATTCGCAGGCTTGTCCGATAATGATGGGTCCAGAGCCAATAATAAGTACTGATTGAATGGAAGAGTCTTTAGGCATGTCAAAACAAATTGCGCAAAAGTAAGGGAGTGGAACTAATTTTCAGAAATAAATTTCCGACAATTTAAAAGCCGCTACAGGCAAGGCTTTTGGAGGCATAACCACTTGAGCATTGATTGTTGAATATTGATTATTGAATATTAAAAAGCCGGGAGGCAAATATTCATTAATCAATATTCAACAATCGATGCTCAAGTTTGGAATAAAAAAAGCCCCGTTCTTAACGGGGCGATCACGATAAGAAATATATATATAGAAATCAGTTGGTGTGGAAGGATGACAATTCAATCTCATCCAGTTGAACACCACCCTTACGGGCAATCTGTTTGCGTTCGGCAATAAGGCGCTTATTGTCGTACTTGCTTTTGATTTTAAAAAACCATTTCTGCTTGGCTTCTTCTCCTTTGAAGAGTCCAATGATTGTTCCGATCGTCACCGCCAGGAACACCACCAGTCTGTTTTTATGGCTCCTCATATACACTTTTTTAAACTGTAAACACTTTTATTTTTAACTAAGACAACTTCTTCATGCCAAAAGCTGTACCAACTTTTAAAAAAATCATACCCTAAAGTGGGTATTGTAAATTTTTTTT
>JAFDYD010000038.1:103281-196657 GCA_018267615.1 Bacteroidota bacterium | reverse complement strand
CACTAATCACGGTTCAGACAATCCCGGTTAGACTTCTATTTATCAAATTGCGAAAGGCACAGCCACCTGCGTCTTATCCCATTCTATAACCATGTTGGAACCGTCAAAACGAATTGTAAGTTGTTCGATTGGTGCGGAAAGATTTTTTACCGGCACGTCAGCATGCAACACATCCTTATCTTTATTCTTCTCATAATCATAAGCGCCCCATTGTGGCACTTTACCGTTTAGGATAACGGTCCATTTTGTTGCAGTAGGAATAACAAAGAAAGTATAAGTTCCTGCTTTTACGGGTTTGCCTGCAAAAGTTCCATCCTTTGCAAAAGTGATTGTTGTGGCTTCATCAGCGCCGCAACGGTAAACTTTCCCATATGGTTCCAGCTTACCAAAAATTTCTCTTCCTTTTTTATACGGACGACCATAAGTTACTTTGATATTTTTTGTCTGCACAGTATCATGCGGACTATTGGGATGCGTAGGCTGGCTATATGCAGCAACGGCGAAAAATGCAATCGCTGATAATAGAAACATTTTTTTCATGTAAGCAAAATTTTTTTGATGATTAATAGTGAGCGATAAAGTTAGGGATTCTCAGAATATCTTTTCAAGTTCATCAATGATTTTTCCATAGTCGGTCCGAGTTGTTTGTCATAAAACATACTTCCCAGTTTCTCCCACGGATACCATTTGAAATGGAAATTAAAATACCATTCTACGATGCTGCTATCCTGCGTTTGAACGATATTAAAACCTCCTTCAATTTGCTTTCTGTCTTTTTGTATCCACACTGTTTTTATCGAATCTAAACTACTTGTTAAAATTTTTATTTGCATCTCATCCGATTCAATATATGCACCTGCACCGGCAGATGGCGTTGAGATAGTTTTATGAATATTGGGCTGGTTGGTAAATTCATTCCAGCTTATCCATGTATTGAAATCATTAATAACTCCATGGATCTTTTCCCGGGATGCATGAATATTCAATACGCGCGATATGCGTATATGAGAAGGAAAAAGAGAAAAAACAAATAAAACAGCAATGCATAATATGACAATGCTGACCAATATCAATTTAAAAATCCGCATAGTAGTCTGAACCAGGATTTTAAGCGATTATACTGATTCAACTGAAACGTTAGGTGAAATCTTAACATCAGAATAATAAGTCTAATCGCTTAAAATCCTGGTTCAGACATTCACCATTCGCACATTTGCACATTGGTAAATTCGCAGATTAAAATCACTCCCATTTAAAAACCTTAATCGCTACTGCATATACAACAATTCCCCACAACACGAGTATACCGATCTGTTTCATACATCCTGATAAATGCGCTCCTTCAAAAGCTACATTGCGCATCGCATCGTTCAATTGCTTTAATGGAAGTATCTCGCAAAATTTTTGTAACCAACCGGGAAATGCGCTTGTCGAAAAAAATGTTCCTCCCAACAAAAATTGCGGCATCGTTACCAGGTTTGCAAATGGAGGAATTGAACTTTCATTTTTGGCAACACTGCTGACGATGAAACCAAATCCCATAAACACCACGAGTCCGATAAAACTCAACACCATCATTTCCAAAAATGTCTGGAACCCGTTTATCAATGTGAATTTAAAAACAAAATGGCCAACCAATACAATAACGACAGCTGTTAATAATTGAAAGGATACCCTGCTCAGACCTTCTCCCAACACTATAAATTTTCGGTCTATCGGTGTTGCAAAAAATCTTTTCAACACCAGCATCTGTCTCAAATTAAAAAATAAAAAAGCCACGCCGAATATTCCCGCGCTCAATAAAGAAAATCCCAGCATGCCCGGCAAAATAAAATCGATCATGGTATAATGACGGCCAGGTATAGACGCTTTTTCATCGATCACAAATGGTGAATAAGCAGCGCCTCTTCCATACTGCTCTACTCTTTGAATACTTTCCGCCAGAAAAGAACGGAGGATTGGATATTCCGCACCGCTTGCATCAGATGTAAGCGGAGTGATATGATATTGCCAGTAACCGGCGGCCGACTTAACAGAATCGACTGAAATGATTGCGGCGACTCTTCCTTTTTCCACTTCTCTTCGTAATTCAACACTGTCTTCCTGCACCAGATGCACCACAGGATTTCGCAGAAGTGCGTTGATCGCATAATTGTTAGTGTCAGCGAGGTTATTTAAGCCAACGGAAACAGACACTCCGCCGCCACCGATGAATCCAAAAACTAAAATAAAAATGAGCGGAAAACCAAGACTAAATACGACCGCGGACGGACTTCTCAAAATGGCTCTGAAACTGGCTTTCGCAACAGCCATCATCGCTCTGAACTGGTTGTATTCCTGGGGCATGATTTGATTTAGATGTGCAAAGGTAGGGAGTTTGAGGGGTTGATTGGTTGAAAAGTTGACTAGCCAATTGGTCGATTGGTTGATTGGTTGATAAGTCGATTAGTTGAAAAGTTTCGAGAAATGTTTAATTTAATTATCCGGCCAGTCAACTAATCAACCAATCAACTTTTCAACTAATCGACCAAACCACTCACTCCACCTCAATAGCCACCGGCATTCTCGCCTGCGCACTACCGATCATTGATTTTAATGTTTTGATCGATTGATATGCTTTGAATCCATCTTCTCCCAATTCTTCTTTGATCGATTTGATTCGGGCTGATTTGCCGTAGCTATTCAAAAGCAAATCAAAAATATTTTTCTCCTCGGGATATTCTCTCAACCTGTAGTCATTTGTCTTTGCCATGCGCGCGGCACAATCAATCGCATCCTGCAAACCACCGAGCCGATCCACCAATCCCAATTGTAATGCCCTTTCGCCGCTCCATACTCTACCCTGCCCGATACTATCAACATACTGGATCGTTTTTTTTCTACCTTCTGCAACTCTCGTTTTGAAATCGTGATAAATACTATCCACTTCATCCTGGAAATATTTTTTTTGCAAAGCAGTAAGTGGTTTTGTGATGGTGAGTGCATCTGCATCGGGTGCGGTTTTCACTCCATCAAACGTTATACCCAGCTTGTCTTTGAAAAATTGCTGCGCATTTGGTAAAATACTAAACACGCCGATAGATCCGGTAATCGTATTTGGTTCGGCAAAAATACTGTCGGCATTGCAGGATAAATAATAACCGCCGGAAGCTGCTACATCTCCAAAACTAATGACAACAGGTTTATCTCTTCGCGCAACGGTAATTTCTCTCCACAAATTTTCACTGACCAAAGCACTTCCTCCACCGGAATTAATACGAAGTACAATCGCTTTAATATCTTTATCTGCCCCGGCTTTGTGAATCAACATGCGATATGCATCTCCACCTATCTGCTGCCTGTCGCCCTTACCACCTACTATATCTCCTTCGGCATAGATCACAGCGATCCGGTCTTTACCATATCTTTTATATTTCAATTTCACCGCGTCGCCATATTTATCAAGCGAAACGAAATTGATATCTTCTTTTTTGCCAATCTTCAACTTACTTCTCATTTTATCCTTTAGCTCATCGTCATATATCAATCCATCCACCAATTTATATTGCAACGCGTCTTCCGCATACTTTATCAAATGTTCGTTTACACATTTCCGTAATACGGCAGTATCGATTCCCCTCGCTTCTGATATCTTATACAAAAACCGATTGTATAAATCTCCCAATAGTTCTGTAGTCTGCAGGCGATTGGCGTCTGTCATCTTATCTTCTCGCAAAGGTTCTGTCGCACTTTTAAATTTGCCGGCGTAAAATATTTGAGGTTCTATCTCCAGTTTTTGTAATGCACCTTTAAAGAATGGCAATTCAGAAGCAAAACCTCGCCATTCAACCCCACCTTTTGGGTTGCAATAAATTTTGTCGGCAATACTTCCGACATAAAAAGCTTTTTGCGGAATTACATCACCATATGCATAAATAAATTTTCCGCCTTTTTTGAAATCGCTCAATGCATCGCGCAAGTCCTCGCTTGATGCAAAGCCATTGGGATTTCCATGACATTTTAGGTAAATACCTTTGATTGCGCTGTCCTGTTTTGCAAAACGGATCAGGCGGATCGCATCATAAATTCCAGGTTGGTCAAATTGTTCATCGCTGAAACCCGACAAAGGGTTTTCTTGTTTCTGTTCGTGGAATTCTTCATTTAGATTAACGACCAAAACAGATTTACTTTCCAATTCTACTTTTTGGGAACTTGCAATTCCGCCAATCCATCCGATTAGAAAAAAAACTGCAATCACTGTAAAAGCGACCAATGCCAATAATGTTGCAAAAAATATTTTGAGGAACCCGGGCATGAGCTTATTTTTTTACTGATTTCAAATTAAAGATATTTGCGCCGTTGAAATTACCGAATCAATGAATAAGATATATCTATTGATAGGCGGCAACGAAGGAAACAGATTTTCCTATCTAAAGCAAGCGATCACAAATATAGAAATATTTTGCGGCGAATTGCTCAAGACATCCTCGATATATGAAACTGCGCCATGGGGAAAAACAGACCAGGATTTATTTCTCAACCAGGCTTTGCTTATCCAATCTGCACTTGACCCGGTTTCAACAATGAATACGGTTCTCGAAATAGAAAAAAAAATGGGCAGAAAAAGAATTGAAAAATATGGATCGAGAATTATCGATATTGATATTTTATTCTTTAATAATGAAATAGTGAATATTCCTCAATTAAAAATCCCACATCCGGAAATTCAAAACCGTCGATTTGTATTGACACCGATGAACGAGATTGCGCCAACATTCATGCATCCGGTATTACGCAAAACTGTTCATGAACTCCTGGAAGAATGTCCCGATCAACTCGCGGTAAAAAAAATAATAGAATAATTTGAGGCTTTGCCATTTCTTTGTAATCGGATGAAAGTTGAGCATTGAATATTGATTGTTGAATTATTGGATATTCTGGTAATCGAAAAACATATTCAATATTCAATACTCAACAAAAGTCACCAAAGAGCAGGGTTCTCAAGTATGAATTATCACTACATTACTATAGAAGGAAATATCGGGGCGGGCAAAACAACTCTTGCACATTTACTAGCAAAACATTTTAATGCGCGACTTATTCTCGAGCAATTTGCCGACAATCCCTTTCTGCCGCAATTTTACGAGAATCCAAAACAGTATGCATTCCCGTTAGAACTGTTTTTTATGGCGGAACGTTATAAGCAGCTAAAAGAACTGGTTTATACAAAAGATCTTTTCCAGAGTATTACGGTTGCCGATTATCTTTTTACAAAATGCCTTCTTTTTGCAAAGGTCAATTTACCGGAAGAAGAGTTTCGTCTGTATCAAAAATTCTTTGACATCATTTATCAGCAATTGGTTCAGCCCGATCTCGTCATTTACCTGCATGCTCCCGTGAGTAAACTGCAACAGAATATCCGGAAGAGAAATCGATCATACGAACAAAATATTCCCGACGAATATCTTTTTAATATCCAGGAAGCTTACACCAATTATATCCGCCAGCACAATGTCAAAACTATTTTTATTGATGCGGGCAATGCAGATTTTTTAAGTAACCCTAAACATTTTAAAGTGATACTTGATGCTTTGGAAAAGGATTATGAAGCAGGTGGACAACATTATTTCATGCTACCATGAACCGGGATTTTAACTGATTTTGCTGATTGAACTGAACGTGAAACGCCAAACGTGAATTGGAAATCGCACACCTTTGACGTTTAACGTTTCACGTTCAGTTCAATCAGCAAAATCGTTTATAATCCCGGTTCAGACGAAAAAATAAATACGCAAATGGCTGAAGAAATTACAACACGGAGTCCACTGGAAGCAGTGAAAATCGCTGAATTCAGAAACCTGCTGATCGGCCGTTTTACATTTATCATTGGATTGCGTATGATGAGTACACTTGTTGGTTGGTGGATTTACAATTTGACAAACGCTCCTTTTGCAATCGGCGTGGTGGGTTTATCCGAATTTCTTCCCGCTGTTTCATTTGCGCTTTATGCCGGTCATGTAATTGACATCAGTGAAAAAAGAAAATTACTTCTGCGCGGTGTGAGTTTATATTTTGCTGCAGTTTTGTGTTTGTTATTATTATCAACTGGTTTCACTGCACAGCACCTGCACAACCACGTCATCGCATTAGGTATCTACTTCGTGATATTTTGTACAGGCATCATCAGGGCTTTTACCGGCCCGGTTTTTAATGTTGTACTTGCACAGGTTGTTCCTCGTTCGGCTTTGCAAAATGCAACCACCTGGAACCAGGGAGCATGGCTATCTGCATCGGTATCGGGACATGCTCTCGGTGGATTTCTAATCGCCGCATTGGGAAATACCGGAACGCTGATTGTAATCGCTTCGCTACTGCTTCTCGCATTATTTGTGTTGATCCGGTTAAAACACAAGCCTGCATTGAATGAGCGAAGTTCAGCAAAAACCTGGGACAGTGTCAAAGAAGGATTGCGATTTGTTTTTCGAACAAAAGAATTATTGGGAGCCATCTCTCTCGATCTTTTTGCCGTACTCTTCGGTGGCGCGGTAGCAATGGTTCCTGTGTACGCGAGGGATATCCTTAAAGTTGGTCCACAGGGTTTTGGTTTGTTGAATGGAGCCTCCGATATCGGTTCGATCTGTATCGTGGTGTTCCTAACGTTCTTCCCTATACGCCGACATCAGGGCAAGAAATTACTACTGGCGGTCGCAGGATTCGGCACATGCATTATCATTTTTGGTTTGTCGAGAGTTTTCTGGCTGTCGTTCGGCGCGTTAATGATCAGTGGCATGCTGGATGCAGTGAGCGTCGTGACAAGAGGAACGATCATGCAATTAAAAACGCCGGACAATATGCGCGGACGAGTGATGAGTGTAAATTCAATGTTCATCAATTCCAGTAATGAATTGGGGCAATTCGAAAGCGGACTCGCGGCAAAATTGTTAGGCGTATCGCCTTCTGTAATTTTTGGCGGATGCATGACATGGCTGGTGGTTGTCATTACCTGGTTCAAAGCACCGAGTTTGAGAAAGATGGAATATTAGAGGGATTGCGTGATTTCGGGATTTTGGGATTTAGAAAATTTCTTAGTCGATTATACCGCTTCGTGCCTTTGTGTTTTCGTGGTTCAAAAATAAATTAAACCACTAAGACACAAAGGGAAGGAAACCAGATTCCACGAAATTTCTAAATCCCAAAATCTCCAAATCAAAAATCATATCTGTAACTTAGAAGTCAAATTCAATCATATGCAACGCAGGACATTTCTACGCAACACATCTTTTACTTTGGGTGCTCTCTCATTATTAAATCAAAAAACATTTGCCTCTTTTATGCAGGATACTCCGTGGAAGATGAAAGCGCTTCGCAATGATATCGGTGTCTTTACCGAGAAAGGCGGCACGATTGCCTATCTCCTATCAAAAAACGGAATCATTGTGGTTGACGCGGAATTCCCCGAGCAATCGCAACACCTCATCGATGCAATCAAAAAACAAAGCAACTCTTCATTTGATTTGCTGATGAACACGCATCATCATGGAGATCATTCCTCGGGAAATATTTCTTTTAAAGGAATCGTGAAAGATGTTGCGGCGCATGTAAATTCCTTAGCAAACCAAAAAGCAGTTGCAGAGAAACAAAAAACAGAAGACAAACAGCTATATCCCAACATTACTTATAACGATACATGGGAGTATAAACTAGGAAAGGAACATATCAAAACATATTATTTCGGTCCCGCACATACAAACGGAGACAGCATTATCCATTTTCAACACGGGAACATCGCGCATATGGGTGATCTCGTATTCAATCGTCGTTGGGCATTCATCGATCGCAGTGCAGGTGCTTCAGTAAAAAACTGGGTGACTGTATTGGATAAAACCATCAGCACTTTCGATAATGATACCATCTTTGTTTTCGGGCATGCATTCGATCCTGAAAAAATTACCGGAAACAAAGACGACCTGAAAGCCATGCAGGATTATCTTTCGAAAATGCTTGTGTTTGTGGAAAAAGAAATCAAATCAGGAAAGAGTAAAGATGAAGTTCTAAAAGAAAAAGCAATCCCCGGTGTTACCGAATGGCAGGGCGATGGTATCGAGCGCGGATTGCAGGCGACTTATGAAGAGCTGGCTGAAAAGACAATTTAAAATGATTTTGACTGCGCTGGCGTATTATTAACTGGTTGTTGCGTCATATCAATAAACGCCGGCCCAACAACAAGCTCGCTGGTCGAAACGCATATAATCTCAGCTACATGAAAATTTCCGCATCCGTAAATAGCAGTTTCAATCAACATAAAATCCTCGTTCAAACAAACGAAGCTGTAAAAGAAATTAATATTTCTCCGAAACAGTCGGGTTTTGGATCTTCGGTGAATGGCGGAGAACTTCTTCTGCTTTCTTTAGCAACCTGTTTTTGCAATGACATTTATAGAGAAGCGGGTAAAAGAAATTTAAATATTTCAAATGTGGAGGTAATATTTAATGGAGAATTCGGAGGCGATGGAGAACCTGGTTCGAATTTTACATACAAAACTCATATCATTTCAGACGCTCCTGCCGCTGCAATTGCGGAACTCATCAAACATACAGATAGCATCGCAGAAATTCACAACACAATCAGAAAAGGTCTTGATATTACGCTGATCACTTAAAGAATCTTTCGCCGAGAAGTTTGAAAGAAAAGCCATCCCGTGCGTTACGGAATGGCAGCATCAAAAATATAGAATGTGGATTGCAGGGCACTTGCGAAGAACTTGCATCATGTGTGGCGCAGTTTGCAAATGTCAAAATGCATAACCCACTCTGGCAATTCCCAAAAAATTGTGCTGGCTCTTGTTGTATCCATATCCCGAACCGCCATTTTTTGAAATATTGGTGACGCCGGGAATTACTCTTACTCCAACAAAAAGATGTTTTGAAAAATAATATCCGGCTCCAATCGGAATTCCCAGATCAAATGTGTTCAGATTATCTTTATAATCACTCGTAGAGCCATTTGCTTTATATTTCGCGCTTAATAAAAAAGACGGTTGCAATCCGGCTTCTGCAAAAAAGCCTCCGCCAAATTTATATTTTGCAACGATGGGAATACCTAGATAAAATAATCTTAGTGTTTCCTTGGTGCTTGTCGATGGAGGATAATAACTGGTATCAGTTGGCGAATACGAATAACCAGTATATTTCGCACCCTGCAGTGATCCGAGAATACCTGCGTTAATGCTAAAATCTTTATTGACTGAATATACATTGGTTCCAATTCCCATTTGTCCACCAACAATAGCACTACCACTGCTGCCTGTTATTGTGGATAGACCTGCTCCCAGGTTGATATCAAATAACTCATCTATTTTTTTCTTTTTTTTATCATCATTGTTCTTTTGTTGCTGCGCGTTGATATTGCCGAATGCGACAATAAAGCCAAATACAATGAATAACTTTTTCATAATGTTAAGATTTAAGGTGTTTATGATTTAAAAATTAATTGCTGCAGTTTTCCGGTGATTGAAATATTCCCAACCGGATATAAGGAGCCCATTGAGAATTGTTTTCCTTGAGTCTTTTGAGATCTTTATAAAGTCCGCACGGAGATCCTCCATGTCCAAGAATAAAAGGAAATTTCACATGCGTTACAGGTAATTTTTCTATTTGTGGAATAGCGTTGAAAACTCCTATCGCATAGTCATAACAGTTATACTTGTTGAGATTGTATTTCTTTCTTGAAAGGGTTTCCGATTTCTCCAAAATCAAACGAAATTCGTCTTCGTTCAATCTTTTATACACACTCGCATTATATTCTCTGCATTGGTTGTCGAATATGACGCCCCTGACGTTTTTAAAAATTAAACTGGAGGCCGGTCTGCGTGGATAAAATCCGAATGATTGATTTATCGATTTTCCATTTATAGTATCTGTTTTGGAAAGAATAATAAAAACATGTCCCGGCTCCTTGCCGAGGTTCACATGCGCAGGATCATTATTATCCGGCACATCGGCACATAAAGTAATTGAATAAACTGCCGCGTTATTATTTACGGCAAAGCATTGAAATCTGCCCGATAAATTTGTATTTATCGAATGGCTATTGCTTTTAACAGACGATGAATCGACAACTGCATGCAATAACTCAACCATTGAAATCGTCGGCGAACCTAATGTCCAAAACAAAAAATAAACAACTGGTATCATCGCGTTTTTTTTGGGTTATTTGAAAAAGAGATTGATGTCATTGTGAAATTTATTGGCAACTAATGGTTGCATCAGGATGCGTGTTTCTGAACCGGGTTTCATCTGCCGATGTGCAAGCATCATAATGATCGATTTCAACCCCACCCTGAATTGCGGTGCATCTGCGGCAGGTATCTCCCGGAATCTCATATCCGTCATTCTTTTTAACACACGACTGATCAAGGAGAATCATCAGCAAACAAGCCAGTAATTTGAAAATTGTGCCGGAGATAATCTTTTTCATGTCAAAATGGTTTAATGGTCAATGAGTCATTAAGAAGCTTGACAAATTTTTAAATCATCCCGAACCCAAAAAAAATTATTCTCCGAATGGAAGGAAACCTTCAACGAAATGCAAGTCTGGTGAAAGAAAAACAGGAAATAAAACGATAAAAGATAAACGTAGTTTGCCAAGGAATCACAAATCGAGATGGAGTTCGACGATAAATTCAGAAACGGTTCTGTCGATCATCAGATGATGCTTGCCGGGATAAAGCATCTGTAAGCGTTTTTTTACATTGGTTAGCCCAAGGCCATGATTGGAATCTGCTTTTTGTCTCACGCTATTCACCGATTTAAAAAAAAGACCATTGCCTTCGATTGCAATATCAACCTGCATATAGCTGGCTGTTTTGTGATGCTCCATGCCATGCTTAAATGCGTTTTCAACAAATTGTATGAGCAGCAGCGGGGCAATCATTTTTCCATCACCCCCACCATTTATATTTAGAGAAATATGCGCGTCGTTTTCATATCGCAATCGCTCCAGTTCAATATAGCTGCTGATAAATTTCAATTCTTTCCCCAATAATACTTTCTCATTTTTACAATCGTAGATAATATACTCCATGATATCACTCAACTTGAGAATGGCATCGGGAGCTTTTTTGGGATCGATGATAGTGAGTCCGTATAAATTATTTAACGTGTTGAAATAAAAATGCGGATTTAGCTGGGCCTTCAACACCTGTAGTTCCATTTCTGTAAGTTTCTTTTTGAACTCAATCGTTAGCTGTTGCTCTTTTTCTTTTTCGAGTTGCCGTTGTTGTAATAATATTTGCTCAGTTTGTTCTTTTACTCTTTCTTCCAGGTTTACATTCAGGTCTTCCTGTAGTCTTTTATTCTCCTCTAACTGCCCGATCAGCTGTTGTTGAGTTTGCCTTTTTTCCACTTCAATCAGGCTGCTCTTATAACTCAATCCAGAAGTAAAACAAAACAATTCGATGATTATTCCGATTTGCATATACCGAAGAGGATCGTGCCAAAAAAATGGGGATTGTTCGGGGTAGAAAGTAAAAATCATGGACAACAAAGAACCCACAATCAGAAATAAAGAACCGATTCCAAAAAAGTATAATAATTTTTTCTTCGTGCGTAATAACAGGAATACGCCGACAAATGCAGCGATTAGTAAAATAACCCTGAGCACTGTAAAAATCGAAGTACGCAAATTATAGTAACCAAAGAATGAGCATGACAGATCAGCAACAAACGCCATCATCAATAACCACTTGAGATAAGAAATCAATTTATCATACCATGGCGCGAGTGATTGAAAATTTACAAATGCCCTCGCGAATTGGAAATACGTGTAATAAACCAATATCGATATCACATTGTTTGCATACTTCAACGCATAAGGAAAAAAAGTAAAGAGAATATCATAATGGGAAGATGCTTCCAATTGCCTGAGAAAAAAAAGGAAAACGAAAAAAGAATACAGCGAATACCAAATAAATTCAAGTCTGCGCCGGATAGAATATTGAACAAGTGTATGCACCGTAATAAACGCAACAATGCACAAGAAAACTATTTTGAAAATATAAAATGCATAGTCCGATTTGAAGGTATCCTGCAGCCAATTGTTAAAGGAAATGGTGTTCGTGAAGAAAAGATTATCGTCTACCAAATTGGAAAATGGATCATAAATACAAACCCAAACAGTTGCTTGTTCTCCCTTAGCCAAAAAAACCGGAATACTTTTTCTTGTAATTTTCCGATGAGGATTGAAAATATAATTCGGTCGATAAAAAGAGAGTGAATCTTTTTTTTTGACGATCACTTCCCGAAAAAAAGAAAAACTATCAAAAACAAGCATCATCGGCACGGAGTCTCCGGATGCATTTTGCAATGTGCATCTCAACCAAAGGCTGATGTCTTTATGAAAAAAATCGGGTGGCCTTTTCGCAGTGTCAAAAAACGGGGCGAATGGTTGCTTTAAAATCTGCGGCCATGTGAGATTATTTTCTTTGTCGATATAATAAGTAGCGTGAGTAAGCAGGTTGATACTATCGGCCCCGGTCATATTATGAATCACCACAGTATCGCCATCCTGCGCCCTTAATTTGGCACCAAGCAGCAAGAGCATGGTCACCGGAATAAAAAATCGCTTTGACATAGGTTAAGCTTCAAAAAAAATTATCCTTGGCCACTTTGCTCATAAATTCTTCTTTTGCATTACGACTGATCGGAAGTTCTATTTTATTTACGGAAACCATATTTCCTTCGATCGATTTAATATGCCTGAGTCCGACAATATAACTGCGATGAATACGAAAAAATAATTCTTTTGGAAGTTTGTCTTCTAAATTCTGCATCGTTTGATAAACAATCCAGGATCCATCGGCTGTAAAAATGCGCACATATTCCTTAAGCGCCTCGATGTAGTAGATGCCATCTATATTAATCCTGATAAATTTCCCATCGCTTTTAACAAAAATATGCTTGTCTGATTCGTCGGTATTTGTGCTTGCAGGAATTGCCTCCGTAGCATCTGCTGTGTAAAGAACATGCACTTTGTTCACTGCCTGCAAAAAACGTTCGAATGAAAATGGCTTCAGTAAATAATCAACGGCATTCAAATTAAATCCTTCAACGGCATACTCACGATAAGCCGTCGTGAAGATTACATAAGGATGTTGAGGCATCGAACGCAACATTTCGAAGCCATCGATACCCGGCATTTTTATATCAAGAAAAATAAGTTTCGGCTTTTTGATACTGAATTCACGAAGCGCATCGGCTACCATGGCATAGTTGCCGGACAATGACAAACGGTTATCACGTTGTATATATTCCAGCAAAATATTGCGGGCAATAGGTTCATCATCGATGATAATACAACTGAGTGGTGACATGCCATTAAATTACGAAGAAAAAACGCTGTTCGTATATTGGAGCAGACAATTTCAACCAGCCGCAGTAAAGATCCTGTGAAACGATTGTTTTTCTCAACCAACAACTGACATCAGTTTCTCCAAAACATAATAAACGATTGGACAAAACGTAGAATTTTTCTGCGTGAGTTGTGCACGTCTTACGATAACATCTTCATCAGTATAAGGAAAACGTCTACAATCAGAAGGACGATTTTCATAGATCGAGCAATAATTATCGGCGCCTAAAAACGGGCATGGCGCAGATTTAGCAACATAATCTCCATCTTCATCTATCATGAGATAAGTTTCTATGAAATCACCTTCTTTCATTTTCAAAAGTTTCGCAATGCGTTTGATATCGGGTGTTTTGAACCGGGGAGAATAATTCTTGCAGCAATTCGCGCACTGCAGACAATCGATTTTTTCAAATGCTTCTTCATGAAGCGTTGGCAAATTTTTCAACACTTTATTTTTATCCGCCTTCTGCAAAAAATTTTTGTATTGCTTTTGGTGATCTGCAGATTTTTTTTGCCAGTTATGAAGTAGGCTATCAGTCATAATTATACGTTGTGAAATAAGTTGAACTGCTAAAGGTAAATGGCGCCTTCTACCCTATTTCCTTCACTTCAATTTAACTTTGCAAATTACGAAACCATCGAGGATTAATCTATTTTTGCGCATCATGGTTGGAGCCTTACGTGAACAAATATTGATTTTAATCAGTACGCCGGTTTATATTTTTATTATCGGACTTGAAGTTTTTTTGAGCAATTACCAGCATCGGAAATTATATACCTGGAAAGATACGGCGGTGAATATTTACCTGATGATGACGAATAGCGGTATTGATCTTTTGTTTCGCGTAATCTATATCGCAATCCTTGGATATTGTTATGATCACCGATGGATATCGTTTACACATGTCTTCACATACTGGTTTGTATTGGTGCTTGCAGAAGATTTTCTCTACTACTGGCTGCATCGTTTCGATCATGAGATCCGGTTATTCTGGGCCGTGCACGTAACGCATCATTCTTCCGAACACATGAATTTTTCAGTTGGCTTTCGCTCTTCCGTTTTTCAGCCACTATATCGTTTTATTTATTTTATTCCTTTGGCTTTTTTAGGTTTCAAGCCGCTCGATATTGTATTTGTTTATTCAGCAACGCAGATTTGGGGAATTTTTGTACATACCGAAATCGTACGCAAGATGGGATGGCTCGAATATATTTTGGTGACGCCATCGCATCATCGGGTTCATCATGCGTCCAATCCAAAATATCTCGATAAAAACCTGGGTATGTTTTTAATCATCTGGGATCAATTATTCGGAACCTTTCAACCGGAATTAACCGATGAAAATTATCAGCCCAAAAAATATGGATTGACAAAGTCAATCGGCAAAGAAACACCGGTGACACTTATTTTTCATGAATGGAAAAATATTTGGAAAGATATCTCCCGAACCGATATCGGCTGGAAAGAAAAATGGTTCTATCTTTTCGGTCCACCCGGATGGAGCCACGACGGAAGTCGCCGAACGAGCGAAGAACTTCGAAAAGAAGAGGAAAATGTTGAGGAGAAGTTAGTTGAATTGAATAGTTAAAGAGAAGAGCGAAGAAACAGAGCGAAGAGCGCTAAAACCTCCGCCCTCCGCCCTGTTTCTTCGCTCTTCTCTTCAACCCACTCAACCTTCACCGTAAAACCCACTCCCACATTCACTTCCAACGGATATCCACAGACGATTACCATTCCCCTGAACGCCCTGTTTTTTTGCCTCTTTCATCTTAACTTTGCGCATCTTTTTACTAGATTATCTACATCTGTATTATTATGAACTTATTTGAGAAACAGTCGAATGAATTTGCTACCCGTCATATAGGCCCGAACGAACAGGAAACAAAGCAGATGCTGAAAGCCATCGGCGTTCGTTCTTTGGATGAACTGATCGACAGAACAATTCCACTAACCATTCGTAACAGGCAACCTCTCCAGGTGACGGCTCCGGTCAGTGAATATGAATACCTAACCGAATTGCAACAGGTAGCTGCGAAAAATAAAATTTTCAAATCTTATATCGGACAAGGATATTATGATACGATTACTCCGAGCGTCATCCTTCGCAATGTGTTTGAAAATCCAGGTTGGTACACACAATACACGCCTTACCAGGCCGAGATATCACAAGGCAGATTGGAAAGTCTGTTGAATTTTCAAACAGTAGTTAGTGATCTTACGGCACTCCCACTTGCCAACGCATCTTTATTGGATGAAGGCACTGCAGCAGCAGAGGCGATGACGATGTTCTTCAATCAAAAAAATAAGGATCATGAACATATTGCAGTTCCGAAATTTTTTGTAGATGATGCGATCTTTCCTCAAACAAAAGATGTGCTCGTAACAAGAGCCACACCGGTGGGAATTGAATTGGTTTTTGGTGATTATGCAAAGGCAAAACTTGATGCAAGTTATTTTGGTGCAATCGTTCAATATCCAAATAGCAATGGCAATATCAGCGACTACCGCGCTTTTATTAACCAAGTGCATGCGGTTGGCGGTTACGTGGTGATGGCAACGGATCTCCTGGCGCTAACACTACTTACTCCACCCGGAGAACTCGATGCAGACGCTGCGGTGGGCAATGCACAACGCTTCGGTGTGCCGATCGGTTTTGGTGGACCGCATGCTGCTTTCTTCACAGCAAAAGATGAATTCAAACGTGCAATACCCGGAAGAATAATTGGTGTGAGCATCGATGCACAAAATAATCGCGCTTTGCGCATGGCGTTGCAGACAAGAGAGCAACATATTAAACGAGAAAAAGCTACTTCGAATATTTGCACAGCGCAGGCATTGCTTGCAAATATGAGCGCCATGTATGCAGTGTATCACGGTCCCGAAAGATTGAAAGATATTGCGAAAAGAGTCGCGATACTTGCGCAAACACTTTCTTACGAATTGGAAGGATTGGGATATTCAAATGAGAACGAATATTTTTTCGACACGCTGAAGATTAAAGTAAGCGATACGAAAAAGCTAAAACAAGTTGCCGAAGTTCGTCAAATCAATTTCTATTATTTCGATGATCACCATGTTGGAATTGCGTTGGATGAAACCACTTCTTTCCGTGATATCGCTGATATTGTTTCTGTGTTTGCGGAAGCGGAAGGAGTTGACCAGGTGTCCATTACTTTGGATGAAGACGAGCATACTAACAATATACCGGCGACCCTTACACGCAGTTCGGCTTTTCTGACACACCCTGTTTTCAACACGCATCACAGCGAGTCTGAAATGATGCGGTATCTAAAGAGCCTGGAAAATAAAGATCTTTCATTGAATACATCGATGATTTCATTGGGCTCTTGCACTATGAAATTAAATGCAGCTTCCGAGTTGATACCGGTGAGCTGGCCGGCATTTAGCAAATTACATCCGTTCGCGCCGCCATCGCAATGGGAAGGTTATAGACAAATTATCGTGGAGCTTGAAGAATGGCTCAGCAAAATAACTGGCTTTGCTGCAACTTCATTGCAACCGAATAGCGGCGCGCAAGGTGAATATGCGGGACTCTTAACCATTCATGCATATCACGCTGCAAAAAAACAAGCGCATCGCGATGTGATGCTCATTCCAATTTCTGCACACGGTACAAACCCCGCCAGCGCTGTAATGGCAGGAATGAAAGTGGTGGTTGTAAAGAGTGATGATGATGGACATATTGACGTTGATGATCTGAAAGCAAAAGCAGAACAATATAAAGATTCACTCGCCGGATTAATGGTGACCTATCCATCAACGCATGGCGTGTTTGAAGAAAGTATTAAAGAAATATGCACTGCTATTCATGACAATGGCGGACTCGTCTATATGGATGGAGCGAATATGAATGCGCAAGTCGGATTGACGAGCCCCGGTTTTATCGGAGCAGATGTTTGTCACCTCAACCTGCATAAAACATTTGCCATTCCGCATGGTGGCGGCGGTCCGGGCATGGGACCAATTTGTGTGAATGAAAAACTCGCACCTTATTTGCCCGGGCATATTTCAATCGGGAAGCGTAATTTATCAAATTCAAATGGCGAAGGTTCCCGTTTCACGTCTCACGGTGCAGTAAGTGCCGCACCTTTTGGATCAGCAAGTATATTGCTTATCAGCTACGCATACATAAAGATGTTAGGATCCGAAGGCATTACTAACGCTACCCGTTATGCGATATTGAATGCAAATTATATGAAGGCGAAGCTTGAAAAATATTATAAGATACTTTATACCGGCGCGAATAATACTTGTGCGCACGAATTCATCGTGGATCTTCGTCCGTTTAAGAACAGCGCCGGTGTAGAGGCGGAAGATGTTGCGAAGAGACTGATGGATTATGGCTTTCATGCGCCCACACTCAGCTTTCCGGTACCGGGAACAATTATGATTGAACCAACCGAAAGCGAAGACAAAGCTGAACTCGATCGTTTCTGCAGTGCAATGATCAGCATTTACCAGGAAATAAAATCGATTGAAGAAGGAAAGGCAGATAAAACCGATAACGTTTTAAAAAATGCGCCACATACCCAGGCGGTGATTTGTGCCGATGAATGGAATCATTCTTATTCGCGTCAGTCGGCCGGTTTTCCAATGGAATATGTCAGTCAAAATAAATTTTGGCCTTCTATCGGTCGCGTTAATAATACTTATGGAGACAGACATCTTATCTGTACTTGCGAACCTGTAAGCAGTTACGCCGAAGAAATTGCGTGAACCGCGAACGGGATTTTCTGATTTTGGAATTTGGGGATTTTGGGATTTACGAGAAATCACAAAATACCGAAATAGCAAAATCAGGAAATCTTATTCACGGCTGGCTCTGTTCAATCAAATCATTGATCGGCTGTAATACTTTTTTCACTTTGTGGTTGATATGAAATCTTCTAGCATAAATCAGCCGGTAATTGCCTGATGAAATGCGATACCTATAATCGGATGCATCACCTCGCATATGCAGGTATGTAGAAACCCAGAGTACACTCAAATCCCATTTGTCGGTATTATAACCCGCGCCGGCCCTAAAAATAAAATTGGGTGAGATATGTATTTTCTCAGCGTCGCGGTTAATCGTTTTTTCGAGCGTATAGTTGAAATCAACATTTAAAGTCGCGGAGCCAAGCAGAAAAAAATGTTGCGCAATAATAAGCGTATATGCATAGCCGATACCCGGACCAATTTCTAAAAAATGAATTTTTGAAATGCCCAACTGCGCGTAACCGGGATCAACATCTTTTGGAACAAACGTGCTGTCGCCATGAATAGACCCATAATAAGCTTCAGCACCTACTATGATAGAGCCGGCTGATTTTTTTTGCCACTCATTCTGTAATAAACCTGCCTGGTAAGAGAACTGTCGGCCATTCAATGCACGATAAGCAGCAATTCCTCCGATCTGAACACGCAAGTCATGACGAACATAATATGACGAACCATCCGGAGATCCAAGTCCTTTTGGCGACAAATAATAACCCCGGTAAAATTGCCCCAACAAATCTATATTCCATTTCCTGGCGTACCAGTGTGATTGCAGATCTAAATATTTTGTCCGGCCCCTTTTATTATCAGGATTGAATCTACTAATGCCCACACCGATATTTACAGTAAGCGAACGGTATGTGCCGCCAACACCAACGTTCAATGTAGTATTGGGTAAATATTTCATCTCCGGAATTAAATTGCCTGAAGGCGGTTTAAATTTCAGCGAAGTGTATTTGCGTGAAAGATATGCGCGTGCAGTCAGCATATCGCGATACGACACATAATATGTGCTATCGTGATCCCAATTTTTTTTTGTTTGGGCAGACGTAGAAAAATAAACCAGGAAAAAACTTATCGTTAATAATATATATCTGTTCATGATGAATACCGCCAACTTCATTTCTTGTAAGCACCATAGCTGCGGTTACTCTGCAGGCACCTTTATTTTTATTTCTTTATGATCGTTTAGTTTCTGCAATTCGAGAATGGTTGTTTTCCCATCTTTGCTTTCTCTATACATCTGTACAAATTTCCTGTTGAAAAGAATCTCTTCATGCGTATACGATGTCCTTTGCAAAACGACTGTCGAATACACATCATCAAAGCCGCGTACCAAAACATATATTTCAATATCCGCTGCTTTCATATCATCGAGTGCATAATCTTTCAAGGGGCTTTTCTCGTCAATTGGATGCACCACGGTCCAGTTCATGGGTAAACTCTCGACCCTGCTCCTTTCTAATTCCAGGTCATAAAATTTAAATGTCGGTTTGCCTTTTTCCTGAACGGTCATACCAAGATTTATCTTGATTTCAACATTTGTCAATGTATGATTGTCCTTGTAAGAGGCAAACCTAAACATGAGCGCTGTAATATCCTGGTAAGGACTAACCAAAGCGTGATCACTGAAAATTAAATAAGCTTTTGGTTTTGCAAATCTTCCATATATCAAACCGGTTGCAATTGCAAATGATAAAAAGCCAGTCATTGATTCAAGAGCCGCAACGAAATTGGCTCCGTCGCCAACGGGATTTACGCGTCCATACCCTACCGTTGTAAATGTTTCGGTGCTAAAAAAATACATCTCCTTGAAAAAAGTCCAAGGTGTTTTGCCCAGTACGCCCTGCATCTGATCAGCCCCGATAAAAAAATAAATGCTGCCAAATACCAGGTTGATCAATAGAAAAAAACAAATGATCAGGCTTATAAATTTCCACCGCGGCAGGTTTAACATGGTGTGATAAACACTGAACTTATCCCAAAAAGGCATGCCTTCTTTCACCAGGTTAAAACTGCCATCTCTGTTTACAAACCGGCCGCCATAATCCGCTGGGTTATTTCCAAAACCGGTGTCATTATTAACCTTCAACCAAGGATTTACTCTTGTATTGATTGCCATAGATTTTATTTTTCACAGCAAATCTATGTCGAATAGTTGATTGGTTAAAGACACAATAATTAGAGTACCGGTACAGTTGGAGTCGATTGGTCGATTAGTCGATATATCGATTTCTCAACATGGTGAAAACGATTTTAAATAAAACCCGCTTCGATGCCATGAAAGATTCTTCAACATATCGACTAATCGATTAATCGGCCAATCGACTCAAACCCACCACCACCGTGATTAACGGGATATTAACCCGAATCTCACGCTTATATTAAATATCTCCCGGCGCGGCAATCGATTTACTTCGTCAACAGGATGTCTCCACTTACACCGTCTCCTTCTTTATTGCCTGTAACAGCGGCAGCAATTATTTTTAGAAACTCAATCATCTTTCCGTGTTGTGTGTCCCAATAATTTCCCTTCACCGGATAAATTCTGATCACACAAATATTTGGATCATCCTTTCCCTCCGGGAACCAGGCTTTTGCAAGCGGCGTCCAACACGCATCAATTTCGGATTTGTCTTCAGAAACTGACGCATCTCCGTATAGATCCAAATACATCTCCTTACCAGGATGACTAAAGACCAGATGCACTTCATCTTCGTTTTTAATACTTGCAATTTTTTCGGAGTTCTTATCAGATAAAAATCGGATTATACCATCCTCATCAATATCTGCAACAGACATCGGTCTCCCTTGTTCCTTCGTATGAACCTCCGTAAAAAACATACATACGCGTATATCTTTTATCATTTCCTGCAATTTTTTAATTGCAGGTTGATCTGATAAATTTTCAATCTTATCCATAAATTATTTTTTAAACTGCAAAAACAATAACAAGAAAAATCCCGCGATGATCGTCCAATCATGCCAATGCTGTTTGATCTTTTCCATACAATTTTATTTTTTCCCTGAAATCGCCCTGATAGAATCAAGATGTGTTTCTAATACAGGAAGCGTTTTTCTTGCAAACTCTTTGATAGAAGAATCTGATAAATTATCTGCGGCTTTTCGGAATTCCGTTACATCTTTTTCGTGATCGTCCAGCATCATATCTACATACGCCTTATCGAAATCTTTCCCTTGTTTTTTTGACAATTTTGCAATTTCATCTTTCGCATCATTACCCAGTGAATCAGGCAAAGCCACATTCAATGAAGAAGCGATTGATTTCAATTGATCATTGGCTGCTGTATGATCCTTCACCATCATCGCACCAAAATTTTTTACACGTTTACTCACGCCTTTTTCCTGGGCCAGTTTACCAGCTTCTACTTCCATCATTCCGCCATCCGCTGCTTTCACAGCGAAATCGGATGCGTCTTTCTGTACAGCTTTTACTTCTTTGTTTTCCTGTTTTGCACTATCTACGGAATCTTTATTATCCGCGGTATTGCCACCGCTACACGATTGAATCGCGTATGCTGAAATCAACATTGTAAACCCGAAAAATACTTTTTTCATAAATATAATTTTTGATCCATCGTATGATATTCAAACACTGCGCCACGGGTGGAAAAGAGCGAGGAACAGAGCGAAGAGCGAAGGTTATGCGCTCTTCGCTCTGGTCCTTCGCTCTTTTCTTCTTAGCGTTTAATTTTACCGGGAAATAATTCTTCAGTTGATTATTTAGTTGGGGAGATAAGGCAACAAAAGTGAGAGCAGCTAAACGCTGAACGCCTAACACTGGGCAAGCGAACTTTGGAATATCTTGCATCCTGCGTTACGCGTTCGGCGTTTAGCGTTCAGCGTTCAGCGTTCTAAAAAAATGATTATTTTTACATAAAGAAATGCTATGGCCGTTCAGTTAAATAATCCCCGCACTGTTGAGCTTCCAGAGATGGAGACGGATCTGCTGACAGCCGCTGAACATCCTTACAGTCTTATAGTGTGGAATGATGAAGTGAACACCTTTGAGTGGGTGATAGAAACGTTGATGGAAATCTGTCACCATTCTCCTGAGCAGGCTGAACAATGCGCGATGATCATTCACACGCAGGGGAAATATGCAGTGAAGCAAGGATCATACGAAGAATTAAAACCCATGTGCGATGCCATTACAGAAAGAGGTATTGGTGCTACTATCGAAGTGTTGTCTGAATTCTGATACAAACTTCCCGCTTTCATTTACCGAATTATTTTTGGAATTTAGGGTAGAAAAAAATTTCGGATAAATGCCATTATTTGCGCTGGATAAAAATCTTGTTTTTCCTCCCGTTCACCTTGCAGAGCCCGATGGATTATTGGCGGTTGGTGGCGATCTCTCCACTGAAAGATTATTACTCGCTTATCGCAGTGGAATTTTTCCATGGTATGAGCGCGAACATATTCTCTGGTGGTGCCCGGATCCACGCTTTGTTCTTTTTCCTGAAGAATTAAAAATCAGTAACAGCATGCAGCAGGTGATCAGGAAAAATGTTTTTGAATTTACGATCAATAAAGATTTTTCAGGCGTAATAAATAACTGCAAAACCATTTCACGAAGGGGACAGGAAAGTACCTGGATCACTGATGCGGTAAAAAACGCTTTTGTCCGCCTTCACGAGTTGGGTTATGCGCATAGTGCAGAATCATGGTTGAATGGCGAACTTGTCGGAGGTTTATATGGCATCAGGATGGGAAAAGTTTTTTTTGGAGAAAGCATGTTCAGCAAAGTGAGCAACGCCAGCAAATTCGCATTTATAAAATATGTGAGTCAATTAAAGCAGGAAAATGTTTCGTTGATCGATTGCCAGGTGTACACCGCGCATCTCGAAAGTTTGGGAGCAAAGATGATTGCGAGGAAGAGTTTTATTCAGTTGTTGAGTGAGTTGACTGGTTGATTCTTTGCGCTTTTGCGTCTTTGCGTGAGGATTTTTCACGCAAAGACGCAAAAGCGCAAAGAATCAACCAATCCATCTCTCAACTACTCATTCCGCAAGCTCTTCACCGGATTTGCCAACGCTGCTTTGATTGCCTGGAAACTTACAGTAGCCAATGCAATCACAATCGCAATTGTTCCTGCGAATAAAAATATCCACCAGCTTATACCAATTCTGTATTCGTAGTTTTGTAACCAGTCGTGCATCATCCACCAGGCAATAGGAAATGCGATAAAGAAAGAAATAAAAATCAATTGCAAAAAATCTTTTGATAATAATCCTGCAAGTCCTGCTACCGTTGCGCCGAGCACTTTTCTGACACCAATTTCTTTTGTCCTTCTTTCTGCAGTATAAGCAGCGAGTCCAAACAATCCCAAACACGAAATAATAATTGCTAATGCAGCAAAAGTGCCTGATACTTTGCTGATCAATGCTTCTGATTGAAACATTTCATTGAATTGCTCATCAACAAATCTAAATTCGAATGGATATGTAGGATTATCTTTTTTTACTACGGCTTCGATTTTTGATAATACATCTTTAAAATTGTTCACGGGTTTTATGCGCACATACAACAACTTGGCGCTTCTTTCTTCAAGTGGTTTACATAAAATAATAACAGGTTCGGATCCGCCAAATACATTTCCATATACATAATCTTTTATTACACCGACCACAGTCACATTTGAAAATTTCCCTTCGTCCATTCCACGTGGTGATTGAATAATTTTGCCAACTGCACTTCCCTTGCCCATCAGTCTTTCTAATGATTCTGTGATGATCGCATTCGAACTTTCGGACTTTAGATCCGGACCAAAATCCCTACCAGCAACGATTTGCATTCCGGATGTCGAAATAAATTCGGGGCTCACGTCCCTGAACGTAATGTTGATTTCATTATCGCGGGATTTTCCTTCCCAGCTAAACCTATTGTCGGAATTTCCACCATATATGGTTTCGTGATCGGTTATCGCTACATTTTCCACTGCGCCAGTATGCATCAAACCTTCCTTCAACAAAAAAAAATTATTTGCAGAATCATGCAGATTTATTTCTACCAGGTTTTCTTTATTGAACCCCAGATTTCTGTTTTTTACGTGTTGTATCTGTAAATAAACAACGATGGTGCTGATGATAAAAACGACGGAAACCGTAAACTGAAGCACCACCAATCCTTTTCTGATCACTGAAGCACTTCCGGATTTTATTTTCAGCCCTTTAAAAACCAGGACAGGATTGAATGAGGATAAATAAATGGAAGGATAGCTTCCAGCCACCAAACCACAAATGACCGTAATCAAAAGCAGGAAAATAATATGAACAGGACTGAGCAAATTCATGAAAAGATTTTTTTTCATCAACATGTTAAATGCTGGAAGAGAAAATGCGATGAAGAAAACAGCAATTATCATTGCAATGGTCGATAACAACATAGCTTCCCCGATAAATTGCGTCATCAAACCTTTTTTCCCTGCACCTAATACTTTTCTAACACCTACTTCTTTTGCCCGCTTCTGGCTGCTTGCTGTTGAAAGATTCATGAAGTTGATACAGGCAATCAAAAGAATGATCCATGCGATCATCGAGAGCATGCGCACTTGTTTGATACCACCGCTTCCCGTCGCCTTGCCATTCGCAAATTCGCCATAAAGGCGCCAGTTCTTCATTGGAAATAAAAATGCCTCGGTGGTTTGATCCGGTTGCTTTCTATGAATATAATTACGCAATTGTTTATTGATCGTTGATGGGTCGGCGTTAGCAGCGAGTTCAACATAGGTAAATGGACCATAGCCTTTCCATGGGAATTGATCAATTGAATTCACCATTTCCATATCATAAGGAGCGAGCCATTCAAATTGAATGGTAGAATTTTCAGGTGGATCTTTTACAATGGCGCTGATTACATAATCCTTTTTGTTATCAACCCTCACGGTTTTTCCAACGACATTTTTATCATCACCAAAAAATTTCTTTGCCGCTTTTTCTGTTATCACAAGAGAATATAATTGCGAAAAAGGATTTTTTGCATTGCCTGCAACAAATTGAAAGGTGAACATATTGAACAAAGAAGAATCGGTGAATCTTCCTGAAGAATAAATCGATTTATCATCAAATCTGAATAATACCTTCCTGTCTTCGTCAGAAATTCTCGAAGCATTCACGATCCCAGGAATCTCTTTTACCAATGCCGCGGCCATCGGGCGCGGTGTCGATCCCATGGTAAAAATACTACCAGAATAACTCACGTTTACATTTAATTGGTAAAGCCTTTGCTTTTTCACATGCACATCATCAAAAGTCAACTCATCTTCTACCCATAAAAAAATAAGTCCCGCACAGGCAATACCAATAGCAAGACCAAAAATATTTAGAAAACTATAGGTTCTGTTTTTCCAAAGATTTCTAAATGCAGTTTTGAAATAGAGTTTGTACATGGTTGATGATTTTAAATAATATACATGGAGAAATTGACACAGTTATCCTAACGCGGACCGACAGCGACTTTTACAAACAAAAAATAATAGTAGAATGAATTCGAAAAAACGATTGAGCATCCATTTCCCCTCGTGTCTTTGTGCCTTAGTGGTTCAATACTTTTTGAACCACTAAGGCACAAAGACACGAGGGGAAAATTCATCTCGTTTCAAAAGACAGAAGGAGATTTAAAATGTTGCACAGCTTACTCGCAACTTTTTGTCATTTGTCCACGGAAACCACCGAATAATGATTTAGTGTAACCAATTTCAATTTGGTTCCATCTTTTACGTAAACCAACTTGTATTCCCTGAATTTATTTTCACGATCTATAAAGCCGACGATACAGGAATATTTATCTTTTCCTTTTCGCAATTCTGGTTTTGGCTGAATGCCGAAATTGGGCAACGTCAATGTATCCTCCCCCCTTATTTCTTCAAACTGCATTTTGAGCACGTAGTCGAAAGTTTTTTCTGTTTCAAAAAGCCGAACGGAAAAATACCAGTCATTTAAAGGATTATCAGTTTTTTCTTTGTATGAAGCAACGGCTTCTTTTTTTACTTCTTTCCTGTTTTCAGGAATAGTTTCTGAATGAACATTTGTGGAATTAGCGCCGCTGTCTGACTTCGATTTATTATCGGAACTATGCTGATTCTGTTGGCAGCCTATGAACAAGCACCCGGTCATCAAAAAGGGTAATAGGAAAAAATTTCTTTTGATATTCATTGGAAAACGATTCAAAAAAAATCCGCTGTTGTTTCAGCAGATCTTAAAAATTATTTAATGATAAAATCAATTTTCTTATTTGGCCATTTCGCCGCATATTGATAAACCAATCCGCGCATATAATCATTTTCGGGATAAGGCGTGAGATGATCTTTTAATCCGTCGATATCACGGACAGCAATATCCGATTCCAGGTAACCCATCCCATAAAATTTCCCCTGCTCGATTAAAATATAACTTTGCTCATTTCGGTTTCTTCCTGCATCAGCCAGTGCAAAAGAAGGCAAACTGTCCGTCATTGATTGAATCGCTTCGATCAATCTTTTGTTATAACTATGAGATGATTCCTTCTGCTCGCAAGCGCCTGAACAATAACCCTCGTTGATGCCGTCGCATTTATCCTGATCGGTTTGAATAAAGCAAAGTTTGGGGCAAAGATTAAATTGCTTCACCAGTCTTCTTAATAGCGTTCGTCCTTCTGCGAGTAATGAAAAACTATATACAGGCTGCATTTGTTTTCTTCTCTTTTCGATAACGAGCCGCAGGTATCCATTTCTGTCTTCATACACATACAACCCAAAAGTCTGCTCGAAACGCTTCAAACTTCGATTGTATTTTGGCCATAGTCTTTTTATCTCGATACATTCAAGCAGGTAGGCCATCAGTTCTGTGCCGCAATCCTGCCAGCTAATCGAATAAATATTCCGCAAAAACTCCTGCTTTTGATGGTGTGTATTGTTGTTTGAAAAATGGCTTCTTACCCGGCTCTTTACATTCTTCGCTTTGCCAACATAAATAACCTTGCCTTTTTGATCATGGAAATAATAAACCCCGGGAGTATAAGGCAATTGGTCTATTTGGCTGGCTGGTAAATTGGGAGGGAGGTATTGCTCTTTGTTTTTTCCTTTGAGCATAGATTGTACGTGACCCTGTGTATCGTTGGCTAGTATCAACTCGAACAATTTGACCGTAGCATCTGCGTCTCCGCCCGCCCGGTGCCGGTTGGATACGGCTATATTCAGCTGACGGCAAAGGTTGCCGAGGCTGTAGCTGGGCATTCCGGGAAATACTTTGCGGCCAAGGCGCACCGTACACAGCTTTTTGCTATTCAGCTCGTAACCACAAACAGAAAGCTGATGTTTGATAAATGAGTAGTCGAAGTTTACATTATGAGCTATGAAAATGGCTTCATTGAGAAATTCGAAAACAGCGGGTGCGATCTCCTCGAACAGAGGTGCCCTGGCGGTCATGTCATCCGTGATGCCGGTGAGTGCCTGAACATACCTGGGAATACTCATCATCGGGTTGACGAGCGTTTCAAAACGCCTGATGATGTTTTTGCCATCGTGCAACACAATAGCTAATTCTGTTATGCCGTTATTAGCAGCATAACTACCTGTGGTTTCTATATCTACAACGGCATACATCAACACATCGAAAGGTTAAAAAATCATCAGATCAGTAGATAAAGTTAATAAAAGGCAGTTATAATTTACGTTCGTTCACCTAAGAAAACCATCGATCCGTAACTGAATTTATTAACTTAAAATCCATTTCCATGAAAAAAATGCACACTTTTCATGCAGGTGAAGAAATGACGATGGCTGCTATCATCGCAGTGTTGTATTTCTGCGCCATCGCTTTGTTCGCGTACGTCTTTACCCTCACCTAAATTTATTAAAACCTCGTTGTTTGAACTCCGGCTAAGGCCGGAGTTTTTTACTTCTATACGAAATTTTTTTGATAAAAAGCTACCTATCAATATAAAAAGATATTATCTTTGAATCGGATAAGTTATCTAGCAGATTTTCGAAAACGTTTATCAGCCAGGCCACTTCCCAAAAATCATAAGAGAAACCACAGTTAGTTAGTCGATCATCCCTCCCCTTTGAAACTAATGTTGAAACAACATTGGATCACTTTAAAAAAATTCTTTTATGAAAAAGATTATGAACGGTTTTCATTTGAGCGAAAATGCTCAAACAGCTTTATTGGCTGCAGGTTTCCTGGGACTCGTCATGTTTTTATCTTACCTATATTGGTTTGCTTAAACCAACACTTCGACTAAGATATTACAGCTTGCCCCACTGAGATCATAAATTATAAACTAAGATATTGAAGTAAATAAAAATTTACTCAGGTTCGTTTTATCATTTTGACTCAAAATATTAAGTTCCCGCTTGGGAACTTTTTTATTTAATAGAATTGGGAAATGCGGGTGATGTCTCAGTTTGATTTAGGAGGTGGAAGGCATGGGGTGTAGGGTATGGCAGAACTTATTTCAACTCACGATATTTATTTTTCATCCTAATCAACAATATTAATTAACAGCTGGCCATACCCTACACCCCATACCTTCCACCTCCTAAATCAAACCGAGACATTACCCACCTTTTCACATTTCCACATTCACACCATACCTTTGCATTCCTAAAATAATTATGGAACTAAGTAAGCATTATACACCGGCGTCTATCGAAGAAAAATGGTATCAGCATTGGTTGGACAAGAGATATTTCAACAGCAAACCCAATGACAAACCTCCGTTTACGGTTGTCATTCCCCCGCCCAATGTCACAGGTGTGTTGCATATGGGTCATACGTTAAATGAAACCGTGCAGGATATTCTTGTTCGCCGGGCACGCATGCAGGGATTCAATGCATGTTGGGTTCCCGGCAGCGATCACGCATCCATTGCCACCGAAGCCCGTGTTGTAAATATGCTAAAAGAACGTGGCATTGATAAAAATCAATTAACGCGCGAAAAATTTCTCGAATACGCTTTTGAGTGGAAAGAAAAATATGGAGGAATTATTTATAGCCAGATTGCAAAATTGGGATGCAGTGTTGACTGGGATCGTGTTTCATTTACGATGGATGATGATTATTACAAAGCAGTCATCAAAGTATTCGTAGATCTTTATAAAAAAGGGTTGATTTACCGGGGAGCAAGAATGATTCATTGGGATCCCGCCGCAAAAACCGCACTCAGTGATGAAGAAGTAGAATACAAAGATGTTGATGGAAAATTATACTACGTGAAGTATGTTATTGCGGGCGAAGGTAATGATTCCACCTATATTACTATCGCAACACAACGACCAGAAACAATTATGGGCGATACGGGAATTTGTGTGAACCCAAATGATGAGAGGTACAAACATCTCAAAGGAAAATTCGCGATCGTTCCGCTGGTGAACAGAAAAGTGCCCATCATTTTTGACGATTATGTCGATAAAGAATTTGGTACAGGCGCTTTGAAAGTAACTCCTGCACATGATATCAACGATTACAATCTTGGATTGAAACATAATCTCGCGGTTGTTGATACGCTGAATGAGGATGGCACATTGAGTGCGGCAGCGGAAGTTTTTGTGGGAATGGATCGCTTTGACGCAAGGAAAAAAGTGATATCAGCTCTACAAGAAAAAGGCTTGTTGATCAAAGAAGAAAATTATACGACACGACTCGGTTTTTCACAAAGAACAAATGCAGTGGTGGAGCCAAGGATCTCCACACAATGGTTCGTGAAGATGAAAGAAATGGCGATGCCGGCATTGAAAGCAGTGACAGACGGTGATATCAAAATATATCCGACGGAAAAATTTCTTGCTACTTATAAATACTGGCTCGAGCATGTAAAAGACTGGTGTATATCCCGTCAACTTTGGTGGGGACAACGTATTCCTGCATGGTATGATGAGAACGGGAATTTTGTTGTTGCAGAAAATGCAGAGCAAGCATTGAAAGAATGGAGCGTTGTTCACAAATCAACTCCTACTGCAACACTTCGCCAGGATGAAGATGTATTGGATACCTGGTTTTCTTCATGGTTATGGCCCATTGAAGTATTTAAAGGAATCACTAAGCCAGGCAATGAGGATATCAACTATTATTATCCAACTTCAGTACTTGTAACGGGACAGGATATTATATTCTTTTGGGTTGCGCGTATGATCATGGCTGGTATGGAGTACAAAAATGAAAAGCCTTTCAGCGATGTTTATTTTACAGGAATGGTGCGCGACAAGCAGGGAAGAAAAATGAGCAAAAGTCTCGGCAATTCTCCTGATCTTTTAGAGTTGATTGATAAATATGGCGCCGATGCAGTAAGGTTCGGAATTTTGATTTCCTCTCCTGCAGGTAACGATCTTTTATTTGATGAAGCCAGCCTGGAACAGGGAAGAAATTTCAATAACAAATTATGGAATGCACTCAAACTCGTTAAGAGTTGGGAATTGCGGGTTGACCATACATTACCGAAAGCAGACAGCTTTGCAATGGATTGGTTTGAAAACAGGTTGAATGAATCAAGACTTGAAATTGAAAAATTATTTTTAGAATACAAGTTGAGTGAAATCTTAAAAATTGTTTACTCACTCATATGGGATGATTTCTGCAGTTGGTATCTCGAATGGATAAAACCCGCGATGAATGCACCGATCGATGCAGTCTCCTATTCAAAAACAATATATTTCTTTGAACAATTACTACAGTTGGTTCATCCTTTTATCCCTTTTATTACTGAGGAAATTTATCATTTACTGCTTGAAAGAAAAGATGGAGATGATATTTGCATAAAACAATTCGGCGATATCAAAAATATTGCTGCGCCGGATCAATCAATACTTCAGAAAGCCGAGTTCCTAAAAAATCTCGTCACTGAAATCAGGAATACAAAAACAAAATTGGGATTAAGTGCATTTACAGTTCATTTTTCAGATAAAAAATATTTGAACCTGTCGGAGATTATTCAAAAAAATACAAGAGCAGCGAAGGTTGAATACACCAATCAACCGGCAGACGGAATGATATCAGTTGTCATTGGCGATGAAAAAGTTTTTATCGAAACTGAAAAACAAATCGACAATCATTTCCAAAAAAATGAATTGGTGAAGGAAATCGAATACCAGAAAGGCTTCCTCGTTTCCGTAAATAAAAAATTGGAAAACGATCGTTTCATCAAAAATGCAAAGCCTGAAGTAATTGCATTGGAGCAAAAGAAAAAAGCAGACGCTGAGGCGAAGATCAGGACACTTGAAGAAAGCCTGGCAGCTCTGAGATGAGGGCGAAGAAACAGGGCGGAGAGCGCCTAAAACCTCCACCCTCCGCCCTGTTTCTCTGATTCTATCCTTTCTATTCAGTTCGAAATTTCAATTCAACAAATTCAAAGGCAAAATAAACTCCCACTGGTTCGGCGATCTTCCTTCGTAATCGGGATCCATTAAACGGCTATAACGTATACCAAAACTGATGGGCAATTGGTTCCACCATTTAGTATCAAAATAAATTTCTGCTCCATAAGAGCGATACTGCGGTTGAGCATTGCCGTTGGAAACATTGATCGGAACTTTTGTATAATCAAAAAAAGCATTTGAACGAACACGCAGGAAATAAAGCACATTTCCGAACCCCCAATCCGGATAAACCAACGGGAAATGATAATTCGCTGCCAGCCGGTACATTCGGTAAAAATTCTCACCACTATATCCTCGCGAAAACGGAAAACTATTAGAGAAACCGATTTGCCCCAGATCATCTCTTCCCTGGTAAGCCGCAGCAAATACCAGGCTATGCGTATGTGCAACGCCAGGAAAATAAAAATAGGCCGAAGCGAGTAATTGATTTCCTTCAAGATTAGAAATTGCCCTATTGTAACTTACCAAAAGAGACTGAGCAAAAGAAGGAAAAATTTGTCTTCTTGCTTTCTGTGTCTGGTTAATAAAACTCAATGTCGGATTGATAGAAGCATATCCCCTGTTGGCAAAACTATCCTTGTAAAATCCTTTAAAATATTGCTGGCTGTATGCAATATCTGAACCCGCTTGCAGCGAAGTGTACCATCTTCCTTTACTAAAATTCAATGGAACCAACAGACCCACCCTGGCTTTTGCCTCATCCCAATAAACTTTATGACCACGGAAAAAAGTATTTCTGTCGAACGTATAATTCAATCCTGCACTGATCCAGGGAAACCAGGCGCCATATATACCGTTAATGCCTATGCGCTTATATTCTTCGTTGCGATTATAGCCGACATATATTTCGGTCTCCATTGTATTCATCACATTCTCTCCCGATAATCCAAAAGTATAATCCGGGTCATCGAGATAGGGGCGCCAGCTATGAAAATTAAAAAAACCCGTCAGCAAAGAATAAGGATGCACCGTATGCTGAGGCAGTCTGACGCTGTCGTTCAACACGTGAACTCCTTTTTCGAGCGATTGAATATGTTGCGTGATCAATGGAGTCGACCATTGTTCTGCCGATATCGGTTCTAAATTGTTTTTATGCTCGTCTGCAATATTTATTTTATATCCAACAGCAGTAAAACTTGTCCAGGCATATCTTCCAAAACCTTCTTGCAATTGATAATTTCCCGTCGGCTCATTCATACTATTTGATTTAAGCCGGTACAATCGATGATTTGCAAAAGCAAACAAAAGATCAAGGCCATCCCTGGTAGCGGAAAAATAAATAGTATCACTTTGTAGAGAAGGGAAGCCAATAACATTCATGCTAAAACATGTGATCCATTCAGCGCTCCCTGTGTTGATGTCAAAAATACCAAGAGCCATTTGGCCAAGTTGATTTCTAACAGGAGCGACTACCCGATTTTCCTGGTAGAACTTCGGATAGGTGAAATAAAATCCATCCGGGTTTCGAATATTTTTTTCGATGGCGCCGGTACGACTGTTAATAATATGCAATTCCGTTTTTCCATCATCCGACACATGAACTGCAACAACATGCAATCCGTCCGTCGAAATATCTGGTGAAAAATATTTTGATTTAGTAGTTATTCTTTTGTCTTTTCCAGTTTTGGTATCCAATACACGAATCACATTAAAATCACGCCAACCCCATCTGGTATCGGGCTCATAGGCAGCATACACGATTTTATCATTTTTATATGAAAAATAAGAATCCAGCGACACCGATTTTGTGATTATCTTTTTTTCCTGCTGATGAATGATATCACGAATAACAAATGCCGGAGGCTCCGTGTAAGAACTGCGAACATACACAATGTGATCTCGATCCATAAACTGCGGAAATTCTTCATCGGCAACAAAATGTTTATGCCCTCGCGCGTACTGAATAATCGAATCATTTGAATTATCCACTTTTATTTGTTGTCGAAAATAATTCAACGCATTTTTTTGAAATGCCTGGTACGATTCTCCAGAATACCTGGCGACTGCTTTTTGTAGTGGATAAAATAATCCTTTAAATGCCGCAGCATCGTGCGTTGTTTTCTTCCAGAATTCATCGCCGAATTTTTCACGGCCATATGCCACCATCATGTAACCAAGCGGGTAATGATCGGGTGTGTAATCAAGCAATGATCCGTTGCGCAATTTCATCCAGGAATAATTTTTATCCGCAACCCATATCGACTTGTATCCATTAAAAAAAGTTGGAAGCCTTCCTCTACCCTGTTCACTTACCAGCGTTTCCTGGTAGACGGCGTCCCCTTCCCAAAACCAATTCGGAACAGCGATGCTATTTGCTAGTTCTTGTCCCCCCTGCCCAAAAAGATAAAAAAAAGCTCTTGACAAGCCGACCCGGTAATTGTTGTATTGCTGTACATGGCGGTATTCGTGAATCGCAAGTTGTTCTGCCCAGGGCAGACTTCCAAGTTCAAAACTGTTTTGGTCAGCTGTCAGCTGGAACTCACTTTTAAAAGGCGCCAGTTGCACATAACCGTTAGAGATGACAGTCTGGTTTTGAAAAATGATATTAATTTTCCGCTGGGTTTTACCAATAGTGCCGATCGTTTGTTTGCTTAGAGATTGCACAATGGAAAATACATCGTTCGCTTGTTTTTCAAGTCCGGCTGGAAAAATAATTCTGGCAGTATCGTTATTTATTTGTTGCCATTTCAGGAACGGTGGATTGCCGCCAAATGGCTGGCTCCATCCAGGCAGTGAATATGATAGTATGAAATAAAGAAATAAAACCCTTTGTAGTCTCATCGAGATACCTGATTCATTGATTGAAATTACCTGATAAGATGGATAGAAAAAATTTTACCCGGTAAATATTATGTTATTGTGGATTGATTTTTGCATCCATCATTTTTCTTTAAGCCGTACATTCGCGCTGTTTGAAACAGGAGACGAAAAATATTTCCACGTTAGGTTGGCCGTTTTACGTTTCCGGATTATAAGCAATGTTATAAACTTCAGTTTCTACATGAAATCCCGGAAACATTTCTTTGGATTATCGGAAAATATAGATTCTTTGATAGCGGGTGCTATCGGCTTTTTTATCATCCAGGTATTCTCCCATCATAGTGGCATTGGCGTTTCTCCCGATTCCGTAACATATATCAGTACCGCAAGAAATTTTTACAATGGTCGTGGCTTAATTGGTTTTGATAATATGCCGCTGGTTGTATTTCCGGCATTGTACCCGATTTTTTTAGCTGCAATAAATTTTATCACGAGGCTTGACCCGGTCGTTTCCGGTGCAGTGATGAATGGTTTACTTTTCGCACTGTTACTTTATTTTTGCGGGGCCATCATGAATGTCTTCTCTTTTTTTTCGCGGTGGTACAAACTCATCATCTTAAGTTGTCTTGTATTGAGTCCTTCTCTTCTGGAAGTTTATTCAATGCTGTGGTCAGAAACCCTATTTATATTACTGACGATTTTTTTTATGATCAGTATGAGGAATTATTTTCAGAAAAAAACGATTCCCTCACTGATTACTCTATCTATTGTAGTCGCACTTGCCTGTGTTACGCGTTATGCGGGCATCGCTTTACTAAGCGCCGGCGGGATGTTGATAATACTAAATCGAGAGGCAAAAATTACAACAAGAATATTCCATGTCATTTCCTATAGCATCATCTCAAGCTCACTTCTTTTTATCAACATCGTAAGAAACATTTCAGCAACCGGTGTTGCTACTGGTGTCAGACAAAAAGGGACAACGACACTGTTGCAAAATATTTATTATTTCGGAAGCATACTTACCGACTGGCTACCCTTCCCAAAAACCAATACCGCCGCCTTTATCGTAACCGTTGCATCTTTCTTAATATGCGCAATCGTATTTGCGTTTTTCCTTTGGAAGAAAGCCAAACCGGATTCATATGAATGCATTGCGGCCGCATTCTGTGTTGTATATATTGCATTCATGCTCTTATCGGCTACAGCTTCCCGTTATGAGCAATTTACCAATCGCTTATTGTCGCCGCTTTTTATTCCGTTGGTCTGGAGCCTTAGTTGTTGGGTGCCTTCAATAGCAAATAAATTCAACCCCATAAAAAAAGCGGGCATTGTCGGTTTGGGATTATTGACGGTTGCTATTTTTCAGAATCACCAGCTCGCTGCGGATTATGAAACATACGATGGTGTGAAAGATGCTGGTATCCCCGGTTATGGTGAGGATCCATTTCCTCAATTGGATATTGTGCGTTATATGCAGGAGAATAAAAATATTTTCAAACCAAAATATGCTATTTACTCAAACGCCGGTGATGCATTTTATTTTTTTACGGGAAAAGCAGCACAATTATTACCACAGGTTGTATTTCCAAATGATGTGCAAAAATTCTATGCAGAGAACCATCATTATGTCGTATGGTTCAACGATGTCGACAACCCGGATTTATTGAGCCTGCAGGAAGTTTTGAAAAATAAAAAAATGACCCTCATTCAACAATTTGACAGTGGAGCGATTTATGTTTATGAACAGCAATAGTGAATAAAAAGTTGATTGGTTGATTCTTTGCGCTTTTGCGTCTTTGCGCGAGGACTTTTCACGCAAAGACGCAAAAGCGCAAAGAATCAACCAATCAACTTATCGACCAATCGACTATTCATTCCCACATTCACTACAGGTTTCTTACCCAAATATTTCTGTAGTTAATCGGCTCGCTGGGATCACCATGCGCTTGTAATTTTATGGGTGATGCTCCATGTTTTTTATAGAATGGCTGACCGATATACATCGTCACACCTTTCAACTCATAATTATTTTGAACAAGCACGCCATTATGAAATGCGGTTACGCGTGCGGGTGATTTTACAGAACCATCGTCATTAAAACGCGGCGCTGTCCAAACCACATCGTAGGTCTGCCATTCACCAGGTTTTTTACAAGCATTTGCCAAAGGAATACTTTGCTTGTAAATACTTGCGGTCTGACCGTTTACATAAGTTTTATTATTGTAACAATCCAACACCTGCAATTCATATCCGGCATCGCCGGGTCCTATCGAAGCAAGGAATACGCCGCTATTACCACGAGCCTGTCCTTCGCCGGTAATATTTGCAGGAATGCGCCATTCGATATGCAATTGATAATCCATAAAAGATTGTTTCGTCTCTATGTTACCAGCAGATTTTTTTACCGTGATGACACCGTCTGCAACCGTCCAATCTGCCGGCTTTGTCGTATCCTTCACCGATCTCCATTGATCAAGATTTTTCCCATCGAATAAAATCACTGCGTCGGATGGTGCATCGGCAGTTGTATTGCCAGGTGTAACAATTTTTGGAACGGGGCTATAAAATTCAGTAGCCTTTGGATCTCCTTGCTGCGCATTTACTGAATTTATACACGCTAGTATAGCGATAGCAATTGAAAGGGAGATTTTTTTTGAACCGGAACAAGCAATGGGTGACATAAAAATTGATTTGATAATGAAACGACAATTTATGATAAAATTTGTAAAGAAGATGTTAGTCATAAAAATAGCGGTCTCACAAAATACGATTCGCCATATCAGTCCGCCTCCGTTTCTTTTTTTATCCTCATGACCGCAATATCATAGAAGATCAATACCAAAAGCGTTGCGGCAATTGCATAGAAGGTGGCATAACTTATTTTGATAAAAAGCCATCCGCCGATCAATGCTCCGAGAATATAAAATGCGAGGATAGATACGCGCAATTGAATTTTTTGAGCGAGTTGCGGAGGCCGGTCCGTTTTCGGATGTAACCATTCAGATAATTCCGCGCCAAGATCTGTAAACAAACCTGTGAGGTGAGATGTTTTTATTTTCCCTTCTGATATCGTATTCACGGCGCTGTTTTGCATTCCCATGGTAAGTAAAAGCGTAAAACTCAAAATAAGAATATCATTTTCCGAATCTTCGTGCATTTTATAACCAAAAATTCCAATAAAAATCAAAAGGAAAAGTACGACTACAATCGGTAATGCATGGGCAAAATAAGGTCCTTTGTATTCATATGAGCGAATCAGGAAATGGGCAATACCCGCGCCAAGTATGAACATCATTAACCAGCCAAAAACAACAAACATTTCAAAAAAATTTCGGGCAAGCATATGCTTTGCGAAATTTACTGCGTGTCCAGTCACATTCGAAGTAAAAGCATAGCAAGCCATGACGCCTGCGATATTTGTCATCCCTGCTGTAGAAGCTGTAAAGCTGGCCAGTAAAATATTGCTTTTAAAAGTCCTTTCTTTACTTAGCATTTGGTAATTATTTTGAAATCATTTTCGTGCAACAAAAGCCCCGGGCAAACACATCCTATTTTCCAGATCTCACAAAAAATCTATTACTTATTTTTCACATACACATGCCGGATGTTTTTCTTGCCCGACTCTCGTTCATCAATTTCAAATTGGCCGATACTCTTTATCAAAGAAACAAGTTTGCTGAATCCATAATTGCGTGAATCAAAATTTGGCTGTTTTTTGATCAGGAAATTTCCAAGATCGCCCAAAAACGCCCAGCCATTTTCATCCGCAATATCATTGATGCTGGCCTTGATGAGTCTTATCAAGTCGCGATCTACCTTTAATATCGAAGGAGCCGACACTGCAACTTGCGTTTTTGCAGCCGTATTTTTATTGGCAGGTTTCGCGGGCGATTTTATAGTTTCGTTTTTTGTATCTTCTCTCGATAATATTTCTATGTAAATAAATTTATCACAGGCAGCAATAAACGAAGCTGGTGTTTTTCTTTCTCCAAAACCAAATACTTTCATTCCGGCTTCACGCAATCGGGTTGCGAGCCGTGTAAAATCGCTGTCACTCGAAACGAGACAGAAGCCATCCACTTTCTGGGAATACAAAATATCCATCGCATCGATGATCATTGCTGAGTCGCTGGAATTTTTTCCAGTTGTATAGCTGTATTGCTGAATCGGCGCAATAGCATGCTCCAGCAATACCATTTTCCAACCGGATACGGTGGGCTTTGTCCAATCGGCATAAATTCTTTTAAAAGTGAGCGTGCCATATTTCGCCATCTCTTCCAGCATTGCTTTGATATTCGAATACGGAACATTGTCCGCATCGATCAAAACTGCCAATCGTAACTCTTTTGTTGTATCCATATCCAACACATTTATTTCCTGATGCAATTCATATAAATCTACGCACATTCGCGTAATCCAACAATTGCCAGAGAATTAATTTGAATAACCTGGATCACTAAACCTGGGAAGTTAAACCTGATTTGCAGACGTATCGTGTCTGACGACTAATCATTATCTTAGAGCACAACATTTATTTTATGGCTGTTTTTCATACTGAAAAAGATATCGCCAGGGCCAAAACGATCAATAAGGAATTTTACACAAGTGATAAAGTATTTGAGCTGGCGAAAGAAAAATTATTTGCCTCCGGCTGGCAATGGATCGGCGATACGGATATGGTGAAAGAACCCGGCAGCGTTTACCCAATCACGTTACTCGAAAATTATTTGGATGAACCATTGGTATTAACGAAGGATAAAACAAGCAAAGTACATCTATTGTCAAATGTTTGCACGCACCGGGGCAATATCATTGCCGATCGAGCCTGCGCTGCAACCAATCTTCGTTGCAAATATCACGGCAGGCTTTTTCACCTCGATGGAAAATTTCTATCGATGCCAGAGTTTAAAGAAGTGAAAGACTTTCCTTCGGCTGACGACAGCTTACATCAACTCCCAATTTTTAATTGGGGGAAATGGTTATTCACATCGTTGAACAATATCCATACTCCTGATCTTTTTTTAGGAGAAATGATGAATCGCGTCGGATGGCTGCCTGTTGATGATTTTATTTTTCATCCCGGTTTGTCAAAAGATTTTATGGTGAAAGCAAATTGGGCGCTGTATTGCGAAAATTATCTCGAAGGTTTTCATATTCCGTTTGTGCATGCCGGGCTCAATGCTGTGATTGATTTCGGGAATTATACAACAGAACTTTTCAAGTGGTCCAATCTTCAACTTGGTATTGCAAAAGACGATGAAGACTGTTTCGTGTTGCCTTCTTCATCGGTGGATTATGGGAAAAAAATCGCAGCTTATTATTTTTTTGTTTTCCCCAATATGATGTTTAATTTCTACCCATGGGGATTGTCGGTAAATATTGTGAAGCCTTTGAACATTCACGAAACAAAAGTTTCCTTCTATACTTACATATGGAATGAAACAAAGTTCAACACCGGCGCTGGTTCCGGCCTCGACCAGGTTGAAATGGAAGATGAAGAAGTTGTGGAAAATGTACAAAAAGGAATTCGTTCGAGGTTTTATCAACATGGACGATATTCAGTAACAAGAGAGCAAGGAACACATCATTTTCACAGGATGATTGCCGAGTGCATGAAATAAATCGCAGATGTAAAAAATATTCAATTCAACACGCAATAATCAATTTACAAGTTTGAATGATGTTCTGAATTTTTAATAACACTTGAACATTAAATATTGAGTAACGAATATTGAATATTTCTCTATGCTCCGATCAAATAAAGCTCAATAAATGGAATTAAAGAAAAGCATCGGGTTGTGGTCCGCTATTTCAATTGTTGTTGGAAGCGTTGTCGGATCGAGCATTTTTATGAAACCGGCGACCATGGCGGCGCAATTAGGATCACCTGTTTTGCTGATCGTGGTGTGGCTGGTTTCCGGGATCATGTCTTTATTTGGAGGAATGGTATTCGCGGAATTGGGCAGTATGTACCCGGAGACAGGCGGAGAATATATTTATTTACAGAAATCTTACAATGATTTTATTGCATTTCTATATGGATGGTCAACCATCGCCGTTATTAACACAGCAGCTATTGCTGCAGTCGCATTCGTCTGCGCGGAATACTTAAATTATTTTTTTCATTTCCCAAATTTTACAGAAGCAACGGAACTATCAATAAAATTGCACATACCCATGATAGGAAACATTTTCCCGCTGCAAAATTTTGGGGTGAAGATTGTTTCTTCTTTCATCATTTTTGGACTGATGATCGTGAATTATCTCAGCGTGCGTTCTGGAAATGCGATACAGTTTATCGCGACTGCCTTGAAAATTCTCGCCATCGTGCTACTCATTTTCGGGATATTATTTTCAGGAGCAGGGTCTGCGAAAAATTTAATTACAAACGCAAAAGATTTTCATTTAACGGGATGGTCGCTGGTAGGCGCGATGATGGCGGCGACCACCGGCGCGTTCGCATGCTACGACGGATGGGTAAATATCAATAGCGTAGCAGGCGAGATAAAAAATCCAGAGAAAAATATTACCAAGAGTCTTGTTGTGGGCCTGGCTATTTGTATTGCGGTTTATATTTTGGTCAACCTCGCCTACATGTATGTATTGCCGTTAGATATCATGTCCAAGTCACCGCTTGTCGCTTCTGATGCGACCAAGGTTGCACTCGGAATTGCCGGCGGTGGTTTCATTGCGCTGCTGATCATCATTTCTTGTTTTGGTGCAACCAATATCAACTTGTTGACGAATGCCCGGGTAGTTTTTGCGATGGGCGCCGATGGAAATTTTTTTAGATGGACAGGTAAAGTACATCCGCGTTTTCAAACACCAGGAAATGCTGTATTCCTGATCGGCGCATGGAGTATTGTTCTCGTGTTCAGCGGTTCCTTCGATATTCTTGCCGACATGTTTGTGTTTATGTCGTGGATATTTTACGGGCTCACAGCCATCGGAGTTTTTATTCTTCGTAAGAAATTCCCCAATGCAAATCGTCCTTATAAAGTATTTGGATATCCAACCGTGCCTTTGATATTTATCATTTTTACACTTTTCTATGTGATAGTGATCCTCTATAACGATATTAATAATTATCTCAACGGGCAATCGCCGATCATCAATTCTGTTTTTGGAATTCTTCTCACGCTTATTGGAGTGCCGCTGTATCGGTACTTGAGAAAGGCGGAGCGGAAGAGAGTTGATGGATTGAGTGGTTGATTTGTTGATTCTTTGCGCTTTTGCGTCTTTGCGTGAAAAATCCTCACGCAAAGACGCAAAAGCGCAAAGAATCAACAAATCAACCACTCAACCTTGTAAGAGATCGAATCACATCGCTATGCTGTGGATATTGCTGAATTAACGATGTTCTTTCCGCAAGTTCAAAATCCGCGAAATCAAAACCCGGTGCAACCGTACAACCCACAAGCGCATATTCGCCACCGTTATCTAACATGGATCCAAACCAATTACCTGCGCGAATAACGACCTGGAGCTCTTCGCCTTTTTCCGGATCATTACCGAGGCGGTGTTCTTGAATTCCTCCATCACTCAATAATTCAAATATGATGAGACAATCACCTGCGTAAAAATGCCACAGTTCGTCTGCAGCAATCCGATGCAAAGCGGAGAATTGATTTCTTTCCAGTAAGAAATAGATAGATGTAGATGCTGAACGATCTCCTTTGAAGGATGACGGTAAACTTTGCTGAGGGACGAGTAAGTCTGAGCGATAATACTCTTTGAAATATCCACCTTCGACATGCTTATGCAGTTGCAGATGCTCGATCCAATATGCAGCATTTTTTCTCATATTATCTATCGCTCGATAGTTACTGCATGCGCATATTCTCTCGCAAGAGAATCTTTAATATGAACGGTATCCTTTGTAGCAGAAGGAAAACTAAAATACAATTTAAAAAATGAAGAATCTTTGGTGTACATATTTATTTTCAATTCGAAAGATCTTAGCTGGTTATATCTTCTTAACGCTCTTTCCTTACTGTAGGTTTGAAGAATTACATATTTGAAAGCGGCGGTGTCTTTTGGAGGATTTGCGATGACATCATTTTTTTTATCCGACACAGAATCTTTGAGCGATGCGATGGCTGTAGAATCTGTAGCTGCCGGAGAAGAATTGCTGTCCACCACTACGTTTATATCAGGCTTCTTTTCAACCGCCCCATTTTTTTTGTACAAACTGTATCCACCCCAGCCAATAATACCCAATCCGACCAATATGGCCAGGAAAACTATGATCTTACGATTGCTATGAGGTTGCGGTTCGAAATTAGCTTCTTCAAGAACAGATTTTCTTTTGCCTGATTTTTCTGTTTTTACGGGTGTTGGAGGATCTCCGGCGACATAGGCGCCCGGACTAAATTCAAATCCGCCGCCTCTTTGTTTTGTGATAGTCCCGATACCCTCAAGAAAAAAAGGTTTTCCTATATTCAGCATTTCTGCTCCTAAGGAGAGGAATGAATCGAGATCTGCAACGGCGACTGGTTTAATTTTTCCTGTATTCGATTGAATAAAAGCTATAAGTTCTTCATCGGGCTTGCTGATCACCGCATTCTTGAATTCGATACCAAGTGCGGTGGAGTGACTATTTTTGCTATTCGCATCCGGGATCTCTGCGGAGGGATCGAGCGTGAAAATACCAATCCCGGGAAGAGCGAGCTTTTTGTGCTTATATAGAAATTGAGCAAGTAGTAAAGGTAATTTCAAACGAAAGGATTTAACACAAGTTAAGAATAAATACAGCAACGCAAATATGAGCGATTAATTATCGCGGCCGCCAAATATTTAAGCAACTGAATACAAGGCTGCTACCCTTGTAACATACAATTTACATTTATGCTAACAGACGAAGAAAAGAAGTTCATCGATTATTGGGAGAAAAACCGGGATAAGCAAAAGAAAACGTTCCGTCAACTGCTGTTCGGCATCCCCATTGGACTGATCTTCGCCCTACCCATACTCCTCAATTTCGCTTCCGGATGGTATAAAAGAGCCGGGATGATGATAAATACAACCGACTTCAACCCCGTCGTTTTGCTAGTGGCCATTTTTCTGATCATTGGTTTTATCGCCATTTTCTCAAAACGGCACAAATGGGAACAAAATGACCAGTTCTATAAGGAATTAAAAGCCCGGGAATCGGCCGATTCACCCGGCCACGAAAAAATTTGACCGCTTGCAGCATTTCCAAATATCTTGCTGTCTATGTTTACGAACGATTATTTTAGCAAAAATTTTTCATGCGAATATTTTTGTTGTGTGTACTGATGGGTTCAATAGTTTTTAATTCGTGCATCAAAAAAGACAGTGGTTGTAATTACACTGATGTAAATACGGTGGCCGTCTCTAACGAGCAAGCACAGTTGAAAACATACCTGGATACCTCGGGAATTACAGCTACAAAGGATTGGAGAGGATTTTATTATTCCGTTACCAGCAGTGGGTCTGGAGATACGGCTAAGCCCTGTTCACAAATAACGGTTTCATATAAAGGCTGGCTCACGAACGGAAAGGTTTTTGATCAACAGACAAATGCGGTGTTTACGTCCCTGGGGAGTTTGATTGATGGATGGAGGGAAGCAATGCCGCTGATTAAAAAGGGAGGCAGAATGTTGTTGTATATTCCACCTTCTTTGGGCTACGGACCAAAAAATTTAACAGATAACGCCGGTAACACGGTTGTTCCTTCAAACTCGATTATAATTTTTGACATTAACTTGGTTAATGTCCAGTAACCATAAACTACCTGCTAAACCAGCCCTGAGCACCTGTTCAGGGCTTTTTCATGTAAATTCGCATAAATAATTCCTGTTTGCCACACGAAGCTATTTCTGTATTCGACATATTTAAAATTGGAATCGGTCCATCCAGTTCTCATACCTTAGGACCATGGCGCGCAGCTCAAAAATTTATCCAGTTTCTAAAAGATAAAAATCGCCTGAATCATGTTGAAGCGATCCGCGTGTTGCTTTATGGCTCACTCGCAAAAACCGGTAAGGGACATGGAACGGATATAGCAGTTCAACTCGGATTGTGCGGCGACGATCCGGTTACCTTCGATGTAAATGCCATCGATCAAAAAATTGCGCATATCCGTAGCAGTAAGAGACTGCTTGTTGACGGAAACATTGAAATCGATTTTGACCCGCAACATGATATCGATTTTCTCTTTACCGAAACATTACCTTATCATCCGAACGCACTCACATTCCTCGCCAATTTTTCCGATGGGCAACAGATAGCGGAGACTTATTATTCGGTCGGCGGAGGGTTCGTGCAAAAAGAGGGCGAAGAGAATAACGGCAATACCTCCACGCAGTTGCCTTTTCCTATTGATAAAGCCAATGATCTTTTGCATTGGTGCATGAAAACCGGTTTGAGTATTCATGAAGTAGTGATGGAAAACGAAAATAGTTGGAGGCCAGAATCAAAAACCAATGAAGGCATTCTGACAATATGGGAAATCATGAAGGCATGCATTTATCGTGGATGTCACACGAAAGGTATGCTACCTGGCGGACTTAATGTTAGTCGACGTGCTGCGGCTCTTAATAAAAAATTACTTGGTGATAAGACATATGATGATTATAACGGCTGGATCGAGGCAATTCGTTCCGGAGGAAACGATTTCAAATATATTTTGGATTGGGTGAGTTGTTTCGCGCTTGGCGTAAATGAAGAGAATGCTTCTTTTGGCCGCGTTGTTACTGCACCTACGAACGGCGCTGCGGGCGTTATCCCTGCTGTTTTACAATACTATGTTTGTTTCTGCGACGGACATTCACCAGAAAAGATCATTCATTTTATGCTCACTGCAGCGGAAGTGGGAAGCATATTTAAAAAAGGTGCAACCATATCTGCGGCTATGGGTGGCTGTCAGGCTGAGATCGGAGTTTCATCTGCAATGGCCGCTGCTGCGCTGACGGAATCAATGGGCGGAACACAAAGACAAACATTGATGGCTGCTGAAATTGCGATGGAGCATCATCTCGGGCTCACCTGCGATCCTATTGGCGGATTGGTACAAATTCCCTGCATTGAAAGAAACACGATGGGCGCAATCAAAGCGATCACAGCATGCCAGCTCGCATTACAAAGCACGCCCGATTTTGCAAAAGTATCTCTCGACGGAGTTATCAAAACCATGTGGGATACCGCAAAGGATATGAACAGTAAATACAAAGAAACTTCAGACGGTGGATTGGCAGTACATATTCCAATTAGTTTGAGTGAATGCTAACTGTTCATTTTTCTTGCACATAGAAATACCTATCGTGATTTTTCAAGACCCAAGTCTCTTTGTACAAGAAATTAATAGCAATGATAGTGATGTAATTTATCAATCATGGCTCAAAATTTCCTCCGACTTTCCCATCGCAGCGAACTTCATCTTTTTTGAAACCTCATGACCCAAATATTTTTCAATACGTCTTTCAACAAAATAAATTACTGGAGTTAAAATGATCGCAACGGAAAATTTATATAGATAATTCATAATCCCTACAGCAAGAATAAGCTGCCAACTAAATATGCCGCTGAAAGCAATGAATAATACAACGTAGCTATCTACCAATTGAGAAACCAATGTGGATCCGGTCGCTCTTAACCAAAGATATTTATTGCCCGTTCTTTTTTTGATTTTGTGAAACACGGCAACATCTACAACCTGGCTCACGAGAAACGCAATCAGGCTACCTAAGATGATACGCATGTTTTGTCCGAAAATTGCATTAAACGAGGTTTGAATATTTTCTACTCCCTGTTGACTACTGCTTTTAAGCCATACATCTGCAGGTGGAATACGAATGGCTAAAAAATACATTAAAAATGCATAAGAAATGAGAATGACAGCTGTGAATGAAATTCTTCTCACAGCTTTCGGACCATAGAATTCGTTTATGATATCCGTTATCACAAATTCAAGCGGCCAAAGCAGAACGCCGCAGGTTAGTGTGAAGGATAATCCGCCTTGTCCAAACAGAGTAAAGTTCGCGGGTTGAATCCCAAATATTTTTTCCAGGGAAAATAGTTTGGTGCCAATAGCTTCCGCAATCAAGGCATTGCAACAAAAAAAAGCAGTGAACCCAAGAAATAATTTTGTCGGCTTGTCTTTTAGTATCGCATGGATCATCTTAAAAAAAGTATTAACTGCAGAATTAAAAAAATAAAATTGGTGATCATTAACCACAACGGAATAAATTTCTTCAAAGGCTTGCGCAATATCAGCCTTACTATATAAAAAAAATTAACGATGATATTAATGGCTGCTGCTAGTACCCAGCCAAGTACAATTACAATAGTGACAATCTCGCCCTTTGGAGGTTCTTTTAAAATTAACAAGATAATCGCGAGCATAAAGCAAATATTGCAGATAAATGCTACACGTGATAGATGCCTTAGGAGCGACATAATTTAATATTAATGCTGAACGCTGAATGCACAACGCCAAACGCAGAAAATAAATCGAACGCAGATCTTTCGTTCAGCGCTCTGTGTTTCGCGTTTGTCGTTTAGCGTTTCACCTCGTTCATTACTCTTTCCTTTTTCATCAAAAATCAACAATTCTGCCTAAAATACCATTATTTTGCCGGAATAATTCTTATATCGTTATGAATTCTGTTCTGAAGAAAATTCTTCCCCACGCGATTGCATTTGGTGTTTTCTTAATTGTTGCTATTGTTTTTTGCAAGCCTTCGCTCGAAGGGAAAGTATTGAATCAGTCTGATGTAACCGCGCACAAAGGCATGGCGCAGCAATCGTATGAATTTAATGCTAAATACGGACATTATCCATTATGGACCGAAAGCGCATTCAGTGGAATGCCGGCCTATACTATTGCAGCACCATCGTCATCCACTGTGTTGAATTGGCTCGCGAAGATCATCGGTCTATATACTTTTAATCCGATCGTGATGTTCGTATTTGCATGTACAAGTTTTTATTTTTTGACACAGGTTTTACGCATCAATACATGGTTAGCAGTGATGTCGTCTCTCGCATTTGGTTATGCTACATTTGATCCGATCATTGTGGTAGTGGGACATTCGACACAGATGGAAGCCATCGGATTTATGCCAATGGTTGTCGCTGGTTTTTTATTGCTTACACAAAAAAAGTATTGGTGGGGTGCCGCAGTGTTTGCGATATCTCTCGCATTGCAATCGAGCGTTACGCAGCATATACAAATAGTTTATTACACTGGAATTATTGTGGGTTTCATAATAATTGGCTACCTCGTGAAATGTTGGAAAGAAAAACAAATAAAAACCGCGTTACCTGTTCTGCTCATCGCAATCGCAGCTACCCTGGTTGGGTTAGGTGAAAACGCAGTTGCATTCTTACCGGTCCAGGAATATGCGAAAGAAACAATGCGCGGTGGAAGATCTGAATTAACTATAGGCGAAGCGGGTGCAGCAAATAAAACCAAAGGTGGACTGGATAAAGATTATGCATTTATGTGGAGCTATGGTATTCCCGAAACAATGACTTTTTTGATACCAGGCGTGCAAGGCGGAGGTTATATAAGTCGGGGCTTATATGACGATTCAAAATTCGTAGAAAAATTAACAGAGATTGGAATTCCTGAAGCATCCGGACAACAATATGTAGTTAGTTCGGGATACTGGGGTCCGCAGAGTAATACAGCCGGACCTGTGTATTTCGGCGCTGTCATATGCTTCCTATTTATTTTCGGACTAGTTTATTATAAGGGCTGGCACAAATGGTGGATAATCCCCGTGACAACTTTCGCCATTCTTCTTGCGTGGGGCAAGAATTTTTCATCATTCAATTATTTTCTTTTTGATGTGATGCCGTTCTATAACAAATTCCGCGCGCCCACAATGTCGTTAGTCATACCTCAGTTGACTTTCCCATTGCTTGCAGCATTGGGATTGGACCAGTTACTCAACGATAAAAACGCAAAAGAAATTAATTGGAAGAAATTCAAAAACGCAGTGATCATTATGGCGGGAATATTTGTGCTGGTTGGATTATTTTATTTCATGACAGATTACAAAGGACCTAATGACATCAACTTAAAACAGAATTTCACCTCGGGACTTCTGCAACAAGCGGCAAAAGGACAACAACCGACTCCGGAAATGCAACAGCAGGTTAATGGCGTGGTTAATGAAATCATGAAAGGCTTGCAGTCCGACCGACAATCTATACTCGTATCTGATCTTTTACGATCACTCGTATTTGTTGCGATTGCTGTTGTACTACTTGGCGCATATTTGAAGGACAAAATCAAACCAATCATTCTATTAGCCGGTCTCACTGTTTTAAGTTCCTATGATTTATTGGCAGAAGGAAGAAAATATTTGAATGAAGAAAGTTTTTTGGAGCCTACTAATGAAGAAGTTTCTTTTCAACCCTCAGCCGCAAATTTGAAAATAAAATCAGATCCGGAAAAAAATTTCAGGGTATTTGATCAAACAGAAGGCGGAAATGCTTTCCAGGATTCTCGTGCTTCATATTTCCATAATTCTATTGGAGGATATTCTCCCGCCAAACTTGGATTATACCAAGACATTATAGAACATCAGTTATCAAAAGGAAACATGATGGTGTATAATATGCTGAACACAAAATATTTTATCAGGCGAAATGCGTCGGGAACAGATGAAGAAGCAGTTTTGAATCCAAACGCTTTTGGATCATGTTGGCTCGTAAAATCGATCCACTATGTAAGTACAGCCGATGAAGAAATGAAAGCATTGGATAGTATCAACGTGAGAGATACGGCTATTGTGCGAAAGAATTTTCAAAGCGTTATCAAATTCCTGCCGGTTTTTGATTCGACGGCTTCAATAAAATTAATAGAGAATCTGAATGATAAAATATCTTATAAATTTTCTGCCAAAACCAATCAGTTTGCTGTATTCAGCGAAGTGTATTATGACAAGGGCTGGAATGCATACCTCGATGGAAATAAAACCGATTATTGTAAAGTGGATTATATATTGAGAGGGATGCCGGTGCCGGCAGGTGATCATACCATCGAGTTCAGGTTTGAACCCAGATCATATAAGGCCGGAGAAAAAATTTCACTGATTTCGTCTTTGATTGGATACTTGTTGCTGGCTGTTGCAATATTCATGGAATGGAAAAATCGCAATAAAGAAATTGGTGAAAAGGTATAAGCATCCATGCATTCATATGCGAGTGTGCCACACAGAAGGATATTGGGCTGAAAAAATTTTCGCTCCCGGGATATATTTTCATTAATATCATGGCAAAAATAATCAGTCTGGTTTCATATCCTTTTCTTCCCGCAAAAGTAGGCGGACAAAAAGGTGTTGCCCTTTTCAATAAATATTTTTCACGTTATCATGAATTAACGTGTGTGACAACAAAAAAAAATGATCCTACTGCTGCAGAAGGTTACCATGTATTAAATATTCTTTCCAATTCTCCATTGCGATATGTCAACATTTTTTATTTTTTCACGCTGCGGAAAATAATAAAGGAAAAGCAGGCGACACATTTGATACTGGAGCATCCTTATTACGGCTGGCTCGGCATCTTATTAAAATGGTTTTGCGGTGTGAAGTTGGTTCTTCATTCACACAATATCGAAGGACTGAGATGGAAAACACTTCATAAATGGTGGTGGAAGATACTGTGGCTATATGAAAAATACACACATCGCAGCGCCAACTATAATTTTTTTATACATGATGATGATAGGAAATATGCGATTGAAAATTTTGGATTGAAGGATTCCAAGTGCCTTACGATGACATACGGCATTGAATGGAAAACGACTCCTTCAAAGGATGAACTGCAGCAGGCAAAGCAGCAGTTACAAAAAGAATTTAATATTGGTGAAGAAGAAAATATTTTGCTATTCAACGGTGCATTCAACTACTCCCCCAACCTGGACGCACTTAACAATATTATTGAATTTATAAATCCATTACTGCAGCAGAAAAATTTCCAGTACAAAATCATTATTTGTGGAAGAGATATCCCTGAAAGCATATCATCAAAAATTTATCCGGATATCATCTTTGCGGGTTTTGTGGATGATATTTCAATTTATTTTAAAGGCTCCGATATTTTTCTGAATCCGATTACAGAGGGCGGAGGCATCAAAACAAAATTAGTAGAAGCCATCGGATATGATATGAATGCCGTGTCGACAATCAATGGCGCTATTGGAGTAAATCCTGATAAGTGCAATGGAAAACTTCTGATTTGTAAAGGCAGCGATTGGGAATCGTTTGCTGAATTAGTTATCGACGCAGTCAGTATTCACGCCGATACACCACCTGCATATTTTGAACATTTTTATTGGGGATATAGCACAAAGAGAGCCGCGGAGTTTATTGTCTGAACCAGGATTTGAAACGATTGAACTGATTATACTGAACGTGAGATGTCAAATACGAATAGGAACCTGCTCACGTTTGACGTTTCACGTCTCACGTTCAGTATAATCAGTTCAATCGTTTCAAATCCCGGTTCAGGCAATAAAAAAACCTCTGCATTCAGAGGTTTTATATCATCAAGAGTTTTCTTAATTACCATTTATCGACTTCTTCGTTGTTGTCAATATCAGGAGCCGAGGCGCCGATATTTTTTGGATGCACATCAATCATATCATTTGCTACTGCATCATTCACAACAGGACTTGAACCGTTTTCGCTGATGGTGCCATTGGAACCTTCGGCCACCTGATCATGGTTGTAGGCATCAAAATCGAAATCGGGCATGAGGTCCGTCTTTACATAATCAATCGCCTCTGTGAGGGCTTTCAGGAACTTGTTGAAATCTTCCTTGTAAAGAAAGATCTTGTGCCTGTCATAACCATCTTCATTGAATTTCTTACGGCTTTCGGTAATAGTAAGGTAGTAATCATTACTGCGGGTTGCTCTTACATCAAAGAAATAAGTTCTACGTTTGCCAGCCCTGATGCGCTTACTGTACACGCTCTCCATTCTTTTGTCATTGTTCTCGTACGCCACTATAGTATTTTTTTACATGAATTAATCCGAAATCAAAAAGTAGGCACAAATATAATATTGTTTTCGAATTGGCAAAATTTGATAGAATTAATTATTAAGATAAGTTGATCGCGGTAAACATGGTAGTGCTGAACGCTGAACGCTAAACGCATAACGCGAGGAATAAAGATTGGTGCCATTCTCTGCGTTTTGCGTTCCGCGTTCCGCGTTCAGCGTTTAGCATTCAGCGTTTAACCATTAGTGACGGTTTCCCGGCCATTCTCGGAGGAATGCTCTCCTTCATCTTTCAACTGTTGCTGCTCATAGAGATAAGTGTAATATCCGTTCATTGCCAACAACTCACTGTGCGTTCCGCTTTCAACAATCTTGCCTTCTTCCAACACTATGATGCGGTCAAAGTCAAATAGAGAAAATATGCGATGGGTGATGATAATAGCTGTCTTATGCTGCAGGTAAGCATATAGATTCTCGATAATTTCTTTTTCCGTTTTGGCATCTACGGCACTTAGACAATCATCGAAGATGACCAATTCGTGGTCTTTAATCAATGCTCTCGCAATTGATATACGTTGTTTTTGTCCACCACTCAACGTTACTCCTCGCTCTCCGATCATAGTTTCATATCCATTGGCAAAACCAAGTATTTCCTTATGAACACTTGCATATTTTGCTGCCTGGATCACTTCTTCCATATTTATTTTTTGATCTGACAAACCAAACTGGATATTACCAGCAACAGTATCACTGAAAAGAAACACATCCTGCGGTACATACCCTACCTGGCCACGAAGTTCCTGCAGATTGATCTCCCTGATATCGGTTCCATCCAATAATAATTTTCCTTTGGATGGATCATAAAATCGCAATAACAGTTGAGCGATCGTTGTTTTGCCACTACCTGTTCTCCCAATAATCGCAATTTTTTCGCCTTTGCGAATCTGAAGATTAAAATTTTTCAACGCATGAATTCCGGTGTTTGGATAAATGAACTCGACGCCTTCAAATGAAATATCACCCTTAATTTTTTTCTCCACCTTTACTGATGGATTTTCTATTTGTGATTTTGTTTCGAGAAATTCATTCAGTCTTTTTTGTGAAGCAGATGCTCGTTGGATCATGCTGGCCACCCAGCCAATGGCACTTACAGGAAATGCGAGCATGGTGATATAAATAACGAATTCGGTGATAGTACCGATATCCGTTCCATGCTGTCCCCTGATTACGTAAAAACCTCCGATCATAATAGTGAAAAGCGTACTTAAACCAATGATCAATCCCATCGAAGGAAAATAAATCGCTTCTACCTTTGCCAGGTTGATTGCATTTTTTCGATATTCCTCACTATTATCTTTGAAAAAATGAAGCATCGCTTTTTCCTGTACAAATGATTTGATAACTCTTATTCCGCTATACGATTCCTGTGCATTGGTTGTAAGATTACTAAGTAAAGCCTGAATGCGTTCACTTCGTTTATGGATGATCGTATTGACATAATAAATGGTAAATGCAAGAATAGGCAATGGCGTCAACACATATAAAGTCAGCAAAGGATCTTTGCGCAACATAAAGAAAACGCTAAACCCGATTGTTGCAAGTAAATTTCCAAGGTACATAATCGCGGGGCCAGTGTACATGCGCACCCTGCTTACATCTTCGGCCATGCGGCTCATTAAATCTCCTGTGCTATGTGTTTTATAAAAATTCATGTCCAGCTTTTGATAATGCTGGTAAATTTCATTTTTTTGATCATATTCGATATGACGACTCATCACGATAATCGTCTGTCGCATTAAGAACAAAAAGAATCCACTGATCAATGCCAATACCAACAAGGTAATACCTGAAAGCGCTACTTTTTTTCCAAAAGACTGTTTTGAAACATCCATGCCTCTTATGAATTTCTTCACGAGGATATCATAATTGGAAGTGTCTTTTTTTGAATCAGGTAATATTTTTTTTGAATCGGCTTTATTGATTGCAGATTGGTTCGCGGCGTGATCATGGTTGAAATTTGTTTTCAATTCTTTTTCAACCGAGTTCACTACATAACCGGTAATCTGTGGAGTTAAAATGCGGAAATAGTTAGAAAGAATTATGAAAATCACTCCCAAAACCAATCGCCAGCGGTATTTCCAGAAATACTTATTAACAGCTCTTAAATATCTCAAAAAAAAATTTTTACAAAGATAAGTAAGCGACGGGAAAAAGAGTTGAGAAGGCGATTAGTTGATTAGTTGATGGGTTGACTTATCGACCAATCAACTAGTCAACTATTCAACAAATCAACCTTTCCAAATCCTATACTCACTTAACAATTGTGATCTTCCTCGTTTCGTTCGAAGTTCCCTGTATGATTTGAATAAAGTAAATCCCTGGCATAACGTTGGAAACGTATAATGTTGATTTCACACCATCGCGTGCAATCGGAATATTCATTCTTTGCCCATTGCTGTTGAACAAAATAATATTCACTTTTTCTGTATTCGTGCCCGATACGACGATATAATCTGAAGCTGGATTTGGATATACATTTAATACAAGCATTTTATTCAATACAACTATTCTGATTATAGAATAAGATTGTCGGCCATCCATATCCGTTTGTTTCAATCTATAATACGATGTTCCTGACAAAGGATTTTCGTCATAGGTAGTGTAAGATGTAGCGGTTGTTGTATTTCCTGATCCATCTACTGATTTTATATCATCCCAATTTTTCCCATCGGCAGAACGCTGTACTGTAAAATGATCATTGTTTTGTTCTGTTGCCGTCATCCAATCCAATTTTACAAAATCATTTTCCGGGTTTGCCGTAAATGAAATATAGGTGACAGGCAAAGTCGAGCCATTTAAATTTATTGAACTTAGGTAATAAGTATTTGCAAGATTTGCGATAGTGAGAGAAGTTCTGTTAACAGAAGGATTGGAATTGGTGCCACCATTCACACCCGCTGTTCCAACTACACTGTTTACTAATGTCAATCGCAAATCACTCACGTTGCCGATCTTTCCATAACCAGTTCCCTGAATATTTAAATCATAACCACCTCCATTCAATCCGTTTCCGGTTGAAACAGCCCAGTTCAAATCTTTTCTAATAACAACAGTGAATACGCCGTCGGGAAATGAAACGATTGAATTGGTAGTTGCATTTGTATACGAAACCGTTATCGTTCCACCTGTTGTTGGACCTGTTGTCGGATTTGAAATAGAAAATGGCCTGTAATCAGTAGCCGTACCAACAGGGAAAAGACCTGCAATTGCACCCGCGGCAACTTTTGCTGTATTGAACCATCTTCTGAACGATCCCGAATTGATCATCGTTCCGGTTGTACGGGCAAGTGTTCCGATATTTGCTGCCGATGTTCCCAAAGTAACGATATTTCCATTCAGATCGATATTACCCTTCGTCATATTGAGCGAAGTTGCGGCAGCTATGTTGGAAGCGAGTTGAATTCCCGCGCCGGCATTATCAATAATAAGATTTGTAAAATTTTCACCACCGGGTGTCGTAATAGTCTGCAACGAAGCGCCGTTGAAATGAACAGTACTTGTTGCTTCCGTAAATCCGGCAGTAGCGCGATTTGCCCAATTACCTCCAACGTTGATTGTATTTGCACCCGCTGATAAAATCCCGCTTCCATTGATCGTAAGATCATTGTTAACCGAAAAACTATTTGCCAGTGTACTTGTATTTGATGTGACCGTTGCATTATAAAAATTCATCCCTGCACTGGTGATTGTTAGATTATTTCCTCCAAATACAACAGTAGAAGTTCCGGCGTTTACCGTTCCACTTGAATAAGTCCAGCTACGACTTTCAGAAATAATTCCGCTGAGAGAAAGTGTACCCGAAGTTTTTTGAATACTTATAAATGGCAGTCGCCCCTGTCCCGCTGCAGACGTACTGCTTAAAGCCTGAGCTCCTGTTCCATTAATTAAAATAGCCGCCGTACCGCCGCCGCCCGCTCCGGTATTGGTTATTGAAATATCGCCCTTCGCCCAAATACCGGTTGCGCCGGCTACCGGTGTGTTAATAGTGACATTGGATCCTCCAATTGTAGATAGTGTACCCGTCACCGTTAGAATGGTTCCGGTATTGAAGGTAAATGTATAATTGGCGTTTCCTTCAAGCGTTATATTATTCAGCGAATGAGTTCCTGCAAAACTAAGCGTGTTGTTGAACACAACGTTCGAATTATTTGTAGCGACATCGATGGTGCCGGCTGTATATGTCCAATTACCTCTCACCGTTATCAGCGATGGAAAAACCAGTGTTCCTCCCGATTTATTAATGGTTACGGCGGGAAGTCTGCCCTGGTTGATCACTCCGGTTGATGATATATTTTGTGTATTGCTTCCATTGATTAGAATGGTTCCTGAACCTCCGCCGCCCGTCGCCGTGTTAGTGATTGAAATATTTCCTTGCACTGCAAGCGTGCCCGCATTGATGTTTATGTTGAATGCACCGTTAGCTAATACCAAATCGTTTTTAGTAGTGACCGTGCTTCCCGCAGCTATTGTAAAATTTACGGCTGCTGTGGAATTTACAGTTAGATTATAAAGGCTAAATGTTCCGGTCATGGTAAGAGAATTCGCTACTGCGCATGTGGATACGCCTGGGTTTATAGTTCCGGCAGTATAAGTGACGTTAGCAGTGAAAGTTATAAATCCTGCCAAAGATAAAGTGCCGGTCGTTTTATTGATGTTAATGACCGGAAGACGATTTTGATTTATTGCAATGGCAGTCCCATCGATCGATTGGTTTGTTGTCCCAACAATATTTATGATGGTTGTACCGCCTCCCGCTGTTGCTGTATTTGTAAGAAAGATATTTCCATTTACATTTATGGTTCCAGTATTCAATACAAGATTGGCGGTTCCACTCATTGTAAAATCTTTCACTGTTAGTACGGTGCCCGCAGCAATTGTCGCAGTTAATGCCGTGTTTGATAAAAATAAAATATTATTCAAACTGATAGTCCCTGTAATCGTAAATGCACCAGTTGAAACACGCACAAAACAAAAAGTGGATGTGCCCGGATTGATTGTACCGGCAGTATATGTAAAATTATTTGAAACACCCGGATAATTGAATAGGTTTAAAACTCCGGAACTCTTATTGATTGCAAGTCGCGGTAATGTTCCTTGTCCGGCCGTTGTACTACCTGTGTAGTTTTGTGTGCCGGTTCCTACAATATTTATCAATGCACTTCCTCCACAGGCTGTAGCAGTGTTAGTGACATTGATGTCTCCATTTACATCAATCGTTCCTGTACTCAGCAAAAAATAAGAGGCACCGCTTAAACTTAGGGTATTCAAGACCGTTATATTGCCGACTGAGGAAATTGTGTAAGTACGCGCATTTCCCACAAACTCAAGATTTTTAAAAATGGGGCTTATTCCTGAGATTGTGGTATTAGCGGCAGCATTGTATTTTACAGAACCATTGTTGTGGGTAAAACCAGCGCTGGTAAAAGCAGTGTTACTCCTAAATTCGAGCGTTGCGTTTGTTGAAGTGAAAATAGTACCTGATAAAGTATAGACGCCGCCGATCGTAATATTAGCTGTGCCGCCGGAAAAAATTCCCCCGGAAAAAGTTGCTGCTCCTGTTGTTGTTATTGTGTTCGCGCCCTGTATTAGCGTTCCGGTATAACCGGCGTTTACTGTAATTCCAGCTACAGTAATGTTTATGTTGATCGTGCAATTTCCAAGACCATTGTTATTAAATATTGCAATATCACCGGCGCCCGGAATACTGGCGTTGGGCGCGCCACCCGATGTGGTCGACCAGTTTGCCGTATTGTTCCAATTAGCAGGACCGGATGCAATCCAAAATCGGTTTGCGGCCTGCACGTAATTCAATATAACAATGAAAAGGCAGCTAAGCAGGTATCGTAATGGTTTCACTGGATATTAGATTATGTAAACTATTATTTTACAATAAGTGTTAGCATTTAACTAAAAAATGATTAGTTTATTGCTTACAGCATGCGAGCTGATCTCCATGAATTGATGGAATCGGTTGATAATTATTTCGTTAAGCGAAGTCTCTTTTTGCGATTTTTTTTAATTCGGGAATTGCGTCTTTTATTGGGAAATAAAATTGGAAGGCAAAGTGAATAGAAAAGCTATTTTCGGCTATGCATCACCGGGATTATAATTAGGTTGAAAAAAAAGTATAAGGCACCTGATAGCCGGAACTAACGTAACAGGCTATTCGCAGAAATCATGTAGTTAAGAGTCTAAACAGATCGGAAATTAAGATGCCTGAATAAAACCATTTTGCCTTCTCGTTCGGTATCCTTGGAAGTTTTTTTTATCTCCTTCAATTTTTTAACGATTGCATCGCCTGTGTCGCTGGCGATATTCTTTTTCTTATACGCTTTCATACTTTTCACCACAGCAGCATGTGATTTGGATTTCATACAATTGGATTTTGAGAATGCAGTAATCACACTATAACGTTGAAATTCTACAAATCTTGTCCCATAAAAAAGCCCTTCCGATGGAAGGGCTAACTATAAACAAAACTGAAAATAAATAATCAGTCCATTAACAATATTCGTTAAACGCTGAAATCAAATTATGGGCGATCATCTGTGCAGATCTTCCTTCGATCTGGTGCCTTTCAACAATATGGACCAACTGTCCATCCTTAAACAATGCAATTGACGGCGAAGATGGCGGATAAGGCAACAAATGTTCACGCACTTTACGAACAGCGTCAAGATCATATCCCGCAAAACTTGTAGTAAGATTATCAGGTTTTTTTTGACTATTTGCCACCGCCATTAAAACGCCTGGACGAGCTGTGCCGGCGGAACAGCCGCAAACGGAGTTGATCATAACCAGTGTGGTTCCCTTTTTTTGCAGCGTTGCATTTACATCGTCTGATGTTAGTAATTCAGAAAAGCCACTATCAGTTAGCTCCTCTTTCATCGGCTGTACTATTTCTATTGGATACATCGTGAGATAATTTGTTTTAAAAACGCAAAACTAGATAAAAAGTTCGATGATGTTTCCACCCATATTCTGAAAAATTGACACCAAAAATTTATTCAATGCGCAATAATGGCACACAATTGTTTCGGCTTTTGACGATTCTTCTTGTTTATGACTATTTTTTGGCGATGGTATGCGCTTTGAACACACTGCTGCATAATTAATCAATTAACTAAAAAAAATAATTATCATGACACTCGTAAAAGTAAACAACAATGCACCCAGGCCTTTTTCTAACCTGGTTGACGAATTGCTAAATGAATTTCCTGCTTTTGGTAAAGGATGGAATGGCGAATCATTCAATTTTCCTCCGGTGAATATCAACGAAACCGCAGATGCTTATCATCTTGAATTAAGCGTTCCAGGCCGTACTAAAGAGGATTTTAAAGTGAATGTAGAAAATGGTTTATTAACGATCAGCTACGAAAAAAAGGAAGAAGCGAAATCGGAAGATTATAAATCAGTTCGCCGTGAATTCTCTTACCGCAGTTTCAAACGCAGTTTTTCAATCGACGAACAGGTAGATGCTGATGGTATCCAGGCTAAATATGAAAATGGCTTGTTAAAATTATTATTGCCAAAAAAAGAACAGGCAAAACAAAGTAGCAGACAGATCAATATTGGTTAATTATCAATGCTAGATCTATTTTCATGAGCAGTTGGTTTTGGTTTAAGTCCCCTTTAATCGTAAAGGGGACTTTTTTATTGTCTTTGTAATTCTGTTTTGCTGCTTTAATTTCGCGACCATCAATAGTCATTCAAACATAAGGTTGATCGATACCCGCATTCAAAGGCTTGCATTAGTAGTATTCGCCATATTGGTATCCATGTGCTGTTTTTCGCAGAACCCTACTTTTCGTGTCCCAATGTCTTTGGATACGGTAAAAAATGAGGATACCGTTTTGCGCATCCGGAACTTGAATCCATATATCACGCTTCACGTCGACTCAACCTTGCTTTACAATATAGAGATCAACAAAAATCCATCGCACTATTTCTGGTATCTCAAAAATTCTCCGCTTGGGTTAAAGATTAATAAGGATAATGGACTACTTACTTTTAAAGCAGATAAGTCTTATTTTCTATCCGGGCGATTGAAATATGATTATCCGTATAAAGTAAATGTGGGCGTTCAGAATATGAGCAATCCAAAAGAAAACACAGATACCACTTTTACCATTGTTTTTTTTACAACAGAAATTATTCCTTCACATGTAAAAGCATCTGTAAACAATACACTTTTTATTGAAGAAGGTGATACCGTAAGTTTCAAAGTGGATTGCGATGCAGGAAGTTTTCCTATTGAAACAATCAGTTTTTTTTCAAACATTCCTATTCGAAATTATACAGTAGTTAGAAAATGTGATGATGACTTTACCTGGACAGTTCCCTTTGATTTTATTAAAGAATCCGATTCCGTAAAGCAAAAATTATTGTTGTTGTATTTTGTAGGAACAAATAAATTTTTTTCAAAAGATACCACGGTTGTAAAAGTTTTTGTGAAGGACGCTTTGAACTATCCGGTGATGCTGGATGAATATAACAAAACACTAAAGCAGGTAACCAACTACATACTCCAATTGAAATACGCGTTTGTTCAATTGGATAAAAAAGTCAAGAGCACAAAAAACACAAGAACTACATTTGATATGACCACGGCATCAACTGCCTTGGGCGGAACTATTTTTTCTTCTGCAGCCAGTGCAGGCGCTCAAACGGCCGGTAAAATATTACCAAGTGCTGGTGTTGCGTTGGTACCCGTGAAAGAAACCGTAGCTCCTCCAAAAAATGCTGAGCAAAATTCCGCTTCACTGGTTAGATCTTCTATCAAAAGACTGGAGTACATGGAAAGGGAAAATAGCCTCACTCCTGAAAAAGATATGGAGATCGTAAAAAAAATCAATAAGCTGAAAGACGAAATGAAACAAATTCAAATTCAGCTGATCGATATCCCTATCGATGAAAATTCCATGATGACGGAAGAACAATTGAATGATTATTTCAATAGTAAGAAAGTAAACAAGAAGTATCGACTCAAAGGAAAGTAGTTTAATGTGCGGATGAGTCGATTGGTTGAAAAGTCGATTAGTAGAGTTGACTTTGATTTTGCTGCTGGTATTTCGACTTATCGACCAATTGATTTTTCAACCAATCGACTTATCCGCACATCGGTAAATCCGCTCATTAATTAAGTATATCCAAGTATCTTCAGCATGCTCTGCGCTGTTTGTTCTTTTGCATATAGCCAGTCTACCAGTTTTCCATTCTTATCATACCCCAAAATAACGTGTTTAGGTGAAGGAATCAGGCAGTGCTTGATACCTCCATAACCACTGATTTGATCCTGGTAAGCGCCAGTATGAAAAAATCCAAGATACAAAGGCTCTCCGTTATTAAGCTTTGGCAAAAAAACTTCGTTGATATGCTCTTCTGAATCGTAGTAATCGTGACTATCACAGGTAATGCCGCCCAACACCACGCGTTGATATTCGACATCCCATTTATTGATCGGCAACATCAAAAAACGTTCCCCAATTCCCCATGTATCGGGCAATGTAGTGATGAAAGAAGAATCGATCATGTACCATGTTTCGCGATCATTTTGCATTTTCTGACCGATCACACTATAAATATGAGCCATACTTTCACCGACCGTATAACTTCCAAATTCCGTAAAAATATTTGGCATCGGCACGTTGTTGCGCTTACATGCCTTTTTTATATTTCCTACAATTTCATTGATCATAAATTGGTAATCATACTCAAATCCCAGGGAATGTTTGATGGGAAATCCGCCGCCGATATTGATTGAATCCAATTCGGGACATATCTTTTTTAACTGGCAATATAGATTAATGACCTTATTCAATTCACTCCAATAATAAATATCATCCTTGATCCCCTTATTCAAAAAAATGTGAAGCATTTTCAATTGAAAGCGATCTTCATTTCCTTCTATTTTATCAACATAAAATTCCAGCACATCTCTCGCGCGAAAACCTAACCTGGAAGTATAAAAAGGAAAAGTCGGCTCTTCTTCAGCAGCAACGCGGATGCCCAGTTTGAACGGAGCTTTTACCGATTTCTTATACTGCTGCAATTCATCTTTATTATCGAGGATTGGAATTACATTCTTGAATCCGCTGTTCAACAAAGAAGCGATTCTGCTTACATAAGGCTTTTGTTTAAAACCGTTGCATATGATAAATGTTTCCTTGGTGATTTTTTTCCGCTCGTACAATTTTTTGATGATTTCGATATCGTATGCAAAAGAAGTTTCCAAATGAATATCGTGATCCAACGCTTCTTCCACAATGAATGAGAAATGAGAACTCTTGGTGCAATAGCAATAAAAATATTTCCCTTCGTAACGATGTTTCTTGAACGCGTTGGCAAACATTTTTTTTGCCTTCTTGATCTGCATCCCGATTTTTGGCAGGTAAGAAATTTTTAACGGAGTTCCATATTTATCGATCAAAGATTTAATATCTACGCCATTAAATTCGAGGTATCCTTCTTTTACATCAAAACCTTCTTGTGGAAAATTGAAGGTTTGTTTCACCAGATCGGTGTATGTATTGTTCATTGAGTGGTCCAGCTTAGTATGTATTTAGGATTAAAAATAAAATTGATTTTAATAAAAACATACAAATGTAATTTTTTGAGCAATTCAACAAATAAAAAACCGGTTATATTATCAAAATATAACCGGTCAATAACTCCGGACGCAACGGCGGCTAAAAATCTATTTTACGGATTCAACCAATTGCTTGAAAGTCTCAGGCTCGTTCATTGCGATATCGGCCAGAATTTTTCTGTCCAACGCGATTCCCTTTTCATTTAATTTGTGAATGAAGGCTGAGTAAGTAAGTCCTTCTGCGCGAACGGCGGCATTGATACGAGCGATCCACAATGTGCGGTACTCGCGCTTTTTCAATTTGCGGCCAACATAACGATAGGTCAACCCTTTTTCCAATACGTTTTTAGCAACGGTATAAACGTTTTTACGTTTGCCGTAAAATCCTTTGGCTTGTTTCAGAATGCGTTTCCTACGAGCTTTTGAGGCAACAGCATTTACAGAACGTGGCATATTATAATGATTTTAAATTTTGATTGTAATTGTTTACAGAAATCGTCTTGTCAAAGAACAGCTGATCATTTCAGCCTCAATAAACGTTTCACGAAATCAATATTAGGAGCAGTGACCACCCCTTTCTTATTCATATTGCGTTTACGTTTTTTGGATTTCTTTGTTAGAATGTGGCGCTTAAAAGCTTTTTGGAAAGTGATTTTACCGGTGCCTGTTACTTTGAATCTTTTTTTGGCACTCGAATTTGTTTTAACCTTAGGCATTTTCTGTCAGGTTTTACTATTATACCCTGCTGGCGGCTCCGCACAGGCGGAACTCTTATGGGGCCGTTTGGGCAATGATGTTTTGTATAATCTGAATCAACAAAACAACGCTTTGAAATAAGTTTTCAAAACGGAGCGCAAAGGTATGTTTTTGTGACAAAAAGAGAAAATAAATCTCAACGTTAATCACACAATTTTCGGAGGCATAGCATCACCGGGTCTATGTGATCGGGCCCCACGCTTTTGGCCTCGCATCCGGACCAGGTGCAGACTTTTAAATTACCCCGATAAGTCAAAATAATTCAACTGGTTCTATCGTTTTAACCATTTCCGAAAAACCCGGTAAATATATATCTTCGACTGATTGAAACCTTATCTCAATAACGCATATGCCCGTAAATAACCCTGAACAGAAATATGATATCGCAATTCTTGGCGGTGGAATCTCATCTTCACTAACGTTATTGCATCTTTTGCGCAACATGCTTTCATCCAATGAAGGCAGGAAAGAAACCCGTATCGCAGTGGTCGAAAAGCAAAGCGAATTTTGGAAAGGTTTTCCTTATGGCAAGAGATCTTCTATCAATTCACTGACCATTACTACCCTCGGTGAATTCGTGCCCGAAAAAGAAAAAGAATTATTTATCGACTGGTTGAGGTCTACGCAGGACAAATGGATCGGGCTTTTAAAAACAAACGGCGGACTTGCTGCGAAAGAATGGATTGACAACAATCTTCCCATGATTAAAAAAAATGAATGGGAGGAAATTTATATTCCACGCTTTCTTTTTGGAGATTATGTAGACGAAAAATTAGTGGCGATGATTCAGAAAGCTCAGCAAAAAAATATTGCAAATATTCAGCTTATAGAGGCCGAAGCAATAAATATTTTAAGGAAAGACGGCAATTCCTACGAAGCGCAATTGAAAGATAACAATGGACGCATGTCATCATTGATCGCTGAAAAAATCATATTAGCGATAGGAAGTCCACCTGTAAAATCGGTGCAACCTAAAACTGCGGAGAAAACAGGCTATGCCTATATAGATGATATATATCTGCCCGGTATCGAAGATAATATTGAGAAAGTTGAGGAAATTTTTTCCGGTATAACGGACGCGGATAAACGCAATGTATTAATAGTTGGCTCCAACGCGAGCACTTTGGAATTTCTATACCTCGTGCATCATAGGCCTGCATTTAAAAAACTGTTGAATAAAATCATTGCGGTTTCTTATAGTGGATTGTTACCCCATCGTATCACGCCAAATAATTTCCCCGATTATCAGTTCATCAACCTGATATCGCTTGCAAAAAAGAATAATTATTCATCGGCCGAATTGATGGATACGATTGAAAAAGATATTCGGATCGCTTACTCGAAAGGAGTTCATATCGGTGACACCTATTACCAGTTAAGTGATCTTGTTGTGCAATTGTTGAACAAGCTGGACGTATCAGAACAAAAACACTTCCATTCGGCTTTTGGGTGGAGATTCACCAAACTCATCAGAAGAGCCGGTGCTGAATACCGGGACGCTGCAGAAGAATTGTTGCAAGAAAAAAAACTCGAGCTTTTAAAAGGAAAATTCCTGGAAGTCAAATTGTATCCAAAAGAACCGGGATTTGGAATCTTTCATTACGAAAACACCGCAAACAAGCAGGTTGAACACCCTCTACTATTTCCCGTGGTAATTAATTGCAGCGGATTTGAAGAACTCGATGCATGCTCATCAGAAATTATCAATAACCTGATCAAACAGGAACTTTGTAAAGTCAATAGTACCAATCGTGGTTTTGAAGTCAGCGAAAAATTCGAAGCAAGCGACAACTTGTATATCGTTGGACCACTCCTCGGTGGAATCTTTAACGATAAGCTCAGGTATTGGCATGTCGAAAATGCAAGAAGAATTTATACAGTGGGAAGTATGCTTGCAGATATTTTAGTAAATCAAGCATGACAATATACAAATGTCTAAACCTTGATTTCATACGATTAAACTTATTATTCTGATGTTAAGATTTCATCTGTGGCATTAGTCGAATCAGAATAATCGTATAAAATCCCGGTTCAGACATTCGCCCATTAATTTTTCTTTCCCTCCACCATCGGTACAAAAGAAAAATTATCAAATATTTCTTCCCTGATAGAATTATCTTCTGATTTTGTAAGGCGCAACATTTGTTGCACATTACCCTCTCCTACCGGTATTACCATTTTTCCCATAGGCTTCAATTGTTCGACAAGTTTTGGCGGAATTGAAGGCGCAGCTGCTGTAACAATTATTTTATCAAATGGCGCATATGTCGGCAATCCTTCATACCCATCTCCAAAAAAAAATCTTATTGACGGATATTTTTTTAAAAAGGCAAATGACTTATTTGATTCAAATATTTTTTTTTGCCTTTCAATGGTATAAACCTGGGCGCCCATTTCCGCGAGCACGCATGCCTGGTATGCGCTGCCCGTGCCTACTTCAAGAACTTTTTCCTGCGGCTTTATATCGAGCAATTGAGTTTGATAAGCCACCGTATAAGGTTGGGAAATTGTTTGTCCTTCAGCAATCGGAAAGGCGCGGTCTTCATAAGCGATTTTATCAAAACCCGAATCCATAAAAAAATGCCTGGGGATATGCAGGATTGCATTCAATACCCTTTCATCGGAGATTCCTTTTTTCCGGATAATATCAGTTAGCTGTTTGCGCAGGCCCTTATGCCGGTAGCTGTCATCAAATGTTCGCATAACGCTGCAAGATAAATGAAGAAATATTTATTCAGTATAAATTTCATTAGTACCTTTTCGGGGCTGAAAGATTTTTTTATGAATAATATCAGTCGTGAAACGTGAGACGGGAAACGTGAGAGATAATCTTCTCATGTTTCCCGTCTCACGTCTCACGGTTTACGATTGATATTACAACCGGAATTTACAAAATGGCTGACTGAAAAAAAATAACATGAACTGAATAAAATCTTAAGTTAGCAGAATATATCGCGTGGAATCCATCGTTCGCAAATAAAATCAAATTCTAAATCATGAAGTCTAACACTATTTCGCTCCTTGCCCTTATGATGTTCCTTGAATATTTTGTTTGGGGTTCCTGGTATGTAACGATGGCTACCTATATGGGGGAAAATCTGCACTCCACCGGAGTTCAGGTGGGTGACGCCTACAGTGCATTGGCCATTGCAACCATGATATCTCCTTTTTTCATAGGCATGGTGGCCGACCGTTTTTTTGCTGCTCAAAAAATAATGGGAGTACTTCACCTTGTAGGCGGAATTCTGTTATTCGTATCTACGCGCATAACCGATAATAGCATTTTCTATTGGATCATTTTGTTGTACTCATTATTATACATGCCAACAATTGCTTTGGCAAACAGTATCGCATTTAACCAGATGAGTGATCCCGGCAAACAATTTCCGTGGGTTCGTGTGTTCGGTACCGTTGGTTGGATCATCGCCAATCTCTTGCTCGGATATCTTGCCTGGGAAAAATCCGCTAACAGTTTTTATCTCGCGGCTTCGGTTTCTATCGGACTTGGATTGATATGTTTCGCTTTGCCCGATACACCGCCTAAAGGAAAGACGGCTGATACAAGCGCGTCAAAAGCTTTGGGCACAGACGCTTTTGTTCTTTTCAAATACAAACCTTACGCAATATTTTTTGTCGCGGCCATCCTGGTTTGTATTCCGTTGTCATTTTATTTTGGATGGGCGAATTTTTATTTGAATGAAATCGGAGTAAATAACGCTGCTGGAAAAATGACGCTGGGCCAGGTTTCAGAAGCGCTTTTCATTCTTGCTATTCCATTTCTCTTTAATCGTATCGGCGTAAAGAATATGCTTTTGCTAGGAATGACCGCATGGCTTCTGCGCTATATATGTTTTGCCTATGGAAACACTGGTTCTAATTTATGGATGCTATATGCTGGTGTTATTTTGCATGGAGTATGTTATGACTTCTTTTTTGTTACCGGTTATATGTATACAGAGAAAAAAGCAAATGCAAAAATCAAAAACGCCGCGCAGGGATTATTTACTTTCGCAACTTACGGCGTGGGAATGTTTATTGGAACAAGAGTCTCCGGGTTTGTTGTAGATAATTACAAAATCGAAAATGGTCACAACTGGTTAAAGATTTGGTTCGTACCGGCATATATCGCATTAGGCGTGCTGATTTATTTCATTTTATTCTTCCGTGAGAAAAACGTGAAGGCGCCCACAAATGCGGAAACCAATTTTTTGCGCGAAGCATGAGACATCGGTGTGAATTTCTCTCTAACGTCACTCGTTTCACGTTTCACAAAAAATAAGAAACAACAAATAACAAACTACAAACAATAAAACTATGACACGTATTGCAATGCTAGGATCCGGTTTTATCGGTCGCTTTTATGCTGAGTCTCTACAGGGGCAAAGAAGTAAAGACAAAATTGTAAGCATCTATTCACGCCGTGAAGAAAGTGCGAAAAAATTCGCCAAGGATTATGATTGTAAACATTGGACAACAACCATGGAAGAATCAATCGCACATCCGGATGTGGATGTTGTTTGTATTTCTCTCCCAAATAACCTTCATGAAACGGCAGTAATGCTTTGTTGCAAACATAAAAAAGCAGTGATCACAACCAAACCACTCGGAAGAAATGCAGCGGAAGCAAAACGTATGTTGGAAGCTGTGGAAGCTGCCGGCATCTTCAATGGATATCTCGAGGATCTTGTTTACACCCCCAAATTTTTGAAAGCACACGAGAGTGTAAAAAATGGAGCATTGGGAAGAATACTCTGGGCCAAATCACGCGAAACACATCCCGGTCCCCACAGCGATTGGTTTTGGGATATCGAACAAGCAGGCGGCGGATGTATTCTTGATCTCGGTTGCCATTGTGTTGAAATCGCAAGGAGTTTTATCGGCAAGGATATAAAACCTGTTGAAGTGATGTGTTGGGCAGATACGCAGGTAAAACCAATCGATGCAGAAGATCACGCGATAGCACTCGTGAAATATGAAAACGGAGCAATCGGGCAATTCGAAGTTAGCTGGACCTTCCGCGGCGGACTTGATCTTCGTGATGAAGTAATGGGAACTGAAGGAACCATCTGGATGAATAATTTTTTAAGAACAGGATTGGAAATGTTCACTACGGGAAAAGGCGCTGACTATGTTGCTGAAAAAGCTGAAAGCAATACTGGCTGGCTGTTTCCTGTTGGTGATGAAATGAATGATCTTGGATATAATCATATGTTCACCGACATGTTCAACTCGATGGAAAAAGGAGTTTCGCCAAAAGAAACATTTTACGACGGATATGTAGTGAATGCTGTACTCGATGCTGCATATCGTTCCGCAAAAAGTAAATTGTGGGAACCGGTGAAACTAGATATATGGAGAGGAAGAACAGGTGTTGGAAAAGACAGCCACCTGGTCGAATATGATAAAGATAATTATTTAGTGAAAGAAGAAATGACACACTATGGCGCCAAAAAAGTGATTATAAAAAATAAAAAGACTGGAAAGATTTCCGAAAAAGTTTTGGAATAATTTTTTTTGAATTTATTTTCCAAAACCCTTCGAAGTTCGAAGGGTTTTTTTGTAATGTTTGAATTTGGTTTGTAAAAGAATGATTAGTCAATAAATCCATCTCAATTTTGAATAGAACTAATATTTTAAGGCTCTCCATGTGCTCCTATGTATTTATGTGCCTATGTGGTAAATTTTTTTTCACCACATAGGCACATAGATACATAGAAGCACATAGAAATTTCAAACTGAAACAGTACGAATTTTTCATACAAATCCGGTTCAGGTAATTTTGCATTAAATTGTATTGCTACTCGCAATAAGAAACAATGACCAACTCTTACATATCACTTTTAAAAACTGCATGGCGATATGCGCGCAATGAACGCAAGCGATATGTGTTGGTTTATGCGATGTTTATTTTTTCCAATCTCGCTGATGCATGCTACCCTATCGTGTTGGGATGGTTTGTCAATAAAATCCAGGACGATACTTCGCAAGTGTTGCGTTATGCGGTCTACTACGCCATCATTTACTTTGTTTTGAAATTTATTGAATGGTCTTTTCACGGACCCGCGCGTATTATGGAGCGACAGCTTGCATTTAATCTGAGTAGAAATTTTTTGCAGGAAAGATATCACCAGGCACTACACCTTCCGGTGAAATGGCACCAGGATCATCACAGCGGTTCTACCATTAACCGGATCAGGAAAGCATACGAGGCACTTAAAGCTTTTTTTGACGGAGGATTTATGTACCTGCACGCAATTTTGAAATTCATTTTTTCTTTTATTGCGATGATCTATTTCTCGCCCATATTTGGAAGCATTGGTGCGGTGATGGGATTTATTATTGTGATGGCCATCTTTAGTTTTGACAAACCGCTTATCCGCACACAAGAAGAAATCAACGAACGCGAACACACCATTTCCGCAACATTATTCGATAGCCTTTCGAATATTATGACCGTGATCACGCTCCGCCTGGAAAAAAATATGGAAACGGGCTTAATGGGAAAAGTAAAAGATCTTCTGAAAGCTTTTCGAAAAAATGCTTTGATCAACGAATGGAAATGGTTCACCGCCGATATGCTAATTGCAGTTACGTATGGTGTGATTACGGTCGGATATATTTATCAGCATTGGGAACCAGGTAAAATTTTTTATGTTGGCGGATTGGTTACGCTTCTTGGTTTCGTTAACCAATTCACCAGTGTTTTTCATGACGTGGCATGGCAGTACAATCAAATCGTTCAATATAACACTGACGTACAAACGGCGTCTAATATTGAAAAAGAATATGTCAAACATCACCGCGCAGATTCTGAAATCGGGTTGCCCGACAACTGGAAGAAAATAGAAATTAAAAACCTGGATTTTTCTCACCGCGAAAATTATGACGACAAACACCGGCCACAAAGTTTGCACAACATTCATATTTCATTAGAGCATGGAAAAAGAATTGCCTTCATCGGAGAAAGCGGAAGTGGCAAATCCACACTGCTAGCTTTGTTGAGAGGTTTGTATGAACCGGAACGTGATATTGAATTGTACGTAGATGGAAATAAATCAAATCTTTCTGCAGTGAATGAAACGGTCACACTATTTCCACAGGAACCGGAAATATTTGAGAATACCATTGAATATAATATTACACTTGGACTACCCTTCGACAAAAAACAAATCGACGAGGTTTGTAATTCGGCGCACTTTTCAGAAGTTATTCTTCAGTTGCCGCGAGGACTCGAATCTTCAATTATGGAAAAAGGAGTCAACTTATCCGGTGGACAAAAACAACGACTCGCACTCGCGCGCGGCATCCTGGCTGCAAAAGAAAGTGAAATTGTTTTGCTGGATGAGCCAACCAGCAGTGTAGATCCAAAAACAGAGGCAAATATCTACAAAAAATTATTTGCAGCCTTTGGAGACAAAGCAATTGTTTCATCGCTGCACCGGCTGCATTTATTGTGGATGTTTGATCATGTATATATTTTGCAAGAAGGAACCATTATCGATGAAGGCACATTCGATCATCTTCGGAATAACAGTGCCGTTTTCCAGGATCTGTGGCGGCACCAGGAAGAAATATTAAAAAAAACGATCACAGAGTAATGCTATCTTCCGAAGTTTTCAATCTTTCAAAAATGAATTAATCTCAGATTCCCGTTGTTGTCCTCTCAATTTCTTTTTTATCCGGTAAGCAAAAAAAAATAAAAGGCCTCCCAGAATTAAAAAGAAGTGTCTTCCAAGCGCATACCCGACAGAATATCCAACGCCATTTTCGGTGCGAAATGAATCTACTAAAAAGTTGCCCATAATTTCAAGAATAATACAACACCATCCTATCACAATTAATACAATCCGAAAGACTTTCATTTTTATTTTTTTGTGTAAGGTAGTCGCTTTATTTCTCTCTGTGTAATAATCCATGAACATTACTCAGAGAAATAAGTTTACATCATCACATGATTAAACGCACAGTACGCAAGCTTTCTGGTAAAACTATGTGATTATAAAATGTATGGGCTCAACCACAAACTACTATCGTTCTGCTTAGAAAAATCCGAAAATCATGTTTAGTCTCCGAAAAAATGTTTACCTTATATAAAAGTATAAGCGCTAGCCATTTGAAAAATTATTTCATATACAGTCTAATTTTTCTCTCACTGATCACTTCCTGCAAGAAAGAATCGAACACATCTCCTGTCATTTTTAATTTTACTCCTAGCCAGGGTTCAGAAGGAATATTGGTAGAAATTCATGGCCTCCGTTTCGACTCAGTCACCGATCACATCACAGTAAGCTTTAATGGCACGACCACCGGACCAACATTCGTTTCGGGAGATACTTTAGTAGCAACGTCGGTGCCGGTGGGCGCTACGACAGGAAAAATAACGGTGACGGTCAATGGCAAAATAGTTACAAGTACAAATGATTTTGTCATTCTTCCTGACCAATGGGTTTCATTAGCAAAGCCACCTTTCGGCAGTGGCAGATATTGGGGCATCGGATTTTCGATTGGCGATAAAGGTTATATAGGAATGGGTTGGGATGGTTATGCAGCCAATGACGATCTGTATGAATATGATCCATCTTTGAATAATTGGACAAAAAAATCCTCCATGGGAAAGCCCTTGAATTTCGGAGTATCTTTTGTGATTAATGGTAAGGCATACGTCGGTATCGGTAAAACAAATTTGCCGGAAGAATTTACGAATAGTTTTTATGAATACGATCCTGCGCTCGACAAATGGACACAAAAAGCGGATTTCCCAGGCTCAGCAAGATTCTCTGCGGTCGGCTTCGGCATTGGAACAAAAGGATATGTTGGGCTTGGAGGTTATGGTGAAAAAGATTGGTGGGAGTATGATCCGGTCTCGAATATCTGGACGCGAAAAGCAGATTTAGATTATAGTGTACTTCCACAAAACGCAAGCGGATTCGCGGTTAATAATAATGGATATGTGATTGGAAATTTTGTTACTGGCCCAACCAGCTTTACGCCTGAAGTGCTCTTGTATAACGCAGCTTCCGACACATGGATTAAAAAAAATGCTTTTCCAGGAGGTACAATATTTGAAGCATTAGGTGTTGGAGCAGCCGACAAAGGTTTTCTCATCGGAGATCGTGGCTATTGGATATATGATCCTGTCAGTGATAGCTGGGACGAAAAAGGAATGAATTCACAGCGTAGTGGGGGTGCTGCATTTGATATCAATGGTAAACTTTATTTCGGCATTGGATTTGATTTTCGGGTTTCCTCTCCATAAAAATCTCGGATCAGAAATCCTATTTGTCAAGTTGTTTGAGCCATCTTTTTACTACAGTCTGCAATTTTTTTTCGTTTGCTTTCACTTCTTTCATATCATGAAACAGCGCGAGTCGTCTTCCATCTGCATAATCACCAATTAAAAAACCTGACCCATCGTCCACTTTCACTCCACTCGGAAATACGAGACGGATGCAATCTTTCTGGAAGAGATTAAAGACGATCAAGTATCTTTTATATTTTTTGGAATCCGATGGAGCCATATCACCCGCATAAAAAAAAGTTGGCGCGTTCCATTTAACTTCCTCACCAATTTCTTTATCCGCGCTTAAGATAATTTTTCGCAATGCTTCAACAACCTTTACCAACGGGTGCTTACAATTTTTCATGTATTCGTTTACCTTTTCAGGTTCAGAGGGTTTGATTCGCTCATTGATTTTTGCTTTCATAATTATTCATTGAAATGAGTTATTCATACTTTTTTAGTTCATTTCTGTATGTTTTACGAAACAAGCAATTCAAATTTATTGGAAATTGACTATTATTATAACGCCGTTCGATCTTCATATCTAAATTACGAATCTACCAATGAAAAGAGATGAATAAGATAACCGCCGATCAATTTGTCAAAAAATTGAAATCGTTGAGCTCCGCAGAAGAGTTTAAAAAAATACAGCGATATTTTAAATCAGAAGGAAAATACCGTGGAGATTTATTTATAGGTGTTCGTATGGGACAAGTTTTTGCACTTGCCAAAGAATTTATTGAAATGCCAACCAGTGAGATTGAAAAATTATTGGAGAATCCTATTCATGAAGTAAGAGCCGGTGCCGTGAGCATCATGGACAAGCAATCGCGCGATAAGAAAACAACTGAAAGCAAAAGAAAAGAAATTTTTAATTTATACATGAAGCGTCACGACCGCATCAACAATTGGGACCTGGTCGATCTTGGTTGCCTGCATATGACCGGAAGTTATTTATTCGATAAACCGCGTGCAATCTTGTATAAACTTGCTAAATCAAAAAATATTTGGGAAAGACGCACGGCAATTGTAAGCACCACTTATTTCATCAGGAAAAAAGATATTGACGATACTTTTAAAATTGCGGAGATATTGGTGAAAGACAAAGAAGATCTCGTTCATAAAGCCACAGGCTGGATGCTACGATTTGCCGGAGATACTGACCGTGCGAGACTCTTAGAATTCCTCGACAAACACGCAGCAACAATGCCACGCACGCTGCTAAGGTATTCGATTGAAAAACTGAATAAGAAACAGAAAGAATTTTACATGAGCCGAAGGGAAAATTGAGATTTTGAGATTTATGGATTTTGGGNNCCCAAAATCCATAAATCTCAAAATAACAAAATCTCAATTGTGCTTGTCAAATCTGACATATTTCGCACTGTGTCCCGCATCCAATGCATAACAACCAGCAACAATATACAATGTATCGCCAGTGATTTGAATGAATTGCTTAAATGCTAAAACCGAATCCTGGAAATCGATTCTATTTGTAAATTGTCCTTCCGGATAAGTTAAACACACGCTTGTATTAACTGTGCTATCAGGAACAATTTTGTAAGATCCCCTGCTCGCAAGTTGTCCGTTTTTATAAACTTCATATTTGTCTGCAGTAAATGTTAGCAGATTTCCGTTACCCGGTGTGTAATTTGTTGCGAGCGGATTCATGGCTGCAGCAATTTGTCTCAATTCCCATGTGCCAACAATCGACTTATCAGAATCCAACATCATGGCGCCTGAACTTGCTTCTTTCTTGCATGACAAAAAAATCAACAGCACACCAAAAGATATGATTAGCATTAAGCTTTTCACAAATACATTTTCCTATCCTGACATGGATCAAAGAACAAACGTTGCATGGGTTTTTGTTCTGTAAATCCTCCGCGTAATAGAAAAGCAATCACTTATACACTTTGCAGAAAAAGCTATCGGCCAAATGCTGATCTCCCGCAAAATGCCGGCCTTCAATTATTTTTCCATTCCTGAATGTCCAGAGTACACACCAGTGATGATCTAAATTGTTGCCGTCTTTTCTATTCGTCAAAATATGCTGGCATTCTACTACATAGTCGTCATTTATTCCTGAAATCAATTTTTTAACTTTGATATTTGACTCTCCCATGATCTTTCCCATCGCATCAAAAAAAGCAACCACTTCATCCACACCAGACTTGACACCTGCAAGCGGGTGATGACCGGGAAATATCCATTTCACTTGTTCATCCATCACTTGTTTGATGCCGGTTATATTTCGCTGACTGTATGCTTCAAAAAAAAGATTGATGGTTTCAAGATGAGTGTTCGCCATATCAGCAGTAAATTAGATTGACAATAAATATTCGCAATTCACAATAACATAAAACAGGTGGATTAATAATTGTAGTTAAATTGCTTTCTTCATCCACCTAACTCTTAAGCAAATATAATTTTAAGTATGAAGCAGATCAAGATTTTTCTCGTTGCATTTTTTGTTGCACATCTTTCATTCGCACAAACAACCAGGAAAGCAGTTTTTATAATTGTAGATGGTATTCCGGCTGATATCATTGAAAAAAATCCTACGCCGATTTTGAAAAAAATCGCTGCAGTCGGTGGTTATACGCGCGCACATGTGGGCGGCGATAAGGGTATGTATTCTCAAACTCCAACCATTTCTGCTGTCGGCTATAACAGTTTACTGACAGGAACCTGGGTCAATAAGCATAATGTTTGGGATAATGATATCAAAGATCCAAACTATAATTATTGGACGATTTTCCGTTTTTTGAAAGAACAGCAACCCGACAAAAAGATCGGCATATTTTCAACCTGGCTCGACAACCGCACAAAACTTGTTGGAGAATCGATGGATCAGACCGGCAAAATTAAATTTGATGTGATAGCAGATAATTACGAGCACGACACCTTGCAATTTCCACACGATAAACAAAGTGCCTATATCAATCATATCGATGAAAAAGTTACCGATGAAGCCGCAAAATCTTTCAGAAACAATCCACCGGATCTTTCCTGGGTTTACTTGGAATACACTGATGATATCGGACATCGGTTTGGTAATGGAGCGGAGCAGGATAAAGCGGTCGCGATCATGGACGCACAGATCGGAAGAATCTGGGATGCGATTGAATACAGGAAACAAAATTTCAAAGAAGACTGGGTTATTTTTATTACAACTGACCATGGCCGTGATGAAAAAGCAGGAAGAGGTCATGGTGGCCAATCCGATAGAGAAAGAACAACATGGATCGTTACAAACGCGAATGGCCTCAATGAGTATTGGCACAAAGGACAACCGGGTATCGTCGATATTCTTCCTACCATTGCAAATTATTTTCAAGTGCGAATTCCCAGGGAAAAATTAATGGAGATCGACGGTGTGCCGCTCACCGGACCAATTGCTGCCAGTAATCTTGAAGCAAGTTATGCAAACGACAACATTGACCTGAAATGGAAAACATGGGAAACAAATGGCGAAGCAAAAATCTGGCTCTCAAAAACGAATAAGTTCAAACAAGGCGGCTCGGATGATTATGAATTGATAGGAACAGTTCCCTTATCAAAAAAAAGTTTTTCGTTCAGTGTAAAAAATATGCCGTCTGATTTTTATAAGATCGTACTGGAACTTCCGGGTAATGCTTTTTTAAATAGGTGGGTCATCAAAAAATAAATTTTCACTTAAAAACCGATTCATGGGATTAACAAGAAAAGAGTTTTTAGGATTGACGCTGAAAAGTGTATTCGTGATCGGTGCCGGAAATTCTTTGCAATCATTTGTGCCCAGGAATTTCAAGCTTCCTCCAAAAGATCAGATCAAATTGCGATTTGCATTAGCATCTGATGGACACTATGGACAGCCCGACACCAATTTTGCATTTCACCACGATAATATGGTCGGATGGCTCAATAAAGAAAAAGAATCTCGCGGTGTTGATTTTTCTGTAATCAACGGCGACCTGTTTCACAATGATTCTTCCTTTCTTCCCGAAATAAAAAAGAAATGGGACGAATTGAAAATGCCATATTATGTTTCTCATGGCAATCATGATAATGTTGCTAATGAAATATGGGAAAAAACATGGGCCAATCCTTTGTATCATAGTTTCGAAAAAAATGATTCGGGTTTTATTATCCTGAACACAGCAAATGAAAAGGGAGATTATATATGCCCTGATATTGAATGGACAAAAAAACATTTGGAATTATATCAATCCAAAAAACATTTGTTTGTGTTCATGCACATCACTCCTTTCAAATGGACAAAAGGAGGAATCGATTGTCCAGCTATTGTAGAACTCTTCGATAAGCAATCAAACCTCAGGGGAATTTTTCATGGTCATGATCATGATATCGACGGCATGAAAGAAAACAAAGGGAAATATTATTTCTTTGATGCGCATATTGCCGGAAACTGGGGCACGGAATATAGAGGATATCGAATTGTAGAAGTATTAGAAAATGGAGAAATTCTTTCTTACCAAATGGATGGCGCGAAAGATGAAAAGATAAATAGTACGAAACTGCAGCAATAAGGCACAAGGTACAAGGTACAAGAAACAAGGTACAAGGTGTGTTACACGTTGTACCTTGTGCCTTGTGCCTTACACCTCACATCTCCACCCTACTTTATCGCATACTTCACCCCCTCCGTAATTCCTTTCCATTGATCTGTTCGAAAAGGCACAGCAGGAAATCCTTCGTTATTAAATAAGTTCGCATCGTTTGGATCATCTGCCCATGCAAAACGAACTTCAACGGGTTCCGGAACAAGATCGCTGTAAACAACCACGCGGTTCCCGTCAGCATAAGCTTTTGCATAATAAAAATGTTGATCCTTACCCGCAATTTCAAATCCCCGGATATATCCATACTTGTCTTTAATCATGAGGCCGGAACCAACATGCGTAAAACTCAAAATGATTTTACCTGATTCCGTCTTCATGGATTGATAAACAGGTCCGCTATATTCCATCGTTTGTCCATAAACGTTATTAAGTGCAATAGCGGCCAATCTTTTTCCAACGTCTTGTTTATTTTTTGGATGAATATCATTTGACTCTCCAATATCGGTGGTAACAGACATGCCGGTGTTTGGCAAAGAAAGCGTCCTGGTTTGTGCTTCGCGCAATTCCGCCCAAGTGCTGCCATGTTCGCTGTCACCATTGTTTGCATTCCAACTTGCCAGTTGCACGAAATAAAAAGGAAAATTTCCCTGGCCCCATTGCTGTCTCCAATCATTGATCATTAAAGGAAATGATTGACGATATTCGTAAGCACGTCCCGCATTTGCTTCGCCCTGGTACCAAAGCGCACCACGGATCGCATACGGAACTAATGGATTTATCATTGCATTGAAAAGTAAAGTTGGATAACTGTTAGGTCCGACAGACATGCTGCCTTTTATAATTGATTCAACGCGAAATACCCACTCGCCTGCGAGGGAATATACCTTATCCCCCACCGTTAGTTGCAAATCTTCTGGCTGTCCATTGATACCTCCACCGCCGCCAGTATCTTCAACTCTCACACTGATTATATTTTTTCCTGCCTTCAATACACCGGCAGGAATTTCATAATGGCGGTTTGCATCGTATTGATTTTTTGTAGAACCAACTTTAGTTCCATTTACATAAGTATCATCCGAATCATCTATTTTACCTAAATCAAGTTTTGCAGGCTTGCCGGCATTTCCATCGCTTACGTTTACCGTTTTGCGAAACCATACAACACCGTCCAGGTTTTCAAGACCGAGTCCCTGGTACTCCCACAATCCCGGCAATTTCATTTTTGGCCATTTGCTATCGTCGAAGTTTATATCCTTCCATTCTTCTGTATTCACAGCATCACCGAAGGAACCACCCTGCAATGTTTTTAATTTATCAAGCATTTGCTTTTCGTTCTGCTTCGATAATGCGTCCAAATCAAGATTAGGCATTGAAGCAATCATGGATTTGAATTCATCACTTTTTTCAAATGCGCCGCGGCTCGTCCATGTTTCAACCATTGTACCACCCCATGATGTATTGATCAAACCAATCGGCACATGTAATTTGTTATATAGCTCCCGCGCAAAAAAATATCCGACAGCAGTAAAGTTCGAAACGGTATTCGGAGAGCACAGGTCCCATTGTCCACTCGAAATATCATTTTTTGGTGTTGAACTAACAGTATTGGGTATCTTAATTTGACGGATCTGCGGATAATCTGCCGACTGAATTTCTTTTGCCGCGTTCATGGCGCTCCGCACTTGAAATTCCATATTTGATTGCCCTGAGCAAATCCAAACTTCACCAATCAAAACATTACTAAATGAAATCGTATTCTTGCCTGATACAATTAATTGAAAAGGTCCGCCAGCGGGTTCAGCATCGAGCTTCACCATCCATTTTCCGTTTTTATCTGCCTTTGCTTCTTTTTTTTGTTGATTGAATTGAACAGTAATTTTCTCGCCAGCTTCGGCCCAACCCCATATCGGAACGGACTGATCCCGCTGGAGAACCATATTATCACCAAAAATTTTTGGAAGCTGAACATCTGCGAAAGAAAGATAAAATGAGAAGAGAAGAAAAAATAACGTTGCAATCTTTTTCATATTGGCTGATGATTGATGGTGGTTAAGTTTATCAGTTGAAAAGTCGATATGTAAAAATTAAATTGCAGCTAGCACCGACTAATCGACATATCGACCAATCGACTAGTCAACTTTTCAACCAATCAACCCAACCACCCGCACGAAAACGACGAACTTAAAGCTTCATGTCCTTAATAACTCCCTGAATTCTTTGGTCGAGTTCTGCACTCACTTTGTCAAACTCTGCAGCGCTGTTCAATTTTGTATTCACACTAAAATAAAATTTGATTTTAGGTTCTGTGCCTGAAGGCCGCGCAGAAATTTTTGTACCGTCGGCAAGAATAAATTGCAGCACATTACTCGCAGGCAATTTGATATCCCATGTTTCTTTAGTCTGAATATTTTTGCCTTTGCGCAATTCGTAGTCCAGCAACTGAACAACCGGTGAACCATTGATTGATGTCGGTGGATTTTTTCTATATCCTTCCATCATATCAGCAATTTGTTTTTGTCCGTCCATTCCTTTTTTTGTGATGGATATCAATGATTCTTTGAAGAACCCGTACTGGACATATAATCCAAGTAATTTTTCAAATAGTGTTTTGCCTTTTTCTTTTTCGTAGGCCGCCATCTCGCATAAGATCGCGACAGCACTTACTGCATCTTTATCGCGCAACCTTGATCCAATCATCAACCCATAACTCTCTTCTCCCCCAATTACATAATTTTCTGTTTTTTCTTTTTCTTTGATCAATTCAGCGATCCATTTGAAACCCGTTAGCACATTGTAGCAATTGATATGATTTTGTCGTGAGATTTCATCGATCATATCCGTTGTTACAATTGTTTTCACGACCATATCATTTGACTGCGCAATACCTTTTGCTTTTCTTGCTTCAATCATATAATTAAAAGCAAGTACGGCAGTTTGATTTCCATTCATCAACACCCAATTGCCCTGGTTGTCTTTGATGCCGATGCCGACACGATCCGCATCGGGATCTGTTCCTAATAAAATATCTGCATCAATCTCTTTTGCTTTTTTGAGACCTAGGCTCATCGTTTCTTTTTCTTCCGGGTTCGGATATGCGACAGTCGGAAAATTTCCATCGGGAGTCGCCTGTTCGTCCACAACATGTACGTTGCTAAATCCAAAACGTTGCAATACTTCCGGTACCAGTTTAATTCCTGTACCATGAATTGGAGTATAGACGATGCAAAGATTGTGTTGCTTTTCGATGATCTCAGGATAAACAGAAAGATCACGCACCATACTGATATATGCCTCGTCCACTTCTTTTCCAATCATCGTGATATTCGATTCGCCGCCGCTCCATTTTACTTCATCAACCGAAGCAATTTTCTCCACTTCTTTGATCACATTGGTATCATGAGGAGGAACAAGTTGCCCGCCATCATTCCAATATGCCTTATATCCATTATATTCTTTCGGATTGTGAGAAGCAGTGCATACCAATCCACCCTGGCAACCAAGATGACGAATTGTAAAACTCAACTCAGGCGTGGGCCGCAATGATTGAAACAAAAAAACTTTGATGCCATTTGCAGCAAAAACTTTTGCCGCGGTTTCAGCAAAGAAGCGGCTATTATTTCTACTGTCGTGAGCAATCGCCACGCGAATGGTTTGTTTAGAAAATGATTCCTTCAGGTAATTTGCATAACCCTGCGTGGCCATTCCTACCGTATATTTATTCATGCGGTTGGTACCGACGCCCATGATACCACGAAGACCGCCAGTGCCGAATTCAAGATTGCGATAAAAACTTTCCGTAAGCTCTGCGGGATTTTCCTTTTGAAGAAGAATGATTTGATTCTTAGTCTCCTGGTCATAATTACCATTCAACCACACATTCACTTTTTCCTGGATAACGTTATCCATATATGTCCGTTTAATTTTAAAAAATGAAGATATTGAATTTTAGAAATAATCTACACATAACTTCGTGTTTCATCTTCAAGGCAGTTCTGGATTGGTGTTTTGTTTACCTTTTCCAAAGTTTAAAACTTTGGAAAAGGTACTTTGGAAAAGTTAAACAAAACACCAATCCAGAAATCAGAAACGACAATTCATGCGGCTGAGACAAATATTATTGAAAATTTCCTTCTCGCTGGTCTTCTTTTTATCGCTTGTTCCAGACTTGGGTGCACAAAATAAATTCCTGCAACCTTCAGATGTTTACAACCCGAGCCGTTTGCGCGGAGTGGTGATTACGGAAATAGCAGGTGGCATGCTTGTATCTGCGGGACTTTACTTCTTATGGTATCGCAAACATCCGCGAAGTTCTTTTCATTTTTTTAACGATAACAGGGAGTGGCTGCAAATAGATAAAATCGGGCATGCAACAACCGCTTACAATATCGCAGCGATACAATATGACCTTATGCGTTGGTGCGGTGTTAAAAATGATGCATCCATCGCCATCGGCTCATTAACAGCGTTAGGATATATGTCGATCATTGAAGTGCTTGATGGTTTTTCCACCAAATGGGGATTTTCAGGAGGTGATATGGCCGCAAATATTATTGGAACGGCACTATTTGCGGGGCAACAGAAATGGTGGGACGGACAAAGGATATCAATGCGATTTTCTTATCACGGAACAATTTACCCGCAATACCATCCAAAAGAATTAGGAACCAATTTTCCGTCAAAAGTGATCAAGGATTATAATGGTCAAACTTATTGGCTATCGATAAACGTGAAGCCGTTTCTATCGGTCAGGAACGATTTTCCTGACTGGCTGAATATGAGTTTCGGCTATGGCGCGGAAGGCATGTTGAGCGCATCTCGAAACCCGGAGGTTATAGATGGCAAAAAAGTTCCATTGTTTCAGCGTTACCGTCAATTTTATTTCGCGCCGGATATAGACCCACTGCGGCTTTCATCAAATAGTTACATGATTAATACCGCGGCATATTTTACAAGATTTATCAAATTTCCCGCACCCACGTTGGAATGGAACACGCTCAAACGCTGGAAATTTCATCCTTTGTATTTCTAAAAACGTACTATATTGTAGTGATATAACGTTGCCTTCACAAAAAAAGGTAATAAATTTGTTGCTCCTTCCCTATTTAAAGCAGTTGACGTTTCCCTGCGGAGCGGGCAGAGCCCTTTCACTTAACTGGAAATATGAGTACATATTTATTGTTACGGAACAATAAGCAAGCGGGTCCTTATACGCTTGATGACCTCAAGACGATGTCACTGAAGGCGTATGACCTTGTATGGGTTGAGGGGAAGAGTGCTGCATGGAGATATCCGGGTGAAATTGAAGAATTGAAATCCTTTGCGCCTCCTGTAGAAGAACAACCATTTGATCGATTTTTCAAAAAACCAGTTCAGGAAGAACAAGTCAACAAGCAACCGGCAGTGGAGGTTGAAAAATCCCGTTATGCACCGGTCGCATCTGAACAAGCAACTCCAGCACCTAATAAGGCTGCAGTCTATATCAACTTGCCGGCTGACAGCAAATCGACTGAAGAAAAACCGGCGGCTGAATACGTTGAAGCCAGGCAACCGGTGCGCGAAAGAGTGGTTCCGCGTGAACCTGTCGTCAACAAAGAACCAGCACCTGTACAAAAACGTTTCGCCCAATCTATACCTGCGGGATCGAAAATTCAGGCGATAGGCAATGAAGATTTTTCATCAACTTCCGATGAACTTAATAAATTGTATGCGCAGAGAGACGCACGTTTAAAGAAAAAGCAAGGCCCGGATTTACGGCACCTATTAAAACCAATAGGCATTGGAGTTGGATTAGTTGCTTTATTGGTAGCAGGTATTTTTATCGGCTTATCGATCAGCGGCCGGGGATCAAATTCCACACAAAAGAATTTTTCAAAAGAACAAGCTGGGGTTTCAGAGCAACAGTCAACCATCGCAACAAAGACAATCCCGGCCAAAAATTTAATTCCTGCACAGCAGAACGATAAGAATTCTCAGATACTGACGCCGGTGGAGGATCCTTCCACAAATGTTCCGGATGAAAAGGCCCTGGAAGAAAGACGAAAAGCCAGAGCCGCAAAAAAAAGAATCGCCGACAGTTTGAATGCGCTTAAGGCGGCACCAGTGAAAATCGATTCATCAGCGTTTATAGCTGATCGTGAAAGCACAAAAAAAGCAACCGAAACAAAAAACGAAAAAGAATCAATTAAGAATAATATCGAAGACTATGTGTCACTAAGCGGCAGCAAATTCAACGTGGGCACGTTTGGCGGCATTTCCGATTTACAGCTTACAGTCAGCAACACATCTCCATTTGCGCTCGACCTGGTAGTGGTTGAAGTGCAATATATCCAAAGCAATAAAAAGATCTTCAAAACAGAAAATCTGTACTATCACAACATCACCGCCGGCGCTGCTATCATGCAGGAAGCGCCCAAAAGCTCTCGCGGTGTGAAGGTTAAATACAGGATCACGATAATCAGCGCAAAAAATCTTGGAATTTCCTACACAGAATTATAAACATTCTTCACAAAAAAGTAAATAAGATTTCTCCACATTTTTTCTCATTGGCATAGTAGTTGAATTTATGAGTGTATTCCGTACCTGCCTATTGTGACAATCACCAAGATTCCCTGAAGTAAAGGATTTTTTAAAGGAAAGCTAAAATTTGATTCATGAGAAAGGCTTTAGTAGAGCTAGGTATCATTATTGTGGGTATTGTTATGTTTCATACCATAAGGACGATGCGCAATGGCTCGATAAATGGAAAAGTATATCCTGCGAACGATGCAGAATCAGTGGTGGCCGTTAATGGCAACGATTCAGTGAGAGTAAAAAGCACGAACGGATATTTTGGTATGAAAGTAAAACCTGGAATATGGAAAGTGATCGTTGCCGTAAAAAAGCAACCGGGAAATGTGGTCATGGAAAACCTCCAGGTGAATCAGGGTGACGATATTGACCTGGGTGAAATCAGGTTAGCAGAATAATATTATAGGGACGGAATCATTGGTTTTAAAGGGTAATCGGTTGGCCGGGTATATTCGGATATATCAGGTTGACCGATTTTTTTTTTGGAAATCTAGCACCTACAAATTTGCCTCAGTATCTTGGTGTATTCGTGGTTAAAATACATGGAACCACGAAGACACCAAAACACGAAGGAAGACTTTTGATTTTCTGAAATCACAAAATATCAACTTACCAAAATCAGAAATCTTCACTATCATTGTTCATGAAAAAAATTCTGCTGTTCGGCGCGGGCAAGTCGGCAACCTGCCTAATAGATTATCTTATTGTCAATGCTGTCTCAGAAAACTGGCTGGTAACAATCGCAGACGCAAATCCTCAGTCTTTACAATCTAAAATCGGTTCATCGCAAAATATCCAGGCGGTTGCGCTCAATGTCGAAAATGAAGCAGAACGAAGAAAACTGGTACAACAGGCGGATATCGTTATCTCTCTCCTGCCGCCGGCATTTCATATAACAATCGCGCGCGAATGTATTGAGTTGGAAAAAAATTTATTGACTGCTTCTTATATCGATGATCCGATCAAAGATTTGCAAGGGCTGATCAAAAGCAAAGGATTGTTTTTTTTATATGAGATGGGACTGGATCCCGGGATCGATCATATGAGCGCGATGAAGATCATCGATGACATAAAAAAGAAGAACGGCAAAATCTCATCTTTTAAATCACATACAGGTGGATTGGTCGCTCCCGAAAGTGACGACAATCCGTGGCACTATAAGATTAGCTGGAACCCAAGAAATATCGTGAGAGCCGGAGCTGCGGGTGCGATCTTCAAAGAAAATAATCAAATCAAAAATCTTTCCTATGAGAAGCTTTTTGAAAATACCGGCGAAGTGAATGTTAGCAACGCGGGTAAATTTTCTTACTATCCCAATCGCGATTCTTTAAGCTATATTCCGGTGTATGGACTGGAAGCAGCAAATACTTTTATCCGGACAACATTGCGCCATCCCGATTTCTGCAAAAACTGGAAATGGATTGTTCTTGCAGGCTTAACGGATGATAAAAAAATTATTGAAACCAAAGGTCTGAATTATAAAAACTGGTCACAGCCAATTGAGCCTTTTATTAATGAAGAAAACAAAAACTTATTTTCTTTTCTGGGCTTTTTTGATTCAATTGCCGTCCAATCGTCTGCAAAAACATCCGCAGATATTCTGCAGTATTTACTTGAAACAAAATGGGTGATGCATCCGCACGATAAGGATATGATCGTGATGCTGCACGAACTTGAATATACTAACGGTAACCAACATACGGTATTAAACAGTGCGCTTGTTGTAAAGGGAGAAAACAGTTCCCGGACTGCGATGGCAAAAACAGTTGGCTTACCGCTTGGGATCGCAGCCAAACTAATATTGCAAAACAAAATCAAATTAACAGGTCTGCATATTCCTATCGTCCCCGAAATTTATGAACCTGTGCTGTTAGAACTTTCTAAAAATAATATTGAATTTCATGAAACGAGTAGTCAACTTGCTTAGTTCACTTCAATATGCAATGTATTAAGCGCTTTGTATTGGACATCGCGGAATATCACGATATATTTTCCGCGGCGCAGGTATAATAAATAATTCCCTTTACTTGTTGGAATATATGTTTGATCCGCAGGAATCAATTGTCCGGGTTTATTACTAAATGATTCAAATTGATAATACGCCTGTACGAAAAAAGTATTTTTATTAGATGGTTTGATATAGGTTGGTTGCCTTCTTCCGTTTAAACTGAGCCATGTTGGTCTCGCATCCCGGTAAGTTGTTGGCGGATGAATAACAGTCAAATCATACAATTCACTTTGCGTAACATTAATTGGCTGATCATTGATCAATGCGATCGAGGAAGATGTCAACGGGAATTTTTCCAGGTAAGCATTATAAAAAAATTTTCCAAAAGCAAAATCGCTTTCTTCAGTCATACTCACCTGGTCAATAGTAAGCGGATCGATACCGGATATTTTTTTAAATGCCATTCCCATCGGTATATAATTACCATCCCCTTTTTCCGCGATATGTCCATAGCTGGCATATACAATTATTTTTGCGGAAGAATCCATTCTGATTGTTCTGTAAATATTCACTGCCTGGATAGAATCGCGTTCCGTTGCGCGGTGCTTGTATGCCAACGTATCTTCATACGAAATCAATGAATATCCTAAATCCAACGCGTAACGTATCATTTCACCAGCGACTGGTTCCGCGGAATAATTACCGGTAGTAGAAGTCAATTTGTCGAGCGAATGATTGGAATTATTATTAAGCATTTCCATGGCAAGGTAGCGGAACCCTCTTTTGTAAAGATCATCCAACAAAGACATCATGAAAACGCGATGCAGAGGTTTGTTCGGTGATTCGTTCATCATGATCACCTGGTAATTCCGCGCAATAAAAGAAATGAATTTCTCTGCATCCACATTTTTGATATCCTTCATGCCCTGGATCACTTTATAGATTTGCCTGCGGGAAACTTCATCCACTTCGGCTTTGTAGTTTAGCCTTTGATAATCTAACGCGCTGGAGTAATCGCCGGTGATAGAAACAGCCTGGCTCAATGCGTCGTTATATCCGCTATCGGATAATATCTCGCGAAATTTTTTTTCGTCGCGATACAGCTGTTGCAATGGAAAAAAATAATGGAGATTATTTCCGATATTATAATTCAAATAATTTAAGGTCGAATCATAACCAACGGGTTTGTTTGTTTTTACCCAATCGCGCAGGTACAATAGTTGCCTGTTGCTTTGTGAAAAACAAATATTGAAAAGACATAAAAATAATAATGATCCAGAAAAATATTTTGGGCCTCGCATGCGGGTGCAATAATATAAAAACTCTTGTTACTAAAAGCCTAAAGATAGGCTGGCGCTGGTTATAAAAACGTTCGCAATTTCTCCTGCAATATTTTAATCCCAATCGAAGCAGGCTGCTCGATTGCTGTCAGGTTGCGAACGGAAGAAGTGTAAGGAATTTTTTTGTCGATAATAAATTTCGGAATCGACGGAATTGCATAGTTCAACAAACCCGCAGCGGGATAAACGACCAATGAAGTTCCAATAATCACCAATATATCTGCTGATTCCACGACAGGTATCGCTTTTTCAATCATCGGCACGGGTTCTTCAAACCAAACAATATGCGGACGCAATTGAGCGCCGTCTTTTGCCTTTTGTCCGAGTTGAATATCTTCCCGGATATCATAAATCAGTCTGTGATCATTCTCGCTACGCATCTTAAAAATCTCACCGTGAAGGTGCATCACATTTTTTGAACCGGCACGTTCATGAAGGTCATCGATATTTTGGGTGATGATATGTACATCAAAATCTTTTTGTAATTCAGCCAATCCAAAATGCGCCGCATTGGGTTGCGCCTCCAAAACATTTCGCCTGCGCATATTATAAAAGTCAAGAACGAGTGCGGGATTTTTTCGCCATGCTCCCGGAGTAGCGACTTGAGTAACATCATAACCTTCCCAAAGTCCATCGCTGTCGCGAAAAGTTTTTAGTCCGCTTTCTGCACTGACACCTGCTCCGCTAAGAACAACGAGAACCATATTATTTGATTTAAAAGGATTGGAAAATTAAGAAATTTCCGCACAGATTGGAAGTGTGTTAATTTGAAAATTTCGCGCAGAGCACGCAGAGAAAAGGAGCGCGCAGAGACATCACTCCGCGTACTCTTTTTCTCTGCTTGCTCTGCGCGAAATTTTTTCTACAATAGAAAAATCTTAGAAATCGAATTAGTTTTTAACCTAACGCAATATGCAAAGATTGAACAGCAGCATCTCTTTGCGCCTTTATGCGAAAAATATTTTTAATACTACTCCCCCGCCAGTTCCATAATCGTTTTCCATTCTTTATCGGAAACCGGCTGAACAGATAATCTTCCGATACGAACCAGCGCCATTTCCGCCAGTCTTTTATCCTTTTTAATAACGGTCATGGGTACCGGATTTTTTAATTTTTTGGACGGCTTCAATTCTACCGAAACCCATGCTTCCTCATCGGTGGTAGGATCCTGGTAATATTCTTTGGATACTTTAGCGATGCCAACAATTTCCAAACCTTCATTGCTATGATAAAATAATACCTCATCTCCTTTTTTCATTGCCTTCAAATGATTCCTCGCAGCGTAACTACGAACACCATCCCAACTTGTCTGCTTGTCCTTAACAAGATGATCCCAGCCATATACAGAAGGTTCCGATTTTACGAGCCAATATGCCATAAAAATATTTTTTAGGAAGAATAAAAATACTGGAAATCCAGACAAGAATAAACTGGCATCTTAATTTTTTAAATTATTGTCATAAATAGATTGAAAAAAAATAAATGCTGAAAATCCAGAATTAGTTGTACAACGTATGTGTCTCTGTCGTCTGCATGTATGACCCATTTTTACATCTAAAAAAAATAAAAATTGTATGAAAGCGATTAAAGCCTTAGGATTGATGCTTATAACAGCACTGGTGACAAGTACATCATTTGCGCAGAACATGGACAATGTCGTTAATGTTGGTGGCGCAGCGATGTATCCGTCTAAGAATATTATTGAAAATGCGATGAATTCAAAAGATCACACCACATTGGTATCCGCCGTGAAAGCTGCGGGTTTGGTTGAAACATTGGAAGGCGCTGGACCTTTTACAGTATTTGCGCCAACGAACGAAGCTTTTGATATGTTACCAAAAGGAACTGTTGAAACTTTATTGAAACCAGAAAATAAATCCAAACTCCAGGGAATTCTTACCTATCATGTTGTTGCCGGCAAACTGGATTCAAAAGAACTAGCAGCCTTGATAAAAGCAGGTAATGGCAAAGCCGAATTGAAAACCGTTGCCGGTGGTAGATTGTGGGTGATGATGAAGGGAGATAAGATCATGCTGAAAGATGAATCAGGTGGCATCTCTACCATCACTATAAAAAATGTGTATCAAAGCAATGGGGTGATCCATGTGATCGACCATGTGGCTCTTCCAAAAAATTAAAAAATCATAGCCATAAGCCGCCTCCTATGCCCGGCCCCGCAATTGTGGGGCCTTTTGTCTGAACTGGGATTGTCTGAACTGGGATTTAAAGGATACATGAGATGATTGGGATAATTGTAAATAGATTAACGCCCACGAAATAATTTTAATTATCCCAATCATCCCATACATCCCATAAATCCCAGTTCAGACAATCCCAGTTCAAACAAAAAAATATTTCTGCCGAAACATCTTTTTTTCTCAAACCACCGTATAGTTATTGTTGTAGGTTTATTCAATTACCTTATTTCAATTTTTGCGACAGGTTGTTTTAAGGTCAGGCCATCTGCTTGCTTCGGCAATGTGGGTGGTCTTTTTTTGTGCGAATAAAGACCAGTGGGAAGAAGAGTGAAGAAACAGAGCGGAGAGCGCATAACCCTTCGCACTCCGCTCTATTTCTTCGCTCTTATTCTCACCATCCGCTGGCCAGCACATCCGCGATATGCATGGTTTTAATTTTGTAACCCTTGTAACGGATATATCCGTCAAGATGCATGAGGCAGGAAAGATCGCTAGATATAATATGATCTGCACCTGTGGCCAAAGCATTCGTAACTTTTTGATCGGCCATAGCAATGGAAATCGGTTCAAACTTCACTGCAAAAGAACCTCCAAATCCGCAACAGGTTTCCACATCTTTCATCTCGAGTATTTCGAGTCCGGCCACTTTAGATAAAAGTTTACGCGGTTCTTCTTTGATCTTACACTCTCTCAAACCAGCGCAGGAGTCATGATAAGTAGCTTTTGCTGCTAGTTTTGCGCCCAGATCCTCACGCTGTAGAATTTTTATTAAAAATTCAGAAAATTCAAAAGTTCTTTTTTGAAGATCTTTTACATCGTTATGATAAGAGGAATTATCGAATAAGGAAGGATAATAATTTCTGACAAAGCCAACACAGGAAGCACTTGGTGCCACTACATAGTCGGACCCCGAAAAATCTTTTATAAATTTTACACAGACGTCTTTTGCATCGTCGCGAAAGCCCGCGTTGTATGCCGGCTGTCCGCAACAAGTTTGATTGGTATTATAGTTAACCGTGCATCCGCATTTTTCCAAAACCTTGACCATATTGAAAGCGGTTTCCGGGAAAATCTGGTCAACAAAACATGGTATGAATAATTCCACTTTCATAATCGCACAAAATAATTACGATATTAAATTTTTTTATTCAACACACTTAGGCAAGACATGCAATGCATCAAATCTTATTTACTTTATATCTCATTGCGCGCAGCGTTTATCGCCATCATCTTAATGGCAGTGAGTGCTGCTTCTTCACCTTTATGTCCATGCTTGCCGCCAATGCGCTCCTCGGCCTGTTGTTTATTATCGACAGTCAACACGCCGAAGATGGAAGGCACTGACAATAATAAATTTAATTGCATGATGCCATCAGTAACCGCTTTGGAAATATATTCAAAATGAGGTGTGTCGCCACGAATTACGCAACCAAGCGCTATAAAAGCTTGCGGACGATCATTTGCATTTGTCAAGTCCCAATAAGATTTTATTCCAAAAGGGATTTCAAAAGCGCCGGGAACGCTGATGGTTTTTATTTTTTTCAGTCCTGCCTCAATGAGAATTTTTTTACAACCGTCTTCAAGCGCATCGATGATATCAGCATTCCATTCCGTTTTGACAATAACAACACAGGCATCCTGTAAATTCAGAATGCCTGTATCTATTTGTAAAAGTTTACTGTTGCCTGTTGACATGAATCAAGATTAATGATGGAAGGTTCAAGGCACTAGCCTATACCTTTTATTGAAAAGCACCCAATCTTGCAAGATACCTGTCGATATCAAAACCTCTCTGTGAATTGGGATATTTTTCTTTGATGAGCTGGTACATCTCGATCGCTTCTTTATTCTTTCCCATGCTTTCATATAAATAACCGGCGCGAAATAAATATTCCGGCGAGATCAGATCATCTTTTTCCGAAATAGTGCCTGCTTTTTTATAGGCAGTAACCGCATCTTCTTTTTTGTTTAATTCAGAATAGGCATCTCCCAACAATCCAAATGTCCTGGCCTGAACCTGCGACGCAGAGGTGGAAAAATCTTTCAGATATTTTATCGCGTTGTTATAGTCACCCAATTTCATATAAGAACAACCTGCATAAAATCCGGCGAGATTTGCCGCTTTTGTTCCACCGTATTTCGACATGATCTTCAAAAATCCAGCATTGATATTATCGCCCTGCAATGCAAGTCGCGCGGAATCCATGCGAAAATATTCTTCCGCACGAAACATGGCTTCTGTAGCTTTCTTTTCATTTGGACCCTGAACAAAATATTTGTATCCGAAAAATCCACCAACCAAAAGAACGATCACTGCCAATGCATAAATCGTTTGCTTACGATATTTACTCCAATATTTTTCAAATTGCGTAAACGGCGTCTTCTCATCTTCCACATGAAGGGTCTTCTTAATTTCTGTCATTACAATTTTTGATTTATTTAAAAATTCAGGCGAAGGAATTTATGCACCTTCGATTTATTTCTCGGTTGTATTTAGTCAACATCAAAAACATAATTTTTGTCAGCATACACATCTTTCAATACCTCGCTATCATCTGGCCAGGGAGATTCTTCCGCAAATTTTACAGACGCTTCCACTGTGTCATTCACTCTTTTGTTGATTGCATCGATTTCCTCTTGTGTGGCATATTTTTTTGTAAGAATTGTGCTCAACACTTGTTGAATCGGATCGCGTTGTTTGTATTCTTCAACTTCTTCTTTGGTTCTGTATTTTTGAGGATCAGAAATTGAATGCCCTTTATAGCGATAAGTTTTTATTTCCAATAAGGTCGGACCTCCTCCTTCTCTTGCTCTTTTTACTGCGCGTGCAACGCCTTCATGCACTGCTTCGGCACTCATTCCATCGATGGAATCACCGGGCATTTCATATGCGTCGGCTAATTTATAAATATCAACTACGTTCGAACTTCTTTCAACTGAAGTTCCCATCGCATAATTATTATTTTCACAGATAAACACCGCAGGTAATTTCCAAAGCATCGCCAAGTTGAATACTTCATGCAACATACCCTGACGTGCGGCGCCATCACCAAAAAAAGTCAGTGAAACATTATCAGTGCCTTTATATTTTTCTGCAAACGCCAAACCGGCACCGGTTCCTATTTGCGCACCAACGATACCGTTACCGCCAAAAAATTTCTGCTCCACTCCGAAGAAGTGCATACTACCTCCCTTACCCTTTGCAACGCCGGTAGCTTTACCGTACAATTCGGCCATGCATGCATTAGCACTCATTCCTTTTGCCAACGCCAAACCGTGATCGCGATAACCAGTAACAAAAGGATCATCCTGTCTGGTTGCAGTCATACACCCGGCCGCAATCGCTTCCTGGCCAATATAGGCATGGAAGAATCCGCGGATCTTGCCTTCCATTTTATATTTTTCTTCAGCCATGGATTCGAATTGCCGGATGAGTTGCATAAGCTCATACCAGTATAAATAGGTCTCTTTAGAAAACTTGGTGGCCACGTTGAAAGATTTTAGGTTTATTATTCTGCCTTGGCAGACGGAATAAGCGGGGGCAAAGATAAGGGGGAAAAGGCAATTTTGAACGGATAAAACCAAGAGAAAAAGCGGGATTTCAGCCTTTTTTAATGATGAAAAAACCGCCGGGATACCGGTTGGAAAGTTTTTCAATCCGTTAAATTGCATGCCATAATACCGATTTGTTTCAGCTCAAAAAAATATCGCTCGTACAATTCAAGAATTACGAAAAGGCTTTTTTCCCTTTCGAAGAAAGAATAGTATGTATCCATGGCAACAATGGTATCGGGAAAACCAACCTGCTCGATGCCATTTATTATCTGTGTTTCACCAAAAGCTATTTTTCGAAATCAGATCAGCAACATGTCAGGCATGGACATGCTGGTTTTCGTTTGGAAGGGACGTTTGAATTGAACGGGGATAAGAAAAAAGTCCTTTGCATTCTTAGGGAAACCGGGAAAAAAGAAATATCGATCAATGATGACATGTATGAAAAATTCTCTTTGCATATCGGCAAACTTCCCTGTGTGATAATCACTCCGGATGATGCGCAGATCATCACTGAAGGCAGCGAAGAACGACGCAGGTTTATGGATGCCCTGCTTTCACAAATAGATCCTGCCTATCTGCAGCAATTGATCGAGTATAATAAAATCATTCAACAACGAAATAGTTTTCTGAAATCCATTGCTGAAAAAAAAACCACAGAGAAAAGTTTGCTGGATATATATGATGAACAGTTGATGCGTCCCGGCATATATATATTCGAAAAACGAAAATCTTTCTTTGAAGAAATATTACCACTCATAAAAACTTATTATAAAAAAATTGCTGGCTCCGAAGAACAGATCGATCTCGTATATGAAAGTCATCTATTGCACGAATCATTCAAGGACCTGCTTCATAGATCACGTGATAAAGATATTCTTCTCCAACGCAGCAATGTTGGTATTCATAAAGACGATATAGAAGTGAAATTAAAAAATCAGCCATTCAAAAATATTGCGTCACAAGGGCAGAGAAAGAGTTTATTGTTTGCATTGAAGCTTGCCGAATATGAAACTTTAAAAAAAGCAAAAGGATTTGAACCAATTTTATTGTTGGATGATGTTTTTGAAAAACTCGATGCAGAACGAATGCATAACCTGCTGGATTGGGTCTGTGTACAAAATAAAGGACAGATATTTATTACAGACACACATGAAGAACGTATTAGTAATCATTTGCTTCAGTTAGGAATAAATTATCAGATGATAGCGTTGGGATGAGTTGATTCTTTGCGCTTTT
>JAFDYD010000038.1:63147-103263 GCA_018267615.1 Bacteroidota bacterium | reverse complement strand
AAAAGCGCAAAGAATCAACTCATCAACTCAACACCAGTTCTGCTATCTTTGCTCCATGGGTGAATATTCTCTCGGAGATGCCATTAAACAATTTCTCAATCGCAGCAGGTTGAAGGGTTCCATCATCGCATTGCAGATCGATGAAGTGTGGGAAAAAATTATGGGAAAAACAATTGCGAGATACACCGATAAGATTGAAATACATGGACACACTTTATACATCAATACCAGCGTAGCGCCATTGAAGCAGGAATTGCTTTATAAAAAAGATAAGATCATTGAATTGGTTAATGAAGCGCTGGGAGAAAAACTAATAAAGGAAGTGGTGATTAAATAAACTGCTGGTGAACTTGTGATTTTAATGATTAATATGATTTACTATGTGTTTGCATTAATGCATGGAACATTGAAATACATGGACACACTTTATACATCAATACCAGCGTAGCGCCATTGAATTGGTTAATGAAGCGCTGGGAGAAAAACTGATAAAGGAAGTGGTGATTAAATAAACTGATGATGAACTTCTGATTTAAATGATTAATATTATTTACTATGTGTTTGCATTAATGCATGGCACATCATATAGCATATCATACTAATCATTTAAATCAGAAGTTCACCCTCGGATCCACCACACTATACAACCAATCAGCCAAAATATTAATCACAATAAAAAAAGAAGAAGTAATCAACACTGATCCCATAACGACAGGGAAATCCAGTTTCTCTAAGGCATCGACGGTTACTTTACCTATACCTTTCCATCCAAAAATATATTCGACAAAAAAAGCGCCGGCAAGTAACTCAGCAAACCATCCGGTGATGGCAGTGATAACCGGGTTCAATGCATTGCGCAATGCATGTTTCCAAATCACTTTTCTTTTGCTCAATCCCTTCGCGTAAGCTGTGCGAATATAATCCTGGTCCAATACGTCGAGCATCGAGCCTCTTGTGAGTTGGGTAATGATAGCGAGTGGCCTGATGCCAAGCGTGATTGCTGGAAGAATTAAATTTTGTAATTGCAATTGTCGTCCCGCGAATGGATCCGCATTAAACAGACTGCCCGTCATATGCAAACCGGTATATTGACTCAATACGAATCCGAACAAGTAAGCGATTACAATTCCCATAAAAAAAGAAGGCGCAGAAATTCCCAATACACTTGCAAAAATTGCTGAAGTATCCATCCACGTATCTTTTTTTATCGCTGCAATGACTCCCAATAAAATGCCGATAACCGTTGCAAACAACATGGCAGATACGGCAAGCAATATTGTGCCGGGCAATGCTTCCATCAGCACCGACCATACATCTTTTTTTGTTTGATAAGACCTCCGGAGATAAGGAAGTTTGAATGTAAGTTTTGTGTCTCCGCCAATAAAAACCCCTTTCAGTTGTTTCGACTTGATGTTTTCTTTTGAATAAACGCTAATGGGTGAAACATCATTCAAATAAAAAAGAAATTGTTTCCATTTGGGTTGATCAAGATATAATTCCTTGCGGATATTCTCTTGCGTAGATGCATCGGTTCTTTGTCCCATGATCAGGCGCGACGGATCACCAAACCCCTGGAATAAAAAAAATACAACGACAACGATTCCCAGCATAACCAGTACTGCATAAAATATTCTACGGGAGAGATACCTGATCATTTGTCGTTTATGGTTATGCGTTAGAAGCTCACTGCTGATCCGGTCTATCGGGCTGCGCAGGCAACTTGGTTATTTCCAAAAGCGCGTTGTCGAATTCTGCCGCGCTCCATTTACCCACAACAGTTCCGTGCTTTAGCAAATACAAAGTTGGATTTGCTCGCGCAGCCGTTTTAATGGCAGTGGCGTCACATTTTAAAATACTGATATCATATATGGTAAATCCATTTCTGCCAAGATACATTTCCACCTGTTCGGCATTTGCAGTCACAAAATACAAAGGAATATTTTTTATCTTTTTTGCCGTGAAGACTCCGGCAAAATCTTTGTTCCATGAAGGATTGGAGTCGGGCATCTCTTTCGCAAACACAAGGATCGTGTATCCCGGCTTTTGTAAAACATCCTGTGTAGAATCATTTCCTGAAAGTGTAATCAGGTTAAAATCTTTGATAGCAGGTTCGGCATTTCCTTTTCGTACCAGTTTGTCGTACCGCTTTATGAATTTATATGAATCGTCAAAATCGGCGGGAAATTTATCCGCAGTAAATTCCAATTCTTTTCCGTTCTTCTGATAAACAAAAGAAATAACGGTACTATCGGGAATTGCGCCAACAGGCACTTTCATTTCCTTTAAAATATTTACGCCTACTTTATATGGCAGGCAATCGATCAATGGAAGATGTTGCAGTACGAACCACTGAAATGAAAATGAAATGACAACGGTAAGAATCAAAATAACTCCGCTTATTAAATTCGATAAGAATGGTTTTATTTTTTCTTTGTTGATAAAAAGGAAAATAATCAACACCAGTAATAAAATATCTTTTGCGAAAGATTGTCCGGCTGTTAATGGAATACAATTTCCAAAACATCCGCACTCTTTTATTTTATCAGATAAAAAAGCATATCCGGTCAAAAAAGTAAAAAACAAAATCAACAATAATAAAAGCCAACTAAAGAGTTTCATTCTCCAGCCAAGCAAAATCGCTACGCCGGCAACAATTTCAAAAGCGATCATGATAATAGAAAACGCGAGCGTATAGTTGTCGAGCCAGTGAATATTCCACACTTCAAAAAATTCCTGCATTTTGTAGCTTAGTCCAAGCGGGTCATTGGCCTTGATAATCCCGGAAAAAATAAAAAGAATGCCAACGAAAATGCGCGATATATTGATGAATAATTTCATGAAAAATAATTAACCTAAAAAAACAATCAAAAAATCACTTATGCTTCCCTTCTTTTATCAATATCAATGCAAACAATGCATAATTGATAATGTCGACAAAATTAGAATCGATGCCTTCGCTTATCAACGTTTTCCCCTCATTTGCGAGTATTTGCCGGATGCGTAATAATTTCACCAATATCAAATCGGCAAAACTTTCCTGGCTCATATCGCGCCAGGCTTCACCATAATCGTGATTTTTGTCGAGCATTATGTTTTTAACAAAATCTGATTTTTCATCGTACCATTTGTTCACCACAGTTTCGGGAAGATCTTCAATGGTATCATTTCCCAATCCCATTTGAATAAGACCGATGATTCCATAGTTAACGATTGCTTTGAATTCTCCGGAAATGTCTTCGTTTATTTTTTGCCTGCCTGTTTGTTGTATGGTGCGAATGCGTTGCGCTTTGATAAATAATTGGTCTACGATTGAAATGGCGCGCAACACTCTCCATGAAGTTCCATAGTCTCTCGTCTTTTTGATAAAAATCTCCTTGCAGGATTGAAATGCAAGATCATACTGCTGATTCGTCTGACTCATTGATTCGATGCTGTTTTAAAAATCTTCATACCAATAGCGAGTAGCAAGTGGTTAGTAGCTAGTGGGAAAATGTTTCTCAGCAGCTTCTTGTCATTCACCATCGATATATTCAGGGTCAAACCTACGAAAAAGAAAATTTATTCCTCGGCACACATGCGCGAAAAATATTTACTTTGGGGCACGATATAAAATATGTTGGATGTTTACGTTGAATTGTGATGGGAAATTATTAGTTGCAGAACAGCCTTTGGTGATGGGTATTATCAATTCCACGCCGGATTCTTTTTATGAAGGAAGTCGTTTTACGGAAACAGATGACCTACTCAGACAAGCAGAAAAAATGTTGACTGAAGGCGCTTCGATACTGGATATTGGCGGACAGAGCACGCGGCCTGGCTCCGAACAGGTAGGCATAACCGAAGAATTGAATCGTGTTATTCCTGCTATCAGATCAATACATGATCGTTTTCCAGAAGCAATTATTTCCATCGACACCTATTATGCGCAAGTTGCAAAAGATGCTGTCGATGCCGGTGCATCAATCATAAATGATATCAGCGCAGGAAATTTTGATACAAACATGCTTTCAACGGCAGGTGCAATGAATGTTCCTTATGTATGCATGCATATGAAAGGTGATCCGCAAAGCATGCAGAAAAATCCGACATATGAAAATATAAATCAGGAAATTCTCGATTTCTTTATCGCAAAAAAAAGAGAATGCCAGGACGCAGGTATCAAAGATATTATCATCGATCCTGGTTTTGGATTTGGTAAAACCATACGCCACAATTTCACCCTACTCAATCACCTGGAAATTTTCAAAATCATCGATTGTCCGATACTGGTAGGCATCTCGCGAAAATCCACGATCTACAAAACACTTGGAGTAACATCGGAGCAGGCATTGAATGGAACGACTGTACTAAATACCATTGCACTGATGAAAGGCGCGTCCATCCTGCGTGTGCACGATGTGAAAGAAGCAATGGAAGTTGTAAAGTTAGTGAGTTGTATGAAGTGAGTGGTTGATTAGTCGATAGGTTGAAAAGTTGATTGGTCGATTAGTTGAGATGTTAGACCCTTCAACTAATTAACCAATCAACTTTTCAACTAATCGACCAGACTCAATCTATTTTTTTGGTTTCGCATTCTGTATAATATTCGGCATTGGGCGGCTAGCCTGTACGGGAGCATCTGTTACGTCTACGATCTCGATATCGAAAATTAAATTTTCGTAAGGTTTTCCACCCGGACCCTGCTGCGCATCATAAGCCATGAATGCCGGAATATACAAAGTTCCTTTCCCACCTTTTTTAAAAGCTTTCAATCCATCATCCCAACCTGGAATAACAGATCTTCTTCCAATAACAAATTTAATTGGTTCATTCGCAGGAGGAGTCATGTTTGATTCAAAAACTTTTCCTGACGGAAATAATTTTCCGGTGTAGCGAACGGCAACTTGTTTCCCAGAATCCACTGAAGGACCATCACCTGGTGACACTACTTCCACATAAGTTCCTTTCTCTGTTTTTTGCACGTTGATTTTATTTTTAGCAATATAATCCTCCATCACTTTTATTTCTTTTGCTTTTTCTATAACCATTGCTTCGTCTTTGTCTTTTTTAACAAGGCTGTCGTCCGTAAAAAGATCAATTACTTTTAATGAAAGAATTATTTTATCCTTCTTCTTAATATATGGAGGAAGATTCTGCCCGAATTTGCGTTGCAGGCTATCACCGGTTTGAACCACGATGGCGCTGTCGCCTTTGCGAAGCAACGCAAATATTTCAGCGGGACTATAAATCGGGCCTACACTATCCACTCTGATATATACCGGCATGGCATCTGCCGTGTTGAATAAAATCGAGTCGCGTACTTTCTGAACAAAATTGATTTTCAGAAATTGTCCTCTTTTTACCGTTTCGCCTTTACCATCTGAAATAATTTTATATAATATTCCGCTCTTGGTCTTTTTCAAACCCTGGTTATTACAGGCCATCATCGCAAGCATCAACGGAAAGATCAACAAATAAACGCTGTTTTTTTTCATTTTGTATTTATTGTAATTGTGAAGCATTTTCTTTCATTGCTTTTATAAAACGCTGAACGGTTTGTTCGAGCGTATCGCTACTTCTTCCGCCGGCAGCGTTCGAGTGGCCACCGCCTTCAAAATAAGTCCGTGCAAAAACATTCACATCGAAATCACCTTTGCTGCGAAAGGAGCATTTGATCTCTTCATCACGGTCAATAATAAGCGCAGCGAGTTTAATCCCCTGGATCGTCAATGGATAATTTACGAGGCCTTCGGTATCGCCGGTTTTTATCTGGTATTTAACAAGCTCCTTCCATGGAATGGCGATGAGTGCAGTGTTATATTCATAAAAAATATCGAGCCTGCTTTGAAGTACATGACCGGTAAACCGCAATCGGTTCTCCAAAAAATTATCAAAAAGATTTTCGTGAATTTTACTGTGATCAAACCCCCTGTCCTTTAAATCAGCAACCATTCTATGAACCGAAGCCGTTGCAGAAGAAAACCTAAATGAACCCGTGTCCGTCATTACTCCCGCATACAGACATTCAGCAATATCTTTATTAATTTTTTCGGCATGACCGGAATCTAAAATAAAGTCATACACCATTTCAGAAGTAGAGCTTTTTGAAGTGTCACTGATTCCATATACAAAATATTCCGACTGTGGTTGCTGGTGATGATCGATTAGAATTTTGATACCGTTAAAATCGCTCAGCTTTGCGGCCATTTTTCTTGTCCGGCTGAGTGTGTTGAAGTCGAGACAAAACACCCACTCTGCATTATCCAAAATGGAATTTGCCTTTTCAGTATTCAATTCGTAGTCGATTACTTTTTCACAACCCTTCATCCATTTTAACCAATCGGCCCAGTTTGTCGGAGAGATCACTGTTACAGAATGACCAAGTTGATTTAGAAAATGAAATAAGCCCAGAGAAGATCCCATCGCGTCGGCATCGGGTTTCAAATGCATAACAATGACAACTTTTGTCGGCCTGCTCAACAGTGCAAATATTTCCTGGATATCTTTCATGTAAAACGGCTGCAAAGTTGCGGAATTAAAGGCCAATGGCCAAATTAAGGTCGTGAACTTCAGATTATAATGATTTGAATGATTTACTATGTAAAGTTTTCAAATATTTTGTGAACGTTCTATAACATATTAAATCATTCAAATCATTCCAATCTGAGGTTCTTGTTTCTTTCACCTTATCCCTTAACTTTGCCGCCCAAAAGAGAGGAATCATGAGCAACAGAACTTTTACAATGATCAAGCCGGATGCTTTTTCAAAAGGCCATTCCGGTGCTATTCTTGACAGAATTATCCAGGCAGGGTTTCGTATCGTGGCAATGAAGATGATAAAATTATCGCCCGAGAAAGCTGGTGAATTTTATGCAGTGCATAAAGCGAGACCGTTCTTTGGAGAACTTGTTGAATTCATGAGCAGCGGACCGATCGTTGCTGCAGTTCTCGAAAAGAAAAATGCGGTTGCCGATTTTCGTTTGTTGATCGGCGCTACTGACCCGGCAAAAGCTGATGCAGGAACTATTCGCAAATTATATGCTGCTTCAGTTGGAGAAAATGCAATTCATGGAAGCGACAGCGATGAAAATGCAATTATAGAATCCGATTTCTTTTTTAGCGGATTGGAAAGATTTTAATTCGAATGTGAACCATGATTTTAAAGGATTCGCCTGATTAAACTGATTTTGTAATTGCAAATCAGTTTAATCAGGCGAATCCTTTAAAATCATGGTTCACATTTGCTAATTTTTCACCGGCGTCACCTCATATCCTTTTTTTCGCAACAAATTAATCACGCCTTGTTCGCCGGGGAGATGCCCGGCTCCCACTGCGATCAACAAGGATTTTTTCTGAACAAGTGAGTCTAATATTGTAACCCATTTCCTGTTTCTTCCATACAGTAAAAGATCAAGATAATTGCTGATGGTGGCATCACCGGTAACTGTCAGCTCTTCTATTTTCCCAAGATCCTGGTTGTGATAAACTGCCGCAAGATCTTTTGTCATTTTTTTGTAGATCGCCACGCTGTCGATATAATTTACAAGATCGCGCGCTTGTTTTTCATAAGGAATACTGTCGAACAAACCTGCTTGAAATTCCGCGGTCTCCAATCCGTTTATTTTCTTTTGATCCGAACGCGCTTCTTTCATAATAACCAGCTCCATGCCATTGGTTGTTTTGCAATCAAGATCGTTTTCTTCAATGAGGCTGCTAATCAATAAGGGCTTAAAACGCTCGAGCATACTAAATGGCAAAACCGCGCCACCGTGATTTTCAAAATAAGATTTCACTTTGTTATAGTCCTGCTCGCTCAATAGATCCGATAGCTTTTTACTGTCGTTCATCCGCATATATTTCATCGAATTGAGCATACCTGAAAAATCGCCTAAATCAATTTCAAAATATATGTCCTCACAGTTATGGATAACCGCTTTTAAACTATCACTTAGCACTGCGTCTTCTGCGCACAAAATATGCATCGTACCAAACAAGTAAGAAGGTTTCTTGATATCCTTCCCTGCTATTTTCCATAGCAGTGTATTCGGCAATGCATTCCTATTTTGGGAAAATAGCAGGGTTGAGACAAGCAGTGCGATCGGAACTAATACATTTTTTTTCATGTTGCACGAATAAAAAGCTCTTTTTGAAGTATAAAAAATAATATTAAAGAAAATTTAATAGCAAATTCCGAAAAACTCATCGAAAAGACTGTAAAAGAAACCTTTTTACGCAATAAAGAAGAAATATCTTCTTTGCAAAAACGTTATTACAAGGTAAATACTAAAATCTAGAAACTATGAAAATTACGACTTTCCTTAAGCCCCTGATCACTGTATTTATTGTAACTGCTCTGATAAGTACAGGTTGTAAAAAAGACAATAGCAGCTCAAACAACAACGGTGGTGGAACCGATGATAGCACCGCTGGAACCATGTCGGGTTCATCCGCGATTGCCGATAATGCATACTATGATGTATTGCAAACGGCGCTCGAAGGCGGATCGGATAACAACATTGCATACATGGCGTCTCAGGCATCACGTGGTACTGTTGAAACAAATGGAGTGCATAACGGTGTTTCGGTAAATGGAGTTACTTCACTTACTTGTGCAATCTACACGATGTCTCCGGCTGATAACACTACATTCCCAAAAACACTTGTTGTTGATTTTGGTTCAGGATGTACGAGTGCGGATGGTGTTACCAGGAAAGGAAAAATCACCTACACTATTTCTGGAAAAGTTCTAAACCCAGGAACAACAATCACTGCAACTTTTCAGAATTATTCTGTTTTTGATTACCAGTTGGAAGGAACATATTCCATTACGAATACGTCGACGATAAATGGAATTTCTTTCACCACCAAAGTAACCGGAGGAAAAATTACTTTCCCGAATACTTATTGGTACACTTACTCGGGCGACAAAACAATTAAAATGACTGCTGGTATGTCTACTCCATCAGATCCAACTGATGATGTGTACAGCATTGAAGGCAGCAACAGCTTTGCTTCTGCAGCCGGCAACACACTTGATGTAACGATTACTACCATTCTTTCAAAAGCATATACCTGCCACAATATCGGATCAGGCGTTATTTCGTTTACTTATAATAAGAAAATAAACGGTACGCTTGATTTCGGAAGCGGAACCTGCGATAACCAGGCGACGATCACTGTGGGCAATTGGGTAAAACAAGTAACCTTGAACTAAACAGAAAGAAAAAATCATATAATAAAAAAGGGTTGAAAATTTCAACCCTTTTTTATTATATGATTTTTTATTATTCGGTCAATCCCGATGCAACATGTTCTTTTAATCGATCCAATTTTTCTTTGCTATACACCAACCGTGTTATCACAACAAACAAAACAGGAACAATAAATATAGCGAGAGAAGTTGCCGCGAGCATCCCTCCGAGTACAGTCCAACCAATAGTCGAACGTGCAACGGCCGCAGCGCCGGTTGCCAGCGCGAGCGGTAACACTCCCAATATAAATGCAAATGAAGTCATCAATATTGGTCGCAGCCTTAGTTTTACAGCAGCAAGTGTAGATTCAATAATCGGCATTCCTCGATCTACTCTCTCCTTTGCAAATTCAACAATAAGAATTGCATTTTTCGCCGACAATCCGATCAATGTAATCATACCAATTTGCGCATAAACATTGTTGACGAGGCTTGGTAGAAGTGTCAGCGTAAGAATTGCTCCCAACAAACCTACCGGGACAGCAAGCAATACCGAGAAAGGTACTTGCCAGCTTTCATACAAAGCAGCCAAAAACAGGAATACAAATACAATCGATAACGAAAAAATAATCAGTGTGCTGCTTCCGGCTTTTATTTCCTGTCTGCTCAATCCGGCAAATTCGTAACCATATCCGGCAGGTAATGATTTATCCGCGACATCACGCAATGCTTCCAATGCCTGTCCGCTACTATAGCCTGCTTTTGCATCACCATTTATTTCTGCGGTGCGGAAAAGATTAAAATGACTGATCAGTGGTGCGCTCTCAACTACTTTATATGAAATCAATCCGCTTAAAGGCAACATCGTGCCTTGAGAATTGCGAACATAATATTGATCCAGGTTTTTAATATCACCACGGTAAGATGTATCTGCCTGCGCAACTACGTGAAAATTTCTTCCATAGATGGTAAGGTCATTCACATAGGCACTTCCGAGATAAGTTTGAATTGTATTATACACATCCCCGAGGGAAACGCCCAGCTTTTTACATTTTTCTCTGTCAACATTCAGTTGATATCCTGGTGTACGCGCGGTAAAGAAAGTGTAAGCTCTGCCAATCTCTGGCCTTTTATTTACTTCTCCGATAAAATTGCGCACGACACGCTCAAACGCATTGATATCATCTGTGCTTTCTTTTTGTTGCAATTCAAAAGTGAAGCCGCCGGTTTGACCTAGCCCAGGAATCGCGGGAGGCGCGATCACAAGAATATTAGCTTCCTTAATCGCAGCAAATTTTTGTTGCAGCGTTGCCATGATACCTTTCAATTGTAGCGATTTATCTTTTCGTTGATCCCAAGGCTGCAGAGAAGTAAAAATAGTTCCACCATTGGCTTTAACGGCAAAGGTGATTGCATTCAATCCACCCAATGCTGCGTAGTGACGAATACCTGGTGTTTCACCAATAATTTTCATCAGTTTATCGAGTGTCGCCAGGCTTCTTGTTGTGGAAGATGCTTCCGGTAGTTCGTAAGTTATATATAAGCGGCCCTCGTCTTCCTGCGGAATAAATCCTGTTGGCTTACCTCTGAATAAAAAGAACGCGCCTACGCATATGCATATCAGTAAGATAATGACATATGGAGCTTTTTTTATCCATTTAGAAACGCTGTTGGTATAATTGCTAGCCAGCCGTTCAAACCATGAATTGAATTTGTAAAAGAACCAGTTGAAACCTTTTGATTTTTCATCAAGATGCATTGGCTTTAATAGCATTGAACATAATGCGGGAGTAAGCGACAAGGCAACAAAGGCAGAAATCAAAACAGAAATCGCAATGGTGATCGCAAATTGCTGGTACAATCTTCCTACTATCCCGGGAATAAATCCGACTGGTACAAAAACAGCTGCAAGAATCAATGCGATTGCGATTACCGGACCGGAAATATCTTTCATCGCTTTTTCGGTCGCCTCTTTTGCAGATATTTTTTCTGTGTCGATATAATGTTGCACCGCTTCCACCACAACAATCGCATCATCCACCACAATACCAATCGCAAGCACAAAACCAAAAAGAGTTAATGTATTGATGGTAAAATCCAGTGGTATAAAAAATATAAATGTTGCGATAATCGACACTGGAATCGCCAAAACCGGAATCAATGTTGCACGCCAGCTTTGTAGGAAAAGAAAAACGACGAGGATTACCAGCGCCAAAGCAATCAATAGAGTATTCACCACTTCATGAATGGAAACCTGCACTACTGAAACCGATTCGAAAGGAACGACATAGTCAACATCTTTTGGGAAAGATTTTCTTAACTCGTCCATGGCGTCATAAATTCCTTTTGCTGTTTCCAATGCATTACTACCCGGAGCCTGGTACACCAACAAATAAGAAGCCCTTTTTCCATCTACAAAAGAATTACTCGCATAACTGAATTTTCCCAATTGCACTCTCGCAACATCTTTCAAATAAACAATCGATCCGGTTTGCGGATTGCTTCTCACAATCACGTTTCCGAATTCCTGTTCGGTGGAAAGACGGCTGTTTGCAACCACAGTAAATTCAAAAGCCTGCACGGAATTTTGCGGAGGAGTGCCGACAGATCCTGCAGCGATCTGCACGTTTTGTTCCTGTAACGCATTCACAATATCTGTCGCGGTCAATCCCAATTGGGCCAGTTTGTCGGGCTTTAACCAGATGCGCATACTAAAGTCATCAGCTCTCGTAAAAACATCTCCTACGCCTTTCACACGCAACAAAACGTCTCGCACGAAAATATTTGTGTAGTTATCCAAAAAGGTAACAGCGTGTGTGCCTTGGGGTGAGTATATCGCAACGAGCAGAAGAATGCTCGGATTTCTCTTGCGCGTGATTACGCCCAGTCTTTTTAATTCGTCCGGCAATTGAGGTGTAGCAATGCCTACCCTGTTCTGTACATCCAGCATACCGATATTTACATTGGCGCCTACGTCATACGTGACAGTGATTGTAGTCTGACCATTGTTGGTACTATTACTCTGCATGTACGCCATACCCGGAGTACCGTTCACTTGCGTTTCTATAGGAGTTGTTACTGTCTGCTCCACTGTTTGCGCATCGGCTCCTACAAAATTACCAGTAACAGATACCGTTGGTGGTGTGATATCAGGATACTGACTGACCGGCAAGTTTAACAAGGACAATATGCCGACCATAACAAGCACAATCGATATAACAATCGCGGTTATCGGTCTTTTGATAAAAGTATCTGCAATCATAATCTTCTTCCGTTAAAAATTATTTTCCTTTTGTTGAATCGTGCGAAACGCTTGCAACTTTTGTAGAATCTTGTTTCGGAGCTGCAGGCTGCACTACTGAACCTTCTCTCAATTTTTGCATTCCATCAATAACAATCTGTTGATTTATCTCCAACCCATTTCTCACTACAACTTTATCATTGATCCTCTGACCGAGCAATATTTTATGTTGTGACACTTTATTGCTATCACCCACCACGAACACAAAAAATTCGCCCATTTGCTCAGTTACTGCTTTGTAGGGAATCAGGATACTCTGTGCACCGGTAGTATTTTTTACAAACACATTACAAGTCATTCCGACTTTCAATTCTTTTTTTGGATTTGGGAATTGCAGCCTTGTCTGAATGGCGCCTGTTTGTGGATCCACTGCCCGATCGATCAAATAAATATGACCCGGATAAGGATATCTGGATTGATCTGCAAGAACAATATAAAAAATTGAATCGGCGATCACATTTTTCTGTTGTTGTAATTGAATAAATTTTGGAATTAGTTTTTGATCGACAGCTACATCTACAGTAATCGGATCATCCGATGAAATCGTATTTAACAGAGTTTGTCCGGGTGAAACAGAAGCACCCAATTTTACCTGCGATATCCCAATCGTCCCACTAAAAGGCGCGGTGATCACAGAATAACGAAGATTGGTTTCAACAGCACTCACATTTGCTTTTGCCGCATCCACCTGTTTTTTGGATGCTTCGAGATCTGCAAGTGCATGATCCAAAGTTTGCCGTGCGATGGCATCCTTGTCGGCCAATTCCTGGTATCTGTCGGCATCTTGTTGCGCTTTTGCGAGATTTGCTTTTGCAACACTCAGGTTAGCCTGCGCCTGTTCGTATGAACCAAGATATTGTTGCGGATCGATCGTGTATAATTTATCGCCTTTGTTGACGTGTGTTCCTTCGGTGAAAAATATTCCCGTGATATAACCGGAAACCTGTGGACGAACTTCCACCTGGTTTAGCGCGGTTACGGTTGCAGGAAATTGATCATAATAAAGAGCACTGCCCGGTTGTATTGTAAAGGTATTTACAGGCACTGGCGGAGGTGCTTTCTGTTGCGCCGCATCATTTTTTCCGCCGCAAGAAGTCATCCCGGTTATTAAAAGAACCATCCAAAGCTTTGTATATTTCATATCAACTTACTTTTTTAAATTCAATATTGAAGCGTTCCCAATGCGAGTTCTACATCAACTTTGTTGATGAGTACCTGGTATACGGCATTTGTATAATTAATCTGCGCAAGAAATAAATCATTGTTTGCGGTTACTACATCAAGATAAGTTTTGATACCACTCCTGTATTGCAACTGGATAATATCATACACTTCTTTTGCGAGTGCGAGATTCTCTCGCTGCACCTGGAAATTAGTCAGGTTAGATTTATATACGGCCAGCGCCTGCGTATACTGGGCACTGATAGAATCCCTGAGCGCAACAAAATCATAATCGAGTCTTTTCATTTGCAGTTGCGCTATCCGTAATTGTTGTATACGTTTTGTTCCCTGGAATATCGGAAAACTCAAAGAGAGCCCAGCGTAAGAGTTAGGATAATTTTGAGAATACAGTTTACTGAATTCGTTGTTCAGGTAATTGAAATTATATTGTCCGAATGCAGAAAGTGAAGGCAAAAACCCCCATTTATAATATTTGATATTTGCTTCCTGTAGTTTCTTCTGAGTAAGCATCAACTGGTATTCGATCCTGTTATTCAAATTCAAATTTTCCAGCGTGTCAACAGCCGCTGCCTCATTTGCTAACTGTAAACTGTCATATACCAAATGCAATTCTTCCCCCGGCGGATAACTCATCAATAATTTCAGTGTAGCATATTTAATTTTTAACTCCTCTTCCCCATTTTTTTTCTGTGCCTTTGAATTGTTGAGCGCAATGGTTGCACGTTGATAATCGGTTTTATCGACAAGCCCGCCTTTATATTGATTATATGCATCTTTCATGCTTCTATCCAACAAAACAATATCCTCATCGAGTAACTCTATCTTTTTTATAGACAATAACACATCATAAAATGCTTTAGTAACATTTGCTGCAACATAAATCCTGGTATTTGTCGTAAGTTGTTTGGCTCCGGTTCTGACATCTTTCTCACTTGTTTTTGCCAGCAGCACATCACGGTTGAAAATAGTTTGTGTCAGCGCGAACTGTGCACTTGAGGAATTATAAGTGCCGATATTGATCAGCTGGGCACCGAATTGTGCTGACTGGAGGTGAAAATTATTCTGATAATTTGCATTGAGGTTCAGCTGTGGCAACCAGTCTGCAAGTTTACTTTTTATTTCGCGGTCTGTTATCTGTTCATCGATCAATGATTGATTTACGGCCGGCTGATGCTTCAATGCATACTGAACGCAATTTTGTAAGTTGGCATCGCGCAGCAAAGAATCTGTTTTTTGTGCATTGGCGATATCAATCTGTAAAAAGAAAATCAATAATAAATAGACGGTTAATTTCATACAATCTGATAAACTATTTTGATCAATCTAAATCCTATATAAATATTCTTTTACGAATATTAGTAAGTTTTTTCAGCATGGCAAATACAATGGATAGTAGGGCGAGGAGCTAGAACAACAACGTGCAAAAGTAATACTTCATTCGAAACAAATAATTTGTTTAATAATTTTTCCATCAGCGGGTGATCTAACAAAAAAACAATGCAAGTAACACGAACTTCCATTGGTAAGCGGAGGCAAATGCCGCAAACCACGCATTACCGTCGTTAGCTCAAATCAATTTGCTGTCTACCTATTCAATTGACATAGATATAAGACCCGGAACATATATGATCCGGAAACTTTGAGGCGCCCAGCTTGAATACAATTGGAATTTCAGGACAGGTTTTGACATTTTTCCGGCGTTTTCCAGATGGCCGCGCCGAATTTTTATTTTTGGTGAACCCTTAACAATGTTCTTTGTATCGTCAGCATTCAAATACCAACTGTCATCAATAACCGAATGTTGGAAGATTTATCCACGACGATATTGCAATCAGGCATCGCCCGCACAAAATTAATTTTTAGGTCAGACAGCAATGAGAGGTTCAAACAAAATACCGGGCTGTCGAATTCTAAAATCATACTTGGAAAACCTTACTTGTAGGGGATTTTACTCAATATTTCGTACTTTACTATAGGATCGGATCAACTATTAAAACTTCATTTATGAAAAAGTATTTTCTTCTTTCTTTTATTGCCATAAGCATTTTTGCATGCGGCCCATCTACGAAAATCGTAAAAAGCTGGAGAGATCCGCAAGTAACTATCGATACCACGATGATACACAAATTTGTGGTTGCAGCTTTATTGAAAAATGAAACAGTCAGAAGAAGTGTCGAAGACCAGATGGCTGCGAGGTATCCGGGAAAAGCAGTTCAGTCGTATTCGATATTTGGAAATACAGAGCTCACGCAAAACGACGATTTTTATGCAAAAAAATTAAATGGAGAAGGTTATGATGGCGTAGTTGTGATGCGTCTTGTAAAAGTGGATAAGGATCGCCGTTATGTTCCCGGTTCTTACCCTGCTTACTATGGAACCTGGAGAGGCTATTACGGTTATGCCTGGCCGAATTATTATGATCCGGGATATTACACTACAGATAAAACTTTTTATGTTGAAGTGAACGTATATTCCTTGTTAAGAAATAAATTGATCTGGACCGGTATTACCTCAACCATCAACCCCACGAGTGGTGATCAATTGTTTTCAGGTGTTACCAAAGCCGTAAATCAAAAAATGATACAGGAAGGATTTTTGAAATAAAATTGATGATGTCTGAACTGAGATTTTTGGGATTAACAGGATGTATAGGATAATCAGAATAATTTCTGTCTCCCAACATATCTCATCGATTCAAAAAATCTCAATTCAGACAAAATTGAAAAATATACTACTGCGGCATTATTCAAATTTAATTGACGCCACTAATTGTTCCAGGTAGTGTTGATCCGTTTCATCAAACTCATTCAACGAGGCACTGTCGACGTCCAACACCGCAGTCACTTTTCCATCCCGGATAATAGGAATTACAATTTCCGATTTGGAAGCGCTGCTACATGCAATATGTCCAGGAAATGCCTCCACATCGGGAACAATAATTGTTGAAGCATTTTGCCAACTCGTTCCGCAAACACCTTTGCCTTTGCGAATGCGCGTACATGCAACCGGTCCCTGGAAAGGGCCTAAAACCAGTTCATTTTTTTTTACGAGGTAAAATCCTACCCATAGCCAGCCGAATTGTTCCTTCAATGCGGCAACAATATTCGCAAGATTGGCTATAAGATCCTCTTCTCCGTCAATTAATGCATTTACTTGTGGAAGGATCGAAGAATATTTTTCCGATTTTGTTCCGGACGCTATCAGTAAATCTTCTGCCATCTTCTAATAATTTAGATACGAAATTACGCAGTGCGTTCCGAATATTCAATCCCGAGGCCGGGTCGCCCTGACAATATTACTTTTCCATGATCGAATTGAAGTCCTGTTGCAATATCATCGCTCAACAAAAGCGGACCGTCCATATCCACATGGTCGAGCAACGGCACAAGATGACCGATCGCGGCTGATCCGATGGTACTTTCATTCATACTTCCCACCATTACTTTCATCCCAAGATTTCTTGCATTATCAATCATTCTTCGAGCGGGCGTAATCCCTCCGCATTTGGTAAGTTTGATATTGATGCCGTGAAAATGTTGATTGCATTTTTCAACATCCTGCTCATACACGCAGGATTCATCGGCAATTAGTGGCAATGATGATTCTCTGAATAAAATTTTCATTCCATCCCAGTCGTCTTTTGCAAGCGGTTGTTCGATGAATTCAACACCAAGATCTTTTAGAACGGGAATTTTTTCCAAGGCTTCGCCTAGCGTCCACCCGGCGTTCGCATCCACACGAAATATTGCATCCGTTTGTTGTCTTAATGAAGTCATGATTGTAATATCATCCGGAGTTCCCAATTTAATTTTATAAATGGGCCATTGTTTTTCCTTGATTTTGAAAATCATCTTTTCAATTGAATCAATGCCGATTGTATAATCAGTCATTGGTCCGATGGAAGGATCCAATTTCCATATCTCATACAAAGGTTTTTTTTTCAGCTTACCATAAAAATCCCATGCGGCAATATCCAATGCACAAACCAGGAAAGTATTCTGCGGAAAAAGATGATGGAGATAATGCCAATATCTTTCCGGCTCTGTGAATGCAAATTTCTCTACGAATATTTTCTTTGAATCGAGATCGGCAATCATTTTTTCCACTGGAATATTATAATAGGAAATTGCGGGAGCCTCCCCACACCCGCGAATGCCAAGATGCTCCAATGAAACAATGAATGTTGGCTGATGTGTTTTTGTTCCTTTAGAAATTGTGAAAGGATACCTGAACGGCAATTCGTATGTATGATATCTTACTATCACGAATTATGCGGATTGAGAATATTCAGGCATATTGATTCACGTGTTATTTTTTTAATAAGCCGGGATTAATATTTATCGGCCAGAAGCATGCACATGTTCTTTCAATTCTTCATTGAATTGTTTTTGTTTGATCAGGTCTTCCAATAATATATGCATGCGATATCTCCAATAGTGTTTTGCATTTGCAGGAACGTTGATTCGTTCATTGTGCGGATTTTCACGGCGAATTTTTCCATCCATGCCAAGCAGGTCCTGCAACTGAAAAATACTCCACATCGCCGGTGAATGGAGATGTTGTATTACGATTGATTTATTGATCCACGGTTCACAGAAAAAAGGCGCATCACCCCATTGACCCAACTCGTGATTAAAAAACTGTTGTGTTTTGTTCCGATCCTCTTCCCACCATCCCCGCACCGTACTCATATCATGAGTAGAAGGTGTTATTACAGATAAGTAAGGAGCATCAGCAGGATGAGAGAATTCTTTATTCGGATCCTTTGGCATGCGTTGTATTTCCAGACTGAGTATTCCCAATTGTTTCATGACATCCGGGACGCAATGTGGAACCATTCCGAGATCTTCTCCACATACCAGCATATTGGTGGATCCTTTCAATGGAGGAAGTTTTTTCATTGCTTCTTCCTTCCAGAAATGGTCCTGGCGCCTGTAAAAATAATTTACATACAGATCTTTCAGTTGCTGTTGCGTTCCCCATTCAAGATATCTGAACGAAGAAGTATTTTCCATCGCGACGCGAAAATGAAATTGCTCTCCATTTGAGCCCGGAACTTCAAAAAGAATTGTATTAGAAATTATATTCAGCAAACCATCGTGCACCCTGTTGTTGAAATCATTTTTTTCGACATGCGCAAAATGAGTTTCCACTTTTCTTTGTGTATTGAATTCTTCGCGCAATGAAAAAGTACCATCGCCGTTGTCGACCAAAAAATTTAATTTGACATAGTCGGAATCGTGATCAAAAAACTCCCATAGAACAGCATCATTGATAAAAGGCTGCGTATAACGGCGATGGTTAAACCAAATATGTCTTTCGCTGAATTCATGAAGATGGACAGGAAGCACCGGATCGAAATGCCCCATCACTCCCTGCACAGAATGCATCGGGATGCTCCAGATTCGAAAGAATCCAAGAATATGATCGATGCGAAAGGCATCGAAATAATTTGCCATCTGTTCAAATCTTTGCTTCCACCATCTGAAACCATCTTGCGACATTCTTTCCCAATTGTATGTAGGGAAACCCCAGTTCTGACCATGAATTGCAAAATCATCAGGCGGCGCGCCTGCCTGCACATCCATATGATATAAATCCGGCTCTACCCACGCATCGCAACTGTAACGATAGATTCCGATTGGTATATCGCCTTTCAAAACGATATTATGTTTGTGCGCATATTCAGCAGCTTCACGCAACTGCAGGTGAAGATGATATTGCGTGAAGTACTGAAGCGCTATTGCATCAAAATGTTTTGTTTTTGGTGAAACAAATTTTTCTATTGTTTCTTTATCGTAGTTGCCATGCCATTTCCATTCTGTAAAATCGGCGCTGCCATTGCGATCGCGTAAATAACAAAATGCAGCATAGGGAACCAACCAGTGTCTATTTTTTTCAAAGAAAGATTTGTATTCATCGCTTTGCAAAAATTCATCTTTCTGCAATGCAAACAATTCTTTAATAGCAAATAGTTTCACTTTCATTACTTCCTCGTAATTCAATTCAGGAAGTTCATTGAGTTGCTTTTGTTTTTTTCTCAATGGCTTGATAACCGATTCGAATTTTTTTCCCGCTACTTGTTCCACATTCAAATAGATCGGGTGTAAAGCAAACGCAGAAATAGCGGCATAAGGATAAGAATCGACCCAACTCTGCGTGGCAGAAGTATCGTTGACCGGTAATATCTGGATCAGTTTGAGACCTGTTTTTCTCGCCCAATCAACCAATAATTTTATATCGGTGAATTCGCCAACACCATAAGAATTCTTACTGCGTAAACTAAAAACCGGAATACTGACGCCCGCTCCTCTCCATGTGTTATTAGGGAGTTTCACAAAACCATCATGTAGAATGGAAATCTTTTTTTCCAATGCATCGCCATATAAAAGCCGGTTGTTACCAGTTTCAAAATGCAGGAATTTTTTATGCTTTGCATCATACACGCCATACTTGTAGGCAATGGGGAAAGATTCTTTCGGCAAACTTAATTTACATATCCACCAATTTCCCTGCAAAGTCATTGGGATCACCGAATCAGTATTCCATTCTCCAAGCACGGTTCCATTTCCGCCGAGACAAAGAATTTCATCTTTTTTCAGCAGTGGAGCTTTTACTTTGAAAATATGAGTAAAAGATTTTGGAAAAGAAGAACGACCTGCTTTTTTACTATGACGTAATAGTGTTTGTTGAAATGGAGAAGAGAAAAAAGCATTCTCATATTCGCCCGCGTGATTCCATATGTCAATGATCTGGATTTCTTCCAGACCAGATTTTGGGATATCTATTAACCTGTCATCGCCCCATTCTCTGACGAACGTTCCGTCTTCTGTTTTGAATAAATAGTTGTATTGAATTTTGGATTGTTTACCGGGCGAGAGTTCGATACTTCCCTGCCAAAACTCGTCGTTCATATATTTTAAAGGAAATGCTTTGGCCGGATCATTGCTTCCCAACGCTTCCATATTACCGTTAACGTATAATTCTTCGCCGGGTTTAGTATGGAAATGCAGATAAAAATGAATTTTCATTACTGGGTTAAATTTATACAGATCTTACGTCTCGTATCTTTTAATTAGAATTATCAATTGACTACTACATCCTGTAACTACGCTTATCCTTCGACTATGCTCAGGATGCTTCCAAATACGATGCCCCTTCGACTTCGCTCAAGGGGCCGCTCATGTGTAGTTGTCCATCGCGGCGAATTTATATCAAAACGATGAGTAAAAAAGAAAATTTCAGAACTGTCAATCGGACAAATGATTTTATTTTATATTTGCTCACCAAATTTTTTTACATGGAAAGCACAAAAAAGTCCAGGGGCTTATATTGGATTCTGTTTTTAATATCAGTTGTCGCATTTTTTGGATTGTACCAGGTAATAGGCGGTGTTTGCATATTGGTGCTGCCTTTTACATGCACCTGGTTTGCAAAGGCATTAAACATCATGTAAAATTTTATACGATCGCTTCTCCGGTTATCTTGTTTTGAGAAAGCGTTTTGTTGTCTGTATATATTTCCCTTTTATACTTAAAAAGTAAGTGCCAGACGCCAGGCCCCATAGTGGAATATTCAAATTTGAATACCCGGAATTAAGGATTTGTTCAATAACAGTGATTTGTTGTCCGTAAGCATTGTAAACAATGATACGCAGGGCATCAGGTTTTTTTGCATAAAGAACCAGGTTCAAATTATTAACCGCAGGGTTTGGTTGCAACCCAATAAAACTGACGGGCAAATCTGAATCCCTCGAAAGAGCAACAATAACGGAATAACCACTTGAACCATTTTGAAACACCATCTTTAGCCGGTAATATATGGAGCCGTTAATTTTTTGCAGGTCATTAAACTCTAATTTTTTAAGACCTATATTATTGATGATAGCTGTTTTTGTAAAATGAACCTGGTCGATGGAATTCTCAATTTCATAATATAGGACATCGCTGACTTGTTCCATTTCCCAAATCAACAGAGCGCCTTCATCTGTCAATTGTCCTTTAAAATATTTTAATGCTGAAACAGGTAAAATTGCACATGAAGGAATTGTGCTGACTGGAGGAATATACCCCGTTTGTGCGACACCGTTAGTACCGGAAGTTGCAAAATTTGAAGAACCGGTACAAGCTGCCTTGCCGGCGGCGATCACTCCGTTACTTCCGCCGTTAACAGATCCGACAATCGCAGCCGGAAAAGCTCCGCCAGCAACCCAAATTACACCACCACCACCTCCGCCTCCGGGTCCGGTACAATCGTTCGTAATATTATTACTTGCGTCTGATCCCCGTGCACCATCGGCATTTACCTGAATAGTTCCAGCGGCAGTGGTTACATTTAAAATTACTGTTCCTCCACCTCCACCACCACCTCCTCCATCTCCTTCTGCAGAAAGTGGATTGGCCACATTCGCAGGATTCGTAGGTGATGCTCCACCTGCAAAAATTGAATTTCCTGAACTGCTTATCAAAGGAGCGGTGATGATTACGATTCCTCCTCCATTACCGCCGGGTTCGCCAGCTGAATTATTTTCATGCCCTCCTCCGCCGCCGCCTCCGAGGAAAATTTTATTTTGTGCATTTGTGTATCCAAAGGCTGACAGACTTAATCCGCCGATACCCGGACTTGCGCCATGGCACTGAAATGGGGATTCGTTGGTTCTTTGTCCGCCATTACCACCAGTTCCATAATTGGTTCCGCCGGCTCCACCGGTATTATTGCTATTACCGCCACCGCCGCCGTTTGCCAATTTACCGCGGCCATATTCCTTTCCCAATATATAGTCTGTAATGCCTTCGCCCTTTAATCCGCCAGTACTGTATTTATCGGAAGGAGGCAGCGACAAATAATAATCGGAAATATTATGAACAAAATCACAATCGTAAGGAGCAGGCATCAGGTAATTGATAAGTGCGCCACCTTGAAATCCTTGTCCCCGCACATCAATATCCGCATTCATCACTACTGAATTTGTTGCTTCAAAAACAACCACACCACCTGTTCCTGAAACAGGATCCCAGGCATTTGCTGTAACAGTACCGGTAAGGGTAACTGTATTATAGACCGGAACTGAAATTAGTTGGACCTGGTAAGTTGGATCGTAAGTACGAAGAATTTGATATTGAAGAATTACATCATTTCCTGAAATGGAACAGATATAATTAAATTCATAATTGCCTGCATTATTAATTGCAGAGATATTTCCGAACGTTGAACTATTGGACGCATCGATCGTTGCTCCTTTCATTTGAATGAGCAATATTTTTGTGCCGTTGCTCAAACCTGCAGTGCTCGTCAACGTTAGTGTGTTTGAAACCGTATTAACCGCTGTAACTTTGTAATAGGAGTTTATAACTCCGGAGATTGTTTGTCCATTTGCGACATGGCAGTGGTAAAAAATTAGGAGTAAGAGAAATGGTCTTATAATGCCATTGGCTTTCATAAATGGATAATTGGACAATCCAAGCGATTTAGGATGAGTTCCAAATTACGACAAGATAATGGAACATGCAACAGGGTTTTGCTCGTTGATTATTAGAAGTTTATAAGCTATATGTCACGCTATTATTCACCAGTTTTGTAAACCACCTTTAAAAAACAGTAATGCAGGCAGTAGAATCATTGTACCAGGAAAAGATAGCATTGTATGAATCAACCATCAGAATTGCAAGAAAGAAACTAAACAGAATAGCCATATTTCGCATGATGATATTCGTGATATTGGCAGCATGTGTCTATTTCTATTTCAAAAATCACGAAACCTTTTTTTTGTATGGAACATTGATTTCATTGGTAATTTTTATCGTCATAATCAGAATCAATTTTAATATCAGGGATAAAAAACTTTTAGATGAGCAATTGTTGTTTGTAAACAACAATGAAATGGGATTACAACATCACCAACGCAACCAGTTTGAAAATGGGCAGCAGTTTTATACGCACGAAAAGTATTTTGCCGACCTCGACATATTTGGAGAACGTTCGGTTTTTCATTTATTGAACAGAACAACAACAAGTCACGGAAGAGAAAATCTGGCAAACGCTCTAAAGCGACCACTAAGAACCAAACAGGATATTGAGCAATACCAGGATGCTGTAAAAGTTTTATCGCGAGATTTTGAAAAAAGGCAGTTGCTAACTGCAAACGGTTTACTTCATAATGAAAAGGAAGGTACAATGCACAGTATTTCCGATTGGCTGAATACTGACAATAAATTACAAGAGAAAAAATGGATATTGATTGCACGCTGGGTTTTACCAATTATCAACCTGATTGCTTTGTTTTATTTTTTTGTGAATGATACTGGTTATTATTATTTACCAATACTAATAACGGGCGGATGCAGCTGGCTACTGCTAGGCGTGTTTAGTAAATATATTTCCAGCCAGCATCTATTGATTTCAAAAAAAGAAAAAGTATTAGATCAATACAAAGCGATTTTGCAAGTATTTAATACTGTTGATAGCGGTCGATCAGAATATCTCAAAACTTTGCATAAGTCTTCCATAGATGCGGCAGACTCGATTCATCGTCTTGCCAGGCTTTCGCAGGTTTTTGATCAGCGCCTCAATTTAATCATCAGTCTTTTTGGAAATACTATTTTTTTGTATGATATCCACGCTATGATTTCTTTGGAAAAATGGAAAACAAAAAATAAAGCGCAGTTTCCGCAATGGATCAATTGCGTCGGAAGTATTGAGTACATCAATTCGATGGCTTGTTTCGCTTTCAACAACACTGATTATGTGTATCCATTAGTGAGCGGAGATAAAATAACCATCGAAGCCAAACAGGTTGCGCATCCATTGATCGCGAAAGAAAAAAGAGTGGCTAACGATTTTGTGTTGGGAGAAAATGAAAAAATAAAACTCATCACCGGCTCAAATATGTCCGGGAAAACCACATTCCTGCGAACGATTGGCGTTAATTTATTGCTCGCGCAATGTGGCTCGCCCGTTTGTGCAACCTCATTCGTTTTTACACCGATGATGCTTTTGTCGTCTATACGTATCAGTGACTCCTTACAGGAAAATACTTCATATTTCATGGCTGAATTAAAAAGATTGCAGGAGATCATCACAGAGCTTCAAAAAAATGCTCCTGCACTTGTATTGATCGATGAAATTTTACGAGGCACGAATTCTGAGGACAAGACGCATGGATCCGAACAGTTCATCAAAAAATTGTTGCAGTATAATTGTATTTGTCTTTTTGCGACGCACGATCTAAACCTCGGCGCATTGGAACAGGAACTGCCCGGCAAAATCAGCAATTATTGTTTTGAGAGTATTATCCGTGAGCACGAATTATTTTTCGATTACACATTACAGAAAGGCATCGCGAAAAATAAAAACGCATCTTTCCTGATGGAGAAAATGGATATCATATAAAATGAAAAAGACATTGACGGATATTCCACCAATGTCTTGTAAAAAGATTTCGAAGTTATATTATCGGTAAATAGTAATTATTAAGCTAACCATTTCCTCATGCTGCCAGCTGACTTCACGTTGCGTTGAATATTCCATAAATCAACTACTCTCAAAGCGTTTCTTTTTGCTTTAGATGCGTTCATGTCGATAGCAACAGTTTCTTTAACTTCTGTAACCAATCTTTTCAATAATTCCGGTTCCATCTTTACAATAGATGGCATAACATCACTCTTCATAATGTAATTGTTTTTATCAGTTAAAAAATCTTTGAGCAAATCGGGAGAAGAACACCGAAGAATCGTTAGAAAGAAGTGTTAGATCTTAAAACCCATGCTTGCAAGTATTATAAATGCTCAAAATTGCGATGCAAATATACGACGTTTTCAGTTATCATGCAAATCAAAAACCAAATAAAATGTTAAGGGCATTGAACCCTAGTTACTTAGGTAGAATACTTATAAATGTCATTTGTACATTTAAAATCAGCAATAGCCAATTACACGCAAGAAGCCCTCATCAATAGTGATGAGGGCTTCTGATTATATTCAATTTGTTTTGTCAAATCAATTCGAATGAACTCTTGAATTTATTTTACTTCTTCAAACTCCGCGTCAGTTACATTTTCAGAATTATTTCCTGAATGCGCCTGACCACCTCCGTTTGCATCACCACCGGGTTGTTGCGGACCTCCACCCTGCTGTGCTGATTTATACATTTCTTCTGAAGCAGTTGTCCAAGCCGCATTGATTTCTGCAACTGCGGTGTCGATTGCGGAAATATCCTGCGATTTATGTGCTTCTTTAAGTTTATTCAAAGCTGTTTCGATCGGCTGTTTTTTATCCGCAGGAATTTTGTCACCATATTCTTTCAACTGCTTTTCAGTTTGGAAAATAAGACTGTCAGCCTGATTCATCTTATCAACTTTCTCACGGGCAACCTTATCCGAAGCTTCATTTGCGCGCGCTTCAGCCTTCATTTTTTCAACTTCATCTTTGCTCAATCCGCTGCCTGCTTCGATGCGTATTTTTTGTTCCTTACCTGTTCCTTTATCTTTTGCAGTAACATGGAGAATACCATTCGCATCGATATCAAACGTCACTTCAATTTGTGGAACGCCTCTTGGTGCAGGTGGAATTCCATCCAAATTAAACACACCAAGACTTTTATTTTGATTGGCCATCGGACGTTCACCTTGCAATACTTGTATTTGCACACCAGGTTGGTTATCGCTGGCAGTTGAAAACACTTCTGATTTTTTTGTCGGAATCGTTGTGTTAGATTCAATCAATTTCGTCATTACTCCACCCATGGTTTCGATACCAAGACTAAGTGGGGTTACATCAAGCAACAACACATCTTTCACTTCGCCAGTCAATACTGCACCCTGTATCGCCGCACCAACTGCAACTACTTCATCCGGGTTCACACCTTTATTAGGTTTTTTGCCAAAGAATTTTTCAACGATTTCCTGCACTTTTGGAATACGTGTACTACCACCAACCAAAATCACTTCATCAATTTGTGAACCGCTCAAACCCGCGTCTTTTAATGCCTGTTCGCAAGGCTTCAAACATCTTTGAAATAAAGTGTCCGAAAGCTGTTCGAATTTTGCACGCGTTAATTTCTTAACTAGGTGTTTCGGTACCCCATCTACTGCTGTTATATATGGTAAATTGATTTCAGTCTCACTAGAAGATGATAATTCGATCTTTGCTTTTTCAGCAGCTTCTTTTAGACGTTGCAATGCCATCGGATCTTTGCGGAGATCCATATTTTCGTCTTTCTTGAATTCGTCAGCGAGCCAATCCATCACCACCTTATCAAAATCATCCCCGCCGAGATGTGTATCACCATTAGTAGATTTTACTTCGAATACACCGTCACCCAATTCAAGAATAGAAATATCAAACGTACCGCCCCCGAGATCAAATACTGCGATCTTTTCATCCTTACCTGCTTTATCTAAGCCATAAGCCAATGCTGCAGCGGTAGGTTCATTCACGATACGACGCACATTCAATCCCGCAATCTCACCAGCTTCTTTTGTAGCCTGGCGCTGAGCATCGTTAAAATAAGCAGGTACAGTAATAACGGCTTCAGTAACTTCTTGTCCGAGGTAATCTTCGGCAGTCTTCTTCATTTTCTGAAGAATCATAGCGCTGATTTCCTGTGGAGTGTACTGGCGTCCGTCGATGTCAATACGACAAGTATTATTGTCACCCTTCACTACTTTATAACTCCAATGGCTGATTTCATTGGTCACTTCGTCGTAGCGACGACCCATGAAACGCTTAACTGACATGATGGTATTCACTGGATTGGTGATGGCCTGTCTTTTAGCCGGATCACCTACCTTGCGTTCACCATTTTTCAGGAAAGCCACGACTGACGGGGTCGTGCGACGACCTTCATCATTGGCAATAACCACCGGTTCGTTTCCTTCCATTACAGCAACGCAACTATTGGTTGTTCCAAGGTCAATTCCTATAATCTTTCCCATATTTATCTTCTTTTAGGTTAATATAATTTTGAACTACACAGAAGATTGTCAATCATTATGCCATGGAAGGAAAAATGAAAAATTGGCAGGGAAATTAAACGAGGTTTCGAATCCAAGTTTAATGTTTGGGAATTAGTGTGCCTGAAATTTAGAACTGAATACTATTTAAAATCACGGCGATCTTTCAGTCAATGAAGCCGCCTATGCTAAATTGAAGATCCGCTTTTCAATTATTATTTAGAAAATGGAAGTATTCTTGTTTAGATAAAAAATGATCGAAATCATTTGGGTATCCTGATTTCCGCGGTCAGTATATTAGTACCGCCCTGATTATAATATTCATCGTAATGCAAAGCAGCATTTTTATAATATACGTGTTCCCAAGTAACAGTTACAGGTGAGGGCAGATTCCAGATCCAAATCACTTTCGGATTAGCGGGATCTGCCGTAGTATAAATCCAGGTAAGGGTTGAAGCGCCACCGTTGTTATCTACATAAAGGCCTGTATGATCTGAATTAAGCGTAATATACTCGTTGTCAAAATTTGCAGTGTTTCCAGACGAAGCCCCTCTTAAATAAAATATTTCAGAATTATTACCAAATAAAGCTCGCACTTCCTGCACTTTCCATGGATTGGCAGTTAGAATCGCCTCGGTCAGGACAGTGTCCTTCTTTTGCAAAGTGTCTGTGTGAATTACGGTATCTGTGCGTATTACAGTTACAGTATCAGTGACAGTATTTGTTTTTGTACAGGAAACAAGGCCGGTCTGAATCATCAAAATAAAAATACCTCCCAAAAAAAGGATTCCGAAAAAATTACGCATAAAACAGTTTGATTGGTAGCTAATAAAAAAGTGTAGGGGAATTCAAGGCGGAAGATATACAAAAAATTGATCAGAAGCGACATCAAATCAACTATCTCAAAAAATTAATTAAGGACAGGTTTTGCCAATTCAGTGATCTCTTCAAAATTTAACGCGCGATTATATATTCTTATTTCATCGAGAATTCCATGAAAAGAAATTATATCATTTTTCCACCATCCACCGATAAGAAGATACGTATTCGTTGGACATCTGTTTAATGCAGCATAAGATTTTGTGATTGATGTTTTCAATACACCATTTACATAGATACTCTGAACTGAATTTGAAAAAATTGCAACCACGTGATACCATGTATCTGCATTGATATCAGCTCCATTATTGATGGATACGCCATTATTATCATAGTTGGTTGACGAACAATCGAACGTATTTGGAACGGCTCCAAAATTAAATCTATGGTTCGATGTTGGGCTTGATATATCCATTGCAAAACTTAAACCTGTTGCATCATTAGGATTTACTTTATTTAAAATTGCACCTCTTGATGCAACATCCGATGCTTTCACTAAAAAAGAAAAAGACACTGAATCAGTTTGAAGAATGCCCTTTGGATCATTTACAATTATATATCCCGTAGATCCGTCGAATGTAACAGCGCTATTAGCTTTTCCGGATATATCGCCAGTGAAACTAACTCCGTTTTGAATAGTGCCGTTTAACTGGTTCCCGCTTTCGTCGTTTGCATTTCCATTGAATGGATAATATGCCAATAACCCTTTTGTCAAATTAATATCACTGATTGACTTACTACTTTTTTTGCAAGCAATAGCACTCATTAAAAAGCAAACTACAATAACGGTTCTTAAATTCATGGTTTTAAAGCTTAGGGTGAGATATAAACAATTCGGAAAACTAGAAATTTTTATCCGAAATTCAAATAATAGATCCTCTTAAAAGGTATTTTTCTCAAAAATGGCCAGGATGTTTCTGCCCTTCCAATGATTTACCTTGGCGAGCGTACTTATAATTTTTTCAGGAAGCCGGTTGGTTATGAACCGAAGAAAATATACATGAGAATATTTTAAAAAAATGTTCATGTATTCCCTTTTTTCATAAAGTGGTTCAATATACACGCCGATTAATCTTATCGGGAAAAATTTTGGGAGACTCAAAAATGCGTCTTCGCTCCACAAACCCATATGATGAGGTGGTAGGTTGAGCGTATGATAAATGTCCCGCCTAAAAAGATATGGGTTATTGTTAGGCACAGCAAACACGATTTTACCTCCGTTTTTTGTTGCGAAAATGCAATTTTGAATATACTCGGCTGGATCGGCAATGTGTTCAAGAACTTGGAAACTACAAACCATATCATATAAACCAGAGTTGGTTATATTATGATGCTCCAATGAGTCGTTAAACACATTTAGCCCTTTGCTTATACAAAGTTGTACAGCATCTTTGTTCAATTCTAGTCCTGTTGCATTTATTTCGTCCTGCTTTAATCTGTCCAAAAAACTACCAGACCCGCAACCTATTTCTAATATTTTATCGCTTTTTTTGATAAACCGATAAGTGGTTTCATTCTCCCAATTCCAAGTGCGGTAATATTGTCGATTGGCTCTCTGAAGATCTTGATAGAGTTTCTCATCGCCATCAATATTAAAAGGGTGGTAAAACTTAAATCCAGAATCCTTGCATAAATAAATTTGAACCATTTCTGTGGTAAAAAATCGTTTCACATCAAGTTGCAATTCATCTCGATATTTATTTACAATAAGAGATGAAGGAATTTGATTTACCAATTCTGTGTTTGCTAGTTTGGTCAGAGGGCTGATTATGTCTTGATGCGAGTCCATTTAATAATAGTTTCCGAATCGAAAAGTGACCTATGTTTTATTCTATTATGGATTGATTATCTTGTCCAAAATTAAATTGAATTGTCTTAATATAAACTCTTCATTTGTATGTAAAGCTATTGCTTTATTGTAGGCGTTTAAACCTCTTATTTTAACTTCATCATTTTTGTTTTTGATATCAATTAATTTCAAAGCGAAGCTTTTTGCAGAAAAATCAGGAACAGTCCAACCTGAATCGTCTGAAATAAATTCCGGCGCCCCGCCTGATCCCTCAAAACATAATGCTGGAATTTTCATAATAGCCGCCTCAATAACAACTAAAGGGTAAGGATCTTCTCGCGAAGTGAGCAAGAAAATATCGAAAGGAAGTAATGATGAAATAGAATACAGTTGCCTGCCAGCAAGAGTTATAGCATCATTGATTTTATTATCGCTGATATAATTATTAATATATTTCGACATCTTTTCATCTTCGATTTCGCCTATCCAGACAAAATGAATGTTTTTATCCAATTGATACGTTTGATAACAGGTTTCTATAAAAATATCTATACCTTTCCGGTGCGTTGCTTTTCCCATTCCCACAACACAGAATTTTTCGCTCGGGATACCAAATTGCCTTAAGAATATTTCACGGGTTTTACTTTTATCCAAAATCACGTTCGGATCGTACGGGAGTAAATAATTAAGAAAAAAAATCTTATCCTCCTTCACAGCATGATTTTTCATAAGGTTGGCAGCAACAATTTTTGCCGGTGCAATAAAAAAGTCCGAATACTCTATGGCGAATTCCGAGATGTGATCTTTTTTAAAATACTGAATCGTTGATTCTAATTCATGAATATAAGTAACAATTGGAATGCCCGATTTTTTAAACGCTTTTATTAATCTACCATTGACAATTGTGTTACTGAAAATCAGATTCGGCTTTTGCATGGTAGCTTTAAAATATAGAATTCTTAGACGATACACAACGAAATTAATTGCGCGAAGAATAAAGTTTTTAACATTTTTGTATTCGCTCGATTTCAAAATGAAAACAGATGAAATGTGTTTGAACTTGTCTTCCAAATCTCCTCCCCGATATAAAAGAACTTCTAATTCAAATTGCCCCGATCTTTTCAACAAAGTCAATAAATTTAATAATAAAATCGGAGCGCCGGTAAGGGACGCTTCGTGCGATATAAAGAGCAATTTTGGTTTGCTCGAAGTCTTAATGTAAAAACTCATTTCTTTTTGGCCAAAACAATATTGTTTAAGTATAGGGTTTTATTGTTGGGAAGAATAATGTTTAAAAAAAGCCCAATGACATTAGGGAATAATACAAAGGTGATTTTGTAAAACCATCTTAAAATTATAATTTTTCTCCATCGATCTTGCAAAAGAATACTAAAGTACAAAACCCACAATTGTGTCAATGTTGTAACAAAATTGCCCGACTTTTCAAATTCGACAATACAAAAATTATTTCTTTCCAAAATATCTTTTAACGCGAATAAAGTGTATCTGGCATAGTCAAACGGTATTTCATGTTCATTCCAGACAAACGGGCATGTAATTAATATCTTCCCGTCTTTTTTTAATACCCTGTTTATCTCTTTTAATACTTCTTCCAGATTAAATATATGCTCAAAAACTTCACTGCATAGGACACAGTCAAAATATTCGTTTGGGAATGGCAGTGCTTTACCATCATAAAAAAAATCTATTTGTTCATTGTCGTGCGGATGGCCTTCATTTTGAAAATCTACTCCAACGTATTCATCTACTTTAAAAAAGCTTTTGTAAGGCTTCGAACCACATCCAAAATCCAATAACCTTCCCGTCATCTGTGATGAAAACTTATAAATCGCTTGCTTTAAACCATGTCTTATAAAATAAGTAGGATATATTAACGACGGCGAAAATTCTTTGTTGATATCAGACATATTCTATTTTATTCTTAGCGATCATTTTTCAGGTGGGCAATAATAATATAAAATTTCTTATTATGCGATTTTCAATAATTTTTATATTTTTAAAAACTATTACCCCTCCCATTGAAAAATGTAATATTCATTTTCTTTACTCTTATATTCATTTTGCGGACCCAAGGCCAAATCAATTTATCCCAAGGTTTGGTAGCATATTACCCATTTAACGGAAATGCTTCCGATCAAAGTGGAAACGGAAACAATGGAAATGTAATGAATGGAGCGCAGCTTACCACTGATAAGATAGGCAACTCAAACAGCGCTTACCATTTCGACGGACTAGACGACTATATTCAAATTCCTAACTCCGCAAATCTAAATCCGTCAAATGCATTGACCATAAGCTTAAATTTTAGCCCCGAACAAAACGGTGTTCAAACGCTTCTAGGCAAAATTGGTTACAATCTGGGAGTCGGTACTCAATTTCAGGTTGCAATGGATTTCAGTTTATACCCCGGTGTACTTTTTGGGGTTAATTCTGCTACCGACGGATGTGCTAGTCCGCCTCTTAACGCTGCTTATGTAAATACGTCTTCTCCAATTACGACGAATCAATGGTACTGCGTGGTGGCTACTTTTGAAAATGGTATTCAAAAAATTTATTTAAATGGCATACTAATTCAATCAAAAAATGCAGGTTTTGTCAATTTAAACCAATGTGCAAACGCAGATATTCAAATTGGCTCGTGGTGGTCTGGTGATCCACAACAATTCAAAGGTAAAATTGATGAGGTACGCATCTACAGTCGCGCATTAAATCAACAGGAAGTAAACGCACTATGCAACGTTCAAACAACATCTACACTTTGTAACGGCTCACTGGGAGACCCAGTTGTAAACGTTACGTTCGGAAGTGGCAATAATCCGGGCCCTAATTTGTCATTAGCAGCACCTGGTGCATCTACTACCCTCACATATGTACCTGTCTCCGGCAACCCGGCAAACCCCACTCCGATTGATGGCCAGTACACCATAACAAATAATGTTCCGTACAATGTCGATTGGTTTTCCGGATCGCTCAACCATACGCCAAATGATCCTAACGGTTATATGGCTTTTTATAATTCAAGCGAACAGCCAGGAGAATTCTATAATCAAACTGTAACCAATTTGTGTGGGTCGACAACTTATGAATTTGCTGCATGGATTGCCAATGTTTTAGATCCGTCAAAAATAATTGGCGTCAATCCCGACATTACTTTTCGCATCGAACAATCCGACGGAACCGTATTAGGAACTTATGACACCGGGCCAATCAGTCAGACAAACAATTTTTCATGGCAGCAATATGGATTTTATTTTACGACACCATCAAATGTGTCCACCGTTGTGTTGCGAATGATAAACAATAGTCCAGGGGGACTTGCAAACGTAGGCAACGATTTGGCGATTGACGATATCACTTTTCGTCCATGCGGCCCTACAACAACAGCATCATTCAGTCAGGCTACATCTGTCGACTCAATTTCAATATGTGAAAGTTCCGCTTTTTCATTATATGGAAATATTTCGACAGGATATGCGAACCCTGGTTTCTTATGGCAAGTAAGTAGCGATAGCGGAAAAACCTGGATTGATATTCCCAATTCCAGCTCACAGCAAATTAACTTGGTTGCGCCGCTGTCACCTCTACCCCGAAATTATAAATACAGGCTACTAGCTGGTGACGGCCTGAATATTAATTCAAATCACTGCAGAGTCATATCGAATGAGACCATTCTAAATATCAAACCACGACCACAAACAAAATTGTTTGGTGGAAATATTTGTGCCGGGGATATCGCAAATATGACGATAATCTCTGCAACTGGCATTTCACCGTTCTCGATAACCTACACAGACAGCACCAGCAGTTTTACCCAAAACAATATTTTAAACGGATCATCTTTTACAACACCTTATACGCTTACTGATACAACCACCTTCATACTCACATCTGTCTCAGATGCGTCCGGCTGCACAAATTCAAACCCGGCGGATTCTGCTATTATAATCTATGTTAACCCGCTTCCTCAAGGAGGAATTACCGGAAGTACCGCGTGCGCGGGCAGTCCCATTCTTTTAAATTTTAACACCACACAGGGATCAGCTCCATTTACATTTCAGATCGACGACGGAATCAATGTTACTACAATTGTTAATCCTGTAAATGGAGTCATTACGCTGCCTCCGGCGACTAACGGCAACACATACACGCTTAAATCCATTTCAGACAATTCCGGCTGTGTACGCACTTCCAATTTCATATCCGATATCGCAAACGTGAACATTCTTCCTTCGCCAAAAATTTCTTTTGGGGCAATAAACGATGTATGCAATAACGACTCTTCGTTCATCATCACACAAGTATCGGAAAGTTCGGGATTGCAGGGAATTGGTGTGTTTAGCGGCAATGGCGTATCTCCCACAGGTTTCTTCGATCTTTCAAAAATTGTAGCGGGAGTTTATCCCATACAATACAAATTCACAGCAACGAATGGCTGTGCAGATTCTGCCACCCAACCTGTGACAGTTAAACCCGTTCCGTTTGCAAATGCTGGTCCTGATATTCTTGGATGCATCAACACCAGCATTCAACTCAACGCGTCCGGTGGCGAATTTTACTCGTGGGCACCGCCAACAGGATTGAGCGATCCTTCCATCTCAAATCCTGTGGTAACCATCGGTAACACCGTCTCATATGTACTTGCCGTCACCAATAAAGAAGGATGCACCGCATACGACTCGCTGACAATAACGATTTCACCTCTTGGCAAAAACGCATATAAAGTACCCAATGCATTTACACCAAATGGCGATGGCAAGAATGATTGTTTTGGATTGAAGCAATGGGGAGGTATTGAACTAAAAGAATTTTCAATTTATAATCGATGGGGACAACTTGTTTTTGCTACAAAAAATCCTTCAGACTGCTGGGATGGAACTTTTAAAGGAACGCCGCAGGACAGTGGAGGATTCATATATATAATACGTGCGCTCACACCATGCGGAAATGTTGATTTGAAAGGAACAGTGTTTTTGATTAGATAAAAAGTTCATTCACATTTGAACCGACGGGCTATAATCCATTTAATTTTTTCAAAAACAAATCCAGCCCTTTCATTTTTTTCTCATCCAAGGTATACTTGATGAATTTTGTGTAGTAATCGTGTAAATCAAATTTATCATATTCGATTTCTTTTAAAACAGATTCAAGATTGTGCAACCCAACGGCATTTGCATTGTTGAATTCCCTCACAAATACATCGTCTAATTTTTTGTTGCTGATCCAGGCTGCGAAAACAAAGGGAAGGTTTGTCAATTTTTTCCAGGCATCTCCTAAATCATAAATGTATTTAGATTGGAATCTTTGCTCCAATGCACGATCGCCAATCACTACACCCGCAACTTTTTCTCGAATATGTTCCCTGAAATCATCTCTTGCATCCACGAGTTCGGGTTGCGCATTCCAATATTCTTTCAATAATATTTTTGCAAGAAGTACTGATGTTCTGCTTTGATAATCCAGTAAAACTTTTTCGACTTTTTCAAGTGGCGTTTCACTAAATAAACAAACCGAAGCAATCGGTCCATTACTGGCGATACAATAATCGGTGTTTATATAGTAAGATTTCATTTGTGGAATGATGGCAACCGGAACAAGACCGAGATCAATCTCATCATTCAAAAGCATTGAAGCAATTTTTGCAGGATAGTCAATTTTCAGGTCGATATTACTCATCAATGAAGACCGCTGGATTCCATAAAGCAGGGGTTTCGTATTCAAATAGCTCACTGCGCCTACGCGTATTTTTCTTTCCAAGTCCTTTATGTTAATTTTGGCTGCAAAACTAAGGCACCGGCTTTAATTAACACACTCAATTTTCAAATAAGCTTCATGGAACTGAATGCACTCACAGCTATTTCTCCGCTTGATGGACGCTACCGCAACCAGTTGCACCAGCTTGATGAATACTTTTCTGAGTATGCGCTGATCAAGTCAAGAGTAATTGTTGAAGTGGAATATTTTCTTTTTCTCGCTCAAAAAGATTTTTTTAGTTTACCTGCCGCTGCAAAAAAACATTTGCAGGAAGTTGTAGAAAATTTTAGTATAGAAGATGCGCAGGAAATAAAAAAAACTGAACGCATCACCAATCATGATGTAAAAGCTGTAGAGTATTTTTTGAAAACAAAACTCGATCAAACAAGTGCTGATGATACCAAGGAATGGATTCACTTCGGACTTACATCACAAGACATCAATAACACCGCGATTCCTTTGCTATGGAAATACGCGATGGAAATTGAATACCTGCCGGGTTTACTAAATCTAAACAGGCAGTTACAATTGCTGGCAAAAGAATGGCGCAGTGTATCTATGCTTGCCCGCACACATGGACAACCAGCTAGTCCAACAACACTGGGAAAAGAAATTATGGTTTTTGTTGAACGTATAGAAGACCAGGTCGAACTGCTCATTCAAATTCCTTTTTCCGCAAAATTTGGCGGAGCATCAGGTAATATGAATGCACATTATGTTGCATTTCCAAAAAAAGACTGGACAAAACTGGCTAATGAATTTGTAGAAGGCGTGTTGGGATTACATCGTCAACAATACACTACACAAATCGAACATTACGATCATCTCGCCGCTCATTTCGATGCGATCAAACGAATCAACAATATTTTGATTGATTTTTGCCGCGATATCTGGACCTATGTCTCCATGGATTATTTCAAACAAAAAATAAAAAAGGGAGAAATCGGGTCCTCAGCAATGCCACATAAAGTGAATCCGATCGATTTTGAAAATGCTGAGGGGAATCTTGGAATGGCTAACGCTTCTTTCGAATATCTTTCTTCAAAATTGCCAGTGTCGCGGTTGCAAAGAGATTTGACAGATTCCACTACTTTAAGAAATATCGGAGTTCCATTTGCCCATTCAATTCTTGCATTGAAATCAATTGAGAAGGGCTTGGGGAAATTGGTATTGAATGAACCGAAATTGCAACAGGATCTTGATAATAACTGGGCGGTCGTAGCAGAAGCGATTCAAACTATTTTAAGAAGGGAAGAATATCCACAACCTTATGAAGCGTTAAAAGAACTTACGCGCGGAAATGCTGCTATCACCAAACAATCCATTCATAGTTTTATAGACGGATTAAAAATTGCAGCAACTATAAAAAAAGAATTGAAAAGAATTACGCCGCATAATTATACCGGGATTCCGCTGAAGTGAACTTCTGATGGATGGGTATGATTTGATTGATGGGCTTTGTTATTGCATGGGTCGAAAAAGTAATACCGATAGTCCTAGACTTAATTTCCTTTATCTCATCATTTTCAAATTCGATAAACTATAATAGGCCATCAGGCAAATCATACGCATCTGAAGTGAACTTCTGATGGGTATGATTTGACTGATGGGCTTTGATAATGCACGGGTCGTAAAAAAGTAATACCGATAGTCATAGACTTAATTTTCCTTATGATTTTCAAATTTTATGAACCGTCATAGCCCATCAGTCAAATCGTACCCATCAGAAGTTCATTTCACAGCCACCTTCCACCACATCATCCTCCCTTTTTTCCCCGTATATTCAAAATTATTTTTTTGAACGATTTTAATCGACGCCGTATTTTTTTCTTCTGTTTCCGCAAGAATAAATTTGATGTTCGATTGATGTTTTGCCCATTCAATCATCCCTCCTACCGCTTCTGTCATGAATCCCTTTCCACGTTGCGTGGGCATTGTTCCATACCCAATTTCTATTTCACCTTTTTCATTTGGCTCGCCTTTAAATCCTAATTCCGCTACAATTGATCGTGATTTTTTTTCAACGACGATCCAAAAGGTAAAAAAAAGATAATTGGCTGGACCAGCTTTTTTTATTTTAGGCAGCGTAAACGCAGTAACCATTTCTTTTACATCCGGAGCGATTGTTCTTCCAAGATCTTTTAAATGTAAAAGTTTTTCAAGCCTGCCGTTTCCCTGCAGGTATAACTCAAGTTGCTCATAGTTCAGTGGTAAAATAACAAGGTGATCTGTCTCAACCATATCGTCGAAGTTAAAAAAGGTGATTATTGAAGAAACGAGCTACAAGGTACAAGGTTCAAGGTACAAGGTTCAAGATGCGTTACATCTTGAACCTTGTACCTTGTACCTTGAATCTTGTGCCTTGTACCTTGTACCTTGTACCTTGTGCCTTGTTTCTTCACTCACTTATGAATTTCCGAAGTAAAATGAAATTCAATATCCGGGTTATTTTTTCTTTCGGTATTCAAAAACCATTCGCTTTGCGCGAGATAAACGAGATGGCCATCCTTATCTTCGGCTATGTTTGCCTGTTTGAATCGTATAAAATCTTCCAGCGTCTTCGGATCTTTGCTGGTAATCCAACAAGCTTTGTAAAATGGCAAATTGTTAAATTGCACCGAAGCACTATACTCATGCAACAGCCGGTATTGTATCACTTCAAATTGCAACTCTCCCACACATCCGATAATTTTTTTGTTTCCGCCGAACTGAGTGAACAATTGCGCCACGCCTTCATCTGTCAACTGCAATAATCCTTTTTCCAATTGCTTTGTTTTCATCGGATCTTTATTGATGACTTCTTTGAAAATTTCCGGAGAGAAAGAAGGAATACCCGTGAAATAAAAGTCTTTCCCTTCTGTCAACGTATCTCCGATTTTAAAATTTCCAGTATCGAATAACCCGACCACATCGCCTGGATAGGCTTCTTCAATCACATCTTTATCACGCGCAAGAAAAGTATACGGATTGCTGAATCTAACGTCCTTGTTTAACCGCACATGATGAAAATATTTATTGCGCTCAAATCTTCCACTGCACACGCGCAGGAATGCGATCCGGTCGCGATGCCGGGGATCAAGATTAGCGTGGATCTTAAAAACAAAACCGCTGAGTTTATCTTCGTCCGGACAAACAGGTCCGATACTCGTAGGACGGCATTGCGGAACAGGTGCAATGCGAATAAATGTATCCAGCATTTCCCGCACGCCAAAATTATTAATGGCACTGCCAAAGAAAACGGGTGCAATTTTACCTGCGAGATAATCCTCCGTATCCAGCTCACCATATACTCCATCAACAAGCTCTACATCCTCACGCAAAATAGCTGCATCTTTTTCACCCAATTTCTGATCGAGTGAAGTATCCGCAAGCGTATCGATCCGGATAATATCTTCGTCGCTCGCTTTTGTATTTGCAGTGAATAAGACGAGATTTTTTTCATCGAGATTATAAACACCTTTGAAATCCTTACCACTATTAATCGGCCAGGTCATCGGATGTAATTTTATATTCAACTCTTTTTCGATCTCCTCCAATAAGTCAAACCTGTTTTTTCCGTCGCGATCCATTTTGTTGACGAATACAATCACGGGCGTGTTACGCATTCGACAAACTTCCATCAATCTTCTTGTTTGCGCCTCAACCCCGTTTACACTGTCGATAACCAGGATCACACTGTCAACTGCCGTCAGTGTTCTGTAAGTATCTTCTGCAAAATCTTTGTGACCCGGTGTATCAAGCAGGTTGATCAGAATATTTTTATATTCAAAACTCATTACCGAAGTAGCAACAGAAATTCCTCGCTGCCTTTCGATTTCCATAAAATCGCTTGTAGCGTATTTTCTGATCTTGTTGCTTTTTACAGCTCCCGCAGTTTGAATGGCACCTCCGAACAAAAGGAATTTTTCTGTAAGGGTTGTTTTACCAGCATCCGGGTGCGAGATAATGGCAAAAGTTCTACGTTTATCTATTTCAGTTCTGTACTTCATATTTATTTTCTTCGGGCGCGAAATTACTTAAAAGAGTTGAGAGGTGTAAAGTTTGGGTGTAAAGTACAAGAAGCAAGGTACAAGTTA
>JAFDYD010000038.1:34705-63139 GCA_018267615.1 Bacteroidota bacterium | reverse complement strand
TAACTTGTACCTTGCTTCTTGTACCTTATGCCTTCTACCCCGCACCCTTCAAGCTGTCATTGATTCAACAAATCATCCAGCTTCTCCGTTTCTTCATACAACAACGGCACGCGAAAACCGACCGCGCCTTTTTTTAATTTCGCATATCCTGCAAGGCGAATCTTCACTTCTTTACTGATCAACGCCTGCAATGCATTGCTGAAAACATTATTCAAATTTATTTTGATCGAGACAGGGATATAGAATGTATCCAACTTCGAAATATAAATCGTTGAATCGAGCAGGTAATGATCAGCCAGTTTATCATTTACAAAAATATCCATCTCCGCTTTTTTTAATTGAATGCCGAAAGAATTGGGATTGTAAAATTTCAGGCTCGTAGAAAAATGTGATTCCTGCATACTCAATTTGCCGATTTGCAGATTATCAAACCCCTTGTATTCAGGAGCCAATGGCTTCTGACATGCAACCGTAAATAGCAAGACTGATCCAAATAAAAACGCTGATATTTTTTTTGTGAATGATAACATACAGTTGAATTGTGTGCAAAGTAAATGTATTCAAAGATCAATTTGCAGAATGCGGATTTTTTTAACTTTTGATACATGGTTCTTGTGAATAAACCTTAATTTTAAAAAGATGGAAAATCCTTTACAACATATTATCAAAGATGTCGTAGAAGAAGCATTGCCCGCGAAAAGTGATAAGTCATCTTCAAAGTATCAGCAGGCAAAACAATTCTACCGCTATCGGACAATGCTATCTCGCAATATCAAAGATTTTTTACTGATCATCGTTGGTATTTTTTCTGCGGGTTTCGGACTGGAAGGTTTTCTATTGCCAAATAATTTCATTGATGGTGGCGCAACAGGAATTTCTTTGTTAATATCCGAGGTCACCAAATTGCCACTCGCATTGTTACTCGTTATCATTAATATTCCTTTTGTTATTCTTGGTTATAGACAAATTGGAAAATGGTTTACACTAAAAACAATCTTCGCAATCATTGGCCTTGCACTTTGTATCACTTTTGTTCATTATCCTGTGATCACATCCGACAAATTATTGATTTCGGTATTTGGTGGTTTTTTTCTCGGAGCTGGTATCGGGTTTGCCGTAAGAGGCGGCGGTGTACTTGATGGAACGGAAGTGCTGGCAATTTATATCAGCCGCAAAACAACAATATCTGTAGGCGACATTGTCCTTGTGTTTAATGTCGGTATTTTTTCTGTCGCTGCTTATTTACTTTCTATAGAAACGGCTCTATATTCAATCCTCATTTATCTCGCCGCATCAAGAACAATGGATTTCCTGATTGAAGGGATTGAAGAATATACAGGCGTCACGATCGTTTCTCCAAAAGCTGAGGAAATCAGTTCAATGATCACCGATAAATTGGGAAGAGGCATCACTGCATACAAAGGAATGCATGGCTATGGTAAAAGAGGTCATGTGACGGATATCAATATTCTTTTTACGGTGATCACACGTTTGGAAATATCGAGGTTGCGGGCAGAAGTGGAGGCGATTGATCCGCACGCATTTATTGTGATGCAGAGTTTGAAAGATACAAAGGGAGGAATGATAAAAAAGCGACCGTTAAAATAATCTGAACCGGGATTTTACACGATTTTTTTGTGATTATACTGATCTGTATTAAAGATTTACATGCTGAGAGAATTCTACTCAGCACAATCAGAAAAATCGTTTAAAATCCCGGTTCAGACGACAATAATTCCATTCATCTAAACCTGATCAGACTATGCAACTACCAGAAGATATAATTTGGAAATTGATTTTTTCAATAATCATCGGTGGATTGATTGGCGCGGAACGTGAATATAGAAGTAAATCGGCCGGCTTCCGTACACTGACGATGATTTGTATTGGCGCAACATTATTCACTGTTTTTTCTGAAATCATTGGTGTAAGAACTTCTCCTGATCGCATCGCATCGAATGTAGTCGTAGGCATCGGGTTTGTCGGTGCGGGCGTTATTTTCAAAGGAGATAATCGTGTAAATGGAATTACAACTGCTGCGATGATCTGGGTTACAGCCGCATTAGGCATGGGTATCGGTGCCGGTTATGCGCTGGTTTCCGCTGTAGCTTGTATATTGATATTAATTGTTCTCTACCTCTTCACAAAAATTGAAAAACAGATCGATCGGATCAGCCAGATAAGGAGTTATAAAATTGTGTGCGATTATGAAAACGAGACACTACTGCGATTTGAATCCGCTTTCAAAGAACATCATCTTAATTTTAAAAGAACGAGGCAAATGAAGGCAGGCGATGTTATTACGGGTGAATGGATCGTAAAAGGAACTGAAAAAAACCACCGGCATTTTGTGCATGATATTTTGCAGGACCCGAAGGTGAAGGCATTCGAGTTTTGAACGATGATTAAATTGATTTTGTCTGAACCGGGATGTCTGGGATAATTGAGATAACTGGGAATTAACTGATAAAAAAATATTCAATATTCAACAATCAACACTCAATGTTCAAGTTTAAGAACCAAACCCTAAATAAAAGGATTGAATATTGAGTGTTGATTGTTGAATATTGAATATTTTTTTATCAGTTAATTCCCAGTTATCTCAATTATCCCAGACATCCCGGTTCAGACAAAATCAATTTAATCATCGTTCAAAAAACAGTTACTTCCCAGTTTCGTCCAAAAACTTCATTTTTTTCCAACTTATTAATACCTTCCTTGTGTATTAATTGCTGATCGGTATCTACGCTGTCTGCAATGCCACACCATGGCTCGATACAAATGAAATCTGCATTCTTCGCTGCCCAAATACCTAAATAAGGGAAACCGGTAAAATCAAAATCTAATCCGTGGGGAGTGGTTTTTGATTTTATCGAGACTGAATTCGAAACAGGGTTTTTAAATACCAACGCATCCTTTAAAAATAATTCTTTATGCAAAGGAAGCCTCTGTGTATTATTTAAAAAAGGAGCCGGATTTTTTTCTATTAGCCCTGCGGGAGAAATCGGCCATCGTGAAAGTGTTTCATTTTTATTGAACTCCAGGTAATAATCACTGTAATGCGTACCCGCTATAAGAGGAAGTTTGAATGCAGGATGTCCGCCGACCGAAAAATACAAATCATGGTCACCCGTATTCTTAATATGATAAAAAGTTTTTACCGTACTTCCATTCAATTGATATCCGATCCTAAATTCAAACGTGAAAGGGAAATTGACTAAAGTCTTTTCATCACTCTTTAATAAAAAATTGATTGCATCAGCACGCTGATCTTCGATCGCAAATTCCATTTCACGGGCAAAACCATGACGACCTAAATTATAAGATTTATTTTTAAACATATATTGGTCATCCTTCAAAGTGCCGATGATCGGAAATAATACCGGCGAATGCTTGGCCCAAAAAGCGGGGTCACCATTCCACATATATTCCAACCCGAACGTTTTACTAAATATACTTTGTAGCTCCGCTCCTTTTGAAGCAATGATAACTTTTAACTGATCATTTTGTATTGTAGGCATATGTGCAAGGTAATTAATTTGGGGAGTGAGTGGTAGTTGATAAATTGATTGTTCAATTAGTCGATATGATGCAGCCTGGTTATAAGTTTTCAGAAAGAGACACCTAATTCCTCTTGTCCTTATTGACGCATCGACTTATCGACCAATCCACTTATCAACCACTCAACCTATCAACTCCACCCATTGCCACTTTTCTCTTCCATTCTCCCCCGAAAATCTTATTTTCGTCATATGTTTCGATTTGTAAATATCGTAATGACCAGCCTGAAAATGGCCATCCAGGAATTTCGCTCCAACAAGCTCCGCACTTTTCTTTCATTGCTGGGAATTACGTTCGGTATTTTTTGCATCATCAGTGTGCTGGCAACAATCAACAGCATGAAAATTGCCATTCAGAATGATATCAAATCGCTTGGCAGCAACACTATTTTTATCGACAAGTGGGAATATAGAAATGATAATAACTATCCTTGGTGGAAATTCATCAAGAGACCAGCTCCCAAATATGACGAGATGAAACAATTGAAGGAGCGTGTTCCTATCCTAGCGAATGCAAGTTTCTTAATGGGTGATAATTCAACAGTTGAATTGGGCAGTGATGTCTTATCCGGAGTAAATTATTATGGAGTCAGTGAAGATTTTTCCAATATAGAAAAATTCAATATCGGATGGGGCCGCTACCTGCAACAATCCGATTTTGATCATGCATCCAATTCTATTGTGATTGGATATTCAATCGCAGAAAAAATATTTACGAACCCCGAAAAAGCAATTGGGAAAATTGTTCGTTTGAAAAACTCGAAGCCCGCGCTGATAATCGGTGTGATCGAAAAACAAGGTCAGAGCATGATGAACATGTGGGACTACGATAATTGTATCATCATGGCGCATAATTTCATGAAACAAATGACACGCGTTGAATATGCGCAGCCGCGTATTCTTGTGGAAGGAAAACCAAATATCAGTATCCCAGCGTTGAAGGATGAATTAACGGCAGCAATGCGTTCAATTCATAAACTAAGCCCAAGCCAGGAAGACGATTATGCCTTGAACGATATTGAGTCCTTTAGCAAATTTATGGACGGCATTTTTGCAAATATTAATATTGGCGGATGGGCCATTGCTGCGTTGTCTTTGATCGTCGGTATGTTTGGCGTTGCAAATATCATGTTCGTTACCGTTAGAGAACGCACAAGTCAAATCGGTTTGAAAAAAGCAATTGGCGCAAAAAGAAGCACCATACTCTCTGAGTTTCTACTTGAATCTGCATTTCTATGTATTATCGGTGGACTGATTGGATTGATTGCTGTTTTTATTCTCACAGCAATATTCTCTTCGATGTTTAGCTTTAAAGTTTTTATACCGGCAGATATTATCGCGCTTGCAGTCGGCATTTGTCTTGTAGTTGGCGTACTTGCAGGGATTATCCCCGCATTTATTGCGGCGAAAATGGATCCGGTAGTTGCAATCAGGTCAAAGTAATATTTTGGAATTTTTTCGTGAGACGTGAAACGTCAAACCATAAAACCAAGACAAAGCTCAATAGTTTCACATTTGACGATTCACGTCTCACGAAAAAAAATTCGACACAATAAGCAAACCAACATGTTTCGCTTTCTTAACACTTTCTGGACTAGTTTAAAAATGGCATTACAGGAGTTTCGCTCCAACAAACTCCGTACATTTCTTTCACTACTTGGAATTACATTCGGAATTTTTTGTATCATCAGCGTGCTCGCTACGATTAGCAGCATGGAACTTGCGATCAAGAATGATCTCAATAATATCGCTGCACATACCGTATTCGTCGGCAAATGGGAAAATGGCGGCGGACCGGATTATCCATGGTGGAAATATATCAAGAGGCCCGAAGTAAAATATGCTGAGATGAAATTGATCCAGCTCAAATCTCCGGAACTGACCGATGTTGCCTATTTAATGAATATACAAGCCAACCTGGAATATGAGAATGATATCATGAGCAACGTGAATTACTATGGTGTGTCGGAAAAATTTCCGGAAGTACAACCCATCAAGATTGAATCAGGACGATTTTTTCGCAATGAAGATTTTATCAATGCTTCTAATTTTGTGGTGATTGGTTATACGATTGCAGAAGAGATGTTTGGCAGTGCTGAAAGATCAGTCGGGAAGGTAGTGAGATTAAAAAATGGAAAAGAAGCGATCATCATTGGACTCATTAATAAAGAAGGTCAGAGTATATTGAATGCATGGGATTATGATCATTCCATTCTTGTTCCATTTAGTTTCATGAAACAAATGGTGCGCGAAGAATATTCAAATCCGACGATCATGGTCAAGGGAAAAGATAATATGAGTATCGATGCGCTAAAAGACGAGCTGAGAGCTTCGATGCGATCGATCAGGAAATTAAGTCCAACTGTTGATGATAATTTTTCCGTCACCGATCTCGGATTTGCAAACAAAGCATTGGAGTCATTGACAACGGGTCTTAATATCGGCGGATGGGCCATTGCCGGTTTGTCTTTGATTGTTGGCATGTTTGGTGTTGCAAATATCATGTTCGTGACCGTTAGAGAAAGAACGAGCCAGATCGGGTTGAAAAAAGCAATCGGCGCAAAACGAAGTACAATACTCTATGAATTTCTGATGGAGTCTGCTTTTCTCTGCATTATCGGCGGATTGATTGGACTCATTGCGGTTTTCATTCTCACATTTATACTTTCATCCATGATCGCTTTCCGCGTTTTCATACCGCTCGATATCATCGCCCTATCCATCGGCATTTGTATAGTCGTTGGTGTGATCGCAGGAATCGTTCCTGCAATTACTGCTGCGCGCATGGATCCTGTGGTTGCTATTAGGTCAAATTGAATTGTTGCACGCCATTTGTCTGACACAAGCCGATTCTGAATTATAAGGACTACCATTTAAGCCGACAAAAATTAAAAATCCCTTTTAACATAAAATTGTACAGTGGTCAGAATTTATAAAGCGAACTTTCATTCAAATTACGTATCAGGCTTATGAAGAATCGAATAAAAATCTTACTGACATTAATTGGTTTATTTTTTTATCAGTTTCAACTTTTTGCTCAAACACACAACTACAGCGGGACTTGGGTGTTAAATAATGAAAAAAGCAAAATACTATCACGACCAGATGGAATGACCAGTTCGGTTTTTATAATCAAACAAGTTGGAAATGATTTTTCACTAACCATACATCATATATTCGGGAGCCAACAAGACACGATAGTGATAAAAATGTTGTCTGACGGTAAGACAAGAAAAGTGCTAAGTGTATTAGAAGGGAAACTGGAACAGAGAAAAGATGGTTTGCATGTAACACTTTGGAAGAAAGGTTTTTTAGATAAAGTAACTTATAATTTTGGGAAAGATGAAAATGAATTCATAGCAGATGAAGTTTTGGTTAGCGATTCGGACAATCATCATAATATTTGGGTTTTTGACAGAGAAATTTCAAAGTAGTTTGACAGTAGAAAAAGTCAGACTGAATCTACAACTATAATGCCGCACACTTAACTTTGCAGTCCATAAAGATTAATCATTATCAAAACAATTACCATACTTGCAATAGAATCTTCCTGCGACGAAACATCTGCTGCTGTTTGTCGTGATGGTAAAATATTATCCAATATCATTGCCAGTCAAAAAGTGCATGAACAATATGGAGGCGTTGTTCCCGAGCTCGCAAGCCGCGCGCATATGCAACATATCGTAGCGGTCGTGGATAAGGCTTTGCACGATGCAAAAACAGATTTAAAATCTATCAACGCGATCGCGTTTACAAAGTCACCCGGATTGATCGGCTCGTTACTTGTGGGATCGCAATTTGCAAAATCACTCGCACTTTCGATGGATATCCCGCTGATAAGCGTGCATCATATGCAGGCACATGTGCTCGCCAATCTCATTCCTTCGGCGGATCCGTCAAAGATTCCTTCATTTCCATTTTTATGTTTAACGGTAAGCGGCGGACATACCCAGATTGTGCAATGTGCATCACCGTTAGATATGAGAGTGATCGGAGAAACAATCGATGATGCTGCGGGCGAAGCATTTGATAAATCTGCAAAATTGTTAGGCCTTCCCTATCCGGGCGGACCGCTGATCGACCAATATGCAAAAAAGGGAAATGCCAGTCGTTTCAAATTTCCCGAACCGCAGATACCAAATCTTAATTTCAGTTTTAGCGGATTGAAAACGGCGATACTTTATTTTTTGCAGGAGAATATTAAAGAGAATGCTTCATTCATCGCAGAAAACTTGCCGGATATATGTGCGTCGATTCAACAGCGAATAGTTTCTATTCTATTGAATAAATTAAAAAAAGCATCGGATCAAACCGGTATCAAAAATATTTGTATCGCAGGGGGTGTTGCAGCGAACAGCGGATTGAGAAATGCTTTTGAGGAAACTGGTAAAAAAAATAACTGGCAAACATTCATCCCAAAGTTTGAATATTGTACGGATAACGCAGGCATGATAGCAATCACCGGATATTATAAATACCTCGCTAAAAATTTTGAAAGCTTAGATGTGAGTGCAAGCGCAAGAGCGGAATTTTAATGTGCAAATGTCAGAACCGGGATCTTAAGCGATTGTTCTGATTCGACTGATGCAAAAAATAATTAGGATCAAAAAAAATAAGTTAAATCGTTTAAAATCCAGGTTCGGACATTTGCACACTGGCAAATTCGCATATTAAAATCATGTCCAATACTTATTTTCAATTCAAGCAATTTACTATACACCAGGATCAGTGTGCGATGAAAGTTTGCACGGATGCGTGCATATTAGGAGCATGGTTTGCCGAAAAAATCCCGTCACAATCTACCGTGCTGGATATCGGAAGCGGCACCGGCCTGTTGATGCTCATGCTTGCTCAAAAAAATAAAAGTGAAATCGATGGCATCGAAATCGATCTTTCTTCATTCAAACAATTAAAAGAAAATATTTCAGCCAGCAAATGGAAAGAAAATTTGCAGGTTTTTCCGGGTGATGTGCGCGATTTCTCTTTTCCTACAAAATATGATTTCATCATTGTGAACCCTCCTTTTTTTGAAGGAGACCTGCTTTCATCTTCGCCCGAAAAAAATATCGCGATGCATAGCAAAGAACTGACGCTTGATCAACTGATCCGTGTAATTGACGGTAATCTTACAGCTTCTGGTTCCTTTGGCGTTTTGCTTCCGCACCATCGCTTAAAATATTTTGAACAAATTGCACTGGAGAATAGTTTTTATTTGCAGGAAAAACTATTGATCCGGCAAACGCCACGTCATCCTTATTTCAGGTCCATACTTCGCTTTTCGAGAAACAGGGAAAATTTTACTGCGACTGCAGAGCTCACTATCCAAAATGAAACAGGCGACTACACGCCGGAGTTTGTAGAGTTGATGAAGGATTATTATTTGAACTTCTGATTGATTCGGGATGGATTTAAATTTTTAAGTCGTATGATTAAAATGATCCGCTATGTGAGTTCTTAAAAAATACATAGAACGTTTATAGACATTATAGCATGAAACATTACATGGTAAATCAGTTTAATGATACGAACTAAAAATTTAAGTCCATCCCGCATCAATCAGAAGTTTGCATATTCACTCAAATAAAGAAAAGGGGGCGTTAGCACCCCATCTTTCAACATCGTGGCCCTTTCGATAATGGGAGATCCTTCTTTCACTAAATCTTCCAAAATATATTTGATCAATTGTTCACCAAAATAGCGGGAAGCATCACGCGGCAATTCATTCGGCAAATTACCGACGGCCATCACATCAACCGATCCGGGTAAATAAGGCGCTGTTTGTTGCCTGCTGATTTTATCAACGCCATATACAAGATCCTCCATCTTAATATCTCCCAGGTTGCAGGGAACAGAACCGTCTTTGTCATCCGTAATATCGGCGATTGTCTTGATATTAAAACCGGGATCAGACATATCCTCCCATTCAAATAATCTTGGCATCAATCGATCCCAATATATCCCGTTCATTAAAATATCAGTGGTCTTGAGATAATCGGAAAACTTGCAGTTATAATCCTGCGGACGAAGGTGAAAATCTTCTCGGTTATAGGTCCCTGTTAGTTTATGCGCATAGAGTCCATGACCTTTAAGTTGTGTGAAAACCGGGTAAGCAAAATTTCTTTCCAGGTATTCGTCAGGATCCATTTCAATAATTCCAAGAAGGTTCATTACTTCTAGAAGTCCATGCGCAACACGCCCTGATCCGGTTATCGCGACTTTAATATTGGGAAGTTTTAATCCAAAGTAAGTATGTATAAGTTGTTTGAAATTTTGCTGCTTATAGACCCTTTCAAGGTGATATTGACCTGTTCTGTTTCCATAGGCCATGATCCCATTGTGTGCACCGACTACCCCTGCAAAAAAACCAAAACCCAATATGCGCTGGCCATCTTCATGCTCCAGGCATTCATAATCGATCAGCGTAATTTTTTTGTCGATCATGGTGCGAAACAATTGCTGATTATACAATTGTCTTTTTTTTGTGTGCGAGAAGAATAAATACTTTTTTCCAGCGATCAGGTCCTGAATCGGCACTTCTTTGATGCCAAGGAGAATATCACAGTCACCCATATCCTCTTTTACTTCAACGCCAGCCGACAAATACTCTTTGTCAGCGAAACAACGATGGGGAGATGATTGAGCGACGATATGCAAACTCGGGAAATTTTTTTGCAGCCATTTACATTGCGAAGGAATCAAAGCCACCCTGTTATCTGCCGGGATTTTACCTTCCCTGATCAAGCCAATCGTGATCATTCATGAATAATTTGGCGGCAAGATATTATAATTTCTCTATCCACGATTAGCGGCGCGATCACTTGTAGATTGGTGTATCGAAAATTTGGTGTTTGAATGGAAAAATATTCAATATTCAACAAACAATGTTCAAGTTTCAAGGAGGAAATTATTTGATTGATCAGATCCTTATCTCAATCGCGAAAAATAATTTAATGAGGAATGAATGTGCATATTTTCTCTTCAATACCTAAGCATCATGGCATGATTTTTAGTTTTCTTGGGTAAGCGCCCCGACCCATATCATTTAAAAAAATATCCATGAAAGAATTCTGGATTGAATTTGATATCGGCGTTTTTGCAAAAATTTCTTTCGAAACTGAAATACAATTTCAACAGTTGTTCTATCATTGCCAGGCCTACGTGGTTCCTCATAAAGACGATATTCCTACTGAAGATGATTTTGCATTTTCTTTTTCTTTTTCGCGATCCGAAAATAATTGGGAAAATATTAGTCCGGTGCATATAGATTCCGCATTTAAACAACTGGAAGATCTTTCGGAAGAACTTGCGGTCGATATGTTGAATGCGATAAAAGATTATGAAACAAATCGGCCGAGCCACATATATTAGACGAATAGCGTAAGGCACAAGAGACAAGGCACAAGGTTCAAGATTTAAGGTTCAAGATTGGAGATGCATCATAACTTGTACCTTGACCCTTGTCTCTTGTGCCTTACATCGTGCACTTTCTTTTTGGCTGAAACACTTCAAATGCGTAATATTGCGATCCCAAAAATTCCAACGCCCGGATGGCGGAATTGGTAGACGCGTCAGACTCAAAATCTGGTTCTCGCAAGGGAGTGCAGGTTCGATTCCTGTTCCGGGCACAGAAAAAGAGCGAAGAAACAGCGTGGAGAGCGTTTAACCCTTCGCTCTTCGCCCTGTTTCTTCACTCTTTTTTACCCCACTTCATTTTTTCGATTTCATTGCCGTTTTTATATTTCCTCGTTTTCTTCGTTTTCCAGTTCGGGCACTGGATGAGAGTGGATGAACACAGCGCAGAGCTTGGGTTAAACGCTCTCCACACTGTTTCTTCGCTCTCACTTTCGCCCTTGGCTCACAAATTGCAGCTTTTCTATGGAAGGAATTTTTTTAACGCTAAACGATTTACAAAATGAAAAAAATATCAATCAGAAAAGGAGTTGGTTTGATGTTAGCCGCAGTTATGATGTTTTCATTCGTTCGCGCGCAGGATGGAGACAAGTCAAAACGCCCTAGCCCTCCTGCTACAGCAGTTGGCAAAGTGGATAACGCTAATATCGCCATCATTTACAGCAGTCCGTCGGTCAAGGGCAGACAAATTTGGGGATCATTGGTGCCATATGATAAAGTTTGGAGAGCCGGAGCAAACGAGGCCACTATATTTACAACGGATCAGGATATCAAAGTAGAGGGTAAAACTTTACACGCCGGAAAATATAGTCTGTATGCAATTCCCGGTCAAAGCGAATGGACAATCATTTTTAATTCGCAAACAGGTCAGTGGGGAATACAGCACAGCGGCGAAACAACGGAAGATCCGTCGAAGGATGTTCTACGTGTAAAAGTGAAGCCGCAAAAATCTGACTCGATGAATGAGCAATTGACTTACACGATTGATGATAGAGGATTTGCGCTTCTTTGGGAGAATTTAAAAATCCCCGTTTCGGTAAAGTGAAGAAAAAAAGAGTGAAGAAACAGAGCTCAGAGCGTTTAACCCTTCGCTCTCCGCTCTTTTTCTCGCTCTCACGTTATTCCGTCGGTATTAAATTCGGATTGAACGCTATTTCCCACAGGTGCCCATCCGGATCTTTAAAATACCCGCTATATCCACCCCAAAAAGTTTTTTGAGCCGGTCTGGCTATTGTTGCTCCTGCTCTCTTAGCCTGCGCCATGATACTGTCCACCTCAGCTTCATTTTTTGTTGTATAACCTATAGAAAATTCTGTAGATGCCGGCTTTTCTTTTTTTAAATGAGAATCCCAAGCGAGGTTATCCCTGGAATATAAACCCAGTATCATTCCGTTTTTGAAATCAAAAAAAGCCACATCGCCGTGCTCAAACTCTTGTCCGATGATGCCTTTGGATGGCAATCCCATTCCTTCATGATAAAACTTAAAGGCTTTCTCTAAGTTGTCAACTCCTAAAGTTAAAATTGTAAATCTTGGTTCCATTTTGTTTGTTAATTTTTGATGCAAGCCAAACGCCATCACCAATAATAAAACAAGCGCAATACTTATTTTTTTAATTTGTTTCATATTGCTTGTAAAATTAATCGCAGCCTCAACTCAAACTTTGGAAAAAAGCGACAAAATTAAAGTAGCGAAGGAGTAATCCCATTGTAGCGCTTCAATTCATTGCAAAGATGTGCGTGGTCATAATATCCGCATTCAAATGCTATTGAAAGCAAGGATTGATTTTGTTTTCTGTTTTGAAGAGCCGCCATGGTGTGCTGATAACGAACAACACGAATAAATTCTTTCGGACTGATTCCTATATACTGTTTAAAGCATCTCTCAAGCTGGCGAACAGTTGTGTAGTGCTGTGTCGCTAGTGTATCTACTTTTATTTGTCCTTTGCGCTTCTCAATTGTCTTTACAATGTCCAATAAAAATTTATTTTCTTTATTCAATCGATGTGTAAAATATTTGTTTAGATATTCAAGAGGCTTGCTACATATTTTTTGCAAATCGAAGCCAAATGATTTTTCAAGTTCGATGGTTTTATCAGTCAACGCGTGCAGGGAATTAAATTTATAAAATGCAGAAAATGCGCCGGGCTTAAAACGAATTCCGAAAAGATTAGTATCGGAGTCCATGATCGTTTCTTTGAACGTTGTCATCGTTCCTACAAAATACACTTTGGCACTTTGCATTACGAACGCACCATTATCTGTTTTACAATCATTCCCGAGGTTAAAAATGATATCGACACAACCGTCAGGTAAAATTCTCTCTATCATAGACGTTGAAGATTCGCCACTGACCTTCCAAAAAGCGTCAATATATTTCGCGATGGACGTATCGGGTAAAAATTGACTGTAATTCATGATATGCTTAGCAATTTATACTTTCTTTTTTTTAATCGTATCGTCCTAAAATTATTTTTTCAATTCACCTTCTAACTTTTTAATCCGGTCAGCGGCATAATTATTTTTCGGATTCAGCTCCAGTGATTTTTTAAAATTTTTAATCGCCAATTCTTTCTCGCCAATATCCTCATACCCCTCGGCGAGACCTTCAAAAGCATCTGCACTGTTGGGATGGGTTTCTAGATTGTATTTGAAAATATCAAGTGCTTCTTTCTTTTTCCCTTTGCGAAGTTGGATGAATGCGAGATCATTCACATCGCTTTCTGGTATTTTGAAAGACGCGTTTTGTTTTTGCAGATCATCAGCTATCCTTCCCGCGCGATCATATCCTTGCTTCTCCAACTCTTTCCAAAATATGAGCATATTGTTCTTTTCATAGAATTCGTACCCGATCCAAATGGGTGGCCACCAAGTTTGTCCCGGAAAAAAAGCATTTAAAATTTCAGTGGTAATGTGCAGTCCCCAACCGCTGTGTGTAAAATAAATAACAGCATTTTTTTTGTTTGGATTTGCAATGCAAAATCCTTTGAAACCGCCGTTATCACCCCATTGCCATATCCAGTCGCCAGTTTCGTTTTCCTGGATACCGATACCAAGTCCCCACCACACATGTTTATTGGCTTCCGTGATTCGATGATTGAACCAGACTCCCCCCGATTGTCGCGATATCATCATTGTATAAGTTTCTGGTTTTAATCCCGTGCCATTCATCAACGCGTGAATAAAAAGCGCATAGTCGTGAGCGTTACTCAGCAAACTCGCTGCGGCTATTTGCGATTTATGTCCATTGATTGCATCGACGCTGTTGCCAAAAGCACTTAGTGAATCGAATCTGTTTTCCCAGCAATAACTGGAATTCTTCATTCCTAAGGGAATAAAAACTTCTTCTCGTGCAAGGTCGTTGAGCGACTTTCCGGTCAGTTTCTCGACTACATGCTGAAGGTATTGAAATCCTTCGCCGGAATAAGAATAAGTGCTGTCTGGCGTAAAAATGAGTCGAGCGTATTGATCGTCGCCCCAATTCGGCAATCCTGTTGTGTGCCTCAGGACCATTCTCGCAGTAATTTTTTTATACCGCTGATCTGCCGGATCAAATCTTTCATAAGAACCAATATAATTTATCAGAGGTGTATCGAGACTAATCATATTTCTATCATATAGTCGCATTACGATATATGCAAAAACACATTTGCTTAAGGACGCCGCTTCAAAAACCGTATTGGCAGTAATTGCCTGATGCGATCCGTTACCAATGGTCCCAATATTAAAGTTTTGGTCCTTGTTATCTTTAATACAAACGATTTGTATACCGGGAATTCCATATTGTGTGATGAGGCTTTGTAGTTGTTGTTCCTGTGCAAATAAAGAGCAGCAATAAAAAATAAGTCCAACGATGAGTATTGATTTTTTCATTTGTGTTTTAGGATTAAATGATAGCATAGTTACTTTTAACTTCACCGAAAACAAAATCTGTTCTGCCGGAAAATGCTTGCTTTATACCGAACAGAGATTGGCTTCTGCAATTAAAAAAAATAATTTCAGAATTAAATATTAAATCATGAATAAGCAAGGAAAAAATATCTGAAAAGAACCATTGCCTACTACGCAGTTGCCTTCTGCTCCGTGGCACTTTTATGTTGTTTAGCATAGGAACTATTGCCTCCCATTAATGCTTCTGTGGAATAATTGCCCAGATATGACGAGATTTTGATCAACAAATGCCCTGCTTCTCTTATCACCTTCCAGATAATTAATTGGCACGAAAATTAAATTAATAGCTATAAAAATCAAAGTGAAGAACAAGATTCTCGTAATGGATGACGATAAAGATGAATTGCTTTTAATCAGACATTTGCTTCGCGCCCGTGGTTATGATGTGGTGATCTCTGAAAACGGATATGGTCTCGGGGAAAAAAATCTCAGCAATATTGATTTGTTCCTGGTTGATATCAATATGCCCGGGATACTGGGCACTGATGTTTGTCAATATCTCAAAAAAGATCGAACAACGAGAGACAAACCTGTTATACTGATCAGCGCATCACCCGAACTGGATGTGAAAGCTTTAACCTGCGGAGCTGACGATTACCTGCTCAAACCTTTTTCCCTGACAAACCTGATGAGATTATTACAATTTCATCTGCCCGCGCAAAAATCGTAGGAAAATTTTATCTCTTTCCACACTACTGGCCCAGATGTGATTTTTTTCACCATAAATATTTGCGGGAATCATGTATTTTTAGAGCGATATGTCACTTTATATCGCATCATTAAATTCCGGAAGCAACGGCAATTGTTATTATATTGGCAACGACCGGGAAGGAGTTTTTGTGGATGCAGGAATTCCCTGCGCCGAAATTGAAAAAAGAATGGATCGCCTGGGGATTGGAATGGAAAGAGTAAAAGCTGTTTTTGTTTCTCACGAACATACCGACCATATTCTCGGCATACCGGTTCTTGTAAAGAAATATAAATTGCCTGTTTATATCACATCCGACACTTACCGCGAAGCGAAAATACATTTTGATAAAAAACTTTTATACACTTTCAAAGCGCATGATCCTGTTCAAGTGGGTAATCTTTCGATAACAGGTTTTCCGAAATTGCATGATGCGATAGACCCGCATAGTTTCACTATTACGGACAACGATGTTACGGTAGGAGTATTTACGGATATTGGTAAACCTTGCGAACACGTTATTCATTATTTTAAAAAATGTCACGCTGCATTCCTGGAATCTAATTATGATGAAGAGCGTTTGGCAAATGGCCGGTATCCATTTTTTCTGAAGAACAGAATACGCAGCGACAAAGGACATCTGTCGAATGTACAAGCCTTTGAATTGTTTATCGAACATAGGCCAGGCTTCATGACTCACCTCCTGCTCTCTCATTTATCAAAAGAAAATAATCGTCCGGAAATTGCGGAACGCGTATTCAGCGCTGATGCCGGCAATACAAAAATTGTGCTTGCCTCAAGAAATAACGAAACAGCCCTGTTTCATATCGAGAAAAATAATTTGCCGGCCACGGCACAAAGAAAATTTGTAAGAAACCAAAAACTGGTTCAGCTTACACTGTTTGAATCATGATGCTCGTGACTTAGAAGAATTATTGGAAGCCTTGATTGAGTTTGTAAATCTATTCTTTGCGATTTTGCGCCTTTGCGTGAAAAGATTATCACGCAAAGGCGCAAAATCGCAAAGAATAATTTTTCTCATAAATTCTCGTTCTATTTTTTGAATCCTGCTACGAGGTTTATCGAAAGAGCAACTACTATTGTATTTAGCGCAAAAGAAATCAACCCATGTATTAAAGCCGCGTGCCTGATTCGGCGGGAAGTAATCTGGACATCGGAAACCTGGAAAGTCATTCCAATCACAAAAGAAAAATAGGCGAAGTCGCGGTAGTCGGGTCTTTTTTCTCCGGGAAAAATCAAACCCTCCGCGTGTTTTTTGGGATCATCATCCGAATCATCATAATACATATGTGCGTAGTGAAACGCGAAGGCAGTATGAATAATTGCCCAGGAAAAAAGCATGGAAGGTATTGCCGCCAAAATATACAAGAGTTGGTTCGCAGAACTTATATCTTTTGAAATAAAAAGTAAGAGCACCGTAAACATACTGGAAAATGCAGACACCAGTATAATGAGAAAAACATACAACAAGCTTCCATCCTCGACTCTTGAAAATTCCCTGATCTTGTCAACCGATCTTGTAAAGACAACCACCCAATACAAAATCAGCAACGATAAAGAAAAAACGTTCCACAGGTACATCACTTTTAACAATGAATCGATATGCATCATGTTGATAAAAAAATATGCTATCAATGCAACACCAACGCTTATGAGTACACGATATCCGGGATGCAATTGCAGAAAAAAATTATTTCGTTCCTTTTTCGAAGTAGCTGACATAATAAAAGCAAATATAAAAGATATTCTTATGGCTAAATGGCAGCTTACACATGTTTTCCGGCAGAAAATTTCTTCCGATCGGCTTGTTTTTTAAATTAAGTAGTAATACAATAAGAATTAAGTACTAGTACGCTTGCATAGTTTGATTTCCTGAGATATTATTGCATTGGTTTTTCATAGGATATTGGATTTTAAAACGGGGTTGAATTTTTATTCTGACCCCTTTTTTATTGCGTTTATACGAAGTCGTTAGAAATATTCAACGAGTTAGCTAATGGCGAGTGGCTAGTAGCTAGTGGTGAATACCCACTTGCCACTAGCCACTCGCTACTGGCCTCTCGCCCCAATCACTGCTTGATCAAATATCCAAACAAGCCATCCTTTTCTTCATCTGGACCTGCGGTAAAATAAAGCCTGTTTGGATCGATTGCCGTTGCGGTGGCAGGAGCAAAAGACAATGCCCATAATTTATCGATAACAATCGTTTTTCCGTGCGATTTTAACTGACCAATAAATTCACCATCCAGCGTGAATCCATTGATGCGCCCGTCGCCAAAATTTCCTACTAATAAAATGGGATTATTATTCTTGTTATCATGATTATCGCCCTTGCCTTTTCCTTTGTTCGAACCACTGTTATCCTGATCATCATTATCGCCATCGTTATCGTCAAAAAATGAGGCGGGCGCCTCCACAATACCCCATGGAGAATTCAACCAACCTCTCGATGCAAATCTTTTTACGAAAGAACCGTCCGGGTTAAAAATGCTCACAAAACCATTTCCGGGCCCGGCCTGGTCGCGACCATCAGGTCCAACCTTTGCGTACAACACAACCAGCCAGCCTCCTACAGCTTGAATATTGAAAGGTGAATAGCCGCTCGGAAGTGATGGATCTTTGAAGGACATATTCACTGCATTGAAATTTTTATCCCATACATCGATCTTGCCCGCTCTGAAATTCGCCGCATACAAATAATTAGCACCGCCGCTTGATGAAAAAGCGAGGCCAGTATAAGCAGATGTTGACGAGTTATTGGCAATTCTGAATGCATTGTTTCCTGCAGCTCCATTCCAGGCAGAAACTACACCGTCAACACCAACAAAAATAAACGCTGCAGCGGCGCCGTTAGAAAGCACAAAATCCTTCGTGCTATTAAATACAATGCCTGTTGGATTTCCACCGATCGTATCACCCGGCGAAGGAATATTTATCGCTCTGAGCCTGGCGCCTTCTCCGGTATAGAGTTCGCTCACATGTCCGGCCTGCGAGTTCACCCATGCAATACCATTTGGTGAAAATGCCAATCCCCATGCATTCATCAATGTTGGATCCTGGTGTGTCGCTCCATATGCTCCATTATTATCGACGAGATTCACCTGGCTGAAATTCTTCAATGCCTTGCGCTGATCGTTTCCTTTTCTGCATCCGATCGAAAACAATAAAAACAGTGATAAAAAAAACGAAACGGTTTGGGAAGCAGAAAATGTTCTGGTAATTTTTTTCATACAAAAGAAAATTTTTAAAGGTTAATTAAAATGATTTTGTATCCATGGATCACATGGATAATTACGGGAAATACAATAGCAGCCTGCTTAAAGCATGCGTTTGTACAAACATTAAACCAGTGTAAAAAATTCTACAGTTGCGTTCGGTCGGTCGCGACCAGGTGATTGAAGGTAATAATGGAATACGCCTGATAGAAAGAAATGGTTGTCTGCACTGAGATTGTCTGAACTTGGATGTGTGGAATGATTAAGATAATTGGGATAATTGAAAAACTAACGTGTAATGTATTTTTCAAGTATCCCACTTATCTTAATCATCACACACATCCAAGTTCAGACAATCTCAGTGCAGACAATATCAATTATAATTTTTTTCCTGCATGAACAGGTATGGATTGATGGAGAATAATTTTTCTGTTACGCCCGGGTATTCGCTAAAATCAAGTTCGATAAAAGCATTCGCTTCGCATATCTGCCATAGAAATAATTCCTCACCATCTTCTGTTTTCTCAAATATTTCGGGAAGCAATTCTTTGATCAGGCCATTCCAGCAAGCTTTTTCCAATTCTTCTCTTGCTGATTCGGGGAGACTGCCGGTATTATTTTTTTCGGTCCATTGGCGGAGGGAGAAACTGGTTCCGGTTATAACCAATACTTCCTGTTGGGTAGAAATCGTTTTCATAACTGAGGAGTTAAGTGCCTCAATAATTAGACGCAAAATGGATTGGGTTGTAACAAAAGAAAGACGAATAAATTTGTTAAAGTTGGCGACGCTAAACGCTAAACGCTAAACGCTAAACGCAGAACGCGCGTTTCGCGTTTAGCGTTCAGCGTTCAGCGTTCGGCGTTTCGCGTCCATTCAGTTCCTCCAAACATTCATCCACCATATTCTTACTTCCAATAAATATCGGCGTGCGATCGTGCAGGCTTGCGGGTAAGATATCCAGTATGCGTGAGTCTCCACTGCTTGCTTTGCCGCCGGCTACTTCCATAATAAATGCAAAGGGATTGCATTCGTACATCAAACGCAATTTGCCATGTGGATTTTCTGTCGTGAGTGGATACATGAAGAGTCCGCCTTTGATTAAAGTGCGATGTAAATCTGCAACCATGCTGCCCGTGAAACGTTGTGTCAGTGGTCCCCCCTCCTGCTTTGTTTTATTCTGCAAACGGTTGATAAAATTTTTTACGTTGTTTTTATACTGCGAATAATATCCACCATTGACAGAATAAATTTTCCCATCGTCAGGACATTTTATTTCGGGATGACTCAAACAAAATTCTCCGATCGAAGGATCGAGTGTAAATCCATTCACTCCTCTTCTTGTCGCATATACGAACATGGTAGAAGATCCATAAACAACATAACCCGCCGCAACCTGTTTCAATCCATATTGAAGAAAATCTGCCATTACACAAGGTGTACCCAATTCGCTTACGCGCCGGTATACGCCGAAAATAGTTCCGATAGAAACATTTGTATCGATATTACTGCTTCCGTCGAGCGGATCAAACATCACAACGTATTTGCTCCGGTTACTCATTTCATCGTTGAATACAACCATGTCGTCCATTTCTTCGCTGCAAATTCCAGCGCAGCTAATTCCATTTTGCAATACACCAAGCATCTGGTTATTTGCAAATACGTCAAGTTTTTTCACCGCTTCGCCCTGTACATTGGTGATGCCCGCGTCGCCGATGATATCAACGAGTCCGGCTTTATTCACTTCTACATTGATGCGTTTCGCAGCGAGAGCAATATCGCGCAACAGTGTACTAAGCTCACCGGTTGCATTCGGAATTTTTCTGTATTGCTGAATCGTAAATTCGTCGAGTGTAAGTATTTGTCTTCTGACAGCCATTTTGGTGATTTTGTTGATGTGTTGGTTTGTTCAAAAGTCGATAGGTCGATAAGTCAATTGGTCGATTAGTTGATTAGTTGAATACGATTATGTGTACAATTTAGCGAACAATTGACCAATCGACTATTCGACCTATCGACTAATCAACAACCTTCCTAAACAATTCCCAATTCCCTCTGTATATCCTCTAAAGATTTTCCTTTTGTTTCCGGCAATACTCTCCAGGTAAATATCAGGTTCAAAAGCATCATCCCACTATAAAAAATAAAAGAATAAAATCCTCCCTTCTCACTTCCTTCAACAATAACTGGGAATGTAAGAGAAATTACAAACGCCATAAACCAATGCGTGAAACTTCCCAATGAACCTCCCTGCGAACGAACCGAATTGGGAAATATTTCCGCTATAAAAACCCAGATCACTGCTCCTTGTGAGAATGCAAAAAAAGCAATAAAGCCAATAAGATAAACGATCACATAAGAACCGGTTGTGCCCGGGTTATTAAAAGCATTTGCAGCAAGCGCAAGAAAAACGATCATGCCGATCGATCCGATGACCAACAAAGTCTTTCTTCCGAATTTGTCGATAAGGCTCATCGCGAGCAGCGTAAATATTACATTGGCGGCACCTACAAAAATTGGTTGTAAAAATGCCTGGTCCTTTGAGAAACCCGCCATTTCAAAAATGCGCGGTGCATAATATAAAATCGCGTTAATGCCTGACAACTGGTTGAACATTGCCAATACCACGGCAAATAAAATTGGTTTGTTGTATTTGCCATTGAACAATTCTTCTTTCACTCCGAGTTTTGATAACTCATGTTCTTCTTTGATCAACTCAACCGCATTGTGTTCTCCTGTTTTTGCAAATATTGCGCGCGCTTCATCATCCCTATTATTTAAAACCAACCAGCGCGGGCTTTCAGGAATGGAACGCAACAAAATTGCAAAGAGTGCGGAAGGAATAACCATAATACCAAGCATCCATCTCCAGGAATTCTCTCCGCTTCCTGCAAATAAATAATTGCTAACATAAGCGATCAAAATTCCTACAACAATATTCAATTGAAATGAACCTGCAAGTCTGCCGCGAACTTTTGCCGGCGCAATTTCTGAAATATACATCGGTCCCACAACAGATGACGCTCCAACTGCAAGTCCACCGAGAAAACGAAATATGATAAACACGATCCAAATTGGTGTTAACGCGGAACCGATCGCTGAAAAAATATACAACAGGGCGATTGCCTGCAACACTTTTTTTCTGCCATAGCGCTGAGCTGGACGTCCGGCAATCAACGAACCAAAAATAGTTCCGATAAGACTCGATGCAACCGTAAACCCCTGGGAAAAACCATGCAATGACCAGAGTTGCTGAATTGTTTTTTCGGCGCCGGATATTACGGCCGTTTCGAAACCGAATAGAAATCCTCCCAAAGCTGCGATGAGCGAAACGCGGATCACATAATTCAATGACTTTTTATCGAGGGGCTCCACAAAAGCTGCGGATTGACTTTCAACATTCACTTGCATGGCTAATCAATTTATATGATGGGGTTTTATTTAAATGGATTAAGTCTCGCAAAACTTATCGGTTGTGCGTTACCGTAATAGTAATTACAATACTGTAGATGTTGAACCGGAATTTGTTGAGAAATGGTTGTAACTGCAGAATAGCGATTAACCCTTACGATGAGTTGAGCTGACAAGCAATTAAGTTTGAAGGAAAGTTACATATTAGAACCGGATTATAGAGATTGTTGAAGAATTTTTGTTTGATTGAATGTTAAACGCTAAACGCCGAACGCATAACGCATAACGCTGAATGCTGAACGCAAAGGAATTACTGCGTTCAGCGTTATGCGTTCGGCGTTTGGCGTTCAGCGTCCCGCATCACACCTTAACTTCTTTCTCCCAACCCGTTTCTTTAAGTGCCGGATCATTTTCTTTTTTGAGAAAGTCTGCATTGGACAGCGACTCCGATTTCCATTCGAGGATCGCTTCATCCGGAACGATATTCACCGGAATCTTCCAGGACAAAGAGGTTTCGTTATAAGCCGGATTGGATTGTGCATTGTAGCAGGATATGATCGACCATCTTGGATAGGCAGATAAATTAGCTTCCGATCGATGCAATAAATTGGGATGAAAAAACAATGCATCGCCCGGTTCGAGTTCTGCATATACTAGTTCCAATGTTTTGAGCGCGTTGTTCACCATCACCATATCCGCGCCCACCTGTTCACCAGAAAAACCATGGTTCACTCTTCCCAATTTATGTGAGGCTTTGATAACCTGTAGACATCCATTTTCCTTATTGGCTTCAGTAAGCGCAATCATCACACTGATCAACTGATCAGGAAACATAAACTGATTTTTATACCAGTAACCATAATCCTGGTGCCACTCCCATGCACCACCTACCCTGGGTTCTTTCTGCATCAGCTTTGAATGAAAATGACAAACAGGAGCATCGCTATCGATCAATTGCGCAACATGGCTAACCATTTTTTCGCTACGCGTGAGATATCCGAATACATCATTACCGGGTGTGAACCAAAGTGACAATCTTGTTTTCTTCCCCGTTTCATCGTTCAGATCAACAGCATTTTTGCGCATCGCATCGTCTTGCGTGGCTACACTATACATGTGATCTGTTTCTTCCTTACTGCAAAATTTTTTTACTACTACATAGCCATCCCGATGATATGCGGCTATTTCCTGTGGAGAAAATTTGGATGAAAACATAAGCAAGCGTTTAGCTTACTAAGTTAATAAATAAAATTAATTTGGTTTCGAAGATTCTTCCTATGAACAGAGCTGGCTTTTCTAAAAATATTTCTCTGGGTTTTCAGGCTGACCCAATATTGGTGAGTAAATGTTTTGCAATTCGGGTGCAAAGCAGATTTATTTTTTCTGAGTTCTCACTGAATCGCCATGGGTCTTCACAGTATCTTTGAAATGATACGCGGTGTCTGCTAAAGAAGGATTTGTGGCGCTACTATTATCTGCTGGCGGTGGAAGTGTTCTATCGCCGGTGGTATCACTACTTTTTGAAGTGCTATTAGAGTTACTGCACGCGTTAAAACCGATAACAACGCAAACTACTATAAAAAATAATTTCATTTTATTCATCCTGGCTTTTTTATCTTCTTTTATATTTTCTTTTGTGCGCAAAATCAAACAAACTTATCAACAGAAGGATTCCTGTGCAGACGCCTAACACATATAGTCCGTATAACTCTTCATCGTCGATGGTGTTAAGAAACAAAACGACGAACAGCCATCCTACAAAGAAACATAAGGATGCAATGACCTTTATCCTTTCTACCTGCATTTTTTAAATAATTTCCGGGAAAAAATCATGCCGCAGAAAAATAGATAAACGATAAATATTTTTCTCCAGTGATATTAATAAAAAGTTGTGTTTTTACTAATAGCAGACAAGCGTTTTTACTGTGGTTGATTTTATACATCCGGAAATATTTTCTACAATGCCCAATGAGAGGCGCATGTATGGCATGAAATTTCTACTGCTTAAGAAAAAATCATGAAAAAAAATAAAAAGAGCGATCAAGATATCAACGATCCGAAACAAGACAGAAAAAAATTGGAAGCAGATGAAGGCACGCTTGAATTGCCAGATGTAAATGATATTCCAGGCCAGGAAAAGAACCAGGCATTCGCTGGCTCAGGATCGATGGACGCCACTATTTCGTCAGATAACGAAGAAGGATACGACGTGTTAGATGAAAATGAAAATATCATTACGGATAAGAATACAAATGTGAGTTCCATGGAAAGGCAGTTACTTGATGAAGCCTTTGATCCGGCGTCAACAAACGACGAACCAATCAATCAATTGGCGCTCGATAACAAAGACGATGAGGGTGAGATACTGAATGAAAAAAGCCAGAACAAACATTTATTCGGTGATGATTTGGACACCGACCTGGAAGAACAGGAAGACGAAGAATGAATCACAATTAGCGGATTGAAAAGTTTGCGAAATAAAAAACCGGATATGATATCCGGTTTTTATTTATCTGTTTTTTGATTTTTTTAATTGTACAAATTTTGATCCCTCAATAATATCCCAACGGCTTAAAACCCTGGTCAACATTAACGAATTCGCGGATCAGGTTACCATCTTCATAAATAACAATGAAAGATCTTTTCCTGTCGTCCGTTTTCTTTTGCAGTTCGAGAATTTTAGAAATAATAAAGGTTCTGTCAACCCACGAAAATCTATCTTCTACTTTCATATAATCCTGAACGGAAGAAATTATTTCGCCTGTATTTAAAACATGGATCGTACTCACAACCCCCCTTTCTGATACCCTGTAATCATCAACAGTATTCATAATAAAAATTTATTCAATTTACGGAATTTATTGCATGCCGGGCTTTATTATTATCCACAAAGTTATCTATAATTTCCCACCGGAATGAATCTGGCTGTGGAAAATCAGATCCGTCTGCTATCCGTGAATTTGAGTTATTAGACGACAATTTTATCCGTAAAGAAACAGCCAGATTATTTTTTTAGTGCAGATTTTTTTCTCGGCACTTTGTCGCCCTCCTCCCTGGCTTCGGATAATCCAATCGCAATCGCCTGTTTTGGATTCGTAACTTTCCTGCCGCTTTTACCACTTTTCAACGCTCCGTGTTTCATTTCATGCATAGCGCGTTCCACTTTCGAACCCGCTTTTTTAGAATACTTTGCCATAAAAAATATTTTGATGATAGTCTATTGCCATCAAAATATTTGCCAGCAGTATACCATAAAATATTAGAACGCTGAAAAACTCAAATGTTTAAATCTTGCTTAAAACTTTTCATTTCCACATTTCTCACATTTCTCACATTTTCACATTTCCACCACTCTGGCATAGTTTTTATCATTACCGCTATGAAGCAATTAAATGAGTTTTGACCATTTCAAAAATTACAAATATGAAAAAAAATATTCTTGCAGTTGCTTTTTTATTCTCGTGCATAGCTTTCTCACAATCCTTGTCCGCACAGGTACGCGTATATGTAAATGTGCAACCGACAACTCCTGTAATTGTAAGGCCCGCGGCTCCTGCACCGGGACATATATGGGTTGAACACGAATGGGTAGTTAGAAATGGTACCTATGTGCATGTGCCCGGTTACTGGGCAGTTCCTCCCCCGGGAAGAGTTAGATGGATTCCCGGTCACTGGAAAAAAAATCACAGACATGGTTTTTATTGGGTACCCGGACATTGGGTTTGATTTATCATTATAATATGCAAAAATCGATTTTTGTATTTTTGATCGTCGCCATATTCCTGCTTTCCTCTTTTAAATATTTTTGGAACAGCCCGGTAAAAGGAAATGTGAATCCTGCAGACGCTGCATTGCGTGCCTGGTTATATGGAGCCGATACTTTGAACGCGTCCGTGGTCGGTGGTTATTTTCAGATCAACAATGTGAAACCGGGAAATTATGTTCTTGTGATTGAGGGAAATCCGCCTTATCGAAATGTTTTTAAAAATGGGATTGTGGTTATTGATGGACAACCGACAGACGTAGGAACCATTGAAATGCAAAAATAATATCGCCAAATTTGAAAAAGAAAAATCTTAAACCAGCTTCAAAAAAAAATATTCGACTCGCAAACGAAAAAAAATTTTTTACCGCAGCTGATGAAAAATCCCTTGGTTCTTCGAATGCATTCGACGCGACAGAAAATCCGCTGAAAGACAGCGAACGCGAATTGAGTGATGAAGAGCTCGATGATTTAATCGGTGATCAAGATTAAATTTCACGTCGCGATAACAAATCTTTGAAATTTGATTTCTTCCGCTTCTTCGGTGACTACCACTTCCGATACAGATGCTCCTCTTGGTCCTTCGTGACACCATTCAATAAATATACGTATGGATTCCGCTGAACCATGAGCAACAATAGCCACGCTCCTGTCGGGCAGATTTTTTACCCAACCAACAATTTGCAAAGCATCCGCTTTTTCTTTTGCACTTGCCCTGAAAAAAACGCCCTGCACTTTTCCGCGGATCATAATATGTACCGTCATACGCGAAATTATTATTTCCAGGATGCAATTTATTTGAAAAAATAAACAAGGGAAAATTACCTGGGATTTATACGCATGCAGATAGCAATAGATGCAACCGCATCTACCTTGCATGAATATGCGCAATTTTTTAATTTTGAGGAATTCACTCCCCAAAGAACAAAACCTTTTGCCTGTTTTAAACGTATTTAAAATTGGCACCAAATAGGAGGTTTATTATAAACTCTCTGATCCTATGTTAAAGATTATGATTGTTGAAGATGATCTGGACCTGTTGCACGGATTACGATTTCTCCTGCAGGCATACAATTGCAAAATTTGTCCGATATCAGATGCGGACGAAATTGTGAAGACAACGGGCTTACTCCAACCCGATCTCATCTTACTCGATATAAAACTTGAACACGGTAACGGTCTTGAAATTTGCGCGGAATTAAAAAATAGCCGGCTTAAAAATATCCCGGTTTATATCATGTCCGGACTTCCCGACGTAGAAAACAAATCTTACGAAGCAGGCGCAGATTATTTTTTTGCAAAACCTTTTGATACAAAATCGCTACTCTCGAAGATAAGAACGCTCGAACGACACTAAATGCAAATGTCTGAACCGGACCAGGATTTTAATTTTAAACGATTCATCTGATTATGCTGAAACGAATTTTCAGTATAATCAGATGAATCGTTTAAAATCCTGGTCCGCTTCAGACATTGATCACTCTTCAGTTTCACCCGCTGCTTCGTAATTCACACTACTCTCTGCAATTTCAGTGAGCTTGACATCTGCTTCTTTTTCTTCTTCCAAAGTTGTGTGAAGCAATTCGGCCACTTCTGACAGTCCGAGTGTTGTTGCTAATTGCGCCAATCCGCCGTACGTTGAAATTTCATAATGCTCAACTTTTTGTGCAGCCAATATTAAACCCACATCTCTTGTTGCTGTTCCATCTTCCGTGTCTTCGATGATAGACTCTCCTTCTTTGGTAATACCCTGAATGGCTTCGCAAGTTTTTGCCTGTACCTTCTCTCCGAGAATTCCAAACACCTGTTCCAATCTTTCAACATGTGTCTTTGAAATTTCGAGATGCTCTTCAAATGCGTTTTTTAATTCCTCTGTAGTTGCTGCTTTTTGCATTTTGGGAAGCGTTTTCACAATATGCTTTTCTGCCCATAAAATATCTTTCAGTTCATCGACAAAAAATTCCTTCAATTCAGAATTACCCGTACCATCAGAATTTCTTTTTGCAGAAGATTTCATTTTCTTGTTTTGTGTTGTTTTTTCCATAATGATTAATTTAAATATTATTATTTTAAAAATTATGCCATTGCAGATGAAACTGACGCGATGAATATGATGAGAAATTTATTGGCTGATTAGTCGATTTGCTTCCCCAGTTAATGGACGAAAATATCCATTTCGTCTTTTTATTGTGGAAGAAACGCATTGCTATTCTTTTTTAAACTTTATCTCTGTCGCCAATACAAGTGAACAGCCAGTCAGTTGTATCAATATAAATTTCGGCGTTGGAATAAGATTATGAACTGTCCGTAACATTGGATGTGACGGTGCGAGCACAGCTGATTTTCTGGTGGTGGTACGGTTTGAAAACTAATTTGATTTCTAAGATTTTCTACACAAATATTTCGAGCAGACCACGGA
>JAFDYD010000038.1:0-34661 GCA_018267615.1 Bacteroidota bacterium | reverse complement strand
TCCGTGGTCTGCTCGAAATATTTGAACGTTTCAAAATCAGATTTATCAACTCAGGCTTTTTAACTTTTGTACAAGATCGATTCCCTTTCCAAGTACTGGTTTAAAAATATCAGATTCTTTTTTTAATCTAGCCATTGTATTTTTAATTGTGAACTGTGCCGGAGTAAGCCCCTTTTTTACTTCTTCCCAATGAAGTGGTGTGGAAACGGTAGCGCCGGGTTTTGGTCGCAGTGAATATGGAGCGGCGATCGTTTGAATGCTCCTGTTCTGTAAATAATCCAGATAAATTTTTTTCTTTCTCTTGGCAGGATTTCTTTCAAGGCTTGTAAAAGATGGGACCTGTTCGTGCACGAGATGTACAATAATTTCTGCAAACATGCGTGATTGATCATAAGAATAAGTGGCGCCCAACGGAATGTAGATATGCATGCCTGTTGCTCCCGAAGTTTTGCAGTATGCCTTTACCTTAATTGAATCTAAAATTTTTTTTACTGTCAAAGCAACTTCTACAACCTGGTCATACGAATTACCATCAGGATCAAGATCGATGATACACCAGTCCGGCTTGTCCGGCGACTGAATCCTGCTATGCCACGGATTCATCTCGATACAACCAAGATTTGCGATGTATAATAAAGTTGCTTCGTCCGTGCATACAAGAAATTGTTTTTTTTCTCCGTCCGACTCACTAACATAAGGATATGTTTTGATCCAGTCAGCCACTTTCCCTTCTACATTCTTTTGATAAAAATTTGGACCAGTGATACCATTTGGATGACGATTTAATGATTGCGGCCTGTCGCGCATATAAAGAAAAATAAACGGCATCACTTCATAGTAATAATTCAACATATCCCTTTTTGAAATCTTTTCTTTAGGCCAATATAATTTTTGTAGGTTCGTAAATTTCAGATCATGTCCGCTGATGTTCACTACTTCTTCTTTTGCATCCGGTGCAAGAGGCATTTTACCGGTTGCTTCGGTTTTTTTTGCTTCATTTTTTTTAGAAGGTGATTTCACAATCTTATTTGATATTTTTGCTTTTGTTGCCATCTTGTTTACTTTTTTCTTTTTTTGGGTGGTTGAACGATCTTTTCATCCTTCTCCCCCAATGCCTGCTTGTCTTCTCTTAATCCAACAAAGATCGGATGCCTCAAAACCTTTTCGTCTGTCCATTCAGAAAATTTTATTTCACATACCAGTTTAGGCTTCACCCAGGTTACCGGCATATTTGTTTTAGGTTCGATACGGAACGGGCACTTATCAGTAGCAAGCGGCCTTAACTTTCGAAACAAATCACTCAACATTTCGTCGTTGAATCCCGAGCCACTGTGACCGATATATTTTAATTCTTTCCCGAAATATTTCCCGATAATAATCGCTCCGAAATGTTTCCTGCTTCGGCGCGGACGGGTATATCCACAGATGATGGCTTCAAGCTGATGGTTATTTTTTATCTTAAGCCAATTTCGGCTACGGAAACCCGTTATATACTCGCTATCCATTTTTTTCGCCATCACCCCCTCCAGGCCCTGGCTAATTGCCACGTCAAAGAAAGGTTTTCCTTTTTCTTCAACATGGTCACTATACCTGATGACTGATTTGTCTTTTGGCAAAATACTTTTTAATATTTTCTTGCGCTCTATCAAAGGCAATGCGGTCAGGTTCTTTCCTTCATACCATATCAAATCAAAAACATAGTACGCGAGTTCAGCCTTACCTCCATTCTTCGTAAAATTTTGCAACTTCTGAAAATTTGCATGACCCTTTTGATCCATCGCTACAATTTCACCATCTATTACCGCATTTACCTTCCAGTCTTTTAGTGCTGCAGCAATCGGTTTATATTTATCGTTGAAAGAAAGATTATTTCGTGACCGGATTTCAACCACCCCATTGTACAAATAACTTACTGCGCGATAGCCATCCCATTTGATTTCGTACAACCATCCATTATCTTCAAAGGGATGGTCGACCAATGTTGCAAGCATGGGTTTGATATCCATGGGCAACGGAGATTTTCTGCCTTTATCGATAAAAGCCTGGATTGACTGGTTGTTTTTTTTGCTGCCTGTTGTGTTAGATGGTTTCTTTTGATGTGTCAAGAGGCCCATGATACATTGGATATTTCGATAAACACCTAAAAATACTGTGCCAATATTGCTTCATACAAAACTTATAGCATAAACTGCCGATTTTTATATATTTTGACGTCAATTTGCGTTGTAAGAAAAGTTGATATCGTAAATGCGAAACAAACAGATAGTGTCTTAATTTAATTTTTTTGAAAGGTTGAAGGTGTAGGGTATAAGGTATTGCAGCTATTAATTAATAGTGTTGCTTAGGTTGAAAACAGAAATCATGAGTAGAAAATGAGCTCTGACATACATTAAATTCTACACCCTTCCACTTGTCAAAAAAATAAGGCCGAAACACTACCAACAAACAGCCCTGCATCTTATTAATAAATATCGCGTCGATGGATAAAAACACAGAATGGGAATGGGAGATCAAACCGGAAGAGCGCTGGTTTCATCTTAACCTGAAAGACCTGATACAATATAAAGATCTTTTATTCCGCTTTGTGAGAAGAGATATCCTGATCAGCTATCAACAAACAATACTTGGTCCGATCTGGGTTTTTCTCCAACCGCTCCTCACCACGCTTGTTTATTTTGTCATCTTTACAAAAATCGCAAAAATACCAACCGGTAAAATTCCTGCAATTCTTTTTTACCTGCCGGGCACTATCATCTGGACTTATTTCTCCGAATGTCTTAATGGAACCATGAATACCTTTTTTGCCAATGCATATATATTTCGGAAAGTTTATTTTCCGAGACTAATCACACCACTGAGCATTATCCTTTTTCATTCTTTTCGGCTATGCATACAGTTAGTACTATTTGTGCTGGTATATTTATTTTTTATGTATTCCCATCATGACGTAACGCCGTCCTGGTGGATCTTGATTGTTCCCTTTATGATATTGATTTCCGCGGTATTTGCGTTGGGACTTGGATTGATCGTAAGCGTTATTACCGCGAAGTATAGGGACCTCGATAATATCTTACAATTCGTGTTGCGCTTGTTCATGTTTGCAGCGCCTGTGGTTTATCCACTTTCGATTGTACCTGAAAAATATAAATTGTTGTTCTGGTTGAATCCGCTGACTTCAGTGATCGAAACCAGTCGCGCTGCATTCTTTGCCCCGCATATCGTGTATCCGGAATATATTTTATTAAGCGTGATAAGTGTGGTCGTTATTTTATTTGTGGGTCTAACGTTATTCCGTAAACGAGAAATTGAAGTGATGGACGTTATCTAAACTATTAACCCGATCAGGAATGAGTAATATTGTAATCAAGGCGGAAAATATTTCAAAAAACTATCGGCTGGGTGTACTTGGATCAAGAACGCTGAAGGAGGATTTAAGAAATTGGTGGACCAAAAAATCTTTTGACGATAATCAACCCGAAGGCTCACCTTATGCTTATTCGAAAGAATATATCTGGGCATTAAAAAATATCAACTTCGAAGTGGCGCATGGAGAAGTGCTGGGGTTTATTGGAAGAAATGGCGCCGGTAAATCGACACTGTTAAAGATCATTTCGCGCATTACATTACCAACCACCGGTCACATTGTTGGAAAGGGAAGAACGGCAAGTTTGTTGGAAGTAGGAACAGGCTTTCATGGCGAGCTCACCGGCAGAGAAAATATATTCCTGAACGGTCATATTCTTGGGATGAAGAAGAAAGAGATTGAAAAAAAATTTGATGAGATCGTTGACTTTTCAGGGATTGAACAATTCCTGGATACGCCGGTAAAAAGATATTCAAGCGGAATGTATGTACGCCTTGCTTTTGCCGTAGCCGCTCATCTTGATCCCGAAATTCTTATTGTGGATGAAGTGCTCGCGGTTGGTGATGCAGAATTTCAGCGGAAGTGTATTGGGAAAATGAAAGAAGTTTCTTCTCAAAAAGGCAAAACGATTTTGTTTGTAAGTCACAATATGCAGGCATTGCGGAATCTTTGTCATCGGGCTATCGTGTTGAACAAAGGACAGATCATTAACGAGGGCAATCCGGAAACTGTCATCACAAGTTATCTGAAAAGTGAAACTACACAATATCTGCAACAGTCTTTCGACGACAGCCTGTCAGCGCCGGGAAATGAATTTATCAGGATAAAAAAAGTTGAGCTCGTTCCGGAATATATCGGGGAGTATGATATCATCGACATAAGAACCCCGCTCACTGTTAATTTTGAATTCTGGTATAATATGGAAGAAGAAGACGGATTGATCGTTGGAGTTCATCTTTTTGATTTTAATGGTGATTGTATTTTCGATATTGCTTCTCCAAATACAAGTTTTAAGAAAGGATTGATCGCCGGTCAATGTAAGATACCCGGCAATTTTCTGAACGATGGAGCATACTATATCTCGATTGTTTTTGTAAAAAATATTACACAGAGAATGTATTATTACGAATCCTGTCTTTCTTTCGATGTAGAAGACTACAGACCACCAAATGCAGGATGGTATGGAAAATGGCTTGGATATGTTCGACCCGATTTCCCTGTCGTTTTGCAATCAAAAGAAATCTAAACTGCATGCAACCGTTTCGACCCTATACCATTCACCATGTACAGCTTTCTAATATGCAGGAATTTGTTCCACCTAACGGGAACAGCTACACGCTTTGCTGGTGGAACAAGATCCCGCTCGGACATGTCTGGTTTGACGGAGAAGAATCCTCTCTAGCTTTTAGAAAAATGCTCGGAGAAGCGATCACTGCTCCTTTAGCTTTCTACCTGAAACAACATGAAGTGAGTGACGAAAGCTGGCGCGAATATTTATTGGATGGAAATTTTACCGCTGTAAATAATTTGCTCGAAACATATTCGCTAAAACTTCCAAAAGAAGCCATTCCGGAAAAACTTTCGGTGATTATTTGTACAAGGAACAGGCCGCAGGCACTGGCGCAATGTGTAGAAAAACTACTGAATTCTGCGGATAAAGATTTTGAGCTGATCGTTGTTGATAATGCCCCGGACAGCCAAAGCGCTTTCGAGATCATTAAAAAATTTCCGGGCGTACGATATATTTTGGAGGGAAAAAAAGGATTGGATTTTGCGCGCAATGCAGGATTGAAAGCCGCCTCGAATCCAATCATTGCATTTACAGATGACGATGTATTGGTTGACGATGATTGGACAAAAAATATCAAGACCTGTTTTAAAAATCCACTGACGATGGCCGTTACCGGTTTGGTTATCCCCTCTGAATTGGAAAACGAGTCACAATATGAATTTGAAAAACACTGGGGATTCAATAAAGGATACCAGCCGATTATTTTTGACCGCCATTTTTTTCTGAAGAATCTGAATATCGGTGTTCCAGTCTGGGAAATCGGTGCAGGAGCCAATATGGCTTTTCGCCGGGAGATATTCGATATTGTTGGCGTCTTTGATATCAGGTTGGGCGCTGGTGCGTCCGGATGCAGTGACGATACAGAATTATGGTATCGCGTTCTTGCCGCCGGCTGGAACTGCATCTATCTGCCACATATTTTTGTGTATCACCAACACCGGACATCCAAAGAAGAACTGCGCAAACAGTTATTTTATTATATGCGTGGACTTGCATGTTCGCTGCTGGTGCAATATGAAAAATATCATCACAAAGGAAATCTCTTCAGGCTTTACAATCTTTTACCTGATTATTATTACAAACGCATCCGAAAAAGAATGAAAGGTTTGAAGGAGAACTTCGGCAATATTTTTACGGAAATGCGCGGCTGTGCGATGGGCTGGTTGTATTATTATACACACAAAAAAGATCAGGGCTACCAATTTCCGATTGTGTTGCCACAAAGTCTTTATAAGGATGTTGAAATTGGATCAACTTCACTTGTTTCGGTTATTATTCCCTGTTATAATCATTCACAGTATCTCGGCAAAGCAATAGAAAGTGTGTTGAATCAAACGTATCCCCATATGGAAGTGATTGTGGTGGATGATGGTTCAACAGATGATCCTTTTTCAGTGTGTAAGAAATATGAAGGTGTGAAATATGTACGTGCGGAAAGAGTTGGCTTACCTGCGGCCAGAAATATCGGCGTGAAACATAGCGAAGGACATTTCCTGGTATTTCTCGATGCAGATGATTTTCTTTACCCGGATGGCATTCAACACAATCTCGATTGTTTCACCGCCAATAAAAAACTTGTTCTTGTTTCGGGAGCGCATGACCGCGTGGATAGCGCAGGCAATTTATTGCCTTCAGAAAAACCCGCGGAAAAACCAAACGACAATTATTTGTCGCTTTTGCAGGGAAATTATATTGGCATGGAAGCTACGGTGATGTATAGACGCAATTTATTTTTTGCTTTTCATTTCGATGCCACTTTAAAAGCCGGGGAAGACTATGACTTAAATTTGAATGTAACCCGTCATTTCCCCGCGTATGGACATACAAAAAAAATCGCAGCATATCATATTCATAGAAATAATATGTCGCGCGACAAGAATTTAATGCTCAATACGACATTGAACGTACTAAAAAGGCAGGAAAAAAGTTTAAGGAATAGTACAGAAAGAAAAGCATTGGAAACAGGCATTCGCAACTGGAAATACTATTACAAACATCTTAAATCATAAAACAACGATATTTGATTTTCAAACTGCATCAGGAATAATGCTCTCGCACCTATGAACGATCGTACGCCAGATACTCCGCCATTGATTGCACCCGTTGATCGCCATATCACCAGACCTTTGTGGTCAGTGATGATTCCCGCATACAACTGCAGCAATTATCTCATTGATACGATTCAATGCGTATTGATACAAGATCCCGGCCCCGAAAAAATGCAAATAGAAGTAGTCGACGATTATAGCACGGATGCGGACGTTGAAGCATTGGTGAGAGATATTGGAAAAGGAAGAGTAGAATTTTTCCGGCAGGAAAAAAATGTTGGAAGCTTAAGAAATTTTGAAACCTGCCTGAACAGGTCGAAAGGGAAATGGATACATCTTCTGCATGGAGATGATTTGGTAAAACCTGGTTTCTATACTGAAATCGCGAGTTTGTTCAGCAAATTCCCCGAAGCCGGTGCGGCTTTCACAGGATACACAGATATCGATTCAAATGGAAAACTCCTCTATGACAATCATAAAATATTAGACGAACCGGGGATCATCGACAATTGGCTGATCGAAATTGCGCGCTCGCAAAAAGTGCAGCCACCTTCTATCGTGGTAAAAAGAAATGTGTATGAACAGCTTGGCGGATTTTTTGCCGTTCATTATGGAGAAGACTGGGAAATGTGGGCGCGTATCGCTGCAAATTTTCCGGTGGCCCATTCGCCAAAACATCTCGCATTATACCGAATACATAATAATAACATCACGAGCAGATCCTTTTTATCCGGTCAGTGCATTACGGATATTAACAAGGTCATCGATATTATCCAGGGATACCTTCCCGATGATAAAAAAAAATCAGTGAAAAAATTTGCGAAGAAACACTTTTCAAAATATTTCGCGCGTATGTCGGATAAAATTTATCACGATCATAAACACCCGCAGATTGCCATTGCGCAGGCAGAACGAGCACTTGGGATGGATATTAACAACACTACCCTATTCTTCCTACTAAAAATGTATGTGAAACGACTTATCCGTTACGAATAGAGTGGTTGAGTGGTTGAGCGGTTGAGTGGTTGAAAAGTTGACTAGTTGATTAGTTGATTAGTTGACTAGTCGATTAGTCGATATAATGCCCGCCGATTCGAATTGAGCGTATCATATACAATTAAAAATATATCGACTAATCGACTTCTCGACTAATCAACTAATTAACTAGTCAACTTTTCAACGAATCAGCCCCTAAATACCCTTTCAGGATCTGTTCTTCGCCAACATACCTTTTTGAATAAAAGCATTTGAGATACGCCGGCGCAGGCGATTAACAGGTTTCTCCAATAAATACCAGGAAGCGGATGCAAGTCCGATTGTCGTACCGATGTACATGAAGAAATTGATAAGAGGTATTGCGAGAAAATCCGTAAGTGGAGTGAGATTTAAGCCAACCCTTTCTCCGAACGATGCAATATGTGCAATGATCTTCCAGAAAACAATGGAAGCAAACAGGTGATACAAATACAATCCATAACTGATTTGTCCGAGATAAACAAACGGTTTCGAACCAATAATTTTTCCAAACGTATTTTTGAATCCATTCACTGATCCTTCGATACAAAACATTCCGAAAATACCAACGAATATTCTTCCTAAAGTAATTGAGATCACGTTGGTGCCAGACAATGACATCAGGATGTACAATGGTATGATCGCATAAAAAATTCTATTCAACCAGGGATGCTCCAATTTTCCGAATACATGCCAATATGCGAGCAGTGCTCCATATCCAAAACCATCCAGGCAAGAAGGAGTCAGTACAGTCAGCGGCACATTTTGTTCAACCGCACCGGGAACCAGCAATGCAAATAAAAAACGAAAGATAATTCCTGCGGCAATGAGAATCAAAAATAGTTTCGGTAAAAATTTATTCGGGACGAAAAGAATTAGCCACGGCCATAAAATATAAAATTGTTCTTCCACTGCAAGCGTCCACAAATGTGGTGTCGCAAATTTTTCCCAAATCTGATCCTTATAGATCTGAAAATTGGAAAGATAAGTGAAGAACATCGCAGCATGATTCCTGAGGTACAATCCACCAACCGGCAGCAACATCATGATGAATAGATAAACATAGTAAGCCGGGAAAATGCGAAGCGTTCTGCGAAAAAGAAAATCAAAAGCGATTTTTAATTTTTTCTGACCTTGTTGTGCACCGATATCTTTTGCGAGGATCAATATCTTGGTGATCAGGTAGCCACTAAGTACAAAAAAGAAAAAAATGAAAGTGGTAATATCAAAAAAACGATGTTGTCCCTGCAATGACTGAAAATGATGATAAATCATCACAACAAATACCGCGCAAAATCTTACGCCGTCAAGTTGTGGTCTGTGTTCGAGTAAAACAATTTTTTTGTCGGCAGCAATCAAAGTTGTAAAGGGCAGGTTTTATATGATAAATATATAGAATATTTCGCTGTAGGAGGAATGTCTCAACAAAACGAAATCGGTCGTTTTTTAGTGCCTCAATATCATCTATTCATTAATAAAGAAATGGTTTTCCTCCCGCAATTACTTCTTGCGTCTTTTCATCGAATATAACTTTTGAGCCTGTTCTGTAGGCGGCATTGGACATGATCACTGCTATCGCATGGTTATATCCTGCTTCGATCGGAGCATTTGGCTGTTTGCGGCTGCGAACGCATTCCATCCAATTTCGTACATGCGCCTGCGTTAGTGGATCGCTGCCGGTATTTGCTTCGGTAGAAACCTTAACCGCCATTTCATTCAATGATAATTCTGGTAATAGATTTGCTTTCATGCCCATATCTTTCGCGTAGTGTTCATTCAGGCCACCATCGGAACTAATTTTATTCGTATCGAGATTTAATGTCCCTCCATTTGAATAATAAATTTCTTTCACATCGCCAGCAGCATTTGTTTGTCGCGATGTGAACAAAACCTGGAAGCCACTGGACATATCATTCAGCGGACCATAATCAAATACAGCCGTGAAAGTATCAGCATTTTTTCTTCCATCTTTCCAAACATAATTTCCTCCGTTAGCTGCTACGCTGCGTGGGTGAGGCAATCCGCTAAACCAATGCACCGTATCGATCTGGTGACTCATCCATTGTCCCGGAATTCCGGATGAATAAGGCCAGAACAACCGAAACTCGAGATATTTTCTTGGATCAAAAGGTTCAACCGGACGATTGATGAGATAACGTTTCCAATCGGTATCTTCTTCTTTCAATTGTGCTACCAGAGCAGGTCTGCGCCAACGTCCCGGTTGATTGACATTCCATGTCAGTTCCACTGTTACTATCGGACCGAATTTTCCTGATTGAATAAAATCATAAGCCGCCTTGTAGTTTGCTCCACTCCTTCTCTGCGATCCGATCTGAACAATCTTTCCCGATTCTTTCACAGCTTTCAATACTGCCCTCGCATCTTCCATCGTTTCCGCCAACGGTTTTTCCGTATAAGTATCACGGCCGGCTTTTACCGCTTCGATCGTGTGCCATGCATGTTGAAAATCGGCGGTGCTAATCATCACGGCATCCACTTCTTTAATGTTATACAAAGCATCGTTATTCACGCAAGCAGTGATATCGTGGTTGAATTTTGATTTCAGAAAAGCTTGCCCATCTTCTCTTCTTTTCTTCCATATATCCGAAACCGCTATGATATCAAAATTCATCTCTTTGCTGAGCGCAAGAAAAGAAGGGACATGCGCATCCTTATGCCTGTCGGAAAAACCAACAACGCCTACTCTCACCCGATCATTTGCTCCAATGATGTTGCGATAACTCTGCGCACTAAAAGAAGTAGCGCCGCCAAGGATCGCGGTCCCGGCCATTGTACTCTTTTTGATAAAATCTCTTCTTGAATTTTTCATAACAATCGTTTATAGAAAGATTTAAAGTTATAAATTAGTTAGAAGACTTGAGGTGTAACTTTTGCGAGTCTCACATCTAAAGTGGCTTTTCCAGAGTTTTAAACTTTGGAAAAGCCACTTTAGATGCCAGACTCACAAAACAGCTTCGGAAAAGTTAAACAAGCAAAAACTATGAACTTAAAATCAATCCACTTGAAATTTTTTGTCATGCTACTAAGCAGCTTGCCCGCATTTGCACAAAAAAAATTGAATGTAGAAGTACATGCCATCCCAAAAGAAAATAAAGTATCGGTGTTGGTCAACGGAAAAAATTTTACTGAGTTGATTTATCCCGACAGCCTGCCAAAGCCTGTATTATTTCCAATCTACGCACCCGATAATCAAATTATCACCAGAGGATTTCCACTCGCGACAAGACCCAACGAGCCTGTCGATCATCCGCATCATTTTGGTCTGTGGCTAAATTATGAAAATGTAAATGGAATTGACTTCTGGAACAATTCATCGGCAATTCCCGCAGAAAAAAAGAAGCTTTATGGAGAGATCCGGCTCGATAGTATTATCCAAACAAAAAGCGGCCGCCTCGGAAATGTTACTTACAACGCAAACTGGCAAGACCATCAAAAAAATATTTTACTCAAAGAAAGAACCACGTATAACTTCACCGCATATGAAGATAGAAGGATCATCGATCGCATTACGATGCTTACCGCAATGCAAGACGTATCGATGGGCGATATCAAAGATGGGTTTCTAGGGCTTCGTGTGTCGCATGAATTGGAATTGCCATCCAATGAAGCAAGGGAATTTACTGACGACAAAGGGAATATTACAAAAGTTGCCGCAAAGTCAGGCGCTGATGTAACCGGTAATTATCTGACGAGCGAAGGCAAACAAGGCGATAGCGCCTGGGGAACGCGCGCAAAATGGTGTATGCTTTACGGAAGGAAAAATAATGCATCGATCAGCATTGCCATCATTGATCATCCAAGGAATCCCGGATATCCCACTTATTGGCATGCTCGCGGATATGGATTATTCGCTGCCAATCCACTCGGACAAAAAATTTTCAGCAATGGAAAAGAAACACTCAACTTCAGTTTGAAAAAAGGGGAAACGGCTGTATTCAGATTCAGGATCGTAGTGGCTTCAGGAAAGGAAAGATTGTCGAATGCAAGTATAGATGCTGATGCGCTGGAGTTCGGGAGGATATATTGAACTTCTGATTTTAATGATTGATATGATTTACTATGTGATTTTCCGGACTCAGTTTGAAATTTCGATTTTTCTACATGGCAATTTTTTTTTCACCACATAGGCACAGTAGGCACATAGTTACACATAGAAATTTCAAAGCGAGTCCGGAAAATCACATAGTAAATCATATCAATCATTAAAATCAGAAGTTCTTCTACTTCAGCGCAAAATGAATATTCGTATTCACCGAATATTGTTTTTGAACAAATGAATATGCAGGCTCGATACCAACACCGATGAATTTGCTGAGCGGAAATACATATCTGAGTCCAGCCTGTGTTTCGAATGAAGAAAGATTTACGAATGCAGGAGCAACGACCACGTATAGACGATTGATGACTTCATATTGGCCTTTTACATACACCGAATAACGAATCCTTTCAGCAGTATTTTCACTTTTATCTCCGGTAGATTTGAACCATTGCATTTTTGTTCCGATAAAATAACTGAATGGACTTTCATCCTTGTTCCAGGATCCTGCCTCAAAACCAAAACCAAAATTAGTACCGGGTTGTGCAACATGATAGACCGTAATTGCGCCAAATGAGGAAACAAAACAGTCACTGCATTTTCCTGACTGGGCATTGGCTGCTGTAAAAGAAAATAGAAGAGCGAGTCCAACGATCATCGCTGATACGTAAGAAAAAGGTTTTCGGGAATCGTTTGTAGTTTTCATGTAAAATTTAATTATAGACGCTTATTTATGATTAAAAAAGGGTAATAGATACCTTTCACAGTTATGCATAAGACTAAACATCGATCACAACACCTGATCAATTGAATGAATGATCCAACTGTTTCTTAGAGGATTGATTGGAATGGAATATTGAACCGGTAAATAAAGGGATAAATCGTTGCCCAGGTAAATTCAGAGGATGTGGGAACTCATAAATGTACTCATTAAAATTGAGGTTTAAAAGCCCCGGAGTAGGATTTTTTTGGCTGATTGATGGGAAGAAACAAGGAGGAGAAGGTACAAGGTACAAGGTGCAAGGTACAAGGTACAAGAACTCGCTGTAGCTCCTTGAACCTTGTTCCTTGTCCCTTGTGTCTTGTTCCTTGTTCCTTGCCCTTTATTTTAAGATTGCCTCAATAGCCGCCAGTTCTTCTTTTGAATACTCGAGGTTATTGATTGCATCGATATTGTTATCCAGCTGCCCGACTGAGCTCGCACCGATCAACACCGTTGTTATGCGTTTGTCTTTCAACAACCAGGAAAGTGCCATTTGCGCCAGCGACTGATTTCTTTTTTTTGCCATATCATTCAGTTTCCTGATTTTTTCGAGCCTTTCTTCTGTTATTTCTCCCACTTTGAGATATCCGTGTGATTTGGCAGCTCTTGAATTTTCGGGTATGCCTTTCAGGTAGCGATCGGTCAGCAGTCCCTGTGCAAGTGGCGAAAATGGAATACATCCAACGCCGCTCTTTCCCAGTACATCCAGTAAACCGCCTTCCACCCATCTTTCGAACATTGAATATTTTGGTTGATGGATCAGGCAGGGTGTTCCCAAACTTTTTAAAATTTCGATGGCCTTTTTGGATTCGTCGGCCGAATAATTTGATATCCCTGCATACAATGCTTTTCCCTGACGAACTACTGTGTCCAATGCCATCATTGTTTCTTCCATCGGCGTATTTGGATCGGGCCGGTGCGAATAAAATATATCAACATAATCAAGCTGCATACGGCTCAAACTCTGATTAAGACTTGATATCAGATATTTTCTCGAACCCCATTCTCCATATGGACCCGGCCACATATAGTAGCCGGCTTTGGTAGAGATTATCATTTCATCACGCAGGTTACGGGAAAAATCTTTCTTCAACATTTTTCCAAAATTTTCTTCTGCCGATCCCGGCGATGGCCCGTAATTATTTGCGAGATCAAAATGTGTGATACCTCTATCAAATGCGCGACGAACAATACTTCTCCCATTTTCGAAAACATCCACTGAGCCGAAATTATGCCAGAGTCCCAATGAAATCGCGGGCAACAGCAAACCACTATTGCCACACCTGTTATACTTCATGCTTTCATACCTGTTCGAAGCGGGTGTATATGACATAATTTTTTTTGAACGAAAGTTATGAAAAAGAAAACAAGGCACAAGATAAAAGGAACAAGNNCTTGTTCCTTTTATCTTGTGCCTTACACCTCTTGCCTTGTATCTTGTTTTATATCTCTAGTGCGTTTTATCTACATTATTGAACTTGTCTGTATATGCAGTCGCTTTATCTTTTTGGCCTTTTGTTTCATAGATCGTGATAAGAAGATCGTAAGCATCTTTCAATGCCTGTTTGTCCTGCATCTTCAACTTTCCCTTGGCAGACAAATCCTGGTCAACTTTTTCAAAGTAAGGAATGGCTTCATCAAATTTCTTGTTTGCAGCAGCACGGAGATCAGTTCTTTTTTTCACATCTTCCGGTTTAGGTCCTTTAATTGCCTTTGCTTGTTGCTGAAGATCGACACCTGCATTGTAAGAAATTTGTCCGAGCACCAATGCGGAATTCGGATAGTCAGGTTTTAATTCAAGACTTCTTGATAGTTTTTTCTGCGCCTTTGCAATGAGATCATCTGCATTGGCTGGGCGTTTGCCCGATGAAGTATCAGACGCATATTGGTATAACTCTAATCCATAGTTGAAGAAGTAAATACTGCTGTCCGGCATTGCCGTGGTAATCTCTTCATATTTTGCAAAAAGATCATCTTTATTTCCCGACTTGCGAGCATTATCCAATTCTGTTTCGAACCAAAACAAGTCTTTTGGATATTTGGCTTTACCCATTGCCAGGTATTTTGATTCATTTGCTTTATCTCCTTTCTTGTCATAATAATCAACCAGCCATTTATATATTTCAGTCATTTCGCTGCCATTGATTTTTGTAACTCCGGAATCCACAAGTTCTTTGTAATAAAAAGCTGCTTCATCGCGATTGTTGGCTTTTTCTGCAGAAATACCCGCATACAAAATAGAAGTAGTGTCAAGCATTTTTTTAATCCATCCTTTATCGCCCATATAACCGATAGCATTAAGCGCTCCTTTAAAATCGGACAATGCTTCAGTATATTTTCCCGTATTGTAATTAGCAGCACCTCTCTGGAAATACCCTTGATAGATATCGTTGATCGGCTTATATTGATCCTGCATCAGCAACAAATAAATCTTCTTGTCATCCAGTTCAAGATATTTTTTTAACGCGTCGAATGATTGACCGTATGCATCAGGAACTGTGGCCTTCAATTGTTCATTTCCGGCAATGGCGATATAAATTTTCGCTTTATAGTACCATGCCTCCTGCATCTTTTGATTTTTATCAACTGCCAACACTTTATCGATTTCGGTTTTAGCATCGGCAAGTTTATTGGCCTTCAACAGGTCTTTTGCTTTATCAATGCTTTGGGCAGATAAGCCTACACCTGCGCCGATTAATATCGCAATGAGAAAGATTTGTTTCATGATTACAGTTTTATTTTGAAGTTTTATTTGAAATTTTTATGCGTCGATATCTGTTTCAGGCTCTTCATCATTCGGCAGATCTGTGCTCTCATCTTTTTCTTTTTGTATGTCAGTGGTTATATCATTCCCATTTTTTGCTTCGGTAGCATGATTACCGTTGGGTTCAAGTTCATTCAATTGCGTGATCGCAGCAATACTATCTCCTTCGTCGAGGCGAATTAATTTTACACCTTGCGTTGCTCTTCCCTGCTCACTGATTCCATTCACCGGCATTCGTATCGTAATTCCGCTTTTGCAAGTGATCATCAAATCTTCCTTTTCCGTAACATCCAATATCCCCACTAATTTACCGGATTTATCGGTTACATTGATCGTCTTCACTCCTTTTCCTCCGCGGTTCGTTACACGATAATCATCGATTGGCGTGCGTTTTCCAAAACCATTTTCGCTCACCACCAAAACCGTTCTTGTTTTATCGTCCTTGTTGACACATATCATGCCAATCGCTTCGTCGTTTGTATCATCCACTTCTATACCGGCAACACCGATAGCACCGCGACCGGTTGGACGAACTTTTTCTTCTCCGAACCGAATTGCTCTTCCACTTTTTACCGCCATAATGATCTCACTATTTCCATCGGTGAGTTTTGCATCCAAAAGATGATCGCTTTCAACAATAGTGATTGCATTCACACCGGTCAACCGCGGACGACTGAATTCTTCGAGCATTGTTTTTTTAATGATGCCCTGTTTGGTGCAGAGCACAATATAATGGCTGTTCACGAATTCATTATCTTTCAAATCTCTCACATCAAGAATCGCTTTCACTTTATCATCTGGTGGAAGTTGTATCAGGTTTTGTATCGCCCTGCCTTTACTGATCTTATCGCCTTCAGGAATTTGGTAAACATTCAACCAATAACATCTCCCTTTTTCAGTAAAGAACAGCATGGTATGGTGTGAAGAAGCAACAAAGAGATGTTCGATAAAATCTTCTTCTCGTGTGCGGCCGCCAATAGCGCCACGACCACCTCGTCTTTGTGAACGATATTCAGTAGCGGAAGTCCTTTTTATATAACCGAGATGAGAAATCGTGATAACAACATTTTCTTCTTTGATCAAATCCTTGATGCGAACTTCATCATCGAGGTAGGTGATCTCCGTTTTGCGCGCGTCTCCGAATTTTTCCTTCACCTCGAGTAATTCCTTCCTGATCACATCAAAACGCATTGCTTCATTTGCAAGCAACTCATTCAGGTGAAGGATGAGCTTCATCAGTTCATCATATTCCATCCTGATCCTTTCTCTCTCCATCCCGGTCAGTCTTTGCAAACGCAATTCCAATATTGCTTTTGCCTGGATCTCATCCAATCCCCACCCTGCATTGATCAATCCATCCTTCGCCATTTCTGGTGTGGATGAACTACGGATCAAAGCAATCACTTCGTCAAGATGATCGAGTGCGATTAGATAACCCTGAAGTATATGCGCTCTTTTTTGTGCTTCTTTTAATTCAAATTGCGTGCGACGAACAACAACCTCATGCCTGAACTCTACAAACTCGCTGATCATCTCTTTTACATTCAGCGTTCTTGGACGGCCTTTCACCAACGCAACGTTGTTGATACCATATGAGGTCTGCAGTTCTGTATGCTTGTACAATTGGTTGATGACAACATTTGCAACTGCATCTCGTTTCAAATCGATAACGATTCTTGTTCCTTCTTTTTCGTTTGATTCATTATTGACATGCGATATCCCCTCGACAATTTTTTCTATTACCAATTGACCGATACGATCGCACAACGCATCGCGGTTTACCTGGTACGGCACTTCAGTGATGATGATCTGTTCACGTCCGCTGGCTTTTGTATCGATATGCAATTTTCCACGCAATACAACTCTTCCCCTTCCAAAATGCATCGCCGCTTTTACACCTTCCATGCCGTAGATAATACCACCCGTTGGAAAATCCGGGGCTTTGATATGCTGCATCATCTCATCGATGGTGATTTCTTTATTGTCGATGTATGCAATACAACCATCAATGACTTCTGATAAATTATGCGGAAGAATATTGGTGGCCATACCCACCGCTATACCACTCGAGCCGTTGATCAGCAATTGCGGAATGCGGCTAGGCAACACCGTTGGTTCATTCAATGAGTCGTCGAAATTCAATTTAAAATCGACAGTGTCTTTTTCTATATCTTCAAGCATGCTCTCAGCAAGCCTGTGCAAACGCGCTTCTGTATAACGCATGGCAGCGGGACCATCACCATCCTGGCTTCCGAAATTTCCCTGGCGGTCAACCAATACATAACGCATGCTCCACTCCTGTGCCAGGCGGACCACTGTATCATAAATAGCAGTATCACCATGCGGATGGTATTTACCCATCACTTCACCAACGATACGCGCACATTTTTTATAAGGTTTGTTGCTGTTGCTTCCAAGTTCATTCATCCCATACAATATGCGACGATGCACGGGTTTGAGTCCGTCGCGAACATCGGGCAAAGCACGACTAACGATCACCGACATAGAATAATCTATGTATGCCGTCTTCATCTGCTCTTCAATATTGATGGGAACTATCCTGTTGTTATCCTGCGTTTCCTCTGGTATTAGATTATCTTCCATAAATTTTTGGCTCGCTTAATTCGTTTTTGAGCTTTTTTAAAATATACAAACCTGCAATCGCCCGTTCGGATTTTTGTTGGCATTACAATATCGTTTCGGGGCAAATAAAATCAAAAAATAAATGTAGTTTTTTTTCACCAAACCGTGATTTCCAAGGGATGCAAATGTACCTTATTTAGATCGGTTTTCAAGATAAAAATTTTCAGGAATTTGGGTTGATTTTTTGAAAAGAAGAGCGAAGAAACAGAGCGGAGAGCGTTCCATCCTCCGCTCTCCGCTCTGTTTCTTCGCTCTTCTTTTCAACGATGACAAAAGACTCACTGCAAATACGCTCCTTTCACCTTCTCTCCTTCCACTTCCACATAAATATGCTCTTGCAGAGTTGTAGCAATAGACAACCCTACATAATCTGGTTTTACGGGAAATGCATTATGCCTGCGCTCCACCAAAACGAGCGCCTGTATTTTTTTTGGATGAAAAGCAAGAAATGGTTTTAACGCATACAACAATGTTTTGCCGCTGTTAGCCACATCGTCTATTACGATAACCACTTTGTCATTCAACGGAAGATCCTTACTTAATTTAACTTCAGCGGGCATTTTTTTGTCGAGCGAAACTCCGATCAATTCAGTACCGATTCTTCCTATTTCATTAAGCAAACGCTGGATATTCCGGGCAATCACCAATCCACTTTCCCGGATACCAACCAGTATAATTTCTTTTTCTCCGAAATTATTCTCCAGGATTTCATATGCCATCCTGCGTAATTTTTTTTCGGCGATCTCCTCAGTGAGAATATAATTAAGACCCATAATAGAATTATTTAAACCAATGTGCAAATTTACCAATGTGCAAATGTGCGAATTCTTTTGGATAGATTGCGCTAAAGAATTCGCACATTTGCACATTGGTAAATTCGCACATTTTAAATCATTAATTATGGGCCTGCTTCAGCAAATTTTTTTTATCCTCGCAGCTGGCATCGCTATTTGGCTATTCAGTAAGAAGGTCGCTGCGATACGGCGAAATATTTTGCTTGGCAAGGATGAAGACTACACTGATCATTCATCTCTTCGATGGAAAAATGTTTTTCTCCTTGCATTTGGCCAAAAGAAAATGTTTCGCAATCCACTGGTTGCGCTAATACATTTCGTAATCTATGCTGGCTTTATCATTATTAATATTGAAGTGCTTGAAATTTTTCTCGACGGCGTTTTCGGAACTCATCGGTTATTTGCAAAACCGCTCGGAGAAGCATATCTCTGGCTGATCAATGGTTTTGAATTTCTTGCATTAGGCGTTCTAGCAGCCTGTGTAATTTTTTTATGCCGCAGGAATATTTTGAAATTAAAAAGATTTATAAGCCACGATTTGGATGGATGGCCACGCAGTGATGCAAATTATATTCTTGTCACGGAAATTATCTTGATGGGTTTATTTCTAACGCTGAATGCTTCTGATACAATTTTACAACAAAGACATTACGGCCATTACGGCGAACATATCACCGGAAATTTTGCCTTTTCACATTGGCTTCACCCTTTATTAAATGGATTGAGTGATGGATCATTGATCATCGTTGAAAGATTTTGCTGGTGGCTGCATATACTCGGCATCTTCGCTTTCTTAAATTATCTTCCTTATTCAAAGCATCTGCATATTCTATTGGCATTTCCAAATGCTTACTACGCGCGATTATGGCCGGAAGGTAAAATGCGCAATATGCCGGAAATACAAAAAGAAGTTTTGTATGCGATGCAACCTGAATCCGCACCGGCGGAAGCAACACCTCCTTCGAAATTTGGCGCGAAAGATATTTTTGATCTTAGCTGGAGAAATTTGTTGGACGCTTATTCATGCACCGAATGTGGACGATGTACCGCTGCTTGTCCCGCGAATATTACCGGCAAAAAATTATCACCGCGAAAAATCATGATGGATACGCGCGACCGTCTCGAGCAGGTTGGGAAAAATATTAACGCCAACGGCTCTTTTAAAGACGACGGAAAAACTTTACTGAACGATTATATCACTGTTGAAGAACTTCGCGCATGTACAACATGCAACGCATGTGTGGAAGAATGTCCGGTGAGTATTAGTCCACTCGAAATTATTCTCGAACTGCGCCGCTCATTAATTATGGAAGACAGCAACGCGCCCCAGGAATGGAACAGCATGTTCAGTAACGTGGAAAATAACTTTGCGCCGTGGAAATTTAGTCCCGATGATAGGGCCAGGTGGGCGGAACAATGAATTTTTTCTTTGCGTTTTTGCGCCTTTGCGAGAAAATATTTCTCGCAAAGGCGCAAAAACGCAAAGTTACGAAATCACTGTCGCGGTCAGCATCCTGTACAATTGCGCGAGTGCAGCGATCACGAATATCACTCCCATAATTTTGTTGAGCGTTTTGTTACTCGTATTCATTTTTGTAACAAGCCAATTGCCACCATAGGTATAGAAAGCGAGACCGGTAATAGTTCCCAACCCTGCTCCCAGCGTAAATAAATTAAATTCCGCGAAGCCCGACTCCAACCATTTTACGCTCATAAAATAACTGCTCCATATAAACCAGAAAGGAATTTGTGCCGGATTTAAAGCGCTCATTGTAACTCCGAGCCATAGCCTGTTGAGATTATTATTCAGCAATAACGCCTTTTTATTTTGCTGTTGTTTGCGTGCTGCATTAAAACTCAAAATTCCGAGAACAAAAAATAATACAACCGTCAGCCAGCCGAGCACTTCAAAAAAAATTTTATGCTCCATGATCCAATCAACGCCGGATAACACAAGCCGCAAATAAATTATTTCAATGATGGTAACACCCATGCTGAACTTCCAAGCGTTTCTAAAATTTTCCTGGACCGCAATCTGTGTTGCTGTAATACTAATGGTTCCAAGAGGCAATTGCCCTAGAAAACTCAATATCCATCCGAGGAAAATGATAAATAATAGATGCATATGCAATGATAAGGAATTGAGTGGAGGTTGGGAAGTTGATTGAACGATGCTTTGCGATTTTGCACCTTTGCGTGAAAATTTTCACGCAAAGGCGCAAAATCGCAAAGGATCAGTCATTCAATTCACCTGCTTTCTTCTTAAACCAAAAATACAAAGGCACACCGGTCAGCATCAAAACGGTGCCGATAGCGGCTTCGCGCGGACGCGCAAAAAAAGTATTAATCAATAAAGCTGCACTAAAAAGTATAACGATGGCAGGAACTACAGGATATCCCCACACTTTATAATATCGTGGTGCGTCGGGCATTTTTTTTCTGAGAATAAATACACCCAAAGTAGTGGCTCCATAATAAATGAAAACCGCAAATATGATCATATCCGTGAGCTGATCAAAACTGCCCGATAACACGAGTACACAGGCCCATGTTCCTTGTAGCCATAAAGAATTTGCAGGCGCCTGATGCTTGTTCAGCTTTCCGATTTGTTTAAAAAAATATCCTTCACGCGCCATCGCATAATAAGGCCGGCAACTAACAAGCACTGTGGCATGCGTCGCGCCGAGTGTCGTAAGTGCGATCAGTGTAGATATCAGCAATGCTCCTTTGCTTCCCCAAAATACTTTTACTGCTTCTACCGCTGCGATTTCGTTTTGAGAATGAAATACTTCTTCCAGTTTTGGAATCGGCAACAAAGAAAGATAGGTGATATTAATAAGCAGGTAAATAAAAATAACCATGAACACACCAACTGCAATTCCAATTGGCAGATTGCGTTTCGGATTTTTGACTTCTCCGCCGATATAACCAATCACGGCCCAACCCTGGTATGCCCAGAAAGCCGCAAGCATCGCGGTAAATACGGCGCTGAACCCCACGGGCTCTGCTCCACTGGTCTTCATGTCGAATATATTGCTGATATGCGATTCACTACTGCTTAACCCAAAAACGGCAACTGTTAATATTCCAGCAATAACCAATGAAAGAATGACCGTGCTTATCCATGCTCCCGTTTTTATTCCGCGGCTATTGATCCACGTTAGTAAGAAGATAAGCAGGATTGCAACAAGTTTCACCGTAAAATTCTGGAATGGATAAAAAACACCGGCAATATTGAAATCCGCCCATGATGCAAAAAGCGGCGGAAAATGAACCATACTGTTCAATGACTGTGAAAATATATATGCCAATGAAGAGATAGACGCGGTTTGAATAACCGCAAAAAGTGACCACCCGAAAATAAAAGAGAAAAAACGATTGTAAATTTTTTTATAGTAAACATATTCGCCGCCCGTATCGGCCAGCAGTCCCGCAACCTCCGCATTGCTCAACGCGCCAAACAAAGAGATGATACCAGCCAATATCCAGCAGATGAGCACCCATCCGGATGAATGCAACGCTCCGGCCATCGGCGCAATTTTTTTATATACTCCCGAACCAATAATGTTGGATACGGCAACCACGACTACCATGCCTACGCCGAGGGTCCTGTCGAGTTGAGGAGAAGTCATATCTGAACTGAGATTTGTGGGATGTATATGATGATTAGGATACAATTTAAATAATCTGTATCTCAATCATCCTATTCATCCCAAAAATCTCAGTTCAGACTTTCATTGCTGCCAATTTCTCCGAATTCAATTTATCTTCTTTAAACATTTGAATTCCTTCCTTCATAGTAAGATATGGAATACCGAGTTTATGATTCATTCGGCTGATACGCCAGAGAATAACCCAATGCCGGACGATTTCTTTCCATGCAAAAAAAACCGAATGCCGCGGATCATAAATATGCGTCGGCTCAGAACCCGCGCCATTCACCTCTATTATAGAAAAATTCAAACCCTGCTCCAGTTCTTCCCAGGAACTGAAACGAATATCGAGCCGGCCAAAATAAAATTCGGGAATCATCTTGCAAATGCGGTCAATCGTAACCGTTAGTTTCTCATTCACACGATCGGAATAATCCAAAAATTTTGCTCCGCGTGCGTGATTGCCATAAGGTACGATGACCCGTTCCTCTCCCGCAGGCAAAACGGTAAGTAACAAATCCGGATTTGTTTCCTGCAAATTTTCCAATTGCAGGATCGCTCGTTTATCTTTTAATAGCAGTTGCTTAATGCTGGATACCCCGTCTCCTATTACCTTTAAAAATTCTTTGCCGACAATTCCGGATATGCTCCCATTTGATTTCCCGGGATAACGGTAATAAAAAATTCCCACTTCATTTTTGTAAGGGACAAACTCCTGGATATGAAAATCGAGAAAAGCCATTTTCAAATATTCTTTCACGTCTTGCTCATCACGCAATGCTTTTACACCACGACCTCTGCCGCCAATATCAGGTTTGCCAATTAAAGGAAAGTGAAGCCCGTTTTTTTTCAGATCGCTCAAAACCATATCTACGTTTGATGGAGTGGAAAAGAAAATAGTTTTGGGATGAACGCCCGCAGGTATCAGCGGAAAAATATCTTTTTTTGATTCGTTGAGAAAGCCGCCGTTTTTAATTTTCGGATTTGCAGCCGCGAAAAAAAAGAATGACCGTGCGCGCAGGCATAGCCAGATCCAGATAATATAAATCGGAATATAGATTGTATTAAAGCTCCAGTATTCCCAATGAAATAACCTGATGAAAAAAGGTCTGTTGGCTACGCGTTGAAACCAGTTCATCCGTTAAGCGATTGCTTTGTTTATTATTAGTTCGTGCTGGTGAGATTTTTGTTCGCGGACATCAATATATTTCATGGATACTACTTCGTCAGCAAACATTGCAGAAGTAACGCTGACTGTGAACACAAGGTTATCTCTGTTCATGAGCAGATCATTGTGTGTGTCACCATCTCCCGTGAACTGGTGAAAATGCAGAATATCTTCCTGAGATGGCTCCGGATTTTTATCGATCCATTTTTCAAACCATTGCCTGCGTTTTGCAATAGTATTTTGATCATATAATGTAACAGACGACCAGATATGAGGCATCGCTGAATCCAGTGCGGCGTGAAATTTTTCTGCTCCATCCCACCGACATTCGAACAACTGATTATCCTGCCAGATAATTGCAGTAAACGGCTCGATATTTTCAAGATCGATATCAAGGAATGCCTGGTAAGGCAGTTGCTGGTCGATGAGATCAAGCAATATCAATCCTCTGCTCTTTCTATAAGGAGGATCGGGAATGTGTTTCTGCCATCCTCCATTTAAAAAAACAATAGCATTGCCATTTTCCTGCACAGCGAACCAGGTGCCGCCTGCATCACGGTCCTTTGGAAACAATGCATGCGATTGTTGCAAAGATTGTATTGCCGGAGGAATGGCAGCAGCGCGCCAATGTTTTTCATCACGGTTGGAAGTGATGAAAATTTTTTCCCTGATCCTGATAAATGTTACTGTGCACATTGCCTTCTATGCTTGATAGTGGATGATGCAACACCAAAATCTTCAGACAGCACAATATCGCTTACCTCGCTGATGCCTACGCGCATCAGTGCCATATGATGAATGGTGTGCTCCAGGTTGTATGCTATTTCGCGGTAGTAATTGGTGGAGATGATAACCGGCTCTGTTGAATGATCGTCGTAAGTAGCAGCCAGCAATAATTCTTTATTTGGTTTGTTCAGGTTTTGAAATATCTGGTGCAAAAGATCACAGGCAAAACTTTTGTCATTTTCAATGTCGGTATCCCGTTTTCTTTTTTCATAGTCGACCGTTCCCGTTGCATATCCTTTATCCAGGCATTGAAATAATTCAATGATATGCCTTACATGTTGACCAATCGTGTTATTCGTTAAATTTTTACAAGGTCGCGCATATTGTTCCTCGGATAAGCGGGTAATCGAGTCAGTTAGTTGAATAAAAATATTGTTTACGGCAGGCTGTAATTCCATGTATCAGTTGTTTTCTAAAAATAAGACTTATTTCCATCATTTCTTCGCCAACACGCTCAGGTTAAGTTCTACATTGTCTGAAATGGTACTTGAGCCGCCCACTCCATAATCTCTCCTATTAATCTTAAAGCCGCCTTTGAACAAGTACCCATCATCAACCGGATCAGCCGTGAAAGGAAAGGAAATTTCTTTGGTTTCTTTTTTTATGGTCAGTTTACCAAAAATAAAAAGAACTCCTTTCTTATTTGATGTAGTGACCCTGGTAGATACGAAACGAATGCGCGGGTAGTTTTTCACATCGAAATAACTTTCCTCTCTCAAATGGTTATCCCTTGCATTGTTATCGGTAAAAATCGTATTCGCATCTATGCTCACATCAAAACTTGAAGCCGCCAGGTTATTCGGATCGAACTGGATCGTTCCTTCCAAACCGCTGAAGGAGCCGCCGACATTAAAGCCAAAATTCTTCACTTTAAATTTTACTTCGGATCCTTTTTCAACTGCCTTATACTGCGCCGATGCAAAAACTCCTGTAATTGCAATTAAAAAAACCAAAACAATTTTTTTCATAGATCGTTGTTCTTTGCTGATACTTTGACTTATCTCTTTACAAATTTTAAAAAATCGTTCCGGTAAAAGAACGTTAAAATTGCGCAACAGGTGAAAACAATTACTGCATAGATAAATAAAATAGCATCACCATCAAAGACGATGCCCAACTTTGTCAGATGAAAATATATTGCACCGGCCATCAATCCCAGTCCTAATACAGCGCCATAGCCGGTTGTACGAGGATAAAGAATCAGGATCGAAGCTATCAATTCCAACACACCGGTACCGATCCTGCCCCAAGGTTCCATGCCTATTTCGGTGAACAATTTTACGGATTGCGGATCCGCCGTGAATTTAAAACGTAATGTTTGCAATAATATAACGGCAGCGAGCACCCGAAGTAACCAGAGGAAAATTATTTTGAATTTCATGTTATGTTTTTTGGTGGTTGATATGTTGAAAAGTTGAATAGTTAAAACGCAACAACATTTTTTAAATTGCAAAATATATTATAGTCAACCAATCAACCAATCAACCAATCACCGATACACCTTCGACCAATTCGCATCAGCCTGCTGGTGCAATTTTGTTTCATCCTTGTTCCAGGACTTTAGTGTGTTATTGAAAAACTTATTATAAAACACAAATAGTTTACCATTGATGATCTTAAATGTTTCCGGATCGATCTCGACTTTTGAACCGTCTTTTCCCATCGCATATGCACACCAGCCTCCATATTGAGGTTCGTATTTTGAAGGATTTTTTTTGAATTCTTCCTTGTCAGCCGCTGAAGAAAAATAATAGGTAACTCCATTATCAACAACCGCTAAATCCTTGTTGCCTTTTACTGGTTTGTTTTGTGTGAAATAAGATACCGGATCATAACCGCTAAGCGCCACTCCATTGTCCAGGTTGAATTGCTTTTTTCTCAACGACGCATCATCCTGCGCCAATGCTCCATATCCCGCGAAAACAAATAATGCCAAAAAGAAATATTTCATAGTTAGAAATTTAGAACAAAAATATCTGCCCTTCGTTTTTCGCAGTGTCGGTTAGTTGACAGCCAGCTTTTTTTGTAGTTTTTTAACATTCAAAAAACAAATCTGGTTGCGGTCGTAAGATAAAATTCCTTCGGTTTCCAATTCGTTGATCATTGTTGTAACCGTTTGCCTGCTCGATCCGATCAGGTTTGCAATATCTTCATGCGTCAGATAATTGGGAATACAAAATCCTTCGGCAGTATTCTCGCCCAATTTTTGTTCGACCAATTGCCAGAAAAAATGAACAAGTCTTGTCTTCACATCTTTATTCAACAAGTTTACCAGGCGGTTTTCGATATTGCGCAATTTAGCGCCCACCTGTTTGCTGTATTTGAGCGCAAGCTCCGGTCTTCTCTTTAATAATTTTTCGAAGTCGTCGATGTTAAAAGCACAGATGCTTACATCCTGTTTATGCGCCTGCGCAAATTCCCCATGAAGATTGTTGCGCTCGAGCGTAAACTGCCCGAATATCTCTCCCTTCTGTATAATTTCTTTAACGCGCTCTTTGCCATCTTCCCCGATAAACCCGATTTTGATATATCCATCTTTCACAAAATAAATTTTGTTGAGATTGTGCGCTTCAAAATATATATAATCACCTTTGCGTACCTGCATGAAATGATGTTCGATTTTCAAATCATCGATCTCTTCTTCGGAAAGATGACACCACAGGTCGTAATTTCTTACCAATAACATTTTATCGTCAGCGGGCATATTCATATTCATTCGTCTAAATTACATATTAGCAATCACGAGTTATCCGGATTTTATTCACGGGCACTTGGGCCTACATATTACAGCGGATAGCGTGGAATGGTTGTCGAGTAGTTGACAAATCTGGAGTTTAGTTGATTGGTCGATTTGTCGATAAGTCGATTTGTCGATAGGTTAATGAGTCTGTTCTTAAAAATCTTTTACTAACAAAGAGGACTCATCGACCTATCGACAAATCGACTTATTGACTTATCGACCAACCAACCTATCAACTTATCAACCAATTCACGTATTTTACGTAAAAATCATTCCTGCATGGATGTTCCGATAATGGCTGAATTTGCCGCCAGTGGAAAAACGCCGGAAATTTTATTTTGGGTTGGTTGCTCCGGCAGCTTTGATCAACGTGCGCAGAAAATAACCAAAGCGTTTGCTGCGATCCTTAACAGAACGGGAATTCAATATGCCATACTTGGTAAAGAAGAATTATGTACCGGAGATCCTGTGCGCAGGGCCGGAAATGAATTCATGTTCCAGATGATGGCTTATCAGAATATTCAAACGCTGAATAATTATCAAATCAAAAAAATTGTAACTGCCTGTCCACATTGTTTCAATATTCTCAGTAATGAATACCCGGTTCTCGGCGGAAATTATGAAGTGATTCATCATACCGTTTTCTTGCAGCAACTGATCGACGAAGGGCGTATCAAACTCAAAGGCGGGGGCAATTTTAAAGGAAAGCGCATAACCTACCACGATAGTTGTTATCTTGGACGAGCGAATCAGATTTATGAAGCGCCACGTAAAGTGTTGGAATTGCTGGATGCCGAATTGGTGGAGATGAAACGTTGCAAGAGCAAGGGACTTTGCTGCGGAGCCGGCGGCGCGCAGATGTTCAAGGAAGAAGAAAAAGGCTCGACCCGCATCAATTTTGAAAGAGCCGACGAAGCAATTGCTACAGGGTCGAATATTATCGCGTCTGCCTGTCCTTTCTGCAATACAATGCTGACCGATGGCGTTAAACATGCAGAAAAGGAAGACAGCATACAAGTAATGGATATCGCAGAACTTATCGCTGCAGATCTCGATTATTAACCGATAAAACAAAAAATATGAAATCGATTTTTACCTGGAACTCCTTCAGGCTTTTTATGATGTTCTATTTTTATGCTTTAGGTTTTAATGTTTTTATCACCGTTATAGATTCCCATTTTGACCTCGCATCTCAAGTGTCCACAAAAAGTTTATTATTTAATGTTATCGTCGCGGCGTTTTTTACCTTATTCAGAATTGCTAAACAGGAACAGCTCCAACATCAGGACACAAAAGCTTAATTTTGTGGAATGAACCTCGACTACAAAGAATTATTACCCGCAGATTTTCATCCGGCCTCACGTGTATGGATCTATCAGAGCAATCGTTTGTTCACGATCGGCGAAGCATTAGAGATTGAGGAAACATTAGAAATATTTGTTCGCGACTGGAAATCGCATGGCGTGCCTGTAAAAGGATATGCAAATCTTTTCTTCGGACAATTTATTATCCTGATGGCAGATGAATCAGCAACGGGTGTTAGCGGATGCAGCACGGATAGCTCGGTGCACCTTATTAAACAGATTGAAAAATTATACAAAGTAAATTTATTCGACAGGCTATTGCTTGCATTCTTAGTGAAAGAAAAGTTGCAGACGATACCGATGTCTCAATTAAATTATGCTGTTGAAAATAATTTTATCAACGGAGACACATTGTACTTCAACAATATTGTTCAGACCAAGGAAGAGATGCTGAATAACTGGATCATTCCTGCAAAAAACAGTTGGCTGTCTTCGCGTGTCCCATTTAAGAAAGAAGTAACTTCATAACGCGCATTGTAAATTTTTTCTTCACCCCTTACCTGCGGGAAAAGAATTTCATTGCTCGCCGCCGAGTTCATATTCATATTCGTCTCGTTGTTCGCCACGCTTCCGGATTCGGCGAGGAGTTTCTGCAACCTGATCGATCCCTATTTGCTCGTCTTTTTCATCAACTCTTCTAAAAGCGTCCGGGAATAAATTTAATTCGTGAGACTTATTTGTTTTGTCAAAATAAATAATATGCCATTCTCCGTTTGGCTTTTGAAAATTAAGTGTCATTAATGGACCTCCTGATTTTAACCTGACGATATCACCAGAATTGTATTTTTCCATAACAAACTTTTTTGAAAACTAAAGTTAAAAAAAAACCACCGTTGGTGGTTGAGATTAATTAATTTTATCGAGCATGGGCAACACCAACCGTACTTGGCTTGCATCAAAAGTCCAATTCAAAAATGAAGTAACTTCATTGAGTATCGACAAAAAAATCACCACTTGTGCATTGAATATTGATTGTTTGTTATTGATTATTCTCTGTGATAGCAGTAAAGAAAATATTCAATAAGCAATATTCAACACTCAATGTTCAGGTTAGTTGACGCGGAAGTAGCTCACCTGGTAGAGCGACAGCTTCCCAAGCTGTAGGTAGCGGGTTCGAGTCCCGTCTTCCGCTCTATGTTTATATTAAAAATTATAATAGCCAGTACCCGTCCGGGAAGAAAGGGCCCTCATATAGCCGAATGGGTTTATGATGTCGTTAAAAAGAATGAAGCATTTGAAACTGAGTTGATAGATCTTGCTGCAATCAATCTTCCCTTTTTGGATGAACCGCATCATCCGCGTCTCAAAAAATATGAACAGCAACACACGAAAGACTGGAGTGCAAAGATCGACCCGGCTGATGCATTCATCATAGTAACGCCCGAGTATAATTTCGGTTACCCGGCAACATTAAAAAATGCGCTGGATTTTTTGTACCAGGAATGGAACTACAAGCCCGTTGGGATCGTAAGCTATGGAGGCATTTCCGCCGGACTGCGTGCTGCGCAAATGCTAAGACAGGTTTTTGCTTCTTTAAAATTGATTCCACTTGCGGAATCAGTATCCATACCTTTTTTTGCAAAACATATCAATGAACAAGGAAAGTTTATCACAGATGAAACGCTGGATCATAATCTCACCACGATGATCAACGAATTGATCAAATGGAGCGAAGCAATGAAAGCGATTCGGGAAAAGAGGTGAGTCGCATTAAGGGGCGATAAGTCGGTTAGTAGAAATGTCGATACGTTAATTGATAAACTTGATTATGACGAGTGCTAATACCAATTCCATATCGACGTATCGATTACTCGACTCATCAACCAATCAACTCAATCAACCAACCAACTTTCCTCTGACATCCTGTCATTTTTCCCGTCTTTTGACTATTTTTGCTATTCTTAAAAGTTGATATTCGACGATGTTGGAATTTACAAGTACGAGGTTGCACGATGAAAGTCGCCAGGGCGAAGCGTATGCTCCTTCAGCCGGACATACTACCATGGCTTCGAAAAAGTTTTATATCGAAAGCTATGGATGCCAAATGAATTTCGCGGACAGTGAAATCGTTGCGTCCATATTACACGATAAAGGGTTTGGCGCTACGCGTAATTTTGAAGAAGCGGATCTTGTTCTGCTCAATACCTGTTCCATCCGCGAAAAGGCGGAACAAACAGTTCGTAGCCGTCTTCATATTTTCCGCCAGCTAAAGAGAAGCAAGCCTTCGCTGCTCATTGGCGTATTGGGGTGCATGGCCGAACGACTGAAATCAAAATTTTTGGAAGAAGAAAGACTCGTCGATTTGGTTGTTGGTCCAGACGCCTATAGGACACTTCCAGGATTGATCGATGAAGCCGAAGGTGGACAAAAAGGAGTAAATGTTCTACTCAGCCGCGAAGAAACTTATGCTGACATCGCACCAATTCGTCTGGACAGCAACGGCATCACTGCATTCGTAAGCATCATGCGCGGCTGCAACAATATGTGTTCGTTTTGTGTTGTTCCTTTTACAAGAGGGCGTGAAAGAAGTCGTGATGCGATTTCAATCATACAAGAGTGTGAAGCTTTATTCAATGAGGGTTATCGTGAAGTGACTTTGCTCGGACAAAATGTAGATAGTTATTATTGGTATCCTGAACATGATAAAGATTTTTCGGCTGGAGTTGGAAATACATCCGCTACTGCGACGGGTGAAGCTGTTACGTTTGCAATGCTGCTGGAACGTGTTGCAAATATTTCGCCGTTGCTGCGTGTGCGTTTTTCCACTTCTCATCCAAAAGATATCACGGATGAAGTGTTGCATACAATATCCAGGTATGAAAATATTTGTAACTACATACATCTCCCCGTGCAAAGCGGTTCGAATAGAATTCTTCAATTGATGAATCGCACTTATACAAGAGAATGGTATATGTCTAAAATAAAACGCATTCGGGAAATCATTCCTGATTGCGGTATCAGTTCCGATATCATCACAGGGTTTTGCACAGAAACCGACGAAGATCAACAAGACACACTCGAGCTGATGAAGTTTGCACGTTACGATATGAGTTATATGTTTTTTTATAGTGAAAGACCTGGCACATTAGCTGCAAGAAGATACAAAGATGATATACCTGAAGAAGTAAAGAAGAAGCGATTGGATGAAGTAGTGAAATTGCAGAATAAATTATCGCGCGAAAGTAACTTGAATGATATTGGCAGGATATTTAAAGTATTAATAGAAGGCGATTCAAAAAGAAGTGCAGAAGACTGGAGAGGAAGGAGCACACAAAACAAAGTAGTCGTGTTTCCAAAAAAAGGATGTGATTTCGTGAAAGGCGATTATGCTTTTGTAAAAATCAACGAATGCACCGGTGCTACGTTGATCGGTGAAGCTGTTTGAATTGCTTGGTGATTGGACTCTAGTTTTGAACCATGATTAAAGGATTAAGGGATTACCATGAGGTTCGATTAATTGCTGACGCATAATTCAACAATTAAATTATTGTTTGTAAAGTTCACGATAATCCTTCAATCCTTTAATCATGGTTCAAATCCAGAGACCAATCGACTTATCAACGAATCGACTTATCAACCAATCCCCCTCAACCTTATGAAGCTGAAAAAAAATTTTTAATGCTGAAAAAAATCCAATTGGATTAGGGAGCTGGTATGGAAATTCAATCAATAAAAAATCGTTTTGGAATTATCGGCAATTCTGCCGCGCTGAATTATGCATTGCAGGTTGCGACGCAGGTTGCCAATACAGATCTCACTGTTTTGATATTTGGAGAAAGTGGTTCGGGAAAAGAAATTTTTTCCCAGATCATACACTCGCTGTCATCAAGAAAACACAATCCGTTTATCGCAGTAAACTGTGGTGCCATTCCCGAAGGCACCATCGACTCGGAACTTTTTGGCCATGAAAAAGGTTCGTTTACCGGCGCTGTCGATTCGAGAAAAGGATATTTTGAAACGGTGAACGGTGGTACCATTTTTTTGGATGAGATTGGTGAATTACCGCTCGGCACGCAGGCAAGATTGTTACGCGTGCTGGAAGCCGGCGAATTTATTCGTGTCGGCTCTTCGAAAGTTCAGAAAACAGATGTACGTGTAATTGCTGCAACCAACAAAGACTTACTCATATTGACGGAAAAAGGAAAATTCCGTGAAGACTTATATTATCGTCTAAGCACCGTGCCGATCCGCGTGCCTGCATTGCGCGATCGCAAAGAAGATATTCCCTTGTTGTTTCGAAAATTCGCGGTTGATTTTGCGGAGCGTTATAAAACGGCGCCGGTACAATTGGATGAGGAGGCAAAAAATCTGTTAATTAATTATTCATGGCCCGGCAATGTGCGGGAATTAAAGAATATTGCGGAACAGATATCCGTTTTATCAATCGACAAACAAATAAGCGGGGAACAAATCCGGAAATTCATCCCCGAATCCACTAGTACAAGATTGCCAATGGTGGTTTCAGGAAACGGAAGTTTGAATGGCAGTGGACATGATTTTTCGAATGAAAGAGAAATTCTTTACAAACTTTTTTTCGATATGAAAAAAGATGTAACGGAATTGAAGAAAATGTTCGTCGAGATTTTGCAGAATCCGGGAATGGCTGCTACTCATCATGATAATTACATGAACAATCTGAAAGAGCTGAAACCGCAGGAGACATATCAGCCAATCGGTCAGCAAACATACGTTCCTAGCCAACCCGTGGTGATACACAAAAACGATCACGATGAAAATATCGATCACCATGAAGAAGTGGAAGAATCACTCAGTATCATGGACAAAGAAAAAGAACTGATCGTTAAAGCGCTAAAAAAACACAAAGGAAAAAGAAAAGATGCTTCATCAGATCTCGGCATTAGCGAAAGAACATTATACCGGAAATTAAAAGAATACGATATCAATGAATAAGAAACCAAGGCACAGTGGACAAGAGACAAGGGACAAGGGACAAGGTGTAAATTTCAAAAAAATGGCATTCTTGTGCCTTCTGCCTTGTGCCTTGTTTCTTTTACCGGCCTGCAAAATCTACTCATTCAAAAATGTTTCGATACCTAAGGAAGTCAAAACGATTAAGGTGAGCTATATTGAGAACAAGGCAAACTTTGTAGATCCGCAATTGAGTCCGCAACTGACGGATAAACTAAAACAGAAAATCAATAATCAGACGAGTCTTACACAGGTGCAGGATGATGGAGACTATGATGTGTCTGGATATATTTCCGCTTATAATATTTCAACAGCCGGAGTATCCAATTCACAAGCAGCAACAAATCGTTTGACGGTGAGCGTTCATATCATTTTTAAAAACAAACTGACCGATCAAAAGATTGGCACACCTGATTTCGAAGAAGATGTAAGTCGTAATTTTGATTTTTCGGCCACGTTGACGATCACCGATGCTGAGGCTCAATTGACGCCGACGATCATATCCAACATGACAGACGAAATATTTAATCGTATTTTTTCAAACTGGTAAGCAATTGTCCATGACAAACAGCGCACAATACATACTTCAGCATTTATTTGGTGAGGGAAGACTCGAAGATGTTTCTGTGGATCAGTTGAAGCAATTGGTGAACGAGTATCCTTCCTTCAACGCGGCACATTACCTGTTGTCGATCAAACTTCAAAAAGATAAGGACCAGGATTATTTATCGGAAACGCAGCGAACCGCATTGTATTTTAATAATCCGCTGTGGCTGCAATGGCTTTTACAGAGCACGGAAGAAAAACCCATCGCTCATTTAGAAGAAATAGCCGCAGCGATGCGCATGAGCGATCCCTCCTACCAGGCGGAACCCGTTGAAGAAACGCCTGCGTTTATCAAAGAAGAAATCACCGAAGAATATTTTGTGGAGATAAGGCAGGAAGAACCTCTACAGGAAGCCGTTCATGAAAATTCTGCCAATGCAGAAAATTATCATGAAGAATTTGCAGCCGAAAATCCTGTTTTGGAAAGATATGCTGAACCCGCAAAAGAAGAATATCACCCGGTAGAAATAAAAAATGAAGAACCAATCCAGGAATTGGAGACACAAACTAATTCTGAAGAACCGTTTCGCGTTACATTCATTACTGAAGAAACCGTATTCGAAGAAAAGGCAGAACCGACCAAAGAAGAATATCATCACACAGAAATAAAAAATGAAGAACCCGTTCAGGAATTAAATACACAAGGGCATTCTGAAGAACAGTTCCATGAAACTTTC
>JAFDYD010000037.1:601-97755 GCA_018267615.1 Bacteroidota bacterium | reverse complement strand
TGTAAGCTCCCCCGATTTTCGGACCATTTGTAATTAGAGTTTTCTAGTTTTTAGTAATTCTAGGGAAACGGATTATTTATATTCAACCGGTGGAATAAAACCAAGCGACTGATGCGGTCGTGAACAGTTGTAATCCTGTTGCCATTCTTCGGCCATCGTTCGTACTTCAGTAAGGCTAAAAAATAAATAAGCATCGAGCAGTTCCTTTCTAAGTGATCCATTGTTCCTTTCAATAAAAGCATTTTGAACTGGTTTTCCGGGTTGGATAAATTGCAAACGGATTTGTTGTTCATCACACCATAGTTGTAATTTATCGCTGATAAATTCAGGCCCGTTGTCAACCCTGATCGTTTTTGGTTTTCCTCTTACTTCCAACAGCCGCTGCAAAACTCTTATCACTCTGAGTGACGGAAGTGATGTATCAATTTCAATGGAGAGTGATTCGCGGTTGTAATCATCAATGATGTTCAGTAACCTGAACCTTCTGCCATCAACCAAACTGTCACACATAAAATCCATACTCCATGACTCGTTGATTGTTTCTGGAACTACGAGCGGTTGTTTAATCCGCTCCGGTATCCTTCTTTTTATTCTTCGCCTCACATTTAAATGCAGCATCGTATACACACGGTATAACTTCTTATGATTGCAATTCACTCCTTTTCTTCTCAACCGGTAATAGCATTTCCAAAAACCAATCGTCGGATGTTTTGCAACTAGCTCGTGCAATGCTTCTATTAAAGAACTATCGTCTTTTTGTTTCTTCTGATACGATATCACTGATCGTGGGAGCGATACAATCCTGCAGGCCTGGCGAACACTCACTTGTTTTTCTGTAACCATAATGGTCACCGCTTCCCGTTTGTCGGCAGGCCGCCGAATTTTTTTTCGATCACATGTTTGATCGCGTCATTCTCCAAAGTAAGATTGGCAACAATCCTTTTCAACCGCGCATTCTCTTCTTCCAGATCCTTCATCTTCTTCACATCACTCAGTTCCATCCCTCCATACTTTGCCTTCCAATTGTAGAATGTAGCATCACTAATGCCATGTTCCCTCGAAATGTCTTTGACTGATTTTCCAGCTTCCTGCTGGTGCAGAATGGAGACAATTTGTGTCTCCGTAAACCTTTTCTTTTTCATAATTGACCATTTAAGTTAGAGCAATTTCTCTAATCTTGTGTGGTCGAAATATGGGGAATCTTACAGTTTATCAAGTTATCTGCGTAATTTCTTAAACGGTTTCTCTTAAAGCAAGTTTGCGACGATGGTAATGAACGAGGTGTAAGTCGAGGAAAAGATGTTACTGCTTCTCACTGTTTCTTTCATCACTAATCGTTTTAAGGATGCAACTTACTTGTATAAGTTTACATAAAACGCACCCCTTTAAAATCTGACGTGGTTAGGCACTAGACTTTCCCTTTAAATGATAATTTGCTTTTACTATTTGGATCTAGTTCATTTATCATTGTGTTTTGTAAAAATGCAATATCAAAGTCTACTATATTGTTTAATTTCTTATAATCCTCAATACGCTTAAAACTGATTTCAAATCTCTCGGATATTAACAAATGGAGACGATTCCTTTTCTTCCTTAATTTGTCAAGAAACTTAATAACGTCGTCGTCAATATAAAAATGTCTAAAATATGCTTGTTGGGAAAGCAAAGTTGAATAATCTAATGTTGATTCCGTTAATACTTGTTTTAATACATCGAAATTATGAGGATAAGTCAGTTGAGCGACTATTTCTTTTACATCGATTGGCCTCAATTTTTGTTCATTTGATAAAATCTTGAGTTTATTGTGATTAATTTTGTGAATTATAAACCCATTTAAGAGAAGTTTGGCTTTAAAATAGTTTTCATAACAAATACTTATTCGTATGTCATCAATTGATGAATTAAATAAAACATCATTGAATTTTTGCCCAAACCCATAGATTGATTTATCCTTGCATTTATAGTAATTCTCTATTTCACCTAATCTTGCAATTATAGAAGACGACTTAAAGTGTCGTGCGCCAAATGTCAACAAGTTTGCAGCGATTAATTTAGTTCGCGTCATTTCCAGATAACATTCAAAAAAATCAAAATCACCTGGTCTTGTTCGGTTCATAAACTGTAGTTATTGTTCTCGGCGTGTAAAATAATCTAATTTAATAGTCCGTCAAACCTGTGACATGGATCGCGATGAAATGATATCTAAGATACGGAGGCTGATGATTTTCATTTCGCGATTACATTCACAGTCTATTTTTCAAACACAAATTAGTCGAGGCCATGACAGGTTTAAAAGAGATTATCGTTTCTCATTATCGTAAAAATTCCAATAATTTTTATCTTCATAGTATTTATAAAATTGAGTCTTCATACTTCCGTCTGGAAATTCTTCAAGTTTTAGTTGCAGTCCATAGTGATACAGCGAACTTTTTTCCTTATAAATATTTTTGTAACGAATTTCTTGTCTGATGATCTCATTTTGAAATAGTATTACGATGTGAATCATTTCTTCCCATTCTTCAAAAGTTATTACATCCAGTTTATAATGCGGACTTAAATGTCGATTATTAAGATGAATATATCTTCCTAAAAATGCAAACTGAGAATGCGCGATTGCGTTTCTAATTTGGCCGCGATAAGTCTTTAGCATTAGATCATAAAAACTTGGACAAACGGTTTCAATTGGGTCCCTGATATTGCAGGCAACAATTTCGTAGCGATTTTTGAAATTATTGGTATCAAAACGCCAGTCGTATGGCTTTGATAGGGCAAGATTGGTAAGCTCAAACAGTTGTTTCAAAATGTAATCTGATTCAAAAAATTTTAGATAGATCATCAATTCCAAATGTATCGAAGCGTATTCCAATTCTTCTGCGCCCGGCTTTTGCTGCTGAACGTCATCAAGAAATCCTCGACGATTTCCAAATAAAGCAGAGTTTCTGTAGTTGTCGTAGAATCTAAATTGTGTATAGTTGTTGTGACCTTCATCTTGGGGCCCGACCACGTATGGGCTTAAATTGTTGTTCTTATAAACGTCGATGTCTCGACTTTGGTAAGTGCCATTTTCCAACATCAACAACAAGTCTTGTTCATGAAGTTGGTTTGCATAATCGGCGTCAAAAAGCTCTGCTACGGCCTTCTCAACATAAGGTCTCCATTTTTCTAGAGTTTCTTTGAAAAGCATACAACAATTTTTCAAGACAAATATAGTAAGCTGTTCTTACTACGCGATATGGCACACGATAAGATAAGCGATCGACTAGGAGTTAAATTCTCTTATTTGTTTTAGCTTTGCGAATTATTATCAGTTCTTATAAAGAGGAAAGCGTTTGAGCAATTCGTGTAGTATGCATTTTGCAGTATTCAAATAATTGATAAGCAATAATGAAGGAGAGAGGTTCATTTCCCTCTCTCTCCGCTAAAAAAGGTTCTGAAAAATTCAGAACCTTTTTTATGTACACAACCTATATTCTCTTTGCGCGACAAGTCTCGCCTGAGGAAAAAAAGACAAAATCGGATTGAATTGGTTATTCTAAAAAACTATCTACATAATCAAATATTACTCTTGTCTGGTTCATCAGGCTAACATGGCTTTGATTGGGAACGATGGCCAGGCGTGATTTTGGCACTGGTTGCAGACCAGCAGCAACACCACCTCCCAACAATTTATATGTTTTTGCCAATTCGATTTTATCCATGCCATCGTTGTCTCCTGATATGATTAATACAGGTGAAGTGATTTTGGCAATATTGTCGTCGCCCAAATTAAATGGCTCACCAGCCGAGGCAATCATTTGCTCCAAGAACTTTGTCCATTTTGTTTTATCGGGCGCTACAGCATCGTAAGCGGCTTGCATCGGCGAATTTGCAAAAAACTCCGGCTTCATTTTTTTAAATACACTGTTTACTTCGGGTACCCATCCATCACTTTTATAGACAGAAGAAATGATAATCAGTTTTCTCAGCCGTTTAGGACTTTTTATGGCAAACTGGTAGGCAACCTGGCCGCCAAAACTATATCCTGCTATATCAGCGCTATCAATTTTTAGGTAGTCCATTACCTGTTCTACATCACTAGCTAAAGTTGCCCGCGATAATTTTCTATCTGAATACGGAGTATGCCCATGCCCCTGCATTTCTATAGCAATTACTTTTCTTTTTTTTGCCAATTCAGGTATTAATTGCCCCCAATTCATTTCAATGGTATAGTATGCACCGTGTAGTAAAACGATGGGCTTGCCCTCGCCATATACTTCGTAATAAACTTTGATACCATTAGCCGGTGCGTAGCCACTGCTAACAGGTTTCATTTGCTGTGCATTTGATAAGGATGCTGCTGTCATAATGGTTGCGATTAATACTATTGATTTTAGACGGGTATTTGTTCTGAATAAATTTTTCATATTTAACCTTTGTTAGAAAGTTACTGACAATACAAAGATGGAGTTCATTTCAGGATTTTACAGCGTGTAAAAGCGACAATATTGAGGGTCGATAGCGACATAATATTAGCGTTATTTTAGAAAAGCAAAATACAAGGGTTCAAACCAAAGCCAAACGAAGAGTTTGATATTGCCTGTAAAAAATATGGAGTTTTTTAAATAGATCACCGCCAGTTAAAAATTCTCCGTCGCTTCGTAAAAATAATGCCACCACAACTGAAGTGATTGGCCATATTTCGTTTCTACGATTTGGTTGATATCTTCGTCATCATAGTTCCATGGTTTGATGGCGCCCCAATAATGAATGACTGCGATATTTTCTATAGATAAATTTTGATCGGTAAAAGAAAATTTAAATCCCGGTAAGTTGCAATATTGATCGATATATGGGGCGGGAATATTGAATTTGTGTTCTAGATGAAGTTCATGTTGCGAAGGCCATAGCGGATAATAGGAATGCAAAAATCCCTGGTCCTCTTTTGCCTCCGATGGCAATACATCAATTAATGACGCCATCTTTTTAAAAAGTTCTTTGTCCGGTTCAACCACCATCAACCCTGCATTTAATTTTTCCCAATTACTATTTTCAGGAATCAATGCTCCTGCATTTACGGCCGACATATGTGGCTTGTCAAAAAGAGATTCTATATTCTCACACACAAGCATATCCGCATCCAGGTACACGATTTTATCATATTCGGTCAATTCAAAAACTCTCAGTTTTGTAAACATACATTTGAATCCTCTTTCGTCTGATTCGAGCAGATAAGGATTTTCAATCTCGTCAATTATTTTTATCGGGAATGCATGATCCCGCAAAAAAGAAAGAATATCAGCCGGAATATTTCTGACTACCAGCACGATCAATCCGGCAGAAGGGTTATGTATTTTTAGTGTATGACGTAAGACTAAAATCCCCGGCAGGAAATTTGCTGAACCTAAATAAGTGACAAAAACTTTTTTCATTATTCTAATTCTTGCAATAAGTAATTTACATCATCGAATAAAATTTCTGGACTAGGAAAACACTTAGTATGGACAATAACCGGAAAATTTCATTTTGCACTGTTGTCAGAAACCGTTTGCATCATCTGCGGGAAACATTGCCAAAAAATATTGATGACAACAATGATCATCCTAATCTTCAATTTCTAATACTGGATTATAATTCTGATGATGGATTGGAACAATGGATAAAAGAAAATATGCAGAAGCATATTTCATCCGGCAGATTGGTGTTTTATAGAACCACCGAACCCGCATTTTTTAAAAGAAGTCATTCGCGAAATATGGCTTTTATGCTCGCGGATGGAGATCTTGTTTGCAACCTGGACGCAGATAATTTTACCGGAAAAGGTTTTGCATCTTATCTCTCCTCCGAATTTGATAGAGATGAAAATATTTTTATCTCCACCCATGGAAATAATAAACAACCTGATTTATTAGGCAGGGTTTGTTGTCGAAAATCCGATTTCAAACTGATCGGCGGTTATGATGAAGAGATGGAAGGATATGGATTTGAAGATTTTGATTTGATAAACCGCCTCGGCCTTTTAGGGCTGAAGAAAATAATAATCAGTGATCTGAATTTTTTGAATGCAATTGCACATAGCGATAAAGAACGCATCTCTGGTGAAAAAAACCTTAATATGGTTTCCCGACTGTTTTTCTCCTATATAAATCCGAGCAAAACCGAGATATTGATATTGTTCAAGGATTCAACTTTTAATTTGGGCCGGCTCATTGATTGCAAAACCGCTTATGCTTCTGACTACAAATCTGCTGTCGATCCGGTTCCTTACGAATATGAATATACGCTTCATGAAAAAACATGGAGACATGGAACATGGACCGAGAACGAGTCGGCATTGACACTTACGGCGCAAAATGAAAACGAAATGATCTGCCGCAAATTAAAACATGGAATTCTAAAACAAAACAGTCGAAAATATTTCGAGGTGACCGACCAGGAAATGATAGACAATACTATTTTTTTTCATTCGCAATTTGTGAACCGGAATATCATGCGCGAAAATTTGACGCAGGAAAGAATATCGATCATACAAAAGCCGGGCAGCGGAACTGTGTTTAGAAATTTCAACGTTGGTGAGGAGGTTGTGGTGTAGTGGTTGGTGATCGTGAGGCGTGAAACGTGAGGCGTGAAACGTGAGGCGTGAGACGTGAAACGTGAGAGGTGAAACGTGAAACCTAAAACTTCGGACCTTAAGCATTCATATTTGTCGTCTAACTTTTGACGTCTCACGTCTCATGATCTAATCATCGGTCTACACAGAAATACGTATCTCCCCCTAAAGTTTATATATAGAAAACCGGGTTTTGAAAATCCTGCTTGTGATATTGATTAATTTCAATAAGACGATTTCACGGCAGAGCGTCATTTCGAATCCCGCGAGCGGCGATTTGTCTCGTCACGATGATAAGGCGGGATGAGAAATCCCCGGCTAACTTTTCAGTCATGAATCTTGCAAACAAGTTGGCTGGAGATTTCTCACCCCGCCTTATCATCATGTTAAAGCAGATCGCTGCTGGCGGGATTCGAAATGACGATTGGGTGGAGTGCGTATTCAAAATTGTTTTCGCCACATATTTCAATGAAGTTTTATGGAAGACAATAAATTCTTGTTTGCCTCATTTTTCTACAACAAAGAAGATTGGCATTTTTTAATACGAAACTTCCTGAAGCCGCTAACGGATGAAATTAAACAGTACAATCATAATTTGGGAGCAATTGTTCACTTGAGTTACGATCGTGGAGAAAATATTGGGTTTACGATTCCTGTCCCGGCAAATGATGCCATGCAAATCGCTTCACTTATCGATGCAACGGCAAGGGATTTTTTCAGTCTATATGGTTCTTCGCAAAAAAAAGTGGAATCATATAACGGGAAATTTTTTAAAGATTTCCCGGTAAACTCTGTCCAATATAATCTTCATTTTTTTCCTTTTACTTCTCAGATCAACGAGCGTGATGAGTCTAATTTGCGGCCATTCTATTTCATATCCGAATTGATAATGGGCATGATGGCAAACGATGCGTTTGATGACGAATCTATATTTACATTCTCTTTTTATTTGCATATGCTACTCATCAAATCTTTATCGGGCAATATGATGTCGGCTGATTTGATTGAAGAACAAACGCAATCTCTTCAAGCAGACTACCAGTCATCTTTTGAAGAAAATATGCCCGTTTTATTTGAAATAACGGAAAGCATCCTGGATAACGCAATGCCACCCGAAGAAGAAAATTTATGGATGGACGATTGGAAGAATCTCTGCGCCAATTTATTCAGCCATGATAATAACATGGTATCGTCAGACAATAAACCGTTGCTATTTTACAAGAAGATAAGTTTTGGAATCAGGAAGCAATTAGGCTTTAATAGTGTGACAGATAATATGCTCGCATCATTTATTCGCTATTGTATTGCAAAAAGAGAAGGTATGCGGCTGGTGTGACAGATATCATCTATAAATTCAATTCCGGTATGAAAAAAATATTGGTGATAACCGACGTAGATTTTTGGCGGAAGGGCGCCGGGCACAGGATTCGAATATTGAAATTGGTTGAATTTCTTGCACCACGAACGGATCTTACAATCGCCTTTATTGGAATCGATGAAGATCGAAAAGAAAATGCTCAATATCATTCCGGGTATCAATTTGTTTTTTTGGGAGAAAATAAATTGCTCGAGCTAGACCAATATGCAGAGCGGCTTTCAAAATACCTGGATGATCGTAATTTCGACTTCTGCATCATCGAGTATATTCACAATGCGTATTTACTCAATGCTCTTCCCGAAGATCTCAAAACAATTCTCGACACGCATGATCTCATTAGTGAAAGAACCGAAAGCTTTAAAGAATATGGTCATGAAAAAACACTATTCGAATTACCCGCGGAACTCGAGATCGAGCTATTTGGCGTTTTTGATTACCTGATGTTGATATGCGAACCGGATTATATGAAGTTGAAAACTACTTTCCCCGAGGAGAAATTATTGTTATGTCCGCATCCGCCGACATTATACCGGCACGCGATAAGAACAGCAGTAAAAAATATCGGGTTTGTCGGCAGCGAATATTTGCCGAACAAAGACGCCGTTCATTTCTTTATCAAAGAATGTTGGCCTGCCATTTCAAAAAAATATCCTGTACAGTTTACTATTTATGGCAATGTGATCAGAACACTTGATGATCAAATGTCCTGTAAGAACATACATCGTGCTGGCTACATCGAGCAGATGGATGAATTATACAACGAAATAGATATCGTGATCAACCCGGTTCGTTTCGGAGCGGGTCTTAAAATTAAATCCGTAGAAGCCTTAGCTAATGGATTACCACTTGTTACCACTACGCATGGCGCACGGGGACTCGAATCTGCCCCAAATCATACTTTTTGGATAGCGGATGAACCGAAGCAATTTATTGAAACAATCCTTGCGTTGATTGAGGATTACTCACTCAGGCAGAAAACGGCACAACGCGCATACGATTTTATTGCTGAAAATTTTTCTCCTGAAAAATGTTTTCAGCCATTGATGAATATCATCAATCAATAAACCGGGTTATCTTCTCGCCTCTTGTTATAGAAAATTCAAATCGGTTATTTCATATTGTTCGGGCAACCTGTATCCGTTTACATAAATTGTTGGTGTATGTTCAATTTTTTCTTCTGTGCACCATTCATGCATGGCTTGTATTTTTTGTTCCTGTTTTTCGAGTTCGCCATTCACCGGATATTTTTTTGCAAAAACATCATATTTTTTTTCTTCTGCTCCGTACCAATCGTCGAGGGCCTTATTTGTTGCCGCGCGATCACTTACTTCTGCAATGGCCATCAAATGTTTTGCAGCCTTGGTCCCTGCATCCCCTTCCAAATAATTTATAAAAATTATTTGCGCCTTCCAGTTATTATTTTCATGAATTAATTTTTCAATTTTTGGATGCGCATTTGCGCATGGGCCACAAAAAGGATTACAGACTTTCAGGATGGTATTCTCTGCGTCCGGGTTTCCGATTGTAATTCCCAATCCGCGTGCATCGGCCTTCATAGCCACTTGCTGTTTTAATAATCCATTGAATATTTCCGCATTATTCTTAAACTTTACCAAATCGTATTTCAGTTGCTTTCCCTCCTTTGCTTTATATATATATGGCTTTGCAATTATCCATATAGCAGCCGGAATAAAATATGCAATGAACACGGCGCTTAGATTCATATTCCGCCAGTCTGAGAAAATATTCATCCCAACCTGGTGTGTAAATACTGCAGTTAAAAATTCAGTGAACAATAATGCCTGTATCATCAAACACAGAACGCACCACTGTTTTGCGATGACGCCCTGGTAGTAAACGGAAAATAAAATATAAGGAGCCGCCGATACATTCAACAGCACAAGCGGGTAAAAGAAATATGGATTGTAAGAACCGAGAATGAGGTAGAAAAATGAACCGGTGAAATAAACAAAGCCGATTTCGCTCCATGATACATTTTTAAATGCCTTTGAAGCGCGGCTGGTCAAAATTGCATCGCAATTGGTTTTAGCTCCGATAGAACAGATTTTTTTCAAACCGGGATTATTTTCATCGTACTCATACCATAATAAAAGCGAAGTAACGACTACACCCAACGCATTTAATATCCAGGCCCCGGTAAAGTAAATGGTGTCATAAACATTAACCGCTGGCGTAAAATAAAAACGAATGGCTTGAATGATACCGATAACGAATAGAGCGGCCACGATGATGGGTATGCGGATATTATTCCACCACTCCTTGCGAAGATTTTTTTGATAATTCTTTTCACCGCTTTCAGAATTGGCTTCAACTGCAAGTACCGTTCCATCCCAATTTGCATAAAAATGATTTGGCTCAACCTTTAATTCTTTCCGGTTATCATCTATATAAGTGATCTGATCCTGCGACAGCTCTTTTACCACTACAAAAGATGTAGAATGGCCTCGTAAATGCGCTATGAAAGGAAGCGGCACTTCCTTTAGCTGTTCCGGAGATAAGCGCAGGGCCAGCGTATCCACATTCCACTGACGAAAAGAATCAGAGATGCTCAGGAGGCTCGGAAAATTCGGATGAGATTTTAGGGTATCCCTCACCGTTGTTTCAGTAACATGTACACCGTGTAATTGTAATAGAGTACTTACTGCAATTTCAATTCCGTCCTGCCGGTTTTTGAAAAAATAATTTTTCATGCTGCAAATATTTTGTACTGATAAAAATTGAATGGTTGCATATCATTCGAAAAAGACGACAAGTAAACAAATGATGTTTCAATTTCCCTGCCGTCTTTTTATTTTAGGCCCTTCTATCGGCAGACAAAATCATATTAGTTCTGTCCGCCGAAAAGGTTTCCCATAGTATCTAATTTGTCTTTAAGCCATTTGGCAGGTGTAAGGCAAATTGTTGTTCGTAAGCCGGCACACCCAGGTAGGACAACATGGATGCTGGCTGAAATCGCACAGAATTCCGGGGCACCAATAACCTCCCGTGATTTTTTTCATTTGCTCTCTGGTGAGTACTTCTTTCAAAGTGTCGAGCTTTAGATTTTTTAGTTTTTTCATCGTCTGTTTTTTTGAAGTGATGCTTCTATTTTCGGGTGAAGCATTCCTTATCCTGTTTTTCAAAGTCAGGCAACTTATTGCTGGCCAAACAATGATTTCATAATACGATTTGATAGATGGCAGGCAAAAGATATTTCGCCCGCCATCTTTTTTCTATTGAATCTTCGATGTAATCAAATCACATATTGTCACTGATTTAATTCCATTTTAAGATTGCATCACTCAGCAATACAGAATCTGAGGAGATACGCATTGGGAAGTCAGACTACAGCAATGCCATGTTGGGCAACATCGTACAGTGAATGAGCAAGGTTGACCAGGGCAGGAATAACCACCCGTAATCTTTTTCATTTGCTCCCTGGACAACACTTCTTTCAATGCATCCAGTTTCAGATTTTTTAATTTTTTCATGTTCTTGATTTTTGAAATGATGCCTCTTTTTTCGGGTTCAGCATTCCCTATCCGGTTTCAAAAGCTCCGGCAACTTATTGTTGGCCGAACAATGATTTTATAAACTGATTGAAAGATGACAGGCGAAAATTCGTATCACCCGTCATCTTCTTAATTTGATGCAGTGGCAATGAAATAATTCATTAATGAAACTTCTTATCTATTTGAACAATTCGATTGCATCTATCGGTATCGTTCATTTAAACAAGTGTGCAAATACCCTGGTCGGTTGGCCCGTTTCTATGACAGTTCCATCCGGGACAACAAAGTCTCTGCGAGCTGCACGGCTGGCCGGGACATGAATAACCACCGGTAATTTTTTTCATTTGCTCTCTGGAGAGCACCTCTTTCAATGCGTCCAGTTTTAGATTCTTTAATTTTTTCATCGTCAGTTTTTTTTAAAATGATGCTTCTTTTTTCGGGTTCAGCATTCCCTATCCGGCTTTATAAGATCCGGCAACTTATTGTTGGCCAAACAATCTGTTTATATCATTCAGGAAAAGATGACGGAAGATTAAATTTTGGAAATTTTTCCTCCGCCATCTTGTTGTTATTGTGAACAGCAATGCAATCAAATCATCCAATACAACAGATTCAATTGTAGCTTAAATCCACTTAACATGTTCCAGGAGCTGCACAACGCCCGGACAAATTGCAGCAGTGCCATGTAGGACAACACTGATAATTGAAAGAGCAGAGTTGAGTGGGGCAATAATAGCCACCCGTAATTTTTTTCATTTGCTCTTTTGTAAGAACTTCTTTCAATGCGTCCAGTTTCAGACTCTTTAATTTTTTCATAACCTGATTTTTTAAGATGATGCTTCTTTTTTGTTGGGTTCGGCATTCCCTATCCTGTTTTAAAGGCAGGCAACTTATCGTTGGCCAAACAATGCCGTATTATTTCGTTGGTCAGTTGAGAAAAATATTGCAATAGATTTTTTTGCTACTCTCCTATTTCATTTTTTTCGGACGATAAAAATTCTTCAGCCATGCTTCTATTGATTTCCCCCAAGTGCAGATGATCGATCCGGCCGATATCATAATATGCGCCGTTGGTAAAATGAACTCCATACACTTTCAAACCTTCAGTCGCCGCTCTGTGAAATGTTTCTGAAATAGATCCTCCTGGCGGAATTGAATGTATCGTGGAGCTAAAAAATTTCCAGAAATTGATATTCCAGATTGCGAGTCCCCATGCGTTGAAAAATTTTGGGAATGCAGGTTTGTCTTCGATACTTATTACTCTATCGTCCTGATCTAATTCGACTGGCGCAAAACATTGTGGTTCGTCGGTGGGGAAAATGCCTAAAACAAGATCGGCATTCTCTTTTTCCATTTTTTGAATCATGGCCTTGAATGCTGTTGCGGGAAAAAATTGTGTATCGGGTAATGCTAAACACGTTAATTGATCATCGATCCAGGGGCGCATTGAAAACACGGCGTCGGCTAATCCGTTGGCGCTGGAATTATGCAGGTACGCAATGGGGATATCGAATTCAGAACCATCGCCGAGATAGCGCATGATTTCAGGCTTCCAGTCGGGAACAACGACATAACATTTTTGTATTCCTGCGAGCTTAAAAGCGTTTAGAGAATATTCAATCGAAAGTTTTGGTCTTATCGAACCATCTTTAGCAGATCGTTCATAACTCACCGGCAATAATTCTTTCGGATACCTAAGAGGTCGCATTCTAAGTCCGAGTCCTGCGCATGGCAAAATCCCGATGATTTCTTTTTTTAGCATATCGTTGGTGTTTAGTCAAAAATTAACTGGTTGATATTTTTTTCAAATAGTTCCGGATCAACAATAAAATTGGCATTGAAATAATCTGCTTCAGGATCTGTTGGTTCACATACCTGGTGATAATAATCGAACTCGAGACATGCTGCGAGATACCAGAACGCGAGACTGTGCCAATCCTTTTCGTTGGTTTTCTTTTTATGAAATTCCAATACGCGTCCTTTTTCCTGCATGAACAACATATTGGTAAGACCAGAGCCATGTATAGAGATCAAATATTTTGCATGCGCATAAATGGCGATCTGTTCCTGGAAACAGTAATCTTCATTATTGATAATTGTAAAATGATATTTATGTAGAATAGATTCTAACTCTTCTTCATTGGCAATTTTTTTTCGAGAAGCTTTTTTTCGGCTGATATAGATTCGCTCGCCGAGATTGGTATCTATTTTTTTTACAGACAACGCATAGTGCAAGTAAAATTTCCTTACTTCAAATACTTCATCCTGCTTGTATGCATTTACAACTGGTTTGATTTGAGGCATGCAAAGATTCCTGACAAACAAACTTTTTGAACTTGGAATAAAAAAAATGTTCTTAAACCGGAAGGGTTCCAGCGAACCCATGATGAAATCGGAATGCTGGTAATGTTCGGGAAGAAGCAGCGTCATTTCGTCGAGCCGGTCTCTTACCATCCAAATTCTGAAAATCGCCTCGCATATCCAGTGATAATAATTAAACCAGGGATGATGTATGAGCAGGTAATTATTTTGATCGTCCAGCTCAATGAGGTTGTCCGGATTTTCGCTCGCGTTATTGTAATAGTAAGCGGCTTCAATGAGATAGTCTGAATATTGCTCTGGATATCGATGATGCGATTCTTTAACGAGCCCGTTTTTATCTAAACAAAAACCGGTATGTGTAACAAATACATTTCGCAGTTTTTTTATTTTTAGCGAATCCAATTCATATTGAAGAAATGGCGAGAAAAGATATTCATCTTCAGCGGTAAGATTTTTCGGCGGATTTACAGAAATAATCTTGCTCATACCTTTCTTATTGTAGTAGTAGTGACAATATTATTTTACGTCTTAGGAATTCAAAGGGACTGCAAATCAAGTATCCAAAAATTCACACTAAATAAAATCGCTTACATTGTTATAAGCAATAACATGGAATTTTTATGAATTCAGTTTATACCAATGCAAACTCGCCCGGTTGTTTGTCAACAACCCGGAATGCCAGGTGAATTACGATTTGGGAACAGAGTAATAGATGTTATTGCATAATCGCGTGTTCAATGCAACACTTCCAATTTCGGAATTGGATCAACGCCAATCGCGCGCCTTATTTCAACAATCTTCTATTAGTCGCAGTGGCTATGATACGGCAGGGAATTTCAATTTGTGCGCCGCTGCTTTTAAAACATACTGGGCTACCATCGGAGCTACGGTTCAGTTTTCTACAAAAAAATTTGTGAATCTGATTTTACATTTCAATAAAAATATTTTTTTTATTAAAATGAACGAATCAATTCAAATTTACTTTTTATTGAAGTACAAAAATTTTTTTTTCAATTTATTTTGTGATTGTAAGTGTAAGCACTTAAAAATATTTTTTTACGAATATTTTTTTCAATCGTCATCTTTATAGGCGCAATATTTGTAAATGTTTTGCCTTAAGGATTTAATTTAAATATCAAAATATCTGTGAAACGTTTTCCTTTTTTTCTCCAGTTAGATGGCATGGATTGCGGCCCGAGTTGTTTGCGCATGATCACAAAATACTATGGGAAGAATTATAGTCTACAAACATTAAGATCTATCAGCGGGTTTACCAAAGAGGGTGTATCACTATTAGGGATAAGCGAAGCTGCCGAAGAGATAGGATTTCGAACTCTTGCCATAAAAACTACATTAGAAAAACTGGAGCACGAAGCAATTTTGCCTTTGATAGCGCATTGGCGGCAAAGTCATTTTGTGGTGATATATAAAATCACGAAGAATAATATTTATGTTGCTGATCCGGCAAGTAACCTGATCACTTACACAAAAAAAGAATTTGCTAAAATGTGGATCAGCACTAAGTCCGACGACAATGAACAAGGCGTTGTGTTATTGCTGGAGCCCACTCCTAAATTTTTCAATGCAGATGATGAAAAAACAAATAAACTTAATTTTTCATTACTGCTTCGCTACCTCGTTCGGTATAAAAAATTGCTTTTCCAATTATTCCTGGGGCTTTTGATTGGCAGCTTACTGCAACTTGTTTTTCCATTTCTCACACAGTCGATCGTGGATATTGGTATTAACACGAGAGATATCAAATTTATTTATATCATTCTCATCGCGCAATTGATGCTTTATCTCGGACAAACATCAGTCGATTTTATTAGGAACTGGGTGCTATTGCATATTAACACGCGTATAAATATTTCAATCCTTACTGATTTTCTCATAAAATTGATGAAGTTGCCGATATCTTTTTTCGATAGTAAAATGGTAGGCGATATCATTCAGCGGATGGGTGATCAGCAACGTATTCAAAGTTTTCTTACCGGGCCAACGTTAAATGTTTTATTTTCTTTCTTTAGTTTCATAATATTCACCATCGTCATTATTCACTATAACATCAGTGTGTTCCTGATTTTTTTGGCTGGAACAACGATATATATTTTCTGGGTGGTATTATTTCTGCGTTACCGGAAGAAACTTGATTATAAAAGATTTAATATAATGGCGGTGAACCAGACGAACCTGATACAAATGATTCACGGTATGCAGGAGATCAAAATGAATAATTGCGAAACGTCGAAGAGATGGGAATGGGAAAGGATACAAGCGAAAGTTTTTAAAGTCAGCGTAAAAAGTCTCGAGCTGACACAATATCAACAAGGAGGGGCCATTTTTATCAACCAGGTAAAAAATATTCTTATCACATTTTTTTCTGCAACTGCGGTTGTGGAAGGCAGACTTACACTCGGCGCGATGCTTGCGATACAATATATTGTTGGACAACTAAACGGCCCTATCGATCAGTTTATTCAATTTATTCAAAGTACACAGGATGCGCTCATCAGCATGGAGAGGCTGAATGAAATTCATACTATCGAAGATGAAGAACCGGTGGGTGCTTCAAAGATTTCTGTACTGCCCGCCGATCGTGATATTGAATTGCAACAAGTAAATTTTAAATATGCAGGAGCAGGAAACGAATTGGTGTTGAAAGATATGAGCCTGGTTATTCCACGCGGAAAAATTTCTGCGATTGTAGGAGTTAGCGGCAGTGGTAAGACAACACTGTTGAAATTGCTGATGAAATTTTACCAGCCTGAGAGCGGAACAATAAAACTGGGAGAAAATAATTTACAGGATATCGCCAATAAGACATGGAGAGCGAGCTGCGGTGTGGTGATGCAGGATAATTTTATTTTTTCCGATACCATCGCGGCCAATATTGCCGTGGCAGATGATAGTCCAGATACAAAAAAATTACTACACGCCGCGCGTGTAGCGAACATTGCAGATTTTATCGAGTCGTTGCCGCTTGGGTTCAATACAAAGATCGGCGCTGATGGCTCAGGAATAAGCCAGGGGCAAAAGCAAAGAATATTAATAGCGCGTGCGGTGTATAAAGACCCCGAGTTTATTTTTTTTGATGAAGCCACCAATTCGCTGGATGCTAACAATGAGAAAACAATTATGGAAAACCTTGAATCTTTTTTCAGAGGTAAAACAGTAATCATATCTGCGCATCGCTTAAGCACAGTGAGGCACGCTGATCAAATTATCGTGCTCGACCAGGGTCATATAATTGAAAAGGGAACACATGATGAATTAATTCTTCTGCGTGGCGCATACTATACATTGGTAAAAAATCAATTGGAATTGGGGAATTGATATCGGAACGAATACTCTATTATATTATCTATATGGCGAATGAAACTGGCGATAAAGATCTCATACTTCGAAGCAGGGAAATAGACGATATTATTGGTAAACCACCACATTGGCTGATTCGCTGGGGTATCGGAATATTTTTCTTTGTGCTGATATTGGTGATTGCATTGAGTGCATTGGTAAGATATCCGGAGACGATCATCACATCTTTTAAAATCAGTTCTACTAAAGCCACTGAAAACATTGTTCCGGAAACTGGTGGAAAAATCGCCCGGCTATTTGTCAAGGAAGGATCTTATGTGCATACGAACGATACACTATTTATTTTGAAAACGGGCACAGGAACTAACGGAAACGGACAGTTGATATTTACGGCACCTGTGGAAGGCGCGGTCAATTTCACAAACCCGTTGCAGGAAAATCAAAAAGTAATAGAAGGACAGACCCTATTTTGTATCATGCCTGCGGGTGGCTCTCAACTAGCAACAATATACGTTGGTAAACCAGAAGTGTCAAAACTAAAACCTGGACAAAGAATTATTCTGAAACTCACGGACTATCCATTCGAGGAATATGGAAGTATTAACGGTATGATCGATTATATCAGCGACGTATATGCGGACTCTGTGTATTATGTGAAAGTGGCTTTGCCGACTGGTTTAAAAACAAATTACGGCAAAATAATACCTTACAAAGAAGGACTATCGGGATCGGCCGAGATCATCATCAGCGAAAAAAAACTCATCAATAAACTGATTGATTATAAGAATTAATTTGGATGTTAAAACTAAATGTCTTTGTAAAAAAATTAACACATAGGCACAGTAGCTGTATAAGTTCAAAAAAATCCAAAATTTCCTTTGCGCATTTGCGTCTTTGCGTGATATTTTTAATCTCAAATATTCGGGAAATAAATTTTCGCGCAAAGACGCAAGGGCGCAAAGAGAAAGGCACGACATCTTTTACTAGAAATAAGTTGAAATGCCAAACTGAAACCCTGATAATTTCGAAGGCGGATTTCCTAAAATATCGCCTTGCCAGTTATATCGATAATTCAAACGGATAACTGTTTGCGGTGTGGGACGCCAACTGATAGCGGGAACAATCGAAAACACATCTTCAGCAATATTACTCCCGGTAGATTTAAATTTCCCTTTATTCCAATCAACATATTCCAATCTCACTGCTGCATGTAAAACTGCTTTATCAAAACCAAACATGGGTGTTTTTAAAACGGGTTGCACCAAATCAATAAATCCGCCTTGCTGTCGCTGGCCAAATTGTTCTGAATAAGTATCTGGCACATCTACATGCACCCAGGCCCATTCGGCAGTGATGCTTGTATTGAGTTTTGGTAACCTTGTATTAAAATCGATTGCATATACGCGCACACTTCGTTTTTTATCGAGCGTCAATCCATCTTCTTTAAATTTATTATAAACCCCACCCATATACGATAATCCGAGTTCACCTGCTTTTATATTCTTTATTGCAATTTTACCCGTAAACAAAGGAATGCCATTAAAACTTTCTTCAAAACGATCTTTATTTTCTTTGCTGGCAGGTAAAAACGTTTTGTTTTCTGAATTAGAAATGATCTTATCATCAAAGCCATTCGTCAAATAGGCTTCATAACCATATACCCAATCAGTTGTATATTTCTTCCCATACAAACCAAATCCTACATTGCTCCATGTATCAGGTAACATTTGTGTTGCAGCAATAGGGCGGTCAATAAATTCCCATTTGGGTCCATCGTGATTTTGATTGAATGCTCCGATCGGATTCAATACGATTCCGCCACGAAGATTCAGTAATGGCGCAAATTCAAAATCCAGCGAAGCAAACTCGAGGTTAATTTCTTTAGCGCCGTCTTCAAATTCAATCTCCGTTAAAAATTTCAGGCGATTGGAAACAGTTGCGGAAAGGAATAATGATACTCGTCTCATTTGGAATTGGTGACCTTCGCGCACTCCCTTTTCACTCAGATATTGATAATTCGCTTCCATATATCCGCCAATTGCAACGGGCAATTTTCCCAATTGTAAAAACGGACGACCATATGTTGCATCCATATTCAATGTCAAACCGGAAGTATCTTTATTTACTCTTCGCAGCAAGGATGGATCTATCTGCGCAAATAATTTACAGGCAAAAAAAGATACAGTAACAAAAAGTAAATATTTCTTCATGACTTTCTCAGATCGATAAATAATTCATTGTTGTCGACTGAAACGGGAAATGTGCGCAGGTTTCTATCCGCAGGTCCCGATGTTGCTATTCCCCTATTGTTGAATTCGCTGCCATGTGCCGTGCATTGCAGGTACTGCCCCGATGCCTGTAACTCTGTTCCCTGGTGCGTGCAACTCATCCACAGCGCAGTGTATTCCGTTTCGCCAAAACGGTAAATACAAATCGGGTATTGTAATGCTTCGTTGCGAACGATGATGAAACTTCGATAATCATTTTTATCTTTTTTATTTAGTTTGAATTCATCTTTATTTATTACCAATCCATCTTTCACCAAGTTTCCCGTAATATAAAGGGTAGCACTACACGATGAAAGTATTTGTGACACGGCGGCGGCCGACATACAACCCGCACAGCTTTTTACTATAAACTCTCTCCGGTTCATTTTATATTGATTGCGATTATTAAAGTGATTCGAGAAATTTCATTAACCTGCCTTTATCTTCTGATGATAACTGTTGAAAATTTGTTTTACTCTGTTGAGCTTCGCCTCCATGCAGCAGAATAGCTTCTTCGATACTTTTCGCTCTCCCATCGTGCAATAAAAAATAATTGCCGCCTTGTGATTTTTTGGACAGGCCCAATCCCCATAACGGCGGCGTTCGCCATTCCGAAGTTCTTGCTGAACCTTCCGTATAGCCATCATTCAAACCATTTCCCATGTCATGCAAAAGCAAATCTGTATAAGGTGAGAAAGTTTTATTAGACAATGCACTGATAATTGAATTGCCTGTTGTCATTGATGGCCTGTGACATTTGCCGCAATTGATATCAATAAAAATTTGTTTACCGCTTACAACATCTGGATCGGTTTGATTGCGCTGCACCGGCGCTTTTAATGTTCGCAAATAAAATTGAACATCCAACACAGTTCTGTTGGGAACTTCAGGATCGACTTCCAATCCGCTATAAGTGTCGAAATGTTCGTACGAAGAATTGATTCCCATGTCCTGGTTATATGCATTCGCGGTTTGTTGCAATAAATCATAGACTGCTGCTTTTTTTCCAAATCGTCCAATATATTTTCCGTTGTTGGCGATTGCACTATTTCTGATTTGCACATATTGAGGAATTGAAATCCAATTCGCGCGGCCGGATATTCCATCACCATCGGCATCATTTTCATCTGCGTATTCGAGTATGGTGGCGTCGCTCACCGCATCCAATAACCCAAGCCCGGTATTGGCCGGCGGTGTAAAACTGGAAAAAGTTGCGCCTGCCGGAATTTGTTCCGGCAGAAATCCCGGCATGGCGCAGTTCTGCAGTTGCGGTCCGCCTGCATATAAAAATTTATTTCCTGTTGAATCAGTCTGACCGAAGCGTGTTAAGGTAGTGAATGGATGTCCCTTTCCATCGCCGGCGTGACATGTGCTGCAGGAAGTCGCGACAAATAATGGCCCCAGCCCGGTTGCCGTTGTAAAAATATCGTTGTTGAAAGCCTTATCGCCGCGCAAGAAAATTGCATTTTGTTCCTGCGACAGACCCTCGATGGGGCCATCAAGTGTTTCATCTTTTGCAGGAGCTGTGGTCATCAATTTTTCACAGCTCACTCCTACAGCAACAAAACACGCAACCAAACCCGTTATAAAAAATTTTCTGCTCATATAAAAGGTAAGATTACGAATATTATTTGATTAGTAAAAATAAAAAATTAGACTAATCTAATTTATGATTTTGATGTTGTTTGCCTAAATTGCACGAAATCTAACCGCCGTGAATTCATTTACAGAAGAAAATTATTTGAAGGCCATCTATAAATTGCAGGAACAATCGAGCGAAGGTGTTGCCAATTCAGATTTAGCGAAGGCGCTCGGCGTTCAATCGGCGTCTGTTACTGCGATGTTGAAGAAGATGGCTCAAAAGAAATTGATTAATTATGAAAAATCTAAAGGTTTCCGGCTCACTGACAAGGGCAAGCAAATTGCCGTTAATATTATTCGTAAGCACCGCCTTTGGGAGGTATTTTTAGTGGAGAAACTTGGATTCGGGTGGGACGAAGTTCACGAAATAGCTGAACAGCTTGAGCATATTCATAGCGAAGCATTGATTAATCGGCTGGATGTTTACCTGGGTCATCCAAAAGCAGATCCGCATGGAGATCCGATACCAAATGCAAATGGAATTTTTGCAAAATCAAAATCGATATTATTGTCGGAAACGGAAAAAGGAATGCAGGGTAAATTTGTTGGTGTAACAGATCACTCTCCTTCTTTCTTAACTTATCTTGACAAAGTTGGTCTTTCCCTGGGCGACACGATCAGCGTCAAATCGATTGAGGATTTTGATAAGACTTACACCTTGCAATTAAAAGGAAAAAAAGAAATCACAGTGAGTAACAAGGTGGCGAATAGTTTGTTGATTGCAGGGTAAATACATCGCATCGTAAAAAATCAGAGACGAATTTGTTCATGCTGCTGTAGCGCCAACTTTATCGATTCGGCAATTTCATTATCGTCAGAGCTTTGGTGTTTTAAATTTTTATCAAATTCCACTTGCATAATTGGACCGTCGATATAAACGGTATACCCGCTGTCAGTCCTTTCTACAAAAGCATCATGATCTTTCCCGTGATACTTAAATGTTATTTCGAATTTTTTTAACCTGGATTTATCAGTCATGTTTTTGAATTGTGTTTGAAGCAAAAGGTCGAACGCATAACGCTGAACGCATAACGCTGAACGCTGAACGCGTCAATTGTCCGGCGTTTTGCGTTCGGCGTTCCGCGTTCAGCGTTAAGCGTTCCGCGTTCACTCAATTTCCCATTTTCACAATCACTTTTGTTCCTGGTTTCAATTCCTCATTTGCTTTTATAACAAGTGTATCACCTTCCGTCAATTTACCAAAGATCTCGGTTTTGTCTCCCAGGTTTAGTCCTTGGGTGATATCAATCCATTCTGCAGCATTATTGTGAATCTTAATCACGAATTTCTTTTCGAGTGTGGTTGCCACCACCGAAAATGGAACGGTAAAGGATGGTGTATTTCGAGACACATTCAATTTCACATCGGCAAATGACCCCGGCTTTAAAATATTTTTATCGTTTTTAATTTCAAATTCCCATGTTTCGGTTCTTGTATCTGCATCCAGGCTTCCGGATTTTCGCACCAATATGCCATCGAATAACTGGGTAGGATTTGCTTTTGTCGAAAATTGTATTTTATTATCCTTTAGTTGTGCGCTTGTCAATGCTTCGGGAACGGCCACGCGTAAACGCAGTTTTGAATTGTCTTCGATTTTTACAATTGGCTTTTCATTGACGCCGCCGACATATGCGCCATCGTGTACATTGCGTTCTGTGATGATGCCGTTAAATGGCGCAACAATCACCAAATAATTTCCGATCTGCTTATTTGATTTCGAGGAAAATGAAGACGCAGCAAAATCGGCGCTGTCGGCCAACATTTGATTTTTTGCGCGTTGCAATTCATTTGCGGCAATAACTCCATCAGCCTTTGACGCTTCTACGATACGATCATATGTATCTCTACTCGATTCATATTTTGCTTTTGCTGATTGCATCTTCCCGTCGGATTCTTCCAGTCGTGATTGTATTTCCGGCGCGTCGATAACTGCAATCACCTGTCCTTTTTTTACAACCGAACCAATATCAACTTTTATGTCTTTTACATAGCCCGCGATTTTGGGATGTATCTCCACTTGTTCATACGGAATGAGTTCACCTGGTAATGTTGTTTGCTTTTCTATCTTGCCGGATTTTAGTTGAAGCACTTTTACCGTGTCGCCGGTCGATGTATTTTTCGAAATCTCCTGCTGCTGTTCGTTACTGCATGAGATGAATAGAAACGCTAAAAATTGTATCGTAAGAATGAATTTCATTTTATCTTAATTATTTATCGAAAAATTTACTGTTGCTATCGTTTGGATCGAGCGATACTTCCATAAACTTTCTCTTACCGGATATGCCGTTATAAATGATCGGTAAAACAAAAAGTGTTGTTATCGTTGATAGTATCAATCCACCGATTACCGCAATTCCTAACGGAGTCGTTTGCTGCGAACCCTCTCCCAGCCCGATTGCCATTGGAATCATTCCGGCAACCATTGCAATATTGGTCATCAGGATTGGTCGCAACCGATTTCGTGCTGCTTCCATTCCTATATTTTTATTTTCTATGTTCTGTTTACGTAAAGATTCTGCATTGGTGACCAACAAAATTGCGTTTGCAACCGCCACACCAATTGCCATGATGCTGCCCATGAATGACTGGATATTTAAAGTGTGGCCCGTTAAAAATAGCAAAAGAAAAGACCCGAACACTACTGCCGGTATTGTTGCCACAATTGCGAGTGATAAACGAAATGATTGAAAATTTGCTGCAAGCAAAAGAAAAATTACAATAATCGCCAATAATAATCCCTGCGATAATTCGGTCAGTGTTTGATCCAACAATTCCGACTGTCCTCGTAAAAAAATCTTCATACCCTGTGGTATTTCTCCCGCTCGCCCGATTGCTTGGTGTACATCTTTGAGTGCATTCCCCAAATCTTTATTGTTCAAATTCGCTGTAACTGTTATGTATCGTTGCTGATTTAAACGATCATATTCACCGACCGTATTTATTTTTTTCCAGTCGGCTACATCGCGCAGGTAAACGGTTTTTCCATTGTTATCACTGACAGGAATTTGTTCGACCTGTTCGGCGCTGTTCATTTTAAATTGTGGATATTCCACCTGTACCTGGTACGCATTTCCCGAACTGTTATCGAGCCAATATATCGGTGTAGTAAGTCTGCTTGATGAAGTGCCGGGCATAATAGATTTAGCGGCATCGTCAACGGTAATTCCCATCTGGCCGCTTTTGATCCTGTCATAATTAATTTGCAAACCCGGGTAATCGAGCGGAAGTCCAAACTGAACATCTCTCAGGTAAGAAATTTTTCCCAACTCAGTTTTCAATTTCTCTGCGTATAGCCGTCCCTGTGAGAGATTTCTTCCCTGCACAGCAACTTCGATGGGTGTGTTTGTTCCGAAACTCATCACCTGGTCCACGAGATCGGCAGGTTCGAACGAAACAGCAATAGCAGCATTATAATTTTTTATTGCTTCCCGCAGTTGTTCCTTAAACTTTTCAATTTCAACACCATTTTTTTTCAGGTTCACTTTCAGTACGGCTTCATGTGGACCGCTTGTCCATAAGAATATGGAATTGATAGCATACGATTGCGGTTGTAATCCAACAAAAGAGGATGTGATATCAACGTTCTGTTTTCCTGCGATGCTGTCGATGATATTTAATACTTTTTTTGTTGCTTCTTCTGTTCTTTCGATTCTTGTTCCGCTAGGCATTCTCAATCGTAATTGCAATTGGCCCGCATCTATTTTTGGAAAAATTTCTTTGCCGATTGAATTATAAATAAAAAAAGAAAAAATGATGGTGGTCATTAAATAAATTAACAAAAGGATTTTTCCGATACTCGTCAATCTCGAAGAGACATTAGTAAAACGCTCCTTAAATTTTTCAAATCTTTTATTGTTGTGAAATTCTTTATTCAAAATCCAGTTTGTTATCACTGGTACAAATGTTTGGGATAAAATAAATGATGAGATCATCGCAAAACCCACTGCCAGCGAAAGCGGAAGGAACATGGCTCTCGGCACGCCGGTCATGAATAAAGAAGGAACAAACACTGCGAGCACACTAAATAGGATCAGTAATTTGGGTAGAGCGATTTCTTTGCAGGCATCAAATACTGCTCTCGCTCTCGGTTTGCCCATTTCAAGATAGCGATGAATATTTTCGACTGTCACGGTCGCTTCATCTACCAATATTCCCACGGCAAGTGCGAGACCTCCGAGCGTCATGATATTGATTGTTTGTCCACCTAAATAAAGAAACACCACAGATGAAAGCAATGCCAGTGGAATAGTTAAGACAACGATAACCGCACTTCTTACATCACCCAAAAAAAAGAAAACCATCAAACCGGTAAGCAATGCACCGAGTCCCGCTTCGAACAATAAACTTTTTAATGAATTGATGACATAACCGGATTGATCGAACTCATACGAAACCTTTATATCTGGAGGAACAGCGGCCTGCATATCGGGCAGCGCTTTTTTGATTCGTCGCACCACATCCCACGTTGATGCATCAGCGCGTTTTGTTACCGGGATATATACTGCACGTTTTCCATTGATTAACGCATAACCGGTTGTGATGTCTGCTCCATTTTCAACACTGGCAACATCTCTCACATAAATGGAAGCACCCGCTCCTAACTTAAGCGGTGTATTTTCCAGCTCTTTAAAATTATCGACAACACTATTTGACGGAGTGATCAGCGTCATGTCGCCAACACGAATATTACCAGCCGGTGATATGGTATTGCTTTTCGCAATCGCAGTAATCAATTCTTCCGGCGCGAGATGATAACTTCTCATTCTCTCAGGATCAGCTTTTATCACAATCGTTCGCTGGTTTCCGCCAAACGGAGGCGGAGCAGACACGCCGGGCAAAGAAGAAAACATCGGGCGCACTTTAAACAACGCGAGATCCTGGATATCATTTAGAGAACGTGTTTCGCTACTCAATGCAAGTTGTCCAACCGGAACTGATCCTGCATCGTAACGCATCACGAATGGCGGCAACGTTCCGGGAGGCATAAACGAACGCGCGCGATTTACATACGACACTACTTCGGCCATCGCATTCGCCATATCCGTACCTTCATGAAATTGCAGTTTGATAAGAGCTACGCCTTGCACAGATTTACTGTCGACGAATTTAATTCCGGTGATATATAGAAAATGATATTCATAATAGGAAGTGATAAAACCTTCCATCTGTTGCGGAGATAAGCCGCCGTATGTTTGCGCGACATAAATTGTGGGGGTGCCTAATTTTGGAAATATATCGACAGCAGACTTTTGAATCGCCAGTATGGAAAAAAATACAATGGCAATCAAAATCACAATCACGCTTATCGGTTTTCGTAATGCTGCTGTTATCAATCGGAGCATTGCCTTATTTTGATTCGTTTAAAAAAATATTTAAATCGCCGGTAACAGCCGATTTGTACAACAAAGCTTTCCAAGCTTCCCAATAAGATTTTCGCAAATCATTTTCGGCTTTCACCAGATTGTATTGAGCCTGGATCAATTCCGCAAAATTCACCAAGCCTGTATTATAACGGATTTGCAACGCATCAAAAGCATATTTCGCCGATTGATATTGAACCGGCGTTTCTTTTGTAATTGCCAGCGCTTTTTGCAAATTCAAATTAGCAGCATCTCTTTGTTTTGAGAGCTGCAGGTAAATCTGATTTTGCATCTCCAAATTTGATTTGCTTACAAAATCCTGCTGTTGCCGCTGAAGATGTATTTCGGAATATTTCAGGATTGGGAAAGTTGCCTGTAAACCCAGTCCATAATTATATCTACTAAATCCCAACCCATCTGCTGCTTTTATACTGCCGTCAGGATAAATGCCCGAACCTCTCGCGAAAGTAGTTCCCCACACATTTAGTTTAGGAAGCCAGCTTGTTTTTAACAATGCTTCTCTGGACCTGCTTAAATCCAATTGACTTTGTGAAAGTTTCATGGCGGGATGTTGATTCAATGATGAATCTTTATCAATGTTTGGCGTTGGGAGTTTTGTAAACAGTAATGTGTCGGTAAGTATAAACGCGGTGTCGCGCGCAATCAATTCAGAAAGGCTAATTTTTTGTAGTTGAAGAAAATTTTTGGCGCTGATCAGGTCGATATTGGATTTTGAAAGTTCAGCAATAAATATGGCGGTATCAACGCCGGGTCTCAGCCCGGTTACAGCCAGCGTTCTGGATTCTTTCAAATTAAAAATAGATCGGTCTATATTTTTTTCATACACGACTAGTAATTCCTGCGCAAGAAGGACATCGAGGTAATCACTGATCACTTTTATTTTATGTTTGAAAATTTCATTCTCATAATCTGCATTCTTCACTGCGGTTTCTGCTTTTGATGTGTTGATCTGAGCAGTTCGTTGTCCAAAGGTGAGCGGTTGCCAATTCAATAGTAAACTCGCGGCGGTACCAAATGCAGCGTTATAATTATTGGAAGAAAAAACCGGACCGCTTATTGGAATCATTCCTGATGGATAAAACATTCCCGTGATATTATTGGCGGTGGCGATATTTGCCTGGTAAGAAATATCGAGCGAAGGCACGAAAGTGTTTTTGCTCAAGTCGATATTTTTCTTCGCAGCCTCTACCTCGTACGATTTTGATTTTAAAAATGGGTATTGTTTTTCGCCCAGTTGAATGGCTTGAACGATTGTAAGATAATTTCCGTTTGGTGGATTGTCCTGTCCGAATATGACTAATTGAAAAATAAATAAAAGAGAAAAAGTGCAGACTAATTTCATGAGATTGTTATTGCAAAAACCCTGTTGGTCGATTGGATAAATTTAATTATAAATCGACCAAGTGAGCGCAATTTGCCTTCCAATAATTTTTTAGAATAGAACAGAACTAACTTTTTGGACGGATATTACCTTTTTTTAATTTTTTCCTGAATACCGAGGGGTTTTGGCCAGTATGTTTTTTGAATATCCGTGTAAAATGACTTTGATCGGAAAAGCCGGTCAGGTAAGCGATTTTTGTGAGTGAGTATTGTGGCGATCGCATGAGGTTGATCGCTTTTTCAATGCGATGTTTCCGCAGGTAGTCGCCGAATGAAAGATCCTCAAAATATTTGGAGAATTCTCTTGACAAATAAGATGGATTTACCTGGAGACTTTTGGAGATCTCTTTTAAGCTCAGATTAGTATCGATATGATCCTGGATAATTTCTTTTAGTTCCTGCGCCCATTTCGGAATTTTCTTTTTTGTACCAGGTTTATTTTTGAAATAGGTTTTAAAAACATTCAGCATCAAATTCTCAGGTTGTTGCGAATGTTTTTCTTCCTGGTAATATTTCGCCCAACTGTATAGCGCATCATATAAGATCATCCCCTGTTCCAATAATTCCAGGTCATCCTTATAATTATGTGACAATCCTGCAGAGATCGCCCATAAACCTGAAGATTGCAAGGCAAGATCGTACCTGTCGGTATCTGCTCCTCTAACGATGATGGCTATTGTATGAATCGCCGGGTCTTTGATTTTATATTTCTTTACAAAATAATCGAAGGTGCATTTGCTATTATAGTGCGTGAATTCAACATCAGGAACATCAAACGGAATTGCATCAAGCTCTTTGCTTTTTTTGATCACATCATGAAAGGGAACGTAAATAATTTCCGCGTTGTTATCGATAAATCTTTTTATCAGCCAGGGACAGGCAATCCGGTCAATCTTGGGCCGTTCTCTAGTAATCCATTTCATAGATTAAAGATAGCACACGATCAGGATTTGCGATTTGGTTCAAAGAATAGATTAATGATTGATCATGAACAACGACTTAATTCCCGTCGTTGCAATTTGGAGCCCAACACAAAAGATAAGAAAAGCCGAAATGCGGTTAACAATTGTTTCACCATTTGCACCGAGGAAGCTGATAATCGTTTTTGTGTTCAGGTAAAAAATATAAACCAACACACACATAATTATAATTGATAGAATAATGGCCGAAGTATTAATCAAATATTCAGTAGTATCTTCCGAAGCGCTGTGAGCACTCAGTGTGAATAATACAGACATTGTACCTGCGCCTGTGGTTATCGGAAATGTGATGGGATAGAATAATTTATCTTCAATGGCGGCAAGCCCTGATGGCGAAGCTATATGTCCACCACCTGCCTCATTTTCTTTTTTCTTTGCTGAAAGCATTTCCCATCCCATTTTACAGATCATGGTGCCGCCTGCAACCTGTATAACGGGGATGGATATACCAAAAAGAGCCAGGATCCAGTGGCCGGCAAATAATGAAACGGTACAAATCAAAAACGCGTACAGTGTAATCCTTCTTACCGCAATTCTTTTTTCACTGTTAGTAAGTTTTTCAAAATAAGAGCTTACCATGAAAGCTGATCCTATTGGGTTCACAACAGGAAACAAGGCAATGATGCCAATAAACAAAAGACTTACGAAAGAGTGGTAAAAGGTGGACATGATTATGCAATCTACGGATTTTAGATATTTTGCGGTGTTGGTGGAAGCGTGAGACGTGAAACGTGAGAAGTGAATAATAAAAATGAGATGTAAATTTTTCACGTCTCACGCTTGACGTCTCACGTTTCACGACAAAAAATTCCACTTCATTTTCATTTTAAAATTAGTTGTTATCTTTCTCCGATTAAAAAAAAATTAATTTATGCCGCGTGTAAAATCATTCGACGCACCTCACAAGGGTTTAAGAAATATAATCGGACAATTTTCTCTTCTTATCGGGCAAACGGATTTTTCGGATGCGGCGGAACTGGAGAAGTTGAAAAGTTTAGGAGCTGAAATGTTCATGTTGCTGAATAATCATGTGCATACAGAAAATGAACATACATTAAGAAACCTGGAAGCAAAAGCGAAAGGTGCATCTGCACATGATGTGGCGGATCATATTCGATTGGAAGTAATCCAGCATTCGCTGGAAAAAAGACTAACTGCTTTTTCCGGGAACGAATCTTATGACGATGTGCACCATTTCTATCTCGATTTCTCGATGTTTCATAGTGAATACCTCGAACATATTTTTGAAGAGGAAACTGTAACGGAATTATTACTACAGGAGAATTTTACAGATGAAGAACTCGTTCAGCAACGAGTGGCGATCATGGGAACAATGGATTTTCCTGTTTTGCTGAGTTGGATTAAATATATTATCCCGGCTCAACGGGAAGAGGAAAGCGTGGCAATGCTTTCCGGGTTCAAGGCGAATGCACCGGCACCTGCATTTGACGCGGTGTTGAACACGATCAAAGGTGCGATGGAGCCGCAGCGATACCAAAACCTCGTTTCGAAGTTGTAACACAACATATGAATTCAATCAATATTGGTAACGACCCATCTTGAAATTTCTATGTGCAACTATGTGCCTACTGTGCCTATGTGGTGAAAAAAAAATTTGTCATATATGCGCATAGAAATTTCAAAACGATTATCGAGAAATTATCATAGCAGTTCATTTTCGTCTCAACAATAGGTTAATTCGCCTCGTTTGGCTTGGATAAAAGCGAGAAGCGCAGTACATTTGCGCAAATTTTTCAATCACTAGCCGCTCATATTATGAAAAAATTATTGGCGTTGGCAGCAATTCTTGTTCAGGCAAACCTTTTTGCCCAGCATTCGGGACCACAGGCCCGTATCTTTGGTAAAATAACAGATGATCAGGGTAAGGCCATTGCTAATGTTTCGGTTAGAGTCATCATTGAGCAACAGGATAATAAGGGAAACTCTTCATATACCAAGGGTGTTACCACAAAAAGTAATGGTCAGTTTGATTTCACCGCACTTCCTGCCGGCGAAAAAATCAGCATCAAAATTTGTGGAATCGGGTATGAACCATTGGTACAGGATATTTCATTTGCAGAACTCAAATCGCAGACATCTTCATCTCAAGAAAAAAATCTAGGCGAAATCGTACTGAAGAGCTCTATTATGGAGCTTCAGGGAGTTGCGTATTTGGCGAAATAAATTGCTGAAAGCGGTTGGTGGCTGTTCATTTAAATTTTCAGGTAGGATACATGTACCATCAAATCAAGCAAAGTATTTAATGTCCCGTAGGGACATTTGATCGGTAGACTGATTTTGAAAAGTGTATTGCGGTCCATAGGAACGCTTGATGATTCTCAAACGTCCCTACGGAGCGATTTCGTCACTCGCATATTTTTCTACCTATCATATGTCCCTACGGGACATTAAATACTTTGCTTGATTTGATGGTGAGCTTATTCTATCTAACTCAATACCGAATATTTTTTTTCACTTATCTACCCTAGTTAAATGCTTCTGCAAATTCATTCGCAAAATCTTCCAGTTTTGTTTTTCCGTAGCTTTTAGGTTTGTTCTGATCGTAGTCAGTCCACAATATTCCTTTACGAACCGCCGTGCCCATCTCAACAAACGTTTCAGCAACAGGAACAGGCAATCCTGCATTTGTCATTCCACCGAAGGATTGTTCATCAGAAAATTCAACCCAAGGCAATGCGGGTTTGCCGATTGCGGTACCTAATGTTTTAACAACATCACTCACTTTGCGTTCATCGCTGATGACATACTGGTAACTCTTTCCTGCAAACGATTGCTGCAATTCCTGCGCTGCTGCTTCCGCGATATCTTTTGGATGTACCATCGCGAGCCTGGCTTGCGCGCTGTAGTTGTTGCCGATAATATTATTGCTTTTGATCATGCCAATATCTTGCAGGAAGTTGGTATAAAAAAATCCGGCGCGGAGATGTTTTACCGCAACGCCTTCCAGTGCATTCAATTCAATCTCCACATCATGCAAGCCTGCAATAGGTCCTGTGCCCTGCGACAAATGTGCGCCAATGCTGCTGAGGTTTACTACGCGTGTTATGCCGGAAGATTTTATTGCAGCTGCGTAGTTCTTACCGATTTCGGCTATGTATTGACGGTAGTTGGCCGCCCCGAAATTGGGAGGCACCATTGTATAGATGGCATCCGCGCCTGCAAATGATTTTGTAAGAAATCCGATATCTGTAATGGAGCCAATCGCGGCCTTGGCTCCCATTTTCTCGATCTCCTGTTTTTTGGATGGATTGCTGCTGATGATTGTCACTTGGTGACCTGCGTTAATTAATATCTTACTGAGTGGCTGACTAATATTGCCCAATGAGCCGGTTACTGTGAATTTCATAATCTTATTATTTTGATTTTTGTGATACAAAGTTATCTTTGTACTTACTTTTATACAAGTACTTACCCCAAAGTATGTATTATGACAAAAATCAAAGAAAGCTCAACGCGCAATTACAATAAAGGATTATCGGAACTCGCATGTCCTGTTACTTATGTGATGAATAAAATCGGTGGACACTGGAAGCCAATCATCCTCTATCATCTCATGAGTGGGCCGAAACGTTACAGTGAGTTGAAGCGCGCAATACCCGCCATCACGGAGAAGATGTTGATACAACATCTGAAACAATTGCAGGATGATAAGCTTGTTACCAGGAAAGCAAAAGACGTAGTGCCACCTTATGTAGTGTATAGCCTGAGTAAATCGGGCGAATCGCTGACGCCCGTGTTAACAGCAATGGTGGCGTGGGCTGTGCGTGATAATAAACGATATTCACAAGTGAGCGCGTGATGTAGCGAGATGCAGCAGGTAACTAGTTGTAAAGCCGCAAGGGATTTTATTTTACCTTATTTAATTTTTTTCTTTCTTCTTTAAAACCTTTTTCCAATTTCATCAATTGAGTTTTCAGTTTTTCAAATTGGACTTCAAAAGCTTTTATTTGTGTCGGACTTTTCTTTGCCGTACTGGCGCTCAATTTGTGACTCGTCAGTCCCACGCCTGTCCTTTTCACTCTTTCTTCGTCGATCCATTTCTCCAATAATATCTCCAATTGCCTGCTGAAGGAGAATTTGTTTTCCCGGCAATACTTCTTCGCTTCTTCCAACAGCGAAGGGGTCACTGTAAAAGCAGTGTTCACCTTTTTTTCCATCTTTCAAAAATATTAAATATCGGCATATTATAAAATAAAATTTTATTTTATAATATTTTATTTTATATTAGTGGATCAAAAACTGGAGCTCACCAGGGTAAAAACTGAAATCCGCCAGATGATATCGAATCATTTACTCAGCATCGGGAAGCCTGTTCCAAAGGCAATCGTTCAACAATTGAGAATCCGCGAATCAACCGAATACCGTGAAGCATTGGCCAAATCGGGCAAGAAAAGAATGGAGATACTATGGGCCGGCATTAAGAGTCGCAGCAACGGAATGAATTCATATGAATTCTTTTTTATTTTCAATTAATCATCCTCGTTTAAGTAATACCGTTATATAGTCCCCCACCCTATGAATATTTACTAAGCTTACTAACTCATTTATTCCAATGATTAACCATTCCGGGTGTTTGGCATCCGGTTTTTTATTGGAAGAAAGATTTCTCTTCATTTGTGTAATTAAATTTCATCGTGGATACTACATTACAAATTATTGGCAGGATAAATTCTCCTTTAAAAAGAATAGAAGATTGTCCTTTGCAGGAAAGTGAGAATGCGCCGGAAGTAACACTTGTGATCTTCGAAAAATTTATAGAGGGAATAAAAAATATTGAAGCTGGTTCGGAAATATTATTACTGACATGGTTGGATAAGGCTGACAGATCAGTTATCAAGTGTGTTCCAAGAAATAATTATGACGCGCCAAAGATTGGTGTCTTTTCAACAAGGTCACCCGATCGCCCAAATCCCATTGGTATTCACTCCGTAAAAGTTCTTTCGGTGTCTCCTGATGGATTGATAAAAGTTTCTGGGTTGGAAGTGCTTGATCAAACTCCCCTACTCGATATTAAACCGATTTGGAAAACGCGTGTGTGAAATTTGCTTTGAAAAAAAGTTTATTCTTATTTTGTAATTTCTCCATTTACATAATCGAATGCAGCCGCCTTATACCCAATCCGCATCGCATTTACTTTTAGGGTATCTGTTGCCGTGAGTGGAATCGTTTCTCCTCCATATACATTCCACGCCGGAGCTACACCAACTTGATTTCCGTTTTTTGAAACTCCATATAATATTCCAAAATCCCAGGATTGTATTACATGTGTTTCTTTTGAAATGGGTCCGTCTTTTTTGACAATACGGTAACCGATCGACGCGCCTTTTGTATCGCAGAGAATTTTTACTCCGCCCTTCACTTTTTCTATTGTCGGGGTTGCAGTCAGCGGGACAGAATCGCTTCCGTTCCACATTTTTTTGATCATTTGTGCTTCAGGTGTCGCTGCCATATCTCCCACGAGTTTGTTCCATTCCTGGAAAGCTGATCTCAACTCTTTCAATTTGTCTGCATACAATGGATCGAAAACAAGATTGTGTATTTCGTAAGGATCTTTCTCCACATCGTATAATTCTTCAACAGGTTTTGTTTTGAACCAGGATGCCTGCACCGCATCCAGCTTCTTTTCATCCCTGTACTGAAGAATTTCTTTCATCAATGGAATACTCAACCTGAATTCTATATCCTGGTAATATTTTTTTTCCGGCATATAATTATATAGATAACGGTAACGCCCATCCCTTACCATTCGCACGCGATCGTATTCGGTATCCATACGGTCGCGACCCGCAAAAACATATTTGCGCGGTGTTTTTGATTTCTGTGCTCCGAGAAATGCCTGCCCTTGCATATATGCAGGAATTGGAATACCTGCCAGTGAAAGAATAGAAGGCGCAAAATCAACCGAACTGATCAGATCGTTATTGACAGTCCCTGCATTTTTCTTGCCGGGAAAACGGATTACAAACGGAATATGAACTCCTCTTTCCAAAACTTCTCTTTTCATCCACGGAAGTGATCCTCCATGATCACTATAAAAAAAGATGATGGTGTTGTCATACAATCCATCATGCTTCAACATCTGAATGATTTCACCAACCTGTTTGTCCATAAGCTCGATATTGGTGAAAAGCCTTGCCTTTGCTTGCTTTGCCGTGATCGTATTTGGATAAATCGGCGGTACGGATAATTTTTCCGGGTCAACCAAAAAACTATCCTTGCGCAACCACAACATCGACTCGTGTGTGATTGCAAGATTGAACACCGAGAAAAAAGGTTTTTGTTTCGGCCTGTTGCGGAAAGAAGCAGCGGGACCGTTTTCATCCCAAACCGTCACAGGTGGTATAAATTGATAATCCTGTTTCTCGTTGTTCGTACAATAATATCCGGCCTTGCGCAAATACTCGGGAAAGCATTTCACATATTCTGGAATCACTGCGGAATAAGATGGCACAGGTTGATATTTCGGATCTCCAATCGTGCGCATATGCATGGTGCCGATTGAAGTCTGATACATACCCGTGATAATGGAAGACCGGCTTGGTGCGCATACTCCCGCCGTCGTATATACGTAATTGTATCTTACACCTTCTTTGGCCAATTGATCGATATTGGGTGTTTTGATTTCAGTTTCTCCATATGCACTTACAAAAGGAGAAATATCTTCACATACTATCCAGATGATATTTGGCTTTTGCTGCTGGGCGTTTGCTGACACAAATAAGAATAGAAATGATATTCGAAAAATAAAACGCAACATATGGTTGGATGTTTTCTTTTTTTGAAGATACAACTTTTGTGAATGTGGAGTTGAGTTTGGTTTATATGTTTTTCGTGAGACGTGAAACGACAAACGTGAATGTGTCAACGCACGTTTGTTGTTTCACGTCTCACGGAAAAACATAGTCACATGGTTGAAAAAAGTGATTTAGAGAGTTGTCATTTCTGTTTTTACAACACTGATGTTTTCTTCGACCGGTTCCGTCTGAGGAATAAAATCTCTTCCCTTGTAACCATACGAATATGGCCAGCGATAAACTTCGGGTATTTCGCCGGGCCAGTTGCCGTGTGGTGTATCAATTGGTGTTGTCCATTCGAGGGTTGTCGACTTCCAGGGATTAGGATCTTTTAATTTTCGTCCTTTGAAAATGGAATAAAAAAAGTTGCAAATAAATAATAGCTGAACGCAAAATGAAACGACGGCGACTGTTGAAATCATTCCGTTCAAGGATGCAAAATGGTCAAAGGAATGCCACATTGTGTAGTCATAATATCGTCGCGGCAATCCTGCCAATCCTTCGTAATACATCGGCCAAAAAACAAGGTACGCAGCAGCCAGAGTTATCCAGAAATGTATATATCCAAGTGTTGAATTCATAAAGCGCCCAAACATTTTTGGGAACCAATGATAGATACCGGCGAACATCCCGAACATCGACGACACTCCCATCACCAAATGAAAATGAGCAACCACAAAATAAGTATCATGCAAATGAATGTCTATTGTTGAATTACCCAACCACACGCCGGTAAGTCCGCCTGAAATAAAAAAACTAACAAAACCTATCGAAAATAACATGGCGGGTGTAAAACGAATATTCCCGCGCCATAGTGTTGTTAGCCAGTTGAACACTTTGACTGCGGATGGAATAGCGATGAGTAAAGTCAGTAACACAAAAACGGATCCGAGAAATGGATTCAATCCGGATACAAACATATGGTGCGCCCATACTGTGAATGAAAGAATAAGAATGGCAAACATAGAACCTACCATTGCCGTATAACCGAAAATAGGTTTGCGAGAATTTATACTGATAACTTCTGATACAATTCCGAATGCGGGGAAGATTACGATATACACTTCAGGATGACCTAAAAACCAAAATAAATGCTGGTATAAAATCGCGCTCCCACCCTCATAAGGAACTACCCTGTTGAGAGAGGTGATAAAAATATCTGACAGATAAAAACCAGTTCCTCCATTTCTATCAAATAATAATAAAACAAAAGCAGCCAGTAATACAGGGAATGAAAGCAAACCCATGATGGCAGTAAATAATAAACCCCATGTGCTGAGCGGAAGCCTTGTCATTGTCATTCCCTTTGTGCGCATGTTCAGCACTGTTGTTATATAGTTGATGCCGCCCATCAATGTGGATACGATAAAAAATATCAAACTTATCAGCCAAAGATCTAAACCTGTTCCGGAACCACTGTCAATTTCTTTTAATGCGCTCAATGGCGCGTAACTTGTCCAGCCAACTCCTGACGGACCTGTTGGAATAAAAAACGAAATCAACATAATCACACTTGCAATAAAAAAAGCCCAATAGGAAAGCATATTTAGAAATGGTGCGGCCATGTCCCGGGCCCCCACCTGTAGTGGTATCAGAAAATTGGCGAAGGTTCCACTCAATCCTGCAGTCAATACAAAAAAAATCATGATAGTGCCGTGCATCGTCACCATCTTATAATAATAATCAGGTTGAATTTTGTTTAAGAAAAACCAATGCCCCATCATTTTTTGTATCAAGGGAAATGATTCATGAGGAGAACCCAATTGCAATCTGAAAAGAACCGAAAGTAATCCACCAACAATGGCCCATAAAATTCCTGTCAAAAGGAATTGCTTCGAGATCATTTTATGATCCTGGCTGAAAATATATTTTGTGATGAATGACTGATGATCTTGCAGCGGGTGAATGTCCATAACACATCATGCGTATGCAAAATTTACACCATCGGGATAAATACGAAGTGAATGACGTGATGATTTGTTACGCAAGCACATTTAAAACCTCGCCACACTTTGTGGATGAAAAGTGTCAATCGCCGTACCAGTAATTGCCCAAGGGAGGTTTTTTAGGCTGAAATCTTCATGGCACAATTTTTTAACTATCACAAACAAATCTTGTACTGATAGAGTAAGTCATGTAAAAATGATCGACTAAAAACAAGCACAGGAATTTTAAAAAAGCTGTAATTCGCAAGAGTTACAGCTTTATTTTTTGTATGAATTGCTAATGCCTGATGAGAATTGTACTGTCAAACCCAAATGGATTCACGTTCATTTTTCCGTACGTGGATAGGATTAATAATTTGTCGGACGAAAGTTTTTTAAAAATGGTTGTCGATCGCATGCCGACAGGAAAACCAAGATGCAAAAAATCGTGAAGGGATTCGGAGGGCATAGTAGAAATATCAAGTTCGTTGTCGTGAATCGCATAAGTTCCATTTTCCCCCAACCATAAAGTTTGTACAGTGTTATTGACAACATAATAGCTTGGAAATACGCCTGTATAATTTCCTTTGGAGAACGTGATATCAAATGTATCATTATCATAACTCGGGGTGAAGCTATGATAAGTCAAAGTACCTGATGCTTCCGGTGAACTAAAAGAAATTTGATAATTGAGTGTCCATTTCCCCGCAATTGCATCTTCACCACTAATATTATTTTTTTTGCAGCCAAAAATAATCAGGACTGTAAAAAACAAGATGCACATCTCTCCAAGTAGAAATATAAATTTCATGAAATCTGTTGTCGAGTTGAAATGCGAAAGCAGCTGAAAGGTTAGTTACAAGTTACAATGAATTTGCGGATTTCATGCTATTATCCTGCTGCTTGGTCTTTTTTTCAAAAAAATATGCATATTTCTACAATGCATTGGATTCTTATGTATATTCATAAAGAAATTGACTTGGTCAACTAAATAAATAGAGATACATGGTGTTTACAAAAAATAAATTTTACCTGTTGCTCGCAGTCATCGTTATCTCACCTTTCCTGGCGGGTAAAATGTGGTGGCTCATGCATTCAGATAAAACCATTGGAGAATTCAGGTTTATTGGTCATGGGAATCTGGGTTCGGCGCTTGGAATTTCCTCGTATCCTGTTATCCGGTTTATGATTGGGCGGGACACGATCTATTTTAATGGCAATGTTAATCTCGATGGAAAGACCGGTGAAAAAATTTATATAAGGTATCAGAAGGATAATCCTCAAGACGCATGCGTGGATAGTTTTGTTTGCCTTTGGATGGAAACGATCGCGTATGCATTGATGCCAGTTTTGGTTTTATTGGTTCTATATGTTATGCCCGATCGTCTTGATCCAGTAATTCCCAAAAATGCAAAAGTCGTTATCGGGAAAAAGCAATTTTTCAGGATTATAAAATAAACCTGGTTAGTAATTTAAAAATGACTATGCATCTCTATACGTTAAAATTTTACAACTATGCTGTTTGAAAAAATTATCAACACAGTGTTTTCATTTGGCGCGGCCATTGTTGTTTTCGGCGCGTGGGGAAAACTTGAACACAAGGATTTTAGTGACTCTGTGCTTACCATCGGAATGCTTGTGGAAACGGGGATTTTTTGTATTTACGGGATGATGGAATGGAGGAAGAAGTCTGGCACGAACGAACAATCCTCCGGCGAGTCAAGTACCGAAGGAGGAGACGTGAGTGAATTGACAACTACAATGAAACAAACCAACGAAATTTTGAATAAAGTGTTCAGGTAGTGCAAAAATGCGAACATGCGAAAATCCTGGACAGTATTTCAGTTTGAAAGGAAACTTTCTATGTGTACCTATGTATCTATGTGCCTATGTGGTGAAAAAGAATCTCAACTATGTAGGTTTTTTTTTCACCACATAGGCACATAGATACATAGGTGCACATAGAAATCAGGAATTGAGGGAACACAAAATTTTTCTTAACTGGCATTCAAAAGGAATTTTCATATTTTCACACTTCCACATTATTTACATTTGTCAACGACGTTTTCCAAATTATGATCTATTCCTCAGAACTTATAAAAGGCACACTCAAAACCATCGTCTTAAAATTATTGACGGATAATAAAAAAATGTATGGTTACGAAATTACCCAAAAGGTAAAAGAATTAACATTGGACAGAATTCAAATAACAGAGGGAGCACTCTATCCCACCCTGCACGCTCTGGAAGCCGAAGGATTGGTTACAATTAAAACGGAATTTATTGGTAAGCGTGTTCGCAAGTATTATAGTCTGAGCCGCGCCGGAAAAACAAAAGCCAAAGAGAAATTAAATGAACTTTCTAATTTTATGGAGACAATGATCTCGTTGCTTGATATCAAACCAAAAACAATCTAGATGTACCGCATCAGTGATCAACAGGTTGATTTTATTCTTGCCGATATCAAAAAACACGGTATCAGGATAGAAAGCCTTCAACAAAACCTGCTTGATCATATTTGCATTATCATAGAACAGAACCTGGAACAACATGATGATTTTGAAAAATTTTACCGCGAAATAATTAAAACTTTTTACAAGGAGGAATTGAAGGAAATCGAAGAAGAAGCCATCTTTCTCGTAAAATCCAAAGGGCCGTTTTTATTGTTGAGCAGGTTGCAATTCTTCTTATTATTATTTATCACTTTTATCGGTCCATATATCACGTATGACCTCGTTTGGTTTTTTAATGAAGGACATGGATCGGTCTTGCCTGTTGAAGTATGGTCCGGAACAATGGTATTCGCGACTTTCCCGTTGTTGGTCCTGCTGGTTCTTTATTTTACTCCTGAAAAATTAGATCCACTAATTCCTAGAAAATCAAAAATACTTCTTGGCATCAGGCCTTTTATAAAGATCATTCCACCAACTGAAAAATATGCGTCGTATCAGCAATAGCAGTGATTTTTTAAATTGTATGAAGCGCGTTGAGATATTTTAGTAATGCAGCGATATCGTCTGCCATATTTTCGAATGTGAAAGGCCGGTCGATATCGGCCGTGCGGCCATGTCCCTGCAATTCTACGGCGATCACCTGTCTTTTTTTTGCGATTACAGGGATCATCGATGCAAATGCTAAATTGATATTCATGAATGATCCGTGTATCAATACCAAAGGTTTTCCGGAACCATGTATTTCATAATACATTTTCAATCCATTCACAGGTGCATAACCGCTTTGCATACTCCAGCCGAACTGTTTTGCGCAATCCTTGAGTTCGCTGACATTATTATGGGCAAGCAGCAAATTGTAGCTGAGAGGAATCGGAAGGAAGATTTTTTATTCATGTTGTTAGGTTTAATTGTTGATATAACGGTTACGCATATCTACTTTACACCGCCGCTTGCAATGATCTCGTCTAGTCGTTCATAAGAATCGGTAACTCCTCTTTCCATACCTCCCTGTACCATTCCATCGCGATCTGCAACCGACCGAAATACAGATTGATTGGTGAATTTTGTTCTGCCACCAGGTAACGATTCAAACATTGCAATTTCAAGTACGGTATGACCTCTTTCAGGCAACCCTTCGAATTCAAAAGTTTGGATAATTCTTTCTGGTGCGGTCAACTCATGAACAACGCCATGAAATCCGAATTCATGACCATGCTCATCGGAATGGATATACCGGTAAGAACCGCCTTCGCGTGGTTCGAATTTCTCAATGCGCAATTTTAGTTCCCTGGGACCAAACCACCTGATCAATAATTTTGGATCGGTGAAAGCTTTAAATACAAGTTCCCGCGGCGCATCAAACTCTCGCGTAATAAATATTTCCTGCTTGCCCGGTTCGGCCTTGATCTTTGTTGGATTTTTCGACGCCATGTTATTTGTTTTTAGTTGTTATTTTCCTTGTATGCTTTTTTATTTGCTTCGGATTTTTCTTTTGTTGTTTTTTTTGTTTGGCTGAAGATGCTGCCTTCATTTCTTCCAATATATCATCGAGCATATCAAATCTTCCGGCCCAGAGCTTTCGATATTTTTCTATCCAGTCCGAGACCTCATTCAGCTGGCTCAATCTTGCTTCACAATATCTTTCCCTCCCCTGCTTTTTGATAACGATCAGTCCGCATTCCGTCAGCAATTTGATATGCTGTGAAATCGCCGGCCTGCTCACGTCAAATTTCTCTGCGATGGCATTCAGGTTGAGCGACTGGAATGCGACGAGATTGATAATTTCTCTTCTTGTGGGATCGGCAATTGCCTGGAACACGTCTCTACGGGTTTGCATGTGATTAAATTATGTAAGCATTTGCTTACAAATATATGTGTAAGTATTTGCTTACGCAAATTTTTTTTGGAATGAGTCTAAAAACACGGTTTACTTGCTTTAAATAAGTAGCATTTATATTTTAAGGCAAATCATTGCGAAATTTTATCCAACTCCGAGCGATATTATTTTCATCCCATCAAATTATATTACATTCGATTCTTTAAATACGATGGTGTTACAGTTTGATATTGGAGCAACGTCATTTCGAATCCCGCCAGCAACGACCTTTGCATAATACACTGCTTTGGCGGGGTGAGAAATCCCCAGCTAACTAGTGAGCAAATTCCTATAAATAGCTGGGGATTTCTCACTTCGTCTCTCCGCTTCGCTACGAGACTTCGTTCGAAATGACGCTGATGAAATATCAAATTATACTGCTATCAAAAAATACGCGAATGAAAACAAAATATTTTTTGTTATTGGCTTTGTCTTTTATAGGCTGCTCACTGAGAGCCCAACAGACCGTCCAGGAAAAATTGGGATATCCAAAAAACACCAAGCTGTTAATTCTCCATGGTGACGATATCGGCGTTTCTCATTCACAAAACATGGCGAGCCTGACTGCGCTTGAAAAAGGTTATATAAGTTCCGGAAGTATCATGGTGCCTTGTCCCTGGTTTCCGGAAGTTGCTGCATACGCAGTAGCACATCCTGCCGCCGATCTTGGCCTTCATCTTACGCTTACGAGTGAGTGGAAATATTATCGATGGGGAACTGTTTCTTCAAAAGAAAAATCACCCAGCCTGGTCAATAAGAATGGATTTTTATATGATGATACCGATAGTCTCGGTAAAATGGCGACAGCAAAAGATGTCGAGCAGGAGCTCCGCGCGCAAATTGATCGCGCCATTCAATTCGGAATTCATCCGACACATTTTGATTCTCATATGGCGGGATGTTTTTTCAACAAAGAATATTTGAAAGTATATATTAAACTGGCGAGAGAATATCATGTGCCTTGCTTGCTGAACAAAGAAGCATTTAAATTTTTATTCAATATTAATTTGGATGAATTGACAACAAGCTCGGATGTGATCGTCGATAAAATTTTTATGGCATACCCGGATGATTATAAAAGAGGCATGGCAAATTATTATACAAAAGTGATCACTTCATTGCAGCCGGGCCTCAATTGCATATTGTTGCATGCAGCATTTGACAACGACGAAATGCGGGCAGTGACAATCGATCATCCCGATTATGGCGCCGCATGGCGCCAGGCAGATTTTGATTTTTTCAGCAGTGATGCATGTAAAAAATTATTGGCCGAGCAAAATATTCACCTGATAACCTGGAAAGAAATCAAAGAAAAACTGGTCAAATAAATTTATGAATATTATTTCCGACATTTTAAAATTCAAGATTGTTGCGATCATCCGCGGTGTGAAACCAGATCATGTATGGCAGATCGCCGAAGCGTTATACGCGGGAGGAATACGGTTGATAGAGATCACGATCAATTCTCCCAAAGCTTTATTTGTTATCGAAGAAATTTCTGCACAGATGGAGGGACGGATGTTGGTTGGTGCAGGAACTGTATTGGATGGAGATACAGCAAGAGCGGCAATTGCTGTCGGCGCAAAATTTATTATTTCTCCCACATTAGATCCCGAAACTATAAAAATGACAAAACGATATGGTGTGATAAGCATTCCCGGTGCGTTTACTCCTTCTGAAATTCTTCACGCACATACGATGGGTGCAGATATCGTAAAAGTTTTCCCTGCAAGAATCGGTGCTGATTATATCCGCGACATCCGCGGGCCATTGCCACATATTCCGCTTATGCCAACGGGTGGCGTAAGTCTCGAGAACATTCGCGATTTTCGACAAGCGGGTGCGGTTGCATTTGGAGTCGGTAGTTCATTGGTGAATGCCGCGCATGCAGTGAACGATCAAAATTTATCACAGTTGACGCAAACGGCCCGTCTTTTTGTAGACGCGATTTCAGTATAAAATTTGCGACCGGCAAATCATTTAAATATGGAAAAATTCCTTAGCTGTGATTGGGGCACATCTTCTTTCCGGTTAAAACTCATCGACATAAATAATCTAATCATTATTGATTCAGTAAATGCTGCCAATGGTATTGCTGCAATTCATGACTCATGGAAAAAAGACTCACACGATAATAGAATTTTATTTTATCGCGATTATATCAGCTCCCAAATACGAGTCATGGAACAAAAGTCAGGTGTTTCATTAAAGAACATTCCGATAATATTGTCCGGCATGGCATCGTCCAATATAGGGATGATTGAATTGCCCTATAAAAAACTTCCATTTGATATCGATGGTTCTGATCTCGTCACGGAAAATATTCCGGCGGATAAGGATTTTCCGCATGATATATTAATCATTTCGGGCGCGTGTACAAATGTTGACGTGATGCGTGGTGAGGAAACGCAACTTGTGGGAGCAACGAATGGCAACAACAAATCAATTTATATTTTTCCGGGTACGCATTCCAAACATGTATTTGTTGAAGATAAAAGAGCTGTTGATTTTAAAACTTATATGACGGGCGAATTTTTTGAATTGTTATCGGGAAAAAGCATATTGGTTGGTTCAGTAGAGCAAGTTGGTGATTTGACAGAGCGCAACAATGCAACGGCGTTTGGAAATGGTGTCCTCGACGGACTACGATTGAATTTGCTGCACAGCAGTTTTCGTGTCCGGACAAATAGTTTGTTCAATAAAATATCCAAGCAAGAGAATTATTACTACCTGAGCGGATTGTTGATCGGATCTGAATTAAAAGACTTACAGAATACCGAAATGTTGAATATAACGGTGGTGGCTAACCGCACGCAGGCCAAATTTTATGAAGAAGCTTTTGTTGTATTGAATGATAATCTTAACCGCCCAATACTTTCTTTTATTGATGCCGAAGCGGCAACAATAAAAGGACAGATAAAAATTTCCAACGGAAAAAGGTGATTGGATTTATTCTTTGCGACTTAGCGCCTNNAGGCGCTAAGTCGCAAAGAATAAAATTAATATTAGTTCACTTCCAGTTCGTCTTTCGAAGGCAATTTTGGAAATGCAGCATGCGGTTCGGTCTGGTACCAATACACTACAGAAGAAATATTATCCTGCAATGGAAGATATCTTCCATCATGTCTCCATCCAATATCCTGCAACGTCACGCGAAGATTTTTTTCAAAACGAATTGGATCGGTGATATGCCAACGATACAATCCGAATCTTTGTGCAATCTCATAATGACCGTCTCCTTTTATAACCTGGCAAAGTCCGGTGTACGGCGTATTGAATTCCGTGTAGCCTGTTGTTTCGACACCTGCAGCATTTTTTGAGCGCGTATCGAAATCATAGGAGCCACAGAAATAATCTTCGGTACCTGTACCGCATATTGTTGGATACTGCGTATCTCCATCCATAAAGAATTTAATTTCACCTTCACCCCACCAGCCATTGTTGTTGGAGCCATAAGCAAGATAGGTTCCCACATATTGTCCCTTGCCACTGATATTGTCAATCAAAGTATAATCTTCTTTGTATGGAACAGAATGCACACGCCTGTATTGCGCATGAAAATAACCTGCATCAGCAGGTACTTCTGTTTCCGTATAATCAATCTGGTAATACAACACCATATCCTTATCATCAATATTTTCCATGGTGATTTTACATTTCTTTCTGAAAGGCATTGGCCAGTAACAATTGAATGCACTTCCCGGGTTTACGCAAACTGCGAGTGAGCGTAACGGTGAGTATTCGTTCCATCCCATGCAAAAGAAATCACCAACCGGCACTTCTACTGAAGGCGTAGGTTCGTCATCATAATAAACACGGAAAATAGAATAGCGCCAGGTCCCGGTAGGCGTCATCCAAATATGTTGGATCGAACCGGAAGTATTGATTTCCGCCATGGTAAATGTGCTTTTACCATGTATCACAACACTCGGACTTATTTTCCATCCAACACCCAGATCCCTTGCGGGAATAGCACCGGTTCCTTTAGTGGCTTTACCACCTTCACCTTTTGCGCCGGTAAAATTTTCCGGGCTTATCGAACGGGTTTTTGCATCGGAGAGGCGGTACAAATTGTTCAACCCAACATCGATTCCATTGAATTTTTGCTGGGCATTCACTATTGAAAAAGCGGGCAGCAGGCATACAAAAAATAAAAACCTTTTCATGTGTTTTGTTTTAATTGTCATTGAATTTTATTTAAAGGTTCGGCTAGAAGATGTAATCGAATCTCAAGATGATCAAGCGACAAGTTCTCTTGCAACGACTGGCTTTTCTTCGACGATATATCCTTTCCATCCATAATAAAAAACATAAAGGAAACAAACCAGCGGCACAACGTATGCGATTTGAATATTCACGTGCTTTGCAATGTATCCGACCAATAAAGGGATCAATGCTCCACCAACTATCGACATTACCATGAAAGAAGAACCAACTTTGGTTTTATTTCCAAGATCTTTAATTCCCAAGGCAAAGATTGTTGGGAACATGATCGACATAAAAAATTCAACGCCCATCATCGCATAAATTCCAAATCGACTCGCAACCATCACGCAATATGCCAACAGTAAAATGTTGCACACGGCATAAATGGTGAGCAGATAATTTGGTTTAACTTTTCTCATCAGGAATGTGCCAAAATATCTGCCAACCATAAAACAAAGCAATAGGTAACCCAGGTAATGATTATCGTTGATTGTTTGTTCTGAAATATTTGTTGTATATCTAACATAAGGAATGAAGAGGCTTGAAATACAAACCTGCGCTCCTACATAAAAAAATTGCGCGATTACACCATGTGTGAAATGTTTTCTCTTAAATACCGAGAATTCAAGTTTGAAGGAACTGTCTTTTTCTTCGGGAACGTCAGGCATTTTCACAACGTAAAATAGCACTGCTACAAGCAGTAAAACGATAGCAATGCCCAGGTAAGGCAATTGTACGCGCGTTGCTTCGAATGATAAATATTTTTCAAGATCAGCAGGCGACATTGCGTTTAATTGCTCGGGCGTATATTCCACTCCTGATAAAATCATTTTGCTCAGGAAAAATGTTGCAACAAACGCTCCCAGCCCATTAAACGCTTGTGCAAAATTTAATCGTTGCGATGATGTCTCCGGTTTTCCAAGTATCGTTATATATGGATTAGCTGCGGTTTCGAGGAATGCCATTCCACTTGCCATTAGAAATAATGCGGAAAGAAATAATCCAAACTGCCTTACTTCAGCTGCGGGATAGAAAAGTCCTGACCCGATTGTCGCAATAACCAGTCCGCATATGATCCCGGTTTTATAACTATATTTTCGCATAACCATTGCCGCAGGAATAGCCATGACAAAATATGCGGTCCAATATGCGAAATCAATTAACGTCGATTGTAAGTAGTCCAACCGGCAGGCTTTCCGTAAATGCGGAATTAACGTGGATAGTAAATTCGAAGTAAGCGCCCATAGAAAAAATAATGTGACAACAAGCGCAAATGCAAAACCTGTTTTTTGAGTCTTTGGACTTTGAGTTGTTGGATTCATGCAATCGTTTTGGTTTTTGTGAATGGTCTATGAAATATGACAATCGTTCGCCAGCCTTATTTTTTGCTTTCATTATAAGCAACCACATTTCTCAACGTACCAATCCCTTCGATGCTGATATCAACTACATCTCCTTTTTCCAACGTAAAATCATTTGCCGGCACCATCCCGGTTCCTGTCATCAAAAAACATCCGTGTGTAAATTCGCATTCGCGGAATAGAAATTCTGCCAGTTCCGGGAATGATCTTTTAATCCTGCTGATCTGTATTGAATCGGAAAACATTTTCTTTCCTTTTCTTTCGATGATAATACTGATCGTTGTTTCTTTTGCAAGGGGATGTTGTGGCACAAACAGGCAAGGACCGAGCGCCGCGCTTCTCTCATATACTTTTGCCTGCGGCAGGTACAATGGATTTTCACCTTCGATACTTCTTGAACTCATATCATTCCCGATGGTATAACCCTGAACCTCACCCGAAGAATTGATAAACAGTGTCAATTCAGGTTCGGGAACATTCCAGCTTGAATCTTTGCGAATATAAACTTCCGTATTATGTGCCGCAACCCGATGTGGAAGGGCTTTGAAAAATAATTCAGGTCTTTCAGCAGCATATACTTTGTCATAGAAATCAGCGCCACCCGATGATTTCGATTCTTCCATTCTTGCATCACGACTGCGTAGATAGGTCACTCCTGCTGCCCATAGTTCCTGTTTACCGATTGGCGCCTGCAATTGGGTGTTGATGATCGCGTCGAATTCCGTGTCGTCAATCGCTTCACTCTTTTTTAATTTTGCAGAGAGGTATGAATGAAGATTTTTTTGGTTGATCAGTTCATCCCAATCATCGTTCAATCGATATATGCTTTTATTATCCTGCAGCAATATGCCTTTTGTCGTTTTGAATAATTTCATTTGAAAAAATTTTCGATCGTTTACCAGGCCTTTACATCATCGAGGTTAATTCCCAATAATTGTTTTGCCATTTCATTCAGCGCATGATAATCGCCCTGGAAATGACAGGTTGTTTGTTTGTATTCCTGCACTTCTCCTTTCTTCAATTCTTTGGCAGCCGATGAAGATTCGATTTCATAAAATGGTCCCATTTGCGTTCCGTCTGCCAGCGGTCCATCGTTATAGGAATTGATCACATCACCCTTATAAGGTTGCTTTTGAATCTCCCATTTTGAATTTACATATGTTCCGTTTTTATCTACCTCGGGAATTAATATGCTCAATATATTTTTCTTGAAATCATAACTGCCGGTGATCGGTTTTGCGATCAATGGTGAGATGCCGATCTTACCACGCGCTTTTCCATCACAACGGAAATAAAGCACGCTGTCTTTTACAAGTAGCCGGTTGGCTGGAATCGATCCAAAATAATTATCGGTTATATAAGACCGTGAATTTGTCAAATGATGAAAAGGTATAACGACTTTCGTCTCGTCTGAAGGATTCATCATACATAATATCCATATCGATAATAAACCCGAACTTTTCTTCCAGTCAGTAGTTCCATTATTTTTTACCTGGTTATCACTTTCAAAACCAACAAAACCGACACCGGCAGGAATGGTTGTTTTTAATTTTTCTTCCAGTTGGGATTTGCTGAGCAAACTGATCTTCCTGGTAATTCCTACCGTGAAAACTGTTCCTGAATAATTGGTGACTTCTGTATTTTTTGAGAATGTTGCCTGCGATTTATCGGATTGAACGATATCATAGGTAACGGTGTCGATTACTGTCGGCACAAACCAGTGATCATAATTAAAAGAATCACCTTTTTTAAAGTAGATAGAATATTGTCCACCCTCCGGACCCATCCAGAATCTTTCTTCTCCGCCTACAGGATTCATGTGCTGCTTTTTTTCTCCCGACTCAATCAATTTATAATTGATCCATCCAAAGCTATTGCCACTATCGCCCGCTGCTGTGCTCGTCATCACTCTTCCCTGGTAGTCGGCGGATAGCAATACTTTAGAAGCGCCTGTTGCATCCTGCAATTCGACAATACTTCTTGTATTTTTTTTCAAGAAGGCGGCATCATAAGCATAAGTGCCTTTCTCAGGAACTTTAAGAGTGTCTGTTGTAGTTTCTGTTTTTGTAGTTGCATTGTTACTACAAGCAGCGCATAGACATAGCAGTGAAATCCAGAAAAAACCTATTGTGAATTTTTTCATATCGCAATTCGCTATTTACTTTTATGTGAGAGAATCTCTTTATAAACTGATGCCACGCTTCCACGGAATGAAATCATCATGATGCAATGCATCCGCCTTTGCTTTTATTTCACCACTTGCTACCTTGATAACGTACTCGAGTATGCGCTCTCCGGCTTGTTCAATCGTTTCATTGCCGCTGATAATCGTTCCCGTATCAATATCGATGATATCATTCATTTTTGTAAACAACTTCGTGCTGCTGGATACCTTGAGAACCGGGGCAATCGGGTTTCCCGTTGGAGTGCCAAGGCCGGTTGTAAATAATACAATATTTGCACCGGCTCCAACTTCAGCAGTTGTCGATTCGATATCGCTGCCGGGTGTACATAATAAATTCAAACCGGGAGCTTTGTATTTCTCCGGATAATCCAATACTGCAGTCACAGGAGAAGTGCCGCCTTTTTTTGCAGCGCCGGCGGATTTGATGGCATCCGTGATCAATCCGTCGCGGATATTTCCGGGAGATGGATTTGCATAGAATCCGGATCCTGCTGCTTCTGCTTTTGCATTATAAGTGCTCATTAGTTCCATGAATCGTTTGGCGGTTGATTCATCGATGCAGCGATCACTCAATTCCTGTTCAACACCACAGAGCTCTGGAAATTCTGAAAGTATAACCGATCCTCCGAGCGCAACCAGTAAATCTGAAGTAAATCCTATTGCCGGATTCGCAGAAATACCGGAGAATCCATCGGAACCGCCGCATTCCAACCCGATGCATAATTTATTCAGTGGCGTGGGTATGCGCTTTAATTTGTTTGCGGCAACCAAACCTGAAAAAGTTTGCTTGATCGCTTCCTGCAGCAACTGTTGCTCATTACCTACCTGTTGTTGTTCGAGTATAACAAGTGGCTTTGCAAAATGTGGATCGCGCTTATTGATTTCTTCTTTCAATATACTGACCTGTGCATTTTGACAACCGAGACTCAATACCGTTGCTCCGGCAACATTGGGGTGCGTGATATATCCCGCCAACAATCCGCATAATGCACGTGCATCTTGCCGCGTGCCCCCACAACCAAGCGTATGGGTAAGAAATTTTATTCCATCTACATTGGGAAATATTTTTGTTTGCTGCTGTTCGATCAATTTATCAATAGAAATATCGGTTGATGATATTTCTGATTCGTTGCTTCCAGACTGGTGCATCGATACCAGTCGTTGTACCATCGCCTGGTAAGGAGATTGTTTGGGTTCATAACCCAAAGCTTTCGTAAAAGCCTCTTGCAATACTTCAACATTTTTGTTTTCACAAAACACCATTGGAATGACAACCCAATGATTCGCCGTTCCGACAGATCCATCCGCGCGAGGATAGCCCATGAATGTTCTGTCCTTCCATTTATTGACATCGGGCCTGTGCCAGGCTGTTTTTCTTTCTTTCAATCCATAAGTTCCTGCGGCGTGCTTGATATTTTGTGTAGTGATCAATCCTCCTTTTTTTATTGGATGAACCGCTCTTCCCACGAGTACGCCATACATGATGATGTCTCCTTCCTGGTCCACATCGGAAAGCATGAATTTATGTTTCGCTGGAATATCGCTGATCAATAAATATTCGGAACCATTTAGCTTAACGGTCTGCCCCATTCGGAGGTCCGTCAACGCTACAGCTACATTATCGGAGGGATGAATTTTTAATATGGATTCAGTTGATGGCATATTTCAAATCGTTGACAATTATTTTTTCAAGTTACATAAAGTAATCAATTGTACACGATTTAAAATTTTATTCTCTTAGCCAATTCTGATACAATATTGGCAAGTCGATTTTATGAAGTAATTTGGACGTGAATGATTTCTTTGCGGCTTTGCGCCTTTGCGAGAGATTTTTCGCGCAAAGGCGCAAAGCCGCAAAGAAATTTTTCAAAACATATGAAGCCTATTCTCCGAAAAATAGACACCGGCACCAACTATTCCTTCAGCATCCGCGAGGATATTTTTCCATTTCTCTATAATCATTGGCATTATCACCCGGAAGCGGAACTAACGGTAATCCGTAAAGGAAAAGGGACAAGGCTGGTTGGCGACAGCATGGAACGCTTTGCCGACGGCGATCTGATTTTGCTTGGCGCGAATATCCCACATCTTTGGCGTGGCGATGATATCTATTTTAAGAAAACACCGGGACTGCGTATGGAGGCGATTGCGATTCATTTTACGGAAGAATGTTTTGGTCAGCAGTTTTTATCGTTACCGGAATTGAAATCCGTGAAGGAATTATTAATAAAGGCCAGAAAGGGATTGAAGATAACAGGTGCAACGAAACAGTTGATCATCGAGAAAATGGAGCGCATCGTAAAGGCAAAAGAAGTAATCCGAATTACGTTGCTGCTAGAAATGTTATATATCATCGCCTCATCAAAAAATTACAGGCTACTGGCAAGCAGTGGCTTTACAAAGTCTTATGATGTGAGTAATACCGATCGCATCAATGAGATTTACACGTATACCTTTAATAATTTCCAGGAAAAAATCTCCATAAAAAAAATTGCTTCCGTTGCGTCTATCAGTCAGCATTCATTTTGCCGCTATTTCAAAAAAAGAACTTTGAAAACCTATTGGCAATTTTTGCAGGAAGTGCGACTCGGTTATGCATGTAAGCTGCTTATTGAAAATGATATGAGCATCGCGCAGGTTTGTTATGAAAGTGGATTTAATAATCTTTCAAATTTCAACAGGTATTTTAAAGCGCTGATAAAAAAAACACCGCTGCAGTATGGGAAGGAATTTGGGAGGAAGAATCATGGCTGACTAGTTGAGAAGTCGAAAAGTCGATTGGTCAATAAGTCGATTAGTCGAGACGGTAAAACGTAATTGTAAATGAATTAGGCCTTGCTGTATAAAGGACCTATTCACTATTCGAATTATTGACCAATCGACTTTTCGACTTCTCAACTAAAAATTTCAATCAAAACTCCCTGCCACCGCCTCATCACCATACATCTGATCCCTGAATTTTAAAGAAGGCGATGGGATAAAGTTTCCTAAACCAAGTTGATTCCATTTTTCATCAACAGCCTGGATCGTTGCATTATCAGCGACGATGATATTTGGCCAGTCCCGCTGAAAATTATCAAACGCGATCGTCTTCATCGTTCCATCAAACCCCATGCAGGCCGAAGTCCCCGGACCTTGACGATACAATATTGAATCTCTTCTCGGATCGAGATTATTACAGAATCGCCAGAGTGCTGTGGTAAGATCATTGGCGTCTACCGTATGCTCAACATATAATATCATCTTGATCGTATTCATGCTGGGAACGGTGGAGCAAATATTTTGATGCAATTCCCGGATATGACCTTTTCGATTTTTCTTAACTGAGATAAGCAGGCATGGAATATCCTGGAGCAATAAAGAAGTGTTGACGGATTTTATTTCTTCGAATTTTTTTAAATCATTTTCGATTGTCTCAACATTTGCAATTTGTCCTTCTATTTCCTGCGATATTTCTTTTTCTTCGTCAAATTTTTTTGTTCCGTCGATGCACATCTTTCCGCCAAATCCAAGTTTGCTGCTGCTATGATCAAGTACATCCGTCGGCCCTTGTGAAAAATTGATATCAGTTGCCGGATTCAAATTCTTAAAAACATATTTTGCGAGCTCTTTGTAATTTTGAATACGCACGCCTTCGTCTGCTAAAACCAATATCTTATTAAACATCATCTGCCCTGCTCCCCACAATGCATTCATTACCTTTTGTCCTTGTCCCGCGTACTCCTTATGTATTTGTGCAATTACCAGGTTATGAAAAACTCCTTCAACAGGCATATCCATATCGACCATTTCGGGTACCATCATCATTTTGATTGGTGCGAGAAAAATTCTTTCAGTTGCTTTTCCCAACCACGCATCTTCCTGCGGAGGAATTCCAACGATCGTCGCGGGATATATTGCTTTCTTACGGTGAGTGATAGCCGTAACATGAAATCTCGGATAATAATCGGGCAGTGAATAATAACCGGTATGATCTCCAAATGGTCCTTCCAAAATCAATTCTTCTTCGGGATCAACATATCCTTCAATAATAAAATCCGCATCAGCGGGAACTTCTATATCGGGTTGTGTTATGCATTTTACAAGTTCCACTTTTTTCTTTCGAAGAAAACCTGCGAGCATATATTCATCTACGTTTTCCGGCAACGGCGCCGTGGCGCTATATGCATATACAGGATCACCGCCCAATGCAACCGCTACCGGCATTCTTTTCCTGAGCTTTTTATAAATAGAAAAATGTTTCGCACTTACTTTGTGTTTGTGCCAGTGCATGCCTGTCATTGTCGGACTAAACACCTGCATCCTGTACATTCCAACGTTGCGTGTTCCGCTTTCCGGATCTTTGGTATGAATGACGGGGAGCGTGATAAAAGGCCCGCCGTCTTTCGGCCAGCATGTGATAATCGGAAGTTTGGTAAGATCGGGAGAAGTTATAATTATTTCCTGGCATTCTCCTTTGCCGCTTTTTACTTTCGGCATCCAGCTTGCAAACTGTCCGAGCTTTGGCAGCAATTTTAATTTATCGATAATATTTTCTTTTGGAGCCGATAATAATTTAAATAGTGATTCGATTTCTTTGGAGATATCATCGAGCTGTTGCACACCTAACGCCATGCATATGCGCTTTTCGCTTCCGTAGCCATTCATCAATACAGGAAAATCATGGCCTGTATTTTCAAAGAGAATAGCTTTTCCACCGTCTTTTGTTTTGCTGATCCTGTCGGTAATTTCTGCGATTTCAAATTTTGGATCGACATAAGCGCTGACCCTTAATAATTCACCGGCCGACTCCAAAGCCTGAATGAATTCCTGCTGATTCCTGTATGCCATTTGGCAAAGATAGTAGTTGGGAGTTGATTGGTTGATCTTTGCGATTTTGCGCCTTCGCGTGAAAATTATCACGCAAAGACGCAAAATCGCAAAGATCAAGTCTTCAACTCAACTTCTGTATAATCTTTCCAATCTTTTAAATTCTGGTTACATTTTCGGCGGACAATCAATCCTTCCTCTTCCGTAATAAGGATTTCTTTTGGAGATGATGGCTACACTCAGTTTGATGCCTGTAAAATAATAGAAGTCTTTATATTTTGGTCCGCCACGTAAAGTTTGATCGGGTGGATAGGTAGGATCTCCTCCTTTTAGTTCTCCGCCCCGGTAAGCCATTTCAACAGCTTTTGGTCCACGGGCATTTAACAAAGTAGTGCGATCGACATATCTGTCACTCACGTCATCCAGGTAATCTGTAAAAGTTTTTCGAAAACCAAACTCATACGCCAATATAACATTGTCGGTTATGCGCAGTTTCACGCCAAATCCAAAAGGAATTGCTGCCTGCCACAAATCGTAAGGTTTTTTATTGGGGTATTGAGGCAAACCCTCTCCTTCTGTGCTGAGTGGCTGCAGGTAAACTTTAGCACCCAGGCTATCGAATGCATATGGATTAAAATGAAATAATGCTAGTCCCCCAAAAATATAAGGTGAAAAATGTTTCCTGGTGAGATCGATGAATGTATATTCTCCGAGAAGATTCCATTCGAAAATCTGTGTTTCAAAACTAAGATTGCGCGGCTGCAGATCCGGCTTATTGTATTTATCCGCCGCACCGATTTTCATAATGCTGATATCTGACCGCAGCGAGATATGAGTTGTAAGATCGTATTGCGCGCCGGCGCCGAATGCGGCATACGATTGATCCATCGTAAATGGTTTGCTTTGTAAATCGCCGGAATAATTTGAAATGCCTCCAAAAACATTGACGTGCCAGCGTTGCGCTTGTACATGTAGTAGAGAAGGGATCAGGATTCCTAACAAAATAAATTTCTTCATGAGTTGTTGTTTCAATGAACCAATAGGGAATGGCCCTGCTAGGAATACGGACTTCTTAATTGAAAGGTTTGTTACAAGGAAATTGGAGAGGAATTGGAAGACGACGCTATAACGCAATGATTGCGCCAATTATTTGTTAACGAAATCAAAATTAACCAATATTCATTCCTTATGCAAGGTTTGTGCCGGGGGCGTTAATAAGTTCTTTGATTTGTATCACAAGGCAATGATTTCTGTATCGATTTAACAAGTATAAATTGATTTACAAACGCTAATAAACTAAATCCCAAATATTTGTAGCGCGATTTATTATTTATTGTAGAGTGACCCTTTTGAAATTTCTATGTCGTAACTCGTTTTATGTGACTATGTATTTTTTTATTTCGAAAATTATTACAAATCAGCCCTCACCCCCGCCCCTCTCCTTTAGGAGAGGGGTTGGGGTGAGGGCTCAAATATATTTGAGTTTGTTACATCACGGTAGGCACATAGTTATGCATAGAAATTTAAAAATGAGTCGCTCATTATCATTTATTGAAAGCAGTGCCTGGGTCTTCTTTCTATCCATTTTTGCTTTAATTTTCGGATATGAATCGTATCGACCGAGTAACTGCCATACTCATACAATTGCAATCCAGGAAAATTGTAAAAGCACAGGATATAGCGGATCGGTTTAAGATTAGCCTGCGTACCGTATATCGCGATGTCAAAACATTGGAAGAAGCCGGTGTTCCTGTTATCGGCGAAGCCGGCGTCGGTTATTCCATCATGGATAGTTACCGGCTTCCACCTGTCATGTTTACAAAAGAAGAAGCAACGGCATTCCTCACTGCAGAAAAATTGATCGAAAAATTTACCGATCCATCTACAGAACAAAATTATAAATCGGCGATGTTTAAAGTAAGAGCCGTACTGCGCGGCACTGAAAAAGATATGCTGGAAAATATGGAAGAACGGATTGAAGTGATACGAAGACTCAGTCCATTCAATGCAGATTCTGTCGACAACACCCTCCCTGTTATTTTAAAAAGTATCGCAGAAAAAAAAGTGTTGCAGATTCATTATACCGCTTTTCACTCCAACGAAAAAACAAAACGCGATATAGAAGCCGTTGGTATTTTTTATTCGACGGGTTATTGGCATACGATCGGGTTTTGCCGGCTTCGGAATGACTATCGTGATTTCCGGACCGATCGTATTTCACAAATACAAATCACGGATAAACAAATCGACAAACAACATCCTTCACTTAAAGAATATCTCGATCGGGTTATTGAAAACCAGCAGTTGGAAAAAGTCGTCATCCAAATCGATAAGAAAGTGACCCGGTATATACAGGAGGCAAAATATTATTATGGGTTTGTTAGTGAAAAAAATATGGGCGAAGAAATTGAAATGACTTTTTTAACTCCTTCGATCGACGGTTTTATTCGCTGGTACCTGATGTTCGCGGACAATGCGAGGATCGTCAGTCCGGTCAGCCTGAATACTTTTTTAAAAGATTTCATCAATAAACTTTCAGAAAAAATTTAGCCTTTTAATTTTACTGTTGACATAGGGTTGTCAGCTACCGGTTGTTATTTGCATGGTCCAATTATTATTATCATTAAAACATCACGCATGAACTGGTTCCTTGCAAAAATTACCTATCATATAATCTGTGGAGATGGAAACCACACACCTCAATTTGACGAACAACTGCGGCTTATCAATGCCGAAAACGAATTACAGGCAATTCAAAAAGCAAAACAAATTGGAGAGAAAGAACAAATGTGTTTTTTAAACAACAAACAACAATTGGTGCAATGGAAGTTCATTGGCGTCACTGAAGTCAATGTTATGCCTGCACTGATGGACGGAGCGGAAGTTTATTCCCGCATTTGCGAAGTTGATAACGAGCAGGAATATCTGAACACGATTCGTTTGCGAAATTCGCATCTGTTATGTGATCAGGTAAAAAAATCATTTCAGAAAAAGACTTTGTGTTCCCATGCCGCCGGTATGGTTTGACAACTTTGCGTTTTTGCGCCTTTGCGAGAACATTACTTCTCGCAAAGGCGCAAAAAAGCAAAGGCATATCAAAAGTTTTTTCACTTTTTACTCGTTTTAAAAATCCCTGCTCCCAAATCTCTCCCGTCAGATTCAGGTGTTGGATTTAAATAATCCTTTTGCATTCCTTTCGTTCCCACTTCGCGCAAAATAAGTTTACCGGTTCTTCTTACTCCTTGTTCAGTGTGTCCGTTTTTCTTCGACTCAATCGGGTCAGCATTTCCATAAAACCCAAATTCGTGAACATTATCGATAAAGAGTGAATTGGAAAATGTATAATTCATTAATATTTATATTTTGTTTGTGATAAGAAGCGACGCTTAAAAAATTGTCGATACTTTTGCGTGATCGCAATGATTGTTTACAAACATACTTGCGTGTGTACATTTACGGCAGTTCATTTATCAAACAAGTTTTTTCAAGTTTTATCATTCTGATTTCCAATGTCACCTGATGTAGAAAAATTGTTGAAGATTATCGAGAAGAAACTCGACTGGGGCGAAAGCGATAAATGGCAGAGCAGAGATTTCGAAAAACTCAACCAGATCATATTTGATGCAACCAGTGTTTCACTGAGTGCGAGTACGCTTCGCAGAATATGGGGACATGTAGCATATAAACATCTCCCCAGCACCACTACTTTGGATGCTCTTTCCAAATTTGCCGGTTTTGAAACCTGGAGAAGTTTTACAAAACAAAATATCCAAACGGATATTAATCCAGTTCATACAAAAGCGGAAGTACCCGTTTTATCTCTCAAAAGAAAAAATTTGTTAAGATTATCCTGGGTGATCATGCTTGTTATTGCCGCCAGCTTGTTGAGTATTTTTGCCGTAAAAAAAACCAAGCCGCCAGTAAACGCGGAACAATATAGCTTGAGCTTCGAACGGATGTCCGGCGACGTTCCCAATTCGGTTATTTTTACATACGATGCCACGTCGTCGCCAACGGATTCGGTTTATATCCAGCAGTCATGGGATCCGTCCAGGAGAGTTAAGGTTGATAAATCCCTGCACAAACAAACATCGATTTATTACGATCCTGGATTTCATCGCGCGAAATTGATTATTGGTGATAAAATTGTCCAGGAAAAAAAAATAATCATTCCGACGAAAGGATGGGTGGCAATGATCGACCATAAGCCGATTCCGATTTATTTGAAACCGGATGAGTTCATGCGAAATAATTTATTGGAAATGCCTGTATCGGAAATAAAGAAAAAAAATATTCTATTTGATCCCGAACCTCCCATTGTGAAATATTTCAACGTCGGAAATTTTGATTCCGTTTCAGTAAAAGATTTTTCATTTAGTGCTTCCATAAAAAATGAATATAGTGAAGGTGCGTCGGCCTGCCAGTTTTCAGGTATATTACTCATCACGGATGATAGTCCTATTATCATTCCGATTTCTGTGAAAGGATGTGTATCGGAGCTCAACATGATGACTGCTGATGGTATGATTTCGGGGAAGAAGACGGACCTGTCCGGCTTCGGTGTTGATTTTTCAAATTGGGTGAATGTCGCTTGTAAAACGACGGCGGACAAACTTCAATTTTTTGTAAATGATAAAATGGCTTTGGAATTACCTGCATCAAAAACGCCTGCAAACATTGTGGGCCTCGGGTATTTTTTTGGTGGAACCGGCTCCGTAAAAAATATTCGCCTGCAAAGCAAGGACAAACTCGTATTCAGCGCTTTTTGAATTGATATTTAATTTGTGCCGCAAATAAACGCCGGCGACTATTTATACAAACCTATAAATTTCAAACACAAGCTGATCACAGAAACCGGTTGCGAAGTGATTTTTATCGTGCCGCAAGAAGTGGAGATACCCGGAAAATAATTTTATTCCATTAACTATAAAAATTATGAAAAAGCAATTTCACCTTGCAACATTATCATTACGCATCGCATTGGCAGCAGGTTTTATATCCGCTGTTGCCAGCAGGCTTTCGTTGTGGGGCAAATATTCATCCGGGTGGAAAAACTTTTTGGACTATACTGCACAGGTCAATTCATTTGCGCCAAAAAGTATTATTCCATTTTTAGCAGTTGCGAGTACTGTGCTGGAAACAGCAATTGCGTTGTTCCTAATTATCGGATACAAAACAAGAATCGCTTCGGTGGTGGCAGCTATACTTACTTTATTCTTCGGACTTGCGATGGCTTTTTCTTTTGGTGTAAAAGAACCGCTTGATTATTCGGTGTTCGCAGCATCAGCCGGCGCGTTTTTATTATCCGCCATGCCCGAATACAAATACAGCATCGATGATTTACTTTTTAAAAATGCAAACGAGTAGAGAAATAATAAGGATTGATAAGGTACTGAAGCGCATAATCATGCCAGATAGGCAATCAAAAACCTGATAGCGTTTCATTTTTAAATATCAGTTTCCTTCCACATTGTGAAAATACAAAACCTTAAAAAGCAAAACAGCCTTAAATTATTTAAGGCTGTTTTGTTGTATTGATCAATTTTGCGAATTGATCAACAGCTGATAATTACGCCGCCACTTGCTGGCCATACTGCAAGACAATAACCTTGCGTGATAGGAGCTTGAGTGCAGTTCATTGCGCTGTTGGCACATTTATGACCGCCTGATAAACCACCAACAATTTTTTTCTGCTCGTTCTTTGACAACTCATTGCTTAAGCTTAAAGTGCCAAGTTTTTTTTTGGTTTCTTTCATAATCCTAAATTTTAATTGTTAAAAAATAAAAAATCAAAGAGTTGATTTGTTCTCTATTTTCAGTATCATAGAAAATAAAAGTATTTTTATCGTATCGAATATGAGTTTGCGGTAGTTTTGGAAATTTTCTTTTATCTCGGCGCTGTCGAAATACTCACCTGCTTCTATTAGTATTTCTCTTATTTCTTTTGGACGGTCTTTTACGATATTTACTATAATCATTTCCAGGCTATCTAGATAAATTTCGTCTACTGCAAGGTGAAGCATGTTCGGAACCAGCATCACCTGGTTCAAAGAATCTTCTTCGTTCAGCTGCTTTTGAATAAAAAATTTTATACCCTCGGCCGTTGGATCATGTTCCCATTTTTTGCTCAAGTCTAACATGACTGCGTTTTCGTTTAACCGGAGTGAAGCGCCCAATATTTGGTCGATATCGGAAGTGAAGACTTCTTCAGCTTCATGATAATTTTTTTTGTCGTGTAAATAACCCTCTTGCACGAATGCAGGATCTTCGAGATTTTCTAAGAGTTTAGATATCTGGTATTCGAGTTGTAATATTTCGAGAACCGTTTTTTTCCCTTTGATGGTTGCGATGCCTGCTGCGGATTTCTTAAGGCGGTTATATAAATCCGAATCAGTACGATTGTTTAGCAGCGTGCTGAATTCGAGTGCATCATTTGACAAAATTTCCAATGCAGTCAGCGTACGCGGGAAAGAAAAATCTCCACTGCCGTTGCGGCTTGCAATCGTTGTCTTATTGTTGACTTTAATTGTTTCTGTATTGTCTTTAGACTCGTAAAATATCTGATCATTTAAAAAATATATTTCGGGAGTGGCTGTTGCTTTTTCATAAACCTGGTTAATCACCGGCAAATTTTTATGTAGATATATATTAATGATATTGTAATAATATTCAGGGTATTCTTTTCTAAGCCGTTTTGCCAGGTGATCACAGATGAACAACATTTTTTTGTACCCGCCGACAGGATGTATCATTTGTGCAAACGGAACATCCATAAACCTGACATAATCTTCATATACCGGCGTATCGACTATTTTCGGAATTACATAAGTAATATCCCTTTCCTTCGACAAGGCCATATAATATAGAAGGCACTGTTCAAAAAGAAAATTGAATTGAGGGTTGTGTACATATTTTGGTAATTCATGATTTTTGTCCACTAATTCAAAAGCGGCATTACAATATTCCTTGATGAATGCCAGATCATGTCCCCCAAAAATTCCTGTGTTGGATGCAAAGATTGTCGACGGTAAAGGATACAAACTTTTTAGGGAAGGATGTATATAAGTAAAATATTTTTCCATATCCCGAAGCATATCCCGGTAATAAAAAATATTTGCTTCCTTGTTTTGACTCACAAGAGGTGCATTTATTATATGTTCATCAAAAGGATGCCATACAAATACATCTCCATCGAGATGGAGAAAAGGCGAATTTTGAGAGCTATAAGAAAAAATTTTTGCCAGTGACCATAACTCTTTGGGATATGCGCTCAGCGTTCCTTCTAATGTGGTGGAAACTTTTGTGTATGGCAGATTCAGGATATCTATCAGAATTTCTTTGCCTCTTTCATCTGTGATAAGTTCTACATCGTCATAAAATTTCCTTAGTTGAAGACAACTTAATGACCAGCTCATCCAATGGTATTCGCTGGATAACCAGCCACCTTTCATATCGAGCGATTCAATGTTATTTAACGGGGATGAAGATGGTCCAGTCCAAAATGTTTGGATGATTTTCATAAATCTGTTTTTCATTATGGCTAAATCAGGAACTTGACCAAAAAAAAGATTTTGAAAATATGCACGCGTATCGCGATCATTTTATTTTCAAATGATCCTGATCTAAAATAGACTCGTAAAAATGCAATCGTATTTTACAAGCCTGGCAATTTTCTTAATTAGATTTTTCGCAACAAGTAGCGCAATAGTTATGCCATTGTCGGATGAAAAAATAACACGTAAGAGTTTCCCTTGATGCAGGAATTTTTTTTTCGCGAAGTGAAAATTTGCGCGATAAATTTTTTTTATGAGTTTCCTGTTTTCTTTTTTTTATCGACGCCACCGGCAGTTATTGCAATGGCGCATCAAAAAAAAATAATAATGAGCCGGGGTGGAAGATTTTAAAATAATGAAATTTAAATAGATATCATGTTATGGATTGCCTGATGGAAAGAATAGCATGAGGTGATCCAATTTTTTTTTCGATAGAAAATTTGCCGTGAAAAAAATCCCCGATAAATGGAAACTTTAATTATTCTGTTTTCATCATAATCGAATACACCTATCAATTTATAAGTGCAATAATTTTTTACTGTTCTCAAAAAATAATGTGTGTGATGAATATCACGTGCACGTGCTATACCTGTTTTGTTTTTGCTTCGGGATTTCCGGGATAGAAAATTCATCAATCCAGGAATAATCTTTCAGGGTATCGTACATGCATATTTCGGTCAGGCCTTTTCTTGAAGCAAGCCATTATCAACCTTATGTTCCTCGCTATTTTCCCGCCAAAAAAAATTCCGCGAGCACCTAACCTTTTACGCCTGGCTTGCAGTTTATCTAAGAAGTAAACAACATCGATAAAATTTTAAATTCATTACATTATGAAAAAGACAATAGTCCCGATTGTGGCATTCCTATTCCTGGCGTGTATTTGGTCCTGTAAAAAAGATTCAACAAACACAAGCGGACCCGTTTTGGAAGCGTCCAAAACAAGTTCCATTAAAAAAGGCGAACCCGTGGTTTTTAAATTGCCGCAGGTCGATGCAAACAGTGCAGTGAACTGGAGCGTGAACCCAAGCGCGAATACCCAGGTGAATGCTAATGGCAACCAGGCGTCGATATTGTTCGGCAAAACAGGCAGCTACAGCGTAACGGCCAGCTTCGGAAGTGTAACGGCTACCAACACTGTTTCTGTATCTGACTCTGCCTATAAACTAAGCGGACCGGCCACTACCTTAGCATTAAAACCGGGTGAAGTAATTAATATCACCGCATCGAGGCTTGATAGCGGTAGTAATTCCGGGTTGATTTTCTCTGCGCAAACTACAAATGCTTATACATGTTCGGGCAATAGCCTGATTTCGGAAGCAACAATCGGTACCGGCAGCTACAAAATAGATTTCAAAGGCGTGAGTGTGCCTGATGGTTGCACAAACGGCACTGCAAAAGCTGGAGCGTTTAATTCCCTGTACCCGATACCAACAGGCACAACTACGCTGACCATTGTGGTGAATGGAACAAGCTATACAGGAAGCATTGAAAAAACCGGCAACAGCTATAAAATTACATGGACCAATACCAGCGCTGTGTCCATTGCCCCGCTCAGCTTGTAATTCTATTAATATTAAATTTGGGGCCGCTCTGCTTGAAAAACCAGGGCGGCTCCTTCAACACTAACTTGGAAGACACAGCACATATCATCAACGGTTGCAAAAAACAGGACCTGGTATGCCAGGAAAAATTGTATAAGAAATTTTATCCTGCATTATTTGCCTTATGCAAAACCTTTTTTGACGACAACCAGGAAATTCTCACCGCGTTAAATAACGGTATGCTGAAAGTTTTTAAAAATATTGACCAATATGATCCGGCAAAAGGAACTTTCTTTAACTGGACTTACACCATTGTAAGGAATGCGGCCCTCACTTTGATCAGGGACAATAAGAACAAACTGACATTCGAGTTAACAGAAAGTATCCAGGAGCCATCTGAAAACAATCCGTTCAGGCAGTTGGAGTGGAAAGATATTTATTTTTACCTCGGCAAGTTGCCTTCGCGGACGAGATGTGTGTGTACGCTATTTTACCTAGAAGGTTTTACGATAAAAGAAATAGTCAATGCCCTCGACATGAAAGAAGGCGCCGTGAAATGGCACTTGCATGAATGTCGAGACAGGCTTAAGATAATTTTTGAACAGTATAATATTAAAAACATTGGATGAGAAAAATTTACATAACAGTAAGATAAATCCCAAAGCATTTCCGGAACCGGATATTCCGGCCGACGAGGCCTGGGCGGAAATGAAGAATCTGCTCACAAGTGAACCTGGAAAATTGCGCCATATTAAATCCGCCAGGCCCGCGTTGATAAGAGCTTTTTTTTACACGGGTGTAGCCATAGCAGCCGTGGCATTAACCACTTATTTTTTATCCTCCAGGCCGTCACAAATAAAAACGCAACCAGTAACTTATCATACAGAGGATACGCCCCGTAAAAATATTTTGCCTGATGGCACCATCGCATTCTTAGACAGGCACAGCAGTATCAAAGAAATTGTAAAAGAAAATGAGGAGCCAGTTTTTTCCATACAGGGCGCTGCGTATTTTGAATGCGACCGCAGGGATAATCGACAAGCATCCCACATACAGGCGGGTTCGTTTGACGTATCGTTATCAAACGGAAAGGCATATATTTTGTTTGATGCGGCGTCAGGCATTTCATCCGTTCATGTTGATTCAGGAACGGTAATTATAGAAACCAATGGACAAAAGACAACACTTGAATCTGGCCAGTCCATCTGGTTCGATGAAAATGCAAAGCGACTGGGCAGTAAGGAGCGCACCGATATCAATTTATTCAGTTATGCAACAGGAATTTTTCAATTTTCAGATGCTCCACTCCAGGAAGTTGCCGCATCAATCGGAAAAGCATACGGAGTTCAAATAATATTGAAAAGTAAAAACCTATACAATTGCAGGATTACAACAAGATTTGATAATAAGAGCCTGAAAGAAATACTGGATGTAATGTCGTACACGCTCAATTTCGAGTATAGTATTGATGAAACGAATAAACGGGTTTTATTAACAGGAAATGGATGTGAATAAATTGGTGTTTTTATCACTGGCATTTTGTTTCTCCCTGGCTGCGGGTAATTATGGGTTCGCCCAAAATTCTCAAAAAAAGAATAATGGAGCAGGTGAATTATTTTTTCTGGAAGGAAAAATTTCTTTGGATTCACTTACAAAATATATTCACAACAGAAGCGGGATAAGGATCTCATTTAACTCGGTAAAAGTGAAAGGTTCTAAAGAACTTGAATTTCCAAAAGCAGATTATTCCCTTTCAAAAATATTGGACCGTATAAAAAAAACCACATCATTGAGCTATACTTTTTATAACGGTTATATCATATTCACGGATAAACCCGTGAGACGGTTTCCAAAGCAGGCCGTGGATAAACCAGCTTCCACGCATCCGGCTCATAAAAAACTGTCAAACTCTGAAACTACTATTTCGCAAAATGTAAATGCACATGGCCGATCAAATGCAACACCACAAAAATCATTGCATCGGCCAGATTCGCTTAAAGGAAAAACTGATTTTGAAAAAAGCACCATACTTAACAAACCGAAAGATGACGCAGTAAAAAGCAGCAATCCAAAAAGGGATCAGTCATTGAATAAAAATAATATTGGTGACTCCATTACCACTTCGTCCGCCAAAGCAAACAATGAACGATCCGGGATAAAGAAGGATTCGATTTTTTATGATAGTTCGGTGAATATGACACGCACGAAAACGAAGAGCAATATTGATTCCGCCAAAACTTTCACTGCCACGTCACCCGGTAAAAGTGCAAAGCTGAAGAACAACAATGGTTCGTCATTTCATTTCGGTTTGCAGTGGGATGAAGATATTCCATTGTATGGAGTGCAGGAATATTTTACCGGAACCAATGCGCATAACCAATTCTATAACCTGTTTATACCTGGATTATGGGCGGGCAGGCAAATTGGAAATAACGGAGAATTGCAATTGCTCATAAGACCCGTGGAGCAATATTTTACGGGAAACAAAAGTTTGGGAGATTCCATAGGGCCGTTGTCCGTGTTCGATTCATCCCTGGTTCGAAGAAGCACTGCAATAATCAAAACAAGCGGCTTCTTTGCCGGACTGATATATGATTATAATATTACAGAGAGATGGGCCATCGGGACTGGTCTTCATTTTTATTGGCAATCTGCGGCCCTGGTAAATCAGCAAACAACAAGGTTAACGGGTGGCGCATCCATACCCGATTCTTTATTTGGAGTGAAACGATCTGCTGCCGAATGGAAATATGTGAAAACATTTTTCATCACAGGCAAAGTTGAAATTTTATACAGGTTAAACAAATTATCCCTGGGCGCAGCAGTTTTTATTCCCGTAACAAAAGTTCTTGAACTGCCATCCGGCGGATCACCCGTAAACGCCACGGTGTTTATCCGGTGGAAAATAAAATAGCTACCGATTGCCAATATTTTTTTCTGAAGATTGCATACCATGTGTAAACCTATTTTAATAGCAGACATTTTTAAATAAGTGTGGCGGTGGCTCCCCGGCGACAAAAACGGTTTTCGTTTAATATAATTGAAAAATCTTTTTTATCCTGAGTTGCATATAACTGCCAAAAATTATTAAAATAAAAAAGACAACTATATCAGTTGTCTTTTTTGTCGGGTAGACAAGATTCGAACTTGCGACCCCTTGCACCCCATACAAGTGCGCTACCGGGCTGCGCCACTACCCGAAAATCATTATGGATAAAGTTTCTTTTGGGGGCTGCAAATCTAACATAAAATCCCTTGCCCGAAAAATGAAAAAGGAGCGTAGAAACGCTCCTTACGTAGTTACCGTAGTAACTACCTGCTTAACCATTGATCTTAGGTCTCACACAGGTTGATATGTTTATCGAATTTGGTGATTTTGTTATTTTGGGATTTATATAAAATACAAAAATCTCTCCATCCCAAAATCAAAAAATCGCAATTTTATTTTATTACATCAAACGTGAACGACTGGCTTCCCGCTTTTCCATCTGCCGTTATTCCCTGGATCATTACCATATATTTTCCCTGCTGATCCGAACTGTAAAAATTCAATTGCTTCTTTCCATGCATATCTGTTTTTACATTCGGCGACCAATACAAGAGATTTCTGAAATCAGGTATGCGGCTGCTGATCTGTTTTTCTGTTTCGTAAACTGGTGAATAAAATTCGCGCTGCATCTGCAAGCCTTCATATTCCAGTACCAATGTATTCGGGTCGAATTGCAATCCTTCCATATCACCTTTGTATGTTGTATAACTTACAATACCACTCGCACTGATCGGTCCAAGATAATATCTCCTGTCCACCACCTCAATCTTTTTTATTTTCAATGGATTCATCGAAATGATTTTGTCTGCATCAAATACCGGCACGCCATCGAGCAGCACCAAAGGATCATCATCAAAAAAAGAACGATACGGATCATTGAACATCCTGAAGTAAAATTTCTGCTGGTGTTTTCGCAAAGACACGCCTGTAATATACTCGCGCATCACTTCTTCCATCGTATTGAAACGCGTATATTCATCGAGGAAAAATTTATAATCTGGAACGCCATAGAATGAAGTGCTGTCGGCCATTTCGGGCATATCGAATCTTTGCAGGTTATCATTCTGATATGCATTTTGCACTTGCATACCAACGCTGCGTGTTACCAGGTCTTCGCGCACATCTTCAGATATATTGAATGACGGAACCGGCACGCTCGAAAATTTTTCAGAAAACGGGCTCAAAATATCTATGCGATAATTAGTGTCTTTTTGGTTGTCAGTCTGCACTACAATTTCATTCGATCCATAAAAATTTTTGATATCAAATAATATTTGACCTTTTTTATTACTCAATGAACTTCCTATTTGGAAATGGGTTCCCGGCGCAGACAAATAAGTCAATGCATTCTCAATCGGACTACCCGATCTTTTATCAGTGATCTTGCCAGCGACCACATGTCCTTCATACTCCGGAATAAATTCAAAAGCTGCTGCTTTATTTTGAAAAGCGTCTTCCCATTTAAATCTCCGCCATCCATGGGTGAGCATGAGGTTGTCTGTCGCTACTTCAACATCCGGACCTGTATTATTCAAGTAATATTCCGGTGATTCGATTTTTCCTTGCAGATCAGATACCAGCCACAAATAAGTAAGAATATCTGCACCAGGTTCTGCTCCGAGCGAATCGATTTTATAAACGGATAATGACATATCCGCAACAACAGGTTTTGTGTCGGCCTGCGCGTCGATGTTGACATATATTTTTTTCCTGGAACGGAATTCATCTCCGTTCGTATTGGCAGTTATTTTTAGGGAGGAAGGTTTTTTAAAATATAATCTTTCGCAAACAGGTTGCCTGAGACTGTTGAAAATGGTGATATTCGAAATCCCTTCTCCCAATTTACTTTTATCGATGGTGAATACAGCTTTTCCATCATTCATCGCACCAAGCGCCGCGACTTTTACGGATTGGCGGGTATGGGCAAAAAGATAAACGGCGTTGTTACCAATATTGATATTGGTACTAACGGTGACGCTTAGCTGATCATTCCCCGCATTCTCCAAATGCATCGTATATCCCTGCGAATACACAGTCGGGAATTCGCTCACCACCACACTGCTATTATTCAACCGGATAATCGCCCGGTATTTTTTATTTGCCACCGGCGTGAAAGAAAAATAACCGATACCGAAACGGGATGGCTGAAAACTCGCGACTGTATTATTCTCTTCATCCGTCAAAGTACCTTTGAACTCCACTCCCTTTCCGTTTTGATCTGCTACACGAAAAGCTATTTTGCTTTGAAGACCGCTTACCATATTTCCTCCTTCCGGAAAAAAACCGATATCATATCCTGTTGCACTGTCGGCTGTTTTTTCGCCAAGATTTTTTAATGAATTGACGATCGTAATATTTTTTTCGAAATAAAAATCCTGGCTGAAATTTTTCATCCAGTTTGTATATGCGCGCAACTTATAGTTACCCGAGTTCAGTGAGAGGGGTATAAAGAAGGAGCCTTCTCCGCTCCCATCCTTCATCGCAATTTTTGCCTGCAACACCGGTTTCTGATCTTTGTTCAATACTTCCAGGTAAGCGATTTTGCTTAAGTCCAATGGCTTGTTGAAATTCCCATCCACATAATAAACTTTGAACCACATGATGTCTCCCGCTACGTAAAAAGGTTTATCGGTATGCACAAATAGTTTTTCCTGTATTGCCTGGCTGTTATATTGATTGAACTGCGACTGCAGGTAACCGGTAGTTTCATTTTGTGCAGCGCATTCAACTGAACTTAATAACGCGCAGCCACACACGAAAAAAATCAGCCTGCATTTCATTAAACCAATAAAATATTTTTTCATACTCATTTTAATTAAGGCCAGAAAGACGGTTTTACCAATGTTCCTCCGTTCAATGTGCAATCAACACAAGACGCAAACGAACCTGAAAAATCTGTGAGCCCATGATTTGCTACAGGCGATAACAGATGTTTACCAAAATAATAATCGACACTATCCGGCGGCACTATTACCTCGGGACAATCCTGCGGTGGAGGCGGCCACGGTTCCACTTCCAAATATTTTATAAAAATTCTTTGCTTGGTAATAGATGATGCGGCGATATATCCCAACGCTTTTTCATCCGGGTTGGTTGTACAATGTATATTGCCTATCAATTGCGCTGGTAAAGGATCAAAAAGTCCACCAGTGAGTTCAGTACTTTTTTTCAGACTCTCCCAATATTCGTATGCTTCTTTTGTCAATGCATATTGTTTTACAAGCACACTGTATTCCACGCTGATTTTTTCAGAACCTTTTGGTATAAATACAACAGGGTTCCGGTAAATGACATCTGCACTCAAACCCGCTGAACTAGCAAGCACCAATTCGGTTGAACTTCTGTCGTGCCAGCACGTGTACACATGATCGTTAGGATTGCGCGGAACGAGCATCCCTCCGGTGTAGGTATAATAAGAATCGAACGCTGCGTGATATTCCCAGGTTTCTTCATATTGCCAGCGATAATACAATGTGCCGTTTGATTGATCGTGGGTGTTGACGAACACCTGCACGCCATTGTCGTTGATGGTCCAGTTCAGGCTGTCGATCGGCGGAGTCTGTTTTGTAATTATTTGATCGGATTCGTAGTGTTTTCCATCGCTGGTTGTAATATCGAGTTTGTATTTTTCACCCGCATTCAACGACAACAAACCAATCGAATAAGTTCCAATCTCCTCTTCGCTTAATGGATAACTGTCCGATCCTTCTCCGATCACCACTACCGTTGCGCCACCTTCCGGCGAATTCAATACCGAATCATTTAAATTCCTGGTGCGGCTCAATTTTATTTTTGTTGAATCACCACTTGTCAACACGCCATCTACCACCAGGTAATTCGGATTTGTATTGCTTTGCGGTGGTGTATATACTTCCTTGCATCCAAATGCAAACACGCTGCTAATGGCGACAATTAAAATTTTATATAGTGAAAATCTAAATCTCATGCATGTTTTAGTTTTGCCAAAAGGCTGGTGGTTTATTTACTCCTCCATGTTCTCTGCAGTCGCCGCAAAATAATTGGACGATGTCATACACGCCGCCGCGTTCTGCTATCAGCACCCACAAGTGTCCCGGTTTGCCGATATATTCCTCGGCCTGGTCCTGTGTGATCAGGATCCTGTCGCCAAACGTATAATAACAATCATTGTAATAACGCTGATAGTACCAGGGATTAACCTCCTTGTTGCTGATAAAAATTCTCTTTTGTTGCACTGTACTGGCGCTGATGAATCCAATTACAGGTTCAGCCTCATTCGTTGTGCAATGGATATTTCCCGTAAGTTGTGAAGGCTGCGCATCGAATAAAGTTCCCAATTGTTCTGTATTTTTTTTTACATTCTGCCAATATTCGTATGCTTCTTTGCTGATTCCGTATTGTTTTAGATTTATGCTGTATTTGATGCTTATTTTTTCCGAGCCTGCGGGCACAACGGCTACTAATTTTTTGCTGAGTACGTTGGCAGAAAGTTTCGAAGTTGAGCCTATTACAATATCGGTCGAAGCAAAATCTTTCCAGCAAAAATAAATCTGGTTATCGGGCGCGCGGTAAACAACTTGTCCATTTACATATTCGTACAGACTCTGGAAAGCAGTTTGATATTTCCATGTCTCAACATAATCCCACCGGTAATACCGTGAATCATTTTGCGTACCGGTTGCATTTACATAAATGCTTACGCCCACACTATCCTGTCTCCACACAATACTATCAATGGGAGGTGTTTGAATAGCGTGGAATGTGTCTGACAAATATTCTCTTCCGTCAATCGTATTTATTTTCAACTGGTATAGCGCATTGTAATTTAAATTGAGACTGCTGCATACATATCTGCCGATGGATTGTTCTGTCAACGGATAGGATTGTCCTGATTGATCCATCACTAAAATTTTAGCCTGTGATTCGGGAACGCTTGATAAACTGTCGAGATTTCTTGTGCGGCTCAATAGAATAACAGAAGAATCGGCGCCCACATGCAAAGCGCCATCCACCACCAGGAAGCCGGGATTCTGCCTTATTTCCGGCGGGTTGTATAATTGTTTACAAGAGGCCATGAGCATGACCGTTATGAACGTAAAAAATATTTTGTTCGAACTTTTCATTATTAATATGCTTGAATTTTTATTGCCAAAATGATGGTTTTATATTTGTGCCGCCATGATCCCTGCAATCTCCGCACACTATCGGTGTGATAATATAATTTCTTGATATATCTGTTCCCTCGAGTACCCAGAAACGATGGCCTGTCTGCGGCAGATAATAGTTTCCGCTGTCTGGCGGAACCGTTTTGTCATAACAGTCTTGTCCATAATAAGCAACATAGTTCCAGTTCTGTAATAATTTCGCATCAATAAATATTCTTTGCGACTGCTGTGTAGCGAGATCAACAAAACCCAATACAGGTTCATCAGGATTGATTGTCGAGTGAACGTTGCCAACAAGCTGTGATGGCTGTGCATCGAAGAGCGAACCCAGTTGCTCAGTATTCTTTTTAAGGTTGAACCAAAAATTATATGATTGTTCGCTGATGGCATATTGCTTAACTATAATACTGTATTTGACGCTTAATTTTTCCGAACCGGTTGGAACAGCCGCCACAGGATTCTCAAATATTAAATCCGATGAGAGTTTGTTAGACGTTGCAACCAATATATTGGAAGAAGCGGCAGATATCCAGCAATTATAAATATGCCGGTCGATGGGACGAAGAACTACATTTCCATCTACCAGGTCAAAAAAACTGTCAAACCAGGCGTGATATTGCCAGGTTTCTATGTATTGCCATCTATAAAACTTCGTTTGTGCCTGGGGGTCATGTGTGGTAACATATACCCGGACACCTGCACTATCCTGCCGCCAATTTACACTATCAATAGCAGGTGTTTGGTTTACAGAAAGTTTGTCTGAAAGATATTCCGTGCCAGAGCTCGTAATGATTTTCAATTGATATTTTTCGCTATTATTCAGATTGAGTTGATCAACTGCATATCGCCCATTACCCTGATCGATGAATGGAAAATTTTCTCCCGATTCACCCACCACCGTAACCTGCGCCTGCAGTTCGGGGATTGATTTTGCCGTATCCGAAAGATTTCTCGTTCTCGATAGTTTGATGATGCTTGAATCCTGTCCATTGAGAATGATTCCATCAACCACCAAAAAATTATTATTAGATTTAATTACAGGTGGCTCGTATGCCTGTCTGCAGTTGATGACACAAAACAATGTGATGCAAATAATGTATATGCCGATTCTTCGCACTCGGTGTTTGTTTAAAATTTGAAATTATATGTGATCGAAGGAATGGCTGTACCGAATATCGACAACTTGTACCCTTTGATCACTCCATTCTCTTCTGTGAAATAAATTGAATATGGATTTTTTCGGGCGGTCAGATTATATACGCCGATCGTCCATGAACTGTGTTTCAGTTTTTTGATTTTATGATTTCCCTCGATGTTCATCGATAAGTCGGTGCGGAAATAATCTGGTATCCGGTATTGATTCCTGTCTGAATAATAAACACGTTGTGATCCGCCCAAATCATAAATCGCAATCGGCAATGTGATAGGCCTGCCCGTGCTATATACCAGGTTCAATGAAATACTGAAACGATGGTTGATCTTATAGTTGCCAATAAAATTTACATTGTGTGGCTTGTCGAAATTTGCGGGATAATAATCTCCTTTGTTGATCGTTTCTCCGGCAATCGGATCATCCTGTTGTAAAAGTGTCCTTGAATAAGTATAGCTCACCCATCCATTTAATTTTCCGGATAATTTTTTGATCATCACTTCCACACCATAAGCTTTTCCGCGTGTAGTGAGCACGTCTGTTTCGATATGATGATTCATGATCAGAGTTGCCCCGCTTTTGTAGTCGAGATAATTCAGCATCGTCTTATAGTACACTTCTATCGAAGTCTCAATTGTATTCGATTTGAAATTTTGATAATAACCCAATGAATATTGTTCACCTGTTTGCGGTTTGATATTTGGATCGCTGAGTTTCCATATATCAGTTGGTGAAATGGTAGTGGTGTTTGATAACAGGTGAATATATTGACGAAGTGTATTGTAACTGAGTTTGAGTGATGCATTATCGGAAATGCTATACCTCAATGCAATTCTATACTCTGGTCCCTGGTAGCTTTTTATATTTTTATTTTTTGCGTAAGAAGTAGTATCCACAATCGTGTTTTCCGTGCGTGGCTGACCTGGAACATAACTGTAAACATCATGCGCTCCGAGATAATTGAACAAAGAATAACGAATGCCGGCATTCAGAGAAAATTTTGAGCTGATGGTCCATTTGTCTCCCAGGTATGCTGCGCTTTCCAATCCTTGTTCTGCTTGTACGTGATCGGGTACAACAAGTGATTTATCGCCGACTGGAGTAAATGAACCGGGATGCAATTGGTAATAAATTGAGTTGACGCCAAAATCGATTGTATGACTCGCACTGGCTGCATAAGCAAAATCGAGCCTGGCATTTGTTTGATTGATATCAAACGCGAGTTTGTATGCATTCACGGGGTTGGCGGTACTCGAAACCGAATACTCATAACCGTCATATCCGGCAGTGAAGATGCCGTAAAATTTATTATTGAAGCTGTGTCTCCATTTGATATTTGCATTTTTATTGCGATATCGATATAGTGTATCGTTATTTAGTTTGAACTGATCGTTACTGATATATCCGGTGAGATATAAATTGTTCTTCGCATTTATTTCATGACTGATACGGACGTTCGCATCATAGAAAGAAGCGCCACTGTTACTATAATCCTTATTCGGTAATGTTTTGAGCAGCCAGTCAGAATAAGTGGTGCGTCCGCCGATGATAAAAGTTGTCTTATCTTTCACCAGGGGTCCTTCTAGTGTGAGCCTTGCCGTTAGAGGCCCTACTCCTCCCGCTCCGGAGAATTTTTTCTTGTTACCATCACGAGTGGTGACGTCGAGCACTGAAGCAAGACGGCCGCCATATTTTTCCGGGATACTGCTTTTATAAAGTTCTACATCTTTCACTACATCGGGATTGAATGCAGAGAAGAATCCGAAGAAATGGGATGGATTATAAATTGTCGCGTCATTGAATAAGATCAGGTTTTGATCTGCAGAACCGCCGCGCACATTGAATCCTGTACTTGCTTCGCCAACGGAAGTGACACCGGGAAGCGCCAACACCGCTCTCAACACATCCGCTTCACCAAAAACCACGGGCACCTGCTTGATGGTTTTGATATTCATTCTCTCAACACCCATCTGCAAACCTTTTACATTGGAATTTTTTTCTGATATAACGGTAACCACCTTCAAACTTGCCACAAATTCCTGCAGGTCGATATTCAATTTTCCATCAGTATATAATATGATCTGGCGTTTTGTTTCTTTCATTCCAACGCTGGTGATCTTTAAGGAATGCCTGCCACGGGGAAGCGTAAACGAATAATAGCCGAATTGATCGGTGGTGACTCCTATCGGAGGATTGTCGATATAAATAGCTGCGCCGATAATCGCTTCACCGGTTTTTAAATCACGCACATATCCGGCGAGTGTCGCACTACCCGGTTTAATCGTGTTGCTTTTAACCCCGATTTCAAAGAGCCTGTTTTCCAGCGCAGATTTTATTTTTTCATTTTGCTTTTCCTGTTCGTCAGAGTTGTCGGAGAGCACGAAATTCTTAGAAGAGTCGTTAGTTAGTTTTTTTCGAGCGAAGAAATCAGTAGGCAAACTGGTTTCGATTTTAAATCTCCTGATCACAAATACATTGTTTTGTTGATCGATGGAATAATGAAAATCGCTGTGCAAAAATGCCTCGTCCAAAATAGCATTCAACGTCTTATTAGTTGCCGAAATGTTTACAGTGAAACTGTCGAATTGAGAAATATTATAATAGAAATGATAATTGGATTTTGATTCCAAAGCGTGAATAAATTGCTCAAAATTCATTCCCCGGAAATCGCCGCTGATTAATTTTTTGTCCTGGGCCGAAACTTCGACAAAACCAACCGCCAAAACAAAACAGAGCAACAAACAATAACGACAAAACTTAGGCATAGTTAGTTTTTTACTTGGTCATAATATTGTGCAGCTTTTACAAGGCCGAATTCAAAACTTGGCTTGAATTTGACTTTATTTTTTCGCATGAGTTTTTGAATATCTTTCTTCCGGTCTTTGAATACTGCGAACACAGATTTTTTCTTGCTCACAGGATAATAAACCCCGTCTTTCTTAATAAAAAAATGATCATCTTCAACAAAACGAGAGACGATGTTATTCATTAGCATCGTTTCATCCAGCTTCTTTTTTCTTTTTGCGAATACTGTTACTGAGCCATCATAGATCCGATCATAGAAACCCGTGGCAGGGCTCGTTTTCACGCTGCTATCATGAACAAGTCGGATGAACATATGATCATACACCGAAAACCAATCGATCTTGTTGGCGACAAGTTTTATCTTAAAATTTTGGTTGAATTTATTGATGATTACTTCCTCCGAAAAGATATCATATACCAGCGGCACATCGTGATATACCACGCCGTCATACGAGATGGACGCGCTATGCAGGTCTGGCGACTCGAAAAAAGGGTTTCTATTTCCCTGGGAATTAAACGGCACATACTCGGCACCGTTATAGAGGTGGGAGTTTTCCCCGATTGCCTTATAATAAATACTAACCGCATTCTGAATGGACTGCCGATAAACAGTGCTATCTGACATCTCGGCTTGTGCAAAAACTTTAGCTGCGGCACTACATGAAATGGCAGCGAAGAAAAGAAGGAATTTTCTCATATAGCGGTTATCCTAAGCAGGGTTGTTGAATAAAATAGTAAAATAATAATTTTTCTTTTTGATATAGGTTTAATCAACCTAAAATCGGTGAATGCTACTATAAAAAGATAAAATAGTTCAGTTGTTGATTGGTTGATTCTTTGCGCTTTTGCGGCTTTGCGTGAAGAATCCTCTCGCAAAGCCGCAAAAGCGCAAAGAATCAACCAATCAACAACTCAACTTTCTATGCCAAAATCATTAACAAAGCTTATCTTCGCGCAATTCTTTCTTCAATGAAGATTCTCATTCAACAGGCTTGCATTGCTGATATGCAATCTTCCCATCACGGAACTATCAAGGATATTTTAGTTGAAAATGGTGTTATTCAGGAGATCCGGAATAATATCGCGGAATCCGCCGGCAAGGTTGACAAACTAGTGCAACAAAAAGGAATTTATGTTTCACCCGGATGGGTAGACGTTTTTTCCAATTTTGCTGATCCGGGGTACGAGTTCAAAGAGTCGCTGGAAACCGGGGCAAACGCAGCGGCAGCAGGGGGCTACACCGATGTGTTTGTTATTCCTAATACCAAGCCCGTTATTGATGCCAAGGCCCAGGTGGAATATATCCGGCAAAAAGCCAGAACGCTTCCTGTAAATATATGGCCCATCGGCGCAATTACCAAAAACCTCGATGGAAAAGAACTCGCCGAAATGTATGACATGCGAAAAAGCGGCGCTGTTGCTTTTGGGGATGGCATCGTACCTATTCAATCATCCGGACTTTTACTCAAAGCGCTGCAATATGTAAAAAGTTTTGACGGCGTGATCATGCAATTACCGGATGATATAAGTGTCGGCGCCAATGGACTGATCAATGAAGGAATTGTGTCGACACAATTAGGAATTCCTGGTAAACCGATTATGGCTGAAGAATTAATTATTGCACGTGATATCAAACTGGCAAGATATGCCGGATCGAAAATTCATTTCACCGGAGTCACTTCACCCAAATCACTCGAATATATAAAACGTGCAAAGGATTCAGGTGTACAGGTCACTTGTTCGATAACTCCATATCATTTATTTTTTACGGATGAAGACCTGGTAAGTTATGATACTAACCTTAAAGTATACCCGCCGCTGCGTACAAAATCGGTGATGCTCGCTTTAAGACAGGCGATGCTGGATGGCACGATCGATTGCATCGCAACACATCATCTGCCTCATGAATACGACAGTAAAGTGCTCGAGTTTGAATATGCAAAATATGGTATGACGGGTTTGGAAACTTCTTATGCAGTTATCAAGACTGTGCTGCCGGAGCTGAATGATGAAAAATTAATCGCGATGCTAAGCACAAACCCAAGAAAAATTTTTGGTCTCGATACACCTGTTATCGAAACCGGAAAACCTTGTTGTATTAGTTTATTCAACCCAACACAGTCGTGGCAATTCACGGAAAAAGATATCAAATCAAAATCCAGCAACACGCCTTTTATCGGAAAGAGTTTTACGGGCAAAGCAATAGGAATTATAAATGGCGAAAAAATATTTTTGAATAATTAATTCCTAAACAACCAAACGATTCAATATGAAAAAGAAAATTTCATCACCTGTCACAGTTGGAATTGTACTCAGTTTAATTCTTGTCGTTCTCTCGATCGTCATTTATTTTGCAGGTCTCTACACGCAAACGTGGGGACAGTACATCGGTTTTGTGATTTTGTTTGCCGGTGTTCTCTGGGCCGTCTTCAATCATGGCAAAGAAAGAGATCACGAGGTTACGTTTGGCAATCTATTTTCCTTTGGATTCAAAGTTGCTGCTGTAGCGGCTTGTATTGTTATCCTCTATACTCTTTTATCAGGACTTATTTTCCCGGAAATGAAGGAGAAGATTATGGAAATTGCCAGGCAAAAGGCTTTGGAAAATCCGAATGCTAACTCCGAACAAGTCGAAAAAGGAATGGAGTTCTTTTCAAAGAATTATAATTTATTCATAATAATCGGAATTGTTTTCTGGTATTTGCTAATTGGAATCGTTACTTCGCTGATTGGCGCGGCTATTGCTAAGAAAAATCCGCCAACCCCTTTTGATCAAAAAGCTTAAGTAATTCGCTAATGGATGTATCAATCATTGTCCCCTTACTAAACGAAGAAGAATCTTTGCCGGAATTGTGTGCATGGATCGAACGCGTGGCAAATGAAAATAATTTCACACATGAAATCATTCTTGTCGATGATGGCAGCACGGATGGTTCATGGAAAGTGATAGAATGTTTGCGTCAGAAAAATTCAAATATCCGCGGAATTAAATTCCAGCGTAACTACGGAAAATCGGCAGCTCTGAACGAAGGTTTCAGAACTGCACACGGCGATGTGGTGATAACGATGGATGCGGATTTGCAGGACAGTCCGGATGAAATTCCGGCTTTACGGCGTATGATCCTTGAAGATGGATATGATTTGGTGAGTGGCTGGAAAAAATTGCGTCATGATCCGCTTTCAAAAACGATTCCTTCGCGATTTTTCAATTGGGTCACTTCTAAAGTTTCGAAAATAGCATTACACGATTTTAATTGCGGACTAAAGGCTTATCGCCTGAAAGTAGTGAAGAGTATTGAGGTTTATGGTGAAATGCATCGCTATATTCCGCTGATTGCAAAATGGGCTGGTTTTAAAAAAATCGGGGAAAAAGTGGTGGAGCATCATGCGCGCAAATATGGAAAATCAAAATTTGGTGTGGGAAGATTGATTACGGGAGGACTCGATCTTGCCTCAATATTATTTGTCGGCAAATATGGCAAACGACCCATGCATTTTTTTGGATCATGGGGCATTGCATTTTTTCTTTTCGGTTTTGTTGTGTCAATATACCTGCTGATTTCAAAATTCTTTTTTGACAAAACAGGATTTACACAACGACCCTTATTTTTTACCGCCATACTCGCATTGATCATCGGTACACAATTATTCGTTACCGGTTTTCTCGCTGAACTTCTTGCAAGAAACGACCCGGGAAGAAATACTTATTTAGTTGAGAAAAAAATAGGGATTGAGTAAATGGTCTGAACCGGGATTGTCTGAACCGGGATTTTTGAGATGTATGAGATGATTGGGAAAATGAAGAAATTATTTATTCGAAATGATCCCAACCATCTCATACATCGCAAAAATCCCGGTTCAGACCACAATTAACATAATTGAAAAAAAATATCATCATAATCGGCCCCGCCCATCCACTTCGCGGTGGCTTGGCTACTTTCGACCAAAGGCTTGCGAAAGAGTTTTTGGATGAAGGTGACGATTGTGCGATCTATTCTTTTTCACTTCAATATCCTTCATTTCTTTTCCCTGGCACTACACAATATTCATCCGACCCGGCACCTGCTGATATAAAAATATTTTCAAAAATAAATTCTGTCAACCCGCTAAATTGGCTGAGTGTTGGGAAAGAACTCAAAAAACTTTCACCGGATATTATCGTCGTGCGTTATTGGTTGCCATTTATGGGTCCCGCACTTGGAACTATTCTACGATATGCGAGGAAGAATAAGCATACAAAAATCATTGCAATCACCGACAATGTGCTGCCACATGAAAAACGTCCCGGTGATACGACATTTACGAAATATTTTCTCAAATACTGCGATGCATTCATTACGATGAGTGAAAAGGTGATGAAAGATCTGCGGCGGTTCGAAACACAAAAACCCGCGCAACAGATTTTGCATCCGCTTTATGATAATTTTGGTGCGATTATTTCAAAACAAGAAGCTAGGAAGTTTTTGCGTGAGCAGTTAAATGTTCAGGTCGTTGATGACGAGAAAATAATTCTTTTCTTCGGATTCATCCGGCGCTATAAAGGATTGGATATTTTGCTGGAAGCAATGGCTGACCCAAGAATCAGATCTGCAAATATTCGTTTACTGATCGCCGGGGAATTTTATGAAGATGAAAAACCTTACAAAGAATTGATTGAAAAAACCGGGATTGAAAAATTGTTGATCCTGAAAACCGATTTCATTCCGGATGCTGATGTAAAATATTTTTTATGCGCATCGGATGCTGTGATGCAACCTTATCGAAACGCTACACAAAGTGGAGTGACACCCCTAGCCTATCATTTTGAAAAACCAATGATTGTTTCGAATGTAGGCGGACTTCCCGCATTGGTATTTCACGAAAAGACCGGGTTGGTTGCCGATCCTGATCCGCGATCGCTGGCTGATGCGATATTGCGCTACTACGAATTAGGAGAAAACTATTTTATTCCTCATCTTCGCACCGAAAAACTGAAATATTCCTGGAAAAATCTTGTTAAAACCATTTCCGATTTAGCCGATGATATACAGAAGTAAAGCTCCTTTGCGCATAGGCCTGGCGGGCGGTGGTACCGATGTAAGTCCGTATAGCGAATTATATGGCGGTGCGATTCTCAATGCTACCGTGTCATTATATGCATCTGCAACAATAGAACCTCTGCCGGAAAACAAGATTGTTCTCGATGCGTTCGATCACAAAACAAAACAATCATTCGACCTTAACGATAGTTTGCCGCTCGATGGTAAATTGGATTTGTTGAAAGGAGTTTATAACCGCATTCAAAAAGATTATCAGTTTCCGCTGACCGGATTTAAATTGTCCACTTTTGTAGATGCGCCAGCCGGATCGGGATTGGGCACTTCTTCTACATTGGTGGTGGCGATTATCGGTGCTTTTTCGGAAATGCTGAAGTTGCCATTGGGCGAGTACGATATTGCTCATCTTGCCTATGAGATCGAAAGAAGAGATTTGAAAATGGCAGGTGGAAAACAAGATCAATATGCGGCGACCTTTGGTGGTGTTAACTATATGGAATTTTTGGGTGAAGAAAAAGTGATCGTGAATCCATTGCGCGTTAAACAACAATATCTTTTTGAATTGGAAAATAATTTGTTGTTGTATTATACCGCAACGAGCCGGGAATCTGCAAAGATTATCGAAAAGCAAAGCCGTAATGTGATCGACAAACAGGATAAGTCGATTGAAGCGATGCATCAGTTGAAACAACAATCGCAAATGATGAAGGAAGCATTGTTGAAAGGAAGGCTTCATGAAATCGGCGAGATACTCGATTTTGGTTTCAAACAAAAACGACAGATGGCTGAGGGAATTTCCAATGATAAGATGGAAGAAATTTATAACGCGGCAAAAAAATCCGGCGCCACCGGGGGGAAAATCTCAGGAGCCGGTGGTGGTGGATTCATGATATTTTATTGTCCCGGCAATTCTAAATACAATGTGATAGAAGCATTGGAAGCGTTCGGCGGACATTGCAAACCTTACCAGTTCGTTGATCATGGATTGACGACGTGGACAGTGTAATAAGACGTGAGACGTGAAAGGTGAAACGTGAGGCGTACTATAAAGGATGTAGATTAAGCTCCTCACGTTTGACGTTTCACGTCTCACGAAAAAATAAACAAAAACGCAATATGCAGGATAAAATAAAATCAATCGTCAGCGAGTCGATTGCGGTGAAGAATAAAGTGCTTTCGGATCAGCGATTGCTGAAAGTGGTGGAAGATGTAATTCCCGTTATCATTACTGCTTTGAAAAAAGGCAACCGGATTTATTTTTGTGGAAATGGAGGAAGCGCTGCGGATGCGCAGCATCTTGCCGCCGAATTTTCCGGACGGTTTTATATTGATCGCGATGCGCTACCCGCAGAGGCATTGCATTGCAACACTTCCTATCTCACTGCTGTCGCCAATGATTATAGTTACGATGTCGTATATGCGCGTTTGGTAAAAGGCATCGCACAAAAAGGAGATATCCTGGTTGGACTTTCCACTTCCGGCAACTCTGTGAATATCCAGAAAGCTTTTGAAGTGGCGAAAGAAAAAGGTGTAATTACAATTGCCTTCACCGGCGAAACCGGCGGGACGATGAAAGCACTCAGTGATTACCTGATCAATGTTCCTTCGAAAGATACACCACGTATACAGGAGTCGCACATATTGCTGGGCCATATCATTTGCCAGTTGGTCGAGCAGCAATACTTTGCACATTGATCAAAGAGGCGATTATACTTGTAGGCGGACTCGGAACAAGACTGCGCGATGCAGTTCCTGATTTACCCAAATGCATGGCGCCCGTTGCAGGCAAACCTTTTCTCGCGTATGTAATCGACTATTTCAAAAAACAACAGGTAGAAAAATTTATTTTCGCGCTCGGATATAAAAGTGAAATAATCGAGAAATATATCATCGATCAAAAAATAAATTTTCAGATATCCCGCGAAGAAGAGCCGCTGGGAACCGGGGGCGCTATTAAACTAGCTTGTACATTCGGCACTGAAAAAAATATCCTCGTGTTGAATGGCGATACTTTTTTTGCAGTGCAATTGAAAAAGCTAAACGATTTTCACCAACAACAAAAAGCGGATTGCACGCTCGCCTTAAAACCGATGAAAGATTTTGAGAGATATGGTTCTGTATTATTAAAGGAAAACCAATCCGTCGAAAAATTTGAAGAGAAGAAATTTTGTGTATCGGGATTGATAAACGGTGGAATTTATATTTTGGATCGAAATAAGTTTTTGACGGAGAATCTTCCGGAAAAATTTTCATTCGAAAAAGATTATCTCGAGAAATTTGCCGGGCAGCGCAAAATATTCGGATGCGCGCAGGACGGATATTTTATTGATATCGGCATACCCGAAGACTATCATCGCGCACAAACTGAATTGCCCTTAAACATATAGCGACATGCTGGATTTAAAACTTGTGGATCATCAGTGGACAATATTCCTCGACCGTGATGGCGTTATCAATTTTGAAAAAGAGAACGACTACGTGCTCAACAAAAACGAATTTGTTTTCTATCCCGGCGCTGCTGAAGCGATTGGTATTTTTTCAAAATTATTTATGTACATCATCATCGTCACAAATCAACGTGGTATCGGAAAAGGATTGATGACGGAAGATGATCTAGTAGATATTCATAGCTACATGTTGGCATCGATCCGCGAAGCTGGAGGAAGAATTGATAAAATATATCATTGCAGTTCGCTGATGGATAATGACCCGATGCGCAAGCCGAACCCGGGTATGGCGCTCAGTGCAAAAAAGGATTTTCCAAAAATTGATTTTTCAAAATCGATCATGGTCGGCAACAGGGTCAGTGATATGGAATTCGGACGCAATGCAGGAATGCACACGGTTTTCCTCGCAACAACACATCCTGATGTAAAGCTTCCCCACCCTGCTATTGACCTTTCATTCAATAATCTGGCGTCTTTTGCAAAAGCTTTGCATTTAAAATAAAATTTTGGCACAATTTTGTCGTTAATTGTGCGACTCGACAATTAAAGACGAGTAAATCAATAACCGGGAAAAACTTATGCGGCCTTTTATATTCCTTTCTTTAATCACTGTCTTGTTCATAGCGAACCTTCCAGTTTCGGCACAGATGCTGACCTCGGTGCAAAAAAAAGATTTTGCCAAACGCGAGGATTCTTTGAAACCACTTGCGGATAATATTGTTTTCGCAGATCAGCCAGGACAAAGGCTGAAATCAGATAGCAATTTCACGAGGATTTTGGTTAGGGCGCTTAAAGAAAAAAATTCTTTCTATTATTCATTTGATTCACTTCAAACAATATCGCGACTGTATTCGCCCGACAGTGCTTTTCGCATTTTTACATGGCAGATCAAAAAAGATGAATACATTTATTTACAACGCGGCGCAATCCAGATGCGAACGCCAGACGGTTCATTGAAATTATTTGGTTTGCATGACGTGTCTATGTTTACTGCAAAAGCGCGTGACTCGGTGCGAACGATCAACAATTGGATCGGTGCGGTTTATTATAGAATCATTCTCAAGACTTATAACAACAAAAAAATCTACACGCTTCTCGGCTTCGATGATTATACCATCAGCAGCAATAAGAAGTGGATGGAGGTTCTCACTTTTAATCCAAATGGCGAACCGGTTTTCGGCGGACCTTATTTTTCTTTTAAAGATGATTCCATCAAAAAAGAAAAACAGGCGACAGTAAGATTTAATATTGAATACAAAAAAGAAGCTAATACAAGATTCAATTATGATCCGGAGATGGATATGATCGTATACGATGAATTGATATCGGAGACAGAAGAACCAGATCGCAAGTCCACATTAGTGCCGGACGGAGATTTCGAAGGATTCAAATGGGTGGATGGTAAATGGCTGCATGTGCCGAAAGTTTTCAATTATGTATTGAAGGATGGACAATTTCCGCAGGATGAAAAATTACTCGATGAAACCGGTGGTGTTGATGAACAAAAACTGATGCAACAGACCGATAAAAATTTACAGAAAAAGCAACCGGCGAAAAAGACTAAGGGAAACAACTGAGAAGCAATAAGGCACAAGATACAAGAGACAAGGTACAAGGTACAAGGTACAAGGAGAGAAGGTACAAGTAAACAAAAGTAATTCCTGTAGTTCGAATCTTGTACCTTGTGTCTTGTCCCTTGTCCCTTGTACCTTGTCTCTTGTACCTTGTATCTTATACTTCACACATAACTGAGCCACCAATTTTTATGGGTGGCTTTATATTTTGCGTACCATCTACACGGAAAATAAAGAATAATAATTACGGATATCCATACCAGGTAGACGACAAATAAAGAATGGCCACTGCCATACGGCATACTTCCATCCCGGTGATGGCTGAAATCAAGATCGGACCAGTGATGACCGCCTGCGAAAAATAAAATCCACGCAATTATGTGTATCAGGGGAACGTGTAATATATAATAAAAGAAAGGTACTTTGCCAAATACCAATATTTTGCTGCTGAACCAACCGGTGCCTGTAATATTTTCTGCGAAGGACAAAGTAATCAGTGCGGGACCGATAGTCATGAGCATAAATAATAATGACGGCGGATACTTAGTAGTCTTTACAAAATCAAGAAGGGTAAAAATCCCGGTCTTTTGTTGTGTCCAGTTATGCATTTCGCCATAAAGATTCCAAGTGCGAAATATGATAAATAAAACAATTGCTGCAGCGCCGCTTCCAAATAAAAATTTCCTTCTGTAAGCTTGCTGCGTTTGGGGCAAATACAATTTTCCGATGCAGTAACCAAGTATCATTAATCCAAGCCAGGGCAAAAAAGGATAGTGAATAATCAGCAGAAAATGATCGTTTAATTGATAAGTGTGATCCTGATGGATCATTGACCAAATCACTGATGGCCAAAATGGTTCATCGATCACGATTTTATCAAGCAGGTTATGTCCACAGACGATTATAATTCCTGTGATCAGCAAGACTGTGTATGGAAGAAATTGCAGGGCCGATAATATTATCATAGAGATTCCAATTGCCCAGATAACTTGCAAATAGAATTCAGAAAAAATAAAATTCCACGACGGATCAATTAAAAATATTTCTATGAAAAGAAGCCAAAGCCCGCGCGTGAAAAGAAATTTCGCTACTTGTTTTTTCGTCCTGCTCTTACTGCCATAAAGAAATATTCCTGTGCCTGAAAGAAATACAAAAGTGGGTGCACAGAAATGAGTGATCCATCGCGAAAAAAATAGGAAAGGCGTTGTAGTATTAAAATCAAGAGGATCCTGATCGATGCTGCTACCATAATGAAGCAAGTCACGGCAATGGTCAAGTGCCATTATGATCATCACAATTCCGCGTAATAAATCAATGGATTGTATTCGCTGCGTATTTCCGTGCTTTATGTTGATGCTTGGGTTCATTCATCGTTGTAAAAAGCTTAGCTGTTCAGCAGCTTGTTCTTTGCACGGTTATATTCTTCTTCTGTCAATACCCCTCTCTGCTTCAGGTTATATAGCTGTTCCAGCTCCGCTGAAATCGTTTGTGTGCCGCCCTGTTTATTCAATCCAAGAGCAGTAGCCATCTGTGTTGCCTGGTTGGCAAGTTTAATATGCTCCAGATCCGATTGCGCCTGGGTGATTGTATCTTTTAATCGTTTTGGATGATGCACATTATAATAATCTGTAGCGCCAACCTGGGCAGCGGTTTGTATTTCCACATGACCGTAGTTGAAAATTCTTCCCCAAATATTTTGATCGTAGGAAACATTGTTTATTTTTTCGAGTGGACTTTCCTTCGCGAAATGATTTAGTAATCCGGCTTCGTCGATCACGCGATAATTCGTTACTACCCATATATACGCCTTCCATATAAAATATCTTGTCACCAGGTAAATAATTCCCGCAAGGGCCGCAATCCATCCATAATTTTTTGTGAACCCAATAAAATATGATGCAACAATTCCGATGATTGCTACGAGTACAGGAACAATCAGTGATATCCAGCTACTATAAGTAACCAGTAAAATTTTTTCTCCTTTTTGAAGTGGTGTTCGCAAATCGAATATTTTTTTAAGAATGAAAGCAAGTTAGGTTTTGTACCTGATCCTTGATCATTTTGTTCCATTTTTCCTGTGCATGTTTAGCTTCACGATCGTACAGATCCTGCATCTCGTTCAATTCCTTTTGTTTTTGGCGCAGCAATTTTTGTATTTCTCTCTGGTAATTATCGATACTAAATGTATAATTTTTGATAGTATCCACTAGTTCACAGGCTTTGATTGCGGAAATATCAAAATGTCTTTGCTCGTGTTCAAGCGTTTCACTATTTCTGTTTTCTTTGCGGCACCAGGATTTTGATTTGTCGAAATTAGCGATCACATATGCATCCACAATTGTTTCGTTGTTGACTGTATGTGCAGAACTATATTTAAGAAATACCGCGGTGTAGCTGACCGCCGCTGCATGGCTTTTTTCTTCCGGTGTGCCTTGAAAATCATGGAGGGTCAATGGTCTTTTCAATGAATAAGAAATCATATCTGAATCTTGCGGATCATCCTCTATCGACACTTCCACTTTGATCGTTGGTTTTGTTTTTTGCGAAGTATAAAAACTCTTGTTTGTACGCCACCACTCATCAAACTGGTGCAGCATCGTTTCAATATTCCCACGAATCAATTCATCAATAAGTTTTGAAGGATCGCCGGTTGATTGTGTGGTTCCTCCCCCACTATTCTCCGTCAACTTTTGACTGCCATCATAAAAAGTGAAAACCATGGTCAAATCGTTTTCCGTTTTCAACCCTGAGCTGCCTGTTTCTTTTACTTCGAGTTTGGAAATATGTAACTCTATTGCGTTTGTTGAACTGTCTTGTGTAGCGTTATTGCGAATAAATTGTGCGATTGCTTTCGATGCGCCATTTTCTAAATTAAGGATCACTTTTCTCTTACTAAGTGTTCCTATTTTGATTGAACCGATATTGGAAGAATCGGCGCGATCATCTTTTACCAAAACGATATGATAGTATTTAATGGGAGATGATATCTTTTCATTTTTGAGCTGGATATTTTTTACCTCCTGGGCGAACAGAAAACTATAGCACGAAAGAAATGTCAGCAATGCAGCATATTTTTTTTTCATGGCATGACAAGATAAAAAAAAAGTCTGAACCGGGATTTGAAACGATTTTACTGGTTATGCTGATAGTAAAATGTATTCTTAGTATCCTGGTGTCTTTATGGTTCAAAAAAATTAAACCACTAAGCCACAAAAAATACACTCAGTTTTGAATGCATTTTGAACTGTCAGCACGATCAGTAAAATCTTTTCAAATCCTGGTTCAGACTTTCTATTCATCCAGTTTCAGCACCGCCAAAAATGCTTCCTGTGGCACTTCCACATTTCCAATCTGGCGCATACGCTTCTTACCCTCTTTCTGTTTTTCCAAAAGTTTGCGTTTACGGCTGATATCACCACCATAACATTTTGCGGTAACATCTTTACGAAGGGCGCTGATGGTTTCGCGGGCAATGACTTTTGATCCGACTGCAGCTTGTATGGCAATCTGGAATTGTTGTCTTGGTAATAACTCTTTTAATTTTTCACAAAGTCTTCTGCCAAAATCCTGCGCCCTGCTTCTGTGGATAAGCGCGCTCAAAGCGTCTACTTTATCTCCGTTTAAAAGAATATCCATCTTTACGATTTCGCTATCGCGATAACCTATCGGATGATAATCAAACGACGCATAACCGCGCGTTTGACTCTTTAACTTATCATAGAAATCAAATACGATTTCGGTAAGTGGCATCTCAAAAATTAACTCAACACGTGTTGTTGTCAAATAGCTTTGATTCAAAAGAATGCCTCGTTTGCCTAAACATAAAGTCATGATATTTCCAATATACTCTGGCTTGGAAATAATCTGGGCTCTGATATATGGTTCTTCGATTCGTTCCGTGCGAACGGGGTCGGGCATTTGAGTTGGATTATTGACCTGGATCGTTTCGCCGTTTGTAGCATGCGCGATAAAGCTTACGTTGGGAACGGTTGTTATTACGGTTTGATTGAATTCCCGCTCAAGACGTTCCTGGATGATTTCCATATGGAGCATTCCCAGGAATCCGCAACGAAAACCGAAACCCAATGCCTGCGAAGTTTCCAACTCGAATGTGAGCGATGCGTCATTGAGCTGAAGTTTGTCCATGCAATCACGCAGCTCTTCAAAGTCGTCGGTGCTCACTGGAAAAATTCCTGCAAATACCATCGGCTTTACTTCCTGGAAACCCTTGATCATTTGCGGATCAGGATTGCTGGCAACGGTGATCGTATCACCCACTTTTACTTCCTTTGCATTTTTGATGCCTGTAATGATATATCCGACGTCGCCCGTGCGAACCTCGGTCTTCGGATCTAAACTTAATTTTAAAATACCTACTTCATCAGCCTCGTATTCAATGCCAGTAGAAACAAATTTTACCTTGTCTCCTTTTCTCAAAACACCATTCAGGATACGATAATAGACGATGATTCCGCGGAAGGAATTGAAAACACTGTCGAAGATCAGGGCTTGCAACGGCGCATTGGGATCGCCTTCCGGGGCAGGAATTTTTTGGATAATGGCTTCGAGAATTGCTTCAACTCCCAGACCTGTTCTGGCACTTGCCAACAAAATATCCTCCGGCTTGCAACCGATGAGTTCTATAATCTGGTCCTTTGTTTCTTCGATCATCGCGCCATCCATATCGATCTTGTTGATCACCGGAATAATCTCAAGATCATTTTCAATGGCCAGGTATAGATTAGAAATCGTTTGTGCCTGGATTCCCTGGGTAGCGTCAACTAACAATAATACGCCCTCACAAGCAGCAAGCGCACGGCTCACTTCGTAGCTAAAATCCACATGGCCTGGTGTATCGATCAGATTCAGAATATACTGCTCACCTTTATATGTATAATTGATCTGGATCGCATGGCTTTTGATAGTAATACCTTTTTCTCTTTCGAGATCCATATCATCCAACACCTGGTCCATCATCTCACGTTCGCTGATCGTATTGGTGATCTGCAAAAGACGGTCGGCCAGCGTCGATTTGCCGTGATCAATATGTGCGATGATGCAAAAATTTCTAATATTCTCCATGAATTCTTTCGCTTACATTTTCATTTTGCCCTATGAAATCCGGGCTTATATAAAAGCGAGCAAAGGTAGTAAAAAACGGTGAGGAAAGAGGCGGGATTTTGGGAATGAAAATTGGTTGGCAGGTGTCGAAACTTGCGCATTGAATATTGAGTGCTGATTATTGAATATTCAATATTCAACACTCAATATTCAATGCTCAATCTGAATGTTACGGCTATGCAATACTGTTTTAGTTTTGTGATGATAATAAAAAATTAATTCAGTTATTTGTATCAAACTCCGAATCGACATTCATCATGAAATATCGAAAACTTGGGAAATCAGGATTACTTATCAGTGAAATCGGGTTTGGTTGTATGTCGCTTGCAGAAAACGATCCCGATAATACGGCACTCATCCATCGCGCCATCGATTTAGGAATAAATTTTTTTGATACGGCGGATTTTTATCAAAAAGGTTTGAATGAAATTATGGTTGGAAAAGCTATTCGTGAAAAACGAAAAGATTTGATCATAGCGAGTAAAGTGGGCAATCAATGGAAAGCCGACGGCAGCGGATGGGATTGGAACCCGAATAAGGATTATATTCTTTCCTGTATCGATAAAACTTTGCAGCGCTTGCAAACGGACTACATCGATCTTTACCAATTACATGGCGGCACCATCGACGATCCCATCGACGAAACAATCGACGCATTTGAAATTTTGCAACGGCAGGGAAAAATTCGTTATTATGGAATTTCCTCGATCCGGCCTAATGTAATTCGGGAATACGTCAGGCGCTCAAATATCGTGAGTGTGATGATGCAATTTAGTCTGCTTGATCGTCGGCCTGAGGAAACCTGTCTCGATCTTCTGCTCGACAATAACATCGGCGTATTGGCGAGAGGTTCACTGGCAAAAGGATTGCTTGTTGATAAACCTGCAGCTCCATATTTAAATTACAACGAAGCAGAAATAAAGAAAGCCGCATCTGCGATCAGCAATATTTCAGGAACGAATCGGAGTAAATCGCAAAGCGCTATTCATTATGTATTGCGGCATCCGGCAATCAGTTCAGCAGTTGTCGGAATAAGGACCATCGGGCAATTGGACGATGTTGCTCTCACATCTGATGCAATTGCATTGAATCATGAAGAAGTTTTTACTTTGAACCAAATATTGAATCAGAATTATTATGACCAGCACAGGTAGAAAATTTAAAATTATTTTTACTACTGGTTGTGGCCATTACTATTTCCTATTTTCATGCGTCACATCATACTAAATCATTGACGAAAGAGATAAAATTATCCAGCGATAGTTATTTCCCGGCGCTTACCGGAATAAGAGCAGTTGCGGCGAGCATGATTTTTTTGCATCATTATAATATTTTAAAACCGGCATGGGTGGGACAACTTATCCATGATTCGATTGATGAGTTTCATATAGGCGTCACTATCTTTTTTGTATTGAGCGGGTTTCTGATTTGTTTCAGGTATTATGATTTTGTTCAATTGGGAAGGAAATGGATTTGGCGGTATTTTGTGAACAGGTTTGCCCGTATTTACCCGACGTATTTTCTTGTCACGATTATTTCCTTTATACCCGGAATCTGTCTACAGTATTGCAGTTTGAAAGTATTATTTCTTAACCTGACTTTTCTTCGTGGTTTTTTTGATGAATACAAAGCGACCGGTGCGCCGGGTGGCTGGAGCCTGACCGTTGAAGAAATATTTTATTTCCTGTTCCCGTTATTGGTTCTGGGCTCGAAGAAAATAAGACTTTTGTTGCAGCCGCTGATATTTATCGCTATTGGAATTTTGCTTTGGATGATTTTCCGGAATGTCTCTTTTCATGGATTTTTCTCTTCCCTGCAATTTGTTTTTGAATTTACTTTTTTTGGTAGATGTTTTGAATTTTACACTGGAATTATGCTGGCGTTATTTGTAAAATCAAGATCGAAAATAAATATTGAAACGAGGGTTCCTTATCGAACGGTCGCTGGTATTATGTATATCATCATTTGCCTGGTTTCACTTGTAATGAATCGCAGGCATTCAACGGACGCCTCACAATTTTTATTCTTCGAAACGCTCATTAATAACTTCCTGATGCCGCCCGGCATTGCAGTTTTATTTTTTGGATTGATCGTTGAAAAAACATGGATTCAAAAAATCCTGAGCTCGGCGCTTTTTATTGTACTCGGCAGAAGTTCTTATATTTTTTACCTCATTCACAACGGGGTACTTTTTGTGTTTCTTTATACGACGCTGCATATAAACACGGCAATTATATTTGTGATCATACATCTTATATCGATTACACTATATTTTGGTGCAGAGAAACCACTCAACAAGCTTATTCGCCGTGCAGCACTGTAATATTTCGCGCAGGTCACGCAGAGAAAAGGAGTAATCAGAGTAATCTTCTTCTGTGTACTCCTTTTCTCTGCGTGCTGTGCGCGAAATATTTGTGCGAAAGAGGAATCTTGGAAATCAAATTAGTTTTCCAATTGACCCAATATCGGCTTTTCGCGTTTAAATATTTTCAGGAAAAAAAGAATATCACTTTTTTTTGCAAACAGTATCTCGCTGATATTATATTGATGGATTTTTTTAAATACAAAAGCGTCGTATAGCAGCGAGAATACACTTGCAATGCTGAAAGCGACTGCAGGGCCTTTTACTCCCAATATTTTTATCAGTGCAAGAAATAAAATCAACATGGATATAAAATAAATCAACGCACTAACAAAATTGTATTTCAATTTGGCTGTCCCAAAATAGTATGCAGTAAAAAAACTTGACGAACATGCTGCAAATAATCCCGGTATCAACAAGATAAAAAGGAAATAGACTTCGTTGAAAGACTGTCCAAAAATATACGGAAACAGAATCTTTCCGGTGAGTACCATACACAATGAAAATACAAAAACGAAGGTATTCGATAATCGCGACAGCATTAACACAAAAGGTTCTATTTTTCCCGATCCTGATCCGATCACAATAGCAACAAAAGGAAAATACACAAACGATACAACAGCCTGAAAGTATTCGATGATCTTAAACGCGATGATATAATTCCCGATGCTGCCCGGTTCGATCCAATATGGCATTAATAAAATGCAAATTTTTCCCGCTGAAAAGAAGATAAGGTTGATCGCAAACACATAAAAAGAAAATTTCAACAATTTTCTGAGTTTAATACTTTCTCCAAATGTGAACCAAGATTTTTTGCAAAATCGATATGATGAATAAATGAACAACAGTAAACCTTGTAAAAAAGAAAAAGAAAAATACGCGACAAATATGATTTGAATGATATCCTGTCGTATGGGGAATTTTGCTGCATAAAAAACCAGGAACAATGTAATGATGCCGATGAAAAACGATATTATGGAAGGCAGGTAATTTTTTTGAAAAGCTGTGAATACTGTCGTGCTCAATACCGAAAGAAGATTTCCTGCAATAAATAATGCTGAAAAAAGCAGAAAGTTTTTAAGGCCGATATCAGGAAAGGTAACAGCATGGTGCGTAAGATATAAACAGGGAATTGAGATGCACAACGCGATTGCTATGGTCATTAAAATAATGGTGTTCGCATATTCCGGTGAAATCTCTTTTTTAGACAGGAAAAAATTCAGGCTTATGTCGAAGCCAAATGTAAAACAGCTAACGAGTATCGATAGTAAATAAATAAAAGAGTAAAATTCTGCTGTTATTACCGGCTGCAGCAATCTTGCGAAAAGTATATTGATCAGAATGGAAACAAGATATTGTAGCGCTTTCCAGTAAAAACTTTTGTAAAGAATGCGGGCGCGCTGCATGTCAATATGATAATTTATAGATTGTGATGAATGCGATTGCTGCACATCAGGCCATACGCGTCGATGCAGTGCGTGCATTGTTTTGGCAGTTCCTTACCGAGGCGGTGCGCGCTGCGAAAATCTTTAAAATCTTTTCGCCTGTAAATCTCAATCGGATCGTCTCTTAAAATATTTCCGAATATCAGGGGCGGGCTTTGAACAGTTTCATCCCATAATGTAAACGGAGTTGTAACGGCAAGGAAATCGCAAGGTGCAACGTTGCCATTGATATCCACAAAAAATGTTTCGCAAGCCTGGCACCCCATCTGTTCCGGTTTTAATCTTGGCATACTCAATACCTGTTTATTTTTTTTTGCACGTCTTACAGCATCATCAAACATCGTTTGAGCATCTGCGTTACCTTGTTTTGTATAGAGCGCAAGATCTTCAAGATCTTTCGTGAACGTAAGTATATTGCTGACATAAATTCGTTTGATGCCCAAACGATTTACAAAATCGATGAACTCGGGCAGTTCATGAATATTATTTGCATGCGCAACAAATGTCACGGCAATTTTTTCCTTCAGTGAAGATTGCTTGAGTTTTTTTAATGTTTCAATAATCTGTTCAAATACGACACCCGTTTTGAAATCTTCCACTGTTTTTTTTGTGTATCCGTCGAGAGAAACATTGATTTCCGAAACTGGGTACTTTTCCAACTCCGCAATTTTTTCTGAAGAGAGTTCCATGGTGTTTGATAAAAATGGAAATTGAATGGCGGGATTTATTTCGAGAAGAAGATCCATCATCTTAAATAAATTCTTATTTAAGATTGCTTCAAAAGTAGAAAACTGGAAATACGAAGCTTTTTGAATCATGGGTCTGAGTCTTTCTGCGAAGGATTCGAACTCGTGAAATCTCATGATCTTGACGATGCCGTCATGTATATGTGTGTGGTAATCGTTGATAAAACAATGCTTGCATTTCAGGTTACAGGCGCTGACTGTTTGCAGACTTATATAATAAGGATAGTCTGTAACATATTTCCTGATCCCCAATTTTATCCTGGGGATTAATTGAGATTTAGGAATCCTTTGTATTTTCTTAAAAGCTATTTTGATGGTATTCAGCATATCTGGCACATTGATCTGACAACCATCTTGGATTGGCTATCACTGCAAATTTGATCATTATAAATTAAAGCAGTCGTTTAATTATTTCAGACCATGTGGATATAACGCGGTTTGTGCCGGCAAATTATTTTAGGGCCTTGATAATCTGGATAAAATCATTGGCAATGAGTGACGCTCCTCCTACAAGTCCGCCATCTACATCCGGGCAACCGAATAACTCCTTTGCATTATTAGATTTGACACTGCCTCCATACAAAATCGAAATGCTGTCTGCCGTCGCTTTTCCATATTGTTTTGCCAACACGGAGCGAAGATATGCGTGTATTTCCTGTGCCTGCTCGGTACTCGCTGTTTTGCCGGTTCCAATGGCCCATATTGGCTCATATGCGATGATAATTTGCGTGAGTTGTTCAGATGATAAATGAAACAAGGATTCTTTTAACTGCGTTTCCACAAAACTATTTTGTGTTCCCGCTTCACGGATTGCAAGTGGTTCACCACAACAAAAAATCGGGATGATATCGAGTGAAAGACAAATATTGATTTTCTCTGCGAGCAATTGATTGCTTTCGGAAAAATATTCACGTCGTTCGCTATGGCCAAGCACACAATATTTGATACCGATTGACTTTAGCATTTCAACAGATACTTCGCCTGTGTAAGCCCCCGACTTTTTGCTATAACAATTTTGTGCAGCTATAAAATAGTTTTTCTCATCGGTGATTTCGCTGTTGGCCATAATCAGGTAGGGAAAAGGCACAGCAAAGATTGTCAACTGATGATCTTTTAATGCAATTTTTGCATTGAGTATATCATCCAGCAGTTGTTCACCCTGTTGATATGTAAGATTCATTTTCCAGTTAGCTGCAGCAATTTGTTTTCTCATTCCCGGTTAGTTTTAGTTTCTTCAAAAATATGTTTCAAAGTTCTTATTTCCATATCATCGACCGACTGATTTTTTAATTTCTTCCAGTTCGTGATATCTTTTATCGCCTTTTCAAAATGGTATTGAGTGAATGGATTATAGCCCCACGAAAAATCAGGAATATATTTAGGCGACAGCCCCTCACCAAAAACATTGCAACAAACACCTACAACGGAGCCCGTATTGAATGATGTATTGATAGCGCTTCGTGAATAATCTCCCATTAACAGTCCACATTTCAATCCGGCCGGAAGAAATTTTCCTGAAGCAATATTCCACACATTAATTGTACCCGCCGTATTTTTCACATTTGAATTGGAAGTGCCTGCGCCCAAATTGCACCATTCTCCGATAACGGAATCTCCGAGATAACCATCGTGTGCTTTATTGGAGAATCCGAAAATCACTGAATTTTTGATTTCTCCACCAACTACGGAGTATGGGCCAATTGTTGATCCATATATTTTAGCTCCCATTTTTACAACAGCCCCTTCACAAAGCGCAAACGGTCCGCGGATCATTGCTCCTTCCATTACTTCAGCATTCTTGCCAATATAAATCGGACCTGTCGATCCATTCAATAGTGCATATTCCACTTTCGCTCCTTTCTCAATAAAAATATTTTCTGGTTGAATGAGTGTATTGGTGGCTGATATTGGCTCGGTAACTCGACCTTGCGTAATCAATAAAAAATCCGAACAAATAATTTTATTGTTTTGTAGAAAAATGTCCCAGGGATATTTTATGATTGTAAGATCATCCACAGATTTCAAATACTGATCCTCTTTTTGATTCTTAATTGCATGCACAAGATCAGCACTGGGGATAATGGTTGCTGGTAGCAGGTTTTTTGCAGATCCTGAATTTATTTTAGGTGTATAACCGAAAAGTTTTTCCCATTTTTCTCTCAACGTTAATATCCCGACACGGATGTCAATGACCGGACGCGTACACGTGAACGGAAATAAATCTTGGCGAAACGGTTCTTCGTCCAATATAATTTCATTCATTGGTTAAAACTACAATTTTAGAGGCGCAAGAAGTTTTGAAAATTTCGAAATTTTGGAGCTGATGCAAAAAAAATCCCTTCCCAAAAAACGGGAAGGGATATATCTTTTTAAAACAATTTGCAGATGCTTGTGAATGGCAAATTATTTTGCTTTTTTCTCGTAACGCTTTTTGAATTTATCAATACGTCCAGCTGTATCAACCAGCACATTTTTACCGGTAAAAAATGGATGGGACGTATTAGAAATTTCCAGCTTGATCAGCGGATATTCATTGCCATCTTCCCATTTAATAGTTTCCCTGGAAGGCGCTGAAGAACGGGTCAAAAAGGAAGTCCCGTTACTCATGTCCCTGAAAACAACGAATCTGTAACTGCCGGGATGGATATCTTTTTTCATAACTCTTTGTTTTTTAAGTTTGTACGGACCTGAATCCAGGCTGCCATATAGCCGTACGATTTTAAATTTGAAGCGCGAAATTAGGCGATATATGCTTGGTTTCCAAATTAAATTGTCTGAACCAGGAT
>JAFDYD010000037.1:0-580 GCA_018267615.1 Bacteroidota bacterium | reverse complement strand
ATCCTGGTTCAGACAATTTAATTTCTCATATTCAAGTACTGCAGCGGAAAATTCAGATTGGCATTTTTGCATAACTGGATCACGGACTGAAGGTCATCGATTTTTTTTCCCGTTACTCTTACCAGGTCATCCATAATTTGAACCTGTACTTTCAACCCGGAATCTTTGACGAGCTTAACAACTTTTTTTGCATCATCCTGGTTCAGTCCATTTCTTACGGGAACTTCTTTCTTTACAACCTTGCCACTTGGATATGCGTCTTTACTAAAATCAAACGCAAGCGGATCCAATCCCTGTTTTATCGACCGACTGATCAACACATCTGTGATTTGTTTCAATTTCATATCACTCTCCGCTTCGATATTTATTTTCATGTCTTTCTTGTTAAGATCGATCACTACGGGAGAATCTTTGAAATCGAAACGATTCGTGATTTCTTTTTTCACAACATTCACTGCATTATCGAGTGTCTGAGGATCTACTTTGCTAACGATATCGAAAGAGGGCATAAAAAAAGTTGTCAGCAAATGTAGAAACAAATGTGGAAATGTAATTATAAATGTGTGAATTTACCAATGTG
>JAFDYD010000036.1:130738-147294 GCA_018267615.1 Bacteroidota bacterium | reverse complement strand
GTATCCGTTATGTTTTTTTATTGAGAAAATTTAATCTTCAGCCTTTCTCGATGAAAACAGTACTCACGCTGATACTGGCAACCACTGGATACCTGGTTTGTCATTATTTATTTTATCAGCATTATGGATTCGGATGGATCGTATTGCGTAGCGCGGTGTTTATTCTTATTTACTTACCGGCTACTATTTATTTCAAAGTCTCTCCGGATATAATGCCTGTGTGGGAAACGGTGAAGAAAAGATTGGTGATGCTAAACGCGAAACGCTGAACGCTCAATGCGAAACGCGAAACGCCATTAAATGCTATCTTGCATTTCCAATAATCTATTCAGCGTTCAGCGTTCAGCACTACCTCTTCACCTCCGCCGCTCCATACACTCGTCCCGCGCCAACATAATGTTTCGCATAATATCCTTCATTCATATCGCTGATCATAACACCGGAAACAGATGCATGCACGAATTTATTATTGCAGAGATATACGCCGACGTGAGAAACCGCTTTCTTCTTCTTTGTCATTGTATGAAAGAAAACAAGATCGCCTTGCTGCAGCTCATCAATATCGATTCTTTTGCTCCATTCATATTGATCTCTTGCAGTGCGCGGGATACTTGTAATGCCATAAACAGAAGCCATCAACATTGAAACAAAGGCGGAACAATCGATACCGCTTTTGGAAGTACCTCCATAATGATATTTTGTTCCATACCATTCGTCCATAAAATTGACCAGTTTCTCGTTGCGCAACTGTTCAACAGGCGAATTCGTTAAAATGGCATATTTAAATTGTAATGGAGAATATTTTTCAATCGATGAATTGTGAATCTCTTCTTTATTTTCAATCTTATAATTCGTTTTCGCAGATGATGATTCGTTTGTAGATGTATTTGAATTTGATCCCGGAGTGACGGAGATATTATCTATAAATGTAACCTGGGACTCCTTATTTGTACGCTGCTGCGAACTAGCACTGGCAGTAACAGGTTTTACACTGCTGCAACTGGCCGCAACCAATATAATAATTGAAAGTATAAACAGGCTTTTCGTCATGTTGATAAATTAATAAGATATTGGGCACTGAGCGGCAAAGATACAAATTTGCGGCAAAAAATGTTAGTAAATCTACTCATGGGAACAACCAACAGGGCAACTGAAATGTTAAATTTGCACGAATACGGTTGAAGGTAAAAGGTATAAGGCGTGAAATAGTTCAGCATCTCAGCGCTGCTTGTATTCATACCATTTACCATATGCCTTATGCCTTTAACACATATCCGTTCACCACATTTTATCATGACCAGATTTTCTCACTTGCACGTACATACGCAATATTCTTTACTCGACGGCGCAGCGTCGATTCAAAGTCTTTTTAAAAAAGCAGTTGCTGAAAATATGCCCGCACTCGCCATCACCGATCATGGTAATATGTTCGGCGCTTTCGCATTTGTAGCGGAAGCGTACAAATATAAAAACGAAGATGGCAGTTTGAAAACAAAGCCAATTGTGGGATGTGAATTTTATGTTGTCGCAGACAGGCATCGAAAAGCTTTTACCAAAGAACAAAAAGATGAACGTTACCACCAGGTTCTTCTTGCAAAAAATAAAACCGGCTATCAGAATCTTATCAAACTCACTTCGCTTGGTTTTACAGAAGGTATTTATAGCAAGTATCCACGCATCGATAAAGAACTGATAGAAAAATATCGCGAAGGGCTTATCGCCACAACATGTTGCATCGGCGCATATGTGCCGCAGGCAATCCTTCACGAGGGAGAAGAGAAAGCGGAAAAAGAATTCAAATGGTGGCTTGATATGTTCGGTGATGATTACTTCATCGAATTACAGCGACACAATATTCCGGAGCAGGAAAAAATCAATCAATTCCTATTAAAGCTTGCAAAAAAATATAATGTTCCAACTATTGCGACGAACGATAGCCATTACACAGACAAGGACGATTACAACGCACATGATATTTTATTATGCATCAACACTGGTGAAAAACAAAGCACACCCGGATTTGATGATTTTGTAAACGACGAAGTACATATTAAGAACAGGCGTTTTAAATTTCCAAACGATCAGTTTTATTTTAAAACGACGGAAGAAATGAAAACGTTGTTCAGCGACGTACCCGAAGCAATTGATAATACCAGTCTGGTGGCAGATAAAGTTGAATTGTTGAATTTGAAAAAAGATATTCTGCTACCCGCTTTCCCAATACCTAAAGAATTTCAAATTCATGGCGACAGCAATCTAGATCAATGGGAATATCTCAAACATATTACGCAGGAAGGTGCGCGTGAGCGTTACAGTGAGTTGACTCCGGAGATACAGGAAAGAATCAATTTCGAATTGTTTACTGTTAAAACAATGGGATTCGCCGGATACTTTCTCATCGTAAGTGATTTTATTAAAGCCGGCAGAGAAATGGGTGTGTTTGTGGGACCGGGACGCGGTTCCGCGGCAGGAAGTGTTGTAGCTTACTGTATCGGCATTACCAATATCGATCCCATCAAATATAATCTTCTGTTCGAAAGATTTTTGAATCCGGATCGTAAATCGATGCCGGATATCGATACAGATTTTGATGATGAAGGAAGACAAAAAGTAATTGATTATGTCGTAAAAAAATATGGAAAGAACCAGGTTGCGCAAATAGTAACTTATGGCACCATGGCTGCGAAAATGAGTATTAAAGATGTGGCGCGTGTCATGGATCTTTCATTGCCCGAATCAAATGCACTTGCGAAACTTGTTCCTGAACGACCTGGCGTGAATCTGAAAAGGGTTTTGCATGCTCCGCTGACATTTAAAGAAGGAGAAAAATCACTCGAAGAAAAAGAAGGATTTGGTCCGGACGACAGAGAGTCTGTGAAAAAATTGAGAGAGATTTATAACGGGAATGATTTACGTGCAAGAGTATTGCATGAAGCAGAACGCCTCGAAGGTTCCGTGCGCAATACTGGGTTGCATGCCGCTGGAATTATCATTGCGCCGGATGAACTGATGAATATTATTCCTGTTTGTACAGCGAAAGATTCCGACCTGCTCGTTACACAAATAGAAGGCAACATCATCGAAGAAGCAGGTGTATTAAAAATGGATTTTTTAGGATTAAGAACACTCAATATCCTGAAAACATCACTCGAACTGATCAAAGAAAATCACGGAATCGAAATTGATATCGATGCGATTCCACTCGACGACAAAAAGACTTTTGAGCTTTATCAAAAAGGAGAAACCATCGGCACGTTCCAGTTTGAAAGTCCCGGTATGCAAAAATATTTGCGCGATCTGAAACCGGATAAGTTTGATGATCTCACAGCGATGAATGCATTGTATCGTCCGGGTCCGATGGCATATATTCCCAATTTCGTGGATCGAAAACACGGTCGCGAAACGATATCATATGATCTTCCCGAAATGGAAGAATATTTGAAAGACACATATGGTATTACGGTTTACCAGGAACAAGTAATGTTGCTCGCACAAAAACTTGCCGGCTTCAGCAAAGGCGATGCAGATGTATTGCGTAAGGCAATGGGTAAGAAACAAAAATCAATCCTGGATAAGATGAAAAATCAATTCATCACAGGTGCAACAAAAAAGGGGTTCGATGCGGATAAGCTTGAAAAAATCTGGACCGATTGGGAGGCGTTCGCGCAATACGCTTTTAATAAATCACATTCCACTTGTTACGCGTATGTAGCTTATCAAACTGCCTATTTAAAATCGCATTATCCATCCGAATATATGGCGGCGGTGCTGAATCATTCCGGCAGCATCGAAAAAATTACTTTTTTCATGGAGGAATGCAAACGTATGGGATTGAAAGTTCTCGGACCTGATGTAAACGAATCGAAAAAAGGATTTGCGGTTAACCAACACGGTGAGATTCGCGTTGGACTCGGGGGGTTGAAAGGTGTCGGCGAAACAACTGTAAACGGAATCATAGAAGAGAGAGAAAAAAGCGGTGTTCCTTTTACATCGATATTCGATATGGTAAAACGAATCAGCCAACGAGCCATCAACAAAAAAACTTTAGAAAACCTCGCATATGCAGGAGCGTTTGATTGCTTCAAAGAATTTCACCGGGCGCAATATTTTTATATGGCGCCGGGCGATACTTCTTCGGGCATGGAAAAAATAATACGTTTCGGCAACCAGTACCAGACTAATTCCATGCAGAGTAATAACAGTTTGTTCGGCGATCTCGCCATGCCTGATATTGCTACTCCCAAAATTCCAAACTGCGAACCATGGACGCTCACCGAATTGCTCGATCACGAAAAAGAAATTATCGGCATGTTTATGAGCGGTCATCCGCTGGATCATTTCCGTTTTGAGATCAATCACTATGGAATCACGAAGCTTGCAGATTTCAATGAAATCAAGGAAGCAGTAGGATTACAGGCGAATCCCAATAAAATATATAAACTCGCGGGGCTTGTTACCGACGCCCAACATCGAGTGACCAAAACCGGAAAACAATTCGGTTCGTTCTTTATCGAAGACTATACCGGGAAAAGTGAATTTCTACTATGGAGTGAAGACTATGCAAAATTTTCCAACTATCTCGAGAAGGGAATCAATCTATACATGACTGGTTTTTTCAGAACACGTTTTAACAGGCCGGAATTTGAATTCAAAGTTGAAAAGATGATGTTGCTGGAAAGCGTGAAGCAACATCTCACGAGGCAACTGGTTGTGGATATTGACGCCCGTTCTATAAACCAGCAAATGGTGCAGTTTGTGGAGAAAAATATAAAGAAGTTCCCGGGAAAATCTTCGTTGAAGTTTAACATCAAAGAAGCCAAAAGCAATTTTCGGATCAGCCTTTATACCATGGACTCTGGTTTCGAAATGAATGACGAAATGGCCGCATTTCTGGAAAGCAGTCCCGAAATGGAAGTACAGGTCGTCACTGTATAACTGGTGGAGATGTCAAAATACCACCTGTTTGGTTTTGGAAGTATATTTGCAGTCTTTGTCCGTCGCCATGCTTCACTCGAGGCCGATCAAAAAAATCCCGGGTGTCGCTGAAACGACAAAATAATTCGGAAATAATATCGAATTTTACATACAATTAAAACAATTATTATGGCATTAGAATTCACAGATGCGAACTTCCAGGAAAAAGTAATAGCGTCAGATAAATTAACTGTTATCGATTTTTGGGCTGAATGGTGTGGACCTTGTCGCGCAATAGGACCAGTTATTGAAGAGCTTTCAAAAGAATATGACGGAAAGATCAACGTGGGAAAAGTAAATGTGGATCATAACCCGGAATTGTCTGTCAACTATGGCATCACTTCCATTCCAGCAATTCTTTTTATCAAAGGTGGTAAGGTTGTTGACAAATTAGTAGGTGCACAACCCAAAACCAATTTTGTAAAAAAGATCGAAGCGCATATTTAATATAATTGAATCGATATAATGGTAAAGCCCGTTCTTAAAAGGATGGGCTTTTTTTTGTGCAGGCAAAAAATATTCAACAATCAACACTCAATATTCAATGCTCAATTTTTAATACAGCCTTGAATATTGAGTGTTGATTGTTGATTATTGAATATTCCAACTCGATTTTCAAACCGGCTGATATTTTACCAATAATCCTGCAAGAATATTTTCATTAGATTGAAGCCGACCTGGTGTTGTTCCTGCACTAAAATATTTCATAAAAAAAGCAGCATCATTTTTAAATGAATACTGCTTCAAAAGTTGATTGCCCGGTTATGATGGGGATTTTAAAAACGGGATACACAATATCATTCGAAGGGTTCGTGATTATCTCTATGCCTTCCTCAATCCTGTGGGGCTCCGTTATCAATCCAACATGCGACAGTATTCTTTTGAATGGTTGATAAACTTGATCCCAAAGGCATCGCACCGCTTGTGACAGCCGAGCGAATGGCGATTCTTGCATTAAAAATTTGATTATATGTCAACAGCGGACCGGGGCCATTCGTACTACCATTGCCATGACATCCTGAATTCGTTGCACAACTTGTTTGAATAATGAGATTTACATCTGCAGAAAATGTCTTGGCAACATTCGTGCAGTCAATCAAAGGGTCGGCACCTGGGCCGTTATCACCTCTGCCGTTATTTTTTGTACATGAAAAAATAACCACGCCCAAAATTCCAAAAACTAAAATTGTCTTTTTCATAAATAAACTCCCATTAGGGATTGCAAGGCACATCTCAAATACAATAACTATCAGCAACAATAAATATTGCCCGCTATCCGCATTTTCAAGACCCTGAAAAGTTAAATAATAATTAAATACCGCAGTGAAATTTAATGAGTCCTCATTTGCCTAAAGGACGTGGTTGTATACTCAAAATTATTGACGGGAAAATCTTTTGCAAACGATTTTTATATTGATACGAAAATTAAAAAGTTGTGGTTGCTTTAATACAAAAAAGAACTTCTGATTTGACTGATTTAATTGATTTACTATGTGCAGTGATATTATGACCAGGAACTCGAAGAGAAAATTCTATGGTTTATTTGTAGAAAATATTGCATCGCTAAATTATTTCAATCCAAATTTCTACATTAATATTCCCGCAATGGTTGCAGATAAATAAGAGGCGAGTGTTCCGCAGAGTAATGCACGCAACCCAAGCCTGGCAAGGTCTGCACGTCTTGCCGGAACAATTGCGCCGATCCCTCCTATCTGCATGCCTACACTGCTGAAATTTGCAAAACCACAAATAGCAATGCTGACGATGAGCAATCCTTTTTCGGAAATCACCGGCACCGATTTTGATGTAAGATTCTTGAATGCAACAAATTCGTTGATCGATAATTTTTGTCCGAGTAATGTAGCCACATTGTTTACATCAACAGAAGGAACTCCCATTGACCAGGCAAAAGGATAGAAAATTTTTCCGAAAATCCAATTCAAACTCAAATCAAAATGAGGATTGAAAATATGCCCGATTTTCAGCAAGGTATAATCAAGCAACGCGATCACCGCGATAAAACCAATCAACATGGCAATCACATTCATCGCAATTTTAAAACCTTCTCCGGCGCCATGAGATATCGCATCGATGAGATTTGTATAATGACTTTTTACTTCCAGCTTCACTTTTCCCATCGTCTGACTTTCTTCCGTTTCAGGCCATACAATTTTCGAAATAACGAGCGCGCCCGGGGCAGCCATGAGACTTGCTGTAATTAATTTGGGAGCGAGATCCATTCCGGCCTGCGCACCCATATTTGCATATACGATGAGAATACCGCCGGCAATACAAGCAAGGCTTCCGCTCATACTCGCGAGCAATTCGCTCTTCGTCATGCCTGGTAAATACGGTTGAATCATTACCTGTGCCTCAATTTGTCCGACAAAAGCGCTTGCAACATTACTCAACGCTTCCGCTCCACTCACACGCATGATAAAATTCATCGCTTTTGCAATAACGGCAACAATACGCTGCATAATTCCGAAATAATATAGAACTGCAACCAATGCACAAACAAGAATAATAGTTGCGGTTACATTGAATGCAAACACAAATCCTCCCGAAGCGTAACTGCCGACTGCACCGCCGGGTTTCACAATAGCAACTCCATCGTACACAAAAGAAGCTCCTTTGAACGCAAACAATTCAATTTTTTCCATACCATGACCAAGGAATTGAAAAAATCTCGTAACCGGTTGCACTTTTAATACGAGTACCGCGATAACTATCTGCAATAACAATCCGCTGAATACAACACGATAATTGATGCGGCTACGATTGTTTGAAAATAAAAATGCAACTCCAAAAATTAGTGCAATACCGATCAGACCATGAAAGCGCTCCATGCAGTTTTGTTTATAAATGAAGATAATGAATTTGGGTGAACGGATGTCTGAACCTGGATTTTAAACGATTTTCCTGATTGTACTGACAATGTCAAAGTGTATTTTCATTTAAAAAAATTAAACCAAAAACACCAAACCAATAACTTTTCAATACAATTTGAAATTATCAGTACAATCGGGAAAATCGTTTAAAATTTCGGTTCAGACATCTTTCATAACTTTGCTCTTCATATTTGAAAATCCAAAGCAATGAATATATTGGAAAGTGCCATCGAAAGTATCGTTTCAAAACAAAAAGATACTGAGTTAAGAAATATTGGCGAGAAAATCATTCATCAAAACAGGTTAACCGAAGAAGACGGACTCGCGCTTTTTGAAAAAGCTGAATTACCATATGCGGGCGCATTGGCAAATCATGTCCGCGAAAGATTACATGGCAACAAAACTTATTTCAACCGCAATTTTCATATTGAGCCGACTAATGTCTGCGTATTCTCCTGCGCATTTTGTTCATACTCCCGATTATATGCGCATAGGGATGAGGGTTGGGAACTCAGTCAGCAGCAAATGCTAGATATTGTAAAAAGTTATGATGGGAAACCAGTCACTGAAGTACATGTAGTAGGCGGCGTTCATCCTAAAATGAATATGGAATTCTTTATGGAGCTGATGCAAAAAATAAAAGCACATCGGCCCGAATTACACATCAAAGGCTTTACAGCAGTTGAATTGGACTATATGTTTCGCAAAGCAAAATTGACTGTGGAAGAAGGCATGAAAAAAATGCACGAAGCAGGTTTGGATTCACTGCCGGGAGGTGGCGCAGAAATTTTTCATCCGGACATACGGCAACAGATATGCGCGGATAAAGTAGATGCTGAAGGATGGTTGCATATTCATCGCGCAGCGCATCAACTCGGCATGCATACAAATGCGACGATGCTGTTTGGACATATCGAAAAATATTTTCATAGAATCGATCATATGGAACGATTGAGAAAATTGCAAGATGAAACAAAAGGTTTTAACACTTTTATCCCGCTAAAATTCCGCAACAAGGATAATGATATGAGTCATGTTCCGGAAAGTTCAGTGATCGAAGACATGCGGCTCTATGCAATCGCGCGTTTATACCTCGATAACTTTCCCCACCTGAAAGCATATTGGCCGATGCTGGGTCGTAAGAATGCGCAACTGACACTGTCATTTGGAGTGAATGACCTGGATGGCACCATTGATGATTCAACAAAAATTTATTCGATGGCGGGATCGGAGGAACAACATCCAACGCTTACCACTGCGCAACTGGCGGCGTTGATCAGGCAGGTAAAAAGGGAACCGGTTGAAAGAGATACACTTTACAATATCGTCAGGAATTATTCCGAGGCAGATATAAATGGAATTGAAACCCCATCATCGCTTAATTAATCGGTATTGGTACAGTTTGAGTCGACCACTCCACGATAAGTAGTTTAATTATTAGTTAAGAAAATTTCTGTCGTGGAGTGATCGACTCAAACTGTACCAATACCAATTAATCGCTGATTTTTTTCACACAATTATTTTTAATAAGAATGTCAAGCCAGCGAGCAAGCGAAAGGGCAAATATGCCCACAGGTGCCAATAAAATATTGGATGAAAGAACGATCGAATTTGATAACAGGAATTTGTTAAAACTCCTTCGCAAGGGGATGAGGGTATTGGATGTGGGTTGTGGATCAGGTGCCATCACCCATGATATTGCAAAAAGAATTGCACCAGCCGGATTCGCTTCGGGTATAGATATCAGTGAGGAGCTGATCAATATTGCGAAAGAAAAATATACTGATGTAAAAAATATTTCTTTTTACAAAGGAGATATTTATAATTATCAACCCACAGAAAAATTTCAACTCATCAGCTCCGCCCGCGTTCTTCAATGGCTAGATCATCCTAAAGAGGCACTTGTAACAATGAAATCATTATTAACTGATGATGGAACCATTTCCATCCTCGACTACAATCATGAAAAAATAGAATGGGTGCCACATATCCCTGAAACGATGCATTATTTCTATAGCGCATTTCTGGAATGGAGAAAAGATGCAGGTTTCGATAATGCTATTGCCGACCACCTGCAACAAATGTTTGCAGAAATCGGTTTAAAAAATATAATCGTAGAAAATCAATTTGAGAAAACAGACAGGTCTGAAAAAGATTTTGCAAGAAAGGCGTCGATATGGTCTACCGTTGCCGAAACACGTGGAAAACAACTGGTGAAAGACAACTATATCACGGATCTGCAAAGAACCAACGCAATCACCGCATATAATGATTGGATCAGGCAAGAAGGCCAATCGATGCAAATGTATTTGTTGTCTGTAACGGGGAGATTGAGCTGAAGAGATGCCGGCACAATACACATTCATTAAAATAATGCTAACATCAATCGCATTTTAAAACTAAGCAGTAATTTTACATTCAAATTTTTATTTCTTCCATGGAGCACACACATGCACACTCTCATACACATTCGCACGGACACGCACATGGACACCATCATCATCACCCCATTAACCTGAAGCATGTAAGCAATGCTTTTATTATCGGCATCATTTTGAATTTTCTATTTGTGATTGCGGAAGTGGGTGCGGGATTGCATATTCATTCCTTGTCATTGTTATCTGACGCAGGTCATAACCTGGCCGACGTCGCAAGCCTTGCCATGTCGCTGATTGCATTTCGTCTCGCCAAGGTAAAACCAAATGAAAAATATACTTACGGATATAAAAAAACGACAGTATTGGTTGCGCTCTTTAACGCCGTCATTCTATTATTGTCTATTGGTGCGATAGGGTATGAAGCGATACATCGGATGATATCTCCCGAACCACTGCCTGGCAAAACAATTTCCATCATCGCCGCTATTGGTATTTTTATCAATGCCATTACTGCACTTTTATTTTTTCGCTCAAAAGATCACGACCTGAATATCAAAAGCGCATTTCTTCACCTGATGGCTGATGCTGTTGTTTCCGCGGGACTTGTTATCGGTGGAATCCTGATTATATATACTGGCTTTTATTGGATCGATGCAGCGTTGAGTTTATTGGTAGGCGCCGTTATTCTTTTTAGCACATGGAGTCTTTTGAGAGATAGCCTGCGTTTATCACTCGATGCAGTTCCGGAAGGAATCGATCTTAAAAACGTACAGCAAATAGTTAAAAAAATTAACGGCGTGCGCGGATTTCATCATATTCATATCTGGGCACTTAGCACCAACGAAAATGCCCTGACGGCACATGTAGTTGTTTCAAAAGACACCGACATGGATAAACTTCAACACATGAAGCAAGAAATAAAACACGAGCTGCTGCATTTAAATATTCAACACGCAACATTGGAAATAGAAACCGAAGATGTGAATTGTGAAGAAGCGGACTGTGAACCGAAAAAATCGTGAAGCAACATTCTCGAAAAAATATTCAATAATCAACACTCAATATTCAATGTTCAAGTAATAATACAAAAACACTGATTGAATTTCAGACTTGAACATTGAATATTGAGTGTTGATTATTGAATATTCCAAGATGCTACAAACAAAAACTGCAACTTCGATATCATTTTTTCAGCATCGATTTTATTTCCGATTCCAGGTTCCATCCCACCAAATTAACTTTTTCTATAACGCCATCTTTGTTGATAAGAAATGATGCAGGAATCGCGTCAACTCCATATGCTAACGTGGATGGCGCGTCCCAACCCTTGCTATCATTCACCTGAATCCAGCCTAACTTATCGTGTTCAATCGCCTTTCTCCAATTCGCATCTACGTCGTCGATTGACACACCATAAATCTCCAAGCCTTTCGGATGATATTTATTATACAATTTCACGAGATGCGGATTATTCTTTCTGCATGGTCCACACCAGCTCGCCCAAAAATCTATCAACACTACCTTACCTTTCAAATCTGAAAGATGAATGATTTTTCCATTTACATCGGGTAATGATAAATCCGGTGCCTGTTGACCAGGTTTTATTTGTGAAAAGACTGACATGCTAAAACTTGTTAATACCAGTAAGAAAAAAAACTTTTTCATTTACAACAATCTTTTTTTGTGAAAAGAGACTGAAAAAATTTTAAGATTTGTAATAACGCTGATTTCATTTTTACTTCGTAAAATATTCAACAAATTAATAATAATTCCTGAACGTTGCTGTTAAAAACTCAGGAATGCTAAACGCTGAATGCAGCAAACTTCTTCCGCGTTATGCGTTCAGCGTTCAGCCTAATTAATAAAGCTCCAGAAAATTCCAAGCCTGATATGCAGACCAGGATATGGATAATAAGGAGCAACGAAATTGTTATTGGTAAATCCAAAACCTCCAGGTCCGTTGAACTGCATGGTATTTAAATTTTCTGCGCGAACATAAGCGGTGAAACTGCGAATCCTGAAATTGATATAGAGGTTAATATCAGGAAGTTTTTGTCGGATCGTCTCATCATTTTGCACAAAAAATTGTCCAACCGGCGGCGCAAATCCATCAGCTTTATACGCGGAGAAATAACGCAATTCTGCACCAAAAGCAATATTCAGATTTTTGAAACCTAATTTTCCTTCGTATCCGAATTGATTAAACGTTACAAGCGACGGCATATTTACCGGCGACGATCCAGCTTTTTGTTGTACCGTCAATAGTAAACGCCATATCCAATGTCGTTTGTAAGTAAATACTTTTTCAAGTGTTAATTGCAATACGTTAAAGGGACTCGATTGCTGTTTGGCGTGATAATAATCCGTAAAATAATTATAGTTAGTGATCAGAAAATAACTGCCCGATAATTTTAAATCCAATTTAGGTTGCTCGATCGATCCAAACAGATTTACGATATTTTCCTTATTGAAAAATCCCGGCACGCCGAATCCAAAACTACTTTCCCTGTCATACGAAAACGAAGGCGTACGATTTGAATTTTGAAAACCTACCTGCAAGAAGCCGAGATTTTTGCTGATCATTCTTTTCAGACTGATATATGCATTGTAATCCCCGGCGTTATATCCGGTCACATAAAATTTGCCGATTGCTTCTACATCCCACTTTTGGTTTCGGGTTTTGTTGCGATATTCTCCATGCACAAAAACGTTATATAAAGTTTTCGATCCCGCATCAAAATATCCCGTAAGGTTTTCGATACTGGCTCCGGCTTTAATAAATTGCTGGGCATTTTTACTGTCGGGAAATGAATAGAATGAAAGATCGTTTACAAGATCATGCCATTGATCACTCAGCTTAATCGTATCCGGGGTCGAAACAAAATCAAAGTATTTTGTGTAGTAAGAAGTATCAGGGGTATTATCTACAAACCGGTAATGATATGTGCTGTACGATATGGTGTGTTCGGCTCTTATTTTAGGATAAAATAATCGCGTGACTGTTGAGTCGGTAACAATAGAATCTTTTTTGCCGATGATATCATATTGCTGCCTGAATAAGTAAGTGCCGGTGCTATAAAAAGTTCCGGTAGTTACATTTGATGCAAATACATTCGTGCTATACTGTTTGCCGGGCGCGAGTCTTGTTAAAATATTAAAGCGATCTGTGTAAGCAATGGAGTCGAGGTCTTTCGTATCTTTTAATCCTCCATTTTCAGAAGCAACCAATTTGCTGCCCACAAGAATTAAAAAAGCATGATATCTTTTATTGGCTGAATTGTACCATGCACTGACCCTGTAATTGTTGTGATTTGTATTTTGATTATTGTAAGTACCAGGATTATTGATCAGGCGATATTGAAAGGAGAAATTAAATAACTGTTTTATATTTTGAGTATGAACCAGGTTTACCATTTGCTCCGCTTTACCTCCTAAAACATAACCGAGTTCGGAATATGGACGAGTAGTTGTGTAAAATCTTGTTTCGTCGGTGGTAAAAACATAAGCGTCATAGGCGTGCCATCCCGGATCCCAGCCCGATTTTATAATCGGAGTAAACACGAGATTGCGCGAAGCCGTTCCAAAATTTCCCAGGTCGATCCATGTTGCCTGCAAAGGAAATTTTTTTCTGAAATCATATATCGTAGAATCAAATCTTCTGAGCCGGCTTGAATCGAGAAAACGAAAACTGATATTGATCGAATCTTCAACACGATGCTTTAGTGTTGTGTCGCCACTTTTCGCTCCACCACCTCCCATTCCCCTGAATCTTGACATTGGATCCTGGGCACTTGCCTGCAACCCTGCAATCAACAAATATCCCAACGCAACCATTACTATGATCCTCGATCTTCGCACGATTGGAAATTTTTTCAACAAATTAGTCATTAGCCGGTTGACACGAGTTATACAAAAGTTAATATTACAATTCATCCAACAATTCTTTGAAAATGGCTGTCAGCCTGGGTTCTGCATTTTTCGCCTCACGCAAAACTTCTTCATGTGTGATGATATTATCATCTTCGCGTATACCGATATCTGTTATGATGCTCATGGCAAATACTTCGATGCCCATATGAACCGCGGCAATCACTTCCTGCACCGTGCTCATGCCAACTGCATCGCCTCCTGCAAAATGGATCAGCCTGTATTCAGCGCGTGTTTCAAATGTAGGTCCGGTGACGCCGGTATAAATTCCTTCTTTCACGGGGATGCCTAAACGATTTGCAACTGTTTTTGCTTTAGCAATTAATTTCCTATTATAAGGCTCACTCATATCCGGAAAACGCGGACCGAGCAATTCATTATTCGCTCCTATTAAAGGATTTACCGTAAAAAAACTGATATGATCGGTAATGATCATGAGATCTCCTACTTGAAAAGACGTATTCGTGCCACCCGCGGCGTTTGAAATCAACAGTATTTTTATTCCGAGAAATTTCATCACACGTATTGGAAATACAACTTGCTGCACGGAATATCCTTCATAGTAATGAAACCTCCCCGCCATTGCTACAATCTTTTTCCCATTGATTGATCCGAAAATCAATTTGCCTGAATGACCTTTTACGGTAGCAACAGGGAAATGAGGAATATCAGCGTATTCAATTTCTTTTTCGACCTGAATTTCCGCCACAAGATTTCCAATGCCGCTGCCCAATACAATGCCTGCCTGAGGTGCGTGTGGATAAATCTTCTTTATAAATCCGGCAGCTTCTTCTAATTGCTTAATAACAGAATCTCCCATAAAATATTTACTGCGATTTCAATATACGATATTACGAACGGCTGCAAATATAAGAAAAGCGTAGTGGCTGGTGACGGTGAGTTGATAGGTTGACTGGTTGAAAAGTCGATTGGTCGATATGTCGATAAGTCGATTGGTTGATAAGTTGACATAAATTACAATTACGTCTTCACATATCGACATATCGACATATCGACCACTCAACTTTTCAACCAATCAACCCTCAACCACCCAACCCCACCACCCATTTTTATATTCCCCCGTTCTATCTTATTTTCGTTAAAATTTTCAACTATGAACCTGCACGAATACCAGGCAAAAGAGTTACTAAAAAAATATAATGTTCCAGTTCAGGAAGGTATCCCTGTTGATTCTGCAGGTGCTGCCGAAGAAGCATATAAACAAATTAAAGTACAGACAGGAAATAGTTTTGCCGTGGTGAAGGCACAAATACATGCAGGAGGACGCGGTAAAGGAAAGATTCAGGGAACGGAGCAACGAGGTGTAGCGGTCGGTAAAAATTCCGAAGATGTAAAACAAATCGCTTCCAATTTGCTTGGCGGAACGCTTGTAACGATTCAGACTGGTCCGGCGGGAAAAGTAGTGAACAAAGTATTGGTTGCGCAGGATGTTTATTATCCCGGTCCAAATCCTGTTAAAGAATTTTATTTATCCATTTTATTAGATAGAGCAAAGGGACAAAACGTAATCATGTACAGTACAGAAGGAGGAATGGATATTGAAGAAGTGGCACACAAAACGCCGGAGAGAATTTTTAAGGAATGGGTTTATCCAGGTGGACCATTACAACCCTTCCAGGCAAGAAAGATTGCTTTCAATCTTCAATTAAGTGGTGAAGCATTTAAAAATTGTGTGAAGTTCGTAACGAATTTATACAACGCTTATGTTGGATTGGACTGCAGCATGCTCGAGATTAATCCGCTGTTCAAAACCAGCGACGAAAAAATTATCGCTGTGGATTGCAAAATGAATCTCGATGATAATTCTCTCATGCGTCATCCGGAACTAGAAGCGCTTAGGGATATCAGTGAGGAAGATGCTACCGAAGTAGAAGCTGGAAAATACAATTTGAATTTTGTAAAGCTCGACGGCAATGTGGGTTGCATGGTAAATGGCGCCGGATTGGCAATGGCTACGATGGATATGATTAAGTTAAGCGGCGGTGAACCAGCAAACTTCCTTGATGTAGGTGGTACTGCGAACGCGCAAACTGTTGAAGCCGGTTTCCGTATTATTTTGAAAGATCCAAAAGTAAAAGCGATTCTCATTAATATTTTCGGAGGAATTGTTCGTTGCGATCGCGTTGCACAAGGTGTAATCGATGCATATAATTCTATCGGTACAATCAAAGTTCCGATCATTGTCCGCTTGCAGGGAACAAACGCCGAAGAAGCGCAAAAATTAATTGAGCAAAGTGGACTAAAAGTGCAATCAGCAATTTTGTTGAGCGAAGCAGCAGCACTTGTCAACAAGGCAGTATCCTGAGCTTGGTGTAAAAGCGATGGAAATACTAATAGAAAAAATATTCAATAAGCAACACTCAAT
>JAFDYD010000036.1:130149-130708 GCA_018267615.1 Bacteroidota bacterium | reverse complement strand
ATTGAGTGTTGCTTATTGAATATTCGACCTATCATTTAACTTTTGCAAAATCTTCGATCATTATTCCGCAACCGCTTCCATCTTCCACTCATCCGGTGCTTTTTTCCCAAGCACTTCCACTTTCACACGAGTAAGTCCTCGTGAAGTATATCCAAGTTTTTTTGCGGCAGCACGACTCAGGTCAATCAGTCTCTTATTTTTTGGATGCATGCGGTCCGTTATCTTCACAACCGCTGTTTTTTTATTATGAAGATTTGTAACCTGCACATATGTATTGAGTGATAAAATATTACTCGCTGCGGTCATTTTCTTCTGGCTGAAAATTTCACCGGTTGCTGTTTTCCTGCCTTCGAATTTATTCGCATAATAGCTGGCCGTGCCATAATGAATATTCGTATTCGTATTATTCTTTGGCGACTTCGAATGTGTAGAAGATCTTTTGTGTTGTGAGAAAGATAAGCTGCTCACGATGATGCATGCAATCAATAGTGGAGCGCGCTTATTCATGAGGATATATTTTTTTAATGCCGAACCAGGATTTAACTGATTTGAAAAGATT
>JAFDYD010000036.1:40738-130087 GCA_018267615.1 Bacteroidota bacterium | reverse complement strand
AATCTTTTCAAATCAGTTAAATCCCGGTTCACATTATTCAACGGTTTTATTCAAAAAATATTTCTCCCGCAGATATCTGTCTTCCTCATAAATATCGTCATAAAACTTAACTCGTCCATCTTTTCCTTCGCAGGAGAAGTAGCGGAAGTAGACTGGCACTTTGGGAAAACCGCTAACGACATGCTTTTCCTGTCTTGCTATCCATGCCCGCAGACTATCGGGTTTGTATTTGACAGTATCGGTTCTGATCAGGAAATCAGCCAGCTTTTGCCATTCTTTTACGCGCACACAACCATGGCTAAGCGCCCGGTATGGTTTGCCAAACATCCATCGCACGTTGGTATCGTGCATATATACCGAGTATTTATTTCTGAAATTAAATTTGATAACCCCTAATGAATTATCATCTCCCTGCCTTTGTTTAAGTAGATATGGAAAATGATTTTTATTCAATTTGTACCAGTTGATTGTTGTCGGATCGATCACACTGTCATTCTTATCGATCACCATCAAATTTTCCTTATTGAGAAAATCCACGTTCTGACGAATCTTCGGAAGCATTTCTTTGAAAATAATACTATATGGAACCGTCCACTGCGGGTAGGTCATGAAATTTGAAATTTCGCTGCTCAATAGCGGTGTGCGGGTTTGCGGACCTCCAACAATCACCCTCGACATGAAGACAAGTGTATCGTCACTAAAAACCTGCAATGAAAATGCTGGTAGATTGACCCATGCCCTATTGCGTGGCAAAGTATCCGGCAATAATTTATACCGGTCAAGGTTAACCGCTATTTGCTTGAACTTTTCCCAGTCGGTGTCGTTGAGATGATCTACCAATCGGTCTGAAAGTTTACCGGTCAGTTTCAGTTCGTATTGCTTTTGAATTTTCCGGAAGATTTTTGAAAAGGCAATCGTATCGGGGTTCACGACATCGGGAGAAATTTCACCCAATTCGCGAAGACGCTTTTCCAATAATTTAAAAAATGCAACCGAATCCTTATATGGATAAACCAGGTAAGTGAACGGATTGAAAGAAGCCGTAGCAAGAAACTTTTTGGTATAAATTTTTAACGAATCGTATTCCCTGTATTTGGGTTGAAGGCTGTCCAATGAAGCAGCAATATTACCCGATTGCATCGCTGTGGTAAATGTGTTGACGAAAATTTCTTTTTTAAGCACGGTGTCCGTTCTTAACGTAACACTATCATAAGGAAACCTACCCTGTTTAATATCTTTCACCAATTTAAAAAAAGCGTCAGTCAGCAGCACGTCTGCCCTCGCCCATAAAGCTGCGTTCTTCTTCGCGATACTATCGGCCATGAATATGCGATGGATGAAATCCAAGGAATGGGAATAATAATCGGACGGGAACAATCCGTAGAATTTGGCCGAATCAATAAAAGTAAAAAGAGAATCTCCAAGCGGCAACCATTTATTGTCCTTACTCCATAACGGTTGAAAATGGTTGGATTCATAAATACTGTCAACCAATTCGGAATATCCGAGACTAATTGAATCGTTCATTTTGCCGCTATTCCGGCGGATATTGTCAACCAGTTTTTCAAGATCATCGTGAATACGCTCCGATAATTTTGCAGGCTGTACCACGATGTCTTTTTCAGGTGGTTTTTTATTATCGCCACATGCGAGTAATAAAAAAAAACAATAGGTAGCTACAACAAACAGGAAAAATTTTCCAGAATTGCTCATGTAATAGTATCAGTTATCAATGCAAATGAAGTAATTTTCTCCTAAACGAGAAAAATCTACTGCAAATGAAATACAATATAACACAACAGATGAATATTTGGGCATGGATTTTTTCTATTTTTTTATCGTATCCTTCCGCATGTTTTGCACAAAATATGGAAGTCAGCAAATATGGCGTGCATTTCGTTAAAACCATCGAAGCATATCATGAATCAATCTTAAACGACAGTCTCAAAAAAATGACAAACCTGCAGTCGGTTATTCCCAATATCGTTTTTGATTTGCGTTATGCTACAAAAAATAATTTTATGGGAAGAAGAATGTATCCCCAAAAAACAAATCACAGTTTTTTGCGCGCATCCGCGGTGCAGGCAATTTCAAAAGTGCAGAAGGAATTAAACACAATGGGTTATGGATTGAAAATTTTTGATGCATATCGCCCCTATTCAGTCACGGAGAAATTTTGGGAATTGGTGCATGATGATCGTTATGTTGCTGATCCAAAAAAAGGAAGCGGGCATAATCGTGGTATCGCCGTGGATCTCACCATTATTGAATTGAATTCAAAAAAGGAATTAAAAATGCCAACCGGCTTTGACAATTTTACCGACACCGCACACCACGACTTTATGGCTCTTACCGAAGAAGTATTAAAAAATCGTGCGCTGCTTAAAAATACAATGGAGAAATATGGCTTTAATGCATTCGCAACAGAATGGTGGCATTATAGTCTTCCCAATCCTGAGAAATATGAAGTGCTTGATTTGAGTTTTGAAGAACTGGACGCGGCTGAGTAGTTGAAGAGTTGATTAGTCGATTCTTTGCGCTTTTGCGTCTTTGCGTGAGGATTTTTTCACGCAAAGACGCAAAAGCGCAAAGAATCAATCAACCAATTAGAATTTCGAAGTTTTTTCCTCGCCGGTAATGTCCTTCTTACTTCTTATCTGTATTTGAAGATTACTGATCCATTCTTCGCAACCTTTCTGAAACAAATATTCATTGACGTCGTGAATTACTTCCATCACTTGTTGATAAGTTCCTTCAAGCACTGTAGCAAATGGTCCAACTTCATATTTAATACCTGACCGCTGGATAATAGCAATTGCTTCATCAACCCATTCGTAAGGATGTTTGTCTTCGACAATAGGAATAATTTGGATAGATGCGTTGATGATATAGGTGTGCATGATAAATATTGTTTTTGGGAGTGCCTCGAAATGTTTGACAGCTTCTGAACCATGATTAAAGGATTGAACGATTACCATGAAGTTCGATTAATTGCTAACGAATAGTTCAATAATTAAATCATCGTTTGCAAATTTCATGACGATCCTTCAATCCTTTAATCATGGTTCAAAAACTGTCAACCATTTTATCCTAACACTCTGGGAATTTTTTGTTCGAGCAAAAGTAAGTCAGCCAACACAACAGCGGTTACCGCCTCGAGTATAACGGGCACGCGTAGGGCAATACAAAGATCATGGCGTCCTTTTACGGAAAATGTTTCGACCTGGTTTGTTTCCCAATTCAGCGTTTCCTGCTCTTTTGGTGTGGATGAAGTTGGTTTGATGGCAATACGAAAAACCAATTCATTGCCATTGGTAATACCTCCAACGATACCACCAGCATGATTTGTCTTTGTTTTACCATTCATGTTTTCGATAGCATCGTTGTGATCGCTTCCAAACATTTTTGCGGCTTCAAAACCGGTTCCGAATTCAATGCCACGCACTGCAGGAATTGCAAATACAATATGAGATAACAACGACTCGGCGCTATCAAAAAAAGGTTCTCCCAATCCTATCGGCAAATTCTCCGTGCGACTTTCGACGATTCCACCCACAGAATCCTTCGCGTCAATTGCTTTTTGCAATCCTTTTTCAAGATCTTTTTCTCCGCCTATTTCAGTGATCGTCGATACTGTAGTGATATTTTTTAGCGCCAACAATTTTTTTGATATGACGCCTGCAGCGACCAATGCTACTGTTAACCTTCCACTGAAATGACCACCGCCGCGATAATCTTCAAAGCCCCCAAATTTTTTATGTCCCACAAAATCCGCGTGACCCGGGCGCGGAACCGCTCTTTGCTTTTCGTAGTCTCCGCTTCTTGTATTTTTATTTTCAAATAAAATCGTGATCGGTGCACCCGTTGTTTTCCCGTTAAATAAACCGGTTTTGAAAATCGGGATATCGTCTTCTTTTCTCGGCGTAGTTCCTTTTTGGGTTCCTCCTTTCCTTCTCTCGATATCTGCCAAAAAATCTTCAACTGCAAGCGGAAGACCAGCGGGACATCCATCGATATTTATTCCCACGCTATCGCCATGCGATTCGCCAAAAATACTTATACGGAATATGCGACCAAATGAATTCATGACCGGTTCGCCAGGGGCGATTTAATGTTAATTAAAATATGATCAATGCGAGTCGACAGACAAATATTGATCACTGACTGATGCGCCTAAAGACTTTAAGTGAACGAAAAAATCGGGATACGATTTGTCAATAGCCTGCGCCTCTTCGATACTAACTTCTCCTGTTGACCTCAGTGCCGCCACCGCACAAGCCATTGCAATACGATGGTCGTGCCTCGAGTGAACTTTGGCAGCAAAAACTTTTTTGTTTCCTTTAATGATCATTTGATCACCTTGCAACTCTATCTTCACACCCATTTTCCCGAACTCATCTTGTAATGTCAATCCGCGATTGCTTTCCTTATGAGTGAGCCGCCCCGCTCCTGTGATAACAGTCGTGCCTTCGCAAAAAGAAGCAAGTGCTACCAACGGAGGAAATAGATCCGGGCAATCAGTTGCATCAAACCGAAAAGCGTTTAGTGGTCCCTGTTGTATTTTTATTTCGTTTGCTTCGATATTCATTTTTACCCCGGCATCTTTCATCGCATCCAATATTGCTTTATCCGCCTGTGTTGAATGAATATCCAATCCTTTTATTACGACATCACCCGCGATCGCACCCGCTACCAGGAGAAATGCGCCACCGCTCCAGTCACCTTCAACGGTATATTCGCGGTTAATAGATGAGTTGTTTGAATTATTCGCAGACTTCACACCAAAAAAGAATTCCTTATACTCCCTGTTCTCCGGGACTTTCAATCCAAAATCACGCATAACCTTCAACGTGAGATCAACATAAGGCTTACTTTTCAGGTTCTTTACTTTTAACCCGACTCCACGCGCATCAGACGCGGCATAAGCCATCAATAATCCAGTGAGAAATTGCGAGCTCAACGATCCATCTATTTCTATATCTTTTGGCTGCAGTGATCCTTTTATTTTCAAAGGCAGCTTACCATGATTTGATTCGACTTTTACATCCAGTTGTGGTAATACTTCATCAAAAAAATCCATCGGTCTTGTCAATAAACTCCCTTCCCCTTCGATGGTAATTTTTTCATTGCTCAAAGCAACAATCGGTGCAAACATTCTTATGCCTAATCCGCTTTCACCGCAATTCACGCTGTTTGCAATTGGTTTCACGCCATTACCCGTAATTTTTAATGAGCCATCCTCTATGGCTTCTACCTGTGCACCTAAAATTTTAATAACTTCCAATGCTGCCTTATCATCATTTGAATGGCCGGGATTGTGAATGATAGTGGTGCCGTTTGACAATAACGATGCAGCACATGCGCGCTGCATAGAACTTTTTGAAGCAGGTGCATATATTTTTCCTTTCAATATCGACGGCTGTATAACCACTATCATAACAAACAAGTATTTTACTAACGTGCACCCGCAATTGAATGCAGCATTTTTTCCAGCAGATCAACAGGAATAGTCTGTACAACGCCTTTCCCAATTTTATTTAACATAACATACTTGATCGATTGATGAACTTTCTTCTTGTCCATCTTTAATATCTCAACGATCTTTCTGCTATCCATTTCAGTTTTTACGGGCAACTGGTATCGAGTCAACAAATCAACTACGCGCTTAGTACCCTTGAATTTCCCCAACTCTTCAGAAACAATACACGCAATCACCATCCCGATAGAGATTGCTCTGCCATGAGGAAGCGAATAAACATTTTCGATGGCGTGTCCCACAGTGTGACCAAAATTCAGCAATCTTCTATCTCCATTTTCAAATTCATCTTTTTGTACAACAGACGATTTGATCATCACATTCCGCTTGATAAGTTTTGAAAGAGCAGCCTTATTATTCCTATAATAAGAGAGTTTCCTTTTCTTCAATTCATCAAACATCTTTGAATCGAGGATACAAGCATGCTTGATAATTTCTGCAAAGCCATTTACCCATTCGTCCTCGGGTAGAGATTTCAACAGAGAAATATCATACAATAAAAATTCCGGTTGATTGATAACTCCAACAAGATTTTTGTAAACGCCGACATCGATTCCATTCTTTCCTCCTACTGAAGCATCAACCATACCAAGGATCGAAGAAGGAACAAAACCAAAACGAATGCCCCGCATATAGACCGATGCAACATATCCGGTGATATCCGTTACCACACCGCCGCCCACGCCAATTAAAAAAGATTTTCTATCAGTTTCAATCTGGATGAGTTTATTGATTATTTCATCGACCGTTGCCTGCACTTTAAATTGCTCTCCGGCTTTGATCACAATTGTTTTCCAACCGGAAAATTTTAACTGATTCGACGCAAAAAGATTTTCGTCGGTAATAATCACCGATCGACTTTTATCGACTAATTTTTCCAGGTATGCAAAATTAGCATCGAAATAATAGGCAACTTTCTTGGACGAAAAACGATATGTTTTTTTCTGCATGATTCTTCGATTAACCCGGCAAATTCAATTTTTCAAAAACTTCCAATTCTTTTTCCAGCGTCTTTGTTTTATGATGATCTTCCTGCTTGTTTATATAATCTATCACCTGGTTTACCGCACTGGGACTTACCGAATATGCGGCATATTCCTCTTCCCATTCAAAAGCAGTTGACAATAATTTATTTTCATTGAGCCATTGAGAAGACTCCGTTTTGATGGATTTGGCCACCTGCAAAAGATTCTGCGCAGGATGCAATTGCAAAATACAATGCATATGATCTTCCACTCCGTTCACTGCCAAAATTTTGATGCCTCTTTCCTCTGCTCTCTTCCGAATATCCGCGAATAATATTGTCCGCACTGGCTTTACGAGCAGCTTCTGTTGCTGATGCACGATCCAGATAACATGCACGAAGAGATAAATCTTTCTGCGGTCACTCATTGCCTGATTACTGATTTTCTGACCTTGTAGATTTAGGGATTTTGAGATTTCTGAATGTATTTAGAAATCTCAAAATCCTCAAATCTCAAAATCTACAATCGTTACCTACGAATTCATAATCTTATTCTGATGATTGATACTTTCCATATGAACTGCATCAAAATATTTTGTGATGAATTCTTTCGACAATCCCAGCTGGTCACCTTTTCTGAATGCTCTTTCGAGGATATTGTTCCACCTGTTGGTTTGCAGAATCGTAATATCGTTGTCTTTTTTGTATTGACCGATCTTCTCGGATATTTTCATGCGCTGTCCCAATATTTGCATCAATTCATCGTCGAGCTGATTGATTTGCTGACGAAGTTTTTCCAATGCTGCATGAAATTCTTCAGAAGCAACATCCTCTCTTCTCCAACGGATTGAATCCAACATTTCTCCCAGGCGTTCAGGTGTGATCTGCTGTTTCGCATCACTCCATGCCTTATCCGGATCGATATGACTTTCGATAATCAATCCGTCAAAATCAAGGTCAATTGCTTTTTGTGCCACGTCTTGTAGAATATCACGACGTCCGCAAATATGTGAAGGGTCATTGATGAAAAGCATACCCGGGTGGCGGCGTTTCATTTCGATTGCAAGGTGCCACATAGGGGCATTGCGGTATTCAGTATTTCCATAAGAGCTGAAACCACGATGAATCAATCCAATATTTTTTATACCGGCCTTGGCTACACGCTCAACAGCACCGATCCACAATTCAAGATCAGGATTGATTGGATTCTTTATCAATACTGGAACGTCGGCGCCGCGCAATGCATCAGCAACTTCCTGTACGCTGAAAGGATTCACCGTTGTACGAGCTCCGATCCATAATACATCGATATCAAAATGAAGTGCATCTTCTACCTGCTTAGCAGTAGCTACCTCGATGGCGATAGGAATGCCGGTTAGTTTTTTTGCTTGTTGCAGCCAGGGTAAACCTTTGGTTCCAATACCTTCGAAACTTCCCGGACGCGTACGCGGCTTCCAAATCCCTGCACGCATGATATCCACTTTACCGGTCTTGTGTAACCGAACTGCAGTTTCTACCACCTGCTCCTCAGTCTCCGCACTACATGGACCTGATATAATCAATGGGCGTTTATTCCATTTTTCTAATACCAGTTCCTTGTTGACAACTTGTGTTGATTCCATATAAATACCATTTTAAAATTTCTGAACTATGATTATTGGGATGAATGAGATTTTTGGGAAAATGATCATCTCATCAATCCCAATAATCCTGTGAATCCCGGTCCCGACAATTCGCACATTACCTGCTATTCGCTTCATTCATCCGTATCCTTCTTCCTTTATAATTTTTCCCGTCTATAGATTTTATCATTTGTTGCGCCGAACTCCTGTCAATTTCAATCCAGCTATTCATCTCTTTCATATCAATTCTTCCTAACACATCTTTTCTAAGATCACTCATATCGAGGATGAATTGCAAAAAACTTGCTTTGTAAAAACCATCTTTGGTACCGAGGTTTACAAACAATTTCAAATAATCGCCGTTGCCACTGAATTCCCTTCCTCTTGTATCTCTTCTCCTTTCGATCTCTCTTCGTTCACCTGAAAAACTTCTTCCAGTTGCTTTTTCCTTATAGTCACGTGTGCGTTCGCGTACATTCAGGTCTTCTGCATTTTCATAATATTTCAAAAAGCGATTGAACTCCATCGCCGCCATTCTTTTCAACACCTCTTCTTTCGAAACATTCTCAAATTTTTCCGCGAGCATCGGAACATAGGTTTCATAATCACCGTGACTGATATCCGCTTCTAACAATTTATCCATAAAATGAAAGAACTGTTTACGACAGACATCTTTTCCGCTCGGTATTTCCAATTTGTGAAAGGGTGATTGCACCATTCTTTCTATCTGCTTCAATTTCCCGATCTCACGGCTATGTATAATCGACAAACAAATGCCGGTGTTACCCGCTCTGCCGGTTCTTCCACTACGATGCGTATATACTTCCACGTCATCAGGCAATTCATAATTGATTACATGCGTAATGCCTTGTACATCGATGCCTCTCGCTGCAACGTCTGTCGCGATCAGCAGTTGCAAAGTTTTTTCCCTGAATTCGCCCATCACTTTATCACGTTGTTGTTGCGTCAGATCGCCATGCAATGCGTCGATATCATATCCTTCTCTTGTGAGCCTTTCCGCAATATTCTGTGCATCGGCCTTGGTACGTGTAAAAATGATTCCATAGAGGCCCGGGTTAAAATCGATAATCCTTTTTAAAGTATCATACCGGTGATGTGCAGCCGTAACAAAATATTGATGATCGATATTCTTGTTTGCGGCATTCATCTTACCGATGGTGATTTCAAAGGGTTGCTTCATGTATTTCCTGCTTACTCTCCGAATCTCTGCCGGCATTGTCGCACTAAATAACCAAGTCGCTTCTCTTTTTGGTGTATTCTGTAGGATAAATTCAATATCATCCTGGAATCCCATGTTCAACATTTCATCCGCCTCATCAAGCACTACATACTTTATTTCTTCAAGATTAATTGCCTTGCGTTCGATGAGATCGATCAATCTACCCGGCGTTGCAACCACGATCTGCACTCCGCGTTTCAAGTCACGGATCTGCATTCCAATGGAGGCGCCGCCATACACCGCCACCACATGGGTGCTGGGCATAAATTTTTTAAAAAGCTCCACTTCACTCACAATCTGGAGACATAGCTCCCTTGTTGGACAAACCACCAGTGCCTGCGGAAACTTCTTTTCTGAATCTAGCAATTGCAGCAATGGCAAACCGAATGCTGCCGTTTTTCCCGTGCCTGTTTGTGCAAGTCCTACCAAATCCTTAGTACCGCTCAATAAAACAGGAATCGCTTTTTCCTGTATGGGTGTAGGTTGGGTGAATCCCAATGCATCAATCGCACGAAGAAGCTTTTCATCCAATCCTAACCCTTCAAATGTGACCATATCGCTTTAAAATTTGCCGCAAATGTACGACTATTGACGCTTACGGACGAGTTTTAGTTTTGTTATCATGCCATCGGTTTACCAATGATGACTGACGGTTTTTAAACCAAAAATTCTTGATCAAATTCGTCTTAAAAAACCCGGTCATTTAATGATCCTCCTGATCTTATTCGCATTCTCCATCAACTCAACCAAATATTCATAATTCTCTTTCTCCAATGAACTTTTGAATTTTCTCAACTGGCTGATATGTTCATTCAAAACATCTAATACATTTTCCTTGTTTTGCATAAATATCGGCGCCCACATGGCCGGACTACTTTTGGCTAGTCTCACTGTACTTTCAAAACCGCCACCCGCCAATTCAAAAATCGCATCGCCCTCTTTTTCTTTTTCCAAAACTGTATTTGCAAGCGCGAAAGAAGTGATATGAGAAATATGACTCACATATGCGGCGTGCACATCGTGGCTCACCGGGTCCATATTCACGAGATTCATTCCTAATTGGCGATATACTTCCTCGATCTTTTGAACGGCATCCGGGTCACTTTTTTCTCTCTCGCAAATCACACAGGTTCTCCCGGCGAAAGATTCCTTGACCGCAGCTTCCGGGCCACTGTATTCGGTTCCCCACATCGGATGGGTAGCCACAAAACGCCGACGCATGGGATGATTGGCTAAAGCCTCGCATAAAACCTGCTTGGTAGATCCTGCGTCTGCAACAATTTGTTTTTCATTAACGAGGTCCATCACTTTGCGCATAATCGGTACCGTTACATCCACAGGAATGGCTATATATATCAAATCACTTTTTTTGACTGCATCTTCAATCGGCAGACTCTCATCAATCAATCCCAACTCAAGGGCTTTATCAATGCTGGCCTGCGTGCGACTCACACCGATCACATGCTTAACCAGCCCTTTGTCTTTTAATGCAAGGCTAAAGGAGCCACTGATCAGCCCCACTCCAACAATTGTAAGCGTATCAAACATCGAAACAGATTTTATTTACCCGAAATTTTTTTAACTCTCTCTATGCTTTCCTGTATTTTTTCTTCTGTACAACACAAACTCACACGGATATATTTTTCGCCGGCATTTCCAAAAATGCCACCCGGCGTAATAAACACATGGGCATTGTACAAAACTTCATCGCTCACTTCAAAACCGGTTTTATATTTTGTGGGAATCGAGGCCCAGACAAACATACCCGCCTGGTCTTTGTTGAACTCACAATGCAACAGGTCCAGCAACTCGTGCACTTTTGCTCTTCTTCTTTTATAGACCGCATTTACACTGTCATACCACTCCTTTGGTAAACCCAATGCTTTCGCCGCAGCTAGTTGCACCGGTAAAAACATACCGCTATCCATATTGCTTTTGAAACGCAACACTTCATCGATCCTCGCCTTCGCTCCAACGAGCATGCCTATGCGCCATCCGGCCATATTCTGCGATTTGCTAAGAGAATTCAATTCAATCACATAATCTTTTGCATCTTTTATTTGCAGCAGACTCATCGGCTTTTCATTCAGAATAAAACTGTATGGATTATCGTGCACAACCAGGATACTGTGTTTTTTCGCAAACGCAACCAACTCTTCGAAAAACTGTTCCGTTGGTAATTGCCCGGTTGGCATCTGGGGATAATTTACAAACATCAACACGGGTTGAAACTTCGCAACGAGTTGTTCGAGTTCGGAAAAACTCGGGAACCAGTTGTTTTCCTCTTTCAAATTATATTCGATCACTTTTCCTCCAGCCAGTTTCGCAGCGCTTCTATAGGTTGGATAACCGGGATTAGGCACCAACACGGTATCGCCCTGATCCAGGTAAGTCATGCAAATGTGCATGATGCCCTCCTTCGATCCTATGAGGGGAAGAATTTCCGTATCAGGATTCAACGTTACCCCATACCACTGCTGATACCATTGAGCAATAGCATTGCGCAAAACAGGTGATCCCTTGTAACTCTGGTATGCATGCACGTTAGGTTTTGCACTTTCATCCTGCAGCACTTTAATCACGTCCGGATGTGGCGGCAAATCAGGACTTCCGATTCCCAGGTTAATAATATTTTTTCCCTGTTTATTTAGCTCATCGATCTCTCTCAATTTTTGAGAGAAATAATATTCACCGATGCCTTCCAGTCTTGATGATGTTTTCATTGTCATTTTTTTTCTTGAGCCTTGCGTCTTGTGCCTTGTACCTTGTACCTTTTTATCTCATTCGTCATACCGTCCTACCCTTTTTATAGACTCCATAAATCTTCAACCCGGCAGTTATTGGTTTTATATGTTCAATTACTCCATTAAATTGGTCGATTGTTTCAAATTCCATATCTGCATGAAAAGAATATTTCCAGTCGCTCCCAGGAATCGGAAATGACTGCAGCTTACTCAGGTTGATTCCCCCATCGGCAATAGCTGTCAATACACGTGCAAGACTTCCTCTTGAATGATCCGTATGAAAATTCACAGAAGCTTTATCTGCATTTTCTATCTTCCCATACTCCTCTTCTCTTTTGAGAATCAGAAATCTTGTATAATTATTTTTCATGGTATGAATGTTCGGCGCGATGATGTGCAAGTCAAAGAGATCTGCGGCAAGCTTGCTTGCAATGGCAGCAACATGTTTGCTGTGATGCTGATGAATATGTTTTGCGCTGAGGGCCGTATCTTCTGTTTCGATCAATTTCCAATTGTATTTATGCAGGTAATCCAGGCATTGCTGGATTGCCATCGGATGCGAATGAACTTCGCGTATATCCTCCAGCGTTACCCCGGGATTGACCATCAGATTTTGCCTGATCTGCAGGTAAATTTCACCCGCGATTCGAAGATTGCTTTTTTGAAGAAGATTATAATTAGCGAGAATACTTCCGGCTATTGAGTTTTCGATGGCCATCACTCCGCCGGCACTTTCCTTTTTATTGGAAGCAATCTTTATCACTTCATGAAATGTGGCGCATGGGATGATACCCATGTCTTTCCCAAAAAACTGCCGCACGGCTACCTGGTGAAAGCTACCTTCATAACCTTGGATTGATACGGCGTTCAACCCATTCCCATCGGCTTGCGATGACGTAGCTGAAACAGAAATCTCATTTTTTTGTTTGCTCATAAAAAGCATTTTACCCGCTGCCCTGAGTTGAGGTGTTAGGGGTGTAAAAAAAAATCCCGGCTTTTGACCGGGACTCTTATTGTTAAATCGTTCTTTTTTTTATTTACTTCTTAACAAAAGCATTCCCGGTCCACTTGTAAAGTAGAAATAAAAATAAAAGTAAAAATAACGGTATGCTTTTGTTTTGATCATAATGGAAACCAAAAATAAATGACTTATTTGAAATTATAAAAAAAATTTTAACGGGTGAACCTTGATTGAAGGATTACAGGATTAACATGAAGTCTATCGAACCAGAATGTGATTAATGCGCCATGCCTGGAGATAAAATTGTTATTTACAAACCTCATGATAATCCTGTAATCCTTCAATCACGGTTCAAACACTCATCACTGAATCCTATTCATAATCTGCTGATCAACTTTCTTAAAAAGGTGAAAGGGTTTATAAGTTCTCCAGTTATCGAGTTCGATCAGTTCAATATACCTGTCGAGTTTGGCCCTTTTAAAATCATATTGTGTTTGTTCGGGCATGTTTAAGCAGGCAACCCAGCCATTCTGTTCATGAGTCTCTTCGTACCACTCCTCATAATAATCTTTGTCGCCGCTATGAAAGTTGAGTACATTTTCGGCGATGAATATAAATTTGAAAATACCTTCACTCAAAAATTTGTCTGCTACATCGCGCTTGATGCTCATGATATCATTTTCAATGGCGTCGTTCCATTCGCCGATCAACTCGATCACAACATAGTGTTCATCGTAATCGGCCAATAACACTTTCATATAAAGTGTTCTCGATCCAAATTCATCCCATTGCGGGTGTATATAATAGTTATATATCGTTTGTGAATATTCGAATTCGGAGTAGACCCTTCCATAAAAGGGCGATCGTTCATCATCTTCACTCACATATAGGTGGCGCCAATTATAAAATGGTTCAATATCATGCATATCATATCGCGGATTTCCGGATTTAAAAGATTCCAGGAATTATTTTATGTGCTTTCTATTCGCGACTTAAATATAGACAATTGAATATTTATGTAGATTGATCACAAACAAATATTCAACGACCAATCTTCAAATGGCATCTGCGAAATTCTTAAAATCCCATAATCCGCGATACAATATACAAACGCGGAAAAGCCATATCCAAAAAAAATTATTTCAAAGAGGTTGCGTCGATTGCTTTTTTAACGCTGCCATATTTTAATAATAATTCCTTCGCTTTCTCGTAATCTTCGATACCAGTTTCACCCATCAACATTTTTATTCCGCGATCGATAATTTTTGTATTGGTGAGTTGCATGTTCACCATTTTGTTGTCCTGCACTCTTCCAATCCGGATCATCACTGTAGTAGAAATCATATTCAATACAAGTTTCTGTGCGGTTCCACTTTTCATGCGCGTGCTTCCGGTTACAAATTCTGGTCCCACGATTACTTCTATTGGATAATCTGCCAGCTCTGCCATTGGCGTTCCGGGGTTACAAGTGAGACAACCCGTTACAATTTTTTTTTCTCTGCTTTTTTTCAATGCGCCGAGCACATAAGGAGTTGTTCCGCTTGCTGCAATTCCAATCACCACATCTTTTTCATCGATTTCGTGTTCCTGCAAATCCAACCATCCCTGCTCCATATTGTCCTCTGCTTTTTCAATCGGTCGCTGAATCGCCGCTTCTCCTCCTGCAATAATACCAACGATGAGTCCGAATGGCATCCCGTATGTCGGCGGAATTTCGCTGGCATCCAATATACCGAGTCGTCCGCTTGTTCCGGCTCCAACATAAAATAATCTTCCACCCTCCATCATCTTCTCTGCAACGACGGTCGTTAATTTTTCAATTTGCGGAATTGCTTTTGCAACAGCTTCCGGAACGAGTTTATCTTCCTGGTTAATGAATGTTAGTATTTCATGAACAGTCATTTTTTCCAGGTGCCTGTAATTCCCTTCCTCTTCCGTTATTCTTTCAAATGACATAATATTTTATTTTCTGTGATAGTCTACCAATCCATCAATTGGTTTTCGCAAAACTTGTCCGAGTTCGAATTCGTAGGAACCGCATAACTGCTGAATCACATCCTTAAATCCATAAGCAATACTTCCGATGAAATGAATCGGCAATTTCCAACTTTCTGAAAATTTGCACACATGGTGAAAGAAAAAATCATTCAGCCCGTCTTCGATAATATTCTCGATCATGTAATGCCCACGATTCTGTGCTAAGAATATTGCAAATGAAGCGAGATAACGATTGGGCATCGGCTTCTTATAAACATTTTCCAATATTTCTGCGCGGTTGGTTACATAACTCGCATCGAACCTGTATCGAAGCTCCTCATCAAAAGTACCGTACAGATAATATTGCAGCACTTTTCTTCCGAGATAAGCGCCGCTGCCTTCATCACCCAGAACGTAGCCAAGTCCGGGCCTGCTCTTTACAATTTTTTTACCATCAAAATAGCAAGCAAAACTTCCGGTACCTAAATTACAGACCACGCCTTTTTTGTTGCCGCATACAGCACGTGCTGCACCCATCAGATCATGATCGACTTGCACTTTTGCTTTCGGAAAAATTTTTTTGATAGCGCCATGAATCATTTTCCGATTTACCGCACTTGCACAACCGGTGCCGTAATAATAAATTTCATCCGGTACATTCTTTTTTAAACAAGGGACAAGTTCTTTTTCGATGATTTGTTCAATCTGTTTCTTATTTAAAAAATATGGACTCATGCCCTGCGTTTCCACAACACTGCTCTTTTTACCGTGCAGCAGGCACCATTCACATTTTGTGGATCCGCTGTCTGCAATTAAGATATTCATAACATATTTATTGTTATAATTAGTCGCAACTTTGAGCGAAGATAAAATTCGTAAATGACATTGGAGAGTAAATTGAGTGGTTGATTTGTTGATTGGTCCGTCAGTCGATAAGTTAATTTCTTTCATATTAAATATAAAACCACAAAAAGCTGACGTTTACATATCGACTAATCGACCGGTCAACTAGGACGGCCCGGCCCTTTTGCTTAATTTGCGTCTTCTAAGAATTGAAAAGACATAAGAAATGAAAAAATTGAAAGTCTGGATACCATTGCTTTTTGCTATTGTAATGATAGTTGGAATGCTTATCGGTTATCGACTCTATGAAAACACGAGCACGAAAGGATTTTTCAAAACGCGCAAAGTAAATCGCGTACAGGAAGTTGTAGATCTGGTAAATTCAAAATATGTTGATACGGTGAATGCAGATTCCCTGGGTGATGAGGCTATACAGGGTATCCTTTCACATCTCGACCCTCACTCCTACTTTATTCCTGCTGTCGATCGTGAAGAGATGAATGAGGATCTAAAAGGAAATTTCGAAGGCATAGGTATTGAATTCCAAATTATCAACGATACTGTGAACGCCACTTATGTTTTGCCCGACGGCCCCAGTGCTAAAGCAGGCTTGCAGGTTGGTGATAAACTCATAAAAGTAAATGATTCACTTGTTGCTGGTAACGGCATTACCTCAGAGCGCATCAAAAAATTTCTGCGTGGTCCGGGTGCAAGCAAGGTAACCATTGCACTATTGAGAGATCAGAAGATGAAGCTGGTGGATATAGCGAGAGGCCCCATTCCACTACCCGCCGTCGATGCCGGTTATATGATCGATAAAGAAACAGGCTATATACGCATCAATAAATTTTCCAGGACAACGTATTCGGAATTTATGCAGGCTTTGGAAAAATTGCAGCAACAGGGATTACAAAAATTGGTACTCGATCTGCGCGGCAATGGGGGTGGGATCGTGGATGAAGCCGTCAATATTGCGGATGAATTTCTCGACAACGATAAACTCATTGTATATACAGAAGGCAAGAATAACCCGAGAAGGGAATACCGGGCACAGAGACCGGGCCTTTTTGAAAAAGGCAAATTAATTTTGTTGGTCGATGAAGGAACAGCATCTGCGAGTGAAATATTAACAGGCGCTTTGCAGGATTGGGACAGGGCAACGATCATGGGTAGACGAACATTTGGAAAGGGTTTGGTACAAGAACCATTTCAACTTTCGGACGGAAGTGAATTGAGATTAACGATCGCCAGATATTATACACCCATCGGTCGCAGTATCCAAAAACCATATAATAAAGGACGGGAAAATTATAATGATGAAGTGATAGAAAGATATCACAACGGTGAAGTGATCCATGGTGATACTTCCAGCGTTCATGCAGGCCCGGTATATAAAACCAAAGGAGGAAGAACAGTATACGGTGGTGGCGGCATTACGCCGGATATTTTTGTCGGACTCGATACGAGTAATATTTCCAAAAATATCACATCACTTTATATAAACGGAACGCTAAATAGTTTTATCTATACGTACTACATGCAGCATATTGATAATTTCCGCCGGTTCAAAGATCCTGCTGCATTTGCAACTGGTTTTCATGATGAAGATAAAGTATGGAACACGCTTGTGAATTATGCCGCAAAAGACACGATAGATATTCAGACCATTTCACCACGCGACAAATCCATTTTACAAAACCGTATCAAAGCTTTATTTGCCAGATTGATCTGGCGCACCGAAGGATATTTTGAAATCAGTAATGGGAACGATCCTGTTGTGAAGAAAGCGATGGAAGAAATGGATAACAAAATGGCAATGCCGATCCCTGCGAGAAATTAGTACGGAAAGTAAAAATCGGTTGCGCAGTAACGTTAGTTTTTCTCATATCCGGGATTTATCATTCCCTCTTGAAATAAAAAAGCATCTCTTTTGAGATGCTGTATTTACCTGGATAAGATTTTTGTGATTATGATAATGGCTGTCCTTTATCTAACAATTCCTTTTTTTCGATCCTGTATGAGCTAATCAATCCCAAACCGCCGCCAATTGCAATTAGCGCGAAATAGATAGGAACGTTAGCGGGAGAATCGTAGTCGTGTCCGAAATGACTTACCTTATCCAGAACGAAATTATCGAGAAGATAGGCGATGAATAAGCCCACACCGGATCCTACCAGTAACAATCCCCATTTTAGATTTTTATACGGAGCAGGGCGATTGGCATTCAATTTTGGATCCATTCCTTTTTCTATCATTGCCATATTCTCTTTATTTCTGAGGTATCTTACACCAAAAGTCATGGCAAAAACTCCAAGGCATGATATGATTAACCATAAGAATACTAATTGATCGGGTCCCATTTTATTTGATTTTTAAATTATTTTAATGTTATTTATCGATTTCTGTATCAGACTACCGGAGCGGTTTTGAGGTTACAGCCTCTTTTGTTTTTTATCGCCCAGGTGCTTTTACAGGATATGGGACTACGGATGATGAGATCAGGTTACAGGTAAAGGGTAACGGGCGTAAGGTGTAAGGGATAAGGAATATTCAATAATCAATATTCAACAATCAATGTTCAAGTCTGAAAATTAATAAACGTTTTTGCATTAAACCTTGAACATTGATTGCTGAATATTGATTATTGAATATTTCTTGTCTCTCACCCCCGGCGTCATCGCAATACTGCTATCCTCTCTTTGCCTCCGTCCAAATAAACTTACTTTGCACTGTAACCTGCTCCTTAAATCATTGTCTTATTCATTGTCATGCATGGAGAACTGACCGATACAGAAATCATCAGCAGGGTTCTTAAAGGCGAGCAACAACTTTTCGCGGCATTGGTAGAGCGCTATCAAAACTATGTTTTTACACTGGTTTTACGTTTCACCGACAACCGGGAAGACGCTGAAGAACTTTCACAGGACATCTTTGTGAAAGCGTATCGTTCATTGGCCGATTTCAGAGGCGAATCGAAATTCAGCACGTGGTTGTACACGATCGTCAGAACCAGTTGTATCACTTTTCTTCGGAAAAAGAAATTGGACGTTACATCTATTGACAATGAAAAAACGTTGGTGCAATTAGAGAGCAGGGAATCGGCTTTCAAAGCAAACCAGGTGGAGGCAAAATCAAGACAGGCCATGGTGAATGAGGCGATTGAATTATTGAGTCCGGATGACGCACAGATCATCACCTTATTTTATAAAGGGGAGCAATCGCTTGAAGAAATAGGGCAAATCATCGGGGCTGAACCCAATACAGTAAAAGTAAAACTTCATCGCGCCAGGCATCGACTAAAAGAAAAAATGGAAAAATATTTTAGCCATGAAGTACGTGAAATACAGGGTGACTGAAAAAAAGTCGAGCGATTTGGACAATTGGCCGGAACTTTATAATAATCATTTAATAAATAATTTTATGAATGAGCAGGAAAATATGGAGGCCCGTTTATGGGAATATATTGACGGACTAACAACCGAGGCCGAAAAATCGGCTATCGAAAAACTGATAGAAACGAATCTCGAATGGCAACGAACATACCGTGAATTGCTCGAGGCGCATAAACTAATTACTAGCACCGAACTCGAATCTCCTTCCATGCGTTTTACAAAAAATGTGATGGAAGATATTGCGAAATATCATGTTGCTCCTGCAACAAGTAGCTATATCAACAAAAAAATAATTTGGGGCGTTGCTGCTTTTTTTATCGTGATGATTGTAGGATTTGTGATATATAGTTTTGGTCAGCTCACTTGGGCAAATAGCAGTTCATCGAGTATTATATCGCCGAAACTTGAAAAACTAAACTGGGGAAAATTTTTAAATAATTCCTACACAAATATTTTTGTGATGATCAATGTAATCCTCGGCCTGATGCTGCTGGATATGTATTTGACAAGAAAGAAAAAATTACTGAGATAATGTGGAAATATGAAAATGTGAAAAATGTGGAAATGCTTTGTATGATACGAGACCGCATTTTCACATTTCCCACATTTCTCACATTTTCACATTTGCTAATATTTTTTTTATGATCTCATTTACTTCCTTCGCGCGGTTCACAATCATGAAGTGACCTCCTTTTGGAATAATATGTGTTGGCTTTGTATAGCGCATCGGCAACACGAGATCGTTGTTGCCGTGAATATGGGTATAATTGAATGTAACTGGAGATTCTTTCCAGGTTGAAATAGCGGCCATACCCCAGCGAATAAATGATTCGTCGCAATCCTCCACCATTTTTTTTAAGATCAGTCGGTCCTCTGCCGACTCAACGACAAATAATCTTTTAATAATGGTTGCTGATTTTAAGAATCCAATTGGAATCCAATCGTACAATTTAAATTTCCCTGATGCAGTCATATAAGGTGGAAGGTCAGATGCTGTTGGAATACTGGAAATAAGAATGATCGTCTCAGGTTTGAAATGCCTTGATATTTCAGACGCAATCATTCCGCCCATCGAAAGTCCTATTATTATAAACGGCTTCGTCATATCAATCTTCCCTGCCATTCTTAATGAATAATCAGTAAGTGTTTCGTTTTTCAAGGGATCAATCCATTTCAAATAGACCGCTTCATATCCTTCCGGAAGAGAAATATGTTTAAATACCCGCTCATCTGCGCCGAGCCCGCTTATGAAATATACATTCATAAAAAAGTAAGATGGTATACGAGATGCAAGTTATAAAGTATAACAGTTCCATTTTTTAGAGGTGGTAGGTTAGAGCTGTAGGGTATGGCAAGCTGATAACTAATAATGCTGCTAAGGATGAAAAATAAAAACCCTCAAGTTGAAACAAAGCATGCCATACCTTACACGCTTCACCCTCTACCTTTCGAAAAAAATAAAATTCAGACTCTACCCTTTTACTTTGCATCTAACGTGTGTCAAATGAAAAATGTAATTTTGTCCACAATCATTCTATTATGAATATTAAAAATAATATTCTCGAGACAATTGGCAATACTCCGTTGATCCGTTTGAATAAAATCACAAAAGATTTCCCCTGTACAGTCTTGGCAAAAGTGGAATATTTCAATCCGGGTAATTCTGTAAAAGACAGGATGGCTGTAAAGATGATTGAGGTTGCGGAAAAAGAAGGGAAACTGAAACCGGGCGGAACTATTATCGAAGGAACAAGTGGTAATACAGGAATGGGATTAGCTCTTGCCGCCTGCGTAAAAGGATACAAATGCATTTTTGCAACAACGGATAAACAATCAAAAGAAAAAGTTGACATACTGAAATCCGTCGGTGCGGAAGTTATCGTTTGTCCAACCAATGTTGAACCGGACGATCCGCGTAGTTATTATTCCATCGCCGCGCGGCTTGCAAAAGAAATTCCGAATTCGTTTCATTGCAATCAGTATGATAACCTCGCGAACAGGCAGGCGCATTACGAAAGCACAGGACCTGAAATCTGGGAACAAACTGACGGCAAAATCACGCACTTAGTTTGCACTGCCGGAACTGGAGGAACGATCACCGGTACAGCTATGTACCTGAAAGAAAAAAATCCAAACATTAAAATTTGGGCGATCGATGTGTATGGCTCGTTACTCACAAAATATTTTCGTACAGGCGAGATCGATATGAACGAAGTGCATCCTTATGTATCGGAAGGTTTTGGTGAAGATTTTGTTCCTAAGAATTATGACATGAGTGTCATCGATTATTTTGAACAGGTCACTGATAAAGATGGGGCCATTATGGCGAGAAGACTTGCGAAAGAAGAAGGTCTTTTTTGCGGATATAGTGCCGGAAGTTGCATACAAGGCTTGATACAATTAAAAAGCAAATTAAAAAAAGATGATCTCGTTGTTTGCATTTTCCATGATCACGGAAGCCGTTATGTTGCAAAAATCTACAATGATCAATGGATGATGGAACGTGGATTCCTCGACGTAAAAACTTTTCGCGATATCGTGAGCGGCCGCGGTGTAAAAAAATTAGTGACAATAGAACCGGGATCAACAGTGGGCGATGCTGTTGACCTGATGAAGCAATTTAATATTGAAAACATCCCTGTGCTTAAAGAAGGAAATATTATTGGAGCAATTAGTGAAAGTGGCTTGTTTAGCAAGATGCTTGGAAACGGCCAGGACATCAAGCAGAAAAAAATTAATGATGTGCTGGAGCCAGCATATCCAATCGTTGCATTCGATACTCCGGTGGAAAGAATAAGCGCGCTAATCAATAAAGAAAATGGGGCCGTACTTGCAAAAGACGACAGTGGAGACTATCATATCGTCACCAAATACGACGTAATTCAATCGCTCCGGAAGTAAAAAAGAGTAATGGAATTTGCTTAGATAGAAATCCCAATTACATTACGTAAATCTCCCAATTCCTGAAACTCATTGAAGTTTAGTTATTTATTATTTGTCAAAGTTTCTATAAATTCAAAAAGCTGGTAGTTCTACGAGCAGTGTATAGAAAATCTACGAATGATGCAGTATTTCGCGCATCAAGAAATTCAGGCAAATTATCTATTGTTAATAACAATGTGGAAATCTACTTTTGATCCAGAAGTTGATTGAGTCAATCAATCACCCAATATCCAAAAAAACCAATTTATCCTAATCCAATATCTAAAGAAATTCCGGTGTAAATCCGATATCAGTCAACTTCTTTTTTTTTCGCATCATAAAGAGATCTGGTTATCCTAAGAAAATCCAAACAGTCCTTGTCCCTTGATTAACCAACTAGTATCCTGAAAAAACCTTATTAAGTAAAATCCAACATCCGTCCGAAAAACCAGTTGAGCAGTATCCAATACCTGTAAAAACAACCAACTGCTTTAACTCCGGCCCTCCTGTTAAATACACTGTAAACAATATTTAGCAGGAGGTTCCCGATCAAACACCTTCTACTTGTCCCTTCTCGCATCCATCTTATCTTGCAGCAAATAACCGGATAATGCCTCTGTATATCGATCAAACCGGCAGAAGCCTGGAATTGCATAATACGCCTCAAAGAATCGTTTCACTCGTTCCTTCTCAAACAGAATTGCTTTATGATTTAGGGTTGAATAAAGAAATAACTGGCATCACAAAATTCTGTGTGCATCCAAATCATTGGTTCCGCCAAAAACCGCGAGTCGGTGGCACGAAGAATGTCGATATGAAAATTATAGCGTCAATACAACCCGATCTCATTATCGCCAACAAAGAAGAAAATGAAAAAACACAGATAGAATTTTTAGCAGAAAACTATCCTGTATGGATAAGCGATATTTCAACGTTGGACCAAGCATTGCATATGATCGGATCACTTGGCGAAATAACAGATAGAAAGGATGAAGCGAAAAAAATGATTGCAACAATCACTGATAAATTCGAAAAGTTGTCGGAGAATATTCAACAATCAACATTTCGAAAAAATGTAACCTCAGCTTATTTAATCTGGAGAAACCCATATATGTCCGTTGGCGGTGATACATTCATTCATGATATGATGAACCGTTGCGGATTCAAAAATATTTTTGCGAATGATACCCGCTATCCTGAAATAAATATCGGGCAATTGAAAATACAATCGGGTCATCAGGCAACTGGCTGTCAATTATTATTACTCCCGTCCGAACCGTTTCCATTTACCAAAAAACATATCGACGAATTACAACCGCTTTTACCCGGAACAAAAATCATTTTAGTAGATGGAGAAATGTTTAGTTGGTATGGAAGCAGATTGTTGCAAGCACCGAGTTATTTCCAACACTTGTTGCAGGAAATGCAACAATAATCAGCTACATTTAATATCATAAACTGTTCTTCTTCCCATGAGTTTTTCTTTCGATAAAAATGCTGAAGCGAATGAACCAAACAAACCTTCGAAGAAAAAGCCAATCTTTCCTGTTAATGATCTTTTGCGCAGCTATCTCAAAAATCACGGAAGAGAGGTAAAACAGCCAGTATCATATAACGATCTGCTTCATGTTGCATATTCTGTTCCACTAAAAGACAAGAATGGAAATAGTACATTATGGGAAACTGTTTCCTACGATATGAATCATTGGAATTTTATTCGCCAGGGATTGGTTGAAATGTATGCAATTCTCAAAACCGAAGGAGATCTCACTTTTACAAAACACCTCGACGTTGCAAGAATCGATTATTGTTTTTTCGCCAATTCAAATCCTTTTCGCATCCGCATTGTCAATAAATTTAATGACAATTATGATCATTATTATATAAAGCAGGCAGATGCATCGAGAATTTATGGATTGGAACTGGAACATCTGTTATCCCCTAACAGAATTACTTTTCTGACACACAATAATACATTGGTGGAAGAACATATTCCTGGAATTCCCGGCGATGTTTTTATTGTCAATTATCTTGATGAGCCACTGACCAATAAAATACGCTTCGCCAAAGAGTTCGTAAAATTTAACGAGCGTTGTTTTGTTCGATTGTTAGGCGACATGCGCTCTTATAATTTCGTCGTTGATATAACGCCCGACATCGAGGATTTTCAGTACCGGATACGCGCCATTGATTTTGACCAACAGTCTTATGAAGGAAGAAAAAATCTTTACCTCCCTCAATTTTTCAAAGAGAATAAAGCATTTGTCGATTTGTGTGTGAAGCATCTCAACAAAGATTCTATTCAACAATACCAAACCGAAGAAAGAACCATGATGGCTTTCCGTGTTGCTTCTTCAAGATTGAGATTGATGGAGCTCCTTAATATAATGTCGAAAGATAATATATCAACCAAAGAAAAATTAAGCCAATTAAAAAACGGGCTGGCGGAGCATTTCAATGATCCTATTTTTTTTAAATGCAAGTCAATGGGACAACTCGTAAAACGGCAACTCAAACAAACACTTCAAAAAAATCTCGCTCTGATTCAGAAGAATTTGGGAAAGTTTGAGGATTAGTGGGTAAGTAGGTGAAGGTTGAGGACAAGAGCGAAGAAACAGAGCGAAGAGCGCTAGACCTCCGCTCTTCGCTCTGTTTCTTCGCTCTTGCCCTCAACCATTCACCTAAAACCGTATCTTTGACCCTCTTTTTAACAATCAAACCAAAATCTAAAACATGGGTAAATACAAGCCAGGAGTGCTGTTTGGCGAAGAACTGGAAGCGTTGTATAAAGACGCAAAGCAAAATCAGTTCGCCATGCCGGCAGTAAATGTTTCAGGAAATAATACGATCAATGCAACACTTGAAACAGCAGCTAAAGTCAATTCTCCTGTTATTATTCAATTTTCAAATGGCGGCGCCCAGTTCAATGCAGGAAAAGGAATGCCTAACGATCATCTGCAAGCGAATATTTCCGGAGGCATTACCGGTGCATTGCATGTTCATGAAGTTGCTAAATATTACGGAGTGCCTGTGATATTACATACTGATCATGCAGCAAAAAAATGGCTTCCATGGGTGAGCGGCTTGATTGACGCCGGAGAAAAATATTTCAAAGAAAAGAAACAACCGCTATATAGTTCGCACATGCTCGATTTGTCTGAAGAACCAATCGAAGAAAATATTCATACATCCGTTCAATTCTTCAAACGCATGCAACCGCTTGGAATGGCGATCGAAATCGAATTGGGAGTAACAGGCGGTGAAGAAGACGGAGTCGATAATAGCGGCGTTGAAAATGAAAAGCTTTATACGCAACCGCAACATGTTGCTTATGCATATAAAGAGTTAAGTAAAGTGGGTCGGCTTTTCAGTGTTGCAGCAGCTTTTGGAAACGTACACGGAGTATATAGTCCGGGTAATGTTGAATTGCGTCCTGTTATTTTGAAGAACAGCCAGGATTTTATCGAGGTAGAGTTAAAGACAGGCCCTAAGCCGGTTTATTTTGTATTTCACGGAGGCAGCGGATCACCTCAACACCAGATTCGCGAAGCCATCGGGTATGGTGCAATTAAAATGAATATCGATACAGATTTGCAATGGGCATTCTGGGAAGGTATTTTAAAATATTACAAAAAGAATGAAGCATATCTGCAGGGACAGTTAGGCAATCCAGAAGGAAGCGAGAAGCCAAATAAAAAGTACTACGATCCGCGCGCATGGCTTCGTAAAGGCGAAGAAAGTCTCAGCAAGCGCCTTGAAATAGCATTCGAAGATCTGAATTGTATTAATAAAAATGCATAAGGTTAATGGGCGAATGTCTGAACCAGGATTTTAAGCGATTACGCTGATTAAACTGATGTGATGGATGAATTCCCGACATCAGAAAAATAAGTTTAATCGTATAAAATCCTGGTTAAGACATTCGCACATTGCTAATTGACCACTCATATAATAAGCCCTTTTTGTTTCCCCATCTTTTTTAATTTCAGCGATTCATTTATCATTATCTAAATAGCATGAAAAAATTTTTGATGTACATGTTCCTCATTGTGGGAGCTGTGCCCGTTGTTGCTCAACAAAAAACACCTGTCACTACAACACCCGGCACAACCCCACCTGCTACCAATGGAACTTCAAAGCCAGGACCAAAACCGTACAAAGAAGTCATCACCGATAAAGCAATTAGCAGCAAAGGTTTGTTCATTGTACATAAAGTTGAAGACAAATGGTATTTTGAAATAGCTGATTCTTTATTGAACCGGGAAATACTTGCGGTAACACGTTTTACGAAAACTGCTGCGGGTGGTAACACCTATGGTGGTGAGGAAGTGAACGAACAAACGATCCGTTGGGAAAAAGGCCCAAGTAATAATGTTTTTCTTCGGGTAGTCACGGTCGTTAATATTGCAACGGATTCCACGCAGCCGATTGCACAAGCAGTTCGCAATTCAAATCTTGATCCGATTGGCGCTGCATTCGATATTAAAGCATTTGGAAAAGATTCAACGAGCGTGATCATTGATGTCACTGATTTTTTTAAGGGAGATAATCAACCCGTCAGTTTGAGCCCGTCTGTAAAAAGAAGATTTAACCTGAGCGGAATTGCGTCGGACAGATCTTATATTCAAACTATTCATACTTTTCCGATCAATACAGAAGTAAGAACGGTGAAGACTTTTACGTCTTCTCCATCGATAGGAGGAGGATTTATACTTTCACCTTCACCATCAGTAACATTGCCCGCAGCAGAAGCAACGGGTGCAGTAACACTGGAATTAAATAACTCTTTTATTCTGCTGCCGAAAACGCCGATGCGTAAACGCTTATTCGATCCACGTGTTGGTTATTTCGCAAGTAACTACACCGTGTATTCTGATGATCAGCAAAAAATTTCAACCCAAACTTTTATTCATCATTGGAGACTTGAACCCAAAGACGAGGATATTGAAAAATGGAAACGTGGTGAATTAGTAGAGCCAAAGAAACCGATCGTTTATTATATAGATCCTGCCACTCCAAAACAATGGCGGCCTTATTTGATTGCGGGTATCAACGATTGGCAAAAAGCTTTTGAAAAAGCTGGTTTTAAAAATGCAATCATGGGTAAAGAATGGCCGGAGCATGATAGCAGCATGAGCCTTGAAGATGCGCGCTTTTCGGTGATCAGGTATTTTGCATCAGATATCGAAAATGCATATGGGCCCAATACTGCAGATCCTCGCAGCGGTGAAATTATCGAAAGCCATATCGGCTGGTATCACAACGTGATGAAATTACTGCACGATTGGTACATGATACAAACAGCAGCAGTTGATCCAAGAGCGAGAAAAATGAAATTTGATGATAGCCTCATGGGAACACTGGTGCGTTTTGTTTCTTCTCACGAGGTGGGACATACGCTCGGACTAAGACATAATATGGGAAGCAGTTCCAAAACTCCAGTAGAAAAATTAAGAGACAAGGCATGGGTTGAAGCAAATGGACATACGGCATCCATTATGGATTATGCGCGTTTCAATTATGTAGCCCAGCCCGAAGATAATATTAGTCCTGCTGGATTATATCCAAGAATTGGTGAATACGATGGTTGGGCAATTCAATGGGGATATAAGCCAATACTCAATACAAAAAATGAGGAAGACGATAATAAAATTTTGAACAAATGGGTGATCGATAATCTTGCTGCAAATCCGCGTTTGTGGTTCGGTGGTGAAGCGCAAAATTTTGATCCACGTGCACAGACCGAGGACCTCGGCGACAACAGTGTAAAAGCAAGCGAATACGGAATTAAAAATTTAAAACGCATTCTCGTCGAACTGCCAGTTTGGACAAAAGAAGAAGCCGATAAATATGATAATCTCGAAGACATGTACGTCAAGCTAATCGGACAATTCGGACGTTACATGAATCATGTTGCAAAAAATATCGGTGGCATTTATGAGACCTTCAAGAGTATCGAACAAACGGGAGATGTTTATCAACCCACTCCCAAACAAATTCAAAAGGAAGCAGTCGCATTTTTGAATAGCCAGCTTTTTGAAACTCCGATGTGGTTATTAAATAAAGATATTTTGAATAAATTCAGCAATCCTGCTGCGAGTGAAAATATCACCAACACGCAGGCCAACGTGTTGAACAATGTGTTGTCTTCAAACCGCCTGTTCCGAATGGCAACAAGCTCGGCAAGGTATGGCGCTGCAAATACGTATGGCGCAGATGAATTGATAGAAGATATAAAAAAAGGTATTTGGAGTGAATTGAAAACGAGAAAGCCAATCGATGTGTATAGAAGAAATTTGCAAAAAACGCATATTGAAGCATTGATCAACCTGATCAATCCGCAAGCAATATATCTGCCGCCCAATTTGCCAAGAAGTTTTGCGGCGTTGTTCGGAGGAGATATCAAGAATACGGATATTCCTTCTATCGCACGCGCCAATTTGATTGCGATCAGAAATGAAATTATAGCTGTTATTCCTGGCACTACTGATAAATTAAGTAAATATCATTTGCAGGATGTGGCCGAAAGAATCAAACAAGCGTTGGAACCGAAGCAGTGATGAACCTAGAGTGAAATATATCATTTTTACGGTTGAAAAAGAAATATTCAATAATCAACAATCAATATTCAATGTTCACGTCTGAAATTCAGAAAGTGTTTTTGTATTAATACTTGAACATTGAATATTGATTGTTGATTATTGAATATTTCTTTTCCCTGTCCCTCCTAGCGATTCTGCACCGGCTTCACTCCTCGTACTCTCGCCCACAATTTCGACGCCCATTGCGGATCCATACACGGTTTCTCGACAGCGAGGAAAAGCGTTGTACATACAATAAATAAAAACGGAAGAAATATGATCAGCCCGATAATATAATTCAGGAAAAAATAAGGCGTGAATGAAAAGAGGCTATGAAATTTCCCGACAAAGAACTCCGCTAAACCCAAATGAAAAAGATAAATGGTATAACACATCCCTCCTATTGCAGTAATCCATTTATTCCTGAAAAATTTATTCACGATTACGCTCCGAAAAGTGGCATACACGGTAAAGAATAAAGACACAATGAAAATTAATTTCAACGGCAAATTTTTGTCCCATGTCCAGGTTGAAAACATTACAGCGATACTGCAAATCGCGATCAGGTCGAATATTTTATGTTTTGAAATTCCATCCTTCCATTCGGTGAGATAAATATCTGCGAGCAATATTCCCAATACAAAAAACTCGACATTGTATGGAAGTGTAAGCAAGAATTTATCCAGGAATAAGGTCGTGCAAAAAATAATTATTTTAAGAAGAATGAATGAGATCAGCAAAATTCTTCTTGTCATTTTCTTCAATGAAAAATAAAGCAGCGTCAAAAAAGGAGCAATAAGATAAAACTGAACCTCGATTTCCAATGTCCACGCCAGTGGATTAATCGGCGACCATACTCCGTAAATAAGGCGGTGAACATAAAAACAACTTGCTACAAAATGAGGCAAAAGTGCGCCAAATTCTTCGTGATAAACTTTTACCAGCAGTAAAAAAAACAAAGTCATGCAAAGCAAGTACGGTGGCTCCAGCCTGGTAAGCCTGCGCAAGTAATATTTTGAAATCGAAACAGGTTTTCCATTTAACAGTTTTTGTTTTCCAAATGGAAGTGCAAGAATAAACCCGCTGATAAAAAAAAATATATAAACCCCGATATGACCGTTGGAAAGAACGCCTACCATCTTTGCATTGAATCCTTCAAGATGTGGTCCTTTGCGACTCATGCGTTCGCTGAAATGTTGCATGATGACAGGGAAAATAGCGAGGAAGCGAAGTCCATCAATTTCAGGTATAAAAGCCGATCCGCTTGTAACCCTTCGAAGGCTGTCCGGAAGATTAAAAAAAGGGTTCTTTTTAAGATTAAACATAAAGATTTCACAAGATAAAGTATAATCTCTGCATATCATCAGCAGGATATACACGAGGTATAAGGTTCTATAAAAGAATTATCCCGTTTTCTAAACGGGATAATCCAGATTTTTATTATGCTATCATTTTTCCGGCTTAAGCACCGCCTTGATATAATTCTGCATATTGAAATATTTTACCGCTGCATCTTGCAAATCCTTCGTAGTGAGTGAATCCACTTTTTTTGCATAATCCTGTATCCATGCAGGATTTTCCTGGTCTATCCACGAAGTACTCAAAGAATTAAGCCAATAATCATTTTGTTTTATATGATCCTGGTTCTGTCTTTTCCATGTTTCTTTTACTTTGTCAAGATCTTTTTGTTCAACACCCTTTTCTCTCGCATTTTTTATAATATCGAATAAAGCAGCAATTAGCTTGTCGACATTTTCCGGTCCACATGGGAAACTTGTCGTGATCGTATAATGATTGTAGGGTCTTTTTTCGAAACCAGCTCTTGAACCTCCGGTATATATGCCTCCCATTTCTTCGCGCAATCTCTCAATCGTTTTTATATTCAACACTTCGATCAGCGCTTTTAACTTTAATTCTTCATCACGGCTATATGGTGCTTCGCCGGTGAAAATTAAATTCACGAGACTTTTTTTATCTGCGCCTTTGTAAACAGTCGCTTCGATTATACCTTTTGCAGGCCGCAGCCCTACATCTGTAAATTTATTTTCTTTTTTTGTTGAAGGCAAGCTCCCAAGATATGTTTCGAGTAAAGGTGTGATTTTCTCTACGTCGATATTACCGACCAAGGTGAAATGAATGCCATAAGCATTGCCAAATATTTCTTTGTAGATATTAAATGATCTGTCGAGATTGATCTTATCAAAATCAGCTGGGCTTGGAATACCCTGCGCCCACGGATTATTTCCATATTCGATTTTTGACAAAGTATCTCCAAAATAAGCAAAGGGATTTGACCGGATATTCTGCAAGAAAGTTTTTTGCGATGTCACAAAACTTTGAAATAATTTTTCATCCTTCCTCGGTTGCGTAAAATAAACATTCACCAATTGAAGAAATGTTTCGAGATCTTTCGCACTGCAAGAACCCTCGATGCCTTCGTCGTTAGGATTGACATATGAAGACGCGCCAACAGTTTTACCGGCGAGAAATTTCTGAAGGTCCACAGGCGACATATCCTTCACTCCCATTGCACCGACAAGCTGAGCACAATATTCAGCGTTCTGTTTATCGGCTATTTCATAATTATGAAATCCTCCCCATCTCCATGCATCCATTTTTATTTCGTCGTTTTTAAACTCAGTTGGCTTGAGCGTCACCGTTATGCCATTACTAAAAGTAAGTTCTGTTATACCAAGGTCCGCGTTGTTGGTTGTATTAATAACTTTTCCCGGAACCGGCATTTTATCCAATAATGATTTTGCAACTGCTTTCTCCGCATATGGCACTATCGGCAATTGGTGAGCGGAATTCAACATGGCAAGTGCCTGTTGACTCGATGGTAATGAACCAGCTTCTTTATCCGGAGCACGCAACAACAAAAACTCACCCTGTTTGCTGTCCATTTTCGCGGTCAGCGCATTTACCTCCTGCAAAGTAATTCCGGGAACAACCTGTTTCATATACTCATACTCGTTAGATATGCCCGGTATAGGCTCACCAGATAAAAAGTTGCCGATATATTCTTCAACAAGATTAGCCGATTCGGTCTTATCTTTATTCTCATAAGCATTCTGCATTTCGTTTAGCAGGTTGCTTTTTGCTCTTTCCAATTCAGCTGGAAGGAACCCGAATTTTTTCACCGTTTCGGTTGTCCGTACCAGTGAGTCGATCGCTACCTGCACCGGTTTATCGCTTAATGCCGCAACTGAAATATGCAGTTTATATCCACGGATGATGTCTTCTGTACCGGTACCCGCGAATAAAAAAGGAGGATTTGCCTGTTGTGTCAATTCACTTAAACGCTGGTTCACCATCGTAGTGAATAAGTTTTCTATAATTGTTGATCGGTAATCGCCCCAGGTCTTAACTGCTTTGTCTTTCTCGATATAATCAAAAATATTCAGCAGCTTTATTGTTTGCTCTTTGTCAGTTAGCACCATTGCTTCACTTGTTGTTCTCGGCGCAACCGGAATAAATGCGGGTCTTGGTTTTTCCGGGACAGGATTCTTGAAATTGCTGAAATGTTTTATGATTTCTTTTTCTGCAGCAACAGGATCGATATCACCCACTACTATAACGGCCATATTATCCGGGCGATACCATGTTTTGTAAAATCTCTTGATGGTGGCCGGTTTGAAATTCTGTATGATCTCGTCTTTCCCTATAGGAATGCGGCTTGCATACTTCGATCCGTTAAAAAGTTTTGGTAAATATTTCTTTCCCATTCTTTCATTAGCTCCTTTTCCAAGTCGTGATTCTTCGAGTACAACGCCTCTTTCTTTATTGATTTCAACAGAATCGAGAAGCGCGTTGCCTGCCCAATCTTCTAAAATCGTAAATCCTTTGTCAAGTTTCTCCGGATCATCAGATGGAATTGGCAAAATATAAATGGTCGCATCAAAACCGGTATTTGCATTGAGATCCGCGCCAAACTGAACACCGATCGATTGCAAATAACTCACGAGATCATTCTTTGGAAAATTCTTTGAACCATTAAAGTTCATATGTTCCATCATATGCGCCAATCCAAGTTGGTCCGGATCTTCCAATACCGAACCGGCATTAACTACTAAACGAAGTTGTACTTTGTTTTCGGGCTTCGCATTCTTGCGGATATAATAAGTAAGTCCATTCGGAAGCTTTCCTTTTTTTACAGAAGCATCCAACGGTAAATTATCAGTTCCTTTGAATTGAGAAAAAACGGAAACAGAAAATAATAAACTAATCACCAAAAGAAACAGACCATTGCACAAGGTTTTGAATTTTTGCATGTCGCGGATATTTTTATGTGAGATTGTAAGACAACTTATAGAGAAATTTAAATGCTCACGGTTGAAACAATAATACAATTCATTTCATCACTTCACGGATAGGCATGCCAATACATCCGCTTGGCATTTGTATGTGTAGGAGCGCCGCTATTGTCGGAGCAATATCAGTCATATGTAGGGTTGAATTGGAACTCCCCTGGCGAATACCCCAGCCCATAAATACAAGTGGTATATGCGTATCATATGGATTCCATGAACCGTGCGTCGTTCCGGTTCTCGCATAAGATTCAAGCCAGCCTGCATTAAAAGCAACCTGCACAGGTCCGCTGCGTTTTAAATTATAACCGTTAATGATCATTGTCTTTATCGGTTCTGGAATGGGCGCCTCACCGATTTTTGCTACATCTAACGCATAATTAACACCCGGCTGTTGCTGTAAATAATCAACGACGCTTTTTTTAATTGCATCAAAATCGAGTTTCTTGTCGTTGATCTTTTTCATATCAAATATGATCTGGTAATTCATCCCGGCAAGAATCAATTTTTCTTCTCCAAATTTTGCAGCAAGCAACCTGTTTAGATTGTCGAGAATTATTTGCGATACATAAAAATCACCGGGCATTTTGTTTTGTTGAGAATAACCAATTGCGTGCGCCGCACCATGATCAGCTGTGAGAAAAACGATGTATTGATCCTTTCCTATTTTAGCGTCAAGCATCGAAAAGAATTTTGCGAGATCCTGGTCGAGGCGCAAATAAGTATCTTCTACTTCGATTGAATTGGGACCAAATGTGTGTCCAACATAATCCGTCGACGCGCAGTTGATCGTAAGAAAGTCTGCCGCCGGACCTTTTCCCAATTGATACCCGTCTATTGCTGCGGTTGCAAATTCGAGCGTGAAACTATTTCCAAATGGTGTAGGGCGAAAAAAACCTTTACTTTTTTCATAAGCTTTTTTGATATTATGCGGGAATACAGAAGCAGATTCTCCCGCTAGTTTGCCTTCATAAATTTTATTATCCGAATCACTCTGAACGTACGTATTAATTGGATATAAAGTATTCCATCCGTCTTTGATATACTGTTCGATCTTATTTTGTTTATTGAATTGATTTACCCAATCAGGTAATTCCTTCATATAATAGGTGCTCGTGATAAAATGACCACTCGCATCATCAAGCCAGAACGCTGCGTTTGCTGCGTGTCCCGCAGGCAGAATTGCAGCTCTGTCTTTCAGAGACACACCAACCACTTTCGATTGATAGTTGGTAGCTATCCGCAATTCGTCAGTGACGGTTGTTACCAATAAATTTTTAGGCGACATCTGTCCTTCCATTGAATTCGGAACGCCGACACTTTCAACAGTGGTATCTTCCGTACAGTACATGTGCTTCCCCGTTAGTTGCTCTATCCAATCATTCCCTGCAATACCATGGATTGAAGGAACTGATCCCGTATAAATTGTGGAGTGACCAACGGCGGTATATGAAGGAAGGTAATTGATAAAAGTATTTTCACAGGAAAAACCATCGCTTAACAATCGCTTGAAACCTCCGTTTCCATAACGATCATAATAACGGTACAAATAATCCCAACGCATCTGATCGACGACGATCCCAACGACCAGCTTTGGCCTGCTGATAGTTTGTGTTTGACTGAATGCAAAAACAGAAATCAATAAAAAAATTACGACAAATACATTTTTACGAAACATGCGCAAATTTTAAACAAAAGTATTTGAATCAGCTCATTTGTATATTAAAAAATTGAAAAAAGGCGGCCTTTCAAAAGAGCGAATTACAGGCTTATTGAGCCTGTTTACCCGGCTATCTGGAAGTATTGTTCTTTCATGTATAGATGCTTGGGCTTTGGCCTAAATACGCTAATTTAGCGCCAAATTTTGAACTCTAAATCTATCACCAAATGGCAGACATTTTTGAAAGATTGATCAAGCATTATGGACCGATTGGCCAGCATCGCGAAAGAGCGCATGGATACTTTGCGTTCCCGAAGTTGGAAGGAGAAATCGGCAGCAAAATGAAATTTCGCGGAAAGGAAATGATTGTTTGGAGCCTCAACAATTATCTTGGTTTGGCAAATCATCCCGAGGTGCGTAAAACGGATGCAGATGCGGCAGCACAATTCGGTCTTGCTACGCCAATGGGCGCAAGGATGATGAGTGGAAACAGCAATTATCACGAACAACTGGAAAGAGAGCTCGCGGATTTCGTCATGAAAGAAGACACCGCCTTATTAAATTATGGCTACCAGGGAATGGTGAGCATCATTGATGTTTTATGCGGACGCCACGATGTTGTCGTTTATGATGCGGAATGCCATGCGTGTATTATTGATGGACTTCGTTTGCATCCCGGACATAGATATGTTTTCAAACACAACGACGTTGATGATTTTGAAAAACAAATCCAAAGGGCTAATGCGCTTGTTGAAAAACAAAAAGCGGGTGGCATATTGGTTATCACTGAAGGCGTATTTGGTATGGCGGGAGATCAAGGCCGCCTGAAAGAAATAGCAGCGTTAAAAGATAAATATCAGTTTCGGTTACTGGTAGACGATGCACACGGGTTCGGCACATTGGGAAAAACAGGAGCAGGTGCTGGAGAGGAACAAGGTATCCAGGATAAGATCGACCTGTATTTTTCTACTTTCGCGAAGTCAATGGCATCTATCGGTGCATTTGTATCCGGCGAAAAAATTATCATTGACTATATAAGATATAATATCCGCAGCCAGATATTCGCAAAAAGTCTTCCGATGCCTTTTGTATTGGGAAATCTCAAGCGTCTTGAATTATTGCGCAATCATCCTGATCTGAAAGATAAATTATGGGACAATGCGCGCAAGTTGCAGAATGGTTTAAAACAAAAAGGGTTTGATATCGGTAACACTGATTCTGTTGTTACGCCAGTGTATATGAAAGGTGATGTACCTGAAGCAACAGCAATGGTGATGGATCTGCGCGAGAATTATGGCATATTCTGCTCTATCGTCGTGTATCCTGTAATCCCTAAGGGGCATATTATTTATCGTCTTATTCCAACAGCGGTACATACAGATGCTGACATTCAAGCCACGTTAAAAGCCTTCGATGAAACGAAGAAAAAACTTGATGCCGGAGAGTATAAAGTTGAAGCAATCCCGCATATGGCTGAAGTCTAATAAGTGTAAATTCTTATAAAAATAAAGTTCCTGGTTCGAATAAAACCGGGAACTTTTCGTTTATACATGAGGGTAATACTCTGTAAACCGTTAAAATCAAGCCTTTAAAAACCGAATAAAGGTCATCAAAATAAAGCAGGTACCCCACTTAATTTGAATCCCTAAACTGAAAACTTTGCTTCGAAAAAGCATCATATTATCCCTCTTGGTATTGTTGCATATCATCGGTTTCTCGTCTGATAAAACATTCAAAGACTCTACAACGGTTGTAATTCAATTGGACAATGCTTCTCATCACAATCTAAATATTGATTCGGTATATATGATTTTCGACAGGTATGATCATAGTGGCGCCGGAGTAGTGATGCAAATTTTTTATCCTGTCGATAACACAATTAAAGTAACAGTACCTAAAGGAAAATACTATGTAAATATTGTTTGCATCGGTACTTACAAAAATGAATACTTCGATAAAATAATTACCGCGAAATCTGATAAAGAAAAAAAACTTTTGCTGAATCTGCAGGAACCCGATCTGTACACACCGGGGCTCGCTTATATACCGGAAGAAAAAATTGATTTCTCGGATCTTTCTATTACGAGAAATAGATCGTCGAGACATTAAACTTTCCACCCGTTCATCATCTTTTCATTTTCCTGATAAGAATTAAATTTTGGGCAAAAAAAAGCCTCCTTATTCAGGAGGCCGCACTAATCAAATACCATTAACCATTAAACCTTATCCTATGAAAAGTCAAATATAGTATGTTCATATTGAAAAAATGGTTGCATAATATACCTTTTTTTTGGCAAAAGGTGACAAAATTGATCAAAATCAAGTGTAAATAATACAATTAATCTCCAAAAAGTACAAAACCATCTTCTGCGAGCAACCAATGTTACAACGTTAAATGCTTGTTAACACAAATTGATGTGCGATATTGAGCAAATACAACCCCATTTTACTCAATGGAACCGGCTATAATAGCTTGGACAAATTATCGAGAATGACAGATAAGAAAGTAATCAGCGAGGGTAGTCGACCTACCAGGTAGATTTAAAATTTTTCCTGTATTCTTCAAACGGAATCTTTCCATAATCCCCTTCTCCGAAATATTTCACGATCAATTCAAAATCTTTTGGCTCAAGGTAACCCGGAATAGCTTGCGGACCGCTGCCATCTGTCGGAATAATTACCGTAGTAGGAAACTCCAATCGGCCTTGTGTGACATAAACCGCAAATTCGTTGCTGCGATAGCTTGGATTAAACGCGTATGACTTGCCATCCCATGTAATCGTTTCGCGCGATTCGGCATTCACCCGCACAGGATAAAATTTATCCTGCAGGTATTGCATGACATTTTTATTTGAATAAGTTTTCTTATCCATGATTTTGCACCACCCACACCAATCAGTATAGAGATCGATTAGTACCGGTTTCTTTTCTTTTTGCAGATTTTCTGTTGCATCAACCAGGTTTAACCATTTCAGATGATCCGCAGAAGGTGCAGGTGTATGCGCACAAGAAAAGATCAAAAGCCAGGCAGATAAAAAAAACAGTTTCCCTTTTTGCATAGTATTTTTGTTTGACCAATCTCAACAAAATTAAACAAATACCATGCAAAAAATTGTCGTTGCCATTACAGGCGCCAGCGGTTCGATATACGCGCAATTATTGCTTGATAAATTAACTCAATTAAAGGACCAATGGAGCGAATTATCCGTGGTTATGACTGAAAATGCCAAACAAGTCTGGGAAACTGAGTTGAGCAACCAGTCGTATAAAAACTATGATGTCCGTTTTTTCCAACAACAGGACTTTTCCGCTCCTTTTGCATCTGGATCGGGTCAATACCAAACCCTGATCATTATTCCTTGTTCGATGGGAACACTGGGGAGAATTGCGACCGGAGTGTCATCAGATCTCATTACAAGGGCCGCTGATGTGATATTGAAGGAAAGAAGGAAACTGATTTGCGTTGTTCGCGATACGCCTTATAACCTCGTTCATATCAGAAATATGGAAACAGTAACGCTGGCAGGTGGTATTATTTGCCCCGCAAGTCCATCTTTCTATAGCAAACCGACCACCATTGAAGCCGTTGCATCAACGGTGGTTGACCGCGCACTCGATCTTGCGGGCATAGAACTCAAAACTTTTAGATGGGGAAATAAATAAGTGAAGAATTATTCACCGAGGTCAACTACTTCAACTCCGGGATATTTTGCCTTATTAAAAACAAAATCAGCATCGTTTATCGAAGCCTTGCCATTCATACTGTTTATCGTATATAGATACCTGTTACCATTTTTATCAAGCGCCTTTCCCGAGTAAAGTGTTTTAGTAGCTTTATCGATATAGAGATAAATTTTAAAAACATTTTTTGTTTTATCGACAGGCGTCATTTCTATTTCACTGACCGTTTTGTTTCCTATCTTCTGATCTCCATTTAATTTGTACAGAAAATCCTTGTCATAAAAATTAGAAAGCAAACGCTGCGGCGAAGTCATCGTATTTGATGCCGGATCATATTTTGTGACCGTCACTTCATTGGCAGATTTATCGAAGGTCCAAACGTTTTTTCCATCGCAATAAATTTCCTGCCCGGTGATGCTCAATTTATATTTATTGCCTTTTGTGATGAGCGTTCCTTTCTTTGATCCCTGTGGATTGCCTTTCGAATCTTCTATTTTCAAAGTAAAAGTTGCCTGGATCGCTTTATATGTTTTCATCTTATTGCTCACCTGGTCCAATAACTTTTTCGCTTCGGGATCGTTATTGCCAATACTATTATTTTGTGCGATCACCCCAAAACAACAAACTAAGATGAATAATACCAGTGTAAATTTCTTCATTTGGCAAATTGATTTTACTTCAGCGCAAATATATCCAAAAAAGATGCAATAGCCGTGCCACCGCGAAACCAGCAACCCACTCCATCAAATTATCAGATCGATCAATTTCAAAATAGTTTAATCCAGCCTTCCTCCGAGATAATGTTCAAGTTCCAATTCAGTCTTAATAAGAACGTCCCTGGCTTTGCTGCCCTGGCTCGGTCCCACTACACCCGCGGCTTCCAATTGATCCATTAAGCGGCCGGCACGATTATAACCCAATTTCATTTTTCGTTGCAACAGCGACGTTGATCCCACCTGGTTCAGCACAATCAATCTTGCAGCATCTTCAAAAAGCGGATCGCGGTCACTCAAATCAAAATCTTTTCCTTCCAATTCTTTTTCATCAACATATTCCGGCAAAAGAAATGCTTGCGGATATCCCTGCTGCTCGCCGATATATGCAGTGATTTCTTCCACTTCATGCGTATCGACAAATGCGCATTGCATACGCGTGATCTCGCCGTTATAAGAAATGAGCATATCGCCTTTACCAATCAATTGCTCTGCCCCTCCCGTATCTAATATCGTTCTCGAGTCTATTTTAGAAGATACTTTAAATGCAATACGTGCCGGGAAATTTGCTTTGATTGTTCCGGTAATAATATTTACCGAAGGTCTTTGTGTTGCAATGATCAGATGTATACCGACCGCACGGGCTAATTGAGCGAGACGTGCCAGTGGCATTTCCACTTCCTTTCCCGCAGTCATAATCAAATCCGCAAATTCGTCAATCACCAATACAATAAATGGTAAATACTGATGACCTTTTTGCGGATTTAATTTTCGTTTGATAAACTTATCATTGTATTCCCTGATATTGCGCGCCGCTGCTTCCTTCAACAAGTCATACCTGTTGTCCATTTCGATACATAACGCGTTTAAAGTATGAATTACTTTTTTGGTATCGGTGATGATCGGCTCATCTTCCCCCGGCAATTTGGCGAGAAAATGTTTTTCGATGGTACGATATAAACTCAACTCCACTTTCTTTGGATCCACCAATACCAGTTTAAGTTGCGAAGGATGTTTTTTATACAGTAATGAAACCAATATCGCATTCAATCCAACTGATTTTCCCTGTCCCGTTGCACCAGCCATCAACAAATGCGGCATTGCGGTAAGATCAACAATAAAATTTTCGTTATCGATTTTTTTACCAACAGCAATTGGCAGATTGAAATTATTATGCTGAAATTTATCCGATGCCAGCAAAGTGCGCATACTCACGACACTTTTTTTCACATTTGGAACTTCAATACCAATCGTTCCTTTTCCCGGGATCGGTGCGATAATGCGAATACCCAGTGCGGCAAGATTCAATGCGATATCATCTTCCAAATTCTTAATACGTGAAATTCTCACGCCGGCCGCAGGTACAATTTCATAGAGTGTAACCGTAGGGCCAACGGTAGCGCTTATTTTCTGAATTTCTATATCATAATTCTTTAACGTGCCGATGATCTGGTTTTTATTATTCTCTAGTTCGCCTGCATCCTGAACGATCTTATCACTACCATGCGATTCCAACAATTCAAGCGTAGGATATTTATATTGTTTCAGATCCAATGTCGGTTCGTAGTCGGGCAGCAATTGTGGTTTTCCTTTTGCATACATACTGTCTTCGGCCTCGGCAACCACCTCTTCCGATTTTGTTTTTATTTCGAGTTCGAGCGATGATGGCTTTTGTTTCGGAACTTGCTTCTGCTCATCAGGGCGAGAAATTTTTACAGGTACAACCGGTTCAACAATCGCCTTTTCTATCGGATCTTCAACAGGCATTTCTTTTTCAATAAACCCAAAATCTGTCGGCCCCTCTTCGATATCGGTTGATGGAGAAATTACCACAACACCACCTTCATTCTTCAATATATTGCCTTGATTTTTTCCGACAGATTCTGCGACAAATAATTTCGCTCCTTCATCAGCTGGCGGAATACTCAACCCTTTTGATTTTTCCCGCAGAGGCATTTTAGGAACTTTAAATACAGGGTTAAATCTCCATATAAAATACGCTAAAGCACCCACGAAAAGTAATGCGCCTGTACCAACTTTGCCAAGGAACCTGTTGAGCCACTCATCGAGCATATCCCCAACCGCACCACCCCAGGAAAAACTACTTCCTTTGGTGAGAAAAGAAAGGGCCACTGAAAAAAATAAAGTGCTGACGATTACATAGCGCAAATTGCGACTGATAGAAAATAATTTTTTCTTGAATAGAAGGTTAGCGCCGACAATAAAAAAGAATGAACAAATAAAATAAGATGCAAGACCGAATGCCTTATCAAAAAATTCGTAGGAAACATAAGCGCCAAGATTACCCAGCAGGTTGGACGCTTTCACTTCCGAAGATGGTAATAGTATAGAAGCTCCCTGGAAAACTTTGTCCTGGTCTTCCTTCCAGTTGAATAGGTAAGAGGTAAAAGCAATAAAAAGAAAAATGGCCAGCAACAGGAAAACGGCACCTGTGATTTTATGGGTACGCTCATCCCTGATAACCTGCTTCACCGTTACCTGTGCCTCTTTTTCTGGTTTCAGCTTATCGGGGACGGACGACTGGCTTTTCTTCGATTTCGAACGTTTTGCCATGGTGACAAAGATAAGGAACACAATATTACCAGCGCAAGTTTCTTGCTTGTTTATAGCGTTTTTAAGATTTAAGATAGCAACGGTTAATATCCTTTTAAGTAATAAATTGTAATTTAAATCAAGATATCGTCGCGACCTGCAACGTGCAGCGGATTATGAGAAAAGCAACCATCAATATCATTGACCTCTGCCGGCCATTTCAAAATATCATCCGGAACAAAACCCGCGGTATAATTCTTTGTACTGTTTACTTGGTATTAATCGGAAAAACAAATGGTCAATCATTTGCCGATAGTGCGATGATTGATGTTTCAAAAATTCAATCTTCGTTGACGATTAATAAATCCGTTTTATATACTACGTACAAAAAAAATGCGCTGCCCGACAAGGATATCACCAACTTAAAATTCTCGAACTCGGTTCCTGCCGAATTTGAAAAGAAAATTCCAATGGATATTACCGGGAAAAGTATTTACATCGAATTCCCTTTGTACAATGGTGGCGACACGGCAATTACATTTTTCTTTACCCCTGGTTCGTATTGTAGGGAAATGGACATGTTTAAGAGATCCTTACTCGATCCCAAACAGCCACTCTCGCCCGTTGGGAATTATCTCCGCGGGTTTACCAAAATCACAATGCAACCAAAAGAAAAAGCACTGTTCATTGCCAAGTTAAATTATATCATGACGACGATCACATCTTTATCACCGGCGATCGTAAAAAAAGACTTTATCGCTTACTATCGTTTCAACCAGGAAAATATTGTAAAGGGCGTTTATGTAAAATTGTTCAATTACATAACGGCCGGCATCCTGCTGATGATGATCTTCTATTCCATTGCGGTTTTCTTTCAGAATTATAATGTAGAATTTATTTATTACGCAGTGTATGCATCGTGCATGGCCATTCTACTCTTTTTAAAATCATATTTGTTTGGACAAGCAACCGAATTCAATTATTTCTTCGAGGGATTTTTTGATTTTGTTATCCAGATGACGGGTTATTTTTTCTACCTTCTTTTTTTTCGGAAATTTCTCAACACAAAATATGACCATCCTTTCCTTGACAAAACATTTCTTATAACCGGATGGATCGTAGCCGCGTCTGTCGCTGTATTCGTCTCGTTGTTTATTATCTCCGCAGAATTTAACGTGATGAACCTGGTGGAAAATATCACGAAGCAGGTATTGCTTATCGTTAGTCTCATCTTTATTTTCTATGGTCTCAGAAGAAAAGATCCGTTGATAAACTATCTCGTAGCCGGGCAACTTTGCCTGACGTTTTTTTCTATCATCTCTTTTTTGTTATTGATATCGCCGATGCGGATTTCGGACAAGCCAAATAGTGTGATGAATGATTCATTGATCTATTACCAGGCCGGATTGGTGTTGGAATTAATTTTTTTTATGTCGGGCCTCTCTTACAAAAACAAAAGAGATCTGATCGAGAGAATCAAAGAGAGAGAAAGATTGAAGTTGGATAACGAAAGAAAAGAATTTGAAAAACAGGTTGCAATACTGGAAGCAAAACAACAGGAACGAAACCGCATTTCCGCCGACATGCACGATGAACTCGGTTCCGGTGTTACGGCAATCAGGCTGATGAGTGAAATCGTAAAAACAAAAATGAAAGAGAATACGCTACCCGAGATTGAAAAAATCTCTCAGTCAGCAAATGAACTGATCAATAAAATGAATACTATTATCTGGACCATGGTCAGTTCAAACGACAGCGTTGAAAGCCTTGTAGCTTATATCCGCGCATACGCCGTTGAATTTTTTGAGAATACCCCGATTGAATGCCGCTTTAATCTTCCGTTACAAATTTCATCAAAAGATCTCAGCGGAGAAAAGAGAAGAAATATTTTCTTATCCGTAAAAGAGGCGTTGAATAATGTGCTGAAGCATTCACGTGCTTCGATGGTAACGATCGATATTAAAGTGAATCATAAACTGACAATAGGGATTGCCGATAACGGAATTGGAATCGACTTGGACAATGTCAGGAAGTTTGGCAACGGATTGCATAATATGAAAAAAAGAATCAACTCGATATCAGGAGATTTCAAAATCGAGAATCATCATGGAACGAAAATGATTTTTGAATTGGAACTGTGAACTGCCGATGGAACTTCTGATTTTAATGATTAATATGATGTGCTATGTGATGTTATTTGTATTAAACGCAAATACATAGTAAATCACATTAATCATTAAAATCAGAAGCTCCATCCCAGTTTTCAACACTCTGAAAAAGGCCTGTAAAAAAAGTCTGCCGATCGAGGTTATTATTTCAATTGTATTCCACACCAATTTCATCTTTTGATTTACTATGTATTTGCGTTTAATACAAATAACATCACATAGCACATCATATTAATCATTAAAATCAGAAGTTCAATCTGCAGTTTTTGACACTCCGAAAAAAAGTAACAGCCATCCGATGATAAAAAAGAGTCCGCCTATAGGCGTTACTATTCCAATGCCTTTCAGACCAATTTCATCTTTTGCTTTTAATGCTGCTAATGCGTACAATGAACCCGAAAAAAATATAATGCCGACGATAAAACAATAACCGGCCCAGTTGATCCATTTACCTTTAAATTTCTCACTCAGTATTGCTACTATAAATAATGCAAATACATGATAAAACTGGTAGCGGACTCCCGTCTCAAAAATCGATAGCGCGTCGGCTGGAAAAATTTCTTTGAGTTTATGCGCTGCGAAAGCTCCAAGGGCAACTGACAAAGCACCCAGAATGGATGCGATGGATAAAAAATTTCTATTCATTCTTCAATAATAATTCAATAAGCGGTTGCAATAATATTCCTTCCTCGTTCACCATTACATCCGCCTGTTCATAATACATTTTTCTTTCTCCCAATTTTCGAATAATATAAGATTTCAATTGGGCCTCGCCGATATTTTTTATCAGCGGACGGCTCATTCTTTCCTTGAGCAATCTTTGTTTCAGAATATCGACAGAGGTATTCAGCCATACTACCCTGCCGTTTTTTTTCATGAATGAAATATTATTAAAAAAACAGGGCGTGCCGCCTCCCGAAGAAAGAATAAAGTTTTCGTTGTTATTCACCAATTCTTCCAGCACTTCTTTTTCTCTATAGCGAAAAAATTCTTCACCCTTATCTGCAAAAATTTCGGAAATGGTTTTACCTTCTTTTTCTGTGATCACGGTATCCAAATCAAAAAAGGACATTTGCAATTTCTCTGCAAGCAATTTGCCCCAGTGCGTTTTGCCGGATCCCATAAATCCAATTAAGAAAATTTTCATTGAACAAGATTTTAATAACGCGAAACGCTGAACGCGCAAGGCTAAACGCATTTGATATGCGCTATGCGTTCGGCGTTATGCGTTCAGCGTTTCGCACTATTTAAACGCATTTATCCCTGTCACATCCATACCCGTTATCAGTAAATGAACATCATGCGTACCTTCATAGGTAATCACACTTTCGATATTCATCATGTGACGCATGATAGAATATTCACCCGTGATGCCCATGCCTCCAAGTATCTGTCTCGCGTCGCGGGCGATGTTGGCTGCAATTTCACATCCATTTCTTTTTGCCATGGAAACCTGTGCCGGCGTTGCTTTTCCGGCATTCATCAAAACACCCAACCTCCAGTTCAATAGCTGGGCCTTGGTGATTTCGGTAACCATCTCTGCTAATTTTTTTTGCTGCAATTGAAAGCCGGCAATCGGACGATCAAACTGCACGCGTTCCTTACTGTATCGCAAAGCAGTATCATAACAATCCATTGCAGCGCCAATTGTTCCCCAGGCAATACCATAACGGGCTTTCGTCAAACAACTCAAAGGACCTTTCAATCCTTTTATTTTAGGAAGAATATTTTCCTTCGGCACTTTTACATGATCAAAAACCAATTCACCGGTAGCGGATGCGCGGAGACTCCATTTGCCATGCGTAGTTGGCGTACTGAATCCCTCCATTCCTCTTTCCAAAATCAATCCATGTATCTCGCCCGATTCATCCTTCGCCCACACAACAGCAACCTGCGCATAAGGCGCATTGCTGATCCACATTTTACTTCCGTTCAATATTACATGATCACCCGCATCTTTATAATTACTAAGCATACCACTTGGATCGGAACCATGATTAGGTTCTGTAAGTCCAAAACAACCCAACCATTCTCCGCTTCCTAATTTTGGGAGATATTTCTTTTTTTGAGCCTCGCTTCCATATTCATTGATAGGAAACATTACCAGTGAACCCTGTACGGATGCAGTGGATCGAACGCCGCTATCTCCTCTCTCCAATTCCTGCATCATCAATCCATAACTTATATAATCGAGTCCGCCGCCGCCATATTCAACGGGAACAGTAGGACCAAAGCAGCCCAAATCGCCCAATTGCTTTATGATCTGCTCCGGGAATGCAGCGCGCTGCGCATAATCTTCAATAATGGGTGAAATTTCTTTCTTGACATAGGCCCTCACAGACTCACGAATTAACTTATGCTCGTCCGTAAGTAATTCATCAACCAAAAAATAGTCAGGACTTTGGAAAACATCGGTTTTTGCAGCCATGGCCAATCATTTTATAAGCCACTAAAGTAAGAAAAAGATAAGGCACGAGGAAAAAGGAACAAGAGACAAGGCACAAGGGACAAGGTTCAAGGCTTGAGAGTTGCAACTTGGGCCTTGTACCTTGTCTCTTGTGTCTTGTACCTTAGTCTATTAATTTTTTTTGCTAACATGCAACATCGTCGAAATCTTTGTGTATTTAATTGTAGATACTTTAAAAACAGCCGGTTGGAATTAACAGCACCAATACTACACGATGAGCTGGTTGAGCGATGCAAGCGACGGGATGCCCGGAGTTTTGGAGAGCTATACCAGAAATATTCGAAAGCGATGTATAACACGAGCCTGCGTATCGTGAACAATACGGGAGATGCGGAAGATGTATTACAGGAAGCATTTACGGACGCTTTTGGTTCCATCGACAGTTTCCAGTATAAGTCCACATTCGGAGCCTGGTTAAAAAAAATCGTCATCAATAAATCCATCAACCACCTGAGAAAAAAGAAAATGGACCTGGTGGATATGGAAAAAACAAATGTCGGTTATATAGCAGAGGAAGATGCGCTCGACGAAAAAGATATCCAATTCAAAGTAGATGAAATAAAAAAGGCTGTGAAATTATTGCCTAATGGATATCGCACGGTGTTGAGTTTGTATTTGTTTGAAGGATACGATCATGAAGAGATTGCAGAAATACTGAGAGTGTCGCACGCAACGGTGAGAACTCAATACATGCGCGCAAAACAAAAATTACTAATCTTAATAAAACAAGGAGGCTTATCATGAGCAGCCGTTTAGAACAGTTCATTAAAGACCATCGGGAAGAGTTTGACTCGGAAGAGCCTGCACTAAAAGTGTGGGATGATGTCCATCAAAAACTCGATCCCCGAACTAAACAGGAAACACCTGTTATCAGGTTCAATTTTTTTCGATGGAGCGCCGCCGCAGCAGTAGTCATTTTGTTAGGCAGTGGTATCTGGTATTTCAGCCGTAATAATGATACCAAAATCACCACTGACCCGGTTGCAAAAATAACAAATGACCTGCCTCCTGTGGATACATCAGGCGTTAAGACCTCGCCGATTGCACCCGTAGTTGATTCATCATCTACACAGTTGGCAAACCGCAAACCTGTGAAAACAAAAAATGACACAAAAAAAGTGGAAGAATTCAAAGACGATATGTCTGAAGAAATGTACCACTACACAAAATTGATCGAAATAAAACACAATGAATTAAAAAAACTAGAGAAAGACGAACCATTGCTTTACAAAAAATTTTCCGGCGATGTACGCAACCTGGACAGTGTTTATCATTCTCTACAAAAACAGTTGCCAAAAAATTCCAATCGTGAGCAGTTACTTGAAGCCATGATTAAAAACTTAAAACTTCAGATAGATCTATTGAATCATCAGTTAGACATCATTAAACAAATCAATCATTCAAAAAAATCAGAATATGAAAAAGCATATAAATCTGCTTAACGCCCTAATCCTTGCTCTGCTGTTGTTGCCCGCATTTAGTTTTGCGGACGATGATATAGATAAAAAAAGAACGATCAGCAAGTCATACACAGTTACGTCCAGCGATAAATTGTCTATAGAAAATTCATTCGGCAATGTTGTCGTGGCCACCTGGGATAAAAACGAAATTAAAGTTGATATAGAAATTGGCGTGAGAGCCAGTAGTGATCAGAAAGCACAGGAAATGATGGATGAAATTGAAGTCAGAGACTCCCGCAACGGCAACACTATTGCTTTTAAAACAGATATTGGCGATATCAACGAACGCGGCAATAATCGGAAGCGTAACAGAAATGAAGATCATCCCAACAGAGATGGAGATAACGATGGCGAAAGAAAATTCTACATCGATTATAAAGTGTATATGCCCGCAGTAAATCCTTTGAACATTGAAAATAGTTTTGGGAAAACAACCGTTCCCGACCTAACCGGTGAAGTGAATTTAACCAGCAAGTTCGGAAGTTTAACCACTGGGAAATTGGACAATGTAGATGAAATAGATGTCGAGTTTGGAACAGCATCGTTGGGACCCGTTCACAATGGAGAAATCACTTTTAAATTCAACGGCAAATCACATATCGCAAGTGTGAGCGGTAATGTAAAAATCAAGAGCGAGTTTTCCGGCAATGTACAATTCGACGTTGATAACAATATTGAAGAACTATCGATATATGAATCTTATTCAACCATAAAAATGCAGGTTACAAAAGCATTGTCTGCAAACTTCGATGTACATACAAGTTTCGGAAGTTTTCATAACAACACCGATTTTAGAATTTCGGAACAGAAAGAAGATGATGATAATGGTCCGCGCTTCGATCACGATTATTCAGGAAAAGCCGGCGATGGCAAAGCAAGGATAAAAATCAAAAGTAGTTTTGGAAATGTGCGTGTGTCGGATAATAACAACAACAGCAGCAGCAAAGATGATGAGGATGATGACAAGGAAGAAAAACGCAGCTCCAAAAAATCAAAAACAAGCATATAACGCGAACCGAAAAAACTTTACACTAGCTGCGTATTAATTATTTGCAGGAAATGGATAACAATTCTATATTGTTATCCATTTTTTTATTGCTGATTGAAGAATGATAGAATTATCACAGAAGTGTACACGCAAATAAATAAACAATGAACGATCCATACGAAGCCTCTTTATCGTTTGCACAAAAAAAAGATAAGGAGGATCAGTTATCTACATTCAGATCGCAATTTCATTTTCCTGTTCATAACGGCAAAGAGGCTATATATTTTTGCGGGAACTCATTGGGATTACAACCAAAAAATGTTGAATCTGCCATACAACAGGAATTGCATGACTGGCAACAACTCGGTGTCGGTGGTTATATGCATGCAAAAAATCCATGGTTATTTTATCAACAAAATTTTTGCAAACCGCTATCAAAAATTATGGGTTGCAAGGAAGAAGAAGTAACTGTGATGAATGCGCTGACTGTGAATCTTCATTTCATGATGCTATCTTTTTATCGTCCTTCTAAAGAAAGATATAAGATCATTATGGAAGCAGGCGCTTTTCCTTCTGATCAATATGCGATTGAAACGCATGTGGCATTTTATGGATTCGATCCCGCTGATGCGATTATTGAAGTTTCTCCCAGGGGAAATGAAAAAATTATTCGCGATGCAGATATTCTTTCCGCAATCGATAAACATAAAGATTCAATCTGCCTTTCGTTGTTTAGCGGTATCAATTATTATAGCGGACAATTATTCGATATGAAATCAATTACCGATGCCGCCCACAAATCCGGAATCATCGCAGGTTTTGATCTCGCGCATGTGGCGGGCAATGTGCCGGTGCAATTGCATGATTGGAATGTGGATTTTGCGGTATGGTGTTCCTACAAATATCTCAATGGAGGTCCCGGCGCTGTTGGCGGAGTTTATATTCATGAAAAATATGCGAAGGATAAATCAGTTCGCCGCCTGGGCGGATGGTGGGGCAATGATGAAAGGACAAGGTTCAAAATGGAAAAAGGGTTCATACCAAAACCAGACGCGAGCGGGTGGAACCAAAGCACCGCACAGGTTTTTAATATGGTTTCGTTGAAAGCATCGCTTGAAATATTTGAAGCGACAGATATAAAATCGCTGCGCGCAAAAAGTATTGCGCTGACAGATTACTTGATTTTTCTTTTGAATCAACTCAACAATTTGCGCTTTGATATTATTACGCCCTTGGACAATGACAAACGCGGCGCGCAACTTTCACTTTACTTCCATGAAAAAGGAAAAGAGATTCATCAAAAGATGATTGATGCAGGTATCATCGTCGATTACCGTGAACCAGGCGTTATCAGAGTTGCTCCTGCACCCCTTTATAATTCGTTTGAAGATGCATTTCGGTTTTATGAAATATTAAAAAGCTTGGATTAAAAGGTCTGAAAAATTTCTTGGTGATATACTTGGTTATTTCAGTCTTAAAAAAACCGCTTCATTTCGTTTTGATAGTCTCGAGCCACGCTCGCCGCGGCTTCCGAGAAGTCTTCTTTTTTGGACGCAAAAATAATCGCCCGACTAACATTTACCAATAGCCCGCAATCAGCGTTCATTGCTTGCTCAGAAATTTCAGAGAGACTTCCACCCTGTGCTCCTACACCAGGGACTAAGTAGAAATGCTTAGGCAATAGAGTCCGGATTTTCTCAAACCAGTCTGACTGGGTAGCGCCAATTACAAACATGGTATTTTCGGGTGTGCCCCAACGTGAGACCGTCTTTAGAACTTTCTCATACAAATATTCTCCATCGAGTTTTTGCAGTTCAAAGTCATTAGCGCCAACGTTGGATGTTAGTCCGAGCACAATGGCCCATTTATCTTTATATTCCAAAAAAGGACGCACACTGTCTTCACCCATATATGGCGCCACTGTGATTGCGTCGAAATTCATCGTTTCGAAAAAAGCTTTCGCATATTGTTGTGAAGTGTTCCCGATATCACCTCTTTTAGCATCGGCAATTTTAAAATGCGAAGAAGGAATGTATTCAACTGTTTTTTGCATGGACTCCCAGCCTTTCAAACCCGAAGCCTCATAAAAAGCAGTATTGATTTTATAACTCACACAATAATCCCTGGTGGCATCGATGATCTGTTTATTAAATTCAAAAACAGGATCGGCAGATGAAAGCAGGTGCGAAGGAATTTTTGCAGGATCAGTATCGAGCCCGATACACAGGTAAGATTTTTTCTGCCGGATTATTTCTACGAGCTGCTTTCGGTTCATTCAGTTGATTTTTGCAAAACTAGAACTTCTGATTGAATCATAATTGGTTTAGTATCTAGAGCCACTCCGATTTATTTGATTTACTGTGTGAGATCTTGAAAGTTCAATCAAAAAATGAACAAACCCTTTTTTGAAGAATCTCATATAACAATTCATATAAATCAGATTACCTCAGATCTTAATTCTATTGTGATTCAATCAGAGGTTAAAACAAATTTGGAAAGTCAGTGATTATTCCATCAACTCCCATTTTTTTTAATCTTTCGATGCGACTCTTGTCATCGACAGTCCATGGAATGACTTTCATTCCGCGCATATGACATTTATCCAATAGCGAGTCGACAACCAGGTTTTGTTCGGGACTGTAGATGGTTGGCGTAAAACCAAGTTGATCCAGCTGCGCATCCAGCGTTCTTTTGTCATAACCTACAATAAGCAAAGAAGTTTTTACCATCGGATATTTCTGATCCACTATTTGTAAGGTGCGCGGGTCAAATGATTGAATGATCACTCTCGAAATAATTTTTTTGGCGACAATCACATCCATGAGCAATTTCACAAACTCTTCAGGTTCGGGGTGATAAATATTATCTGTCGTTGCCAGTGATTTCGTTTCTATATTATAAAAAGGCAATGGCTTTTTTTGAGCCTTGCAGAATTGCTCAACGCTATCGATCAGATCGCTCAATAGCGGTTTATGTACAGCCATTTTTTGTTGCGCAGGAAATTGCGGATTTGGCTTCAGACCAACATCAAATTTTTGCGTTTCTGCATAATCCATCTTATAAATAACATAATTCTTTTCGTCTTTTGCATCGATATATGTTCCATCTTCTTTCGTAGTAATTTCGTGATTGAAAAAAGGGTCATGAGATATGATCACTTTTTTATCCTTGGTGATAAGCGCGTCCATTTCAAGAGTAGTGACGCCAATTTCAATTGCTTTGATCATCGCCGGTATTGTATTTTCTGGCATCAATCCGCGGCAGCCTCTATGTCCTTCTTTGTCGAAAGCCGGTAAATCTTCATTCATTTTTTTTGAAGATGTAGTCATGAACATTGCGATGACAATTAGAAAAGCTTTATACATAATTATTTTTTTGTCGATTTATCGATTGGTTGAAGTGTCGATTGGTCGTCTCAATGGCCGTATCGACCAATCGACATATCGACAAATCAACTTATTAAACTTTCAACCCTTCAATGCTCCCTTCTTTTCATTTCCGACGCAATATACTTTGCATCCGCGTCTTGCTGATCGAGTTGATGGATGATATTGTGATAAGAATTTTCGTCCCGGTTCTGACTCAATTTAAAAACATGCTCGAGGGATACGATCTCAATTTCAAAAGCAATAATAGCCTGCATCATCCTGCGCACATATTCTTCATCCATTTTTTGAACGAGTGATGGCGAATGTGGATTGTTTTCAAATTTCTCCGTCAGCGATGTGAGAATTGCGAGCAAGTCCTGATCATCTAAAAAACGCAAAACGCCTTTTGCATGAACAGCCTGGTAGTTCCATGTACTCGCAGTTTTTTTATCTGTGTACCAACTGGCACTGACATAAGTATGAGGTCCATAAAATATTGCCAACACCTGTTGATTTTCGGAAAATGCATTTGTATGTCCCTGCTTTTTCATAACATGTGCACGAAGAAATAATTTATCATCTTTTTCTTCGAATAATACCGGCACATGCGTTGCAACGGGTTGTCCGTTGCTATCGGCGCCACATAAAATAATAAACGGATGTGCATGCATGAATGCAATAATTTCTTTCTGATCAGAAGATTTGAAATGAGGAACGTTATACATGAATCAAAGATAATTGATCGATTTGGCGATTTAGGGATTTCGAGATTTATAGAGATCGAAAAATCCCGAAATACCGAAATCAAAAAATTTAAATGAAGATTCAGGCGACCACTTCCGCAACTCTATCAACACCTATATGCGCATTGAGCATTGAAATACTTCTCACGGCATTGCCAGCAAATTCTTCAAATGCCTGTTTCGAAATCGAATCATCGCTTAACATCACAGGAACTCCCTTATCACCGCCTTCACGAATATTTTGCACGAGCGGTATCTGCCCGAGAAATGGAATGTCATATTCTTCCGCAAGACGCTTACCACCTTCCTTTCCAAAAATATAATATTTATTAGCGGGCAATTCTTCGGCGATAAAATAACTCATGTTTTCAACGAGGCCGATAATCGGGACTTTTAGTTGCGCCTGTCCAAACATAGCAACCGCTTTTTTTGCATCTGCAAGCGCAACATCTTGGGGAGTTGTTACAACGATGATACCAGTCACAGGAACTGTTTGCATCAATGTGAGATGAATATCACCTGTGCCAGGCGGCATATCGATTACGAGATAATCCAACTCCTCCCAAAAAACTTCTGATACAAATTGTTTTATTGCACTGCTCGCCATCGGACCTCTCCACACCACTGCATTTTTTTCATCGATCAACAAACCGATACTCATCAATTTGATATTATATTTTTCCAGCGGAACAATCATTCCTTTTTCTCCCACATTCGTCATCATTGGTCTTTCACCGCGCACTCCAAACATGATTGGTAAACTCGGTCCATATATATCTGCATCAAGCAATCCGACTTTAGCGCCATCCTGCGCCAATGCCAATGCAAAATTGGAAGCCACTGTACTTTTTCCAACACCGCCTTTTCCACTGATGACAGCGATAATATTTTTTACTTTGGGAAGAATTGTTTTTGGATCCGTGCGGTTTGAATTTGTGTTTGCAGTAAATTTTATATTCACAACCGCATCCTTATTGACCAGCGAATGAACAGCATTTACACAGGCATTTTTGATCATATCTTTCAGCGGACATGCAGGTGTTGTGAGCACAATCGTGAATGAAACATAATTGCCTTCAATAACTATATCCTTAACCATATTGAGCGTCACAATATCTTTTCCGAGATCGGGTTCCTGAACATTGCTCAATGCTTCTAAAACTTTTTCCTTTGTCATGCGCAATTTTTTGTTAAAACCATTATTTTGGGGCAAAATTAATCATTGCAATCCTTACTTTGTTTACGATTTACGGTTAATAAAGTTTATTTTTGGCGACAGATGTGGATTATTAATCAACGCTTTATTAACATTAAGTCGATTGCTAAGTTAAGCAAGAACCAAAAGTTGGCCTGATGAAAAAAATTGTACTATACGTTTTATTATTCTCCGCACCTTTTGCTGTACACGCGCAGTTTGATAAACTAAAAGATTCCGTGGTTCAATTCTACGGGATTGTGATGACTGCCGATAGTCTGAAAGGCATACCCGCTGTAAGTATTGCAATCAAAGGACAAAACCGCGGTACGATTTCAAATGATCAGGGTGTATTTTCCATCGCAGTTTTTAAAGGTGATAAATTGGAGTTCACCAGTATCGGATACAAACCCAAGTTAGTAGAAATTCCGCGCGATCTTCAGGGCAACCAGTATAGTATTTTATCATTGTTGGTTGCAGATACTTTGTATTTACCCGCAACGATTATTAAGCCCAGGCCAACGCGCGAACAATTTGAAAGAGATTTTGTAAATACAAAAGTTGATGATGATGATATTGAGATAGCGCGAAAAAATACAGACGCCACCACACGGAGATTACTTGCAAGAACACTTCCCGCGGATGCAAGAGAAGCTTCCAATTACTATTTGAAACAAAGTGCAGGCCGCTATTATTACCAAGGCCAGGCGCCACCGCAAAATATCTTTAATCCTCTTGCCTGGGCCGATTTTATCAAGGCCTGGAAGCGTGGCGACTTCAAGAATAATAATTAATAGAACCGAGATTAATCGTGATTATTACGGATTTTTAGGAAAGAAATATTAAACTTGAAAATCAGGATGAGGTAATTCATCTTTATCATCACAAAAAATCACGATTAATCCTGGTCATGACTTACACCGAAACAATCGATTATTTATTTACACGGCTCCCCATGTTCAGCAGGATTGGTGCAGCGGCATTTAAAAAAGACCTGACCAATACACTGGCACTTTGCGAATATCTCGGTAATCCTCACACGAAGTTCAAAACAATTCATATAGGCGGCACCAATGGCAAGGGTTCTACCAGCCACATGCTCGCAGCAATCTTCCAGGCTGCCGGTTATAAAACGGGATTATATACATCACCTCATCTCAAAGATTTTCGCGAGCGTATAAAAATTGACGGAGAGATGGTGACCGAAGATTTTGTGATTGATTTTGTCGAGAGAATAAAACCGATGATCGAAAAATTAGAACCTTCGTTTTTCGAAATAACAGTTGTGATGGCATTCGAATATTTTGCAAAACAAAAAACAGATATTGCTATCATTGAAGTTGGACTGGGAGGAAGATTGGATAGCACCAATGTCATTCAACCTGAATTGTCCGTTATCACCAATATCGGATATGATCACATGAGCATGCTCGGCAACACACTTGACAAGATTGCTTTTGAAAAAGCTGGCATCATCAAAAAAAACACACCGGTGGTTATCGGAGAAGATCATCCGGAAATCCATGAAGTATTTTTGAATAAGGCTCAATTTGAAAATGCGGAAATACATTTTGCAGAAAGAAAAAGATTTGTTGCTGAATGGAAATTTGAAAAGCATGAACTCGTAGCAGAACTTACATCTACGCACAATAATGAAAAATCTTATTATCATTTAGATCTGACAGGAATTTATCAGCTTAAAAACCTGGTTACCGTTATAGAAGCAATTCATTTGCTCAAAGGAAAAGGATTTAGCATCGCTGAAATTCATATTCAAAACGGATTGCGCCAGGTAAAAAAACTAACGGGATTGCATGGACGATGGGAAATCATACATGAAAACCCAACTATTGTTCTTGATGTGGGGCATAATGAGGACGGCATGCTGCAAATCGTGAAGCAAATTGAAATCACCGATCATGAAGAATTGCATATTGTATTAGGGATGGTAAAAGATAAAGAAGTGGAAAAAATTTTGGCCTTACTTCCAAAACATGGCAATTATTATTTTACAAAGGCACAGATACCAAGAGCTTTGCCAGAAGAAGAGTTGGCTGAAAAAGCAAAAGCCATCGGACTTACAGGAAACCGCTATGCATTCGTAAAAGATGCGTTACATGCTGCAATCAATCGTGCGGGTAAAAAAGACCTGGTCGTTGTTTGTGGTAGCGTGTTTGTAGTTGGTGAAGTAGAGAGGTGATCTCAAACTTTGCGCTTTTGCGTCTTTGCGTGAAAACTATCTCACGCAAAGACGCAAAAGCGCAAAGAACAGATCCCCACTCAATACCCAATCGCTCCCAGCCTCGCTAATCCATAAAAAAGCGCTGTTACGTGCATGCTTTGGATTATCAAATTATTTTTTAGCATTTCCTTTATCTCGTCGATAGAAAAAAGATATACTTCGATTTCCTCATTATGATCCAATTCCTGTTTTTGCGCATATACGCCGCCGGTAGCAAGGTACATATGCATCCAATTATTATTGGTGGATGGATTGGATGATGTTTTCCCGAGGTATTCGTATTTTGTAAACCGATAACCGGTTTCTTCGAGCAGTTCTCTTGCAATCGCAGCTTCGAGGGAAGGATCAGTGTCGTCGACACAACCTCCGGGAACTTCATAGTTGGTTTCTTTTAACGCATGCCGGTATTGCCGCTCCAAAATAATTTTATTATCTTCTGTAACTGCCACTGCTGTTACCCAGGCAGGAAATTCATATACATAATACGGAGTGATGATCTTTCCTTCTCTTGTTTCGCAAGTTTCTCTACGTACGGTAAACCAGGTTTCTTTAAAAAGATATTCTGACGATAGTGTTTTCCAACTAAGATCCTTCATGATTTGGTTGATTATTTTTTGGTTCGGTGGCTTTATGGTTAAATCATTCGAATTTGCTCACCAGTTATTTCTTTCGCGCAAGGCCGCAATGTGGGCCACATGATGTTTTCCATGCCAGGCATAATTGCCGAGCAACCACCACAAAGAAACAGTTTTATTTTGTCCGGGATGGATAACGGTGCGTTGCCATGCATCGTCCGATAAATTTCTTATGGCTTCGTACCAACGTGTATGCAATGCATACAATAAAGTAATTGAGATATTAATAGGGAGATCTTTCACATCATCAAGTTCAGCCCATAAATGCTCTTCATAAGTTTTAATTGTTGGATTGTCTTCAGTCAATCCAACTTTGAAACGACAATAAGCATTGATATGGCTGTCTGCAATATGGTGCACCAATTGCCATACGGTCCAACCGCCTTCCCGATAAGGCGTATGCAACTGCGCTCTGTCCAAATTGAGAATGATATTCTCTACAGCCTGCGGAAGAAATTTAATATCATTCAGCCAGATTTTTTTTTGATGATCTGAAAAAAGCTTTGGTTCGTATTTGCCTATTGGATACCGAAGATCCGATGTCATATAAAGCAGTTTTGATATTTTCAATCATTGTTCAGCCCTGAGGGTATGCCCGGTAAGATTGATGAACACATCTTCAAGATTTGCTTTTTTCACTTCCTTGGGTCTTTCAAAACCGGTATCAACGAGTTTGTCGATAAGTTGATCGGGTGTATCCAATGCAATGATTTTTCCGGCGTCGATGATGGCCACTCTGTCACACAAAACTTCTGCTTCATCCATATAATGTGTCGTGATGATCACGGTTGTTCCGCGTGCACGGATATCCGTTACAAGATCCCAGAGGTTTCTTCTCGCCTGCGGATCCAACCCTGTAGTCGGTTCATCCAAAAAAATAATTTTCGGATGATTGATCAATGTGGTTGCAATGGAAAAACGTTGCTTTTGTCCGCCGCTCAGATTTTTATATTTTGCTTTTGCCTTATCACGAAGATTCACCATGTCCAATAGCTCGAGTGGCTTCACTGTTTGATTGTAGAGACCACCAAACAATTCAATCAATTCGGTCAGATTCAGATTGGGATAATAACCAGAAGTTTGAAGTTGTACTCCAATGATTTTTTTTATTTCATCAGGCTTTCTATCGAGGTCGATGCCATCTACCGTAATACTCCCGCTCGTTTTTTCACGAAGTGTTTCTATGATTTCAAGCGTAGTAGATTTGCCGGCGCCATTTGGACCCAGTAATCCAAAAATTTCTCCGTTATATACATCGAAGCTGATACCTTTTACCGCTTCAAAATCGCCGTATTTCTTAACAAGATTTTTTACCGAAATGATTGCCTCAGAAGTCATAATGGGCAATTTACGCCAGTTGTATTTGATAACAAAACCAGTCCGAGGAATGTGTTGTAGTCCAGAAGAGTTGGTGAAGATACAAGATACAAGGTACAAGGGACAAGGTACAAGGTACAAGGTACAAGGTTCAAGGTTCAAGGGACATGACACACGATACAAGACTTAAATTCCTAAAACGATTTGGATTTCCAATCTTGTATCTTGAATCTTGTATCTTGCACCTTGCACCTTGCACCTTGTACCTTGTACCTTGTACCTTGTACATTGTACATTGTTTCTTCTTCCTCCTATTTCGTAAATATCTGCGTAAAATAAATCATCCCTTTTTTATCTTTTGCCCAACCGATACCCGTGAGTGTAAAATCACCTTCGATATTTCTTTTGTGGCCGGGACTTTGAAGCCATCCCTCTACCGCTTCTTTTGCAGTCATTTGACCCGAAGCAACATTTTCCCCGACAGCTGTGATACCACCGAGTTGTTTTTGTATTTTTTTTGCCCTCGCCGTGAGGCCATCATGCCCAAATGCAACTTTACCAGTCGCCATATTGCGGCTATGTTCCGTAGCAAAGGAAGATTCGACATCATTTAATTTAAGTGGCTGTAAACCCTTTGATTTTCTATCCTGGTTCACATAATATAAAATATCTTCTTCGATTGTTTTTTTCGGTGAAGGTTCGTTAATCTTTACCGTGTGCGATTGAAAAAATAATAATCCGGCGATCAATGCGAAATAAATTTTTACAGACATATTGATACTATAATTAAATTTTACAATTTTTATTTTACTCAACCTGTTAAGGATACTTTAATTCGCAATTTCTCTTTCCATTATCTTTGAACGTTCATATCAAATCTGATACAAATGAAAGTATTTAAATTCGGCGGAGCCAGTGTCAGTAGCACGGAAAGAATCAAAAATGTCGCCAATATCCTTCGTTCCTATAACGATCAAAAGATACTTGTTGTTATATCTGCAATGGGCAAAACCACCAACGCATTGGAAAAAGTAGCAGAGGCTTTTTTTGCACAAAAAAAAGAAGATGCGCTTCGTCATTTTAATGTTGTTAAGGAAACTCATCTTGCAACCGCAAAGGAACTACTCGGCGATAATTTTACATCGACAGAAATTCATCTAAAAGATTTTTTTACGGAGATAGAATGGTTGCTCCATGATAAACCCAAGCGAGAGTTTGATTATTATTACGACCAGGTGGTTTGCATCGGTGAATTGCTATCCACTGCAATTGTTGCCGCTTATTTACAATCGGATGGATTTTCATTGAAGTGGGTTGATGTACGCGATATTTTCAGAACCGATGATAATTTCCGTGATGCCAATATTGATTGGGATTATACGCTCAATAAAGTAAAAAAAGATATCGTTCCATTGTTCGATGAATTTGATATTGTTTTGACGCAGGGATTCATCGGCTCGACAGATGAAAATGAAAGTACTACACTTGGAAGAGAGGGCAGCGATTACACCGCTGCGGTTTTTGCAAATATGCTTGACGCCGAAAGTCAATCAATATGGAAAGATGTTGAAGGAGTGATGAATGCCGACCCAAAAGAATTTCCCAATGCTCAATTCATCAGCGAACTAAATTATGACGAGGTTATTGAGATGGCATATTATGGTGCGCAGGTGATTCACCCAAAAACCATCAAGCCTTTGCAGAATAAAAATATTCCTTTATACGTAAAATGTTTTTTGAATAAAAATTTGCCGGGCACCATCATTCACGCAAAAAGCATTAAGCAGCTTCCGCCGATTATTGTTGTGAAACAAAACCAAGTGCTCATGCATCTTCATTCAAAAGATTTTTCTTTTGTTGGAGAAACAGCCACCGGAGAGCTGTACCATTTTTTTAACGATATCAGGATCAAACCAAACCTGATGCAAAGTGGTGCTGTGAGTTTATTGGTATGCCTGGACGATAAGCCGGAAAAAATTGAAAAGCTCGCGCTCAAATCCGCCGATACTTTCGAAGTGCAAATCGAACGTGGACTAACGTTGCTGACTATTCGCCATTATAATCAATCGACATTAGATGATTTGACAAAAAATAAAACGGTTGTGTTGAGGCAACAATCGCCGGAAACCGTACAGGTATTGATGAGAAATTAAGGCTGATCTGCTTCTACGATGATGGTTTGTTTCAGCTTGATTGGCACATTCAAACCGCTGCGAATAGCAGGTAACCAGTTATCCATCTTCAAAAAAGTTTGCTCGATGATGTCATTCATTTTTTCATTTCCCCCACTCAATACATTTGCATAAACAGGTTTGCCTGTCCTGTCAATAATATATTCCACCATTACAAAAGCTTTTTTCTGTCCGGGCAACAACTCATTCACCATATCCTTACCCAGCTTATCGACGAACACTTTGAATGCAGGATTTCCACCGGGGAACACAGGTTGATTATCGACAACTTTCGCAAGATCTTCTTCTTTTATAGGCTGGGGAGCATGAGTGGCCTTTTTCACCACTTTTGTTTCGACTCTTGGTTCCTCAGAAATAATTGCCGGAATTTCTTCCATGATATATTCACCTTTTCCATTGACGATCACTGCCGGTACCTGGTGATTTTTTTCAAAATAAAAATAAGCATTCTTCATACTGCGTTCGAAAGAACCATACTCGGCAAAACTCTGCAGGTATTTATTTAAATAGGCAACGCTTCTGACGTTTCTAAAATTTACGGGAAAAATATGCACAGGAATAAAATCCTGTCCCATATCCTTTGCATGTGCTGCGAGAATATACAGCTCTTCAATCTGTTCATCCGTGATTGGAATGCATCCGGTAGTTACGCAACTTCCATGAATGTAAATATCTCCACCTGGTTGGGAAATATCGCTTAATAATTTATCGGACTCGTTTGGATAATTCAACCCAAGCGACAAATGATATAAACTTCTTGGATTAAACTCATTGATATAATAAAAACCTTCAGGAACCTGGTAATCGCCCGCCATTCTTTTCGGGCCTAATGAACCAGCGAGTGCACATACTTTATACGTCTTAAATAATTTATATTTTTCGCTTGATTTATTTTTCACCCAGAGTTCCAGCTCACTATCATATTTGAATGATCGGATGTAAATATATTTAGCTGGCCATACCAATCCCCTCGCCTGGAATTGTTTCATCAACGTATCTTCCTTTCGTTTCATCACTTCGCTGATTTTCGGAATGGAACGTTGATAGTCGAGGAAATTAACCGAATAAGTAGGTGTGGAAGCTGTTTGCGCGGTTGAGCCCATCGCCAAAAAAATCAGGCAAAGGGTTACCAGGCTTATCTGCTTTGTAGCTCTATTTACAGTCATGCAAAGGGAACGATTAATGAATAATGGTCTACCAAGACCAATAAAAGTACTATAAAAACAAAAAAACTGCCAGAATATTATATAAACAGGCGTGAATAACGTAAAAGGCAGCGGGTCAAGGCACAAGAAAAAAGGTACAAGATAGAAGAAGGTACAAGGAACAAGGTACAAGGTACAGGGTACAAGGAACAAGGAACAAGGTACAAGGTACAAGACTTGTGCCTTGTTCCTTGTTCCTTGTACCCTGTACCTTGTACCTTGTTCCTTGTACCTTCTTTTATCTTGTACCTTGCAACGCAACATTTTTCAAAGGTTTCCTCTCAATCCCTGTTCTCTTTCTATCGCTTCAAACAGAGCCTTGAAATTGCCTTTTCCAAAACTTTTGGCGCCTTTTCTTTGGATGATTTCAAAAAATAATGTTGGTCTGTCTTCAACTGGTTTTGAGAAAATCTGTAGCAGGTATCCTTCCTCATCGCGATCGACAAGAATTCCAAGCTCCTTTAATGGTTCGATATTTTCATCGATCTTCCCTACCCTGCCTAATAACTCATCATAATATGAAGTCGGAATCTTTAAAAATTCAACTCCGCGATTTTTTAGATCGGTAACTGTTTTCACGATATCATTGGTGGCCAACGCAACATGCTGCACTCCTTCTCCATTATAAAATTCCAGGTATTCTTCCACCTGCGATTTCTTTTTTCCTTCCGCAGGTTCATTGATAGGGAATTTCACATATCCATTACCGTTACTCATCACCTTACTCATCAATGCAGAATATTCGGTAGAAATATCACTGTCATCGAATGTTAGAATATTCCGGAAGCCCATCACTTGTTCATAGAACTGTACCCATGGATTCATTTGGTTCCATCCAACATTTCCGACACAATGATCAACGTATTGCAATCCCGACGAAGATGGATTAAAATCGCTTTTCCATTCGCGGAAGCCCGGCATAAATGGTCCTGTGTAATTTTTTCTTTCGACAAAAATATGAACCGTTTCTCCATAAGTATAAATGCCACTGATAACCATCTCGCCGTTATCATCCTTCATTTTTGTTGGTTCAAGATAACTCCTGCCTCCTCTTTTTGTTGTTTCTATCCACGCGCTCTCAGCGTCTTCAACAATCAACGCAAGAACTTTTACTCCGTCTCCATGCAAATACACATGATCAGCAATAGCATTGCCGGTACGCAATGCTGTTGTAAAAACAAAAGTCAATTTATTCTGCCGGACAACATAGCTGACTTTATCTTTCATCTCTGTTTCTGGTCCGGCGTATGCCAGTGATGAAAAACCAAATGCAGATTTATAATAATGGGCCGCTTGTTTTGCATTGCCCACATAAAATTCTATATAATCAGTACCGAGCAAGGGAAGAAAATCTCCCTTCTTTTGTGGTATGGTGTCAGCCGTCAATATTGGGAACATATCGCTGGAATTATTTTAATAAAATATTGGTTCGTTATTGTAAGAGATCTGCGAGTACGCAATTTCTCCCGAAATGATGTTGCCTAAATTATAACGCAGGCCAAGCTGCGTCCATTGCAAGCGCTTCCATTAAAAGGCAATAATTCGCGCGCTTGTCGCCAAAGATTTTATGAGGATAATCCGGACGCATTGAAAACAAAGGTAGAAATATTTCGATGATGGCGGATGTGAATGAAAGGTTATTCGCGGAATGGGTTGAACATAGTCCAGCGCCTTCATCACTTTATTTAAAAAATTGTGTTATTATTTTTTAACCCAGGAAAAAATTAACAAATCATGCTGTACCTGACTTGTATTTTCCTGAACTATACAATGACCGGCTCCTTTAATAATAGATGCGCTCACATTGAAAACCTGATGTATTGAAATGGAACTGATATACCTATTTGCCTTGTGCTAACTGCGTTTCGTCACCCATTCCTGAATATCCGCCATCACTTTTTCTTTTTCCATGTCATTTAATAAATCATGATAATGCCCTTCATACAATTTGATTGTTTTGTCAGAAGCTCCCGCATGATCATAAAAAAATTGGCTGCCGCCATATTTTGTGGCCTTGTCGCTGGTACCATGCAATATCAACACCGGCAAAGTGATTAATGAAAATTCTTTTTTCAATCTTTCGTCGGCAATTACCAATTGTTCCATCGTTTTCGATGGTTGTGATTCATGCGCAATTAACGGGTCATTATTCATTGACGCTACTACTGCAGGATCACGAGAGAAATCTTCGTTTTTGAGTTTGATGGTATGCGCATGCGGCGCTAAGTGACTCAAACCTTTTAATACAGTCAATGCGAAATCAGGAGCAGGAACCTGGTAAGCAAAACTTTCACAAATCAATCCGCTGATTTTTTCCTGGTGTTCCAGTGCGTAGAGGCAAGCGACTACTCCTCCTGCACTATGACCTAACACAAAGGTGGGTAAATTTCGATGTGCTGCTTTAGCCATGTCGACCAATTGATCCACTTCGTTTACATAATCATAAATACTTTGCACATAAAAACGTTCGCCTTCCGATTGTCCCCGGCCTTCCAGATCAAGTGCATAGACTGCATAGTTTAAATTGGTAAATTGTTGAGCAACCCATTCATAATACCCGCTATGTGAGTTTAAGCCATGAACAATTACGATCACTCCACGTGTTGATTCTTCAGGTAACCATATACGAACAAAAATTTTAAGACCTGATTTGCTATTGAATGTTGAAGTTTTTGATTGCATCATGTTGAGGTTTTGTATTGATTAAAAATAAGTGTTGGCCTGTTGATCCTCTGACATTTCATTTCTAAACTTAATTAATAATCGCAAATCAGAGAAAATCCACTTTATTATCATTTCAACAAATTACCAATCTTCTTTCGCATCCGGCAAAAGAAAGAGAAATAATAATTTCTTATATATTACAGATCGGCACACCGGCTCCCGCGTACATTGCTAAGAATAGATTCGACGTATCGCAACTTAACCCTGCTCGCTTCATCAATGATACCCGCTTCGCCGATACAATTCGAGTCAGTTTATCACTGCACCAAATTTTCCTATCTTCACGCATTAATCAAACTGCATGCTGAAAATAGGAATACTCGGAGGCGGACAACTTGGAAAAATGTTATTACAAGCCGCTGCCAACTATCCCGTGGAAACTTTTGTGATGGAAAATGATGATGATTGTCCCGCTGCCCATTTGTGCCACCATTTCACAAAGGGTGATATCAAAAACTTTGACGACGTTTACCGGTTTGGAAAGGGATTGGATGCACTTACGATAGAAATCGAATCAGTGAATGAAGATGCTTTGGAAAAATTGGAAACAGAAGGTGTAAAAATTTATCCGAAACCATCGGCACTAAGGATCATAAAAAATAAAATCCTTCAAAAACAATTTTATAAAAAAGGTGATATTCCCACCGCCGAATTTGTAGTTACAAAAGATTTGGAAGATGTCAAACGCAACGAATCATTTATTCCCGCTGTGAATAAAATTGGAATGGGTGGTTATGACGGACGCGGTGTACAAATCATAAAAACAAAAGCCGACCTCGAAAAAGGTTTCGATGCTCCCGGGATATTGGAAAAGCTCGTTACTATTCAAAAAGAAATTGCGCAGATCGTTGCGATCAACGAAAAAGGAGAAACTGCTTTATTTCCACCGGTAGAAATGGTTTTTGATCCTGTGCTTAACCTGCTCGACTACCAGATCAGTCCTGCAAACCTTCCAGAAAAAACGCTGTGGAAAGTAGAAGCCATCGCATTAAAAATTGCGAGGGATTTAAAAAGCCCCGGGATATTTGCCGTCGAATTATTCATCGACAGGCAAAATGATGTTTTTGCCAACGAAACCGCACCACGCGTTCATAACAGTGGGCATCATACGATAGAAGCAAACTATTGTTCACAATTCGATATGCTTTGGCGCATCATGCTGGGTTATCCATTGGGTAATCCCAAACATATTATTCCAGCTGCGATCGTAAATCTGATCGGTGCGGATGGATATGATGGTCCTGCTTACTATGAAGGTCTGAATGAAGTGTTGCAAATGGATAATGTATTCGTTCATATTTACGGAAAACAAAAAACCCGTGGCGGACGAAAAATGGGACATGCAACCATCCTCAGTACGGACAAGAGTGATCTGACTCACAAAGCAAATAAGATAAAACATACTTTGAAAGTGATCAGCCAATAATAAGCATGAGATATTTTGAGTTTGGTCAATAATATTTTTTAAAAAATAAATTTGAACTTTAATACTTCGGCTCAATTAATTTTATATCTGAAATTTAAACAATGATACAAGTCGGTATTATCATGGGCAGTGATAGCGATTTACCAATTATGCAATCCGCTGCTGATATTTTGAAAGAGTTCGGTATCGAGTGTGAAGTAACTGTCGTCTCGGCGCATCGTACACCATTGCGCATGGTTGAATACGCTTCAAAAGCACGTGAACGCGGGTTGAAAGTGATTATCGCCGGCGCTGGTGGTGCGGCTCATCTTCCGGGTATGGTTGCCGCTATCAGTTCACTGCCGGTTATTGGAGTTCCGATAAAATCTTCCAATTCTATTGATGGATGGGACTCGGTGCTTTCTATTTTGCAAATGCCCAATGGTATTCCTGTTGCTACTGTTGCATTAAATGCTGCAAAAAATGCGGGCATACTTGCAGCAAGCATTATTGGCGCTTTTGATGAAGTCATCGGTATCGAAGTGGATGCGTATAAAAAAAGTCTTGAAAAAGATGTACTAAAAAAAATCGATGCATTAAAAAAAGAGGGATGGAAAAACGAATTCGATGAAGGTTAGCAGTAATGGCAGTTTTTACAATATCAAATGATAAAATGAATATCGATGGAAAATGGCGTTCCGCACAAACAGGATAATCCTTTATGTCCCGAAAGAAGAATTTTTATTGAACAGGCATTGAAAATTGCCGGTGCTTCGGCGATGCTGGCATTTCCGGGAATCAGCATGGCCGCAAAAAATTTTGATTCGGCAAAGACTTACACGGTACAGGATATTATCTATATTATTCTGAAAGAAATTCCTGGCGCTCCTTTTTCAAAAACAGTGGACACTATCAAGAGTGGAAGCGCCGATCAGCAGGTGAGCGGCATCGTTAGTACGATGTTTGCAACTGTACCGGTTATCGAGCAGGCTGCAAAACTGAATGCAAATTTTATCATCGCGCATGAACCTACTTTTTATAATCACGAGGATGATGTTCATTGGGTAGAACACAATGATGTCTTAAGAAAGAAGCGGGAACTACTCGATAAACACAAGATAGCGGTGTGGCGATTTCATGATTATTGGCATACGTATCGCCCGGACGGCGTGCTCTATGGTGTATTAAAATCCACGGGATGGCTCACCCATTATCAGCCATCTAAGCCGGGAACTATTCAAATACCTGCCATCAAATTAAAAGATCTTGCTGAACATTTTAAATCCAAATTGAAAATTGAACATCTTCGTGTTATCGGTGATATGAATCAGACTTGTGAACGCATTGCGTTGATCCCCGGAGCCGCGGGTGGCCAGCATCACATCTTAACCGTCGAGCAAGAACAACCGGATGTACTGGTAGTGGGAGAAGTTCACGAATGGGAAACTGCAGAATATATTCGCGATGGAAGAGCATTGGGTTCGAAAACTGCTTTGATTGTGCTCGGACATGCAGTAAGCGAAGAACCCGGCATGGAATGGCTGGTTGAATGGCTTCAACCAAAAATTCCCGAATTAAAGATCACGCATATCACATCTGGAAATCCTTTTACATGGATATAGACCCCGAAAATTTTAAACACAATTGTAGTTACCAAAATAAAAACCATTTAACACATGCGTCCGATTTATAAGAAGATTTATTCATTCATCGTTCTCGCAATTTTTTTGTGCCCGGTCTTTGGACAAAACCTGGGAAAAGTAATTGAACAAAAAACCATCAAGAGTTCAATACTTGGCAAAGATGTTAAATACACAGTCTATCTTCCTGCAGATTATGATCACTCAGACAGGACTTACCCGGTCGTCTATTTGCTGCATGGTTATACCGATGATAATACCGGCTGGCTGCAGTTCGGAGAAATCAATCGTTATGCGGATAAGGCAATTGCTGACGGAACGATTCCTCCAATGATCATCATTATGCCGAATGGAGATTCGAGTTTTTATATCAACTCTTATGACGGCAAAGAAAAATATGAAGATTTTTTTGTGAAAGAATTTATGCCCACTGTCGAAAAAACTTTTCGTATCAAAGGAGAAAAAAAATATAGAGCTGTTGCCGGATTATCGATGGGTGGATATGGATCTTTGATTTATGCAATAAAATATCCGGAACTTTTTGCTGCGTCTGCTCCGCTCAGTGCAGCAGTGCTTTCAGACGATGAGTTTGTAGCTATCCCAGAGAAGAATTATGAATTTACATGGGGACCTCTTTTCGGGCGCGGCCTAAAAGGGAAAGACAGGTTGAACCAGGCTTGGTATTCAAATTCTATTCTTAAACTCGTCGAAACAAAATCCGCCGACGATTTGAAAAAAGTACGCTACTGGATCGATTGCGGTGATGATGATTTTTTAACCGTTGGGAATTCTTTATTACATATTGCATTAACGGAAAAAAAAGTGCCGCATGAATTTCGCATGCGCGACGGATCGCATTCATGGACATACTGGCGCACAGGCATTGTAGATGCGCTGCAATTTATCGGACAAAGTTTTCATCAGCAATAATACACTTCGACTTATTAACCCGATAAACATTTTTAATGCCGGAAATTATTCCGGCATTTTTTATTTTATTCATTTCTCACAATTGTTATTTCACATTTCTTTAAATGCCGAAGTGCGAGGGTTAACTTTTTCTAAACTTTTAAAAAAATAATTTTAGAGAAACTAACTTTTATGAAAAGAAATTTTACACTGCTATATGTTTCATCAATGCTGCTTCTACTTTTCGCATGCGATCCGACGATGATGTCAACGGATTTTCCGCAAGATGGAAATTGGATACATCGATCAGTTCTTACAGGCGTCGCGCGAAACGAAGCAACAAGTTTTGTAATTGGCGACAACGCTTACATCTGTACTGGTTATTCAGCGCAATCCAATACAAGACTAACCGATTGCTGGGAATATAACGTCAAAGCAGATCAATGGACACAAAAATCTAATTTCCCCGGTGGTGGCAGGAGCTCGGCGATCGGATTTAATATCGGGGAGAAAGGATATATCGGAACTGGCAATGACGGCAGTCAACTGCTAAAAGATTTTTGGGAATATGATCCTTCTACAAATATATGGACACGCCGGGCGGATTTTTCAGGGACTGCTCGACAAGACGCAATCGCCTTTGGCATCTTAGACAAAGGCTACATCGCAACCGGCGACGACGGAATAAATTCCTTGAAAGACTTATGGGAATATAATCCATCTACAAATGCGTGGACAAGAAAATCGGATTTGAAAGGAACTCAAAGATCAGCCGCAGTTTCGTTCGTGTATCAAAATAAGGCATACGTCGTAACAGGCAAAAACGCAGACACTGCCGTAAGCGATTTTTGGTTTTTTGATCCATCGACTTCAGATAATGATTCCTGGAAACAGTTACGTTCTATTTCAAATTCGAGCAACGAAACATTTGACGATGGATACACCAATATTTTAAGGAGCAATGCTGTAGCATTTGTCATGGCTGGCACTGCCACAGGAGACAAAGCTTATATTAGCACTGGTGAAAGCAATGGAACTTATTATGCATTTACCTGGGAGTACGATTTCGCGACAGATTTATGGAGAGAAAAAACTCCCTTCGAAGAATCTGCTACATCGGGTGCGGTTGGATTTAGTGTAGATAACCGCGGTTTTATTGCAACCGGCAGCACAGGAAGTGGGCCACTTCAGCAAAAGGATTTTTTGTTGGAATTTCATCCGGACGAGGTCGTGAACTCTACCGATTAGGGATATCCGAAAATCATACCTCCTCCAATATTACAAACTCCTGCTCCAGAGAAAGGGAATGCTGGTACAGTTGATCGATAAATGTACTGCCCCATTGTGCATAATAAGGCATAAAATTTTCAATGCGCTCCTGCAGGTTATTGAGAGGGAATAATGCAGATTTGACACTTTGGATATGTGCCCGCTGCACTTCAAATTTTCTTTTCTCGGCTTTGAGTAATTTTTTTTCAAGATCCATCAATGGCTTCACCGCTTTTGATTGCAGCGCTTCCACATATTGCGTCAATGTTGGATCAACTGGTAATGCAATCTGTTTTAATTTCTCATAGTAGTTATTAGCCTCTTCGATTTCCTTATCCAGCCCCAACTGATTGGTGGATTCTTTTTTTACAAGCTCGTTCACCAATTCATCTTCCGATTTAAAAATATCTTCAATGCTAATCCCGGCTTTATCTAATTTCTCACGCCATTTCTTTTCGAGAACCAGGAAAGAATTTCTCAATATTAAAACTGGATATGGGACTTTATAGTGCTCAAAAATATTTTTCAGTTCCAGCCAGTAAGCGGTCTCTCCGCCTCCACCGACAAAAGCGATATCGGGTAAGATTGTCGATTGGAATAACCCACGAAGTATCACATTTGGACTGAACCGATCGGGATGCTGTTGCAGCTCTTCAAGCATTTCATCTTTCGTGAAAAAAATATCATGACCATACACTTTAAATCTCTCTCCATCTTCCACAATTCTTTCGCGGATATCATCTTTTAAATAAAACAAATTAATAGGCCTTGGATTCGCCTGTACATCGTAATTCGCAGATAATTTTTCGATCGTGGCGTTCGCAATTGTCATCGGTGTGTGATGAAAAATATCATCCTGGAAAACCGGCACCATCAATTTTTTGAAATGAATATTATCAGGTATCAGGACAATCAAACCATACGCTGCAAAAAGTCTATCGACTAATTTAAAAGTGGCTGTCTGGACATCTGTACAATCGAGGTAACAATCTTTCAGCAATTGGATCAATTCTTTTCCAAAGGGCAGAACCGAATATTCTCCTTCAATTCTGTCAATGATTTTTTCAAGACCTCGTCCATGCATTCTGCCAACGGCGCCTTTCTGATCAGTATCCCAAATTAATTTTTCATTACCGAGATAAATATTTCCCAGTTCATCCATATCCGCATCCTCACTCCCCATATAAAAAACCGGAACGAATTCATATTCCGGTAATTCTTTTTTCAACTGGGAAGACAGCTTGATAATGTGCAATATCTTATAAACAAAAAATAATGTGCCTGTAAAAATTGCCGGCTGATGTGCTGTAGTAACTGTAAAACAATTATCGTGCGAAAGCTTTTCGATATTTTTTTTGACCGCAGAACTGCTCTCAATTACCTCATACTGTTTTTTCAATTGCTCAACCAGCAATTCCCTGTTTGTATTGAATTGCTTTCGGGCATGTATAGCCGATTTTACACCATCGATTGTTGGAGCATGTTTATAAAATGGTTGAAGAAGTTCTGATTTATCTAAGTAATCCTTGGCTATTTCCGAAAAATATCCTGTCTGGCGATAAGGCAGCCTGGTAGCAGTGAAATTCATAAGTGAGGATAAAAGTAATAACTCAGCAGTATTTGCTTCAACCATTGTAATAATTTAACAATAAAACTTATTTCAATTCGTACGCAACAATGGAATTCTTAAAAAATGTCGGAACATAAACAATTCTTGATTTGCTATCGTACCCGATATCTGCAGAATTTATTTTTTGTGTACGCGTATCAAGCATTTGCTGTTTTGTGCCATCCTCTTTTACAAAATAAATTGCACCGGTCCAACATGACACCACAAATTCCCCTGGCTTCACCATTTCAACACCATCGGTACTTTGATCCATTCCATCGGCAAGCTTGGTTTTTTTATCGCCATTAAATTTCCAAAGCGCACCACTTGCCAAAACATACAAATCCTTTTTCACAGCCAACAGGCCATTCACGCCATTTACATTTTCTGCAATGGTGCTCACCGTTCCATTTTCGATTTTGTGAATCTTTCCCAATTTAGAATCGGACACATAAACGACACCTTTGTCATCAACCGTAATATCATTTAGAAATTGCGCGTCTTTAACAGGATAATGATTGATAATCTTCGCAGCTTTGATATCAATCGCTACTACTTCATCCACATCCGCAGCATATAAAGTGTTGCCGAATCTTCCAAGTCCTTTTGGTCCGTTTAAACCAGTTACCCATTCAACTTGCATAATTTTCCCATCCAATCCCACTTTACCAATCGAGCCCTTGCCATTCTTCCCGGCAGGAGCACCTCCAATATTTGAAGTGTACAAAACTTTATTTTCTCCATCATACAACACAGACTCCGGAGTTTTTAAAACAGAATCCGTGTGCCATTTTTCTACCAACTGGTGGTCCTGCGCCAGAACACTATTATTTTTTGACAGTAACACTATCGTTATACAACTGCATGCAAGAAGCGTTTTTTTCATAAAAGGATTTGATGCGTTAACAATAAAATTTATGTCTTGTTCAAAACGGACGTAAAATTAGGTAAAAAGTGTTTGAGTTGATTCTTTGCGCTTTTGCGTCTTTGCGTGAAAAATCTTCACGCAAAGACGCAAAAGCGCAAAGAATTAACCAATCAATTCAAACATCCATCACCTATATCACTTGGAATCCAAAAGCATATGGATCATCCTGAGGATTTATATTAATCACATTGCGACCATACACTCTCGCCCAACCTTCAATACTTGGAATGATCGCCGGTTTTCCCGCAACCGCTGTGATCTTCTCAACCTTGCCCGAAAATTTTGAACCAATAATACTTTCATGAATAAACTCATCTCCTTCTTTCAATTTTCCTTTGGCAAACCATTGAGCCATTCTTGCAGATGTACCCGTGCCGCAGGGCGAACGATCGATTGCTTTGTCTCCATAAAAAACTGCATTGCGCGCGGTGGAGTTTTTGTCTAACACAGCACCTGCCCATAAAATATGTGAGCAGTTTTTAATCGCAGGATTTTCGGGATGAACAAACTGATGCTGTTCGTTAATTTTTTTTCGAATGATCCGGCTCCAATGAATTAATTGATCAGCCTGGTAGTTCTCCAATCCGGAAAAATTTTTTTGCTGGTCGATGATTGCGTAAAAATTCCCTCCATAAGAAATATCGATTCGCAAAATCCCTAATCCCGGACAATCAATTTCAATATTTTCAGCGGCCAACCACGACGGCACATTTGTCAATTTTACTTTTTTTACTTTGCCGAAAATATTTTTTTCCGAAAAATCTTCTGAACTATACTCTGCTACGATTAATCCTGCCGGAGTTTCGAGACGCACCACGCCAGGCGTTTTTGGACGAATCAAACCTTCTTCAATAGCAATCGTGATTGTCCCAATTGTTCCATGTCCACACATCGGTAAGCATCCGCTTGTTTCAATAAATAAAACCGCCATATCATTTTGCGGATCATGCGGAGCATATAAAATACTTCCACTCATCATATCATGACCACGCGGTTCAAACATAAGTCCCTTGCGGATCCAATCATAATGCTTCATGAAATAAAGACGCTTCTCGCTCATGTCCCTGCCTTCGAGAACCGGAGCTCCGCTGGTTACCAGTCTCACCGGGTTACCGCAAGTGTGTGCATCGATGCAGGAAAAATCAATTCCATTTTCATTCACCGGTAAAATATATTCTTCACTCATCAACAATATTGATTTTATTTTTTATTTTTTTTGAAGATATAAGTTGATAAGATCGTGTTATCCATTTTTTCATCTGCGTGTTGATTTCATCGATGCTATCTACCGGAACAATATGCACTACACGATGCGCAGAAGTCTGTAAATGTTTGGATATAACAGGAGCATTATCCAGGTGATCCAGGAAAAATTCTATTTCCAAATGATCGGTTTTGACTTTGACTGCAAGAAAAGTGGAAGTCGTTTTGAAAAAAATCACATCAGGAGGTACAGTTTCTTCCCTGAATTCGCCCAACGGTTTTACCATAGAAACAATTTTTTTATAAACCGTTTTCAATACTGCCGGGCGCTTCGCAAAAAGTTGCTCTTTGTCGATCAGCCGGCAACCATGTGATTGGTTTACGTTTTTAAATTGCCGACCGCAGCGTGGGCATGTCCACATTTTGAAAAAAAATTTTAGGATATATTATCTTTTGTCACCCGGTCGTTCACAGTGCGCCATATTTTCAACGGGTTTCCATTTTTCAATTCGTCGGGTAGCAAACTGTCTGGCCATCCTTGAAAACTAATAGGCCTCGCAAAACGTTTGATTCCGTCTGCGCCTACAGAAGTAAAGCGACTGTCTGTTGTTGCAGGAAACGGACCGCCGTGTTGCATACTCAGGCAGACTTCCACACCTGTTGGTACTCCATTCAAAATAAATCTGCCGCAAATATTTTTTATCGTCTCTACCAACTCTTCATTATTTCGTATATCCGTCTCCGTTGCCATTAATGTACAAGTCAATTGTCCTTCGGTATGCTTAGCAACTTCTGCCATTTCTTGCAGGTCTTTGCATTTGATCACGATTGAATAAGGACCGAATACTTCCTGGTGTAAAACGGGATTATTTAAAAATGCCTGTCCACTTGCTGAAGCAATAGTGGGCGCGCCTTGGTTACTACTCGCTTCGGACTCGCTAACCGCAACAGTGTCCACACCTGGTTGCGAAATCGCAGCCTTGCGCTTTTCTGAATATGCTTTTGCAATACCGGGATGAAGCATAGTGCCGGGCGCTATTCTTTTTACTTCATTTCCCAATGTGCTGATAAACTCATCGAGCGCTTTGCTTTGTATTCCGATAATTAATCCCGGGTTGGTGCAAAATTGGCCGGTACCTAGTGTAATTGAACCCGCATATAATTTTGCAACATCTGCTGCCGACTGTTCTAATTTTTCCGGAAATAAGAAAACAGGATTTATACTTCCCATTTCTGCAAACACAGGAATTGGTTCCTTGCGTTGATTGGCCCAATCAAATAAAGCTTTGCCGCCGACATAAGAACCAGTGAAACCGACCGCTTTTGTATAATTATGTGTTACCAAAGCTTTGCCTACTTCAAAACCAACACCATGCACATGCGCAAAAATTCCATCCGGCATTTTATTTTTTTCTGCAGCCCTAAAAATTGCTTTTGCTACCAACTCTGAAGTGGCTGCATGTGCTGGATGTGCTTTTACAACGACAGGACAACCAGCGGCCAGTGCACATGCTGTATCTCCGCCCGCGGTAGAATATGCGAATGGAAAATTACTCGCACCAAAAACCACAACAGGTCCCATTGGTATCAGCATTTTTCGAAGATCTGGTTTCGGTGGTGTTTTATCGGCGATGGCAGTATCAATCCTTGCTTCCAACCACTCTCCACGTTCGCATGCGTCCGCATAACTTTGTAATTGAAAAATCGTACGCGCTCTTTCGTTACGCAATCTCGCTTCAGGTAGATTTGTTTCGGCGGCACAAGTGGTGAGCAACTCATCACCCAACGCTTCCATCTCTGTTGCTATCGCGCGCATAAAATCTGCGCGCTGCTTCAACGATAATTTCCGGTATTGATGAAATGCTTTCCATGATTTCTGCAACACAATATCTATTTCCGCAACGGTCGCGTCTTTGAACATATTTTATTTGTTTACTGGTAAAATATTAAACGATATCAATCAACTTCAAAATAAAACAGCATCCGATAAGCCCTTGTTTTATTTTTTACAAGTTAAGATAATCCGGTAAAACCGGCCTTGATGCAATTCCCTCTTCTATAATTTTCACGACCCGCTTTCTTTCTTCTCCGGTAAGGATAAGTCGGGGTGAACGAACAATCTCTGTTCCCAATCCCGTTATAGACGCAGCGAGTTTGATATACTGAACAAGTTTCGGGTGAATGTCGAGTTCAAGTAATGGCATGAACCATCGGTATATTTCCCTGGCTTCCTGAATCCGGCCGGCTTTTACAAGCCTGTAGATGGCGACGGTTTCTTTTGGAAAAGCATTGACCAATCCCGCTACCCATCCATGTGCACCCATCATCAATTCTTCTAGCACAATGGTATCAACTCCACAAAGAATTTTAAACCGCTCTCCAAAGCGGTTACGCATGCGCGTTACATTCGACACGTCGCGCGTGGATTCCTTGACTGCCTGGATATTTTCACAAACAGCCAACTCGTCAAACATATCCGGAGTAATTTCAATTTTATAATCAACAGGATTGTTATAAAGCATGATCGGAAGATCGGTAGAAGCAGCCACTTGTTTGAAATAAGCAACGGTTTCCCGCTCATCGGCTTTATATCTCATTGGGGGAAGAAGCATCAGACCGGCTGCGCCCCATTTCTTTGCGAAATCTGCTTGGCGAATGGCTTCTTTTGTAGAGCCCTCGGCGATATTGAGCAACACCGGAAATTTATTGCCGGTTTTTTCGATAGAAAATTTTACAAGTTTTTCTTTTTCTTCTGTAGTAATGCTACTCGCTTCCCCAAGCGATCCGCCGATAATGATTCCATCCACACCTGCATCTAGTTGCGCGGACAAGTTGCTATCAAACATTTTCATGTCCAGCGTATCATCGGCTGATAGAGGAGTGATCAGCGCTGGAAAAACTCCTTTCCATTCAAAAGACATATCCGGTTTTTTTCAAAAATACCGAAACATTATTTTAAACAACAATTCCTTCAATATCGTAATCATAAGCCTTGGTGATTTTCACATTGACAAAATCGCCAATGGGAATTTTTTTATCAGAATGTATGATTACTTCATTGTCTACTTCGACAGAATCAAATTCTGTACGGCCCAGGTAACGTCCGGCTTCTTTTTTATCAATGATTGTTTTGAATACCTTTCCAATTTTTTCCTGGTTTTTTTCATAGGAGATTTCTTGCTGCACTTCCATAATTTCCTGTGCTCTTTTTTCTTTTTCATCGGCAGGTACATCATCCCTCAAATCAAAAGCACTTGTTCCTTCCTCATGAGAATACGAAAAAATTCCAACCCGGTCGAATCTATGCTGCTGCAAAAATTCCTTCACTGCTTCCACATCTTCTTCTTTCTCGCCGGGAAAGCCGGCGATTAATGTTGTTCTCAAACAAATTCCGGGAATTTTCTCACGAATTGCATGAATCAGGTCCGTCATTTCTGCACGTGTGATTTGACGGCGCATCGCTTTGAGCATATTGTCGCTCGCATGTTGCAATGGCATATCCAGGTAATTACAGATATTCTCCCTTTCGCGCATCACATCGATTATTTCAAGAGGGAATTTAGAAGGATATGCATAATGCAGCCTGATCCATTCCAGTCCCTTCACCTCTGCAAGACGATGCAATAATTCTGGCAGCATTCTTTTTTTATAGAGATCCAATCCATAATAAGTCAACTCCTGCGCGATCAGCATTACTTCTTTTACTCCTTTTCTTACCAGGCCCTCTGCTTCTTTTACCAAATCCTCGATTGATTTACTGATATGTTGTCCACGCATTAAAGGAATTGCACAAAAGGCGCAAGTCCGATTACAACCCTCGGCAATTTTCAGGTATGCATAATGTTTAGGAGTAGCTAATAACCTTTCGCCTACCAATTCCGTTTTGTAGTCCGCTTCAAATTGCTTCAATATTAACGGTAATTCTAAAGTGCCGAACCAGGCATCTACTTCAGGAATTTCTTTTTCAAGATCATCGCGATAACGCTGACTCAGACATCCTGTGACAAAAACCTTATCGAGTTTTCCTTTTTTTTTGAGGTCCACCTGGGATAAAATTGTATTCACAGATTCTTCTTTTGCTTTGTCAATAAATCCACAAGTGTTTACGACAACGATATTGTGATCCCGGTTTTTATTTTCATGAACCGCCTCGATATCGTTCGCATGTAATTGCGCACTCAGTACTTCGCTGTCAACCATATTTTTACTGCAGCCAAGTGTAATGATGTTCACTTTGTCCCTCTTGAGCGTCTTTGTTTTCATGCGGATGCAAAGATACATAAACCCGGATGAAAGGATTGAATGGAACAAGGTTAAAACAGAAGAAGAATTCCTATTATTTTTCTTGTGACAGTATGATGATTTTTAAAAATTGCATATTGGTTATCTTCGATCATCGATATTTATGGCAAGTACTCCAGGTTTCATATTAAGCAATGCGTTTAAAGACTTTTTCGAAAGTGAAAAAGCCGGTGGCTTGATTCTAATTATATGCACTGTTTTATCAATGGTCATTGCCAATAGCGGATTGGGAGACGCATATCATCGCTTTTGGCTCTCGCCATTAAATCTTTCGTTTGAAAATATACATCTTGATTATTCTATCGAGGAATGGATAAACGACGGATTGATGGCAATCTTTTTTTTAATGGTGGGACTTGAGATCGAGCGTGAATTATATATCGGAGAATTATCTGACTTCAAAAATGCATTACTGCCGGTTGTAGCCGCTATTGGTGGAATGACTATTCCTGCGTTGATTCATTTCCTTTTCAATCATGGTACCGCAATGCAAAGCGGGATCGGTATTCCAATGGCGACAGACATCGCGTTTTCATTGGGAATATTAGCGTTGCTGGGAAACAGGGTTCCACCTTCCATCAAAATATTTTTAACTGCACTTGCTATCATCGATGATTTGGGCGCAGTTATTATCATTGCCATTTTTTATACAAAAAGTTTTTCTATCATCAATCTCGCTATTGCTCTGGGAATTTTCATTTTCCTGATCGTCCTGAACAGGTTGAATGTTTTCAAACTTTGGATTTATATCATAGCAGGAATTTTTATGTGGTATTTCATGCTTAAATCCGGAGTACATGCAACTATCAGTGGCGTACTGCTTGCTTTCGCTATTCCTTTCAGAAAAAATAATGAAAAACATCCTTCATATCGGTTGCAGCATGCATTACACAAGCCTGTAAATTTTATAATCGTTCCTCTTTTTGCATTGGCGAATACGGGTTTGCATCTTGATACCGGATGGGCCAATCATCTATTTTCAAATAATAGTTTGGGAATTATCGTCGGACTTGTAGCCGGTAAGCCTCTCGGTATTTTTATTTTTTGCATGATAGCCGTTCAGCTAAAATGGTGTTCGCTTCCGGAAAATATGAATTGGAAATTATTGGCAGGTGTAGGAGCACTTGCGGGAATAGGTTTTACGATGTCAATATTTATTACCAATCTTGCTTTTATCGAAAGTACGAGTCTGATAGAAGATTCCAAAATTGCTGTGCTCGCCGCTTCATCGATTGCTGTCGCCATTGGCATGATTACCTTGTTCCTAAGTGGCAATCGAAAATATATCGAGAAATGATTTTCTCACTCGCAGATAATTATTTTTCGAGACTGAATAAGCTGTCTACAAATTCATGCTTATTGAAGATAAGCAGATCTTCCATTTTTTCACCGACGCCGATAAATTTGACAGGTATTTTAAATTGATTGGCAATTGCCAGTACAACACCACCTTTGGCTGTTCCATCCAGTTTAGTGATCGCCAATGCAGAAACTTCTGTAGCCGCAGTGAATTGTTTTGCTTGCTCCAATGCGTTTTGTCCAGTGGACCCATCCAAAACCAATAACACTTCGTGAGGAGCTTCAGGATATATTTTTTTGATGACTCTTTTTATTTTGCTGAGTTCTTCCATCAAATGCGCTTTGTTGTGAAGCCTTCCCGCTGTATCAATAATAATGATATCTGCACCTTTTGACATTCCACTTTGAACAGTATCAAATGCAACCGACGCCGGATCAGCGCCCATACCCTGTTTTACGATTGGAACGCCAACGCGCTCACTCCATACCGTTAGTTGATCAACGGCGGCGGCGCGAAAAGTATCAGCAGCTCCAAGCAACACAGATTTTCCAGCTTTTTTGAAATTATATGCGAGCTTACCGATGGTAGTTGTTTTGCCAACGCCGTTTACACCAACCACAAGAATAACATACGGCTTCGCTGATAAAGCGCTTTCAAAATTGTTATATGAATTTTCGCTGCCATCAACCAATATCGATTCCATTTCTTCCTGCAGCATCCTGTTGAGCTCCCCGGTATTGAGATATTTATCCTTCGCAACTTTTTTTTCGATACGATCGATGATCTGAATCGTGGTGTCGATACCAACATCCGCTCCAACCAGCGCTTCTTCGAGATTATCGAGTACTTCTTCATCAATAGTACTTTTGCCCGCTACTGCTTTTGTTATTTTGGAAAGAAATCCTTCCTTGGTTTTTTGCAAACCCTGGTTGAGCGTTTCTTTTTCTTTTTTACCAAACAGTTTATCGAAAAAACCCATCAGATAATTATTTAAGTGAAGATACAAGTAAGAGCTAAGAAGGTTCACGATACAAGGCTCAAGGTACAAGGCTCAAGGAAGAATACGGAAGTCATTGTTTTCAACCACAATCAACCCTTCTGAATCAATTTCGCAAATCCGTAAAACCACCTCATCCGCGATAAAAAAAAGCCGCCCCGACTGAGACAGCTTTATATCTTACTTACCCGTTAAGATTTATTTCTGAGCCAGATACTGCTTAATCTTGTCCTTGTGCACAATGGCTTCTTTAAATGTATAAGCACCAGTTTTAGAACTGCGAACAGCCTTGATCACTTTAGTCCAGTTTTTAGCTTCCGCTGCAGCCTTTGCATCTTTTGTTTTAATCGCGGTTTTAGCTTGCTTAGCCATGATAATAATTTGAGAATGTGAAAAGATAAAATGTGGAAAATGTGCCGATGCGAAATTTTCACACGGTCACAGCCACTATTTATTTAATTTCTTTGTGAACAGTTACTTTTTTCAATACAGGATTAAACTTTTTCAATTCCAGTCTTTCTGGAGAATTTTTTTTGTTTTTTGTGGTGATATAACGGCTTGTGCCCGGCTTGCCACTGTTCTTGTGCTCGGTACATTCCAATATAACCTGAACCCTGTTTCCTTTCTTTGCCATGATATTAATTTGAGTATGGAATTATGCGAAATATGAAATGTGCGAATTAAATATCATCACATTTTCAAACCTGTTTTTTAAATTTTTTCTCCGTTGGCTCTCAATTCTTTTACAACATGATAAAGGCCTTTCTTGTTGATCGTACGCAAACCTTCCGAAGATACTTTCAGTGATATCCACTTATCTTCTTCAGCCAGGAAAAACCGTTTAATCTGCAAATTCGGCAGAAATCTGCGTTTCGTCTTAATATTTGAATGCGAAACCTTATTTCCTGAAACCGGTTTCTTCCCTGTAATCTGACAAACTCTGGACATATTGATCGGAATTTTGGACGGCAAAGGTCGTAAAATCTCTTTAAATAGCAAAAAGAATAGGGCATTTTTTTCGGCCGAACAAGGCAATACCGCCAAGTTGAAGAGATTCTTGCCTTGAGTATTGAATATTGAGTGTTGAATATTGATTATTTCTTTACATACCCTGAAATAATCAATATTCAACACTCAATATTCAATGCTCAAGTTCGTAGTCCCGACCACCTTCGTCACGCCCGCTATTTAATAATTACTTAATTTACCGTTACCTTTCACTTTGCCTACTTTGCGCCAAAAGTCGGCACAAATGACGAATATGAAAAGAAGGACAATACCAAGGGATATCAGTTGGTTATCATTCAATGGACGGGTATTGCAGGAAGCGGCCGACCCAAGTGTTCCCCTGCGCGAAAGAATCAAATTCCTGGGCATTTTTTCCAACAATCTCGATGAATTCTTTCGGGTTCGCGTTGCCACGCTCAGCCGAATGATCGAATTCAGTGGAAAAAAGGTGAAGATGAATATGCACATGGAACTGGACCCGGAAAAAATACTTGAACAAATCCAGTCGATCGTTTTGGAGCAACAGGAAAGGTTTAACGAAATCTGGGAAACGATCCGGAAAGAATTGGCCAGCGAAAAAATATTCCTCGTTACAGAAAAGCAACTGAATAGCAATCAGCAAAAATTTGTGCAAAACTATTTCGAGGAAGAGGTTCGGTCGAATATCATTCCGCTGATGATTGAAAGCATTCCTCAATTCCCCTATTTGAGAGACAAATCGATTTACCTGGCGGTGTTGCTTTCAAGAAGAGATGATTCACTCAAAAGAAAATATTCGTTGATAGAAATTCCCAGCCGGGCGCTTGGCAGATTTGTATTGTTGCCTTCTTCCAACCCTGAAGAAAAATGTATCATGCTTCTTGAAGACGTGGTGCGTTATAATCTTCGAAATATATTCTCTTATTTCGGTTATGATAAATTTCAATCCTGGGTCTTCAAACTGACAAAGGACGCCGAAATAGATATAGACAATGATATTTCCACCACGCTTGTTCAAAAAATTGAAAAAGGTTTGAAGAACCGGCGCAAGGGTAAACCGGTGCGTTTCGTATTCGACAAGGAAATGGATAACGGACTACTGGAATACCTGATCAAAAGATTAAATCTTTCCAAGAAAGGAAACCTGATACCCGGCGGACGTATTCATAATTTCCGGCACTTCATGGATTTCCCGGATGTATTTCCAAAAAAAGGGCAAAGAAAAAAGCCTTTTATGCATCCGTTGCTGGTTAAATCTCCAAGAGTAACCGATATCGTTTTGGAAAGAGACGTGATGCTTCATTTCCCCTATCATTCTTTTATTCATGTAATAGATATGTTGCGTGAAGCAGCGATTGATCCTGATGTTACTGCTATAAAAATCACCTGTTATCGGCTTGCAGCGAATTCAAAAGTCGTCAATAGCCTGATCAACGCGGCTCGAAATGGGAAGCATGTTACCGCGCTTGTGGAATTGCGCGCACGATTTGAAGAAGAAGCAAACCTGGAATGGAAAGACAGGCTTGAAGAAGAAGGGGTGAAAGTAATGAGCATCATTCCGAATACTAAGGTACACGCTAAAATATGCATGATAAAAAAGCGTGTAAAAAATCACACCATACATTATGGATTCGTCAGCACAGGTAACCTGAATGAAAAAACGGCAATGCTTTACAGTGATCATTGTTTGCTTACTGCCAACCGGAATATCATGGCAGATGTAAATCGTCTGTTCAATTACCTGGAGAAATGGAAAGATGGTCCGGCAATTTTAAAATCTTGTAAAACATTAATTCCTTGTCCCGGCACTCTGAGAAAAGAATTGCTTAGAATGATCGATAAAGAAATTCGGGCCGCGAAGAATAAAAGGCGCGCTTCGATCGTCTTAAAAATGAATTCGATTTCCGACGAAGAACTCATATACAAATTGTATGACGCGGCGAGAGCCGGAGTGGAAATAAAATTAATTGTTCGCGGAATTTTTTGCCTCTTCTCTAAAAATAAAAAATTCGTACGGCCAGTTACAGCAATAAGCATTATCGATGAATACCTGGAACATGCAAGGGTGTTCATATTTAAGAACGATGGTAAAGAAAAAGTTTATATATCTTCGGCAGACTGGATGGTAAGAAATCTTGATCATCGCGTAGAAGCAACCTGCCCTATCCTGGATGATGGTATCCGTGACGAATTAAAAGCGATCCTCGATATACAGTTATCAGATAATGTGAAAGCAAGATGGCTCGATAATGATTTGACCAATGAATACAAACGTGATCATTCGAAAAGGAAAATCCGTGCGCAGATTGAGGTTTATAATTATCTCCATCAAAAAAATATTAAAATAGCTGAAGCCATTCCCCTGCCTATGCATGATGCAAACAGGGAAATTGTTTCTGTAATATGAAAACTTCACCCATTCAATGAAACTTGCAGCAATAGACATCGGTAGCAATGCAGCACGTTTGCTTATTTCAGACGTAACAGTTAACAACAATAAACCTGAATTCAATAAGCTCAATCTTTTTCGCGTGCCATTACGTCTCGGCTTTGACGTTTTTGAAAAAAAAGAAATTTCCCCCGAAAAAATAGAGATGATCATCAACACGCTCCAGGCGTTTAAATATATGACCGAAGCGTACAATGTGAGATACCTGAAAGCTGCCGCCACTTCTGCCATGCGCGATGCAAACAATACCGAAGAAATTTTATTAAGAGTAAGGCGGGAAACGGGAATCGATATCGAAGTGATCAGCGGCGGCGATGAGGCCTCCATTATTTATGAAAATCATATCGCAGAAGACCTGGACAAAAGTCACTCCTACCTCTATATCGATGTTGGAGGCGGAAGTACAGAGCTCACTTTTTTTGCGGAAACAAAACTTGTTTTTAAAGAGTCGTTTAATATCGGAACCATTCGTTTGCTGAAGAACCAGGTTGTAGATAAACAATGGAACGACATGAAAGATTTTATAAAAAAAGAAACCAAGGGGCACGATAATGATCTTATCGCCATCGGTTCTGGTGGCAATATCAATAAAGTTTTTTCACTCTCGAAAAGAAAGGATGGAAAACCGTTGAGTTTGGACCTGCTCAAAGATTATCACAAAGAACTCGGAAGTTTTTCCATCAAAGACCGCATGCGTTTATACAACCTGAAAGAAGACAGAGCGGATGTGATCGTTCCAGCCCTGCAGATATACATCAACGTTATGCGATGGGCCAACACGGAAGAAATCTATGTTCCAAAAATTGGCTTGGCCGATGGACTTATTCAACACCTGTATGAGGAATTGATCAGGAAGGGCGTGAAGATTTAAGTTGATTGGTTGAAAGGTTGAATAGTTGATTTGTCGATTGGTCGATAAGTCGATTTGTCGATAAGTCGAGAAGTCGATGTGTAGCAATGTGAAACGTGATTGTAGTTTATTCGACATATCGACAAATCGACTTATCGACAAATCAACCTTTCAACCTTTCAACCAATCAACTTTTCAACCTTTTAACCAATCAACCAATCAACCAATCAAATTTCCCTACCTTAGCGGCTACTTCAAAAAATCCTGCTTTACAAGCAGGCTGAGGGTTATGTTTTATTCTAATTGCAGAGCCATATCCTCGCGATTCAATAACGATCAAAAACAAACCCATGCCAGTAAAAAAAGAAATCAAAAAAATCACCACGCATACCTTGCAGATGATGAAGGAAAATGGAGAAAAGATTTCCATGATCACTGCTTATGATTTTTCTTTTGCAAGATTATTTGATGCTGCGGGCATCGACGTCATTTTAGTTGGCGATTCCGCCTCCAATGTAATGGCCGGACATGAAACCACATTGCCAATCACATTGGATCAAATGATTTATCATGCTTCTTCGGTTATCCGTGGCACACATCGTTGCCTGGTAGTTGTGGATCTGCCATTCGGTTCCTATCAATCCAATTCAAAAGAAGCGCTCGTTTCTACTTTCCGTATTATGAAAGAAACGGGAGCACATGCTGTAAAACTTGAAGGCGGTGAAGAAGTGTTGGAGTCTGTAAAAAGAATTATTGCCGCAGGCGTTCCGGTAATGGGTCACTTAGGATTGACACCGCAATCCATTTATAAATTCGGCACATACACAGTAAGAGCAAAAGAAGAAGCAGAAGCCGATAAATTAAAAAGAGATGCAAAACTACTTGAAGAAGCCGGATGCTTCGGAATCGTTCTCGAAAAAATACCTGCAACACTCGCCAAGGAAGTTACTAATAGTGTACGCATCCCCGTTATAGGCATCGGCGCGGGTAAACATTGCGACGGACAAGTGTTGGTTATGCACGATATGTTAGGTATCAATACCGAATTCAAGCCACGCTTTCTGCGTCAATATCTCAAACTCCACGAACAAATAACAAAGGCCGTTCAATCGTATATCAAAGACGTAAAATCAAAAAATTTTCCGAGCGAACAGGAACAATATTAATATGAACCGGGATTTAACTGATTTAAAAGGATTGTGAAGAGAGTTGAGTAGTTGATCGAGTTGAAAGGTTGATTGGTCGATAAGTCGATTTGTAGATATGTGAAACGCGATTGTAGTTTATTCGACATATCGACCAATCGACCAATCAACCTTTCAACTCAATCAACTACTCAACTCTTCACAATCCTTTTAAATCAGCCAAATCCTGGTTCCATTATTTTCTAATGTCTGCATCCAGAATATCATACATCACCAAAGAACGATCAGCGCCTTTTAATTGAATGTATAAACTTTTGCAGTCTGTTGTCCGAGAAATATGATTTACCACTTTCACTTTGTCATAAAAAAGATGCTTGAGATTTTTCTTTTCTTTTTCAATGGCATTTTTTGCAATCTTAGCATCTGCAGAATAATCACCGTGGTTGGTTTTCTCCGCAAATACTGCAACATTACGATGCTGGTAATTGGAAGATTCCATGCTTAATATCTGGCATGAACAAATTTTTACAGCAGATATGCTTTTTGTTTCATGCAAAGAAAAACCGGCATCGGCTTTTTTAACAGTGGTCATAAAATTATCAGGAAGTGGCGAAACAGGTCTTACAGAAGCATCGCCTGCGAATGATTGACTATGTGATATAATAATTGACAATACACATAGTGACAGAGTACGGATAAACGGCATACGAACGATATTAATCAAGTTTACAATAGGGTTGTGGCTTTCGAGGTTACCGGAACTTGATTGATACCAGATTTTAACGTGCGGCTATAAATAAAAAAACCTGCAACAACAGGTTCATCACGCGGATACGAATTAATCAGGCATCAAAGAATGAAAAAAAATCCGAATTCTCATAATTTTGGAGGCGATTTTTTTCAAAAAATGAATAATTAAAATGATAATATATTTAAAGAACCCTCTCAAAACACTAATTCATGTTAAATATGGCCAAAAGAAAACATAATAGATTTTTATTATTAATTTACAGTTACCAAAATATAAACATTATGAGAAAATTGCTCCTCTTAGTAGGATTGATCATGAGTTCGTATCTCCTACATGCGCAGAAGAATGTAACAGGAATTATTAAAGACGCAAAAACAAATCAGCCAGTCGCCGGCGCTTCAGTAAAATTAAAATCCCGCAATACCGGTACAGTAACAAATAACAGTGGTCAATTTTCGATCAATGCTGCTTCCGGCGATGTACTGGAGATAACCATGGTCGGATATAAAACACAATCAATAACAGTTTCCGATCAAGGTCAAATCAGTGTCGATCTCGAAGCATCTTCAACGGAACTGACAGAAATAGTTTTTGTTGGTAATCGCGGAGCAGGAAGAGCAAAAATTGAAACTCCGGTTCCGGTAGATATAATCAGGGTGAACCAGGTTGGTTTGCCAACAGCAAAAATGGATCTTACATCTGTATTAAATTATGCAGCTCCATCATTTAACTATAATAAACAAAGTGGAGCAGATGGTGCGGATCATATCGATGTAGGTACATTAAGAGGTCTCGGTCCAGATCATACCCTGGTTCTCATAAATGGCAAAAGAAGACACCCGACTGCTTTTGTAGGATTATTCGGTACACGTGGAAGAGCAAATTCAGGTGTTGATATGAATGCATTTCCAGAATCATCAGTAGACAGATTGGAAATATTAAGAGATGGAGCATCCGCTCAGTATGGATCTGATGCAATCGCAGGTGTCATCAATATTATTCTGAAAAAAGATGTCAATCATTGGACAGTCAACGGTGGATGGTCTGGTTATTATGATGACAAATTCAATTCGAGAAAATTTAATGCAGGTAATCAATACGTATCCGGAAACACGATTGACGGTGGAACAATTTCGTTGAATGTTAACAATGGATTCGCTATTGGCAAGAATGGCGGCTTCGTAAATATTTCGCTGGATTTTTTAAATCAGGCAAAAACATACAGGCAAGCTGATACAACAGACTGGCAAAATAAGAAAAACGGTTTGCCTTATCTGAATACGGGCCGCAGGGCCTTTGGTGACGGCTCCGTAACAACAGCCGGCGGATTTTACAATATGGAAATTCCTACCAGTGCAAAAAACAAAACTACTTTTTACTCATTCGGCGGATATAATTATAAAGCTTCAGATGCTTATGCTTACTCAAGAAACTGGAGTGCAAAACCCGAACGCTTTCCCGTAACCAATGCAGGTGAACGCATCGACGTCCCTTCGATCATGCATACTGCCAATGATGGAGAAGTATATTTTAATCCTCACATTCAAACGCATATCACAGATGCGTCGATAGCGCTGGGTGTAAGAGGAGAAGCTGGCAACGATTGGATGTGGGATGTGAGTAATACTTTAGGATATAATAAATTTCAATACCTCGGTGATAAAACTTTTAATGCTTCCATTATTGGTGAGGCAAGTCCAACTCATTTTGATGATGGCGGTTTTAGTTTTTTGCAGAACACATTCAATATTGATTTTAGCAAATCATTTAAATCAGTAGCAAGTGGTCTTAATCTCGGTTTCGGTGCGGAATATCGATATGAGCGATACACCATTTTTGCAGGAGAAGAAAAATCCTGGCAGACCTATTATCCAAATCCGCTCTACTATCCCAATGTAGATGAAGATCGTGCTCCGGCTGCAGGTTCACAGGGATTTCCCGGATTCCGACCAAGTGATGAAGTAAAAGCAAACCGTTCTAACGTTGGCGTATATGTGGACGCAGCGTTGGATGTTACGAAAGACTGGTTATTGGATGGTGCGGTGCGATTTGAAAATTATTCTGATTTCGGATCTGTGTTGACTGGTAAATTAGCAACGCGTTATAAAGTCGCAAGCAATTTTAATATCAGAGGTTCTGTGAGTACTGGTTTCCGTGCACCATCACTTGCACAGATACATTTTAGTAACACACTAACTTCATTCAGCGGTGGTGCATTGGTTCAATCATTGATAGCTCCAAATACAAGTTCAATTTCAAAAGCAGCCGGCATTCCTGATTTAAAACAAGAAACATCCGTCAACGGTAGTCTTGGTTTTACATGGAAGCCTGTGCCACAACTTACGTTTACAGTAGATGGCTATATCGTAAAAGTCAAAGATCGTGTTGTATTGTCCGGATTGTTTAGCAAAGATGATGCAACATTGCCTACAAGTTTCACCACTCAATTTCCATCTGACGTATCAACAGCGCAATTTTTCGCCAATGCTGTGAGCACAACAAATTATGGCATCGATATCGTGGCTGACTACACGGCAAAATGGGGAAGAAATACACTCAAAATTTTATTAGCTGGAAATATTCAGCACCTCAGCATCGATCAAATTCATGTGCCTACTGCATTAAATGATTCTAAACTTCACCAAAAAACTTTTTACAGTGACAGAGAAGAAGCATTCCTTGCAGCATCAGCTCCAAATAATAAATTTTCACTGGGATTTGATTATACCAGAAATAAACTTGGACTAGGCGCGCACTTTACTTCTTATGGAAAAATTGTGTTGTTGGGTTTCGGTGATTCCGGCTCACCATCGGGCGACAACCCAAATGGATCGGGCATCAATCCACAGGTTCCCGACGACGCAACAGGCGCGTATGTACCTGAAGTGTTTAATTACAATCGCAAGATCGTTACTGATATTTATGTTTCTTACAAGGTTGCGAAGAGCCTGACATTTTTCATCGGTGCAGACAATCTTTTTAATGTACATCCGGATCTTGGTGTAAATCCGTTAGCGAAGGGATGGGCAGGTGATAATGAATCTGGCGGTCCCTGGGATTCAGTGCAAATGGGATTTAATGGAAGAAGACTTTTTGCAAAATTCTCTTTTAATTTTTAAAACAGGGTTGATGTGATTTGAAATAGATTATGAGGTGAGTTGACCGGTTGAATGGTTGATTCGTTGAAAAGTCGATTGGTCGATAC
>JAFDYD010000036.1:31330-40714 GCA_018267615.1 Bacteroidota bacterium | reverse complement strand
ATCGACCAATCGACTTTTCAACTAATCGACAAATTCATCCGCATACTCTTTTTTAAATCATGTAAATCAAGGTTCCATTCACCGATTTTAAACCCCTATTCATCTATTAGTCTCCTATTTAAAAAGCACGCGGAATAGCTTTAACTTTATTCTTGCTAAAAGAATAATAGTTTTGACCTACAAGCAATGATACAATCATGATTTGCCGGGTTTGAAAAAATCAGAAGGAAAGTAGGAACTCGTTTGTATTGCTTAATTACTTTCTGGTCTTTTCAAAACTGGCGAATCATGATTTAAATATTTCCTCGTGAGCAGAAAAGTTTTACAGATCATTATTCATATTGCGGCATGGGGCTGTTTCCTGATGCTGCCGCTTTTCTTTTTCCCGCGGCCTTTGGATGCTGCCACAATACCTGATCAAGCCTTTACACTTTTTTTTGTTCTGAATAATTTATCCTACATCGCTTTCTATTATCTGAATTCAAATTTGTTGATACCAAAATTACTCGAGCACAATAAAGTATTTGCGTATACAACAATCCTGATATTGCTCATGATATTTTTCGGAATATTCCCGAGATTGTATCAATATTTTTTTGGAGACTTTCAACGATTTTCTTCTTCAATAGTAAGAACCAGTCCGCGTAGCACGAGGCCCCCAATTTTATCAGGCGGCGCCATTGCGATTTTCCTGCTGGTATTTATTTTCAGCACCGGAATTAAAGTAATCAATAAATGGCTGCAATCAGAAAGAAGAAGTAAGCTGATTGAAAATGAAAAATTGAAAACAGAGATTTCTTTTCTGAAAACACAAATCAATCCACACTTTCTTTTTAACACGCTCAATAATATTTATTCGCTCGCTGCAGATAAATCGGATCTGACTGCTCCGGCCGTTATGAAATTGTCGAGCATCATGCGCTATGTGTTGTCGGAATCAAAAAACGAAACGGTCCCGCTCGACAAAGAAATTCATTTCACAAATGACTATATCGAATTACAAAAAATGCGGACCACAAGCAAAACCTGCATTGTGTTTACAATTTCAGGCACGCCGAATGGACAGCAGATATCTCCCCTGCTTTTTTTACCCTTTGTAGAAAATGCATTTAAGTATGGATTGAGTGCACGCGAACAGTCGCCAATTTCAATACTTCTTGAAATACAGAAGAACAATATTTTTCTTAAAGTAAAAAACAACAAACACCAGGGTTCAAACTCAAAAACGGATTATAATACCGGCATCGGACTCAACAATACAAAACGAAGGCTGGATTTACTTTATCCTAATAAACACACGCTGGTTATCGATGACGAGCCTTCTTCTTATACAATCAATTTAAATATACTTCTATAATGTTTACCTGTATTGTGATAGATGATGAGCCACTAGCACTTGAAGTGATTAAGAAATATATCTCGAAAATTTATTTCCTGGAACTCAAAGGAACGTTCACAGATGCTTTTGAAGCAAAAAAAATGCTCGATGCGTCTCCCGTCGATATTCTGTTCCTCGATATCCAAATGCCAGATATCAACGGTATTGAATTCTTTAAATCATTGAACTCAAAAAATATCGCAGTTGTTTTTACGACTGCGTTTAGCGAATATGCAGTTGATGGTTTTAATGTAGATGCTATTGATTATTTATTGAAGCCGATTGAATACGATCGCTTTTTAAAAGCTATTTACAAGGCGAAAGAATACATTGAATATTTGAATAACCAGGAATTGCACCAGGGATATATTTTTGTGAAGTCCGACTACCAAATGGTTAAAATAAATCTCAAGGATATTTTATACATAGAAGGATTGGATGATTATATCAAAATTTATCTTGCTCATAAATCAGTGCTCACTTTGATGACGCTGAAAACAATTACATTAAAACTACCTGCCAAAGAATTTATCCGCGTTCATCGTTCGTATATCGTTCCAATCAGCAGGATCGAAAATGTTACCAAAAGCAGAATTAAAATCGGCGATAAAGAAATTCCCATCGGCGTCAGCTATAGCGAAAGTTTTTTTTCAGCGATGGATAATAAGATGAGTTAGTGATTTGAGATTGATTGGTTGATTAGTTGAAAAGTTGACTGGTCGGTTAGTTTTGAACCATGATTAAAAGATTGTAGGATTGTCATGAAGTTTATAAGCTATAATGCAATCACCGACTATTCTTTAACAACTAATTAAATTTCATGGCAATCCTACAATCCTTTAATCATGGTTCGAAACTAACCGACCAGTCAACTTTTCAACTAATCAACCAATCAACCTTAAATCGCTAACTTGCACTTTTTTTACAAGCAATATTTATGGAATTTCTTCAACAACTCAATATCGGCCAGGAAAATAGTGGCACATCCACAGGCACAAAATGGATTTCATCAAAAGGTGGAAAAATTTCATCTTATTCACCCGTCGATGGAAAGCTAATCGCAAATGTTACCATCACGGATAAAGAAAGCTATGAAGCTGTAATGGAAAAAGCAAAAGAAGCTTTTAAGCAATGGCGCGAATGGCCAGCTCCGCGTAGAGGAGAAATCGTGCGACAGATCGGCGAAGCATTACGTGACAACAAAGAGCCATTGGGTAAACTCGTTTCGTATGAAATGGGAAAAAGTTTGCAGGAAGGATTGGGTGAAGTGCAGGAGATGATTGATATCTGTGATTTTGCTGTCGGACTCTCCCGGCAATTGCACGGACAAACGATGCATAGTGAAAGACCATTGCATCGTATGTATGAGCAATGGCATCCACTTGGTATCGTGGGAATTATTTCCGCTTTTAATTTTCCCGTTGCCGTGTGGAGCTGGAATAGTATGCTGGCTTGGGTTTGCGGGGATGTGTGCGTTTGGAAGCCTTCTGAGAAAACACCGCTTTGCGCAGTTGCATGTCAGCATATCATCGAAAAAGTATTCGCAAAAAATAATGTTCCTGAAGGAGTCAGCGGATTAATTACAGGAGCAAGAGAAGTGGGAGAATGGCTGGTGAAAGATACACGCGTGCCATTGATATCCGCTACCGGATCAACCCGCATGGGCAAAATGGTTGGCACTGCAGTAGCAGAACGTTTGGGAAAATCTTTACTCGAGCTTGGCGGTAATAATGCAATCATCATTTCAGCAGAAGCAGATCTGGACATGGCAATATTGGGCGCTGTATTCGGTGCTGTCGGAACAGCCGGTCAGCGTTGCACTACCACTCGGCGCTTAGTCATTGCCGATAGTATCTACGATAAAGTAAAAGATAAACTGGTTGCCGCATATAAACAATTGCGTATCGGAAATCCACTGGATGAAAAAAATCATGTAGGGCCACTGATCGATACTGATGCTGTAAAAATGTATGAGCAATCCATCGAAGCATGCAAAAAAGAAGGAGGAAAATTTGTTGTTGAAGGTGGCGTGCTTCGAGGCGACGGTTACGAAAGTGGATGTTATGTAAAACCATGTATTGCCGAGGCGCAGCCCGACTATAAGATCGTGCAACATGAAACCTTTGCTCCTATTTTGTATTTGCTAAAATATAAATCGATCGAGGAAGCGATAGAAATACAAAACGGAGTGCCGCAAGGTTTGTCGTCATCAATCATGACATTAAACCTTCGTGAAGCCGAAAGATTTCTTTCTTTTGCAGGAAGTGATTGTGGTATCGCCAATGTCAATATAGGAACATCAGGCGCAGAAATCGGAGGCGCATTTGGTGGCGAAAAAGAAACAGGAGGCGGTCGTGAGAGCGGTAGCGATGCGTGGAAAGCATATATGAGACGTCAGACAAATACCATCAATTTCTCTACCAAGCTACCACTGGCGCAAGGCATCAAATTCGATATATAATCCGGGTTCAGGATTTTGTGGATTTAACGGAGGAGATAACCGGCAGTCAGGCTCCTTTTAAATCCAAAAAATCTATAAAAATCCTCAAATCTTCCATCCAATAATAGCACCTCTTACACGTTATAACGAGGTTCACCAGCATGCATGCTATGAGAATAAGTGTTGTTACAAAATATCTGGCCCTTTTATTGATTTTCTCCCTCGTATTTACGCAAATAAATGCTCAGATAAGGCTCGCGGCATATGGCGGAATGCATTCTGCAAACGTTATCGAAAAGAATAATATAGCGGGATGGGATACTTCTGTCAGTAAAAATTACTCGCAAAGAACCGGTTTTCATCTCGGCGTTCTTCTCGAAATTCCTATTGGTAACAAGGGCTTCTATTTTCAACCGGGAATAGGTTACAGTTCAAAGGGCAGACAATATGAAAAAGCATATGACACGATTAATGGCTCTACCAAAGACACCGTTTATTATAAGAATATTTTGAAATTGGGGTATGTCGAGTTACCACTTTATCTCACGTACAAAATTCCACTCTCAGCCAATCATAAGAATAGTTTTTTTATCAGCGCTGGTCCATATTTTTCTTTTTTCTACAACGGAACATTGAGCCAGGAAAGCCGTACGCGCGTATATGGAACAAGCAAGTTTCAATACCAAACCGAGGATGTTGACTTGCCTGTGGGAAATGCAGTTGGCAAATACAAGACATTTGATATGGGTGTGAATGCAAAAGCTGGTTTTGAATTCGGAAATGTAATGATCAGCGGGTATTATAGTCGTGGACTTACCAATTTCTATCATGCTTCATACGATGGCACTTTCAATCACCAGATTTATGGCGCTACTTTAGGAATATGGCTGACGAAAACTTCAAAAGCTCCTCCAAAAGCATCAAAAGATAGCGATAAAGACGGCATACCTGATAATGAAGATGCTTGTCCGCTTAAACCTGGTGATGCTGAATGGCGCGGGTGCCCGCCTCCGGATACGGATCATGATGGTGTTGATGATAACCACGATTCATGCAGAACAGTTGTAGGGTTGGCCTCAAATCATGGATGTCCGATTAAGGATACAGATAACGACGGTGTTGATGATGAACATGATTTTTGCAAAACCGTTCCGGGCATTGCAAAATATCACGGATGTCCTATTCCCGATACAGATGGCGATGGCATTAATGATGAAGTTGATAAATGCCCGAACGAACCCGGCCCGGCAGAAAATCAGGGCTGCCCAGTTATTAAAAAACAAATAACAGAAAAAGTAAATTATACGGCCAGGCAGGTAATGTTCAAATCTTCGAGCAGGCTGCTTGTAAAAAGCTCTTATGCAGCATTGAATAATTTGATATCAACATTGAAGTCGCATCCGGAATTGCATTTAACCATTGAAGGGCACACCGACAATACTGGTTCAGCCGCTCATAATATGACACTTTCAGATCAACGTGCGAACGCAGTGAAATCTTACCTGGTGAAAAAAGGAATATCGCCGGACAGGATCACAGCAATCGGATATGGGCAGGAAAAACCAATCAGCGATAATAACACCAACAAAGGAAAGTCAGCAAACAGGCGTGTTGAATTTAAATTGGATTATCAGCAATAGTTTTTCGATTTCTTAAAACAGGCTGATGCATTTTAACATATCAATAATGCCACTCCTGTAAAATATTAGCTTAGCTGGCGCGGATAATCCAGTTTAAAATAATTTTATGAAAAAAATGTTGATATTGCAATTATGGCTTTTTCTAAAAAATCAATGCCCTAAAAAAATTATATAACAAAAAGAAAAAAAATGAAGCGTAGTTTGAAATGGTTGTTTGTTGGTGTGATGATGTCGATGGCTTGCCCTCTAATTTATGCCCAAGGTAAATCTGCTAAACCTGAACAACTTCCTAAAGGCTGGCATCTGCTGGATAAAGAAAAAAACGGTGTCTTCGGTATCAGCCTGGATAAAGCATATGAATTTATCCGTTCAAAAAATTTAAAAAGCAAAACGGTATTGGTGGCAGTAATCGATTCAGGAGTCGACACACTCCAGGAAGATTTGAAAAGTGTTTTATGGACCAACCCAAAAGAAATTCCTGGTAACGGCATCGACGACGATCATAACGGGTATATAGATGATATACATGGATGGAATTTTATTGGCGGCAAAGATGGTCAGAATGTGAAGGACGATACACAAGAAGAAGGAAGAGTTTATTATAAATACAAAGAAAAGTTTGAAGGAAAAGATGTTGACCTATCAAAATTAAGTGCAGAAGAAAAAGATGAATATGATATGTGGGTGAAGTCAAAGAAAAAAATAATGGGTGATGGCAATGCAGACAATGAAGTCGATCTCGCTTTATTGAAAAGAGTCGTAGCCGCCTGTTTCAAAAGCGATAGCATTTTAAGAGCGTCGATGGGCAAAGAGGAATACACAGGAAATGATCTCGATTCATTTCGTGCGATAGGCGTTGACGCGAAAACTGCAAAATCTGTTTTGCTGTTTTTGTTTAAAGAGAATCACATCATGGAAATGACCAACACAACATTTCTGACTGATTTCAAAGAACAGGCTGATCGTGAAGAAAAGAAAATCGAAATAAGAGAAACTGCTCCGAAAGATAATCGCAAAGAAATTGTAAAGGACGATGAGAGCGATATCAATGATAAAGATTATGGCAACAATGATGTGATGGCTGGCGATCCAATGCACGGCACACATGTTGCTGGAATTATCGGCGCTGATAGAACAAATGGCAAGGGCGCAAATGGCGTTGCCGATAATGTAAAAATAATGATGATTCGCGCAGTGCCTAATGGAGACGAACATGATAAAGATATCGCGCTCGCAATTCGTTATGCTGTAGATAATGGTGCACGTGTGGTGAATATGAGTTTCGGAAAAAATATCTCACCCCAAAAAGGATGGGTAGACGATGCTGTTAAATATGCAGAAAGCAAAGGCGTGTTGTTGATTCACGCTGCTGGTAATGACGCCGCGGATGTTGATACGGTTGGTAATTTTCCAAATCCTGATTTTAAAGATTCAAAAACAAAAGCAACAAACTGGATTACGGTTGGCGCCAGCAGTGATCCTTTAGCTGAATCTGAATTCAAAAGTTATACGGCGTCTTTCTCAAATTTTGGGAAAAAAGAAGTGGACGTATTTGCACCCGGAACAAAAATCTTCTCTACGCTTCCTGGTGGTAATAAATATGGCAATCTTGATGGAACCAGCATGGCCGCACCAGTCGTAACGGGTATTGCGGCGCTTGTATTGGAATATTATCCGAACCTTACAGCAGAGCAGGTAAAATATTGCATAGAGAAATCTTCTGTACAGCCAGATGTCAAATCAAAAAAGCCTGGTAGCGAAAATGAAATCGTTAATTTATCAGATATCAGTAAATCGGGTGGTATTGTAAATGCATATGGAGCAATAAAGCTTGCTTCGATAATTTCCGCAAACGATGCAAAAAAGGAAGCACTTCCAAAATCTACTTTAAAGAACAGCAAAAACTAGTCTCACATTAATCAAAGAAAAGGAGTACATAGAGCGTGATCACTCAGTGTTCTCCTTTTCTTTACGCGAAATATTCCTGGATTTTCAACCTTATATACGACGGAAGTAGTGGTGCAGTATGATTTGATTGCCTATGTGTAACTATGCGCCTACTGTGCCTATGTGGTGAAAAAAAATTACCACAGCAGGCACATAGTTACACATAGCGAAATAACTGCTGAAATCCAATATGGCGCGTATAATCCGCGATTTTTTTTACATTTACAAGAAAAAGAATGCCAACAAAGAAAGATGTAGTAGCCGCCGAATATTTTTATAGATATATCAATGCGGTTAAAGGAAACGATGTCGTAAAAGAATTGAAAAAAAACACTAAGGATTTTAAAAAATTCCTTGCTAAAATTCCAAAAAAGAAAATTGACTTTGCTTATGCCGAAGGCAAATGGACAATCAGGCAAATGCTTCAGCATATCATCGATGCAGAAAGAGTCTTCGCTTATCGTTCACTTAGTTTCTCTCGCAAAGATCCGGCTCCCTTACCTGGATTCGAAGAAAACGATTGGGCAAATGTTGCAAACCTGAACAAAAGAAAATGGAGTGATCTGGTTAAGGAATTCAATGCGGTTCGCAAAAGCACCGAATATTTATTCAGTTCATTTACTCCGGAACAATTTTTAACAACTGGTGTAGCAAGCAATAATAATATTAACCCGGTTGGTTTGGGTTTCATATGCTCCGGTCATGTAATACATCATATGAAAATTATTAAAGAAAGATATTTATAGCCCGCGTGATACTATTCTGATTTTTAAAAATTAAAAATCCTCCTATCAGCAACCCGATTACAAGTAATATCGCAATTCCTGTTTCGCAAAGAAGAGTTTATAGAATTGCTGTAAGTAGTTTTTTCTTTCTTGCAGGCCTGTGTTTTTCAAGCTGGGCATCACGCATTCCGGATATCCAATCGAAGCTCCATCTAAATAATGCGACGCTTGGAGCCGTTTTATTAAGCCTACCGACAGGTTTGCTTATTTCACTACCAATGTCCGGATGGCTCGTTTCTAAATTTGGGAGTCGGAGTATTGCGATCGGCGCATCGTTTCTGTATGCGTTCACACTACCGCTTTTAGGAATCGCAAAAACTACCGGCCAGTTGATGATCTGCCTTTTTATTTTTGGAATGGGCGGCAATGCATTAAATATCTCTATCAACACACAAGCTGTAGGCACCGAGACAATTTACGGACGTTCAATTATGGCTTCATATCATGGCGTTTGGAGTCTTGCTGGTTTTTCTGGTGCAGCAATTGGTACATTATTAATAAAAGTCGGCTTGATTCCGTCCGAACATTTTTTTATCATCAGCGGAATCGCGGTATTAATTATTGCCGTCGGCTATAGGTACCTGTTAGTTGAGGACACAAACAAGAACGAGAAACAACCACTGTTTGCAAAACCAGACCGGTCGCTCATTTATCTCGGCCTGATTGCGTTTTGTTGTATGATTTGTGAAGGAGCCATGTTCGACTGGAGCGGTGTCTATTTTCAAAAAGTAATTCAACCGGAAAAAAGTCTCGTGATCATGGGCTACACCGCGTTTATGAGTACGATGGCCACAGGGCGTTTTGTGGGTGATTGGGTTGCTACACGCGTCGGAAAAAAAACAACATTGCAATTGAGTGGTGTACTCACTGCAATAGGCTTGCTGATCGCAGTAATCTTTCCTTATTTTATGACGGCTGTATTTGGTTTTTTAATGGTCGGTGCAGGTGTGTCCTCCGTCGTTCCATTAGTATATAGTACGGCGGGCAAATCAAAAATTTTATCTCCAGGCGTTGCCATTGCAGCCGTTTCAACAATCGGTTATCTCGGATTTTTATTTGGCCCGCCTTTTATAGGCTTCATTGCACAAATCAGCAACTTGAGAATTTCACTTGGATTGGTTGCTGTTTTAGGTTCAGTGATTGCATTAATTGCGACAAGAAATAAATTTTAACCAGGATTTTAAACGATTTTTT
>JAFDYD010000036.1:0-31275 GCA_018267615.1 Bacteroidota bacterium | reverse complement strand
AAAAAATCGTTTAAAATCCTGGTTCTATTTATTGTACACAAGACTCTTCTGAGAAATCATATCGTCCATCACATTCACAGCTTCCTTAAGATAGATATCAGTTTTCCTGCTCTCAACCCATTGTTTATTTCTCTCAGCTTTTTCCTTATCGGTACCATATTTATTTGCATCCTGAGGCAGAGTTTCAATATTCATTGCAGTCTGCAATTTGCTAAGCGACTCGATATGTTTTACAGTTGCTCTGATTTGTTTTTGCTCTTCCTTGTACTTGTCGAATTTCAGCGAATAAGATTTATCGTTTTGTTTATCCAGCCATACTGCATCAGTTTCAATTCCTGTAAACGCAGTATTCGATTTCAGTCTCTCATTGCTTGAATTTTTGATACCATTGATATCGTATGCATATTTCCACGTGTTGTAATCTGCTTTTGGAATTTCATCCCAAGGCAATGCATCCGGTTGATCTTTTTCGCGAATCTTATAATGCTCATACAAATCCGGCAATACAATATCAGAAGCAACACCGCGTAATTGCGTGGAGCCACCATTGATTCTATAATATTTTTGCAAAGTCAGTTTAACTGTTCCCAACGCACTGTTAGCATCGTTGAATCCTTGTGTTTTATCCAGGCCGATATTGCGCTGTACTGTTCCCTTTCCATAAGTAGAAGTGCTTCCGATGATAACTCCTCTTTTATAATCCTGAATGGCCGCTGCAAAAATTTCTGATGCAGACGCACTGAGTTCATTCACCATCACAGCTAATGGGCCATCATATAAAACCGATTTATCACGATCATTTAATATCTGTGGTTTTCCATCACGATCTTTCACCTGTACAACCGGACCCTGATCAATAAATAATCCAACCATCTGCACAGCATCATACAAAGCGCCGCCGGGATTATTTCTCAAATCAAGAACCACTCCGTCAACTTTTTGCTCTTTCAATTTTACCAATTCACGTGCTACATCAACTGAACATCTGCTTCCTTTTGGATCATCGAAGTTTGCATAAAACTCCGGGAGAAAAATATATCCGATCTTTCCTTTGTTGGTATTTACAATAATGCTTTTTGCAAATTTTTCATCCTGCACAATTTCATCCCTGATCAGTGAAACAATTTTCACCGAGCCGTCTGTCTTTTTCAGAGTCAATCTTACTTCAGAATCTTTGGCCCCGCGAATAAGTTTAACCGCATCTTCAACAAGATAACCGGTGAGATCAACAGGTTCCTGTCCACCTTGCGCAACTTTTACAATAATATCACCGACGTTTACCTGTCCAGATTTCCAAGCCGGGCTTCCCGTAAGCAATGTGGCAATTTTTATATTTCCATCTTCGTCGCGCAAAGAAGCGCCGATACCATAGAATCGTCCACTAAGGTCTTCATCAAAAGATCTTTTTTCAATCGGAGGAAAATAGTCCGTGTGTGGGTCCATCGATTGAACCAGCGTTTCAACAAATTCGTTGAATTGATCGTCTTCATTTGCCTTTACTTTCAAATGGCCATAGAAACGATCCATTACTTTAGAAGCTTTTTGTCTGGCTTCTTTTTCAAGGTCCGCGTTGCTCTTCGCAACAAATCCCGGTTTAGTTTTATTCTGTTCCTGTTGTTCGAGGAGATCGGCATATCTTTCGAGGGTAAGATATTTTATTCTCTTTCTGATTTCATCCCTGCGCTCTGCTTCATTCTTTGGAAAATTTATTTTGTCAAAGTCAAGATTTACGGTTTCGTCCTTGGTAAAATCGAAGGGCTGCGACAATATCTCTTTACTGATTGCCTGGGTTTCATCAAGTCTCTTTTTGTAAATCTTGGTTACCGCAGAAACAAACTCCAATGGAGCTTTGCCCAATATTTCATCATCGATTTTTGTCTCGTACTTTTTCAATTCGTCGATATCAGATTGCAAAAAGGCTTTCTTCTCCTGGTCAACTTCGGCCAGGAATTTTTTAAATACTTCTTTTGAAAAATTATCATCTATGTTTTTTGGACTGTAATGATATTCATCAATCAGATCTCCCACATTACGAAGGATTCTTTCATACTTGGAAGGGGTTGGCTCATTGAAGGCAAGCGTACGGAATGCTACCACAATTCCGGTCACTAATACCAGCAGCACAATGGGTAAATTTCTCTTTTTAATCATATACTGAAATGCTTTTAACATACTTACCAAAAATAACGATAAAACAAACTGTATGTTGTAAAATGCCGAATATTAACGGCCTGTTTTCCCGCAATTTTATATAAACGGAGAGTGAGCGTGATGGTTGAGAGAATTCGTTAAAGAAAATTCCAAATTTTAAGGAGAAAAAAAATAAAAGGCCGTCTCGCATGAGGCGAGACGGCCAAGGGTGACTGATGGGGCTCGAACCCACGACCCCCAGAACCACAATCTGGTGCTCTAACCAACTGAGCTACAATCACCGTTTGGCGGCAAAGCTAATGGAAATACAAATCAACCCAAAAACATTGTGGCGGTTTTTTGGCCGGGCTTTTTCTACACAATTTTTATCATTGCCAATAACAAATCGATCACAAATTATTTTTGCCTGGCAAATTATTTTTGTCGCGGCAGAAATTTTCACCGATTTACAAATTGTTCGAACTCTTCAGGTTAAATATTAAGCCAGTGCGTTTACCCTTCCATCTTCAAAATTATACCGCTTGTAAATTGAACAATCCTGCCACCGAATTTGAGCGAACTTTACAGACTTTTTTTGCATCGCGATGAAAAATATTTACATGAAAAAATTGATCGTTTTTGTTTTGCTGAGCTTTGTGTGTAATTATTTGTGCCAGGCACAGGCTCCGAGAGGTGCCGGCAATGGAGCGGGAAGGCGTTTCGGGGGACAGGTTCCTTCGATCGGCCATTTTTATGGAAAGATCGTTGATGGAAAAACAAACAAAGGTCTCGATGGCGTTTCTGTTCAGTTGATCCAATCGAAATTCGACACGGTTACGAAAGCAAGAAAAGATACGGTCATTTCAGGAATGATCACAGAATCAAAAGGAAATTTTTCGCTTGAGAACTTACCCATATTCGGCAACTTCAGATTAAAAATAACTGCCATTGGTTATAAGATTTACGATCAGAAAGTTTCTTTTGACTTGAAGATTAACCAAGGCGGAGATATGCAGCAGATGATGAATAATGTTGATAAGGATCTTGGAAATATTAAAATGCAACAGGATGCGCAGACACTGGATCAAGTGACTGTTACTGCCTCCAAACCACTGGTACAATTAGGAATTGATCGCAAAATATATAATGTTGAAAAAGATTTGGCTGCTTCCGGTGGAACTGCTGTTGATATTATGAAAAATGTTCCTTCTGTTGCCGTCGATATCGACGGTAATGTTACACTGCGAAATAGTCCGCCTACTATTTTTGTAGATGGAAGACCAACCACACTCACACTCGATCAAATTCCCGGCGATGCAATCGAAAGTATTGAAATCATTACCAATCCCGGCGCTAAATATGATGCTTCGGGCGGTACCTCAGGAATACTCAATATCGTTCTAAAAAAAAATCGTAAGGCAGGATATAACGGAAACGTAAGAGCGGGTGTTGATCAGCGTGGGAAATTTAATGTCGGTGGAAATCTAAACGTGAAACAAGGAAAAGTAAATGTCTTCGCGAACGTAAATTACAATCAACGCAAGTCGATTACAACGGGCACCACCGAACGAAATTCGTTTCTGCCAGCCAACTATCTTCTGCAGGATGACTATAATGTAAATAATGGCTCCTTCGCATTTGGAAGATTTGGCTTAGACTATTTCCTCGATAACAGGAATACAATTTCATTGGCAGCAAATATTGTGCATGGTGAATTCAAGCCTTATACTAGAAGCGATTTGTTCGTTGACACACTTCACCAGGGAGGCGATACCACTTCATCTTATACAAACAGGCTGTCGAACTCTCACAATATTTTTCGCAACTATGGAGGTACTGTCAGCTACAAACATAATTTTCCAAAATCGGGTGAAGAGTGGACAGCCGATGCGAATTACAGCAAAGGAACAAACAACAATGACAATTCAGTCGTATCTAATATTTATGAATCAAAAGGTGGGCCGCTAACCTCGATTTACCAACAACAACAAACGGGTTCCGGCACGAACGAATATATCACCGCGCAAACTGACTTTGTAAATCCATTGGGTGAGAAATCAAAATTTGAAGCTGGCGCGAGAGCTGCTTTCCGAAATGTAACAAGCCTGAATGATTTTGGAATCGTTGATAAATCAGGAAATATTATTCCGGAACCACTTCTTTCTTCCTCTTATTCGTATCACGACAGAGTACTTGCAGGATATGCAACTTACTCGAATGCAATTAAGAATTTTGGATATCAAATCGGATTGAGAGCAGAAAATTCAAGCTACAACGGATCAAGTCATTTTACTACAAAAGATTCGGCAAATGGAATTCAAAAAGATACTATCGGCAATTTCAGTAACAGTTACCCGGTCAGTCTTTTTCCAAGTTTATTCCTAACGCAAAAATTTGGCGGCGAACAAGAGTTGCAATTAAATTATACGCGCAGGATCGACCGTCCGAATTTTTTCCAGCTTTTCCCGTACACAGATTATTCCGATTCATTAAATCTCAGTCGCGGAAATCCAAATCTAAAACCGCAATTCACCAATTCTTTTGAATTGTCTTATCAAAAAACTTTCAAAGGAAATAATACTTTCATCGCATCGGTATATTATAAATACACAACCGATCTGATCACACGTTACCAAAGCAAAGAAATAAATCCGCTGACCGATTCTGTTGTATTCATCAACACATATATCAATGCAAATTCAAGTTTTGTCGGCGGACTCGAATTAATATCCCGCAACACAATTACGAAATGGTGGGATATTACGAGTAACGTAAATATCTATACTTCAAAAATCAACGCAGCAGATTCAATCAAAACCATAGGAGAAACATATAGTTGGTTTGGAAAAATCAACAGCAGTTTTAAATTTCTGAAAAAATTTACATTACAGATAACGGGCGATTATACTTCTAAAACTGTTTTACCTCCCGGAGGAAGTGCAGGAAACGGCGGTGGCGGCGGAGGAAGAGGTTTCGGCCAAACAGTAAGCGGAAATTCACAGGGATATTCTAAACCAACCGGTGGTGTGGACGCAGCTCTCAAATACGAATTTTTAAAGAACAAAGCAGCGTCACTAACACTGAGCATAAACGATATCTTCCGCACACGCGTGAGCGATGTTTATACAGAATCAGATTATTTCAATCAAACTGTTTTTCGTCGAAGAGATCCTCAAATTTTCCGTCTTCAATTTAATTATCGTTTCGGCAAATTCGATGTGTCCTTATTCAAGCGCAAGAATAACAGAGACGAAGGTGGTGATAATGTTCAGATGCAGGGAGCGCAGTAAGCAAATGTGGAAATGTGAAAATATGCAAATGTGAAAATGCTTTTAAAGTACGCTTAAAAGTATTTTCACATTTGCATATTTCCACATTTTCGGTAGTGGGTCAATTTGAAATATAATTTCATCTGTAGATACTTCAACTATGTGTAACTATGTGCCTACTGTGCCTATGTGGTGAAAAAAAATTTACCACATAGGCACAGTAGGCACATAGTTACACATAGAAATTTCAAACTGACCCACTACCACATTTTCACATTAGTCTTAAATCACATTCTGCTCCTCGAAATCATATTGCTCCTTTAATTTTTTTGCAAGCTCATTCAACGCTCTTTTATTATTGACTGTTCTCTCGCCTCGCTCCCATTGTTCAATTTCGTTGTTGATATGTTTACTTTGCATAGCTGCGAATTTGTCGATCATCTCATCTGAAATTTCTTTTTTGCGTTTGTATAATCCTTCCTGTTTGTCAAACATTAATTGCTTTTCTCTTCGCATTTCATTTTCAGATTCGGCCATTTGCATCAATTCTGTTTTTGCAAGAGCAAGATCGTAGGGTCCGACATTCATAATTAATTTAGACAGAACGGGACCGATTTCAATCAATATGATCAGAAGAGAAATGAAAAGATTTGCCCAAAAAACACTTGATTCTTCGTCCGACAAATCGGTTAATGCTTTGTTTCTTTCAAGAAAACCAACATTTGCGGTAACTGCAGCTTCATATTGTTTTCGTTTTGACTCCATATTTGCTTTGGCATTGTTCAAAATACTATCCTGTGAACTTATTTGAACCGCAAGCTTCTCCAGTTCAGGTTTTGATTGAATCAATGCAACATCGTATGCCTCTTGTTTAAGCCTGGTTAGGTTTTCAATGCCACGTTGCATAGATCCTCCCGTACCGTCGGCTTCGGCTATATAAGCCTGTTGGAGGCGATGAAGACTGTCTTCAAGAGATAATTTCCGCCTGCTGAGCCGGTCTCGTTCCTGGGTTGCTGATGATAACAAGCCAACATTTTCTACGCTAAGCAAACTATCGTTCAATTGAATTTTTTTGTGCCTGTTTTCTGCCACCTTAGTGTTAATTTCCTTTTCAAAAATTTTTAATTCGAGTGGCCTCGCAATTGTTATACCGATCAATAAAGCAAGAACCATTCTCGGAACAGCCATCATCATTTGCTTGCCGCGCGAAACACCGTACTTCCGCATGGTTGAAACCAGGAAGCGATCGAAATTGAAAATGATTAGTCCCCATACACATGCGAATGTAATTGCCCACCACACATTTTCGAATACGCTATAGACGGCATATCCTGCCGATAAAGAAGCCAGCACAAAAGTTGCCAGCAATACGCCACCCAATCCGACATATTTACTATGTTCCGAAGGGAATTCTTTCAATAAGTCTTCGTGTGTGCCTGCGCACCACCATAAGAAATGTTTGCTTGTCTTTTTGCTGGTTCCTGAAAATGAATCATAGGTGAATAAACCATTTTGGTGTCCATCTGGAGTTGACATAGATTCCTAATTAAAGTGAATGAAATAGTAGATTATGCGTTTAATGACAAACGTTATATATGACGGACAGGATATGAAAAAATAGTTTCACGATCATGTGTCAGGATTGACGAATAACATTAAACTTATTAAGCGGTAGAAGTGGGAACAAGAAAAAAACGCGAAGCAGGATTTAAAATTGCAAAAGAAAAGTGAAAAGAAAGCAGGGAAAAAGAACAATTAACACGTTCTCCTGTTTGAAAGCAATTTATTTTTAATCTAACATGTAGGAAAAGGCATCCTCGAATTAAGAAAAATTTTTGATGTCCCGTAGGGACATTTGATTGGTAGGGTTTCCTGACAAGGGCATTGCGTTCCGTAGGAACGCCTGATGATTATCAAACGTCCCTACAGGACATTAAATATTTCCCCGAATTCGGTAATGCCTTAGTTCTGGCTATATTCCATCTAATCCTACACTGAATATTCATTTTAGGTTGAGAAAAACACATCGCTAAAGATGATGTTTTATCGGAGTTTTCAGGGTTAAATCATCCAAATTCCAAACGTGAACAATCTGTTTGGAAAAAAAATAAGTAACTATTTCTGAAGATTTTACGTACCTATACACCGTGTATCAATTTTTTATATTCACCGTTATACTGTAAAATTGCACACCAACAGGCCTGTCTAAAACCGATTTAATCGAATTATGGCGAAGAATTTATTGATTGTGGAATCACCGGCGAAAGCGAAAACTATAGAAAAGATCCTGGGTGAGGATTTTGAGGTTAAGAGCTGCTATGGACATATCCGTGACCTTGAAAAGGAAGATATGGGAATTGATATTGATAACAATTACAAACCCCGATATATTGTTCCTGAGGAAAAGCAGAAGGTTGTAAAAGAGCTGAAAAGTCTTGCAAAAAAATCCGGCGAAGTTTGGCTGGCAACGGATGAGGACCGTGAAGGCGAAGCCATCAGCTGGCATTTGTGTGAAGTACTTGGGCTAGATCCGAAAACAACCAAGAGGATTGTATTTCACGAAATCACCAAACCCGCAATTCAATCTGCAATAAAAAAACCCCGCACTGTAGATATGCATCTTGTGAATGCACAACAGGCGCGCCGGGTATTGGACCGAATTGTTGGTTTTGAATTAAGTCCGGTACTGTGGCGCAAGATGAGCATGAAGAACAACCTGAGCGCAGGCCGTGTGCAGAGCGTTGCTGTTCGGCTTATTGCCGAACGTGAAAGAGAGATCAACGCGTTCAATGCAGTGAGTACTTTTAAAGTGGAAGCATTCTTCAGCGCAAATGACGTTAGCAACAAGCAAGTAACATTTTCTGCAGAAGGGAAAAAACAAACGACAGAAAAGGGAGCTGCAGATTTTTTGAAAAGTTGTATCGGCGCTAAATATACCGTTACAGACATACAAGTAAAACCCGGAAAAAAATCACCGTCTGCACCATTTACGACATCCACATTACAACAGGAGGCTTCGCGCAAATTGGGTTACTCGGTTAGCCGCACGATGGTGCTGGCACAAAAATTATACGAAAGTGGTAAGATAACGTATATGCGTACCGACAGTGTGAATCTGAGTGAAACAGCAATGGATGCGATAAAAAACCAGGTGAACAATCAGTATGGGAAAAAATATTATCAACCACGTACGTTCAAAAACAAGAATGAGAGCGCGCAGGAAGCGCATGAGGCAATACGTCCCACATATATGGAGGATCAAACGGTCGACGACTCAGATAGCAGGCGTTTATATGATTTGATTTGGAAACGTACGATGGCAAGCCAAATGGCCGACGCTGAATTGGAAAAGACTATTGCAAAAATTCAAATATCAACAAATAAAGAAGAGCTTACTGCAAGTGGTGAAGTATTGAAGTTTGATGGATTTCTTAAGGTGTATCGGGAAGATCGGGATGAAGAAGATATAACAGAGGACGAACAACAGGAAGGCATGTTGCCGCCATTAACGGTGAATCAGCAATTGCCTTTGAAGGAAATGAAAGCGACTGAACGCTTTAGTCGCCCACTGCCAAGATATACCGAAGCTTCACTGGTAAAAAAATTGGAAGAGTTAGGAATCGGCCGACCTTCCACTTACGCTCCCACTATTTCAACAGTTCAGAAAAGAGGGTATGTTGAAAAAAGAGATAAAGAAGGTGTGAAAAGAGATTTCAGGATTTTGCAATTAAAGAACGACAATATCACCAAAATAACAGAACAGGAAACAACTGGCGCAGAAAAATCAAAACTCTTTCCTACCGATCTCGGGTTGGTTGTAACTGATTTTTTGAAATTATATTTCGATGATATCATGGATTATAATTTCACCGCGCGTATTGAAGAAGAATTTGATGAAGTGGCCGCAGGAAAAATGAAGTGGAACAATATGATCGATGATTTTTATATTCCATTTAAAAAAGATGTCGACAACACAATAGAAAAAGCGGAACGTATCAGTGGAGAGAGAGATTTGGGCGTTGATGCAACTACTGGAAAAAAAGTGATCGCGCGAATGGGACGTTATGGTCCGATGGTACAAATCGGAGATGTAAATGATGAAGAGAAACCGCGTTTTGCAAAATTAAAAAATACGCAGAGCATTGAAACGATCAGCTTTGAAGAAGCGATGGAGTTATTCAAATTGCCCAGAGTATTGGGACAGTTTGAAGGCAGCGATGTAAGCATCAACATCGGGAGGTTCGGTCCATATATTGCTCACGATAAAAAATTCTATTCGTTGAGTAAAGAATTTGATCCGTACACGATCAACTTCGAAGAAGCAACTCCGATCATTGTCGAGAAGAGAGCTGCCAAGGAAGAACGGACAATAAAAGTCTTCGAAAAAGAAAAAATACAATTACTACGCGGCCCTTATGGCCCATACATCAAACAAGGATTACGCAACTACAAAATTCCGAAAGAAAAACAGGAAACTGTTAAAGATCTAAACATTGAAGAAGTGAAGGCGATGATAGAAGAAGCAAAAGCGAATCCACCGAAAAGAGTTCCGAAGAAAAAGAAATAATCTGAACTTGGATTTATTTGATTATTGGGATAAATGGGAAATTGAAAATAGGATTTATTTATTCATTCTTAATTTCCCATATCGCAATAATCACAAAAATCCCAGCTCAGATATATAAGAATTTTTCTTTTGTGTCGTTAATATACCAGACTGGCACTGTACTAGAAATAAACAATAGCCCGGCATTTGTGGAAAAGATTTTTATTTGAAATTGTTTAACTTCTCCGATATTGATCCCCGTTACCTTTGCAATTATTTTTGCAAGATGAATATTAGAGATGTGAAATTATCCACCCCATGCAGGAAACCAGAGAAATAAAAGCGCTGTTTCATCTTATCGATGACCCCGACGAAGAAGTTTTCTTTAATGTTAGCGACCGGATCGTGAGTTATGGAAGAGGAATTATTCCAAACCTCGAGAATCTTTGGGAGAACACGATCAATGAAAATATCCAGGAACGCATCGAAGTTCTAATCCACAAACTCCATTATCACGACCTCACAGAAGATTTTGTAAGATGGAAAACGAGCAGCTACCAGGATCTGCTTACCGCATCATTGCTCGTTTCAAAATTTCAATATCCGGATCTTGCAACTACCAATGTTTTACAGGAAGTTGAAAAATTACGCAGAAATATCTGGCTTGAGTTGAACAGTTATCTTACTCCGCTCGAACAGGTGAATGTATTGACGAGCATCATCTATGGTTATTACAATCTGAAAGGAACAGAGGTTGGCTATCAACATCCGGAAGATTTCCTAATTAATAAACTGATCGAAGCAAAAAAAGGAAATACAATTATCAACGGAATTCTTTATTTAATTCTGGCCGAGTTGCTGGATATCCCGATCAAAGCAATCAATATTCCGAGACAATTTGTATTGGCATATATCAAACCCGATTATGAAGACGATGTGGATCTATCCAAAGATCCTTTTCAACGTGTGGAGTTTTTTATTGATCCGATGAGCGGACAGGTATTCACACATAAAGATGTAGAGAATTATTTCAAACGCGTATCCATCGCTCCTGCCGGTACTTATTTTAAACCCATTTCACATATCCGCATTATCCAGGTGTTGCTTGATGAGTTCAGTAAATGTTTTGACGATGAAAAAAATGGATATAAGCAAAAAGAATTGAAGGAACTTTCGAATTTATTAAACGGAACTTCTGATTTGAATGATTAAAATGATTTACTATGTGTAAATATATTTTATGATATTACATTTCATACATCGCAAATCATTTTAATCATTCAAATCAGAAGTTCCATTTACCATTTAGGCTCCCACCCTTTTCTATATTCACGTTTCACAAATTGATTGGCTTCATCAAAGTTTGTGATTTTCATATTCGGTGCGTCCCATAATAATTTTTTTCTGCCCGGCCAGTTTCTTCCATTCTTTACATTCCAACTACGCAATGCAAGATTGCCCATCAAAATTGTTTCAGTAAGTGGACCCGCATAATCAAACGGAGAACTTACTTCCATTTTTCCATAACCTGCGATGCATGCATTTACCCATTGTACATAGTGTCCTTCGGGTACACGCGCCAGTGTTTTTGGAACATTCACTTCATTATTTCTTGACAGCGGAATTAATTTCGGATCACTTCCATAGGTACCGCACATCATCTTTCCTTTTGTTCCGATAATCAGCGCGCCGCCAGAACCATCTTTATCACCAAATACATCATCCGGCAATAATTCATCCGGACGTTCAGGACGAATACCGCCATCCATCCAATACATTTTCACATCAGGCTTGCCATCTTTTCCCGGAAATTTTAATTTGATAGAGGAAGCCGCAGGACAGGATTCAGGAAAATAATCCGGCGTCCACATTTTTTCATAAATAGAAACCTGACTGCACTCCACTTCTGTTGGATAACCAAGTCCAACAGTTTTGAATACCGGATCGATCAGGTGGCAACCCATATCTCCCAATGCACCGGTACCAAAGGCCCAGAAACCGCGCCAACTGAACGGAACAAATTCCTTATGATAATCCGTTACCTGCGCTGGTCCCAACCACAGATCCCAATCAAGCTCTTTTGGAATTTCATCTTTTGTTGTCGGATATCCGTTCCCTTGCGGCCATACTGGTCTGTTTGTCCAGATATATAACGCGGTGGCATCACCGATAATTCCTGCTTTGTACCATTCCTGCATCTGACGTACACCGTCACCCGAAGCTCCCTGGTTACCCATTTGCGTCACCACTTTATAGCGTTTAGCCGCCTCCGTTAGCATGCGCGCTTCATAGATATCGTGCGTCAAGGGCTTTTGCACATACACATGCTTTCCCAATTGCATGGCTGCAAAAGCTGCCACTGCATGCACATTATCCGGAGTGGATACAGAAACCGCATCAATGCTATTATGTTCTTTATCCAACATCTCTCTCCAATCCTTGTAACGTTTCGCATCGGTGAAACGCTTGAATGACGCAGCAGCTTGTCGCTCGTCTACATCACACAAAAAGGCAATATTTGCCTTGGGACTTTTTGCAAATTCTGCAATATCACTTTGTCCTTTTCCGCCAACACCAATGCTTGCAATATTCAATTTATCACTCGGTGCAACAAATCCGCGACCCAGTACATGACGAGGTACAATAAAAAATCCTGTTGCTGCAACCGCGGAGTTCCTCAGAAATTCCCTTCTGGAATTGTTGATCAGATTTTTCTTTTTCATTTTTATTGGTTAAAAATAATTTGAGAATTTAATAAGGTGGAGGGCATGTGATCCTACCTTATACCTTATACCTTATACCTTATACCGCACACCTTACGCCTTATACCCCCAGACTCCATCCGTCACGATATGTTCTTTTCACAAATTGATTTGCTTCATCAAAATTCGTAATCTTCATATTAGGACCATCCCACAATAGTTTGATAAATCTTCCCGGGTAATCATAATCATTTCCTTTTTTCTTTCGAATATCATAACTGCGAATCGCGAGATTTCCCATCAACACGCTTTCTGTCAATGGACCTGCAATATCAAAATGTGAACTTAAATTTTTCGCTTTGTCACTTCCATAACCCGCCATCGCAGCTTCCACCCATGCTCCGTAGTGTCCATCATCTCCACCCGGAACACGCGCAATTGTTTTCGGCACATTCACTTCATTCGTTCTTGAAGTAGGCAATAATTTCGGGTCGATGCCGTAAGTGCCACACATCATCTTTCCTTTAGTGCCGTGAAAAATAACTCCATTACCACCATCTCCCATCATTTCATTCGCGCCAAGTTCTGCAGGTCTTGTTGGTTGAATACCTCCATCCATCCAATGTAATTCGACATCAGGCTTGCCATCTTTTCCTTTAAAAGTTAAGGTGATATGTGAAGAGATTGGCCCGCTGTCCGGATAATAAGCCTTGTTCCAGTTCTCAATATATTTTGTAGCCACGCTGCATTCAGCCGAAACCGGGTAACCCAATCCCGCTACAGCAAAAGCGGGCGCCATAATATGACAGGCCATATCTCCCAATGCGCCGGTGCCATAATCCCACCAACCGCGCCAATTAAATGGAAGCAGACCTTCGAAATAGTCTTTTTTCGGCGCAGTGCCTAACCACAAATCAAAATCCAATTCCCCGGGAATCGGCGAAGAATTTGCGGGCCTTGCAACACCCTGTGGCCAGATCGGTCGGTCGGTATAACAATACATCGTATGTACATCACCGATAAGTCCCGCGTTGTACCACTCCTGCAACTGACGGACACCATCACCCGAAGATCCCTGGTTGCCCATTTGTGTTACCACTTTATAACGATGTGCTGCTTCAGTGAGCATTCTTGCTTCGTAAATATCATGCGTCAATGGCTTCTGCACATAAACATGCTTGTTTAATTGCATGGCGGCCATCGCTGCAACGGCATGCGTATGATCCGGAGTAGAAACAGAAACTGCTTCGATCGATTTTCCCTCCTTGCTCAGCATCTCACGAAAATCTTTATAGTATTTTGCTTTGGGAAATTTCTTGCGCGAATTAACAGCCTGTCTGTCGTCAACATCGCAGAGAAAAGCAATTTCTGCTTTCCCGCTTTTATAAAACATATTGATATCGTCTTCACCTTTTCCACCAGAACCAATTGCAGCGATATGCAATTTGTCGCTCGGTGCAGTAAATCCTCTTCCTAAAACATGACGTGGTACAATGAAAAAACCTGCCGCAGCGAGGGATGAATTTTTTAAAAATTCTCTGCGTGAAGCTTTAACCTGATTTTTCTTTTTCATTAAGCAATTTTTCGTTGATGGTTTGAAATTTTTTCGCTGGGTAATTTACGCTAAGATGTAGTTGCTGACAAAAAAATTATAGAGATTAATTGTCAAATTAACCCTTTATAAAGATTGTGTATCATTAACGGACAATAATGCTGAATGCTGAACGCTAAACTCAAAACGCTGAACGCTGTCTCCTTTTAGCGTTCAGCGTTTTGCGTTTTGCGTTCAGCGTTTAGCGTTTAGCGTTCAGCGTTCAGCATTTACCAAACTGTTTTATAAATTTTTTGTGAAGACTTGATTTTAAAATGCGAGTTTCCCTCCTCCCCTGTACTCTCTCTTCACATATTGGTTCGCAGGATCAAAATTTGTTATCCGCATATTTTCACCATCCCAAAGCAATTGCTTCCTGCCGGGAAATGCCTTACTGCCTTGCGCATTCTTATCAAAATAATTATAACTGCGAATGGCAAGATTGCCCATGAGAACGGTTTCAGTAAGCGGACCGGATACCGCAAAATCAGAACTAGTGTACGCACCATATCCTTTTTTGCATGCTTTTACCCATTGCTGCTGATGGCCATCTGAACCTTTTTCCACAAATGGAAATTTTGATTTGGGAAGCGTTGTCTCTTTCATCAGTTTTGTTGGCAGTAATGTTGGATTTCTTCCAAACACACCCGCCATCAGTTTTCCTTTCGTTCCTTCGAAAATGATACCGCCATCTACTTCACCCATTTCTTCATCGGGCAAAAGTTCGTCGGGTCTCCTTGGTTTAATTCCTCCATCATACCAAACCATTTCGACCGGAGGCATTTCTCCTCGAGCTGGAAAATGAATATGTGTTTTTGCAGATGGTGGATAACTGTCATTGTAAAATTCTTCTTTGAAAAAACCCGTGTACACCGCACCAATACTCGTTTCCACAGAGATCGGATATCCAAGTTTCAATGCACGATATGGGACATCGATAAAATGACAACCCATATCCCCCAAAGATCCCGTTCCGAAATCAACCCAGCCGCGCCAGATAGCGGGAAGATAACCGGGATTATAATCGCGAAGCGGAGCAGTACCAAGCCAAAGATCCCAATCAAGTTCTTTTGGAACATCAAACTTGCCTGTCAAAGCTGGAATTCCCTGCGGCCATGCGGGCCTGTTGGTCCACACGTGAACTGTGTGCACATTTCCGATGATACCGGCTTGTATCCATGTTTCTATATTGCGCGTGTCATCGCCGCTGCTTCCCTGGTTTCCCATTTGCGTAACCACTTTGTATTTTTTTGCAGCTTGCGTCAATATTCTTGCTTCATAAATATCATGGGTGAGTGGTTTTTCACAATACACATGTTTACCCAACTGCATTGCCGCGAGTGCAATTGGCGCGTGCATATGATCGGGTGTAGTTACAATCACCGCATCGAAATTCTTCGCTTCTTTATCGAATAGTTTTCTGTAGTCGCGATAATAAGGAGCATTCGGCCATTTCTTAATTGCATTTACTGCCATGCGATCATCCACGTCACAAAGTGCAACTATATTATCGGAGCCATTGTTATAGGCAAATGGAAGATTTACTTCGGCCTTGCCTCCTGCACCGATACCGGCAATATTTAATTTATCACTTGGTGGAATAAATCCTCTGCCCAATACATGTCGCGGCACGATAAAAAAACTTCCGGCGGCCAATGATGTATTGTGGAGAAAATTTCTCCTGGAGATTTTTTTTGACTTAGGCATGAACGTTAGTTTTGGCGAGATATGACTAAATTAAAGTAGAGCTAAGTGTGATCTCAGCCTTCAGTACTTTACTCACCGGGCAACCTTCTTTGGCGCCGGCCGCGAGTTCCTGGAATTTTTCGTTGGTGATACCTGGAATCTTTGCTTTCAATACAAGATCGGAATTTGTAATACCAGTGCCTGGTATGATAGTAACTGTTGCAGTAACATCGAGACTATCGGCTGTAAAACCAGCGCCCTGCAATGCAAAACTAAGCGCCATCGCGAAGCATCCCGAATGCGCAGCAGCAATAAGTTCCTCCGGATTCGTTCCTACACCCTGTTCAAACCTGGATTTATAAGAATACTGTGTTTTGTTAAGTGTTTTGCTTTCTGTAGTTAAATTTCCATTTCCATCTTTTCCTGAGCCGTTCCATACGGCAGTTGCTGTACGTTTCATATATTTTTGTTTTAGTTTAGATAAAAAATATTATGCCAATTTCATGGGAGGATTTTGAAAAAATTGATATCCGTGTCGGAACAATTACGGAAGTTAAGGATTTTCCAAAAGCGAAAAAACCTGCCTACCAATTAAGTATCGATTTCGGGGAATTGGGAATAAAAAAATCATCCGCGCAAATCACGAGTATATATAGCACTGAAGAATTGGTCGGGAAACAAGTGATCGCTGTGGTAAATTTTCCACCAAAACAAATTGCCAATTTTTTAAGTGAATGCCTTGTGCTCGGCGTTTATACTGATAAAAAAGAAGTAGTTTTATTGACACCTGAAAGAAAAGTGGAAAATGGATGGAAGATAGGATGACCCAACAAACCATCATTCGATGACCGAACCGGAAGAAAAAGAAAATTCGATGATCACCACGCAAAGACTCGAAGCATTCAGCGACGGCGTTTTTGCAATTGCGATTACATTGCTCATACTCGAAATCAAATTACCTGACCACGCAGCGCTGGAACATCAATCTTTATCTCAATATCTATGGAATCTTTGGCCAAAATATTTTGCCTATGTTTTCAGTTTTGGCGTAATCGGTATTTTCTGGGCAAATCATCATTATATATTCAAACTCTACAAAAGAACCGACCACGTTTTCAATATGCTCAATGTACTCTTCCTGTTAACAATATCTTTTCTGCCATTTCCAACCGCCATTTTTGGAGAATATATCGAAACGGAAACGCATTACGCCACTGCAGTTAGATTTTATTTACTTGGACTTGTTCTGCCATCCGGTTCCTGGTTGCTCATGTGGCTGTATGCCAGTTATAAAAAAAGATTGATCGATGAAAGGTTAAGCGATCATTTTATCCAATACCTCACTCGTTTTTTTGTTTTCTCGAATTTCTTTTACCTGCTCGGATTCTTTCTTTCCTTTTTTTATCCGCGGGCCAGTGTTGCATTGATGATAATACTCGCATTGATTTATTTATTCCCTCCCAAAAAACCAGAATACACCTGAATATGGGAGAAATATTTTCTACATATTATCAATCGTCATTAGGACTGTTACGTATCTCTGGCACTGAACATTTTATCAGCGAAGTAAGTTTTATTGATACGATTGAAAAACCTCCATCCGATCATATCAGAAAAAAAATGCCGCAAATTATTATACAATGTGTTGAACAGCTCATTCAATATTTCCATGGTGAAAGAAGAGTTTTTGAATTCCCAATTCATCAGTCCGGCACTGCTTTCCAGGAAAAAGTATGGAATGAATTGATCGGTATTCCATTTGGAAAAACAATCAGCTATCTGGAATTATCAAGACGATTGGGTGATGTGAAAGCAATTCGTGCGGCTGCATCTGCCAATGGTAAGAACAATATCGCCATCGTTGTTCCATGTCACCGCGTGATCGGATCCAATCGAGATCTTGTTGGTTATGGCGGAGGTATCTGGCGAAAAAAATGGTTGCTGGATCATGAGGCGAAGATTGCGCATGGCGTGCAAACTTTGTTTTGAAAAAATTTCTTCTTTGCGATTTTGCGCCTTTGCGAGAAAAAATGATCACGCAAAGGCGCAAAAGCGCAAAGAATGATAAAACCTCGTGCAATAAAAAATAAATTCGCAGCCTGATTTATAAACTCAATTGGCTGGCAACACGCTTCAATTCAATTTCTGCAGACTTTGCAACAAAGCTATAATTGATGAGACTAAAGCCGGACGTAACAAAACTTTGCTGTGCCTGGGACAATTCGAGGATCGTTGCCTGTCTTAGCTGGAATCTCTGCAATACAAGATTCAGCAGTTGATGCGCCAGCTCGAAATTTTTTTGTTGCGTCTCAAGTTGTTTGAGTGTGGTTGTATATGCCTGGTATGTTTTGACAACGTTTGCAGAATAGTCTCTTATCAAAATATTTTTTTGCAGAACGGCATTTTTTGTATTGACTTCCGCAATTTTTTGTTGACGCTTATAGATTGAACCATTATAAAAAGGGATATTGATTGAAATGCCAACCAATGGACCATAACTTTGATTCAACAGTAATTGTCCGGCTGCTGCATTGTTTTGGGAATAGGAATAACCCATGCTGCCGCGAATAGTAGGATAACGTTGAGCTGCTGTTTCCTTTACTATAAGCTGGTTGATTTTTATTTGCTCATCTGCTGAAAGGATATCCGGGTTATTAGAAAGCCGGTTCATTATATCATCGAGCGCCATCGGCTTATCAACCAAAATAGTATCCTGGATCGTGATGAGAGAGTCTGATTTGAGCGTGAGTAACCGAAGTAATTCTGCTTTTGCCTGGTCGATAATGATTTGCTGCGACTCTTGCGATTGGATCAGGTTATTCAAATCAACCTGCGATTGAAAAAGATCAGCGTTATTAGCCAGACCGACGCTCTGCTGCGTTTTTACAATCTCAAGTTTCTTTTGAGCTACAACAATTGATTCGTTGATTGTTTTGATATATCCCTGCTGACGAAGAACATCATAGTAAGAAGTCATAACAGCCGCCATCACATTTTGAATTTCGCTATTCAACTGGTCATCACTCTGCACCTGTAATTCTTCGAGTCTTTTTTTAGTTGCATGAACACGATTGCCATTAAATAGCAATATACTCCCGGTTAGATTACCGTTAATATTGTTTGCGTTCGCACCATTCCGTTTTATTTCATCACCTGTATTTAATTTTTGATGAACGCCGATGTAAGAATAATTGTCAGTTGCTGTTGCAGCAATCAAAGGCAATCCTCCAGCCATTCCAATATAATTACCGATCGTTGCGATCTCCACATTATTTTTTGATAGCTGAATATCCAGGCTATTCTTCAAAGCAATATTGACTGCATCCTGCAATGTCAGGTTTTGCGAAAATCCATGTAAGAAAATCAACACCGATAAAATACTAAACGGGATTCTTTTCATTTTTTATTTTTTGAACATGTGCATCACATCATCATTATTCAACAACTTCCGTCTGGTGCACTTTATGTTTGCTGGATATGAACGTATAAACAGCAGGTATAACAAACAGTGTCAAAATCAAAGAAAATAAAATACCACCTACTACAACCATGCCCAATGGCACGCGACTAGTAGCGGCCGCACCAAGACTCAATGCAATGGGTAAAGCGCCGAGCGAAGTTGCGAGGCTCGTCATAAGAATCGGTCGTAAGCGTTGTGCGGATGCTTCTATTACTGCGTCCATTTTCGAAAGCCCATGTTCTCTTTTCTGATTAGTGAATTCAACAATCAGAATTCCGTTCTTGGTAACGAGACCGATGAGCATGATCATTCCGATTTCTGAAAATATATTAAGCGTTTGATTGAAAAGCCACAAACTAAGCAATGCGCCTGCTAAAGCTAACGGAACTGTAAACATGATTGCAAGTGGATCGATAAAACTTTCAAATTGCGCAGCAAGCACTAGATAAATTAATATCAGCGCCAGCACAAACGCAAAGACAATATTTGAAGAACTCTCTGCATAATCACGCGAAGGACCTGATAGCGCAGTCTGGAAACTATTATCAAGCGTTTTGTTGGCAATTGCCTGCATGGCTTTGATTCCGTCGCCGATTGTTTTTCCTTCAGCCAGTGATGCAGAAATGGTAGCGGCTTTGTATCGGTTGAAATGAAAAAGCGTCGATGGGCTGCTGCTTTCTACCAGATGGACGACGGCACTCAAAGGAATACTTTCTCCTCTCGCGTTGCGAACATATAATTTTTCGATATCGAAAGGCTTATCGCGATCTGCATGTTCAACTTGTGCGATCACCTGGTATTGATATCCGTTCATGATAAAATAAGCAAGACGTCCGCCGCTGAATGCAGCCTGCATGGCAGCGATCACATCGGTAGTTGATAAACCGAGATCTCTCACTTTTATCCTGTCTACTGTTACCTGCAATTCAGGTTTATTGAATTTCAGATTTACATCAACGTTAGCAAATGTTTTATCTTTTCTTGCTTCATCCAAAAATTTTGGAATAACATCTTTTAATTTATTCAGATCCTGGTTCTGCAAAATAAATTGCACGGGTAATCCGCCTCTCGACCCCGATCCCACTGCAATGGTTTGTTCCTGCACCGCAAAAATTCTGGCGTCATTGAATCGCCCGATTTTTCTTTGTAGGTCGGCCGTAATCTGCGCCTGGCTGCGATGCCTTTGACCTACATCTACCAGTCCAATCCTTGGTTGCGACGTATTCACAGTTCCGCCGGCAGGTGTTCTCGCAAAAACGAAATCACGCTCCGGAATTGAATCGTACAAATAATTGGAAATGTTATCTGCAATTTGTTGCATGTACGGATAACTGGTTCCTTCCGCGGCAGTAACTGTAAAACGAATACTGCTTCTGTCTTCCAGCGGTGCAATTTCACTTTGAAGATTTTTTAAAGTAAGAATGATGATCATCACGCATGCAGCAATAATGATCCATGCAGTCCATCTTACCTTCATAAAATGTTTCAACAAATTCTTATACCCATTTTCCATTCCGGTGAAAAATGGTTCAGTTTTCAAATATAGCCACCCGTGTGAACTGTTTTTCCTGGTGAGATAGACATTAAGCACCGGTGTAATCGTCAGCGAAACAAACGCAGATATTAAGACTGCGGCGGCGAGCACGATACCAAATTCGCGGAACAGTCTTCCAACAAATCCCTGTAAAAAAATTACCGGAAGAAATACAACGGCAAGTGTAATCGAGGTTGATATTACTGCGAAGAAAATTTCTTTACTGCCTTCGAGCGCTGCTTTCCGGATTGGTAAGCCGGATTCCAACTTTCTAAAAATATTTTCTGTAACAACAATTCCATCATCCACTACAAGTCCCGTTGCCAATACGATTCCCAGTAAGGTTAATATGTTGATCGAGAAGCCGGCGATATACATGATAAAAAAAGTAGCGACAAGCGAAATCGGAATATCGATCAAAGGGCGAAGTGCGATCAACCAACTACGGAAAAAGAAAAAGATGACGAGTACCACCAGTGAAAAAGAAATGATCAGGGTTTCTTCCACTTCACTCAATGACTGCCGGATATTTTTTGTGTTATCGATGAGTACATTGAATTCAATATCCGATTTGTTGGATTTCCTGATTTCATCCAAACGTTTATTGCAGTCGTTTGCAATTTCAATATTATTTGCGCCGGGTTGCGGAATAATAGCCAGCCCCACTGCGTTCACACCATTATATTTCCAGCTTTGCTCCAATTGCTCCGGTCCCAATTCTACTTTAGCAATATCATTGAGTCTCACGATACCAGCGCTATCTTCCCGGATGATGAGATCACGGAATTGTTGTTCCGAAGTAAGTCGGCCCAAAGTGCGTATAGTCATCTCCGTGTTATTACCATATATTTTGCCGGGAGGCAATTCAATATTTTCATTATTGAGCGTGCTGCTGAGATCTGAAAAAGTAACACCATACGCATTCATCTTATCCGGATCAAGCCAGATACGCATCGAATATCTTTTCTGACCGAAAATATTCACCGAACTAACCTGGTTGATCGTTTGCAATTGTTGCTGCAATACATTTTCCGCATAGTCACTCAGCTCCAATAAACTCTTGGTGCGACTTTGTACCGCAAGTATTAAAATAAAATCGCTGTTTGCGTCTGCTTTGCTGATCACAGGAGGCGCATCTATGTCTTGTGGAAGGCTACGTGCTGCTTGTCCAACTTTATCACGGACATCACTAGCCGCAGCTTCCAAATCAATTCCTAAATTAAATTCAACAGTGATCTGGCTGGCTCCAAGTGAACTCGAAGAAGTGATGGTACGGATGCCAGGTATTCCATTAATTTGTTTTTCGAGTGGTTCTGTGATCTGGCTTTCGATAATGTCCGGGTTGGCGCCGGTATAATTCGTGCTTACCGTTATTATTGGAGGATCGATCGCAGGATAATCTCTGACTGCCAAAAAAGTAAACCCAACGATACCAAACAAAATAATCATCAGGTTCATCACCGTTGCAAGAACGGGCCGCTTCAATGATAGTTCGGAAATATTCATGAGATTGATGTGGTCTTTGCCTGATTTTTTTTATAACGCGAATAGTAAGGTAGGAGGTGTAAGGTATAAGGTATGTCATACCTTATACCTTATACCTTATACCTTATACCTTACACCTTATACCCTACACCCTATTCCTTACATTCTGATATTATTATTCACTCGCTTTAGCCAGTTTATCCAAGGTCATCACCTTACGTATTTTGACAGGGCTTTTTGGTCTTGCGAATAAGGTTCCCGTCACCACAACGCTATCACCCGTTTTTATCCCGCTGGTGATTTCAACATTATTGGCCTGGCGCAATCCGGTTTGTACATTCATAAATTCGGCCTTCCCATTTTTCACGACTACCAATTGTTTGTTTTTGTCATCGGGAATAATACAATTTGTAGGAACCATCAATGCATTTTTATCTTCACCGGCATCAACATATACTTTTACAAACCCACCCGGATTTGCTTTTCCGGTTTGCAAAATGGCTCTCACTTTTATGTTTCGCGTTGTTTGATTCACCTGCGGTTCTATTGCGAGAATCGTCGCTTTTTTTCTTACCTGCGTAGTGTTGTCGGTTTCGACATCTACCAGTCCACCGATCTTCAAAATATTTCCGTACTCTTCAGGCAATGTAAAATCGATTTTTATTTTATTCAGTTGTTGCATCGTTGCAATCATCGTGGCGGTTGATACAAAAGCGCCAAGACTCACTTGTCTTAGTCCAACGATCCCGTCAAAAGGGGCTTTCACAACAGTCTTATCTAGCAAAGCCTGCGTGTATTCAATATCGGCCTTGTAACCATTGACAACATTCAACGCAGCGTCATAATCACTTTGATTAATCCCATTCACTGCAATCAATTGCTTATATCTCTCTTCCGTTTTTTGTGCGAGATCAAGTTGCACTTTTGATTTCTGGATTTGAGCTTTTAAATCCGCATCGTTTACACGCGCAATAATGGTTCCGGCTTTTACCATTCTGCCTTCGGGCACATTTAAATAAATCAATCTTCCATTTGCTTCGGGATGGAGTTCTACATATTCGTTGGCAACTACAGTACCATTCACCTCGATATGATTGGTGATGGATTGCGGCGCCGCCACAATTATATCAACTACAGTTGGCGGATTTGATTTGGGTTTGGAAGATGGGTCTGTTTTGTCTTTGCAAGCAATTAACGAAATTGAAATAGTAGTCGCAGCTCTAAAAAGAATTTTTGACCCCGTGCTAAACAAGCTCATCTACGTAAGTTTAAGAATATCCGAATTTCAAATATAATACCATTAATGCTATACAATAATAGCTCTGTCACGATTTCTATAAATGGCAATTGGCAAAAATAAAATAAAATGAAAAAATATGGGGAATATGTCGCCGTCTAATAGATTTTTTGTCTTTGGGTCACTCTATATAACCGGTAGGATATTTATGGTCGGTGAATGAGCTGGTATCGGCGGTGTGTTACAACCAGAAACAAAATTTGTGCTTAATTTCCGTCATGGATTTGCTGCAATTGATTGTTAAAAAGATCATTCATGAAACAAAAGATGCCATCACCATCAGGCTCGAAACGGCGGATGGATCGAACATTCCCTATGAAGCCGGGCAGTTTCTGACTTTGATTTTCGATCATGATTTGAGACGTTCCTATTCTTTTTCCTCGACTCCCGGAATCGACAAATACATGTCGATTACCGTAAAGCGTGTTCAGAATGGCCAGGTGTCAAGATTTTTAATTGATCATGTTAATGAGGGAACCGTACTGAATTCATTGGCTCCGTCGGGAATGTTTACCATTGAAACAAATTCAATCCTGCAAAGACAATTCCTTTTTATCACAGCCGGAAGTGGCATTACGCCGATATATTCTTTGATAAAAAAGATTCTACTGGCAGAGCCATTGAGCTCGATTGTTTTGATTTATCAAAATCACGATGAAAAAAATATCATATTCAAAAATCAATTAAAAAAAATAGAAACGAAATTTGCGGGAAGAATTAAATGGATCAGCCTATTGACCAGTCCGCGCAAATATCCGCACCAGGGGATTAGACTGACAAATCTTTTGTTGGAAAAATTAGTGAACGAGCACTCCATTTCTGAAAGAGAAAAAATATTTTATCTCTGCGGACCGTCGGCACTTATGCGAATGGCTCAATTTACTTTGAAGCTGATGGGGTTCACAGATGCGCAGATCAGGAAAGAAAATTTCACCATTGATTTTATTCCACCACCTCCATTGATTGATAGTAATGATCCAAAACAACTCGTTATCCATCATCAACAAAAAGACTATAAGATTACCGCTAGTTATCCTATGAATATTTTGCAAGCAGCTTTAAATAACAACATACGACTGCCATACAGTTGTCGGGGTGGAAGATGCTCCACCTGTGTTGCGAAGTTGTTAAAAGGAAAAGTGATGATGAGCATTAACGAAGTACTCACGGAAAAAGACATACAGAATGGATTGGTGCTAACCTGTGTCGGATATGCGGAGACAGATGTGGAACTCAGTATTTGATATTGACGGCAAGTAACCGCGCCGACTATTCAGGAAGTTTTATCTTTGTAAAAAAAAATTATGGCATACCCCGATATACAACTCATAGAGGCGCTGCGCAATACTGCAAAAAAATTGAGTGAAGGATCTTACTATGCCTGGGGACATCATGGTGCATGTAATTGCGGAAGTCTCTTGCAGGTAATTACGAGCATGACAAAGGAAGAAATTTTGAGTTATGCGCATACTGGTACCGGTGAGTGGACAGAAATTGCAGAAGATTATTGTACGGTAACCGGCGCCCCGGCATACCTGATGATATCCAAACTGGAAAAATTGGGACTAACGATTACGGATATCCACCACCTCGAATATTTGGACGACAGGAAAATTTTAGAGCATTTGCCGGGCGGTTTCCGATGGCTGAAAAGAAATATTCGGGAAGATGTAATTATTTATTTTGAGACTTTTGCCAATATACTGGAAGGTGAATTGCTGAATAACAAGCTAAGAAAAGAACAGGAGAAAAAAGATCTGCAACCTGAATGGTTCGCAGAAGAAGCGGCAGCAGTTTTTGCATAAAGAACGGTTCCGGAAAATCCATACGACAACCATTCATATTCGCTGCTTATGACCCATTCGGAACAAACCTACAATCAAATTGCCGGGCAAAGAGTTTCCAGGCTGGAAGCAATTAGTGATGGTGTATTTGCAATTGCATTGACATTACTGGTGCTTGATATAAAAGTGCCGGTAAGTGAAACAATAAAAACCGAGAGCGCGTTGTTTGATTCGCTTTGTGCGCTGATGCCAAAATTTCTCGGTTATTTTTTAAGCTTTATGACGTTGGGAATTTTCTGGACCGGTCACACTACTCAATTTATTTATATCGACAAAAGCGATCGTCGTCTGAATTGGATCTGCTTATTCTTTTTGTTATTTGTTTCAGTGCTTCCATTTACAACCGCATTTTTAAGCGAACACATTCACTTCAAATTGGCGATTGGTGTATATTGGCTAAATATTTTTCTGCTTGGTGTGACAATTTACCTGCAATGGGCGCATGCCTACCGACATGGATTTCTTTCAGGATCAAAGGAAGCAATAGAAACGGCAAATAAGGTAATTCGAAAAAGAGTGATCATTGCCCAAACGCTGTATGGCTTTGGTGCACTGCTTTGTTTTATCAGTACCTATGTTAGCATCGTATTTATTATCCTTGTCCAACTCAACTATGCTCTCGCATTATTTTCAGCAAGGCGCAAGAGATAGCAACTAATGAGATGCCGAATGCGTACTATTATTGAGAGTTGCAGGAGATTCAATGGAAAATGTTTTGAAGACCGTCAACTCCTGAATTTGAGCGACCGAGAAAATCAGTTTGTCAATTAAATTTTCCAGCGGATTCAATGAAGAAAAATATTTGACCATGAAGGGTTTTTTGTTTGCAGCATGTTGTATAGGAATTCTAATTTATACAAATGGCTGTTACAAGTCTGATGTTCCCAATTATTGGAATTGCACACCGGTTCCAGTCGCAAATGACTCCACTGCGTTGCTACAATTTGCCATGGAGCACCACATCAAGGCTACTAAAGATTCGTCGGGACTTTATTATGAAATTACAAATGCCGGATCCGGTCCCTGCCCTTCGCTGACATCCACGATTTATGTTACTTATATTGGGAAATTGATGAACGGAACCACATTTGATTCCGTGGGAAATTCTGCATACACAGGCTGGGCACTCAATACACTGTTGGACGGATGGCAGATTGCCGTGCCCAAACTCTACACCGGCGGCCATATAAAATTATTACTCCCATCAGCATTGGCTTACAAATGCGCAGGCACTGGTGATGGAAGAGTGCCAGTGGATGCGCCGCTGTATTATGAAATTACACTTGTAAGTTTTAAGTAAGAGCAGTTTTACTTATTTCAATTCTTCACTGGTGAATGCGAGTGGTAATAATGCGTTTGCTTCCGGTATGATAAATACTTTTCCTTTTGCCCCGCCGAGTATAAGTCGAATAGGTTGTTTTGTTCTCGATTCGAATTCTAATAAAGATTGACGACAGATGCCGCAAGGAGAAATGGGATGATCGCTTTTATTTTTACCGTTATCGTCAATGTAACTGATAGCAATGGTTTTGATGGGAACGCCGGGATACAAAGAGGAAGCGACAGACAACAAAACCCGCTCTGCGCATATTCCTGCAGGGAAGGAGGCATTTTCCTGGTTTGATCCGCTAATTCTCTCTCCGCTTGCCAATATCGCAACTGCACCTACACGAAACCGTGAGTAAGGCGCATAAGCATTGACGGTAATTTTTTTTGCTTCTTCCAGCAATGCGGCGTCTTCCCTATTCAATTCCCGGATGGAATCATATACTTCGAATGAGAACTTGTGTTCTTTTTTTTTCATAAGATTCCGCAGCTGTACAGTGTTTAAAATACCAAAACCTTCCTACGATCATTTTATTTTCTTGAATAGACGGCTCCAGCGAACGCCTTTATCCCAACTCATCCAGATAAGCCAGGCTTCTCCTACCACATGATCTTCAGGAACAAATCCCCAATACCTGGAATCCTGTGATTGATGCCTGTTATCCCCCATCATCCAATAATAATCCATTTTAAACGTGTATTGATTTGTTTCCTGGTCGTTGAGAAATATTTTTCCATTCCTCATTTCCAATTTATTTCGCTCGTACACTCGGATTGGTCGCTCATAAATGGAATAATTCTCCGCGGTGAGCGTAATGGTAGATCCTTTTTTGGGGATCCATATCGGACCATAGTCATCAACTGACCATTTATGAATATTATCGTATGGATACACTCGACCGGTCGCGAATGTATCGAGCTCCGGAGTAATGGATTTTGCCAATCCCGATTTCAACATTTTTTCTTTTGCAGAATAAGTTAAAAGCATACTATACTGATTGGCTACACCAGTTTGTCGCAACTCGAGTCCATTGTTAATATCAATATTATATTCATCCTTCATGATAGTTTCATCGAGCGGTTGCCCCGCTGTCGTCACCAAATAATCCGTTTCAGAAAAAGGCGGGAACGGCGAAGGTTTGCCATCGATATATACCACCTGTTGCTTTATTTGCAAAGTATCACCAGCAACACCCGTGCATCGTTTAATATAATTTTCTTGTTTATCAACCGGCCGCACGATAATCGGATATTCATCCGGATCATTTAGAATAATCTGTCTTCCTGCGTCAATACCACCGGCTCCGCCTAATGCACGCGCTACATCATAATAAGGTTGCTCCGATTGATAACCTTCTTTATTAATAACAGTATCACCAGCAGGAAAATTAAAAACTACCACGTCGCTTCTTTTTACCGGAGAAGCGAACCATCGCGTGTACGGAATTTTGATCCACTCTACATAAGATTTTGCATTGACAAAAGGAAGCGTATGATGAACAAAGGGCATTGCTAACGGCGTGTTCGGAATACGCGGACCATAACTGAATTTGCTTACAAAAAGAAAATCGCTCACGAGAAGTGTTTTCTCCATCGAAGGCGTTGGAATTGTATAAGCCTCGAAAACAAATGTCCGTATCAATGTGGCAGCTACGATTGCGAATACTCCCGCGTCGATCCATTCCCTTGCAGATGATTTTTTGTGTTTGCGAACAACTTCCGGACCGAGAAATTTATCTTTTGAATTCAAGCCTATATACACAAAATATAAACCTGCCGAAAAAACGGTAAGCGCATGCTGATAGAATCTGAATTTGCCAAAAGTCTTGACGAATTCAATGAGTATGGCCAATGTGATGAACCAGCCAACAACGGGAAGAATCTGAAGGAAAACCCAATATTTTGGACGCTTGGCGATTTCCATCATCACCCATGTATTGTAAATGGGAATAAGCGCTTTCCAGGCAGGGACTCCCGCTTTTTTAAACATGGAGTACAAACCGATTGCGGGCAGAATAAAAAGGATCAGCGCAATCAACAAAAGAATCGAAATCTGAGAAGTGCTCATTCTTTATTTTTTATGACCCGCAAAAATACCATATTAATTCAGGCGTCAAAATATCGATGCCGAAAGTTTTCATAAGATTCATGGCAGGGTAAGGCTCAAGCTATAAGACACAAGAAATAAGGTACAAGGAGCAAGGTACAAGGTACAAGACTGAAATGCGAAGTCAATTTGAATTTCAGTCTTGTACCTTGTACCTTGCTCCTTGTACCTTATTTCTTGCGCCTTGCTCCTTGCCCCAATTATTTTTTTGGCAACACATAGCTCTCTACATCATCCTTATTAATCGTTTTGCCGGAGAGAATGATCAGACGTTCAACTACGTTGCGCAATTCGCGGATATTGCCGCTCCAATTATATTCTTGCAGTGCGCGGATTGCTTCTTCGTCAATTGCTTTTTTTGCAATACCGTATTCACTACAGATATCAGTCAGAAACTTGTCAATCAACAATGGAATATCATCTTTGCGTTCATTGAGTGAAGGAACATGAATAATAATTACACTGAGACGATGATATAAATCCAGTCGGAAGTTTTTTTCCTCAACTTCTTTTAAGAGGTCTTTGTTGGTAGCGGCAATTACACGAACATCAACATTGATATCCTTATCTCCGCCAACTCTTGTGATTTTACCTTCCTGCAACGCACGTAGAACTTTTGCCTGCGCGTTGGGACTCATATCACCAATTTCATCCAGGAAAAGAGTTCCGCCATTTGCCTGTTCGAATTTTCCGATACGCTGGCGCAATGCAGAAGTAAAAGATCCTTTTTCATGACCGAATAATTCGCTTTCGATTAGCTCACCTGGAATCGCGGCGCAATTCACTTCAATCAGCGGACCTGTTGCCCGGTTGCTTCTTTCGTGCACCCATCTCGCCACCAACTCTTTGCCCACACCATTTTCGCCCGTAACGAGAATACGTGCATCCGTCGGCGCAACTTTTTCAATCGTTTCTTTTATTTTTTGAATCGGCACCGAAGCGCCAACCATCTCCTGAACCTTGCTGACCTTTCGCTTGAGAACTTTAGTTTCTGCCACCAATTGCGTTTTGTCTGTAGCATTACGAATTGTAATCAGCAAACGGTTAAGATCGGGTGGTTTTGAAATATAATCATAAGCACCTTTTTTTACCGCTTCCACTGCTGTCTCGATGGTTCCATGTCCCGATATCATAATGATCGGAATATCTGTATTCAGTTCTTTGGCCTTTTCCAAAAATTCGATGCCATCGATTTTTGGCATTTTGATATCACAAAGAATAACATCATACTCTTTTTCACGGAATTTTTTCAAGCCTTCTTCACCATCGCCGGCTTCATCAATTTTATAACCTTCATAAGAAAGAATTTCACTCAACGTTTTGCGTATCGCCTTTTCGTCATCAATGATCAGAATGTTGGACATGTTTAACAATCTTTTGGTATGGAATATTTCTATGCCGGAATCTAGCCGGATATACTTCAAAAATAAGAATATGAGACCGAACCTCCTTATGACAATTATTCTGCCATTTTTCTATGCAACGACAGAACATCAAATTGATCATCCTTCAACAAAAATGCCCTCAACGGAAGACAATCCCTATCCCACTATCAACGCTATCCCATTGCCGGAAGGTTATAGACGTATTGATGTTGAAAAAAAATCTTTTGGTGAATGGCTCAGAAATTTTTCTCTGAAAAAAAATAAAACGGTCTATCTGTATGACGGCTCCGTCAAATCCGACCAGACAGTACAATTTGCGGTATTAAATATTTCCGTTGGGAACAAAAATTTGCAGCAGTGTGCGGATGCTGTTATACGTCTTCGTGCGGAATATTTGTATGCTCAAAAAAGATTCTCTGAAATCGTTTTCACAGACAATAACAATAAGAGTTATGTTCTCGGACCTCACACTGATCGAACGCATTTCGATAAATATCTGGAAAAAGTATTTTCCTATTGCGGCACACTTTCGCTGGAAAAGCAATTGCATGCGATCAAAACTGAAAACGACATAGGCTTGGGAGATGTGCTAATCCAAGGCGGATCGCCCGGACATGCGATGATCATCATGGATATGGCTGTAAATAAGCAACGCCAAAAAATCTATTTGTTGGCACAAGGATACATGCCCGCACAAGACGTTCACGTCGTTCTAAATCCAATCAACCGGAAAATGAATCCCTGGTATCAACTGAATAACGACGCAATAAGCACGCCTGGATGGGTCTTTTTATCAAGCAAATTCAAGACTTGGTAACAACTGGTTATCAGACATTTAGAAACAACACATCAACAATTTCCTAAATATCGTAAAACTACCTTGCAAACATCAAGGCCAGTAGCTACTTTAGAT
>JAFDYD010000035.1:29652-81243 GCA_018267615.1 Bacteroidota bacterium | reverse complement strand
TCCGCTTAATCTTTTTAAATCAGTTTAATCCTGGTTCTGTTTTTTCCTAGAACGTGTACTTCAAACCAAGTTGTCCTTGCCAACGTGAATTGATAGGATCGTTCGTGTAGTAATGATCCTGTCCAGCCGGCGGAGGCAGATAGTTGAATGTCGGTAAATATCCAGATGCAGGTGAGCCCGGAGCTTTTCCATTTGCATCGTTTGCAAACTTGAGAAAGTTTACCGTATAGTTATTGACGTTAGTAACGAAAGTAATATGTCCCCAGCTATTATTAATCAGGTTCAATATATTGAACACATCGAAGCTAACAGTCAAACCATGTTGCTTGTTATTTCCTTTGAATCTGAATTCATGTGCGAGTTTCATATCCACTTCATGATTCCATGGAGTGCGCAACCCATTTCTTTCCGCATATTTTCCACGACGTGATTGCAGATAAGAATCATGACCAATAAACATATCGAGATCTGCTGCTTGTTGTTGGGCTGTATAAGTTGATCCATCGGACCGTTTGTAATCGGCAAGCCTGATATCACCAGTGTTCATCGGTATATAAGGCAGCGGCGCATTGGATGCATTTCCGAATGGTGCATTGGTATAAATTACAGAATAAGGACTGCCTGATTGTCCGGAGTAGAAGAATGCAAGTGAAGTAGTGTTGTACTCGTTCCAATTCAAACTTCCTGCAATCGTTGCAACGAAACGGTGGCGTAAATCGAAATTAGAATAAGCCAACGGCGTATTTTCCGGATTGATAGATGGATTCAATTCGTAGTTAGATTGGAATGAATTACGAATACCATTGCTCACATCTTTTGAAATTCCATAAGTATAAGCAACAGACCAGTTCAAGCTCAGCAATGAGTGTGATCCTACTCTGATACCATTTGTAACCTTGCTAATTTGCGCAGTTAAATTATAGCGATATCCTTCTGTTGTATTACTCAGGAAATAAACATTCGAATACTGACTGTTCCATTTACCAGACGCATAGAATGGAGTTTGCGTAGGTCCTGATGAATAATACTGTACTGCAGAATCCTTGATATTAATCTGCTGGAATTTTACATCGTACAATGTTTTTGTATACATCGCGTCGAGTGTAAGTTTATATCCATTTCCGAATCTCACATCCACAGCGATGCTTGAACGCCAGATGGAAGGTAATTTGAAATTGTTATCAACAATATCAACTTCTCTTGTGCTTGAAGCACCTGCTCCACCATATTTTGTAACAGTATCTTTCAATGTGTTTGGATCAACAGCAAGGCCAACAACTTTTCCACCTGGCTTGTAGTCGATATTGCCATAAGTATTTCCTGTGAGTGTGCTTGCATATCCCAACCATGCGAAAGGCATTCTTCCAACAAAAATTCCTGTTCCGCCTCTTACCACCAATGTTTGATCTCCTTTCACATCGAAATTAAATCCTAATCTGGGAGAGAGTGTTGCTTTACCAAGCCATTTATTATTTAACTCACTGAAAGGAGTATGCGAATATGTTGCATTTGGATCCACATAGTTATTTGGATTTGTGCCATTCAATGCTGGATCAATTTTAAAATCTTTATTTAGGAAAGGATAGTCTACGCGCAAGCCTGGAGTTATTTTAAATTTCCTGGATATTGAAATTTCATCCTGTGCATATACACTGGTGAGATTTACATTGTAAGTACTTCCGGGAAGATCATTGTACAAAGATTGCCTGTCATTCTTTGTGGGATCGATAGTGAACGCACCGCGTATACGTGAAGGTTTGTTAGCAAGGAATGCGCTCAAACCACCAGCATATTCCCAACGACCATTCCAGGAATTGATAAAGCCGTAGGATAAACTGTAGAACTCGTTATGTGTACCGAACGTAAATTTGTTAATTCCTTTTATCCACGTTACGTTATCCGTTAATTCAAAAGTCTGTTGCTTCATATTGTAAATTGAAGCTTCTCTCCACGTACCAAGCCAGATACGTCCATTATCAATATCCATAAATGGAGCCGGCCCGTTGAGCACAGTTCCTGATGCATCGACCTTTGCAGGAAATTCTCTGTACTCATGAACGTTGATATAACTTATGATGAACTGATTGTTCACATTATTATTAATCTTTGATTTCAACTCAGCAACGAGGTTGATGTTTTTCGTGTGCTGAATAAAGTCTGTCGTTGAGAATTGGAAATTGGTAGAAGTTCTTTCAAGATTGTTTCCCCATCCGTGCGTGTACAAACCTCTTATCATTAAAGTATTTTTTGAATCGATGTTCCAATCGATTTTTCCAAATACTTTATCACTATTAGTATTTATTTTGAAAGTAGTGTACGTGCCTGGATCGTAATTATAATTTGTTTTGAGGAAAGTCTGTATCTGTTGCGCTTCAGCAATTGTTATAGCCGCACCAGGATCTCCTGCATTATAAAAACTAGGCTCTGTTCTGCGTGTAAGTTCTCCGTTGACGAAAAAGAAAAGTTTATTTTTTACGATCGGGCCGCTTAATGTAAACCCTGTTTGATAATCGTGAAAATCTGATCCGATTTTTGTTTTCAATCCATCTACACTTTTTCCCATTAGCGCCTGGTTTCTTCCATAACCATATACAGAACCATGGAAATTGTTGGTCCCGCTTTTTGTTACTGCATTTACACTACCTCCGGTAAAGTTTCCAATTTTAACATCATAAGGCGTGAGTTGAACCTGTACTTCCTGGATAGTTTCAATACTATACGGGTTGGTACGCGTACCTGCACCGGCTGTTCCACTTTGACCGCCGCCGCTTTGTCCGCCAAATGAATTACTGAAACCAATTGCATCATTATTGATCGCACCGTCTAATGTAAAATTGTTGTAACGAAAATTCGAACCCGCGAATGAGTTATTATTTGATTGAGGAGTGAGTCGTGTAAAATCACCGATGCTTCTTCCGATCGATGGCAATGTTTTTAATTGTTCTCTGCCAACAGTTATTCCGGAAGGATTTGCTCTCCTTCCTCCGACTACGACTACTTCCTTTAGATTTTTATCGTCCGCTTTCATGTCGATATTAAGATCAGGATTGTTGCCGAGGATAAGATTGATATTGTCCAAGGTCTGTTCCTGTAATCCTGTATAGGAAATTTTTATAGTGTAAGGTCCTCCGACTTTTAGATTCGGAATTACATAAATGCCTTTTGCATTTGTTTGTGTGCCGGTGCTGTAACCGGTTGGTTCATGTTTCACTATTACTGAGGCGCCCTGGATAGGGAACCCTTTCGGATCAGAAACACGTCCGCTCAAAGTAGCGGTCGTTTCCTGAGCGAAAGAAGATTTCATAGCAAGCGTTCCGGTAATACATAAAATCAAAAGCAGCTTGAGGCGGTGCATATGTTAAAAATTTTATGCAAAGGAATTATTGTAATATGATTGAAATGTTATCGGAACATTAAGCCAATATTAACTCGTGCTTTTGACGCGGAACTTTATACTATATATATAGCGTGTAGGTAAGATTTCTATTGAATCTGTTCGATTATCTCTGTTACCGCAATATTAACTGCCCTGCTGTGAATTACTTGTGCATAAATCCAACAAACGGCTTTCTCTTTTGGCATAAAATAATTTTCAATATTAAGAAATTGTTACCATCCCGTTTTCGAGTTAAAAGGGACTTAGATATTGGCTATTATGTGTTGAATTTATCACCTAAATACTACTGCATGGAATGGATTTCCATAAGAAACCAAAGTGCCGGCGTTACTGAATATCAATTGATGGATGCGAACTCGACCATCGCAATTCTTAAGTATAATATTCATCAGCAGACTATCAGGTTGCAGGCGGAAAATAATCGTGCAGTTTTTTTTATTGAAAAAGCCGGTGGACTTTTCAATAAAACAATTATCAACAATGAATACGGATTGCCGATTGGAAAAATATCGGTAGATAAAAAAACATCTCGTCTTGAAAGCCTTGAGCTTGAAGGCAGGAAATTCTATTATTCTTTTCAAAACGATCCTTTTGCGGAATTGATTTTATACAAAAGCAAATCTGTGGCTCCTGTAGCGCGTTGTGGTATTAAAGCCGGCACAGATAACTTACCCATCGTTTTTAATAAAAGCAATCATGAAGAATTTATTCCAGTGTTGCTGGGTTTGTGCTGGTATTCATTTTTTATCTCGGAACCAATACGACCGGTATTGGCTCACCAATATTAATTTCCCTTATTGATTTATTTTGTTCCTGCCAGCTCGAAACTCGTAGTTGCTGATGTATTGGGCAATGAAATGGGATTGTCGGTGCGATGAGATGTTTCAAACTTTTGTCCTAAAAACATCGCGATAGTTGGAGCGATTTGTTTCTGATAAATCTGCTGCTCATTTTTTATTTCTCCCAATGGAAAAATATCCGGACCCATCATTGCCAACCATGTTTGCGAAGATCCACGCACAAATAAATGGTGCGCCGACCAGGATGTCGGCTTTGCACCTCTTCCGTGATCAGTGGTAATGATCAAAGTAGTTTTGTCTTTGTAAAAAGAATTTGTTTGAATGTAATACCAGAGATCAGCAATCATTTTATCTATTGCAGTTGCCTGTTGCAGGTAATTATCATATTGTCCATGATGCGCGAATTCGTCTGTTTCTCCCAATCCTAAAAATACTACACGGGGATGATGCTGTTCGATATATTCACGTGCACTTAAATAAGTGAGCCAATCATAACGCGTATGTGATTTTTCAGTAACATTTCCCTGTACAATATTAATTTTCTGAAAAGCAGTATCGGCTTCTTCACCTTCAATTTCTTCATAACCACTGTTGATTTTTAATCCGCTTCTTTCCTCATTCAAAATAAAAGGGAAGATGTTCCAGGAACTAAACACAACTACCTTTTCGTGAAACTGTTTTTGGTTGTTTAGATATTCAAGGATATTAATATTGTTATTGTTCCTGGGAAGATTGATAACAATACGCGGGTCAGTATACCCAGTTAAGATTTCGTTGTAGCCAGGATAGGATACCTTGTACAGATTCTTTACGTTGACTTTATTATTGAACAACCTGTTTCCATAAAGCTGTCCTTTTTCGGCAATTACATTCCAAAAGAAAGGCATCAGCTTTTTTCTACGCACAGACGCATCGGGGTCCATATAAAGCTGGCGCATCAGCGAAGTGTCTTTCACAAATCCTGTATTTGAAATAATCGCTGGATCTGCTCCACTAAAAATCTCCTGCCACCTGAATCCATCGACAGTGATGATGATGATATTTTCCGTTTTTGATTTTGTCTGCGAGATGGAAGTGAAAAATGCGTGAAAGAAAAGTATGCAAATGATTGCTGGTTTCATTACGAGAGGTTTGACAAAAATATCTACCTCGTATAAATAGAATTTTAACGCAAGGTTATCTTAGCGTTACCTGTTATTAAAAATAATCAAGGTTAAAATCTGAATTGAAGTCTTAGTGTAAGCACATTGTCTTTCACATCCTGCGTATATCCGGGTAATGAAGTGATTTCATTTTTGACAATGTCATACCACAAAACCAGCTTGAGATTTTCATTGCAGTAAAAGATATAGCCGATTCCAAGATCCCCGAATCTGATATCCGTTGCATTCAAATTTGTTGCCTGTTTTCCGATGTCTTTCCCCGCTACTTGTGTATTCGGATCATACCAATCATATTTTATACATAACTGGTGACGGAGATTGATGATGTGTTGAAGAAAATAAAGATAAGCTCCATTGAAATGCCGGATATATGCTGGTTCCTGTAGTAATGCGGAAGGCGTTTCTGAACTTCCGTAAGTAGAAGTTTGCTGTCCAAAAATGTATTCGGCACGTAGCTCCAGAAATCCCCAAGCATTTTTTATTTTTAATTGCGCGTCTGCACCGTAATAACGACGTGGATCTTTCTTTCCAATGTTCTGTGCCGAAGAATCTAGTATGAAATTTTTATCTCCGTTACTATTCGTACCTACCCGATATATATTTGGAGTATTCTGATAGAACCCGCCATACAAAAGAGAAATTCCGGTAGAAAACATGACTGTAGGCGATAGATGAATTGGCTTCAAAGATATCCTGGAAATAAAATCTTTGTAGCTGTCATAATCGGCAGGAGCAGTTAGGCCCTGGCCATTGAAAAATCCTGCATCGATTTTTAAAAACCGTAATGGATGGTCTTTTTTTCGCGGTTCAAAAGAAACCATTCCTCCCAGATCACGTTCGGTCTTCATTAATATTTGCGACATTCTTCCGCGTTCAGGTGATTCACGATCTGAAGAGGCCAGGTTTACCTCGTAGCCAAACGGTCTTGCAAACATGCCCATCGAGAATGAGAAGAGCTCCAGTTTATTTTCAAAATATCTTCCCCAAAAATCCCTAATAAAAACACCTCGTTCTGTTCCATCAAATTGAAAAACGAATTGAACAGATGCCTTGTGGTCTTCATTGAACCTGGCATATTCGAATCTGATCCTCCCTCTTCTTATCATAAATCTGTTGGATACCTGCGGTCCAAAGTCACCGCCCGCATAGCCTTTAATACCCTTGTCCTGGGCAATTTGATATTGGGGTTGGATGTATCCACCAATCCGGATCTGGTCAAATTTCTTGTAAATCGATAAAAGACCCTTCCCGACGTCTTTGGTTGTATCAACCATATCCATCAGGAATTGTGCGGATAAAACATTGACAAAGAGAGAGAATACTAAGAAAAGCGTTAGTTTTTTCATCCGGTTAGCGTTGGGATAGCAGGGATAAAAATAAATAAAATGATTCCTATGTTAAGAAATTATTACCAAAAACCTTTTTCTTTAAACCACTTACAATAATTTTATTTTTGCCCCAAATTTTTTACATGGCGCTCAATTCAATTATGAAGATTTTCATGCCCAAAGACAGGATCTTCTATTCGCTATTTGAAGAGGTTGCAGAGGGCGTCTCGAAAATGGGAAAATTGCTGAAAGATATTGTGGCTGAGCCCGATTTTGATAAGAGAGCCGCGATCATATCCCAGGTAGAAGACCAGGAGCATGTAAATGACGATCTCACCCACAAAATATTTACGGAGTTGGGAAGAAATTTTATTACTCCTTTCGATAGAGAAGATATCCACTACCTCGCAAATGCACTCGATGATATTTGCGATTATATATATGCCACTTCAAAGAAGATTAATTTCTACAAAGTAAATCCGAATGATACCGGCATTCAGAAAATGGCTGATTTGATCGACCAGGGAACAGAACAAATCAGGGCAGCGGTAAAGGAATTGAGGAACATGAAAGACATGCGCAAGATCACAGACGCGCTGGTAAAAGTAAACAGCATAGAAAACCAGGCCGACGATATTTTTGATATGAGTATTGACCGCTTGTTTGAGACAGAGCCAGATGCTAAAGAAGTAATCAAGAAAAGAGAAATTTACCAGGTAATGGAAATCGTTACCGATAAATGTGAAGATGCAGCCAATGTAATCGAGTCCATCATTATTAAATATGCATAAACACGATGTGCGAATTTACCAATGTGCAGATGTGCGAATTCCTGGAACAAATTTGATTTAAGAATTCGCACATTGGTAGATTCGCACATTTGCAAATTAACCTTATGACTTTTCTTGTTATCATTATTATACTGGCTTTGATTTTTGATTATATCAATGGATTTCATGATGCGGCCAATTCAATTGCAACTATTGTTTCCACCAAAGTGCTCACTCCTTTTCAGGCCGTATTATGGGCTGCGCTTTTTAACTTTGCCGCTTTTTTTATTTCCCGGTATGTTATTGGTGAATTCAGAATTGGAAATACGATAGCGAAGTCGGTGAACCAACAATTCATCACACTAGAAGTGATATTTGCAGGATTGATTGGAGCCATTACCTGGAATCTGCTTACATGGTGGTTCGGTATTCCTTCCAGTTCTTCTCATACTTTACTGGGAGGATTTATGGGAGCTGCATTGGCACACGCCGGTGCATTGAGTAAGAACGGAACTGATGTAATTAACTATGCGAAAGTAATCCCGACTTTTCTTTTTATTTTTCTCGCGCCGCTCATTGGAATGTTCATAGCACTTGTTATAACTATAACGATCGTAAATATTTGCCGGAGAGCGAATCCTTATAAAGCGGATAATTGGTTTAGACGATTGCAACTTGTATCATCAGCGTTATTCAGTTTGGGTCATGGAGGAAATGATGCGCAAAAAGTAATGGGAATTATTGGCGCCGCTATGATATATTATGAAAAAACGAAAGGGCATGATATGACCTTTATGCAATTCATCAATGCAAATATGTGGGTTCCGTTGGCAAGCTTCACCGCGATTGCTCTTGGTACAATGAGTGGTGGATGGAAGATAGTAAAGACCATGGGAACAAGAATCACAAAGGTTACACCACTTGAAGGAGTCAGCGCAGAAACTGCGGGTGCATTAACTTTATTTCTCACGGAGAAATTAGGTATCCCGGTGAGTACAACACACACGATTGCCGGTTCAATTATGGGCGTGGGCGCAACAAAACGTTTATCCGCAGTTCGCTGGGGCGTCACAATAAATTTATTGTGGGCATGGATACTCACCATTCCCGTGAGCGCAATATTTTCTGCGATCGTATATTATATTTTGTATTTCTTCAGAAAATAGTATTGTGATTTATCCGAGTTAAAAAGATTGTGGGGAAAGTCGATTGAGTTGATTGGTTGATACGTTGGGAAGTTTTGAACCATGATTAAAGGATGGTAGGATTGCCATGAGGTTTACAAATGACAATGTGATCATAGACATATATTTTACCAATTAATAGAGCTTCATGATAATCCTACCATCCTTTAATCATGGTTCAAAACTTCCCAACGTATCAACCAATCAACTCAATCAACCTCCTCGCAATCTTTCTAAATCGGATAAATGATGGTTTTATTAATTGATCAATGTTTACTTACTTTGCCCTGCGATAAAAAAAGATCATGAAAGGAATTATTCTTGCAGGAGGATCTGGTACGCGCCTTCATCCTATTACTTATGCAATCAGCAAACAAATCATGCCCGTGTATGATAAGCCGATGATCTATTATCCGCTGTCTACACTGATGCTTGCGGGAATCAGGGAAATACTGATCATCTCCACGCCACATGATCTCCCATTATTTCAAAAACTGTTTGGTGATGGCAGGCAATTCGGTTTGCAATTCACGTACGAAGCACAGGCACAACCTAACGGTCTTGCACAAGCGTTTGTAATCGGAGAAAAATTTATTGGTGATAGCAGCGTTGCGCTTGTATTGGGCGATAATATTTTTTATGGATCTGGATTTGGTAAACAGTTGGAAAAAAATACAAATCCCGATGGTGGTATTGTGTATGCATATCATGTGAGTGATCCGGAACGTTATGGTGTTGTTGAATTTGATAAACACATGACCGCTGTTTCTATCGAGGAAAAACCCAAACAACCGAAAAGCAGCTACGCAGTGCCTGGTTTATATTTTTACGATAATGAAGTGGTTCAAATTGCAAAAAATCTGAAACCAAGTGCAAGAGGTGAATACGAGATCACAGATATCAACAGGGAATATCTGAAGCGAGGTAAATTAAAAGTATCCATTATGGATCGCGGAACAGCATGGCTGGATACAGGAACTTTCGATTCATTGATGCAGGCTTCGCAATTTGTGCAGGTCATTGAACAAAGGCAGGGAATCAAGATCGCATGCATAGAAGAAATTGCTTATAGAAAAAATTTTATTACCAAAGAACAGGTAGAAGCAATGGCTCAACCTTTATTAAAAAGTGGTTACGGGCAATACCTGATTAACGTAATTAACCAGTAATTACCTATGAAAAAAATATTAGTCACCGGAGGATGTGGTTATATCGGATCTCACACAATTGTTGATCTGATTGAAAACGGTTTCGATGTAGTGTCAGTGGACAATAACACGCGTTCCAATCCACGAATACTCGAAGGCGTTGAGAAAATAACCGGTAAAAAAGTAAAAAATTATAAAGTAGATCTCTGCAATTTTGACGACACCTTTGCCATTTTCCAGGAGAATCCTGATATCGCCGGCATCGTTCATTTTGCAGCTTACAAAGCAGTTGGCGAATCAGTCGAATTACCATTGATGTATTTCGAAAATAATTTAATGTCACTGATCAATCTTCTGAAATGCGTGCAGGAGTTTAGTATAAAATACTTTGTTTTCTCTTCTTCCTGCACAGTTTATGGTAATCCCGATGAAATACCTGTTACTGAATTGACACCACCGAAGGCAGCGGAATCTCCCTATGGTTATACGAAACAAATGGGAGAACAAATCATCAATGAATTCTCAAAAGCGGCCGACGTAAGATGTTTGTTGCTGAGATATTTTAATCCGGTTGGTGCCCATCCAACAGCATTAATTGGGGAACTACCAATAGGAAGACCCGCGAACCTTGTGCCAGCCATCACACAAACCGCTATTGGCAAACTGCCACAGATGATAGTACACGGAAATGATTATCCAACAAGAGACGGTTCATGCATTCGTGATTATATCCATGTATGTGATATCGCTCATGCACACACGCTGGGACTTAGCTTTCTCTTAAACGGAAAAGCCACAAAGAAATGTGAAGTTTTCAATCTCGGAACAGGTAATGGAGTTACCGTACTTGAAGCAATCGGCGCCTTTGAAAAAGTAAGCGGATTAAAATTGAATTATACAATCGGTCCAAGAAGACCAGGTGATGTGATCGCTATTTATGCAAACAACGATCTGGTGAAAAAACAACTTGGATGGATTCCGCAATATTCACTCGATGATATGATGTCAACCGCCTGGAAATGGGAACAGAAATTAAAAGTGGATGAAAGATTTTACAACGGGAAATTCTCGGAATTAAATTAAAAGAGAGAAGGTATAAGGACACAAGGTACAAGGTACAAGGTCGGCAATGCTTGTACCTTGTGTCTTGTACCCTACACCTTCTCTCTTGTTCCTTATTAACTTGTTTTTCCTTTACTTTGTATCTTCACCATTATAACAAAATAGAATTACAGTCTAACCAACCAACCAGAAGTTCATGCTACAGCAAATAGAAGTCACCGGACAAAAAGATACAAGAAGCGGATTTGGAGATGGTATTGTGGAAGCGGCCAGAAAAAATGAAAACATTGTAGCACTTACTGCCGATCTCGCGGGTTCTCTTAAACTAAATCAGTTTATAAAAGAATTTCCGCAACGTTTTTTTCAATGCGGAATTTCTGAAGCAAACATGATGGGTGTTGCTGCCGGAATGACCATCGGAGGAAAGATTCCCTTCACAACTACATTTGCAAATTTTTCTACTGGCCGTGTGTATGATCAGATTCGCCAATCAATTGCTTATTCTGGAAAAAATGTAAAGGTCTGCGCGTCTCATGCCGGCTTAACATTGGGAGAAGATGGCGCAACACATCAGATCTTAGAAGATATTGGAATGATGAAAATGCTTCCGGGAATGACGGTGATTGTTCCCTGTGACTATGCGCAAACAAAAGCAGCCACGTTAGCTGTCGCGGATCATATCGGACCGGTGTACCTTCGTTTCGGTCGCCCCGTATGGCCCATCTTTACCGATAAAATGGATTTCAAAATCGGTAAAGCGCAAATATTTGAAGAAGGAAATGATGTTTCAATTTTCGCATGCGGACATCTTGTGTGGAAAGCAATTGAAGCAGGAAAAATATTACAAGCAAAAGGTTTGTCAGTTGAGATTATCAATATACACACGATTAAACCAATCGATGCTGATGCTGTTTTAAAATCAATCACAAAAACGAAATGCGCAGTAACAGCAGAAGAACATAACATCATCGGCGGACTTGGTGATAGCATTGCGCAAGTTGCTGCGAAAAATTTCCCGATACCTATTGAATATGTCGGCACAAAGGATACATTCGGAGAAAGCGGTACGCCAACGCAGCTTCTTCAAAAATATGGCCTGGATACACCTGATATCGTAAATGCTGCTGAAAAAGCAATTTCCAGAAAAAAATGATATTGCGATTAAACTTCAAGACAATTTTTAAATCTAATAAAAGCTCCCTGATCAACAGCTAACCAATGCCGGTCACTACACATGATAGCGAATTATTGAGCCAGTTTCGTGACCCGGAAACAAAGGAAAAAGCCTTTACTACCATCATCAAAAAATACCAGGAAAGACTATACTGGCATATCAGAAGAATGGTGGTTGAACATGAAGACGCCAATGATGTTCTCCAAAATGTCTTTATAAGAGTTTGGAATGGGTTAGAAAATTTCCGCGAGGATGCGCAACTATACACCTGGCTATACCGGATTGCAACCAATGAATGCCTCACTTTTCTCGAACAACAGAAGAAAAGAGCTTCAATACCGATCGATGAATCCGATTCGGGGTTGAGCAATAAGGTGAAGGCCGATAAAGACTTCGACGCTAACAAACTTGAGTGGAAACTTCAGCTGGCTATCCAGCAGCTACCTGAAAAACAAAGAGTTGTATTCAGTTTACGCTATTATGATGAAATGCCTTACGAAGAAATGAGTAAGGTATTAGAAACATCCGAAGGCGCGCTTAAAGCTTCTTATCATCATGCGGTTAAAAAAATAGAGGACTATATACTGAATCATTAAACTTTAATGTATAAAAATGGTCTGATAGTCGGGCATGCAAAACAGAAATGACATATATAAAGAGTTATTGGAAATCAGTCGGTTAATGACTGAAATGGACAATAAAAACAGTCTTTACGAAGTACCTGTAAACTATTTCGAATCGTTTGCAGATACAGTGATGAACCGGATCAAAAATGCAGATGCGGTATTATTAGAGAATGAAGCAGCGATCATTTCCCCAATCTTTTCCGGGATCGATAAAAAAAAATCGATCTATAGTATTCCCGAAAATTATTTCGATGGACTTCCTGAAAAGATTTTAGCACGCATAAAAGCACTGTCGAGTTCTGATGCATCTGAAGAGTTGGCAATACTTTCTCCTTTATTAAGTAAAGCAGATAAAAAAAATCCTTACAAAGCACCAGAAGGTTTTTTCAGTGAGCTTTCTGAAAACCTGGTTTCAGGAATGAAAGCTATTTCGTTTGTCAGTCATGAATTGGAAACACTTCATCCGCTGATGAATGATCTGAAAAATAAAAATACATATTCGGTACCGGAAGAATATTTCAATCAACTTCCGGAAGCGATTCTTCAGAAAATAAAAAATCAGCAACCGGCCAGGATTGTTTCTTTTAGAAAAAGAACTGCGTGGATGAAATATGCGGTAGCCGCTGCGGTGACCGGAATAATTTTTACAGTTGGCATTTTGACTTTTAATAATAAAGTATCCACAGAAGATCCAACTACCGGCCTTTCAAAAATAAGTGACCAGGAAATATCAAATTATATTGATAACCACGATAACCCTTTGGCTGAAACTGCAAATAACAGTACCGCTTCTGCAGATTTTAATGATAATGATGTGAGCGATTTGTTAAGCAGTGTTCCCGATAATGAATTGGAACAATATGCAAGCAATCATACCAGCCCAAAGGATTTGATAACCAATTAAACCCGTAAATGAAAAGATTTTTACTATATGGATTAACATTTTTATTGGTATTACAAAGTTCGGCACAGGATGGAAGCAGACTGCAGGCTTTGAAAATTGCATACCTGACGAAGAAGCTCGATCTGTCGCCGGAAGAGGCACAAAGATTTTGGCCAATATATAATAAGTATGATGAAGAGATTCATACCGCGCGCATTGACGCGGTGAAAAACCGGACAATTGAAATTGAATTGGAAGAAAAAATATTAAATATCCGGAAAAGGTATAGTGTTGATTTCGGCAAGGCACTATCTCCAGAAAAAGTAAACACGTTCTTTCGGGCAGAAAAAGAATTTGGAAATTTTGTCCAGAAAGAAATAGATCGACGGCAACTGAAGATGCAGCAACGGCGTGCACTGATTAAACCATAGACCCGGATATTTTGCGTGTTTACCGATTAATTTAATTTCAAAATTGCCGAATCACGATATTTGAATCTGGTGTTTTTCATAGGTTAGCAACGGCCGGCTCTTTCAAGAGCGGGCCTTTTTTTTATCGCGGATTTGCGAATTATAAACGATTGCGCGGATCATTATAGTAGAAGAAAGCAATATTAATTATCTGCGAAATCATCTATAATCGTTCAATCCGCGATTGCGTTTTGTAATATATCAGATAATTTACGCTCTTAATTATTTAACTGGTAATATTCTTGCATGAGACATCTCATCCAAAAAAATTTTCGCTCAATATTTTTTTTATTGCTGCAATTTCAAATTCTTTATGCACAGGATACAACTCAAAAAATTATCCAGGGCCGCGAGAATAGTATCGAACAGCAAAAAAAACCTTATGTTATTTTGATTTCAGCAGACGGCTTCAGATATGATGTTGCCGACAAATTTCATGCAACTAACTTGATTAATTTCAGAAGCAAGGGTGTTCAGGCAGAATATATGCAGCCCTGTTTTCCCTCTCTAACTTTTCCAAATCATTATAGCATCGTTACCGGTTTATATCCTGCGCATCATGGCATCGTTGATAATACTTTTTATGATGAAAAGAAGAATGCGGTGTATAGTTTGGGAAATAAAAAAGCCGTTATCGATAGCTCCTGGTATGGAGGAACTCCTCTATGGGTACTTGCCGAAAAACAGAAAATGGTTTCCGCAAGTTTTTATTGGGTAGCTTCAGAAAGCGCAATTCAAGGCGTTCGTCCAACATACTATTATGCATATGGCGAGGCGATTCCAATTGAGACAAGAATTCAGACTGTAAAAAGGTGGTTACAGCTTCCTGAAAAAACAAGACCACATATGATCACTTTTTATTTTCCTGAAGTAGATCACCAGGAACACATATTCGGAGTTGACTCAAAAGAAACTGCGGAAGCGGTTCATTTTGTAGATGAAAGTATGGGTAAACTTGTTCGCACTGTTGACTCGCTACATCTCAATGTCAATTTTATTTTTCTTGCAGATCATGGAATGATGAATCTCGATACACTCAATGGCATATCATTACCTGCGGCGGTGGATACGAATAAATTCCTTGTACTGCCAGCATTATCATTACTTCACTTGTATGCGAAGGATACGAATGATGTGCGGCCAACTTATGAAGCATTAAAAAAAGAAGCGCGCGATTATGATGTATATCTCACGAGTAACACGCCCGCACACTGGCATTATGGTAAAAAAGAAGACGCATTCAATCGTCTCGGAAATATTCTCCTGGTTCCTCATCCGCCAAAAGCATTTAATATCAGGAATCGGCGACTACCAGCGGCCGAGCATGGATATGATCCTTCACTCACGGAAATGCATGCAACTTTTTATGCATGGGGACCAGCATTTGCACAACATAAAAAAATCGCAAAGTTTGAAAACATCAATGTGTATCCGATGATCGCAAAAATTCTCGGATTAAAAATTGTTGACCCTATTGATGGAAAAGCTGCTGTGCTGGATCCGATATTAAAGAAGAAAAAATAAATACTACACTAAAATTTCCATAGAGGAGTTTTGATATCGTGATAAAACAGAAAGGTCCAATTCTCTTTTTCGCCCTGTTGCCACCATTGTTGTCTCAACTCCATACATTTTTTTCCATCGTAATCATATTTTGCCACAAAGCGTGTTTTCATTTGCTGTAATTGCGGCGCAACATCCGCTCCAAAAAAAATAGTTTCCCCGCCATCAACAATCCAAAATACCTGGTGAAAGGGACAATGTGCTCCTGTCAATTCATACTTTATATAACCATCTATAACACCATTCCCATTTATTAGCGTCACATTGCTAAAACTCTGGATACATTTTAATTCTTCGGTTATATATGAGGGAAAGCCTTTTTCAAAAGCAAAGGCGAGTTCTTTTTCCTGGATGTAATAAGTTGCATTGGGAAAAGAAGGTTTTCGCGGTCCGCCGTTTGGATCAATCATGCCAACACCACCAGCATGATCTTTGTGGAGATGACTCACTAAAACTTTGGTAACTTTTAAAGGATCGATACCAGCCTGCAAAAGATTTTTATGTATTTGCAAAACACCATTTTCTTCAAAACCCAAACCTGTATCCAACACCAGAATATCTTCGGAAGTAATAATAGCGAAAGGTTGTACTTCCACCAATAGACTTCCCTTTGCGCGTTCTTGAAGATCATCTTTCGATACATCGAAAGGAATAAATAATTTGGATTTGTCAATGGTGAACGAACCTTCCGAGAGTGGAATAATTTGCATGCGCAAATTTACAAGAAGTGCGCATGATTTTTATATCGCGTTTATCTCAATACCATTTGCCGGTCCGCATCCAACCGGATCAAAATAAAAAGCATTATAGTAAAGGTGATGAAGGAAGTGCCTCCATAACTAACAAAAGGAAGTGGTATTCCGATTACAGGAGCTAATCCAACGGTCATGCACACGTTAATAGAAATATGAAAGAAAACAACAGAGGCAACGCCATAAGCGTAACATCGGCTGAAAACGCTTCGCTGTCGTTCGGCAACTGTTACGATCCGCATTAATAATAAAAGGTAGATACTCAAAAAAACAACGCTTCCGGTAAATCCAAAACCTTCGCCAATCGTACAAAAAATAAAATCGGTTCTTTGTTCCGGAACAAAATCGTAACGGGTTTGCGTTCCTTTCAACAATCCTTTACCAATAATTCCACCGCTACCAATTGCAATTTTACTCTGCTTAACATTATAATCTCCGCCTTTTTTCTTGCCTCCTGCTTTTTGTTCTATTTCCAATGCAGCTTCAGCATTTTTTGGAACGTAATCTTTCCCGATCGCATCGTAAATACGTTTCACCTGGTAAGGTTCCAATGCGTGATCAAAAGCAAATGGAACCACAAACCTTTGTACACCGACGCAAACAACCCAGATACCAATTATTAAAAAAAGAATATTACGATGTCGTCTGATTTGTTTTCTCAAAATATAAATTGCCACACCTGCAATTGCTGTGAGAACAAGCGCCAGCGTATTTGGCTCCACCAAAAGTGTTGCGACTACTAATACTGAAAATGAAAAACCGATGATCAAAATAAATGGCGACAAACCTTCGCGAAACATTACCAGGAAAAAAGAAAAATAAACCAGGGCTAGTCCGAGTTCATGTTGTAATATCGACAGGATCGCCGGTGATAATGCAATCGTTGCCGCAATTAATTGAGAACGCGGTCTTCCAAAATCAGTTTCCACTCTCGATAAATATTTTGCCAATGCAAGGTTTACAAAAACTTTGCAAAGATCTGCAGGTTGTAACTGGAAGGCGGTACCGAACCTGATAATTGACTCCGTTCCTTTCACACGTGAGTGAAATGGAAAAACTAGCAGCAATAAAAAAATTCCAAAAGCATAAGAGAGATTAGCCGTTGCTGTGAAAAATTTACTGTCAGTTAATAAAATAAAAATGCCAAGAATACTTCCAATTATAAAGTATGCTGTCTGCCGGCTGTATTCTGTTTTCAGCGAAATAAAACTTTGCAAAACATTATCACCATCACGATAGGTGGCAGCGAAAATACTCATGATGCCAATAGCGCTCAGGATCAGCCAAAGCCATATAAGCGACTTGTCAATTCCTTTTGTTATGGTCGTATTTCGCTGGGTCATATCAGTTATTCGTAGAGTCTGTTTCGATATCAATCTCCTTTGGCTTATCAGCCGGACTATTTGATAATATCGGGGGCAATATTTTTTTATTTAAATGCAATGTGTCGCGCATATTTATTCTGAAAGCCGGGTCCTTGTATTTTGTCCAACGAGTGCTGTCGCCGGTTTGTTTTGCCCAAGCCGCCGCACGAAGTGAATCCTGGTAATATTGTTCTACAATAATCCAATTCGGCAACAGGTTGGTTGCTGCAATTCTTTCTACATCTTTCATTCTGTCTGAACGTATACTGTCAGTCAAATATTTTTCTACTAAGAACGAACCCATCGGTGCGGCCCATGTTGCACCGAAGCCTGCATTTTCAACAACAATGGCAATCGCAATTTTTGGATTTTCACGCGGCGCAAAACAAACAAATATGGAATTGTTTTTTAGTTTCACTCTTCTTCCTGAAATCATCCTGTATGTTTCTGCCGTTCCCGTTTTTGCGCAGATATTAATTCCTGGAACTTTTGCGGCCCTTGCTGTTCCTGATTCAACCACGTCTTGCATTCCTGTTGCAACTACTTCGTATAAATTATCGGGAATATGTGTCAACACTTCGTGTTTCACTTTGTATTTATTCAACACGGTATCATCTTCACTTTGTCCATCGATTTTTTCTACAAAATGAGGCGTATAAAAATATCCTTTGTTTGCAATCAGGCACATCGAGTTTGCCATTTGCAAAGGTGTATTTAATATTTTATCCTGGCCGATACCAAGCGTTACCATGGTGCAGGAATTCCACGAGCGACGATATTCTCTATCGTATGATGCAGTATCCGGAACATTTCCGCCATCTTCACTCGGTAAATCAATTCCGATTCTGTGACCAAGTCCAAATGCATTGATATATTCTTTCCACTTCATCAAGCCAGTTCGCTGATTATGATATTGCGGATTATCAACAGCAAGTCTGAAAACATTACAGAAAAAAGAATTGCATGAATGCGCGATGGCGAGTCGCAGATTTGCAGCGTGACCCGCATCATTGTGCTCACATTTGACCGGATGATTGCACGCCAGGTAAACACCATGACAGTCGTAACCGCTATTGGCTGTTATCAAACCTTCATCGAGTGCAATCAATGCACCGATCGGTTTGTATGTTGAACCCGGTTGATATTGTCCTTTGATTGCGCGATTCAATAAAGGACCAGAAACGTTTAATGCGAGCTTTCCATAATTCGTTTGTTTGTCCGGACCAGTTAGTGAATTAGGATCATAATCCGGACCTGATGCCATTGCAAGAATGCCGCCCGTTTTGGGTTCTATTGCAACGATGGCGCCTACTTTATTCGCCAATAATTTTTCAGCAAGTTGTTGTAATCCGATATCGAGATAAGTTCTGAGATTTCTTCCGGCAATCGCCGGAGTGTCGAGCGTACGATCGGCATAATGTCCGACCAGTCGATTTTTATTATCCTTTATCCAGAATTCTATACCACGTTGACCCATCAATTGTTTTTCGTATGATTGTTCCAATCCGCTTCTTCCTACATAGTCACCTAATTGGTATCCATAGTTGAACCTTCTCATGATGGTGGAATCGACCTCACCTACATATCCCATAATATGTGCAGCCGCGTTAAACGGATATATGCGCACGGGTCTTTCTTGCAAGTTGAATCCCGGAAAGCGCCATATATTTTCTTCCAGCTTTGCGTATAGTTCCGGTTGCAACAAATCTTCAAAAATCGTTGGACGAAAAGGTCCGTTCTTATATTTCGCGTCGATGATTCTGCTTCTGAATTCTGCGGTATCAATTTCCATCAGTTGACAGAAAAAATTGGTGTCGATATTTTTTACCTGCGATGGAGTGACCATGAGGTCGTACATGATGGTATTGTTCAAAATCGCTTTTTCATGACGGTCATAAATAATTCCTCGCGAAGGATAAACACGTTTTGGAAACAATGCGTTTTCCTGCGCCATTTTTTTGTACTTATCGGAAATGATTTGCAGGTTGAATAATTGCGCGAAAATGACGAGAAACATTCCACCAAAGATCAGGCGGATTATATTACTACGGGATTGATTGAATACAGGCATTTAAGGATATACGATTTTTCAGCACATGGTGCAGGATCGAATTGAATGTTCAAAGATATAACGTCCAACCTTGTTATGCAATATAAGTTGAAGAAAGTTTCTTTTTCGAATGCTGAATGCTGAACGCTGAACGCTAAACGCCGAACGCTGTTTTAACTTGCGTTCGGCGTTTAGCGTTCAGCGTTCAGCATTCAGCATTCTCACGCCGTATTTGTCCTGAATTTCTCCTTCCGGAAAAACAATAATTCAGTGAGCAGGATCAACAATAAGCTAATTCCCGTAGTGGCGATCACCTTTCCCACGAAATACCAGAATGATCCGAAGCTCATCCATTCCAGGAAAACAAGATAGGTGTGGTGAAATAATGTAAGCACAAGTACATATGTTCCATAAGGCGCCCAGCCCATACTTGTAATTGATGGAGAAGAATAGTTTTTATCAGCGCCTTCTTGCGATATTAGTAAGTTGATAACAAAAGGCCTTATATATGCGATCAATGTGCATGCAGCGGCATGCAGTCCGGGAGTATGCGTAAAATAGTCTAAAGAAAGTCCGTAAATAAAAGCTACCAGCATCAGGGACATGCGCGACATATTGAAAGGGAGCCATAGTATAAATAAAAAATACAAATACGGTGTAATGAACCGATGCAAAGGCGGAATTTTAAACAGGATGAATACCTGGATCAGAATAAATAAAATAAAGCGGATAATATTTTTTAACAATTCACTCATTGAACTTTTTTCCGAGTGGAATCCTCCAGTTTTTTTTGTTCTCCATATTGAATGTTGTCGATCACATATACATATTCCACACTAAAGAAATTAGTTCCTGTTCTTAGCTTAAGCGTATAAAAATTACTGCTTTTATCATCGACGATTTCTTCTACTACTCCTACCATGATGTTCCCGGGAAATAAGGAAGATATCGAGCTGGTAACAACCGAATCGCCCTTCTTAACCTTTGCACTTTTAGGAATATCTTTTAAAGTGACGAAGCTCGGATTCGTTCCATCCCATTCAACTGTTCCTCTTTCTCCACCGTTCTTCAATTTCGCTACTACTTTATAATTCCGGTTGAGTAAACTCATGACAGTTGCATAATTCTCACTCACGTTTACAACTGATCCTACAATTCCTTGTGAACTAACGACACCCATATTTGGTTTTACCTGCTGCAACGATCCACGATGAATGGTCAGGAAATTTGCCTGCGAAAGCACTGAACTGCCGACCACTTTTGCGGGCATATAAATATATTTCAGCGATTGTCTGAATGAATCCGTTTTTATTGTATCCGTGATGAGCATTTTCGGCACATCGGCATTTTCGTAATTCTCCTTTAGAAGCTGACGCAATTTTGAATTCTCTATAACGAGTTGCTCGTTTGTTTTCTTGAGTTGGAAATAATATTCAATACCATTGTATTTTTCGTCGAGCTTGCCAGTTATTTCTCCGGCAACATTCATAAAAGCAGCTTCATGAAATTTATTATAACGAAAGAGGAAGGAAAGCGCGAATATCTGCAGCACCAGGAAGAAGATGAAATTAGAATACCTTCTGATGAAGAGAAAAACATTGCGCACTGAAACTAGTTTTAAAGTATAAGCTCAAAAACAAAATCCAAAACCCAAATCCAATGTTCAAATTCTGAACTCATGTTTGGATATTGGGTCTTGGATCTTGGAGATTTTAATAGGTTAACGCATCACGAACGGATACCTGTCATAATTTTTTAAAGAAATTCCTGTGCCGCGTACAACACTTTTTAAAGGGTCGTCGGCTATATGAACTGGTAACTTGATTTTTTGACTAAGACGTTTGTCCAATCCGCGCAACAATGCTCCACCACCGGTAAGGTAAAGACCACGACGATAAATATCACCTGCCAGTTCAGGCGGAGTTGTTTCCAAAGCTTTGAGGATTGCCTCTTCAATTTTAAAAATACTTTTGTCCAATGCTTCAGCGATCTCCTGGTAGCTTACAAGAATTTGTTTTGGAATACCTGTTACAAGGTCACGACCATTCACAGGAATATCATCGGGAGGATTATCGAGATCTTTCAAAGCCGCACCGATTTGTATTTTGATTTGTTCAGCGGTTCTTTCACCGATCAACAAACTATGATAACGACGAAGCGCTTCCATAATATCAGCAGTAAATTCATCACCAGCGATGCGTATTGACTGATCGCATACAATACCTGCCAACGCGATCACCGTAATTCCCGTAGTTCCACCACCGATATCAATGATCATATTTCCCACCGGTTCTTCCACATCTATACCAATACCGAGAGCTGCCGCCATTGGTTCATGTATCAAATAAACTTCTTTTGCACCCGCTTGTTCCGCACTATCGCGGACCGCGCGTTTCTCCACTTCGGTAATACTTGAAGGAATGCAAATCATCATTCGCCAGCTTGGAGGGAAAAGCGGCTTTTTGGGATAGATCATTTTGATCATTTCCCTGATCATAAGTTCGGCTGCATTAAAATCGGCGATAACGCCGTCTTTTAAAGGACGAACCGTACGTATACTTTCGTGGGTTTTTTCGTGCATCATTAATGCGCGCTTGCCAACTGCCAGAACTGTTTTCGGATTGTTACGATCTAAAGCCACGATGCTCGGCTCGTTCACCACTATTTCATCATTATGTATGATAAGGGTATTGGCTGTACCCAGGTCCATTGCGATTTCTTGCGTCAGGAAATTGAATAATCCCATTTTAAAAGGTCAGATTTAAATTCTTGTTCGATGCCTGCAAAATTGATGTAAATAATCCGAATTAACAAAGTGAACCTTAAGAACCGATTTTTTTCCACAAAGCGACAAAAACAACAGAAAATGATTGTTTTTATGAATTCATTTTGATAATAGCAATTCAACGTTTTTTTTGATAGCTTATTTCTTCTTCTGCGAGATTTTATTTTCAATGCTCGAATTCTCAACTTTTCAACTCAATTTACTTATCACTACATCATTCTATAATCCGACACGCTGAATTTAACCGGCAAATCCAAGTCTCGCTTCCATTTCCCTGCTTAAAGTAGGCAGCCTGTTTCTTTCAATCAGAAAACTTGTTAGCTGGGCAATCTCTTTAAAAATATAATGCTTATCAAGAGCAGCTTTTAGATAGTCTCTGCCTGAACTTCCACCCGTTCCAATTCTCTTCCCAATTGTACGATGCACCATATTCATATGCCTATATCTCCAGGTACTTAATTGCTCATCGATTTCTAGTAATTGGGTCATTAGTTGAAAAGGCAATTGAAGCACCGGATAACCCCGGTATAACATAATAAAAAGTGCAGCCCGACAAGCAGCCGGTGATAGGGATCGATGATCATTCAAATTTTTTTTATCAACAGAAAAAACTTCATCGAACAAATCATAATTGGTTTTTTCTTCACTGGCCAGACTTTCCAAATATCGATGCCTGTATTCGCTCCAAAATATATGCTTATCAGCATTTTTTGTTGAAGAACTTGTTGTTTGAAAATTTTTCCAGTTTATATCTTCATTAAAAAAAGGCGTTCTCTCCAACCATTTATTTACAAGTTCCAAGAGTGACAGTTCGCTTTCTGCTTTTTTGATAATATCAATCTGCTCCTGTTTCAACTGAGAGATATAATATTCCTGTCCGTACCGATGTTCATATTTCAATCCTAACCACGCTTCGAGTTTTTTGAATTGCCAACTTTGAAAACCAGATGCGGGGCGAAGCATATCACGGAAGTCGAGAAAATCCATAGGCGTCATGGTTTCCATAATATCTATCTGGTGAACGAGCACTTTTAAAATCGTGGTGCAACGCGACAGCCGATGGACGACGGTCTGTAGCTCTGGCGAATTATCATTGAGTGATGGCTTCTTCATGATTTGAATCACCGACTCCACTTCATACAATAATTGCTTAAACCATAATTCATAGGTTTGATGAATGATAATAAAAAGCATCTCATCATGCGCCGATTTATTTTGTTTGTCACTTTCTGGAAATTGTGCGTCAAGAATATCATTGAGCCGGAGATAATCGATATAGTTCATTTCGTTCGGCATAAGAGAAGGTTGATATTGTTCTTGAGAAGAGAATGGCTGTTGTTGAGGGAAATATTCAACAATCAATGTTCAATATTCAAGTTGAAAATCCGAGAAATGTTTTTGCATTTATACTTGAACATTGATTGTTGAATATTGATTATTGAATATTTTTTTCGACTATGATCACCAGATCAATCTCTACGAAAATTCATAGCCTATATCTTTTCGATAGTACATTCCTTCGAAATCGATTTCATTTAGCACTTCACGAGATTTTTCCACTGCTTCATATATTGACTCCGCAAAAGAAGTTACACATAAAACCCTTCCCCCGCTGGTAAGCACTTTATTACCTTCCGTTTTTGTTCCTGCATGGAAAACGAAACAGTCCGGCGGGATTTTCTTCTTTAACCCGGTGATTTCAAAACCTTTTTCATAGCTGCCCGGATAACCACCGCTTACTGCCATGATCGTACTCGCAACCCTTTCATCTTTATCTATAACTATCTCGTGTAAACGCTGTTGAGAAACAGCAACAAATAATTCGAGAATATCATTTTTCAATCGAGGGATCACCACTTCTGTTTCGGGATCACCCAACCGGCAATTGTACTCGATCACGTATGGATCATCTCCTACTTTCATCAATCCAATAAAAATAAATCCCCGGTAATCGATTTTTTCCGATTCAAGTCCGGCGACTGTTGGTTTTATAACTCTCTCTTCCACTTTTTTCATAAAGCTTTCATCCGCAAAAGGCACAGGGCTCACAGCGCCCATCCCGCCTGTATTCGGGCCAGTGTCGCCTACTCCTATTTGCTTATAATCTTTTGCTTCCGGTAAAATCAAGTAATTTTTTCCGTCGGCAAGAACGAAAACAGATACTTCAATCCCTTTTAAAAATTCTTCCACAACAATTTTTCTTCCTGCCTCGCCGAATTTATTTTGTTGAAGCATCAGCTCATATTCTGCCATTGCTTCAATATGACTTTGACAGATCACAACGCCTTTGCCTGCTGCCAGTCCATCGGCTTTCAAAACAATTGGCAGCGCATGATTTTTCAAATAAGAAACTCCTTCTTCGTAATTCTCAAGATCAAATTCTTTGTAAGCAGCCGTCGGAATATTATAGCGCTGCATGAATTTTTTTGAAAATGCTTTGCTGCCTTCGAGTTGTGCGCCCGTAGAGCATGGACCAATAACAGGGATTTTAGACAGAGATTTATCTTCGGCAAAAAAATCAACGATCCCATTTACGAGCGGTTCTTCCGGGCCAACAATCACCATATCTATTTCTTCTTTGATACAGCTTTTTCGGATATTCGGAAAATCATTGACAGACACATCCAGGTTGACTCCACAAGCAGCAGTGCCGGCGTTGCCTGGAGCGATAAAGAGTTTGGTGCACAGTTTACTTTGACGAATTTTCCATGACAAAGCGTGTTCCCTGCCACCCGAGCCTAATAGTAGAATGTTCATAGTGTATCAATAATTCGAACCCGAAATTCACCATTCATGATCACATGGTGAAAAAAAATTTGTGCCCTAATCGTATTTTTCAAGTTTGTACAGATTATTTACTATTTCGAATTTATCTGTATTTTACGTTATTGATTTCTTACAAAAACAAAATAACGAAAATCAAACCATATGAGTGAGGTACTTCCAAAAAAAGGTCATCCCCGGGGACTATATATTTTATTCTTTACCGAAATGTGGGAACGGTTTGGATATTACCTGATGGTTGGAATCCTGTTACTTTATTTGAAAGATACCGTTAGTCACGGTGGCAGAGGAATGGATATCAGCGTGGCAGCGGATATCGTTGGTAGTTATATCGCATTGGTTTACCTCACTCCTTTCATTGGTGGACTGATTGCGGACCGATATATCGGATATCGTCGTGCGATTTTCCTTGGCGGCTCACTGATGGCTCTTGGTTATTTCTTACTCGCTATACCTAACAGTGGTTCGCTTCTTTACGTTGCGCTGGCATCAGTAATTATTGGAAATGGTTTTTTCAAACCGAATATCAGCACGCTGCTCGGAAATATTTACAATAGAGAAGACCTGAAACCCAAGAAAGATGTTGCTTACAATATTTTTTACATGGGTATCAATATCGGTGCGTTTATATGCAATTTCGTCGCCGCTTATTTACGAAACAACTATACCTGGAATTACGCTTTTTTCGCTGCCGGTGCGGGAATGGTTCTATCCGTAATATGGTTTGCTACCGGACAAAAACATATCAAACATGCCGATGTAATTAAGCCGGTACAAAAAGAAGACATGCCTTTTTCCAAGATCGTCACTTATGTTTTTATTCCCGCAGTGCTTGCAGGAGTAGTAGGTTGGATGATCAAAGGCAATCTCTTCGGCTCCGATTCGAACGATGCTTTTCTTTTCGCATGTGTACCGATCATTATTTTTTATTTCAGCGTATGGTATCGTTGTAAAGGATTTGATAAAAAAAGAATCGGAACATTGTTTATACTTTTTGGCGTAGCTATTATTTTCTGGAATATCTATAATCAAAATGCAACTTCGCTCACGATCTGGGCAGATACTTATACGCAACGCGAAACGCCGCAGGCCGCTCAAAAAATATTAAAGCCATTTGGATTTTTACAAATCGTCAATACAAAACCCAAAGATGTTCCGGTGCTGGATGAGCAATTCAGGGCGCAAACAGATGCAAATGGAAATGTGATTACACATCAGGGCGTTGATCCATATTTTCAGAATTTACCAAAAAGCGAGTGGCCGGCAGAAGGACAAGATCTTAAACTGGTGTCCACAGAAATTTATCAATCGATCAATCCATTTTGGATCATTGTGCTAACACCCGTTATTGTTGGATTTTTTGGATGGCTCAAAGCGAAGGGAAAAGAACTTTCAACTCCAACAAAATTTGCATGGGGAACTGTCATTGCAGGTTTGTCGTCCGTCATCATGGTCGTTGCGTGCCTGTCAACAAATGTTTATCACAACAAAGTTTCTTCTGCATGGATATTCGCCAGCTATGGTGTCTTTACAATAAGCGAACTATTTATGAGCCCGGTTGGATTATCCCTTGTTTCGAAAGTTGCTCCAAGAAGATTCACGGCATTGATGATGGGCGGCTGGTTTATCACAACATCTCTCGGTGGAAAAATCGCCGGAATCATGACAGGATTCTGGGACAAGTTTGATAACAAGGCCGTATTTTTTGGAATCAGCGCAGTTGCAGCAATCGTTGCCGGATTTGCATTATTACCGTTGACAAAAAAATTAAACGAAGTAGTAGTGCAGGCTAGTGCTTCTAACGATTAGTAAATCGCTGAAGGAAAATAAATTTTTCAATTTTTTATTGAGAGAAATAGCAAATAAAAATTGGAGGAATCTTTTCGAGATAAAAATAAAATGATCTTAGTTCATCTTAAACGGAACGATCATTTCGAAAACAGGAATATTTACTTCGAAGTTTTTTTTATTATTAAGATTTTCCATCGTGTACGTTCCGTGCATTTTTCCCATCTCTGTTCTGAGATTGCATCCGCTAACATACTGGTAGCGTTCGCCCGGATTCAATATTGGTTGTACACCTACAACTCCTTCACCTTCCACTTCACGATAACTGCCATTGCTATCAAAAATATGCCAGTGGCGGCGTTGCAGTTTTACTGAAAAGCTATTATGATTTTCGATGGTGATCCGATAAGCAAACATGTATTCACCAGATACGGGGTTACTATAATCCGGCTGGTAAAAAGTTTCAACATTTATTTCAACTCCTTCAGAAATTTTACTTGCCATTGAAACCGAGTTTTTATAAAATTAATCAAAAACAGTGGCAGCTAAAAGGATTATTTACAATTTAGTGCTACAATCCTGATTCTATACTAATTTAGCACAAACTTGACGAGCCTCAACAGCAACTTAAAACCCTTACTTAAAATTCTCAGAATATGAAAATAGCAGTAGCTAAAGGTGATGGAATTGGCCCGGAGATAATGGATGCGGTAATAAACATTTTTAAGGCGAATAAAGTGCCGCTCGAATATGAATTCGTGGATATGGGAAAATGGGTTTTTGACAAAGGTTTTTCAAATGGCATGACGCCTGAAGCGCAGAAAACCATTGAGACCTTAAGCATTTTATTCAAAGGCCCGATGGAAACGCCGAAAGGAAAAGGTGTAAAAAGTGTTAACGTCACCGCGCGCAAAACATGGAACACCTACGCAAATAAACGCGTGTTTCAAACGCTGCACGGTGTCGACACCGTTTTTTCAAAGGCAGGTATCCCGATCGATATTACTATTGTCCGCGAAAATATTGAAGATACTTATGGTGGTATCGAGCATATGCCTACGCACGATGTAGCATTGAGCCGTCGGTTTATTACCAGGCCCGGCAGTTTGCAGGTAATCAAATATGCATTTGAGATGGCAAAGAAAAAAGGAACGAAAAGAATTACCTGTGGTCACAAGGCCAATATCATGAAATTAACTGATGGGCTTTTTTTGGATTGCTTCAACGAAGTGGCCAAAGAGTATCCCGAAATAAAATCGGATGATGTGATCGTCGATGATCTTTGTATGAAGCTCGTGACGAGACCGGATACATTTGATGTGGTTGTGTTAACGAATCTACAGGGAGATATTGTTTCGGATCTTTGTGCAGGTCTCGTCGGCGGACTTGGCTTTGCTCCTTCTGCAAATATTGGTGATCATATTTCGATATTTGAAGCGGTTCACGGAACTGCTCCGGATATCGCAGGAAAAAATATCGCAAATCCAACCGCATTGTTACTAAGCGGGATTGCTATGCTGCGCCATCTCGGCCTTATGGAAAATGCTGCGGTTATCGAAAATGCGTTGCTCTTTACCCTAGAGCAAGGAAAACATACTGGTGATTTTGGAGATAAGAATATTCCATCGTTGAATACAACTCAATTTGCAGATGCAATCATTGGCAATTTTGGAAAAACGCCAGCCCATGGAGCAAAAGCTGTGTTGCCCAATATGCCGGCGACGCCAACATTTTTTAAACTTGATCACAACGCAATGATGGTATCAAAAGAAATGGAAGCAGAAAAAATTGTGGGCGTAGATATGTTTATTGAAAGTTCCGAACAACCCGAAGAAATTGCCAAAAAATGTCAGCGACATGCTGGTGTTAAATTCAATCTTATTAATATAAGCAACCGGGGTACACAGGTATGGCCTACCGGTTCCGTATATACGAACCTTGTTAACGAATATAATGTACGTTTTGAAAGTATCGATGATTATCCGTTGAATCAACAGGATGTATTGGGACTATATGTAAGTCTCAGCGGTGATTTCAAAATCTGCTCGTCAGAATTATTAAATATGTGGGGAACCAAAAAAGCGTATAGCCTTGCGCAGGGCCAATGATATTTGGCAAGTGCGATTGTAAACTATTTAAGAAAAAAACATGTCTCAAAAAACTTTCAAATATACCAATGGAGAAGTGACCGTTGTGTGGAAGCCCGACCTCTGTATCCATTCGGGTAATTGTGTTCGTGGATTACCAAAAGTTTTTGATATAAAAAGAAAACCATGGATCGATGTGAATCAATCCGATTCCATACTTATCGTTGAACAGGTGAAGAAATGCCCAAGCGGAGCTTTGTCTTATATCATGAATGCATCAAATACCAAAGAGTTCATAAAATAGGAGATAGAAATTTCTTTCCCTATAATTTGTTCTTATAATTTTTTACTGGAAGTATAACCGTTTTTATTCAGCCATTGCACGAGTTTATCGCGTTGATCACCTTGAATGATAATCAAGTTTTCTTTTACTGTGCCTCCGGTTCCACAATAAGTCTTTAATTTTTTTCCGAGTTCCACAAGGTCTTCTTCCTTACCGACAAAACCCTCTACCAAACTAACGGCCTTGCCTCCACGCTGTTTGGTATCAATCCTTATTTTTAATTTTTGTTGAGCTGGCGGCAATGTTTCCTGTTGTGGATGTCCGTTTTCATCAATTCGGAAATCTGGATCGGTACTGTAGACAAACCTGTTTCCTGGTTCATTTTTTTTTGCCATATATCGATTTCAAACTTTGAAAGGTTAGCGTTTCAGATTTCATGTTTTACAATTGTATCCCTTATTCAAGAGCCGATATCCGCTTTCAGGCTTAGATCAAGGCTTTTTGCCTGGTGTATCAGCGAACCGATGCTGATATAGTCAACACCTGTTTCGGCATAAGCGATCAGGTTCTCCAGATTGATTCCGCCACTCGCTTCGGTTTCATATTTTCCGTCAATAATCTTCAACGCCTCTTTAATCTGGGCAGGCGTAAAATTATCCAGCATAATGCGATCCACTTTTCCAATGGCCACTACCTTTTTTACATCAGAAATATTCCTTGTTTCTATTTCGATTTTCAAGTTTTTATTTTCTGACTGTGTATAATCAAATGCTTTTGTAATTGCTTTTTCAATGCCTCCGCAATAATCGATATGATTATCTTTTAGCATGATCATATCATAGAGGCCGAAACGATTATTTACTCCTCCACCAATCCGAACCGCTTCTTTTTCTAACAAACGAAAATTGGGCGTTGTTTTTCTGGTGTCGAGAATTTTTGTTTTATACCCTTTTAACTTATCGGTGTATTGTTTTGTCAGGGTTGCAATGCCACTCATGCGTTGCATACAATTTAATACCAGCCTTTCGCATTGCAATATTGTGTGTACGTGCGCATTTACCTCGAAAGCTTTCTCTCCAGCGCTCATTGTCTCTCCGTCTTTTTTGAAAGAAACAAAGGTTACCGATGGTTCTTTCCATAAAAAAATTTTCTCTGCAACAGATACCCCGGCCAATATTCCAGCTTGTTTGATCAACAGAAAAGCTTTACCCTTAGCATCTGCGGAAATACTTGATAAGGTTGAGTGATCACCAGATCCTATATCTTCTTTCAGTGCGGAGTCAATCAATATCTGTAAATGATCGTCGAAATTAAGCATGCAACAAAACTAATTAAAAGCTTCGTGCTTTGAACGCACATCTATCAATTGCGAAGGAGGAAACAGAAAGTTGTGCACAAAAAAAAGACCTATGGCAAGCGCCGTAAGTCTATTGGTTTTTTTAGGACTAATTGATTATTGAATAAGTTGGAAACGCAGGTCCTGCAAATATTGTTTGTCTCCTTTTTGTTTAAAGAACAAAGAGGTTCTATAATTCCCATTATAAGTTTGTAAAATACCTACACAAAAAACAAAATCGGCATTTTCACCCTTCTGTTTTACCTGGAAGTTGCGGACACCGTTATTTGCAAAAAAATCACGAATCACCATTTCTGCCTGCGTTTTGCTGTACGTGTCGCTTTTATCCGGTAATGCAATATCAACCCTGTAATCAAGGTAAGGAGATAACTGGGCTACATCCCCCGAACGAATCGCAGTTGCCACAGCATCGATGCTGAATAAGGTTTTGAAAGAAACTAGGAAAAGCGTGAGCAGCGCTAACGCCAATCCAGCTATATTTTTCATAGCGAAATGATTGTCGGATTAGAGCCTCTAAAAATATGCCAAAGTACTTATTACAAGGAAAAATCCACAAGAACCGCGTAATACTACTAACTTTAGCGCCAAAAATCAGCACAAAACGAATCATTCAGCGTATGGCAAGCAAGAAAGTGATATTGATTATTATGGATGGCTGGGCTTTAGGCAAAGTCAAATCATCAGATGCAATTCAAAATGCAAACACACCATTTGTAAGTTCTTTATACAAAAAATATCCAAATACAACGCTGATCACTTGTGGCGAAGTGGTTGGATTGCCGGATGGTCAAATGGGTAATTCGGAAGTGGGGCATTTAAATATTGGTGCTGGACGAATCGTTTACCAGGAACTGCAGCGCATCAACGTCGCAATCAGGGATGGTTCCTTTGCTAAAAATAGTACGTTATTACAATCGTTAAATTTTGCAAAGAATAATAAAAAACCGCTTCACCTTATCGGTTTGGTGAGTGATGGCGGGGTTCATTCACACATCAATCATCTAAAAGCAATTGTTGATATTTGTAAAGATCAAGGCTTGCATGAAGTATATATACATGCGTTTACGGATGGCCGTGATACAGATCCGAAAAGTGGTTTGGCTTTTATGAAGGACCTAGAAGATCATTTAAAAAAATCTGTTGGACAAATTGCGAGTGTTAGTGGCCGTTATTATGCAATGGATCGCGACAAAAGATGGGAACGTGTGAAGCTCGCTTATGATGCATTGGTGAATGGCGAGGGAGAAAAAAATACGGATGCGGTGAACGCAATAGAACAATCATACGCGAAGAATATCACTGATGAATTTATCAAGCCCACAGTGTTAGTAGGAAAAGATCAGCAACCGGTGGCAACTATCCACAATGAAGACGTGGTAATATGTTTTAATTTCCGTACGGATCGTTGCAGGGAAATAACAGAAGTGCTCACGCAAAAGGACATGCCGGACCACGGCATGAAAAAGCTATCGTTGCACTATACGACCATGACAGAATACGATCATCATTTTAAAAATGTGAATGTTGTTTTTGAAAATGATGACTTGATAAACACCATCGGAGAAGTCATCGAAAGAAAAGGATTAAAACAAATACGTATTGCAGAAACCGAAAAATATCCGCACGTAACATTCTTTTTTAGTGGCGGAAGGGAACAGCCTTTTAATGGCGAAACAAGATTGATGATACCTTCTCCAAAAGTAGCTACTTACGATCTTCAACCAGAAATGAGCGCTCCGGAACTTACAGATACTATCGTCAAAGAAATTAAAAATAAATCGGCAGATTTTATTTGCCTGAATTTTGCAAATGCCGACATGGTTGGTCACACTGGCGTATGGAAAGCAGCGATAAAAGCCGTTGAAACCGTTGACAAAAGCGTAGAACAGGTAGTGACAGCGGCGTTGGAAAACGGCTATACAGTTTTCCTGACTGCTGATCACGGTAATGCCGACTATCTCATTAACGAGGATGGCACTCCGAATACTGCGCACTCCCTGAATCCGGTTCCCTTTTTTATCATCGATAAAGAATGGAAAGGAAAGATAAAACCGGGTAAGCTAGGTGATATTGCGCCCACGATGCTCAAAATGATGGGACAAGAAATACCATCAGAGATGACAGGGAATATTTTGATCGATCCATAACTGTTATGGCGAAATAATTATAACCACATTCTTCAAAAGCCCTGTTGTTTTTTACGAAACAAGCAGCTTTAACTAAAAAAAATTGTCTAAATTACAGGGCAACAAGGTTAGTATGACCGAAGACGCCATTTTACAAGGCTGTTTAAAAAATCAAGCTGCTGCCCAGCGGGAACTGTACAATAGGTATAGTCCTAAAATGCTTGCTGTTTGCTATCGGTTTGCCCACAATAGAGAAGACGCCGAAGATATGTTGCAGGAAGGCTTTATCAAAGTATTTCTGCAGATTCATACTTTTCAAAACAAAGGCGCTTTTGAAGGTTGGATTAGAAGGATCATTGTCCATACTTGTATTAACAACCTGAAAAAAAATAAGCGCTTCAATGAGAGTGTAGATATCCTTCAGGCAAGTGCGGTGCAGGTGCGCGAAGAAAGCGTTCCTTCGATTGTGCAGGCAAAGCAAATTGTGGATTGCATAAGAATACTACCAATTGGATATAGAACAGTTCTAAATCTATACGCCATTGAAGGTTATTCACACAAAGAAATTGCAGATATGCTGGATATAGAAGAAAGCACAAGTCGTTCTCAATATACAAGAGCAAAGCAAATGCTCGAAGATATCTTGGTGCGAAAAAATATTCTTCAAAAGCCAAAAGAAAAATTTGAATGGCTGGCTGCTGCAAGATGAAAACCTTTTATCCTATGAATATAGAACCCAAAACGATTGACAATGATGGACAGAAAGTTCTATAATGATGATTTTGAAAAACTGATCAGGCAAAAGACGGATCAATATAAAATGTACCCTTCTGAAAAGGCGTGGAAAGGAATTTATAATTCCCTGCACACAAAAAGAAGACGTTTTATTGCGGGCATGTCTGTTTTGATCATTGGCTTTTTAATAATCGCAGGAAAAGAACTATTAACACCTGCTAAGCATTTGGCTTCTACGAAAAAGTCAGTTCTTGGAATTACACAAAAACCAAGTTCTGCTGACGCGACTACAAGTTTCAAGGCATTTAATAAGGAAAGTTTTGTTCAGGCTCCATCATCACGATCAGACAATGGCAGTGAAAATATAAATCAATTTACTTCGGTTGACATAGTACCGGATCAGCAGGAAAATAAAACACCTGCTCCATCCGACAATTATAATTATATCGATATTCCAAGTGCTAATTCCACAGCAACATTATCCTCCTCTGAAAATTTAAGACGCGTTTTCAATAACAGTGTGCTTGAAAAAACTCCGCAGGAAATAAGTCCTGATCTTACTGAAGCGTCAGACAAAGCTGCCCAAATTTCGGTTAGGGATCTACGTAAGGAAAATATTGAAACGTACAATGAGTCAGATAAAAAACAGATCAACTGGCTCCAGGAAAATGCTACACAACATTTGACGCCTGTAAAGCAGCATAGGTTCAATCTTCAGTTATATGTTTCTCCAACTGTAAATTATCGTAAGCTATCTGGTGTTGATTACTCGCGGATCAAATCGACGATACAAAATGTGCCGATCGCTTTGATACATTTTGGCAACGTAAATGATTTCGTTGACCACACGCCGGCTGTCGGTTATGAAGTCGGTGGAAGCATGCTATACAAACTTACTCGCAATCTTACATTAAAAGCAGGATTCCAATTCAATTACAGCAGGTATATTATAAAAGCGTTCTCAGCAAACCCTGAACTGGCAACGATTACGCTGAATTCTTATTATGGCTATCTCGCTGATTCAATTACCGGCTATACCAACGTTCGTAATTTCGGCGGCAAGTCGAGAGAGAACTTGCAGAATAAATATTATCAGCTATCAGTTCCAATTGGACTTGAAATGAGAGTAATAGGAAATGGAAAATTACAATTTAATGTTGCAGGAACGATTCAACCCACTTATCTGCTGAATAGAAATTCTTATTTGCTTACTACAGATTATCTCAATTATACTAAAGAACCTTCTCTTTTCAGAAGATGGAATATAAACGGAGGATTGGAAGCATTTTTATCTTACCAAATAGGCGGATTGCGTTGGCAACTTGGTCCACAATTCCGTTATCAGCTTCTCTCGACATACACCAACAAATATCCATTCAAGGAAAACCTGATGGAATATGGTATCAAAATCGGCGTGAGCAAAACTATCCGCTAAAAAACTACATTTGCATTGCAATCCGGATTAAATAAAATCCAACGTTTTAAATTAATTCAAATTCATACAACCAATAATTCTGAAAGTATGCAGAAAGGTTGAAACAATTTTTTTGCTTTTTAAAGGCCATCAAATCTGTAATTTTATTTTATGAAAAACTACGTTCAGATTATCATTATCTCAATTTTCACTTGGTTGTCGGCTTGCAAAAATCATGAACAAAAGACTACGACTGCTGCTAAAGTTGAAAAAAAAGAATTCTTCCCAATAGCAGATTACATACAAAGTGAAATCTCATATGTAGATTCTTTGCCGCTAAAAATGATGAAATATGTTACGGTAAATGGCAAAAGAGATTCTGGATTTATCAAACTGGAAGACTTTAATATACTCGCGCAAGAATTCTTACCACCAGAACTCAAAGATTCCGCAAAATTCGAAAAGGAGTTTTCGGAAAGTTCTTTTCTGGACCAAACTACCCAATCGCTGACATTTACCTATTCAACAAAAAGTGACACATTACAATTGAGAAGAGTTGATGTATTGGCAAATCGTACCAGTGGTTTTGACAAAGTTCGGAGTCTATATATGGAAAAAAATATTACACGGAATGATACCACAATAGTGAAAAAGATGTATTGGAGAGCAAAAAAAAGTTTTGAGATCGTTTCATTGATTCAACCGCTTAATCAACCGCAATCAACAAATCATTTAAAAATAGTTTGGGATGACAGTGAATAAAAATAATCATGACGCAAAAAGAGTTTCAACATATCGCTCATACTATTCCAAATGATCCAGGCATTTACAAATATTTTGACAACGCAAAAAGTTTGTTATATGTAGGGAAGGCCAAAAATTTAAAAAAACGCGTCAGTTCTTATTTCACAAAAACTTTTACCACTTACAAAACACATGAACTGGTACAAAGAATTCATTCGATTGAATTCACGATCGTCAATTCTGAACAAGATGCATTCCTGCTAGAGAATTCTTTGATCAAACAGTTTCAACCGCGATTCAATATTAATTTAAAGGACGACAAGAGTTATCCCTATATTGTTATTAAGAATGAACCCTTCCCCAGGATTTTTTTGACCCGAAGAAAAATTGAAGATGGTTCTGAATATCTTGGGCCATTTACTTCAGTGGCAAAGGTTAGAGAATTGCTGGATTTTGTTCGTGCAAATATTCAATTGCGCACGTGCAAGCTAAACCTGACCGAAAATAATATCAGAAAAAAAAAGTTTAAAGTTTGTCTCGAATACCATTTGGGAAATTGCAAAGGTCCTTGTGAAGGTTTCCAAACTGAAGAAGATTACAAAGAAGGATTAGGGCGTTTAAAAAATAGCCTCAAAGGCAATCTTGGACCTGTCATTTCTGAATTTAAAAAAGAAATGAAAATTTCGGCGGAAAAAATGGAATTCGAGAAAGCCGAGCTAATCAGAAAAAAAATAGAGCATCTTGAAAACTACCAGGCAAGATCTGTTATTGTAAATAAACATATCAACAACGCCGATATATTTTCATTTTCGCGGAAAGATGGCCATGCATATGTCAGTTACCTGATGGTTCAAAATGGCACAGTGGTGCAAACGCATACAACAGAAGTGGAGAATCATCTGGAAGAAACAGATGAAGAGATACTCACTTTTTCAATAGCCCAATTGCGAGACACATTTAATAGCCAGGCTCCTGAAATAATAGTTCCGTTTTCGATTCAATACCCGCAGCCGGAATTGACAATTACAATCCCCAAAGGTGGTGACAAGAAAAAATTAATAGAACTGGCTCAAAAAAATGTAATGTATTTCCTCGATGAGTTACGCAGAAAAAAAGCTTTGCATCTCGGAGATAAATCGGAGTCTGCCAGAAAAGAATTGCTATATCATCTGATGGAGGACCTTCAATTAGCCGAGCTGCCAGTACACATTGAATGCTTTGACAATTCTAATTTTCAGGGAAGTTTTCCAGTGTCGGCAATGGTGTGTTTCAAAAATGGTGTGGAAAGCAAAAAGGATTATCGCCATTTCAATGTAAAAACAGTTAAAGGAATTAATGATTTTGCAACAATGAAGGAAGTTGTTCACCGTCGCTATAAACGATTATTGGACGAGAAGCAATCACTTCCCCAACTGGTAATTATTGACGGGGGCAAGGGGCAATTACATGCGGCTCTTGAAAGCATTGAGGAATTGGGCTTAACGGGTATGCTCACGCTTGTAGGGTTGGCAAAAAATGAAGAGGAGATATTTTTCGCTGAAGACAATGAATCTTTAAAACTTCCGTATGACAGTGAAAGTCTTAAACTGATCAGAAAGATCCGGGATGAAGTGCATCGATTCGGGATCAATTTTCACAGGTTGAAAAGAAGTCAGGGTACTTTTCAAAACCAACTGGAACGTATAGACGGAATTGGCAAAGGCACGGCGGATCTTTTGCTAAAAACATTTCGGTCTGTAAACAAAGTCAAACAGACTTCGGAAAATGATTTAGCTGCCGTGGTTGGAAATTCTAAAGCAAAAATTATAACAGAATATTTCAAAAATGAGAAAGGAGAAGAAAAAAAGGAAAGAAAAAATATTTAGAGAATGGCACGCATGATAGAAAATAAAAGGGGCCCGAATAGACATCCAGCCCCGTTTTTAAAATCCAATATCCTATGAAAAACCGTTGTAAAAGTAGTAAAACAATTCTATTAAACAATAGTAGCCATGTGTATTTTAAAAAAAATCTAGGAGTCCAGAATTCTATAAGAAATTATTAAGGACAGCCCTAAAACGAAAAAGGCATCGTAAAATTACGATGCCTTTTTTGCTTAGAAGTTTACTTAGTTTATTAGTATGACCAAAGGTCTTGTTCGTAGTTAAAGATTTTCTCTTTAATATTATCACCTTCGAGCAATTGAAGGATTGGATCTTTTACGTAACCAGCAATAAACTGATCGCTTGGGTTATCAATAGTAGACTTAATAACTCGGCTGGAGAACATGCGCGTTTCAAACAATTCTTCCCAGCTCATTCTCGATCCATAGTTCTTTCCATTATATGCTTCGTATTTAGCGAGCATTGGTCTTGTATCGGGATAGTACACCCAGAATATCGGGAATGATGCTCTTACAGATCCGTCAGCTTCATAAATTGTTTTTTCTGGAGCGATACCAAGAATGCGAACATGCATACGTGAAGATTCTTTATCGAATACCCACTCTTCTTTGATCTCGTATCTTTCTACTAAATCAGGGTTGAAATTATCTACAATTGTTGTATCCTTCATCAATCCTTTTGAGCCATCTGGATCTTGCGCGAAATCGGGGATCTGAATAGTCCTTGGTTTTCCAACCATCGTCTCCGCTATTTGTTTAAACGTTATCGGCGTAGTAAACCTGTCGTCAACATTCGCATCAAAAGCCGTTACTTCACCATTCTTAATAAGATTTAAAAGTATGCTGATGAATCTTTGATTACCGTTGTCTTCAGAAGCTTTGTATACAAAAGGCAAATTCATTTTTTCATGAACGTCCAATTCTCTCCAAATACGCTGACGATAAACGGCATCATCTTCACGAATATGTTCATAAGCAAGAGGTGTACGATCTTTAACCAGGTTCAATTCAATCACAGCATCATTACGCAATGACTTACGTGGAGTATCCAGTTTTATATCGGCTTCCAATACAACAACAGGTTTTGCTGTAGTATCTTTAGCAGGAGCTACAGCTGCATTGTTAGCACTGTTTTTATCTGTATTGGTTTTCTTTTTAGTGGTAGTTCTCTTTTGCTTTTTTCTCGAGGCTGGAGCCTGTGCATGCAATGTCCCCACTGTAAAAGCAGCCACTGCGATTAGCATACAAAATCTGATAACACGGTATTTCATTGCGAAAAATTTTATCTAATTAATATGTCTTATAAACAAGTCCGCCACTATTAACGTGGCGGAATCGTAAATATTATTTAAGGCTGAACACCATAGGTGCAATTTCCCTAGGCTTGCCATCCGGACCAACGACTCTGATATTATCAAAGAAGACATTTGTACCAGGAGTAGCTCGTCCAACTATTGCGCCAGCACTTCCACCCCATTTATTTCCTTCATTTGAAGCCTGTACGTATTGTGGAATACCTCCACCAATTGCGCCCAAAGTATAGCTTACAACTTTGAATGGAGCTTCAAAATCTGAATCTTCCAATCTCGCGATCAAGCCACCAATTGCTTTGAATTCTGCAGAAGGTATCGCACCGCCTTTTTTGGCTCCAACAAAACCTGCCGGGAGAGGAAGATTTTTAACACGGAGTTTGAAAGGAAAGTTTTTACCATTTGCATTTACGTTCAATGTAGCTTCACCTTGTTGAGTTGGTTTAATCACCCAATGATCACCGTTAGTATTTGTAAGAGTAGCACCAGGGCTGCTAAAAGTTACATGCACTTTTTCTCTACCAACACTACCACCGGAAATCGTCAATGGATTTTCAACTCCGATATATACAACGTTCATTTTTTCTAAGAACACAGAGGCGCCTGAAGGAAGACCTACAGTATATTTCACAGGCTTGTTAACTGTTGTTGTTGTACCATCTGGTTTAGTATATTCGATTTTTACATCTACAGTTTTATCACCAGCGCTTTCAGCGGTTGTAGAGAACTCGGCAGTACCGTCAGCAGTTATAGGCTGAAGTTGTCCATTGATATAAATTTTAGGTTTTGCAGCAGCACTAAAAGCACCAACACCAGCAGTAACAGTAAGCTTATCGCCAGGCATTACATAGTTAGAACTTGCCTGAGCCAAAACCTGGAATTGGTCAAATATTACTTTCACTTCACCAATCTTTTTATGGAAGTAATCAACCATTTGAGATTCAGAATTTTTAATATCATTCTGAAATTTGCTCAAGATAGTGAGTGCCGCAATAGTTGGTGTCATGTGAAAATAGCTGGTTGTCCATTTTTGTTCTTCTGTTCCAGTGAGACTATTTCCTGACTGTGATTTAGGAATGGAAAGATCAAGCGGTAATTGTTTTTCAAATTCGGCTTTATCTTTTTTCAATCCATCCATCACCAACGGGCTACTTGAAAATTCTTCCGGTTTGATAATAGCAAGCATATTTTGCTTGTATTGTTTCAAACCATCATATAATTTTTTTCCTTCACCGTGCTCGTCCATCAAACGTGTAGGAGCATCCAAGTCTGCTTCTCTGAAACTTTCAACACCATCTTTCATTTCAAGACCTGATTCTTTCTTCAAAGTCTGTTTTAACGTTTCAATGTAGTTGTAAAGCTCACCAGAGAGCTTTTGTGCTTCTTTGGCTTTGGGTGCCCAAACCTGGGCATTAGCCATAGTTTGCGGATCTTTTAACTTTTCGTCAAATGATTTATAAGTAACATCGTTTTTTTCCGCGATTACTTCATTGGATTTCGCGATGCTACCATTTACGGTTTTAAAAGCGTTTAATATTTCTGCAGATACATTCAGTGCAAGCAATGCTGTGAGCACCAAATACATCATATTGATCATCTTTTGCCGGGGCTCTTTAGGTAAGGCCATGATCGTGAGAATTTAATTTTTGAACAATGGGTTTTTCTACTTATTTGGATTTGGATATATGGTTATTGTCTGCCTTGCATCGCACTCAACATATTGCCATATACATGATTCAGGTTACCTAAGTTTTTGGCCAACAACGCAATTTGTTCTTGGGTTTTCTTAGCATCATTTACACTGCCTTGCATTGTTTCAGAAGCTTGAACCAGATTAGAATAAAATCCATTCATAGCTTTAAGATGGTTATTCGTATCCTGCAATTCCAGTTCATAAATAGCATTCAATGAACCGAGGTTTTTAGTAAGTACCTGAACCTGGTTATGAAATTGTTTAGTGCTTTCAGCAGCGCTATTGAAATGACCTATTGTAGTTGTAGCGCCCTGGTAAGCATTTTTCATGCTATCCAAAGCAACAACAGCTTCTTTAGTTTTATTTGTATAATCGCTAGTTGCAGCGAGAGCACCTGAAACATCACTGATTTTTTCTACTGTAGTGCCGAATTTTTTGAAACCTTCGCTCAACTTACCTAACGTAGTTGGGTTGATTTCTGCTTCCTGCAACATCTTATCCATTTTATCTAACGCCGGATTTCCAGAGCTTCCACCAGCCAATTTTGGCAATGCTTCAGCAAGTGCATGCATCTCTGCTCCTGGAGGAGGTAAAAATGCATATACCATGAATATTAATGCTTCGGTAAGCAAACCTGCAGTTAAGAAAAAGTCAGCCAATCTCTGGTGGGTAATTTTTTGCCAAGCACCAAAAATTACGACTGCTGCACCAACGCAGACTATTACGTTTACGAGTCTTTCAGTTGATTTAGAAACTCCGGCCATAGTTGTAAGTTTAAAATTGTTTTTAATAGGTTTTGTAAGGGTTTTGGAAAATAAGTTTCCAGTTGATTTTTTTTATCGTTAAAATCAATAACGGGTTTTATTTAAAAAAATTTTATAACAAGGAATAATTTACCTACGGGCTAATGTTGGTGGCAAATCAATCACGCAACGGAAACCGATGTATGATTTTGCAGTATCCTGATATTCGTAAGTACGTGTGCTGGTTTGCAGGAAATAACCTACATCTTTCCAGCTGCCACCGCGGATCACCTTACGCTTCATGCGAGGAGGATCGGAATCCTTGGCGTTGTAACGAATGTCAGGGTTCATATCATGTTGGAAGTTGTACGCACCTTCATAGTACACAGAGGAAGTCCATTCTGCAACGTTACCGGCCATGCAATACAAACCAAAATCATTAGGCCAATAAGCATCAGCACGTGCAGTATAGAAAGCTCCATCTTCAGGATAATTACCACGTCCAGGCTTGAAGTTAGCCAATAGACATCCTTTCTTATTTCTCAGGTAATAGTTACCCCATGGGAACATAGACTGAGAACGACCACCACGTGACGCATATTCCCACTCAGATTCTGTTGGTAACCGAAAATCTGATTCTGTAGCTTTTTTCTGACCTTCCAGAAATGAGTTCAGATATTGAGTTCTCCATTCACAAAATACTGATGCCTGATTCCAGTTAACACCCACTACAGGATAATTACCAAATGCAGGATGAGAAAAATATCTCTTGGTCATCGGCTCATTATAAGAGTAAGAGAAGTCACGAACCCAAACTAATGTATCCGGATAAATAGGAACATTTTTGGTCTCGATAAATTTCGAACGTGCTTCTTTTTCGTTTACTTTTTTTGCAGCTTCTTTCAGATTGAAAGTCTCAGAATGATAAATCATCTTCCTTGGATCCAGTTCCTTCTTTCCGAAAATTCGATTATCGGGAGTTACGATTAGCTGATCGATTTTTTCGGTAGTTGCTTTATCACCCCATTTTATTGTCTGTGCTTTTTTCCAATCAACTTGAAACTTTCCATCAACTTCTTTACCATATTGCATTAATGTTGCCGCAGTGGAGTCTCTCACCCAATTTACAAACTGACGATATTCATTGTTTGTAATTTCAGTTGCATCCATCCAAAATCCGTTAATAGAAACCTGCCTGTTACGCGCTGTATACGCATAATTCATATCCTCGTCACTCGGACCCATATGAAATGTTCCAGGTGGAATATACACCATGCCAGGAGGTTTGGAAAGATTGTATTTACTGGCGGGAGCTACGCCATGCAACTGCCCATCATTCGGCAGTCCCTTGTGGGATTTTCCTATTTTACCACATCCTGCCGCAAGAAAAGTGGCCGCAAGAGAGATCAGAATGGATAGGTTTTTCATTTTCATAATATTAAAGGGTATTGGACAAAAATAATGTTTTGACAGAATCTTCATCGCAATTTTAGAGTTTATTTTTTAAAAGTCAAAGTTTTTAAAATGGTAAATTTGTTAACGGTATTCTTACTAGTATTATTGTAAAGCACTATTATTAAACTTTTACACAGTTTCCAAAAGTCGGATTAATTCAGACACTTCAACGACAGGGCTTTGACATGCATATTCCCTACAAAGGAAAATAAGGGGTGTTTGCGATATAGGCTTGTCCTTTAAAAGAGGAAATTGATTGTTTTGAGTGGTTGCGGATTGAAAAACACGATTGGGTATAAACCTTTCTAAAAAATCTTTAACAATATTTTGGGATTCGGTTCCTGTAATTACTATCTCATTTACACCATACGTCAGGGTCTGTAGCAAAGTTGCCCAAACACCAAAAGATACCGGATAATTCACAATCGCTTTTCCAAGCATCAAACAATTACCAACTGCCATTTCCCGCCAATTCGGATTATCTATCAAGACAGATAATTGAAGCAAGTTTGATGCCATTACTGCATTGCCGGATGGTATAGCTCCGTCATAAACTTCTTTCTTTCTCAAAATAATATCACCCTGTTCTTTATGGGTAAAAAAGAAATATCCTGTTTTTTCTTCGATAAAATTTTCGAGTACCCAGCTGGTTAACTCGTTTGCTTTTTGCAGGTAATCGAAATTTCCTGTTATTTCCTGCAATTGCAAAAGGGCGTCGATAAGGTATGCATAATCATCTAAAAAAGCCGGAATTGTTGCTCTGCCGTTTTTATAACTATGATGAAAATGATGAATTCCCGTTCCCTTAAATTTCGTCCATAAAAAATCAATATTGTCGATGGCAAGTTGTTTGTATTCTTCCATTCCAAACGCAGCATAAGCTTTACAACACGCAATAATCATCAACGCATTCCATCCTAATAAAATTTTATCATCTAATGATGGCGGTATTCTGTCTTGCCTTTTTTGGAGAATTTTTTTCCTACAATCGATCAGAAATTTTTTAAAATTTTCCGAATTTAGATTTTTCTTTTTAGCAAATTCTTCTTCGGTTGTTTTCACGCGCAAAATATTTTTTCCTTCCCAATTGCCATTATTACTTATGTCATAATATTCGCAAAAGATATCCGCGTCGTCCTGAAGTATCACTTCTATTTCTTTCCTGGTCCACGTGTAATATTTACCTTCTTCACCTTCACTATCGGCATCCAACGCAGCATAAAACCCTCCTTCCGGCGACAACATTTCTCTCGAAATAAATTCAAACGTGTGGGCTACTGTATCGCGATACCTGCTCAAGCCTGTTAACTGGTAAACTTCACTTATAACGGTTATCAATAGGGCATTATCATAAAGCATTTTTTCGAAATGAGGAACAAGCCACTCATCATCGGTGGCATATCTCGCAAACCCACCTCCCACCTGGTCATATATGCCGCCTTGTATCATTTTATCAATGCTCTTACAGGCATGCATCAACGCTTTTTCTTCCCTTGTGTGATAATAATAACGAAGCAGAAATTGAATCGGAAATGTTTGTGGAAACTTGGGTGCTTTACCAAATCCTCCTTCCTGATGATCTGCAAGCTTCATAATATTTTCATACGCTAAATGAAGATTTTCCTTATTAAAAAAATTAGCAGTTTGTGATTGATTCAATCCAAAACTGCCGGCCTCGATCAGATGAGAAACAAGTCCCTCTGACTGGCTTTGTATTTCGGCTCTTTTTTCTAAAAAAGCTGTTCGTATACTTTTCAAAACTTCTTTCCATGAAGGACGATTGAAAGCACGGACAGGAGGGAAATAAGTGCCCCCATAAAAGGGCTTGCCATCAGGTGTTAAAAATACATTCAGCGGCCAGCCACCGCTCCCGGTCATCGCCTGTACAGCATCCATATAAATATGATCCAAGTCCGGTCTTTCTTCTCTATCTATTTTTATGTTGATGAAGCCTGCGTTCATTATTTCAGCAGTCTCCTCATCTTCGAAACTTTCACGCTCCATAACGTGGCACCAGTGACATGCAGAGTAACCGATACTAACCAATATCGGTTTATCTTCCTCCCTTGCTTTTCGTAAAGCCTCTTCGCCCCATGCGTACCACTCAACTGGATTATTTGCATGTTGTAATAAATACGGGCTTGATTCCTTGATCAAATGATTAGGCATAGTTGCAATTTACGGCAAACAAAAAAGGAAAGGGTTCAGAAAAGAGTCAAAACCTGGTGTTTGATCTTATCCGAACCCTTACCGTTATTAAAATATATTTATTTTTTCTTCAGATTCACTGAAAGATATCTTTCAAGTGCTGAAACCATCGAAGGTGCCTGAGGTTGCGGCGCTTTAATTTCCAGCGTTAGACCGGCATCCTCTGCAGCCCGTGAAGTATTATTTCCGAAAGCACCGATTTTAGTGCCATTCTGTTTGAATTTGGGGAAATTGTCGAACAAACTTTTTACACCGCTTGGAGTAAAAAAACATATGATGTCGAATTCTTCTTTTGTCAAAACTTCCTTCACATCGTTGCTTATGCTGCGGTACATAAAAGGTGTGGCAAATTCGCAGTTATTGTTTTTCAGCCAACCCACAATCTCGTTATCCTGCTGATTTTCCGAGCAAGGATAAAGAAATCTTTCATTTTCTTTATGCTTATTTATAACATCAAACATGCTTTTGTTGGTACCATCGGCACCATAAAAAACTTTTCTTTTACGATACAAAATAAATTTCTGCAGGTAGAGCGCTACGGCTTCTGTTATACAGAAATACTTAGTGTCTTGGGAAACACTAACCTTCATCTCTTCAGCTATCCTAAAAAAATGATCAATAGCATGCCGGCTGGTGAAAATTACAGCTGAATAGCTGGCGATCTCAACTTTTTGCTTTCTAAAATCTTTGGCTGGAATTGGCTCGAGCCGAATAAAGGGATGGAATTCAAGTTGTATATCGTATTTCCTGGCAAGTTCAAAATATGGCGACTTGTCAGTTTCCGGGCGAGGTTGAGTGATTAAAATTTTTTTCACAGTTTTTTCAGATATCTCCGTCATATCCATTTTTTCCCTGTTCTTAACCATGTGCTTTAGGCAAGTGATGAAAAATTAATACTAAGCGTTTCTTAAAAAACTTAGTAACACCCTGTAAATCAGCAAAAGAGGTGCTATCTCGAAGGCGCAAAGGTACAAAAAAAAGTGAAACCCGTTCATTTTTATTTCTTTTCTTAAAGGAGCATATGAAGCAATGCACCGATAAATAAAAAAGAATAGAATCAAAATCAGTGAGACAGTGATCGCAACTTCGTTTAATAAAGTACCTGAAAAAGAAAGCATTATCAAGAAAGGCAAAAGCAAAATGCCCAACATTTTATTCGTCAGAAAAACGATGAAAATATAAGTATCTGTTGCTCTCTGTATGTTAAAGATCCATCCGACGCATTTCAATAAGAGGAATTTAATGAGATAGATCGCACAAATAAGACCTGAAAAATTAATAAACATCATCCAAAAGTCCATTCCTCCAGTAGTGCCATAATGCTTTGCAATAAAGGCACCATAAAGTCCGCCGACAATAATAAAAAGGATATTTAATGTAAGTGAAGGTAATGGTGATTGAAGGACTTGTTCTCTAATTTGTTGCTGCCTCATCGAAGCCCGGAAGAAAAGTGTAAATAAGTTGGACAAATATTTTCCAAAAAGAACTTTCACCAGTGCGAAGTAAAACAGGACACCAACCATTAAATAAAAGAGTCCGTCGAAAGAATATATCGTTCGAATTTGCTCGTAACTTTTTTCCGGTTCACCCAAAAAATTGAAATACCTATTAAAAGATACAATTTTATTGAAATCGTTTTCTTCGTCGCTTTTGTACAGGCTTTTGTATTTGAAAGGGATTGAATCTACTGGGTATTGAGCAAATGCTTGCTGAATTTCGGTACTCGTATTGTTTTTAGAAATATTGGATGAGTCAATTCCGGGAATTTCAAGACTATCTTTCTTGACCGGGAGATTCTTTTTTTTATGAACAACAGGTTTTACCGATGTATCAATAACGACTGTTTCAGATTTAGAAGGAATGGAATCCCTTACAATAGTGGAATCTGGTGTTGACTGCGCGGATGCAAGTTGCGCGAGAAGCAATAATAAAGGTAATGGTGACCATCTGCACAAAAAATGGCTTCGACGCGAAATATTCCTAAGATTTCTAAAAAAAACTGGTGATGTTAATTTCATTTTTAGCGCCATATTTAGGAAGATCTACCATCGAATTTCTGTCATTCCCAGTTATTAACGGTGTAAGGTTTCTTTTTAGTCGGTATTTGAATATAATTCGTCCGGCAAATTTGCAATTTTTTTACGCTTTGTGTTTTAAAAATAATTCACATAACCCAAATGTATTTTGGCCTGCCTTAGATTCAAATTAGCATCATCTCTTTTTCCGATTGCGTAAGAAATATTAAAAACACCCGCTTTGGTTTCAAATGCGAGCCCCATGCCAAATCCCAGATAAGTATTATTCAGATTATAACCGGTAATATTATTCTTTGCCCAACCATAATCCACGAAGGAAAACAAAAAAGAATTCTGCGCGATCAGATAACGATACTCCAATGTGCCAACTGCATACTGAACGGCCAGTATACTTTCTTCATCAAAACCACGAAGTAGTTTATATCCTCCAATTTGAAACGCTTCGTTCCTGAAAGTGTTTGGACTTTGAAATACTCCTCCGTTGGCACCCAATTTTAATGTAGATGCGCGGCCAAGTTGAAAATAATGCGCGGCGATCAACTTTACCCGAAATTCATACGAGTTCAATTTTACAGTATCGTATAGTGAGTTAAAAGAAAAATTGGCATCGTTTGGATCGGACAGTTTTACAATTTCATTATTCTTGCGAATTTTTTTTGTGCCGACCATCCCTACCAATTGAAGTTCGTTACCGCGAAGTGGATTAAATCTATAATTGGTATTATTAAAATCATAGGTGAGTCCCAAATTTACCGCTGTTACATCAGCTTCTGATGGCAGGGCATGGGTTGCAATCACAAGAGCTGTATCAACGTTTAATAAATTACTTGTAGCACTCTGAATAAACACGCTCGCCGTTTTTGTCGCGGATGTCGTGTATTGAACACCAAGTAGTGCATTGATATTAATATAGGAAGAATCTTTTTTGAATAAATCAAAAGCTACATTCAACCCAAATGGTGATTTGAAAATATAAGGTTGTTGAAAATATAAATTCAGTCTCGGAGATTTTGGCTGAATCTGTTGCCAATTCAACCCGATGCTTTCACCATTGCCAAAGGGATTTTTTAAATTGACCGTTGCTTCACCGGTTACCAGCAGACGATTATTGGTCAACTGGTCATTGTTCGGCAGAAGTCCGATTAATACATCTACCTGGCTGCTTTTACGAGGTTTTAAATAAAGATTTAAAATTGATCCGGTTCCAAGCAATGTCAGGTTCCATGAATGTTCTTCCTGCAAGTAAGGCAATTCGCGGATCTTTCTGCTGATTTGTTGAAGTCTTTCCTTTCTATATATACTTCCATTGCGTATGCTCAAATATCTTTGCAAAAAATCGTCGGATATCTTAGCAGTTCCATAAACACGAATACTATCAATTTTGTACAAAGGCCCTTTGTCAATTTTCAAACCGGCTGTTAAAATACCATCCGCAAGAAGAATGCTATCAAGAGATATTTTGGCAAAAGGATATCCATTATTCTCCATATAGTTCAACATTTGTTGTTGAACATTTTGAATTTCTGCGAAATTCAGCAGCTTGTTTGATATTTTTTTTTCATTCCAACCCGAGTTGTTCAAGATCATTGCGTCTTCCGGTTTTGTGCTAATATGTCCCCATCTATATGTATCGCCTATGTATAACCGAACATCAGCCTGCAACGAATCCACGTGAATGCTATCAATGGACGCAGTCGCAAAACCTTTTGCCCGAATCATGGATGGAATCTTATAGATATATTCGATACAGGCATCCTTTGTTTTGAAATCGGATTGTAGGCCGATATTCTTTTGATCGAATACCGAATCTCTGTCAACGCATATCACTTTTAACTTGTATTGAGAAAAACCGCATACACAGCTCAAAAGTAGCAGCACGAGCGTAAAACCATATAACCTTAATTTTGTCATTCGCAGAAAGAAGATACAACTCAAATATTCAGTAAAATTATTCAAACTACATGGCAGGTATTTATATTCATATTCCATATTGCAAACAAGCCTGTCATTACTGCAATTTTCATTTTTCTACTTCATTGAAAACTAAAAACGATTTTGTTTCTTCTTTATTGAAAGAAATCGTTTTACAGAAAGAATATCTGCAGCAGGAAGCAATTGAAACAATTTACCTGGGCGGCGGCACTCCTTCTTTATTGCAAAAAGAAGAATTGCCTCTCATCTTCGACAAGCTATTTGATACGTTTAATGTTATTGATGGCGCAGAAATAACTTTGGAAGCCAACCCAGATGATATTGATGACGCAACTATAATCGGGTGGAGAGAAGCAGGTATAAATCGTTTAAGTATAGGTGTTCAGTCTTTTTTTGAAAATGATTTGACCTGGATGAATCGTGCTCACAATGCTGAACAAGCTATCAAGAGTATAAAAATTGCCCAGGAACATTCAATTGATAATATCAGTATCGATTTGATTTATGGAAATCCAACGTTACCGGATGATCATTGGCAAAAAAATGTTGAGCGGGCAATTGCACTGCAAATTCCACATCTTTCTTGTTATGCATTGACAGTTGAACCAAATACTGCTTTGAGTAAAATGATCAGCCAACAAAAAGTGGAGAATGTGCACTCCTCCGATCAGGCGAGGCAATTTGTGTTATTAATGCAGTGGATGGAAATGGCAGGATATGATCATTATGAAATTTCAAATTTCGCGATGCCGGGAAAAAGAAGCAGGCATAATTCTTCATACTGGCAGGGAAAAAAATATCTTGGGCTTGGTCCGTCGGCGCATTCATATAATGGATCATCCCGGCAATGGAATGTTGCCAATAATAATCTCTATATACAATCGCTGGCCAAAAATGAATTGATTTTTGAAAAGGAGATATTAACCGACACGCAACAGATGAACGAATATATTATGACCTCATTAAGGACTACGGAAGGTATTGACCTCAATCATGTATCTACTAAATTCAACGACGCTGCAAGAAAAACTATAGAAACAAAATCCAAGAAATATATAACCGATATGAAATTAAAAAAGGAGTTGTCGAGAATTGTATTGACTAAAGAAGGAAAACTATTTGCGGACGGCATCGCCGCGGATCTCTTTTTTTAATGTAATGATGATTGTTTTTTTTGTTGATGCTTGTGTTTATAATCTCTAAGATACCTGACGATTTGTGATACCGTAAGAATGGCCACCATCAACAAAATGGTAGTGAATCCGAAACTCTGGTAAGAAAGAGGCATCATATAATTATCGTTTCAGGTTTTCTGCCGATATAAAATTACTCAATTAACTGTCTCTCGTCAATAGCAGTACCTAACCTTTAGACGAGCACCGCTTCAATTTGTTTAAATCCTTCCCGAACTTTAACATTTTGCCATAAGATTTTATAGATTGTTTCGGCGATGGGCATGGAAAATCCGACGTTATTGCTGTTGATCATATAAATGCATTTGCTGGCATTGTATCCTTCGGCCACCATATTCAATTCCAATTGCGCAACTTTTACCGAATAGCCTTTGCCAATCATATTTCCAAAAGTTCTATTTCTGCTAAATAGAGAATAACAAGTAACAAGCAAGTCGCCGAGATAAGCTGATGCCGCATAGTTTTGATTTTTTTTATGTGTGATATCATCCTGCATTTCGTGCACACCAACTTCAATGTGACTAATTCCTACCTTTTGCAGAAAACCAGCCATTTCATCTGCGCAGTTCGCAATCAACACACTCAAAAAATTGTCGCCATATTCTAATCCATGAGCAATACCAGCGCCTAAGGCATAAATATTTTTTAGCACCGCAGCATATTGCACGCCGTACACATCATTATTTATAATAGTATTCAGATACTCTGTTGAAAAATGAGAAGCAATATCGTTTGCGATTTCTTCATCAGTTCCCGAAAAAGTTAGATAGGATAATTTTTCTGCAGCAATTTCTTCTGCATGACAAGGACCCATCACAGTAAAATAATCACTCAGTGGAAATTCAAATTCATTTTTCAAATAATCATTCAACAATAAATTTTCTTCGGGCAATATTCCTTTAACAGCAGAAATTAATTTTTTCCCTGAAAAAATATCCCTTGGCAAATGCTTGAGTGTTTCGTTGATATAAGCCGAAGGAATTGCGATTACCATGCAATCGGATTCAGTAATGACCTTAGTTAAGTCATTGCTCAATGACAATTTTGAAATATCAAAATATACTGAACTTAAATAATTTGGATTATGATGACGCGATTGAATATGCTTACTCATGGATTCATTTCTTACCCACCAATTAATTGCATTATTATTATCGGTAAGAATTTTAGCCAATGCCGTTGCCCAACTGCCGCTGCCAATAATTCCAAAACGCATTCCTGGATTCATTGATTAAAGTTACATGAAAAAGAAAACAAGGTGAAAGGTGAGAAAGGCACAAGTAACAAGTAACAAGGCACAAG